>JAHDLA010000018.1 GCA_018436705.1 Sedimentibacter sp.
AAAACATACTTCGTTCGACTTGCATGTGTTAGGCACGCCGCCAGCGTTCGTCCTGAGCCAGGATCAAACTCTCGTTTTATATTCTTGCTCAAGATAGCGCTTAGCTTATCTTTGTCTTTCTTTACTTTGGTTCTTTTTTTATTTGAACTCTCAAAGGTTCTTATGCTGTTTTATTGTCTAGGTTCTTTGCTGTTTTTTGCGACAGCTTGAATAGCTTATCACATCTTGTCGATGCTGTCAACCATTATTTTTTATTTCTTTTATTAGCTCCAAGTCTTTATAGACCAGAATGAAATTTTATCACATTTAACAACTCGTGTCAAGTATGATTTTTATTTTGTTTGCTGCCTCGTCGACAGCTTTGTTAGCTTAGCACAACTCGAATTCAATGTCAACTGTTTTTTCTATGTATTTTTATATTTATTTTCACCTAATTGTTCCAAATCCGAAGTGCTTTATTATTGTAGCTTACTTGATTGCCTTTGTCAATCCCCTTTTTATTATTTTAGTTTCCTTTTACTTACATTCAGAATTTTTTACTTAGCTGGTAGAGAACAAAACTATTATATGAAGTAAAAGACGAATGTTTCATTCAAAACATATGCCTATCATTATAAATTTCAACATTTATGAGAATTTTAACGAATTATGTAAAATTATAGATAATATTGTTGAGTTTAAAACCTAATTATAATATAATTATTTAAATGCTACAAATTATACAGGATGGTGGATATATGAAAAACGCATCAGTTAATAATCTTTCTTCATCTGAATTATCTTATTTTTGTACTCAGGTTGCAATGATATTGAAATCGGGAATGCTGATTTCTGACGGTATCAACTGGATGTACACTGACATGGAAGATGGAAATATTAAGCAGGTTCTTGGCTTGTTAAGATCCGAACTTTCTGGCAAGGTTCCTTTGTATAAGGCAATGGAACATTCCGGTTGCTTTCCTCCATATATAATAAATATGTGTCAGATAGGAAGTATAACAGGGCGGTTAGATGATGTATTAAACGCTTTAGCAGAATACTATGATAGAGAATCTTATTTAAAATCAAAGATACGAAATTCTGTATTTTATCCCTTAATGCTGTTTATTATGATGTCTTTTGTAATTATTATTCTTGTCACAAAAATATTTCCAATATTTGAAAGCATGATCCAAGAGCTAGGATATACTAAAAACTCGTTTGCAATATCTTTTTCAACAGGTGTCATTATAGGTAAGGTTGTCTTAATTACTGTGCTCGCATCAATGATATTAATTGCTGTTGCATACATACTTTCCCGTACAGACAGCGGAAAAACAATTTTAAATAAACTTTTAAATAATTTTGTCTTTTCAAAATCAATAATGAAAAAAATTACTGCTTACAGATTTGCTTCAAGCATGTCTTTGCTGTTATCAAGCGGAATGAATGTTGAAAGTTCAATCAATACACTTCTCGACATAGTACAAGAACTCGAACTAAAAAGCAAAATCAAAAAATGCAGTGATTATTTAGGTTCAGGAAATGACTTTGTTGAATCAGTTTCAAAATTATCATTGTTTTCTAGCATGCATGTGCAAATGCTAAATATGGGTCAGCGAACAGGAGAAATGGACGTTGTAATGAGGAAACTTACAAACATATACGAATCTGAAGCAGATCAATCTATAAATAGAGCGGTTTCGTTGATAGAACCAGTTCTTGTAGGTACCTTATGCATTGTAATCGGATTTATATTGATTTCTGTCATGCTTCCTTTAATGAATATAATGTCTTCAATTGCTTAAGAAAGGATTTATATGTTGAAAAATATTAAATTAAAAATCTTTACAATAATTTTTATTATTTTTTTTATCTGCTATTTTTATAATTCTGTTGAAAATGTTCATAGCTCAGCTGAAAAGGAAAAGTACGACATATTAGCAGATGCGATTAAGAGAAGTGCTGTTCAGTGTTACGCAATTGAAGGATTTTATCCACCTGATATTACGTATTTGGAAAATGAATACGGATTAATTATTGATTATAACAAGTATGTAATAAGCTACTCTATTTTTGCTTCAAATATAATGCCTGATATAGAAATATATTTAAAATAAGGAAGAGCTAAATGATTAAAGAAAAAAATTTAAATAAATTTTCGTTTCAATTTGTTTTTATTATGCTTCTTTTCCTGATGATTGTTATTTTATCAGTAATGATTATATTGCTTGGAAAAGATGTATACTTGGATATTAATTGCAATAGGAACTCTAATTATACAAAAAGAGTTTCTTTGTCATATGTTTCAAATAAAATACGTCAAAATGACGAGAACGGCAATATCCGTATTGAAGATGTAAATGGTAGTAATGCAATAGTCATAACTGAAACATATGATACAGAAAATTACGAAACATGGATTTATTATTATGATAACAGCATTTACGAAATGTTTACAGATGCAGGCATGAAATTTAATCCTGATGACGGAATGAGGATAATGGATATAGAAAACTTCGAAATAGAAAAACTTTCTAGTGATTTGTACAAGTTTACTACATCTGAAAGTAATAAAACTTCTGAACTTATAATAAATTTATATTCTGAATAAGAGGTTAAAATGAAAAACAAGGTATCTATAAATTTAGAATTATCTCTGGTTGAAATAATTATATCCATATTAATATTCGCCGTATCAGGAGTAATAATCTTAAACTGCTTTGCAGCAGCAAAATTTACTCAAATAAAAGCAAATGATATGGTTACAGCCGGAAATATAGTACAATCAACTGCAGAAATTATTAAATCTTCTAATACCATAGATGAAATGAACGATTACATGGTCGGAAACTTCAACACAGTTAAATCAAATGGAAACAGCATTAGTTATATACGCTATTTCAGTAATACCTGGACTGCGTGTTCAGAACACAGCAGCGAATATAGCATAATAATTGAAATCAACAGTTCAAACAGAAGCTCGGGAACTCTAAAAGACATTGTAATAACCGCCCTTAAATCAAAGCCATATCCATTTATTGATAGGGAGCACACTAATACAGTCGTATATAAAATTGAAACCAAAAAATTCTTCCCGCTTAACGATGTAAGGAGGTAACTGTGGAAAACAGAAAACATAAATCTTCCAGTGTATCAATAGGTATGGGGGGATCTCTCATAGTAATTATATTTGTCTCTTTATGCCTCACAATTTTTTCCGTATTATCATTTACAACTGCTTATTCTGATTTAAAATTGTCAAAAAAAACAGCTGAAATGAACTTTGATTACTATAATATCCACGGAAATGCCGAAGAAAAGCTGGCTGAAATATATGATGCGCTTATTTCAGATAAGAACTTAGAAAATATATCTGATGTTGTGCTTTTACTTGATCAAGTTAATAACATCTCAATAGTTGACCAAACTAATGATTCAGCGAGAATTTATTATGAATCAATTGGTGAAAAAAATCAAAAAATCTGTGTAACATTAGTCATTAACTTCGATAAAAACGCTCAGCAACTAAATTATGATATTGAAAAATGGAAATTATCATCAATTGAGCTACCGGATTACAAAGAAGAAAACTACAACCTATGGGAAGGATTTGAATAAAGATGAAGAAAATTATAGACATTTTTAGATATGCTATTGAAAAGAAGGCTTCGGATATTTTTATTATAGCAGGGAGACCTCTTTCTTATAAAATAATGGGAGAAATTGTCTCGGCCGACGATGTTCCTCTAACCGCTGAAGACACTTACGTAATTATTTATGAAGTTTTTAAAATAGCTAAAAAAGATAACATTGATGATTTATACAATATAGGAGATGCTGATTTTTCATTTTCTGTGCCAAAACTCGGGAGGTTCAGAGTAAGTGCATACATGCAGAGAAATTCATATGCAGCTGTTATTCGGTCTGTTTTTTTTGATCTTCCTAATCCCCATAAATTAGGTATACCTGATGATGTCATGAACTTATACACAAAAACCAAAGGGCTAATTTTAATAACAGGGCCGGCAGGCAGCGGTAAATCTACTACACTTGCATGCATAATCGATAAAATAAACAGCGAACGCAACTGTCACATAATGACATTTGAAGATCCAATTGAATTTATACATAAGCATAAAAAATCTATAGTAAGTCAAAGAGAAATAACTACAGACTCTAAAGACTATGTTTCAGCCCTTCGATCTGCCCTTCGACAAGCCCCAGATGTAATGCTTATCGGTGAAATGCGAGATCTGCAGACTATAGAAATTGCTCTTACAGCAGCTGAAACAGGGCACCTTGTCCTTTCAACCCTTCACACAACAGGAGCCGCAAATACTATGGACAGAATAATCGACGTATTTCCTTCCAATCAACAGCAGCAAATACGAATACAGCTGTCAATGCAGCTAAGAGCTGTAATATCCCAGCACTTGATTCCTTCTCCTGTTTTAGGCAGAGCTGCTGCATTTGAAGTTATGGTAGTTAATAATGCTGTTTCAAATTTAATTAGAGACTCTAAAGTGCATCAGCTAAACAGTGTCATTTATTCTTTGGACGGAAAAGGAATGAAATCTATGGATACAAGTATTTTAGAGTTATATAGAAGCGGAATGATAACAAAGGAGAATGCCTTGCTCTATGCCATGGATCCAGATGCAATGGCAAGAAAATTAATATAAAAATTCAGGGAGGGCTTACGCCCTCCCATGCATTTAATATTCATATTTTTTTGTGTAATATTTTGAATCTATTAGTTTGTTCGTCTGTTCTATAACTCTAGGGCTATTGGATTGTTTCGCTGTTGAAGCAACTGTCGAATCCATAAGCTTCCAATGTTCTCCGTCAAAATACATCTCATTTAAGGTTATCCACCCTGTTTCTTCTGTATAAATTTCATTCCAAGCGTGGTATGCGCTTAAATTTGAGGAATACCCAGTTACAAGCTTTGTAGGAATTGATTGTGATCGAAGCATGGCTGCCATCACAGACGAATAATCAAAGCATATGCCCTTATTACTTTTAAGTATCTCATCCGGAACAGGAAGATACCCGCTCTTTACTGTCTTTGCCTTATCGTTGTCGTATACAATGTTTGAAATTACATAATCATATATAACATCTACTTTTTCTATATCTGTTGCTTTCCCTTCAGTAAGCTCCTCTGCCTTTTTTGCAGTGTCAGAATCGTCTGAATAATTCACCATTTGATTTGATACTAAATATGGAGCATTTGGATCACTTAACTTAACATCAATACTTATGGTCTGTTTCGTAGCATATTTGTTTGAACTAATGTTTTCAAACACTCTAATCTTATACTTTCCGTCTCCCATCTGAAGTGGAAATGTATCATATTCTCCTTTATTGTTTAAGTCATATGTATATTGCTCAGATTCTTTTTCAATTATTACCTTAAGCTTTTTTGTAGTTTCATCTAAATATCTTACTTTTATATAGCCATCAGCAGAATCCGACACATCAATTTCTGATTTTGATCCTTTGTACAAATCTTCACCATATGCAGCAGATGAAAAAGCAATTATCATAATCAATGAAATAATCAATATTCTTAATATTTTCATAGCTCGTCAACTCCTGTATAGGCCTTTTCATATTCAATGGCATAGAAAAAGCTTTGCTGGAGACAGCAAAGCTAACAATCATAAATGTACCAACGTACAGCAACTGGCTGTCATACCATTTTCATGGGTTAGACCCTATAGCTTTGCGCCATTTCCTTTAGAAAATTTTGCCTATTTAATTAAGTTAATAGTATCATACCCCCATATATTTGTCAACAAAATAGTTGAATATATGACGTTATATTACTATTCTCTTTTTATGCTATAAAAAGCCGCCTCTGTTCCATTATAATAGCCGTACTTTTTAAGTTGCATGCCCATATTTATCAGTGATTTTATGGCCCCTGCATTATTAATATCCGTTACCGCCGTTATTTCATCAATTCCCAATTCATATAATCCATAATCAAC
This sequence comes from Sedimentibacter sp., assembly GCA_018436705.1. Taxonomy (GTDB): domain Bacteria; phylum Bacillota; class Clostridia; order Tissierellales; family Sedimentibacteraceae; genus Sedimentibacter. The sequence continues at coordinate 5,979 of JAHDLA010000018.1, forward strand.
AATTGCTCTGCTTAATTCAGATGCATATCCCTTATTCCAGTATTCTGGTAGAATTTTTGTTCCCAGTTCGACTCCTTTTATTTTATTTGAATATATCAAACGTGTTATACCAATTATTTCGCCTGTTTCTTTTATTGCTACCGCCCAGCTGTTCAATTTGTTTTTTTTATATTCATTTATATATTTCTTTATCTGCCTTCGGCATTCTTTTTCGTTACTTAATTTAACCCACGGTAAAAATTCAATAATTTTCTTATCACTTTCTATTTTATAAAGGCTTAGAACATCTGCTTCCTCAAATTCTTTTATAATTAACCTGTCAGTTTCCACAACAATATTCATTTCTTACCTCGCTCCATAATTTATTTCTTGTAATATATTATGTTAACAGGAGTTGATTGTGTTATTCTTTTGAATGGCTGTTTTTTCTAACTTAATATTCAAATAATTTTGTGAGGTTTTTGTACAATTTAGAGTAAAAAAATAAACCTACCATAATTTGATAGGTTCATCTGTTAGTGCGGATGAAGGGACTCGAACCCCCACGGTATCCCGCTAGATCCTAAGTCTAGTGCGTCTGCCAATTCCGCCACATCCGCGAAGTCGCTTCGTCAGCAACAAAATTGATTATACTACTGCACTGCTACTTTGTCAAGATTTTTTTTACACGATTTTTTTTTAAAATTTACAAGTTTCTCAAAGCTATCTATTATCTCAACATTATTGCTGAATATTGATGTTTGTTTTGCAAATGAAAAGCTTGTTGTATACGCAACAGGCTTGTTATAAGCGTTCGCAAATTTAACAGTATGCGAAGTTCCGCCTCTCTGTCCTCCTTCTATCACAATTATTCCGTCAGAGAGAGCAGCAACAATCCTATTTCTATCTATAAAGGCATGTTTTTCTGTCTTTGCGTTTGGAGGCAGCTCTGATACTATTGCGCCGCCGTTTATAATTATCATATTATACAAAGCTTTGTTATTTTTAATTACATGAAGATGCCCTGAAGGTATAACTGCAATTGTTTTTCCTCTGGCTTGTAGACATCCATTATGAGCAGACTCGTCACAACCTGATGCAAAACCACTTACTATGCAGCACTGCTCCTCTGTAAGTCTCTCTGCAAAGATTGAACTGACTTCGTATCCCTCCTGTGAAGGATTCCTTGATCCTACTATGGCAATACTGTTTTCCTGATTAAGTAAATCCTGATCACCATCTACATAAAGAATTAATGGTTTATCTTCTATAGTCTTAAGCCTCTTTGGATATCTTTCATCATATATGCCTATAATTTTAATCTTATTTTTTTTACAGCATTCAAAAATTTCCAATGCATCTCTTTCTATTTTTTCCATGTCAATTTTAAGCCTCTTAACTCCCATATCCTTCAACAGCTTTACTATATCGGGAAAGTTATTAAACTTTATTTTTCTGTTTTCAATGTATCTTAAAATTTTAGTTATTGTTTTTCTTCCTAACCCATTAACCAGCTGTAATCTGATTATATCTTCATTGCTTACCATTTCATTCCCCTTATTTCAATAATGTAAGGTCTATCCCTAATCCCTAGCATAGTCATGTTTCTACATTTTATCACATATTACTTCAAAAAAAAACTCTTCTTTTTAAAAGAAGAGTTAAGAAAATTTAATTATTTATCCTATTGTTACCAGTGAATCTCCCGTGCTAACCGTTGCTGATTTAGAAATATAAATTTTATTTATTACTCCGTCCTTAGGAGATACTATCTCATTTTCCATTTTCATTGCCTCAAGTATAAATAAAATATCTCCGGATTTAACGCTTTGACCTTCTGACACTTTAACATCCAGTATAGTGCCAGGCATTGGGGCTGATATCGTTTCGCCTTCTGTGCTATCAGATTGTACCTTTTTTACAGGTGCTGCCTGGGGAGCAGGTTCAACTGGTTTAGCAGGTTCTTTCTCAACCTGTACAGGCTGCTGTACAGGTTGATATGTAAATGCTCCTTGATTTGCACCAACCTCCTCAACTTCTACTGCATATGCTTTTCCGTTTACAGTTACATTAAATTTTTTCATTTTTTCCTCCGTTATCTCATTAACTTAATTCTTCCGCTTAATGCCCATATAGAGTCAATTTCAGAAGTTCTCTTTATATTTTTTACAATAAAATCATCAGTGCTCTTACCTAACATACATGCAATGGCAGCAGTTATGGCAGCAACAACCTCTTCTTCTTCGTCCATTAATGATAACGCTGCAGCTATTGCTGCTGTTATTTCATCTTCTTCTGCAGCAGAATAATGATCATTAATTTCAAACTTTTCGTCATTTTTATTTTTAAATAATTTGTTTAGAAAACTCATCTATTTTACCTCTCTACAGGGGAATATTGCCATGCTTCTTTTCTGGCTTTAAAACTCTTTTACTTGTTAACATGTCAAATGAACTTATTATTCTTTTTCTTGTCTGTGAGGGTTCAATGACTGCATCAACATATCCTCTTGCTGCAGCAATATAAGGATTTGCAACGGTGTTTCTATATTCCTCTATTTTATTTCTGCGCGTTTTATCTTTATCTTCTGAAATTTCTATATCCTTTTTAAATATTATGTTTGCAGCACCTTCAGGTCCCATTACTGCTATCTCCGCTGTCGGCCACGCCAATACCATATCTGCGCCTAATTCTTTATTGCACATTGCTATATAAGAACCGCCGTAGGCTTTCCTTGTAATTACGGTAACCTTTGGAACTGTTGCCTCTGAATATGCATACAGCATCTTTGCCCCGTGTCGGATAATCCCTCCGTATTCTTGGTGAGTGCCTGGTAAAAACCCAGGAACATCCATTAATGTAAGAAGAGGAATATTGAAAGCATCACAGGTTCTTATAAATCTTGCCGCCTTGTCAGATGCGTTAATATCCAGACATCCTGCCAATGCTTTTGGCTGGCTCGCAATTACTCCTATGCTTCTTCCGTTTAATCTCATGAAACCCGTTACTATGTTCAAAGCGTAGCAAGGTTGATATTCCATAAATTCTTTATCATCAGCAATAGAATAAATTACATCCTTCATATCATATGCTTTATTTGGATTTTCAGGTATTATATCATTCAAGGATTCATCTATTCTGTTTAAATCATCATTAACTTCCTTAGCAGGTGCTGTTTCCAAATTATTTTGCGGTAAAAATGTCAATAACTTTCTTATATGTCTCATACATTCTCCCTCTGAATCATCAACAAAATGAGCAACACCGCTTATTGAATTGTGAGTCATTGCTCCTCCCAATTTTTCACCGGACACAACCTCACCTGTAACAGTCTTTATTACATTCGGCCCAGTAATAAACATTTTGCTCACATTTTGGACCATAAATATAAAATCAGTCAATGCGGGAGAATAAACCGCCCCTCCGGCACACGGACCTAATATGACAGATATTTGAGGAATAACCCCAGAAGCAAGTGTATTATTGTAAAATATTTTTCCGTATCCTGACAGAGCATCCACTCCTTCTTGAATTCTGGCGCCGCCGGAATCGTTTATACCGATCAATGGAGCTCCTACTTTTATTGCCATTTGCTGAGCTTTTACTATTTTTGCTGCATGCATTTCTCCCAATGAGCCGCCTATGACAGTAAAATCTTGTGCATATATGTATACTAATCTACCGTCTATCGTTCCATAACCCGAAACGACCCCTTCACCCGGTGCAGATTTCTTTTCCATTCCAAAGTTTGCGCACCTATGCTCAACAAATGCATCTAGTTCCACAAAACTATTTTCATCAAGCAGCTTTGTTATTCTTTCCCTAGCTGTAAGTTTTCCGTTTTTGTGCTGTTTATCCACAGACATCTGACCGCCGCCAAGCATTATTTTTTTTGTTTTTTCTCTGAGTTCCGCTATTTTTTCGTTTGGCAATTTTTTCCTCCTGCCTTTCTTTACATATATGGTTGCCAATATATAAAATAATAAATTTCAACGATAAAGTCAAACATTAAATTTATTACTTTGACTTTCAAAGTATATTATATTATAAAATTCTTGTCAATATCTTTATACTCATAGAATGTTTATTTCTTTAATATTATATACAATAAATCAATTTCCGTTGTACTGCATATATTGATAATACAAGGATTATAATAGAAAGGTGTGTTCCTGTGATTATTAAGAAAAATCAATATACCAAAACAAAACCATCTAGGAATATAAATATGATTTTTAGGAAATATGGCACTCATAATAACCTTAAAAGAAAAGAACGGAAGGTGATATAATGGAACTTCAAGTACCCGGGTTCGTCGATAAATCAATAAATGAAGAAGCTTTTCCGGGCGGTCCATTAGTTCTTGGAGATAGTGGTCCAGCCGTCCTAAATACAAAAAATGCTTTGAATGCTATATCTGTTAATTTTCCTTCTATTCCTAAAATATCTCCTATAACGCCAACATTTGATGAATCAATGGAGATTGCCGTTAAACAGTTTCAACATATATTTAATCTGCCTGTAACAGGAATAATAGACAAAATAACATGGTATGAAATAAGAAAAGTATTTTCTGCTGTAAAGAAACTTGCTCAAACAACTGCAGACAACTCTCTGGCTGCTGAAATACTGCCAAACTTAGAGAATAGCAATGAAGCTCTTGAAGTTAGTCCAAAAGTTCAGCTTGTGCAATATTTCTTAAATGTATTTTCAGCTTATCATTCATCCATACCTGCCGTAGATATAAATGGCATGTTGAATACCAAGACTATAAATTCGATAACAGAATTTCAAAAAACATTTAATATTCCAGTAACCGGAGAAATCGACAGTGAAACCTGGAACAATATGTATTACAGCATGCAGGGGATACTTAACACTTTGCCGCCTACTGCTATTTCGCTTCCCGCGCTCTTATATCCGGGTGAAACATACAGCGAAGGTTCAGAAGGCTCCGAAGTTTATATTATGCAACAGTACTTAGAATTTATTTCAAATGCTATTCCTGACATTCCTTCTATAGATCCTACTGGTACATTTGATTCTAACACAACTGAATCTGTAATTGCTTTTCAAACTATGTACGGGATAACACCTACCGGTATAATAGAACAGCAAACTTGGAATAAAATTGTGGATGTATACAGACAGCTTAGATTTTCAGACAATAGATCGGCAAGTCAACTTACAGACACTGTTCTTGAACAAACTGAATGAAACGAGGTAATTTATGAGTACACCTGAATCTAATATAATAATACCTGCACAAACTCTTCCTCATGTGATTGTTCCTTTTCCACTGGAAATAACTGTACATCTGGGTTCACCTGATGATAAAAGTGCATTAAATGTTACAGTGCCGTATATAGATTATATAAAGAATGTTGCTTCCAGCGAGTTGTATCCTACCTGGCCGGAAGAAGCACTCAGAGCAAACATTTATGCTATAATATCAACTACTATGAACAGAGTTTTTACTGAATGGTACAGAGCAAGAGGCTACGATTTTGACATTACCAGCTCTCCTCAATATGATCAGGCATACGTTCCAAACAGAGGTATATTCAGCAATATTTCAGACTTAACTAATGAAATATTCGACCAATATATTATAAGGTCCGGACACGTGGAGCCTTTATTTGCCGTATTTTGTGATGGACGAGAGGTCCAATGTGAGGGCCTTCTTCAGTGGGGAACCGTAGACTTAGCAAATCAAGGCTTCAATGCTTTAGATATTTTAAAGTACTATTACGGTGATGATATTCTTCTTGTTGAAAGCAATATCCCTACAACTACAACAGAAACATATCCCGGTTCACAATTGAAGCTTGGCGATTCTGGAATATCAGTATTCCGAATGCAGCATTCGTTAAATAAAATTTCCGAAAACTATCCTGCTATTCCCACCGTGGATATTACCGGTTACTTTGATGAAAAAACAGAAGAAGCCGTAAAGGTATTTCAAGAAGTTTTTGGTCTTCCCGTTACAGGAATTGTTGACATGGAAACATGGTACTTTATCAGAAGAATCTATGTAGCTGTCGAAAGGCTGTATGAATTAAATACAGAGGGTTTATCGCAACAAGAACTGTTGGATTTGTATGCGAATGTTATTTTAGAAGAAGGAAATCGTCCTGTTGTTGCACTGCTCCAATATTTTTTAAATGTACTTTCCTCTGTTTATCCTGCAATTCCTGCTGTGACAATTGACTCTTATTATGGCCCCGAAACTACTGATGCTGTTAAAGTTTTTCAAGAAATAATGGGTTTGCCTCCTTCCGGCATAGTAGATCTCAAAACATGGGATGAGATCTACAAGGCTGTTTATGTAATTTTGACAAATGTTCCTGTAGAAGATATCTACCTTCCTCTCATCAATTTTATGGGAATAGAATATAGAGAAGGTATGAATGAAATATATCCGGGAATTCTTATATTAGACATAATGCTGAATTATCTGTCTACTAAAATACCGGAAATACCTGCCGTCAAAATAGATGGAAATTTTGGTGAAGATAAAGCTGCTGCTGTAAGAGTATTTCAAGAGCTATATGGTTTAGAGCCCACAGGGGTTGTAGATGCGCAAACTTGGAACATGATAATGAATATATACAGAAATTTCAGATATGCTGAAACTTAATGTTTTTCAGTAACAAGAGTGCTAAGCGCTCTTTTTTTATTAGGAAATCCCCTATATGGCATGCGGAATCAAAATACAAAGTTCCCTGACGTAAGCTGTGCAACAATTTTTTATATTGAAGCTATTGACAAATATAAATCATTTGCTAAAATAATAGTATAGCTAGCACTCATTTGTATCGAGTGCTAACAAACGCACGATTTAATTACAAACAAGCTATAAATAAAGGAAGGGATGTATTATGGCAAAAAAACAATTTAAATCTGAATCTAAAAGGCTTCTTGATCTTATGATTAATTCAATTTACACACACAAGGAAATTTTTTTGAGAGAGCTTATTTCAAATGCAAGTGATGCAATTGATAAAAGCTACTATAAATCTTTGACAGATAGCAGTATAGAATTTAATAAGGATGATTTTTACATAAGAATTTCTCTAAATGAAGATGACCGGACTCTAAAAATATCTGATTCAGGAATAGGCATGGCAAAAGAAGAATTGGATTCAAACCTTGGAACAATTGCAAAAAGCGGATCTTTTGATTTCAAGTTAAACAGTGAAGTAAAGGAAGGCGTTGATATTATAGGACAATTCGGAGTAGGATTTTATTCTGCTTTTATGGTTGCTGAAAAAGTAACCGTAATAAGCAAGGCACTAGGTTCAGAGGAAGCGTATAAATGGCAGTCTAACGGTACAGACGGCTATACGATAACTCCATGCGAAAAAGAAACAACAGGCACAGACATAATAATAACGATAAAGAAAAATACAGATGATGGAAATTATGATGAATTTCTTGATCCGTACAATATAAAATCGCTTGTAAAAAAATATTCTAACTTCATTAAATATCCTATAAAAATGATGATGAAGAAAAGAAAATTGAAAGAAGGAACCGAAAATGAATATGAAGATTATTTCGAAGATGAAATATTAAACAGCATGGTTCCTATATGGAGAAAAAACAAAAGCGAGCTAAAACCTGAAGATTATGAAAATTTCTACATGGATAAACATTTTGGCTTTGAAAAGCCTCTAAAATACACTCACGTAAGTGTTGAAGGAATTACCAGCTACAATGCATTACTATATATTCCGTCAAGGGCGCCTTTTGATTTCTATACAAAAGAATTTGAAAAAGGTCTGGAACTATACTCAAACGGAGTACTTATAATGAATAAATGCAGCGACCTTCTTCCAGATTATTTTGGGTTTGTTCAAGGGCTGGTGGATTCGGCTGATTTGACACTTAATATTTCAAGAGAAACTCTGCAGCACGACAGGCAGCTACAATTCATTGCCAAGAAAATAAAAGAAAAAATAAAAAGTGAGCTTCTGGCAATGCTAAAGGACGATAGAGAAAACTATCTTAAGTTTTTTGAAAACTTCGGCAAATCCTTAAAATACGGGTTGTATAGTGAATGGGGAGCAAACAAAGAAACTCTGCAAGATCTGGTTATGTTCTATTCTTCAACAGAGAAAGCACTGGTAACATTAGATGAATATGTGTCCAGAATGAAAGAAGACCAAAAATACATTTATTATGCTTCAGGAGAAAATGTAAACACCATTGCCAAACTTCCTCAGACAGAGCTTGCAACTGACAAAGGCTATGAAATACTTTTCTTTACAGATGAAATTGATGAGTTCTCAATTAAGGTACTTTCGAAATACAAAGAAAAAGAATTTAAGAACGTATCAAGTGCAGATTTAGATTTAAAATCAGATGATGATAATAAAAGTACAGAAGAAAATATCGATATATTTAATTATATGAAGGAAGCTTTGTCAGATAAGGTTAAAGAAGTAAGAGCCTCAAAAAGATTAAAAACTCATCCCGTATGCCTGGCTACCGAAGGCGAACTATCGATTGAGATGGAGAAGGTGCTTAAAGCCATGCCAGACAATATGGCCGGTAATATTCACGCGGAAAAAATACTGGAAATAAACACAGACCATCAAATGTTTGAAAAAATCAAACAGTATTACCAAGATGACAAAGAAAAGCTGAAAGTACTGTCTAATGTATTGTATGACCAAGCACTTCTTATTGAAGGACTAGCAATTGAAGACCCTGTACAATATGCAAATAACGTATATGAGCTTATTGAAAAATAATAATCATACATTATAAAATAAGAACTTAGGTTGAAGCTACGGCCTAGGTTCTTTTAAATACTTTCTCTATTTTATCTCTGCCTTATCTTGCAATTATAACCTAATTTTATTTTTATGGATTATTATACCAAAATAATCTCAATATTTTATTCATAACATATATTAATAAGGTAGAATAAATTTTAGAGGTAAACAATGATATATAGAAATTCTGAAATCAGTAATATAGATGTAAAATATCAAAATTTCATACCAGGTGGTCCTCCTGCAAATTTTGTTATAATTCCAGAATATATAACAGTTCATCTTGGCAATCCCGATGAAGAAGCAGAAAATATAACAGTTCCTTATATTAATTATATCAAAAATGTTGCATCCTCTGAGCTTTATCCCACATGGCCGGAGGAGGCATTAAGAGCTAATATTTACGCCATAGTATCTTTTACTCTTAACAAAGTAGTTCTTGAATGGTATCGTTCAAGAGGGTATGATTTTGACATTACAAATTCAACTCTACTAGACCAGGCATATGTTAAAAACAGGGGTATTTATGACAACATAAGCAGCATTACAGATGAGATATTTAATCATTACGTAGTCAAGGGCGAACAAGTCATACCCTTTTCAACTAAATATTGTGATGGCAGAATTTCACAGTGTGACGGACTATCTCAGTGGGCTACAGTTGATTTGGCAAACAGCGGTTATTCCGCAATAGATATTTTAAAATATTTTTATGGCGAAGATATTTCAATCAAAACAGACACTCCTGTAGGAGGCATAGGATTGACATTTCCAGGTAAACCTCTCATGTTAGGTGATTCAAGCATTATAGTACTAAGAGATCAATTAGCATTAAACAGAATATCTGATAATTTCCCTGCTCTTCCAAAAATCCCCGTCACCAGCGGATACTTTGATGAGTATACCGAAACATCAGTCAAAGAATTTCAAAGAATATTTAATTTGCCGGTTACAGGCATCATTGACCAAGCAACATTTTATAAAATACGGGAGATTTATGTAGCAGTTACTGAATTATCCGAATTAACTGCGGCAGGATCAATTTTTGAAGAAATTTACGGCATAACAATCGGTACTTTATTACAGGGCGATATACGCCCACGAGCAACATATTTGCAATATATTTTGTATGTTTTATCTCTTTATTATGATAGCATTCCGCCAATTTATCTTACCGGCATATTTGATGAACCGACAAGACTGGGAGTAATAGAATTTCAAAAAATAGTAGGCCTTCCTGCTACAGGTATTGTAGATACGGAAACATGGAATAAACTATATGAAGCGATCCGCGGTGTATTTACTGCACTTCCCACTGAAGAAGTTTACTTACCATATTTCAGGTACCCAAGCATTGAATTTGTTAAAGGAATGGGACTGGAACGACCAGGTGTTTCATTTATACAGCAAATGCTGTCTTATATATCATTGACGATACCATCGATACCTCCTGTACCAGAAAACGGAATATTTGGCGAAGAAACAGAAAAAGCAGTTATAGCCTTTCAAAACCTTTTTGGTCTTGAACCAACCGGAACAGTCAATGAAGCCACCTGGAATGAATTGAGCCGAGTCTACAGAGAACAAAGATATGCCGGAATAATTGCCCCGCAAGATACGGTTTAATTGTAATCAAACAAACTAAAAGGCAATTTTAAATCAAATTGCTCAAAATTGCCTTAATAGACTTTATATTTTATTGCTCAAAAAATTCTTCAAGAGTTAGCCCTGATTCATATACATCCGTAGCCATCTCCACTCCCAAATATCTTATATGCCACGGCTCATACATATATCCGGTAATATCTTCCTTTCCTTTCGGATAACGAACTATAAATCCATAATTATGTGCATTTTCTGATACCCATTTGCCTTCGTCCGTTTCTCCGAAAGTATCATCTAAAGCAAAATTCATTGCCTCGCAAGTTATATCCATAGACAACCCCGTCTGATGTTCGCTTTGCCCTGGTTTTGCACTAAACGTGTCCGCAGCCGCCTGACCGTGATTAGCAACATAAGAAGAATACAACGATGATTGTGTATTGTATGACCTATAGCCCGAGCGTGCATATAGATCGTACCCTTCTTCCTTTGCAGCAGCAAAAAGATTCTTCAAAGCTTCATATGCAGCCTCTCTAAGCTGATTCACCTCAGGGTTTAAAAGCACAGTAGGAAGCTCTGTTATTTCCGTCAAATCTTCCGGCACATAATCACTGGGTAGATTATTGACCCTATTTACCAGCACATCTATTGCTCCGGGATTTCCTACTGTTACTACTTCTTCAAGCTCTAATGACTTTTCGGCATCTGGATTCTCCTCAGACTCTGAAGGGATTTCTTCCGGTTCCTCCACAGGATTAGGCTGTTCAACAGGAATCTCTTCCTGTTCTTCGATACTTTTATCTGACGGTTCCTCATTCACAGGTTCGTTGTGAATATTATTACTATCTGGTGTATTGTTACCTGCTGATATCTTTTTTATAATCATTATAGATCCAAATAAAATCAGTAACAATGCTATAACTAAAATTAAAACTCTATCCACTCTAATTCTCTTTTTATGTTTCATTTTCTTATCCTTCTATAATTTCTAAAGTTTTTTCCACATTATAATTGCATCTTCAATCGGCTTTGAATAGTAACGAGGTCTCTTTCCTACTGATACAAATCCAAATTTTTCATAGAGGTTTATTGCCGGTATATTTGTCTCGCGAACCTCCAGAGTCATAGAACTGATCTCCGAGCATCTGCATATTTCCACCATTTTGCTTATCAGCATTCCGGCTATGCCTCTATTTCTATACTCCGGTAATATTGCAACATTGGTTATATGGCATTCATCCAAAATTCTCCACATTCCCATGTAACCCACAATTTTATCATCTTCCTCTGCGCACTGATAATATGCCAGTTCATTTACTAATTCCTTTTCAAGAGAAGCTCTTGACCAGGGTAGGGAAAAGCACATTTTTTCGATTTGAGTTATCTGATTCAAATCATCGCTGCGCATACCTCTGATTACTACCATAAATCCCCCTTATTTCTTATTTCGTTCCGCCTGAGACATCCTTAAATACTGAGGTCTAAAATCAGACGCCTGAACAAATTCCCCAATCAATGCCATGTCGTAGCCTATGGACGCCAAGGTGGAAGCATTCAAAAAATTATACCTTTCAGGTGCAAAATACGCCCTTTGCCTTAATTTTTTTTCAATTATATCTCTATAATTAACTGCTCCATCTCCGTTAAATATAATGGGTTCTTCATATTCATTCATCATTTCCAGCATATCGACAATATTACAAGGATACTGCTCCTTGACGGTTGAGATCTTTCCTTCGTTCCATCTGTAAACTCCTGTATAAATTCTGCCTGCTTTCGCATCCATTACAGGAACAATAAGCTTGCTTACGTCAAAAACATTTGCAGCAAGAGACTTTGTCGTCGGGATATTGGCTATGGGAATATCAACAGCAAATGCAAGGCTTTTTGCAATAGCAGCTCCTATTCTCAATCCCGTATATGAGCCGGGGCCCTCTGATATTGCAATTACATCAATATCCTGAATTTTAATATTCAGTTCGTTCAATAACTCTTCTATTAAAGGCATAAGCTTTTCTGAATGTGTTTTTTTGTGGTTTAATGTATATTCACCCAACAAACTACCGTCTTCAGATACTGCACATGATGCAGCTATAGATGCCGATTCAATTGCCAGTACTTTCATATTTCTTCAGTTCCTCTGCTATTTTTTCATAATTTTCCCCGTTACCGCTTATATTCATTATGCGACAAGTATCGGAAAGCCGTTCTATTTTAATATCAATTCTCTCCTTTGGAAGTATACCTTTTATTTTATGTGACCACTCAATGATTGTTGCCCCCTCTGAATAAATATATTCATCATATCCTAAATCATACATAGCCTCCTCCGAGTCTATCCTGTATACATCCATATGGTTCAGCTTCAGCCTTCCTTCGTATTCTTTAATAATTGTAAATGTTGGACTAGTTATGTATTCTTTAACACCAAGTTCCGATGCTATAAACTGCGTAAGCGCCGTCTTTCCAACACCCAGGTCACCGTCAAGACAGAGTACGCTTCCCTTTTCCAAACTGCGTCCTATAATTCTGCCTACAACCTCAGTATCTTTTAAATTGTTTACCGTTAATTTCATAATGCTTCCTTAGATTAGTTTTATCCCTGCGCTTTCTCTTATGGCTGCTATTAAATAGAACCGCAGATATTTATTTACCGTTTCATTATACATTTGCAGGTTTAAAAAATCAAGGAATGTTTAGTTTGTATCTTCGGGGAAAATAATTTTCATTCCACGATAGATATTAAAAGCCTAAATAAAAAGTATACCTCCTTCGCCTAAAACTACTTCGTATATCGAAAGGCTGTTTTACGTGTAATTTAAAAGCAAAAGTAAAAAACATTGAACAATGTTTGGAGACATGTTATAATATTATGATTATTTAAAGGCTTGGACTATGAATTATTTTCTTTATTGCTTTTAAATAAGTGTTAATTGCTTTTTTTATGAATAATATTATTACATAACAAAGAAACATTTAGGGAGAATGGTATGCAAAAATTTAATCATATATATTTTATAGGCATAGGCGGAATTAGCATGAGCGCACTGGCTGAATTAATGATTGACGAAGGAGTTAAGGTTTCAGGCTCTGACAGAAGCTGCTCACATATAACAAAAAAACTGGAATCATTGGGAGCAAAAATATACATAGGCCATGAAAGCAAAAATGTAACTGAAAATATTGATTTAGTAGTTTACACATCTGCTATTTCTGATGACAATCCTGAGCTTTTGAAAGCACAGGAATTAAGCCTTAATATAATGGACAGAGCTGAATTTTTAGGCTTGATAATGAAAAACTACAAAAATTCTGTCTGTATATCAGGCACTCACGGAAAAACAACTACTACAGGAATGCTTTCTTCCGTATTGATAGGAACAGATATAAAACCAACTATATTTTTAGGCGGTGAAATGGATTCACTAGGAGGAAATCTGCTTCGCGGCTCATATGATATAATGCTTACGGAAGCATGCGAGTATAAAAGAAATTTCTTGAAATTCAATCCAACTATGGAAATTATTTTAAACATTGAAGAAGATCATCTTGATTATTACAAGGACTTAGAAGATATCGAAAATGCATTTGTAGAATACGCACAAAAAATTCCTGAAACAGGATATCTGATAGTCAACGAGAAACACAAAAAACTATTTAAAAATATAGACTGTAATATAGTAACATTCGGAGATGACAGCAACGCCGATTACTATCCTGAAAATATAAATTTAAAGCCATTCCCTTCATACACGTTGATGCATAATGGGCAAAAATTTGAAGATATAAGGCTTAAAGTATTAGGAGAACATAATATTTTAAATTCCGCTGCAACGGCTGCCGCAGCCCTTTGCCTAGGCATTGACAGCAAAACCGTTCAAAACGGTCTTTCAAATTTTAAAGGCACTCATAGGAGATATGAGTATAAAGGCGAGTATAATGGAGCTTCAATAATTGACGACTACGCACATCATCCGTCGGAGATAAAAGCGACATTAAAGACTGCAAAAGCTTACACCTACGGAAAAGTAATAACAGTATTTCAGCCTCACACATTTACCCGTACTAAAAAACTTCTGAACGAATTTGCAGAGGCTTTAACACATACAGATGAAGCAATACTTTTAGATATTTATCCGGCAAGAGAAAAAGATACAGGTGAAATCCACTCCAAAGATATCCTTGCCAAAATGAAATCGATGAATAAAGCAGGACATTATGCAGATTCATTTCAATCAGCTGCAGAAATAATTAAATCTTTAGCCTGTAAAGGAGACACAATAATAGCAATGGGTGCAGGTAATGTGAATGATGTTATTAATTATATAAAATAAATAAAAATGAGATTTTTCATATTCAGTATAACTGCCGAATGAAAAATCTCATCTTCTTATTTGCTATAAAAGTTAGTGCTAAGTTTATTTTAGTGATCCCTGTCAGTGAGAAACTTAGCCAGTTCGATTAAGTATGCTGCTTTATCTCCAAAAATACAAAGACTTTTCACAGCTTCATTTGTAAGATAATGAACCTGCTTTTTTGCTTCTTCCAAAGTAACAAATGCTAAATATGTAACTTTATCATTTGCTTCGTCACTTCCCGTCATCTTTCCAAGTTTTTCAACAGTGCCCGTTACATCCAATATATCATCCTCTATCTGAAATGCAAGCCCTATTTTTTCCGCATAACTCTCCAAAGCTTTTAACTCAACTTCACCAGCTCCTCCGAGAATAGCCCCTGCCACCAAACTGCTTTTTATTATTGCACCAGTTTTCAGCGAATACATGTACTTAAGATCGTCAAGCGTTGAAATTTTATCATGACCAAATATATCTACAACCTGACCACCTATCATTCCGTCTGAACCTGAAGACTTGGATACATAGAACAAGGCTCTTATTGCTTTATTCTTATCTTCAAATTTCATTGCCGCTTCAAGACCCGTTTCAAAAGCTCTGTTCAGAAGACCGTCTCCCGCTAAAATTGCCGCAGCCTCTCCGTACTTTTTGTGATTTGAAAGCTTACCTCTTCTATAATCATCATTGTCCATGGCAGGAAGATCATCATGTATCAGAGAGTATGTATGAATCATTTCCATTGCACAAGCAAAAGGTAATGCCTTTTCTTCCTCATCCTTAAACAGCTCATAGGCTGCAAGCAAAAGCACAGGGCGCAGCCTTTTTCCTCCGGATAATAAGCTGTAATTCATAGCTTCATAAATCAACTTCTGAGGATTTTCTTTTTCCCCAACAACATCTTTAAGATATTTTTCAACACTTTCTATTTTTTCTTTCATCCATGTTATATGATCCATTTACTCCCCCATAGCGCAAGCCTTTTTTGTCACTACTCCATAACAGTATATGGCTTGTGCGTTTCTATTTTTCTTTAAAAACTTCTTTTGCAATTTTCACCGCCTCCTTGGCGTCTTTTGCATAATAATCAGCACCCATATTATCCGCATATTCAGGAGTCAAAACTGCACCACCCACTACTATTGTGCAATCTACATTGTTGTCTCTTAACTCCTTTATCGTATCTTCCATACTTTTCATGGTTGTTGTCATTAATGCGCTCAATCCTACCATTAGCGGCTCACTGCTCAGCTTTCTTGCTTCATCTACGATCTTTTCAGCAGTAACATCCTTGCCCAAATCTATTATTTCATAATTATAATTTTCAAGTATAACCTTAACAATATTTTTACCTATGTCATGGACATCACCTTTTACTGTAGCTAAAATTATTTTTCCTTTGCTTATATTAGAGTTGTCTTTTAATTTTAAACTCTTTTTAAGGACATCAAAGGAAACCTTCACCGTCTCAGCCGACTGAATGAGCTGCGGAAGAAATATTATACCTTTTTCAAAGTCATCTCCCACTTTATCAAGAGCTGGAATAAGGTATTCGTTGACTATTTCAAGCTCATCCTTTGTTTTCAAAAGTAAATTCGTTGCAGCTGCAGCATTATCTTTAAGCCCTTTGATAACAAGCTCAGTAAGACTAGCCTCGCTCTTCACATGTTCAATCTTTCCGTCAGATGGTTTTAATTTCTTTTCTTCTCCGTACCTTTTAATGTATTTCTTTGAGGCTTTGTCATGATTAAACAATACATTGAATGCAAAAATTTTGTCCATCATAGCGCTGTCGTTTGGATTAATAATTGGTAAATCTAGTCCTGTCGCCATAGCAATCGTTAAAAATGTTTCATTAATAAGACCTCTGTTAGGCATGCCAAAGGAAATATTTGAAACTCCCAGAACTGTTTTTACTCCTAATTCTTTCTTTACCATTTCAAGTGTTTTAATTGTTTCAACAACTTCTTCCTGCTGTGCCGAGCAGGTTAATGTTAAGGCATCTATATAAACATCCTCTTTATTTATACCATAACTTTCTGCTTTTTTCACTATCTTTTCCGCAATTTTATATCTATCAGCAGCATTATCCGGAATTCCTTTTTCATCTAAAGTAAGCCCCACAACAGCAGCGCCATATTTTTTTACTATTGGAAGAATTCTGTCAAGAACTTTTTCTTCACCGTTGACAGAATTAACTATAGCCTTTCCGTTATAATATCTCAATCCCGCTTCAATAACTTCAGCCTGTGATGAATCAATTTGAAGAGGAGCATTTATGACAGTCTGCAGCGCCTTAACCACTTCAATAATCATTCTCTTCTGGTCAATCTCTCTTAATCCAACATTTACATCCAATATTTCGGCACCTGCTTCAACCTGTGAAACACCTTGCTGAATTATATAGTCCACATCGCCGGACTTCAAAGCTTGCTTTAGAAGCTTCTTTCCTGTTGGATTTATCCTCTCTCCAATCACCCTGATTTCATCTATCAATACGGTATTTGTAGGAGTACAAAGAGCTGAAAAATATTCAAACTGCCCATGTACCTTGCTCTCTCCTTTTATCTTATCAGAAATTTGTTTTATATATTCAGGTGTAGTTCCGCAGCATCCTCCAACAATAGAGACGCCCATTCTAATAAATTCAAGAACTTCATCTGCAAATTCTGATGGGCAAACATTATAAAACATCTGTCCTTCCTTCATAACCGGCAGCCCAGCATTTGCCTGTACAAGCACGGGAACATCTGTCCATTTAAGAAGCTCCTTAACTATTGGATTAATTTCCTTAGGGCCCAAAGAACAATTAATACCAATTGCATCTACGCCTAGCCCTCCCAAAGTCAAAGCCATGCTTCCCGGGAGACAACCCGTAAAAGTTCTATGGTCCTTTTCAAATGACATGCTTGCCAGCACAGGAAGTTCCGAATTCTCCTTTGCTGCCAGCACTGCCGCTTTTGCTTCATAAAGGTCCGTCATAGTTTCAATTAATATAAGGTCTGCGCCAGATTTAACACCTTGCAATACCTGCCTTTTGAATATTTCATAGGCTTTATCAAAAGACAACTTGCCCAAAGGCTCTATTAGTTCTCCAATAGGTCCTATATCCAGAGCAATATATACCTCTTTTGAACCCACAGCCTCCTTAGCAGCTGAAACTGCAGCTTCAATAATTTCCTCGACTTCATACCCAATTCTTTGAAGCTTCAATTCATTTGCTCCGAAGGTATTTGTAGTTATTATGTTAGAACCTGCTCGTATATATTCTTTGTGTATTTCAACTATTTTTCCCTTGTTTGTAATATTAATTGCTTCGGGAACCTCACCAATCTTGAGTCCTTTTTTTTGAAGCTGGGTTCCCATTGCTCCATCTAAAACAACTATTTTTTCTCTTATATATTCCTTGAATTTCATAATAACCTCTGCATAATATAATATGTAATGACTACTTTTTATTATTTCCTATTAATAGAGTGTACCAAAGAAATTAGATTGTCATGAGTCTTTCTTGCTACATATGGATTGTTCATAGTATAAAGATGTACTCCGGCAACACCGTTTGACATTAAGTCTATAATTTGCTCGGTAGCATATGCAATCCCTGCATCTGCCATTGCATCTTTGTCATACTCAAATTTTTCCATAATTTTTATATATCTTTCCGGCATTTTGGTGCCGCTTAATTCTACAATGCGCTCAATCTGCTTTTTGTTCGTGACAGGCATAATACCTGCCTGAATAGGGACATTAATGTGGTGTTTTACCGTTAAGTTCATGAATTCATAAAAAGCATTGTTATCATAAAAAAGCTGAGAAGTAAGATGTGTAACGCCAGCCTCAATTTTCTTCTTAAGATTAATCACATCTTCCTCGATATTCTTGCTGTCGTAATGTCCTTCTGGGTAACATGTTCCTCCGAGATCAAAGCACTCATTCTCTGTTATAAATTTTGCCAAATCTGATGAATGCTTGAAATCTCCCTTTATATCCTGGTCCAACGGTATGTCTCCTCTAAGTGCAAGTATGTTGTCTACATTCTCTTTTTTTAGTTCCTTTAAAACCTCTTTTATTTCATCTTCAGTTGAGCTAATGCATGTAAGGTGAGCTAATGATTCAATTCCATACCTGTTTTTTATCATAGATGAAATTTCACTAGTTTTATTCTGGTTGCTTCCTCCACCAGCTCCATATGTTACGCTTATATAATCCGGTCTCAGGTCACTCAGTGCCTCCATGGTTTTATATACGGTATCTATAGGTGATGTCGCCTTAGGCGGAAATATTTCAAATGAAAATACAAATTTTTTCTTGTTAAATAAATCCTTTATAAACATTATTTCTCCTTGTAATTTTTCTGAACATTATAACACAGTACATCGGAAGTTGTAAACAAGGATCAATAAATAAACTCAAATTATTATAATTATATAACTTTATGTAATTATAAAAAAAGAAACCAGGAACTTATTCCCGGTTTCTTGTTTAGCCGCTAATAATTATAATCTAACTACGTTAGCTGCCTGGTCTCCTCTAGCACCTTGAGTAACGTCAAAAGAAACTTTTTGACCTTCCTCTAAAGTTTTGAATCCATCTCCTTGAATAGCTGAAAAATGTACGAATACATCATTTCCATCTTCCTTTGTAATAAATCCAAATCCTTTTTCTGAGTTAAACCATTTAACTGTACCCTTAACCATGAGTACCTCCTAAAATATTAAAATTTATATTGACATTGTATATAAAAAAATTCACATATTTTTACATATTATATACAGCAACACATATAATATCTAAAAACATGTGAAATCTATAAATACTCTGTAATACTATTTAAGAATAGCACACACTTATGTATTTGTCAACACTTTTTATGGAAAATAATAATGTGATTAAAATAAAAATCACAAACAACATAACACATTTTGTCGAATTCTGCAGTTCAATTTTAATATTTAAAATTGCTACATAAAACGAGGAATCATAATCTATCACCAATTATGTTCCTCGCCTTAACTCAAAATAATTTTCCGTGCTATTGATCTTCCCTAGGCTCATACTTAGAAAATTCATTTGCCAATACTTCATCAGTATAATCCAAAATAATGTTCCTAACAATGCTGTCCATGGTGCCCATGTCTTCATTTTCAGTCAATTGAGATTCTTTAATTATATCTTTGAAGATGCTGTATGCCCTGTTGTAAGAAATATTCATCTTAGTCAGTTCATTGAGCATCTCATGGTTGATAGCACCACAAAAATCCTCAAAGCTCATTTCCTGAGCACACTTCTTATTCATTAACTTACCCTCGACTTCTTTTCTTTTCTTTCTAAATACTCATCATATGTCATCGCTCTGTCTATCATACCATCTTCTGTAAGCTCAATTATTCTGTTTGCAATTGTCTGTATAAATTGATGGTCGTGGGAAGAAAACAACACAATTTCTTTAAAGTCTATTAGTCCGTTATTAAGTGCGGTTATGGATTCAAGGTCCAAATGGTTTGTAGGTTGGTCAAGTACCAACGCATTTGATCCTGAAAGCATCATTCTTGAAAGCATACATCTTACTCTTTCTCCACCGGACAATACATTAGCAGGCTTCAATGCATCATCTCCAGAAAAAAGCATTCTTCCAAGAAATCCTCTTAAAAAGCTTTCTGACTGATCTTCTGAAAACTGTCTCATCCAATCAACCAGGTTAAAGTTAACACCATCAAAAAACTCCGAGTTATCTTTTGGAAAATAAGATTTAGTGATTGTTTGCCCCCACTTGATAGTACCTTTATCCGGCTCTTCTTCACCTACAAGTATCTTGAAAAGTGTTGTTTGAGCCAGTTCATTTTCCCCTACAAATGCAATTTTATCTCCTCTGTTTACCCTAAAGGAAACGTCTTTAAGCACATCTATGCCATCTATATTTTTTGACAAACCTTCCACTGTAAGAATCTCATTTCCAACTTCTCTGTCAGGCGTAAACTTTACAAACGGATACCTTCTCGACGAAGCCGGCATTTCTTCGACTTCCAGCTTTTCAAGAAGCTTTCTTCTAGACGTTGCTTGTTTTGATTTAGATTTGTTAGCGGAGAACCTCTGAATAAAGTTTTGCAAATCTTTTATTTTATCTTCTCTTTTCCTGTTCTGATCTCTCATCAATTGCTGCATGAGTTGACTTGATTCATACCAAAAATCATAATTACCAACATACATCTTAATTTTCTTATAGTCAATATCAACTATATGAGTACATACAGTGTTTAA
Organism: Sedimentibacter sp.; assembly: GCA_018436705.1. Lineage (GTDB taxonomy): Bacteria > Bacillota > Clostridia > Tissierellales > Sedimentibacteraceae > Sedimentibacter. The sequence goes on from JAHDLA010000018.1 coordinate 26,956, forward strand.
AAAATGTCTATCATGAGATACTACGATTACAAGGCCCTCAAAATCCAGCAAAAAATCTTCCAGCCAATTTATCGAATCAATGTCCAGATTGTTTGTAGGTTCATCAAGTAAAATTATTCCGGGACGTCCAAATAATGCTTGTGCAAGCATAACTTTAACCTTATCGCCTCCGTTTAAATCTCTCATGTATGAATAATGCAGCTCCGATCCGACGCCAAGCCCCTGAAGTATCTGTGCAACTTCTGTTTCAGCATCCCATCCATTCATCTCTGCAAATTCGCCTTCAAGCACCGAAGCTCTGACACCATCCTCGTCAGTAAAATCTTCTTTTGCATAGAGGGCATCTTTTTCTTTCATTATCTCGTATAGTCTTTTATTGCCCATTATTACGGTTTCCATTACTGAAAAATCATCGTACATAAAATGGTCCTGTTTCAAAACAGACATCCTCACATTGTTCGGTATTGCTATTTCTCCTGTTGTGCAGTCGATTTCTCCCGACAAAATCTTTAGAAAAGTAGATTTACCTGCCCCGTTGGCTCCGATAACACCATAGCAGTTACCCGGAACAAATTTTAAATTAACATCATTAAAAAGCTTGCTCCCGCCAAATTGGAGACTTAAATTTGTTACTGTAATCATTTAATCATCCTTACTGTATATTATTATGCTTATATTCAAATTAAACCTTTAAAAGAATATCATATATATATAAATAATGCAAGAAAAAAGAAAGACCGTTCGGGTCTTTCAAGACTTTCCTGGTAAATTAATTATTTCTCTTGTTTAGGAATGAAGGGATCTGGAAATCAAACGGATTTTCTTTCTGCGCTGCATCCCCGTCGTTATTGCTATTCTTGCTATCGCTCCTAGAAGCTTTGACTGTTTCGCTTTCTTTAACTGTTTCACCAAAACCGGTTGCAATGACAGTTATCTTAACAGCATCTCCTACAGTTTCATCTATATTCGCTCCGAATATTATGTTTGCTTCAGGATCTGCGGCTTCCTCAATAAGCTTTGCTGCTTCGTTAACCTCATGTATACCCATATTAACTCCGCCTGTAATGTTTAACAACACTCCTCTTGCACCGTTGATAGAAGTTTCAAGCAATGGACTTTGTATGGCCTGCTTAACTGCATTAAGTGCTCTGTTTTCGCCTGTTGCCATTCCTATTCCCATATGTGCAAGCCCTTGACCCGACATTATGGTTTCAACATCAGCAAAATCCAGGTTCATAATTGCAGGTATGGCAATTAAATCCGAAATGCCCTGGATACCTTGTCTCAAAACATCATCAGCCAGCGAAAATGCTTCAAGCATAGTTGTTTTTTTATCCGATATTTCTAAAAGTTTATCATTGGGAATAACAACCAATGTATCTATGTTGTCTTTTAATTTTTTAAGTCCCATTTCGGCATTTTTCATCCTGTTTCTGCCTTCAAATATAAAAGGCTTTGTAACAACTGCAACTGTCAATATTCCCATTTGCTTTGCAATTCCGGCTATGTAGGGTGCTGCTCCTGTTCCTGTTCCGCCTCCCATTCCTGCAGTTATAAAAACCATATCCGCGCCTTCCACAAGCTCGGCAATATCCTGTTTATTTTCCTCTGCAGCCTTTTCACCGATTTCCGGTTTGGAGCCGGCTCCCAAACCACTGGTTAATTTTTCACCTATCTGAAATTTTATTTCTGCCTTTGATGTATATAATGCCTGCTTGTCCGTATTTACACTTATAAAAGTAACACCTCTCACACCGGCATCTATCATTCTATTCACAGCATTGTTTCCGCCGCCGCCTACACCTATAACTTTAATATTCGCGAGTCTTTCTGTTGGTTCTTCAAACTGAAACATATATTGACCTCCTAAACAAGAGAAAATTTTTCATATTCGTAATGCTTCTATTATAGCATATACATGTTGAATTTCATATATATTTTTAAATAGTTTACTCATTTTTATTATATTTTTCAACCATAAAATTAACTAATGCTCTCATATTTTGGTAAATACTGTTGCCAAATGCAAATACCGCAGCTAAATAAATAGGAAGACCTAACTGTTCTCCCACATATGCAAGCAGTAAACCAAATATCAAGTCGGTCGATAAATATGTCAAACTTTTAACAACTGTTAACTCGCCCTTTGTGTTTAGATTGAGCAAATTAAAAATTGTATTCAAAATTGCCAACACAGCAATTGAAATATAAACCGCATACTCAGGACTGTATACCAAATTTAAATTTAATCCCACCAGTAAACCCAAAATCACTCCTGTAACTACATAAATCATTTAATCAACCCCTTTATCATTCAGCACTAACAGTATATTCAACTTCATGCTTTGTTTTGTTGTTTCTTTTATATTTCGGAATCGGAACATTATAGCTCATCCTTGCATCTACTGCCATGCCGTATGTATTTTTCAAATCATATGCATATGTCCCCTCTTCTGTTACGGCGGTATACAAATTTTCCATGTCTCCAATAGCACTTATAACAAAAGGAGATGATACACCTTCTCCGTTAACTTTTATAAGTGGTCCGGCGCAAACTACTTCTGATATATTAATAATTCTTTTATTATTTACCGCTATAGCCTCAGCGCCGGCGGCCTTCAGATCGTTAAGCAAAACAGTGATATCAACATCATGAACAATTTTTTGCATTATGTCCAGACTTTCATCCTCAATAGTGCTGTCCGAAATTTTAAAATATATTCCGGGACCTCTTACATCTGTAAAACCGTTATAAAACTTCAGCTCTTCAATTTGAGAGTTTATACTTATTATATCGTCTAAATAGTTTTTATTTTCATATCCGTCAATGAATTTTTTTTCATTAATTATTTCTTCTCTTAGGCCTTCAACTACATTTCTTACATCATTTATATTCTTTTCGTATTCATTTAAATCCTTAATTAAATATATGGTATTTTCATTTACATTTGCATTTACTCCTGAAGCTATAAAAAAAGCTACAATAAAGGATAAAAATGCAATTATATAGGTATTGATTTTAATATCAATCCCCTCCGTTCCTAATGTCTTCTTCGCCTGTCACAGGTTCTGCATATTTAAATTCCTTTTCGCCATCAAAACCGTTAATGAATATTTCAGAAGAACTCTCTATTTCAACAGTATATCCTATGTTATTCAACTGAGATACTATACCACCGACAAAATTCAAAGAAGCTTCAATTGTTCTGTTGTTTCCTATGGCTTTTATCTCCAAAGGAAGAACCATAGCTACACCATTTATGTTTATATGGTGCAACACAGGAACTATTTCGGTATAGTTTGTATATCTTTGACCATTAATTGATATAGCCTCCACTCCTGCATTGTTCAAATAGCTTATGAGTGCGAGTATGTACTGATGGCTCATAGCAATTGTGTACGGTGAATTTGGATCTGCATTAATGGTTATGATAGTCCCTTCTCCTTTTACATCATAATAGCCTGACAGTATTTTCTGAGTTTCAAGTTCCTCATTTAGTCTTTGTATTTCAGCTTCTCTTGATTCAAAAAGCTCCTTGTTTTCTTCAGACGTTCTTTTAAGTTCATCCAATTCCTCTCTAAGTTGATTCTTCTCAACAGAGAGTCTTGCAAGCTCATTATTGAGGTTTGATGCTTTCTCTTGGAGAGTGTCACCACCCAATACACTGTTTGTTGTTTGAATCTGCGTCATTAAAATAATCCCCAACACTATACTGATTGCAAACAACATTATTTTTTGCCACAATTTACTCATTATTTTCCTCCGCTTTAAAGTCCTCTATATAAACCGGACTATCCCCCTTTGTAAAATCAATCAACCCGTTTGATACAACAAGGTTGTTGTTTAATCTCTCATTTATTATTTTCATTGCAAATACAACTTGATATTTAATGTCTTCATTCAGCTTTATTTTTACACATGTTCCGTATTCCGTTTTTAGCAAAAAACTGTCATCTGAATCAACAGATAATCCTTTTACTGCGTCGGTTCCGAATTCTTCATTTATATAATCAGCCGCACGGAGTATTTCACTTGCGTCATAAACTCCTGAGAATTGAATAGTTTCCCCTATATTGTATAATACATCTGTCAAACTTTCAATAGTTATTAATTCGTTTTTTTCCGGTCCGTTTCTAAGTACTATTCCCTCATCGTCAATTACTATGTACTCGTTGTTAAAATGCACCTGATACTTCTCCTGCCTCTCAAAAATCTTAATAAGTATTTTGTCCGGTAGCTCATAAATAACTCTTACACTTTTCACATAGGTTTCCCTACTGATAATCTCACGTATCTCGCTTCTTTCAACGCTGAAAATCTTCTGCCCTTTTTTAATTCGAGACTTGTCCACAATATAATCACTTTCATAGCTTGAATTACCAGATACACATATTTCTGCAACATTAAAGTAATCCGTTTCAAAGTACACGTAATAAACACAAAAAATAACAACTACAGCAGCTGTTATAAAAGCTGCTGTACTGACAAATAGCTTTCTGAATTTTCTTCTTTTTTTCTTTCGTTTTTTAGTTATTTTTTCATTTGCCATTACAGTACCTATATTATATTTATACAACAACGCTCACACGCCGTTATTTTTCATCTTTTATTTATGGTTCAATTTGTGTAATTATTACACCTAAATTTTGCAATTTATCTATAAGCTTTTCATATCCTCTGCTTATGTGATGTATGTTATTGATCTTTGTAATTCCTTCAGCTCCTAATCCGGCTACAACCAGTGCTGCTCCTCCTCTTAAATCCTTCGCTTCAACTTCTGCTCCGTACAGCTTCTCAACTCCTTCAACCACAGCTGCTCTTCCTATAATTGTAATGTTTGCTCCCATCTTTTGAAGCTCAGGCACATGCTTGAATCTGCTATCGAAAACAGTTTCTTCTATTATTGAAATTCCGTCAGCAACCGACATTGATGACATAAACTGAGCCTGCATGTCGGTGGGAAATCCCGGATACGGCTGTGTAGTCACCTTTTCTATGGCCTTTATTCTACCGTTATTTGAAATAACAATAGTGCCGTGAGTTTCTCTTATCTCACATCCGGCATCTTCATAAATTGAGGTAATTGACTTAAAATGCGACTTTTCAATATTTCTTATGTATATTTTGCTCTTCATCGATGCTGCTGCGCTTAAATAAGTTCCAGCCTCAATTCGGTCGGATATTATCTTATATTCAACAGTGTCAGTATTTTTAATATCTTTTCCTTCTATAATTATTGTACCGGTTCCGGCTCCGCACACCGAATAACCGCATGTATTCAAAAAATTTTGTAAGTCCACAATCTCGGGCTCTTTGGCTGGATTATAAATAACCGTATTTCCTGGAGAGCCAACAGCAAAAAGCATTATGTTTTCCGTAGCTCCAACACTTGGATAGTCTAATGAAATTTCACAGCCTGCAGCCTTTTTCACTGTTCCTACCAGCAGCCCGCTTTTCTCAAGTATTTCAACTCCCAGCTTCCTTAATCCCTTCAAATGAAGATCGATGGGTCTAAGCCCAATTTCACAACCTCCCGGATATGCAATTTCTACATTACCCGTTCTTTGAAGCACCGCTCCCATTAAAATTATAGATGATCTAATTTTTCTTACAATTTTTTCAGGAACTTTGTGTGTGTTAAGCTCTCTGGTATCTATTAATGCGACGCCCTTGTCGTATTGAACTTTACACCCCATTGTTCTTAGGATATCAAACATGTCTCTGACATCCTCAATGTCAGGTATATTTTCAAGAAGATACTCTCTTCCGTTTATTACCGTGCTGGCTAAAATAGGAAGAGCAGCATTTTTCGATCCGCCGATATCAACGATTCCTTCCAAGCTGCTACTTCCTTGAATAATAAAACTCCCCATCTTTATCCCTCCGCAACAAGTATTACATGTGGTAATCATAATATATGTTATGCAGCGTTCACTTACTTGTTACTTTTTGGATTTTAAGTTGATTAGTTTAAGCATGGATTCATATATTTTATTTTCAACATCTGTATTTCCCATTTTTTTTGAATTAAGTGACATTGTTCTCAATACACTTTTATTTTCAATAATTTCTTCAATAGCTTTTATTAGCTCACTGCCATTTAAATTTTTCTCTAGAATTACCTTTGCTGCACCAACTTTTTCTAGTGCTCTGGCATTATACTCTTGGTGATTTTCAGCAGTATATGTCTTAGGTATAAGAACAGACGGAACTCCTGTAACAGTAATTTCTGCAATGGTAATAGCCCCTGCGCTACCTATCACAATATCAGATGCCGACAATGCCGTAGCCGCATCGTACATGTAATCTAATATAACTATGTTATCACCAATATCTATATTATCTTCATTAATCTGATTCATGAAATCATGGTGATGATTTTTTCCGGTAACATGTATAATCCTTATGCCTTTTTGTTTGTTATATTTCTTTATTACATCTATTATAGCTTTATTCAGACTCGGCTGTCCACCGCTTCCTCCGAAAGAATAGATTAATATTGTGTCAGATGAAAGATTTAGCTTAATTCTTGACTTTCTTCTGTCTGCTGTTAAAATATCCTTACGCACAGGATTACCAACAAGCACAAGCTTCTTAACTGCATCCTCAGGAAAATATTTTTCAGCCTCAGCAAAGCTAATTGCTACAACATCTACTACTTTTGATAAAATCTTATTTGTAATTCCCGGAAATACATTCTGCTCATGAATCATAGTTGGAATTTTCTTCAAGCTTGCCGCAAGAACAACCGGTCCACAAACATAACCTCCAGTACCTACTACAATATCAGGCTTAAACTGATTTATTATTTTCAACGAATCTATTACACCTTTAGCAGATGCAAACAATGTTTTGATATTTTCTAAGCTAATCTTCCTTCTTAAATATTTTGCGGATACATACCCAAACTCAAATCCTGCTTTTGGAACCAGTTCGCTTTCAAGGCTATTCTTTGTTCCAACATACAATATTTCATTGGATGGATTCTCGTTTTTTATCTTTTGAGCTATTGCAAGTGCAGGATTTATATGGCCTCCTGTTCCGCCGCCCGTAATAAGAACTCTCATAAAATTAACCAATCCTTATAATTTGTATATATTATTTTGCAAAATGACTTACTGTCATTTTCAATTTCTATATGTATTTGAAAATTTCGATATATTTAGTAAAATCCCCATTGAACATAGCAAGAACATCAATGATGACCCGCCGGCACTTATAAACGGAAGAGCTCTTCCTGTAGGAGGCATTGACGAAGTAGCAACTGCAACGTGAATTAAAAACTGAACCAGCACAAGTGTTGTTAACCCTAAAGCTACCTGACTGCCGTAAAAATCCTCAGTATTCATGGATATTCTCAGCCCTCTCCATGCAAAAACAACAAACGCCAATATTACAAACACACAACCTATAAACCCAAGTTCTTCTCCTATTATTGAAAATATAAAATCATTATATGCCTCAGGAAGATAAAAAAACTTCTGCCTGCTCTTTCCTATACCCATTCCAAACAGACCGCCGGTTCCCAAAGCATATAGCGACTGAATAATCTGCCACCCCTCATTCTGACTATACTCAAATGGATCAAAAAAAACAATTACCCTGGTAATTCTGTACGGTTGCATTGCTATCAGCACAGCAACTCCAGCTATGGCAAGCAGGAATAATACAATAAGATGACTCATCCTTGCACCTGCGCAAAAAAACATAACCATAAGTGTACCGCCCAATATTATAGCAGTACTCAAATCATCTTGCATGGCTATCAAAAGGCAAAACAAACCAATTAATATTAGCGAAGGAAAAAATCCCTTGTTAAGCGATCCCATGTTTTTTCTGTTTTTATTAAAATAGTCAGCCATGTACAAAACACCGCCTATTTTAATTATTTCTGAAGGCTGAAATGTTATACCTCCTACGCTTATCCACCTCTGTGCACCGTTTGAAGCAATTCCCAGCACAACTGTCAGAAGAGCAAACCCTACACATGCAATTAAAATCATTTTATTAAATTTTGCATATATTTTATACGGGATACTTGCAAAAAAAATCATTCCCACAAGACCAATAACCGCAGCTATAACCTGCTTTTTCAGAAAATAAAATGGATCACCGTTAAATTTGTAATATCCGTCAGGATAACTGGAACTGTAAACCATAAGGAAACCAAAGAGTATCAATACTATAACTATAAAAACTAATACCCAGTCAATAGTCTTCTTACCGGCATTCTTAACTGCTTCCTCCATAATAATTTACCCTCTCTTTAAAATCTCTTCCCCTAACTTCGTAGTTAGGATACATTCCCCAGCTTGCGCATGCAGGAGATAAAACTACATTATCGCCTGTTCTGCTTAAATCAAAGCACTTATGTACTGCCTCATCCATATTTTTTACGTGGTATATATTTTCAAATCCGTATTTTCTTGCGCATGTGTCTATATCTGCAGCCGTCTGCCCCAATAATACCAAAGCTTTTATTTTATTATCAAACGATTTAATAAATTCATCGTAGGGTGATTTTTTATCATACCCTCCTGCTATCAATATAATGGGCTTTTCTATTCCTTGAATTGCTTTTATAGATGCATCAGGGTTAGTTCCTTTTGAGTCATTATAAAACTTAACCCCATTAAAGTCTCCGCAAAATTCAAGCCTGTGCTCAACGCCCTTAAATTCCTTAAGCACATAAGCAATTTCTGATTTACCTATGCCCAAGCATAATGCTGCTCCTGCAGCTGCCATAGCATTCTCCAAGTTGTGTTTGCCGGGTATAAAGATATCTTTTATATCAATTATAAAATCTGTTATTCCGTTATGTCTGAAAAACATTTTGCCATTATCGGAATAAATACCTTCATCCAACACTCTCTCCGAGCTAAAAAATATTTTTTGCGCTTTTACCTTGTCTGAGAATTCTCTTAAATATTTATCCTCATAATTTAAAACCGCGCAATCATTCGCATCTTGGTTTATAACATTCTTGAATTTTGCCTCCACGTAGTTTTCCATGGTTTTATGGTAATCCATATGATCTGGAGTGATGTTTGTAATAATACTTACAGAAGGTTTATATTCATATGTTCCCGCAAGCTGAAAACTGCTGACTTCGGCAATCAACAAACTATCTTTGTCTGAGTTTATAGAATCAAAAAACATTCCTGATCCTATGTTTCCAGTAACTCTGTACTTCTTGCCCGAAGCTCTCACTATTTCCCCAATCAGTGTTGTTGTAGTTGTCTTTCCATTTGTTCCCGTTATTGAAACTATTTTGGATTCTGTAACCTTGTATGCCGCTTCAATATCACTGATTATTTTAATTTTTTTTTGCAGCAGCCTTTGTATGATAGGTACTTCATATTTTATTCCGGGACTTTTTATTGCCATATCCAATATATTCATTTTTATTTTTTCTATATTTTCTTCTCCAAAAAAATATTCTGCTTTTATACCTTCTAGTTCACACATTTTTTTGGATGCCTTTTCAAATGATTCGTCATACGCAAATATATTAGCTCCAAGCCTGCTTAAACTCTTTACGCATGCAATTCCTGAAACTCCCAGCCCTACAACAAGTATGTTTTTATTTTTCATATTAGCCTCTCCCAGCCCATTATTATTTTATGTCGCCTATAATGAATAAATTCCTATAAATGCCAGTATCACTGTTGCGATCCAGAATACACCCACAACTTTCGTTTCTTTCCATCCGCTCATTTCATAATGATGGTGAAGAGGCGCCATTTTAAATATTCTTTTTTTTGTTCTTTTGTAGTGAAGCACTTGAATAATTACCGACAGTGCTTCAGCAAAGTAAATTCCGCCTATTATAGGAATAAGCAATATAGTATTGGACAACACGGCAACTGCGGAAACCGCCCCTCCTAAAGCCAATGAACCTGTATCTCCCATAAATACTTTCGCTGGATTTGCATTGTGCTTTAAAAAACCAAGGCAAGCTCCCGCGACAGCAGCACTTATTATTGAAACTCCTTCAAACACCAAACTTATATCCTTCATGCTGTTTGTTATGAGGCTGAATGTGGCCATTACTATAAGAGTAACACCTGTATTAAGCCCATCTAATCCATCTGTCAAATTTACCGAATTCACTATACCTACGACTACAAATAATGCAAACGGTATATATAAAACACCTAAATCAATATATGCATTTGCAAATGGTATTATGAGTTTTGTTCCGTATGCGCTGTATCTCGAACCGTACATTGCAAGCATTAATGCAAAAATAAACTGACATATGATCTTTTGATAGGCTTTGAGGCCTAAATTTCTCTTAAGAACAACTTTTATGTAATCATCTATAAATCCTATAAGTCCAAAGCTAACCATAAAAAACAGCCCTGCCCACACCTCTTTTGTATAATATCCACTGGTAAACGTCGCAATTATTACTGCTAAAATAATTATAATGCCTCCCATTGTTGGCGTACCTGCTTTTGTGTAGTGGGATTTAGGCCCCTCCTCCCGGATGCTTTGTCCCACTTTAAGACGCCTTAATACCGGTATTACAACTGGTCCCAAGAACAGTGCAATGAGAAAAGATACAATTATTACTCTGATTATTTGTCCTGCTTCGTGCATTTTTAACTCCTTGTTTTGTTATCTCAGTCCTCTTTTTCGTTCAACCTGAATAATTGCATTTTTTGCAATTGTGCCCTCGTCGTACGGAACTTTTTCTACCCCCATATCCTGATAAGGCTCAGTTGATTTGCCCGCTAACAATATTACATCCTTGCTCTTTGAATTGTCAATAGCGTAATAAATTGCTTTATCTCTTTCTATTATTATTTCATACTTACCGTTGTATTTTTTCACCCCAGTTGCAATTTCCGAACATATTTCATAAGGATCTTCAAAGCGTGGATTATCTGACGTAAGGATGCTTAGGTCACAATACTTTCCCGCTATTTCTCCCATTGGTGCACGCCTCGCGGAATCTCTTTCTCCTCCCGCTCCGAACATCACAATTTTCCTTCCTTCTGCAAATTCATTTATTGTTTCCATAACTTTTTGCAGTCCATCAGGTGTATGGGCGAAATCTAGTACAATTATACAGTCAAGATTATTTTCAATCATTTCAAATCTTCCCGTTACTCCCTTTATATTAGCTAGGCCTTCAATTATCTTATCAATATCTGCTCCCAATGCATAAGCTGCTCCTAATGCTCCTATGGAATTCAGTACACTGAATTTTCCGGGTGTATTGACATGAACTTTCTTAACAGTGCCGCAGATATTCAAATCAAACGAAGTGCCTTTCATGGTTGTTTTTAAATTTGACGCTTTAATATCTGCATCATTTTCTATACCTACAGAAACTGCATTGATTCCATCTTCTTTAAGCTCCTTGTAAAGTCTCAGTCCGTAGGAATCATCCACATTTATAATATTATTAATTTTAGCTATGTAAAAGAGCTTCTTCTTAGCTTGGTAATAATTCTCCATTGTCTTATGAAAATCAAGGTGATCTCGGGTAAGGTTAGTGAAAATTCCAACGTCAATATTAATATCATCAATTCTGTTCAACTCAAGAGCATGAGAAGACACCTCGATAAAACAATGATCAACATTTTTTTGTACCATTTTTGCAAAGTATTTTTGTAAGTCTGAAGCTTCCGGAGTCGTATTGTCAACCTTTACCTTTTCATTTTCGACCAATACTCCAATGGTTCCTATTATTCCGGATTTATAACCCAGGTAGTCATAGATTCCCTTTAATAGGTATGTGGTACTTGTTTTCCCATTAGTTCCGGTAACTGCAGAAATGTTAAGTTTTTCCGAAGGATGCCCGTATATAATGTTAGCCGCTGACGCCAGAGTTCTTCTGGGATTATTAACACATATAAAATTACCTAATGTGCGGCTGTTGTCAGGAACTTCGGCGCATATTACTGTTGATGCTCCGTTTTTTAGCGCATCAGGTATGTACTTGTGACCGTCTGAAGTATAACCTTTAATTGCAACGAAGACATCCCCGCCGGAAACTTTTCTTGAATCATTTGTAATTCCTCTTATTGTAGTATTTTCATCTCCCGAAAAGCTTTCATAATCTATTTGCTGAAGAAGGCTTTTAATATCCATTTGTTTGCTCCCTTTATTTAATTGTATGTTATTATATGCAATTTTATCATAATTAAAATTCAAATACAATAAACAGAATTGTTATAATAATTGTTACTTTTCCATATATTTCAACTAATAAAAAGTGAAGTATTTAACATATAAACTGCATTGTCATAAAATTTGAAAAAAGGAACGCAATAATAATGCGTTCCGCCGCTATTAAGATGTATTTTATTTTGCCAGGCGAAGCCAAATAATTTTTTAATTTAAAATTAATGTTATCATAGAATGCTTAGCTACCTTTTCGCCAGCCTTAGGGAATTGAGATTTTACAATTCTGTCAGCCTCTACTTCGATTGTTATATTACTTTCAAGCCCCGCATGTATAAGCTTATCTGTTGCCTCGGCAATTGTAAGTCCAAGGAGACTTGGAACTTCAACAGTCTGAGCTTCAACTTTTCCTAATTCCTCTTCAGTATAAATAGGCTCAACATCATAATATTTCATGATATTTTCAAGCAAGTCCGCTGCAACAGGACCCGCTACAATACTTCCGTAATATCCTATGCTGCTGTCCGGCTCATCAACCATTACCAATACTACAGCTTTGGGATTATCAATAGGTGCCGTTCCTATAAATGAGGATATAAATTTTCCGTCTACATACTTGCCGTCGATAACTTTTTGTGCTGTACCTGATTTCCCACCTATTCGGTAACCTGCTCTATATGCCTGCTTTGTGCCCGCCTCTGCTGCATCTTTCATAATCGAAAGCATAGTCTTTGAAGTTTCCTCTGAAATAACTTTTCTTCTTACTACAGGATCAAAGTTCTCAACTACATTGCCGTCTTCATCAATTATTTGTTTAACTATCCTGGGTTCCATAAGGTTTCCGCCGTTTGCAATTGCTGCAACTGCCGTAACCAGCTGTATGGGAGAAACCGCGACCCCCTGCCCAAATGATTGCGTTACTACATCTACATCTTTCATATATGAAGGTTTTTTGAGTAAACCAAGAGCTTCTCCGTTTAACTTAATTCCTGATTTTTCTTCAAGGCCAAAAGCTTTAAGATACTTAAAAAATGCATCCTTTCCAATATCCAGGCCTATCTCTGCCAAGGCATCATTACAAGAGTTTTGTATTGCCTCGGATAGTGTCTGCTGTCCGTGAGGGCGGTAATATCTCCAGCACTTAATGTTTTCTCCCGGAATCTGTCTGACAAATCCGTCGCAGAAGTACGTTGACTGAAGAGTTGCAGCATTTTCTTCAAGCGCTATTGCTGTAGTCAAAAGCTTGAATGTGGACCCAGGCTCATATATATCATTAACAGCAGGATTTCTCCACATATCATACCATGCTTTCATTAAATCTTCATCAGAAAGAATATCCCATTCCTGTTTGATTGTTTCATCAAGTGGCTCTTTAGGATTATTTGGGTCATAATCCGGTTTTGAACTCATTGCAAGGATATCTCCGTTATTTGGGTCCATCGCTATTATAGTAGCTCTCTTGGCATTATAATCCTTCAGTACTTTTTGAGCCGCTGATTCCGCATAGTGTTGAATTACTTCATCTATTGTAACCACGACTCCAAGTCCGTCCTTGGGTTCATAGTATTCATTGTACCCGAATGGCAGTTCCCTGCCGGATGCGTCTGTGTTTACAACTGTCCTTCCGGGGATGCCCGTCAAATATTCATTGAATGTAGCTTCCACACCGTATTGACCATCCTGATCGGTATTTGTAAATCCAAGCACATACGGAGCAAAATTTCCGTATGGATATACTCGTTTATTATCTTCAATTACAGTTATTCCGCTCAATTCAGCTTCTCTTATTTTTTGTGCCTGTTCGTCTGTTATCCACCTTTTTAAAATAACAGATGAATAATCAGCTGTTATTTTTTTTAGAACATCTTCATAATCCATTTCTAAAATTTCCGATAAAACCTTAGCTGTTTCCTCAGGTGATTTAGTATTTATCGGAATTGACTCTGCTGCAGTGGATTTACCCGACCCAAACATTGATTTGTTCATTTTTTTGAGAATCGATGTTATGAATCCTCCTGCTTCATCTTCTTCTGATTCATTTTCTTTTTCACCGGACTGAATGCCTTTCTTCACATCCGCCGGTATACAAGTCACAGTGCTTGAATTTACACTTACTGCAAGTTTTTTCCCTCTCGCATCATATATTGTTCCTCTTTTTGCACTTATTGTAATATCCCTGGACCAATTTTCCATGGCCTGCTTTTTATACTCTTCACCATGAATAATCTGAATAAACCCTAATCTTACTACCAGTGCAATCGTAGCTAAAAAAAAGCAAAGCAAAAATACCAACATTCTTCTTTTATTTTGAAGGTTAGTAATGCTTTTCACCCGTCTTTTCATACGAAACCCCCTTACTGAATGAAACTGACAACCTTGTCAATTAAACCTACCAGTATGTTATTGCTTTTTTCTTCTGCTGATTTAGTTTCATCCTCCGAAGTTTCTGTACTTCCGTATGTAAAGTCGACAAATACGGTTTGTTTTCTTGTAGGATAATTCATTCCTAGATACGTTTTTGCCATTTCTTCTATTGAATTAGTGTTTTTTATACTCTCCAATGTTATGTTGTAAGCGTCTGCGTCATTTTTAAGCGTAGCAATTTCCTGGTTTAAATTGTGAAGCTCCATTTGTTTGTCCGTTATTACAGCATAATTATAGACTATTAATATTCCAAGTATAAATGTTATTGCAAGCATAGCAGTATTCTTAAAGCTTTCTATAACATTAATATTTTTCTTAGCTTTTTTTATTCGCTTTTTCTTTGGAGAATATTTTACCGATCCTTGTCCATAATCTAAATCAATGGCTTCTTTTCTTAAAGCTGACATTTCTTACACCCTTTCTCCTATTCTTAGCTTAGCACTGTGTGCTCTGTTATTTGTTTCCACTTCATCTTGTGTAGGAACAATAGGTTTTCTGGTTATAATTTTTAATTTTCGTCTGTGATCACATACACATGTCGGAAACTCCGGAGGACATATGCAATCCTTGTTTAAGCTTTGAAATGTATTCTTAACAATTCTATCCTCAAGGGAATGAAATGTTATAACACAAATTCTTCCTCCGGGATTCAACCTGTCAACAGCATGTTTAAACGTGTTTTCAAGAATTTCAAGTTCCCTGTTCACTTCAATTCTAATAGCCTGAAATGTTCTTTTAGCCGGATGAGCTCCATCCTGGCGAACTTGCTTCGGAATCGCCTTTTTAATAATACTTACAAGCTGCCCGGTTGTTTCTATAAATTCATGCTCTCTTTCCTGAACAATGAACTTAGCAATTCTCGCAGCCCATTTTTCTTCGCCGTATTCCCACAATATTCTTGACAACTCATGCTCTTCATATCCATTAACAATATGTCTTGCAGTAGTCGTCTGACTATTGTCCATTCTCATATCAAGGGGCATATCATTGTTATAACTGAATCCTCTTTCAGGTATATCTAATTGAAAAGACGAAACTCCCAAATCAAATAAAATTCCGTCAATTTTATCTATATTTAAATCATCTAAAATTTCTTCAATATTGCTGAAATTATTTCTCACCGCTGTAAAATTTTTATATTCTTTTAGTTTTTCATCTGCTCTTTTAATTGCATAGTCATCCTGGTCAATACCTATTACCCTTCCTTTTGCGGTTCTTTTAAGTATTTCCTCTGTGTGACCTCCCCCTCCCAGTGTTGCATCAACATAAATTCCGTCAGTCTTAATGTTTAATCCTTCTATTGATTCATCCAATAAAACCGATGTATGCTTGTAATCCATGTCTCCTCCTTATAGTCCTATCCCCAAATCTGACATTTTTTCCGCAATGCTGTCAAAATCAAATTCGTCATTGTTGGAGTAATCATTCCAACTGTCTTTGCTCCAAATTTCTATTCTGTCTATAACCCCTATAATAGTAGCTTCGTTACTCAATTCACAGAATTCTCTTAAATTAGGTGGTACCAATATTCTTCCCTGTTTATCAAAAGAACATTCACTAAAACCAGAAACAAATCTTCTGAGAAAGAATCTTTCTTGTTTATTGAATGTTGAGAGGTTTTTTAGTTTACCAACAAATTCTGTCCATGTTTCAATAGGATAAACAAATAAACATTTATCCAGTCCTTTTCCAATATAGAATGTTTCCCCTAGTTCATTTCTAAATTTTGAAGGTATTATAACTCTTCCTTTTTCATCAAATGAATGTACGTATTCACCAGTAAACATTTTCTACCACCTACTGGGCATATTATACCACATTGTGGGTTAAATGTTCCACTATTATTTTTTAAATTTAAAAAAATATATTTTTGTCCACGATTTTGTATGTAATTTCAATGCCCAACAAACAATATGAAATAAACAATCCACATTGACTACTTCCTGAACCAACAAAAAATGAGATAATTCGTATAAAATACAAATTATTTTTGTAGAAAAAGCTTATTATTTGAAGTTCGTTTCTCGATAATCATCACGTTTATCATTCCACCATCTTTTATTTGACTTGGCGGTAATATAACTATATAATTGAAAAAGCAGCATAGGAAGTTAACTGCAAAGTAAAACAGGTAGGAGGATTTATGGATCCGGTAGCATTTAGAGTTTTTGGTGTTGATATAATGTGGTACGGTGTATTAATATCCCTTGGAGTATTGTTGGGAATATTTTTTGCTTTGAAAGAATGCCGAAGGATTGGTTTCAAAGAAGATAATCTTCTTGATTTTCTTTTAATCGCAATTCCTTCAGCAATTGTAGGAGCAAGATTGTACTATGTAGCATTTTCATGGGATTACTACAGCCTAAACCCATCGGAAATAATAAACATACGAAACGGCGGGCTGGCAATACACGGTGCATTGATTGCCGGTATAATAGCAGGCATATTATTCTGCAAGAAAAGAAAAATTAATGTATTTGAACTTCTTGACATTGTTATACCAAGCGTGGCTTTAGGCCAGGCAATAGGTAGATGGGGCAATTTCATCAATCAGGAAGCTCACGGAGGCCCTACAGATCTTCCGTGGGGAATAGTGGTAAATGGTCAAAAAGTGCATCCCACATTTCTATATGAGTCAATAATCGATTTTTGCATATTTGTTTTTCTGTTTTGGTACAGAAAAAACAAGAAAACAACAGACGGACAGGTTTTAGCTATTTACTTAGTTTTATATTCCGCAGGAAGGTTTTTTGTGGAAGGGTTAAGAACTGACAGCCTTATGTTCATGGGAATGAGAATAGCACAATTGGTAAGCTTGGCTTCCATCATGGCAGGTTTTTTACTTCTCATGTATCTAAAAAAGAGAAAAGAAATGAAATAAGAGAACCTTCGGGAAACCGAAAGTTCTCTTATTTTTTAATTATCTTAATTTTGCATCATATTTACCAGCAAGTTCTTCTAATATCTTTTTGTGAATTTTTTCAACTTCTTTTTCTTTTAATGTGCGTTCCTTGTTTCTATAGGTAACTGAGAACGCGCAACTCTTATACCCGTCTTCTATATGCTCACCCTTATATACATCAAATAATTTAACATCTTCTATCAAGAGAGGATTTATTTTTTCAATATCTGATATCATATCGCCCACCAAGATATTATCCTCTACTACTACTGCAATATCTCTTACCATAGCAGGATATTTCGGAAGTGGCGCATATTTCCATGCTGTATTTTTATGTTTAAGAAGCATTTCAGCATCTATTTCAGCAATATATACATTTCCTTCCAATCCGTAATTACCAAGAGTCTTAGGAGACACTTCACCGTAAATTCCAATGTAATCATCATCTATATACATTGCTGCTGTTCTACCAGGATGAAATATAGGATTATCAGTTACAGGTTTCAAGCACATTGTTATTCCCAGTCTTGAAAGTACTCCTTCAATTATGCCTTTTAGATCATAAAAATCATAATTTCCGTACATTCCTATACATGTTTTTAATTTTTCATGTGGTTCCTGCACAACAGGCTGCTCCCTCGGTATAAATGTGCTGCCTACTTCATAAAGTTTAGCACTTTCAACACCTCTGTTTGAATTCCTCTGCAAAACTTCCATCATATTTGGAATTAATGTAGTTCTCATAGAGCTGAAATCCTCTCCTAGAGGATTTAATATTCTCACATAATTTCTCAATTCGCTTTCAGGCGAAGCATTTATTTTGTCATATGTTTTAGGGCTTATGAACGAATATGTAGTTATTTCACATAACCCCATTCCACATAATATTTCTTTAATATGATCTTCCAGCATGCGTATATCAGACTTTCTGCCTACCCTTGTACTGCCTCTCAGCGGTTCTGAAGCTATGTTTTCAAATCCGTAAAGTCTTCCAATTTCTTCAATTAAATCAGCTTCCTGCTCAATATCAGTTCTGAAGTAAGGAATTTTACTTATAATTTTTTCGCCGTCAAATTCAGATTCAATTTCAAGGGTATTTAAATAGCTGAGCATATTTTCCACTGGTATATCTACTCCCAGCAACCATTTGACACGATCAGGTCTAAGCGTAACTACAGGAGGAACGTATTTATTTTTCCCAGCTTCCAAATACCCTCCTACAACAGTTCCTGCACCTATCATTTCAATAAGCTGGCACGCTCTTTTTGCTGCTAGCTCTACCATAACATATCCCATGGGCTTTTCGTTTCTTGCAGATGCTTCAGAACGCATGCCTAATTTTTTTGAAGTCTCTCTTATTGATTTAGGATTGAAATTTGCGCTTTCCAAAACCATTATTTTTGTATCATCACCTATTTCAGAATGATAACCTCCCATAACACCGGCTATGCATGCAGGTTTTGCTCCGTCGGCAATTACAAGCATATTTTCATCTAGCTTTCTTTCGTTCTGATCTATCGTAACTATTTTTTCGTCCTTTTTAGCTCTCCTAGCCACAAGTTTTCTTCCCTCAAGCGCTTCAAGATTATATGCGTGCAAAGGCTGGCCAAGCTCCAGCATGACAAAATTAGTTACATCAACTATATTGTTTATAGGTCTCATGCCTGCATCCATAAGAGTTCTTTGCATCCAAAGAGGAGAAGGGCCAATATTTATATCCTTGATTACTTTTGCGTAAAAACGCGAACATAAATTTTCATCATCTATTTCTACTGCGTTTAAATAATCCTCTATTTTTCCTGATTCATTTTTAATTTCTATTTCTGGGAATTTAAATTTTGTTCCCAAAGTTGCCGCTACTTCTCTGGCCATACCAACTATGTTCAGGCAGTCAGGCCTGTTAAAAGTTATTTCAACTTCAAAAGCGCTTCCGTCCAGCTCAAGCACATCTTTAATATCTTTTCCTAATTCAGTTTCTCCAGGAAGAATCGCTATACCATCTCTTGCTTCCTTTGGAATTACTTTATCGTCAAAACCAAGCTCTTCGTAAGAGCACATCATGCCGTATGAAGGAAGGCCTCTGAAATTTGTCTTTTTAATTTTAAGCCCGTTGGGAAGCTCTGCTCCTTCCAGACAAACTGGAACAATATCTCCAACCTTGACATTTTTTGCTCCCGTAATTATCTGTACAGGCTCTTCCTTATTAATATCAATTTGAGTAACAACCAGCTTATCGGCATTAGGATGCTTTACAAGCTCAACTATTTTGCCTGTTACTACATTTACAGCTTCCTTTGTATAATCAATTACAGCATCAACGTGTGAACCCGTAAGTGTTAATTTATCTGATAATGTCTTGTCATCAGTGTTAATATCGACATATTTTTTCATCCATTTTATAGGTACTAACATTTTAACCTCCTAAAATTGTTTTAAGAATCTAACATCATTTTCGAACAATAACCTTATGTTCGGGATTCCATACTTAACCATTGTAACACGATCTATTCCCATGCCAAACGCATAACCAGAATATACCTCCGGATCAATTCCACAGTTTCTTAGAACATTAGGATGAACCATACCACATCCTAAAAGCTCCATACTCCATCCTGTTCCATGGCAAGCAGGGCATCCCTTTCCCATGCATAAATGACAGGATACATCAACTTCTGCGCTTGGTTCAGTAAATGGAAAATTGTGAGGGCGGAAACGAGTTTCCATTTTGCTTCCGAATAACTCCTTAACAAATTGGTCAATTGAATCTTTTAAATTCGCAAGAGTTACTCCTTTATCAACAACAAGACATTCCATCTGATGGAACATTGGAGAATGTGTATCATCAACATCATCAAATCTAAATGTTCTTCCGGTGCACACCATTCTTATAGGAAGTTTCCCCTCTTTCATCGCTCTGATTTGGACAGGAGACGTCTGTGTTCTCAGAACAAGATCATCCGAAATATAAAACGTATCTGACTTATCTCTTGAAGGATGGTCATATGGAGCATTCAAATCGTCAAAGTTATGCCCTACTGTTTCAATTTCAGGACCGCTTATAACGTCATACCCCATGCGCATAAACACGCTCTCCAATTCTTCCTTAACTTGAATTAAAGGATGTCTTCGGCCAATTTCAGGAACCTTGCCCGGAAATGTAATATCCAGCATTTCTGATTCAATCTTTTTTTGCTGATCCTTTTCACTTACATATTCCCTGATTGTTTTTATTTCCTCTTCTATAATTGAACGGACCTCATTTGCCAGTTTTCCCATTTCAGGTCTTTCTTCTTTTGACAAGCTTCCCATTGATCTCAATATTAATGTCAAGTCTCCCTTTTTGCCAAGATACTTAACTCGTATTTTTTCAATATCTGCATTGTCTTTGCATTCTTTAAGTCTGTTCACCGCTTCTGTTTTTAACTTTAAAAGCTGCTCTTTCATACATGCTCCTTTCAATATATAAATAATTTTATAATATCAAATAAATATAAAAACTCCGCCTCATTAAGAGGCGAAGTTTCGCGATACCACTCTTTTTCACCCTAAATTGACATTCAGGGCCTCATTTATCTTAACGGTAAATACCGTGCAGAACTACTAGCTTCATTCTGCAAGCTCCAAAGTGAAGGTTCAGCACAAATGCTTAAAATCATTTTCAGCCATGATGATTTTTCTCTTTAACAGCACATTTTTATGCCTACTGGACTTTTTCATTGCCATAGTATTAAATTATTAACTGCACCATACGTTGCATTACATTTGATTATATCAAAAGCTCTTTTTTATTACAACAATTTTTTTCTAATTTCATAAATACTGATTCCAGCTGCAATAGATGCATTCAACGATTCTGCATTACCGGACATTTTTATTGTTATATTCATGTGTGAACAATTTTGTATTTCCCGGGAAACTCCATTCCCTTCATTGCCTATTACGACACATATCTTATCTGATTGTTCTATATCGTCAAATGATTGTTCAGAATCAACGACAGCAGAAATAATTTTAAAACCGGAAACTTTTAGCAAATCTAATGTTTTCGAATCAGAATCAACAAACATAAACGGAACTCTGAATATCGCCCCCGCTGAAGCTCTGACCACCTTTGGATTATACACATCCACACAGCCTTTATTGAGTATTACAGCTGCAGGGCCGAATGCATCAGCAGTTCTTATTATCGTCCCAAGATTACCTGGGTCCTGTATTTTATCGCACATCACAGCAAATTTATAGCTATCAATTTTATTTAGATTTTCGCCCTTTTGTATCACTGCCATAATACCCTGAGAATTAATTGTATCTGATACCGAATCAAATACATTATCTTCACATATTAATATATCGGTGCCTATGCTGCTTGACAAATTGTATAGCTTTTGAACTTCTTGCTTATTCAATGCGCTTTCTTTAAATAATAAATATATTATATGAGCACCTTCTATAAATGCTTCATTCACAAATTTAATTCCTTCAACGATGAACGCATTTTCTTCATCACGGCTCTTTTTAGACCCAAGTGAGCGGATATATTTAATTTTACTGTTTTCTCTGCTTTTTATTATATCCATACATACCTTCCGTTTACTAAAAGCTAATTTTAAAACATTAAGTTATAATCTGAAGTTAGATAAATTATAACACAATTACTTAATATCTCCAATAACTTTCAGATTATCGTTACTTCCAAGTATAACAACAATGTCATTATGATTTATTACTGTTTCAGAAGAAGGAACAATATTTATTTCATCACCTGTTTTTAATGCTATTACAGTCATCCCATATTTTCTTGAAAGGTTTAATTCTTTAAGAGACTTACCTTCCCAATCTGCAAGGGCAACCGTTTCAACTATGCTGTAATCCGGCGAAAATTCTATTACATCCAATATGTTTGGAGTAACCAACCCATATGCAACCCGCATACCCATATCTCTTTCAGGATAAATAATTTTATCTGCCCCGATTTTTTTCAGCACTCTTCCATGAGTTTCATTTGCTGCTTTTGCTATTACAATCGGTACTCCCGCTTCCTTTGCTATCAGAGTTCCCATAACTGAAGCCTGAGTGTCAGAGCCTATTGCTACTATTGCAACGTCAAAATTTCTAAGCCCTATGGTTCTAAATGATGCTTCATCAATGGCATCCATTTGAACAGCATGCGCAACAAACTCCGATATTTCCTTTATAATGTCTGCATTCTGGTCAACCACCATAACATCATGTCCAAGTTTTGTAAGTGTCTTTGCAGCAGAAGCACCAAATCTGCCGCATCCGATTACTATTATCTGTTTCATATGTTGTCCTCCTTATCCTATTATTACCTTTCCTTCAGGATAGGTATAATTTCCTATATTTCTGTTTTGCTTTAAAAATGCATACGCCACTGTCATTGGCCCCACTCTTCCTATAAGCATGACTATTGTCAGCATGATTTTCCCCACATCACTTAAATACGGTGTTAATCCTCTTGACAATCCCACAGTTGCAAATGCGGATACTGTTTCAAACAGTATATCCGTATAATTAAAGCCTGCAGACTCTTCAGTTATTGAAAGAACAATTGAACATATTATCACCAACATAAGCGAGACCATCAATACCGCAGCAGCTCTTATAGTTGTTTCCGGCATTATTCTTCTTTCGAACACCTCAAAATCCCTCTTACCTCTGAATAAATTGTAAAAAGATACTATAAGAACAGCCATCGTTGTTGTTTTAATGCCGCCTGCAGTAGAAGCAGGAGAACCTCCTATAAACATAAATACAATTATTATCGCCACTGTAGCCATTCTTAGGTTTTCCAAAGGCACCGAATTATAACCGGACGTCCTTGGATTTATTGCCTGAAACAGAGAAGTATTTATTTTACCTGATATATCAAGGCTTCCCATAGTTCCAGGATTGTTTCGTTCTAAAATAAAGATTACAACTACTCCAAAAACAACCAACACAGAGGTTGTAACCAAAACCAGCTTTGAATGCAAAGTCAGATGATGAAAATTCTTGCTTGCATGTATGTCCCAAAGTACAAAGTATCCCATTCCTCCTACTACTACAAGAGTACAAACAGACAACGTTATTATAAAGTTATCTGCATACCCTACCATACTGTTTCCTGTAATATCAAACCCAGCATTACAAAAAGATGATATAGCATGAAATATAGAAAAGCCTATCCCTTTTAAAACACCGTAATCTTTTATAAATACAGTGGATAACAGCAATGATCCTATCAATTCTGAAGCAAAAGTAAAAAGAAGTATGTTCTTTGTAAGCCTGACAACTCCCTGAAGTTCATTAACATTTCTCTCTTCCATTATTAGTATCCTTGTCTTAAGTGATATTCTTTTACCAATAAAGAATGATATCATGGCTGTCATTGTCATAACGCCAAGTCCTCCTATCTGAATCAGTGTTATAATAATAATTTTTCCAAACACTGTCCAATGGGAAGCTGTATTGACAACTGTAAGACCCGTTACACATGTGGCTGATGCGGAAGTGAAAAGTGCATTAACAAATCCAACACTTTTTCCGTTCTGTGACGCAGAAGGGAGAACCAAAAGAAGAGCGCCCAAAAATATAATAGATGCAAAAGAAATAAAAAATACCATGTAAGGATTTTTCTTAATTTGATTTATCTTTGTTACAATATATTTCATAATTAACCTCTTAACATAAATAATGCACAAATCATATCAATTTATGCATTGTCCGCTGTTAGTTGATTATAACACATTGTGATACAAAATCAATACAGCAGATTATATACTAGAAAGAGAACTTAATATATAAAAAAGACTGTAAAAGTTACAGTCTTATTAAATATTAGTTTACTTTTACTTGTTCTACAAGGCTTGTAAATCCTGCCGGATCGTAAATTGCCATTTCTGACAGCATTTTTCTGTTTATTTCTATGTTGTTTTGCTTTAAAAGATTTATGAATTTGCTGTATGACAAACCGTTTTGTCTTGCAGCAGCATTTATTCTAGCAATCCAAAGCTGTCTGAACTCTCTCTTTCTTAACTTTCTTCCTACGTAAGCATATGAAAGTGACTTCATTACAGCTTGGTTAGCTGTTTTATATAATTTACTCTTTGCTCCGTAATATCCTTTAGCAAGTTTCAATACTTTTCTATGGTTTTTCTTAGCATTTACAGCTCTTTTAACTCTTGCCATTTTCTTGTCCTCCTGTATATATTATTAATTAATATGGTAATAATTTGTTTATTCTATCTGCGTCAGCACTAGATACCAATGTGCTCTTTCTTAAATTTCTAATTGATTTGGAAGCTTTTTTGCCTGTAAAATGATTTTTTCCTGATTTTGATCTTTTTATCTGGCCGCTTCCAGTTTTAGTAAATCTTTTCGCTGCTGATCTGTTAGTTTTTAATTTTGGCATAACAGTTCCTCCTTAACGTTATTTTTTGGGTGACAAAAACATAATCATGTTTCTGCCCTCAACTAATGGTTGCTTATCTATAACAGAATGTTCTTTTGTAATCTCTGCAAACTGCATTAGCACTTCCCTGCCCGCATCCATATGACCGAGCTCTCTTCCTCGGAAACGGATAACAACCTTTACTCTGTCTCCATCTTCAAGGAATTTGCATGCATTTTTTGCTTTAACGCCCAAATCATGCTCCTCAATATTCGGAGTCATTCTTATCTCTTTGACGTTTATAATCTTTTGTTTCTTTTTAGATTCTTTTTCTTTTTTAGCCTGAGCGTACTTGTACTTTCCGTAATTCATAATTCTGCATACCGGCGGTTTCGCGGTAGGCGATACATTAACCAAATCCAATTTTTTGCTTTCAGCAATTTTCAAAGCCTCTTTAGTGCTGATAATGCCCAACTGACTTCCATCAGAGTCAATGACTCTTACTTCCTTTTCACGAATTTGCTCGTTGATTTGAAGTTCTTTTATAATTTACACCTCCAATGATTTCTCTTGTCTTCCTTATAATGTATATGCAAAATAAAAAAGACAGCCAAATTACCGCTATCTTTAAACAATACAAAATTATTGCATTAATTTATTAACCCTACTAACAGTCTAACAGCAATTAAACGCCGTAAGGTGAGAAGCGGTCACTTCTTCTTGAACTTATTACAGTATATACAACCTAACAATAAATGTCAACAATTATTTTTTTTATACTGTCATAACTTTTTTTGTTATGGTAAAGATAATTGTATCAAAAAAAATTTACTAGCTCAGGAGGTAACATGAAAAATAAATATTTGTTATTGGCAATTTCCTTTATTGCGTATAATATTATTATTTTAATAATATCAGATAAATATTCTTTGTCAATATTGTTTTTTTTGCCGCTTCTTTTTTATGCGATACTCATGGTAAAAATGTTCGCTTCATCAAATAAAAAAAACGAAAGCGGAGGAACCAGCACATTCACCGAAGAATCTAAAGAAGCCGTAGGTTCGACGGCATATTTTGAAAAAAGAAAATCAGAAGAACCGAAAATTCAAATAGGCTTTGATGATGTCGCAGGCTTGGAAGAGATTAAGGAAGACTTGGTTGATATAATTGATTTTTTAAATAACGAAGAAAAATACCATTCTATGGATGCAAAGGTCCCAAAAGGAATATTGCTCTATGGTCCACCTGGAACAGGCAAAACTCTTATAGCAAAAGCAATTGCCGGTGAGGCTAGAGCAACCTTCATTTATTCCAGTGGTTCGGAATTTGTTGAAAAATATGTTGGCGTCGGAGCAAAACGAGTAAGAATGATTTTTGAAAGAGCCCGCAAAGAATCGCCCAGCATTATTTTTATTGATGAAATTGATGCACTTGGAGCAAAAAGAAACAGCGAAAGCAATAACGAAAAAGATCAGACTCTTAACCAGCTGTTAATTGAACTGGACGGATTTAACAATACAAGCAATGTAATAGTAATAGCTGCCACTAATAGAATTGACCTTCTTGACGAAGCTCTCTTAAGACCCGGAAGGTTTGACAGAAAAATTTATGTGGGGAACCCAAACTATCATTCAAGATTAAAGATATTAGAAGTCCATACAAAAAATAAGCCATTGGATAAAAAGGTCCAGCTTAAGGATATAGCAACAAAGACGCATGGCTTTTCTGGCGCTCAGCTTGCTAACATTGCCAATGAAGCAGCTTTGAGGGCAATAAAGGAAAAATCCAAAAAAATAAATTTAGATAACTTCGAATTCGCCATAGAAAAAATAGCTGCCGGGCTGGAAATAAAGCATTCAACAGTTTCTGACAAAGAAAAAAGAATTGTAGCATATCATGAAGCAGGCCATGCAGCAGTTGCTAAAATACTTAATATTGATAAAGTTCAGAAAATATCCATTATACCCAGAGACAAAGCATTAGGATATGTGCTGAAATTTCCTACAGAAGATAAATATCTTTATACAAAAAAGGAGCTTTGCAACAAAGTTACTGTACTACTGGCAGGTAGAGCTTCTGAAGAAGTATTTATTGGAGAAGTTTCCACAGGCGCCTCAAATGATTTAAAAGAATCTACAAACATTATATACGAGATAATATGCAGCTACGGTATGGGAAAAAATACACAAAACACATGTATTGATGAAAAACTGTTCAAGTATTATCTTGACAATATAAAAAACGAAGCATCCGATATGGCTAAGGAAGCATATGAGCGAGCTATATCCATTATAAGAGAAAACGAAGAAACCGTAAGAAGAATAGCCGAATACTTAATCAAAAACGAAACCATGAATTCAGACCAGCTTGATGAGATAATGCGTGAATGTAAAAAAAAGGTGCTGATATGAAATTCCAAAAATCTAAAAGACAGTTTTTTGAGGCAATACACCTCAAAAAACTGTCCTAAATTTTATTCGTAGTAGGACATCGGATTTTTTCTGACGCCATTCACTCTGACTTCATAGTGTAAGTGATTACCTGTAGATTCTCCAGTAGAACCTATAAGCGCAATACTTTCTCCTCTGGATACCGCTTGTCCCTTACTCGCTAACAATTTCGAGCAGTGTCCGTACAACGTAGCAATTCCACCGCCATGGTCAACTATTATGTAGTTTCCGTATGAATAATGATAACCGGCATAAATTACAACACCATCATTGGCTGAAACAATTGGAGTCCCGTAAGGCGCAGCAATATCGGTACCTCCGTGGGTTGACCAAACTCCTGTGATGGGATGAACCCTTCCTCCAAACTCTGAAGTAATTCTTGTGTGCCCGGGAACAGGCCAAGCCAGTTCTCCGCCTGCGTATTCAACCGCACGCTGCGCAGCCAGTATGTCTCTTTCAATTTGTTTTGACTGCTCTTCCATTGCTGCTTCCTGTCTTTGAATTTCTTCTATATTGCCTTGTAAACTGGTCATATAATTTTCCTTGGACCTGGAAGCAATCACAACTTCATTCTGCTTTGTATTTAAATTATTAATTACAGCAGTCAATTCCATCCTTTTTATTTCTTGATCCTCTTTTATTTGTTCCACCTGAACCTTTTGCTCACCTATGCTCTTTAACAGTTCAACGTCGCTTTCAACTATCAACTGAATCATGTCTATTCTGGTTAAGGCGTCGATTAGATTCTCAGAATTCAAAATGACTTCCATATATCCGGCTGTACCGTTTTTATACATAACTCTCAAACGATCTTCCAGAGTTTTATTATTTTTGTCAATTTCATCTGTAAGTTCAAGGATTTTTTGCTCAGATTCAGCTATTTTCATGCTGATTTCCTGCTTTTGCATTTCGTATTGTTCAGTTTCTAAAGTTAAAGCCCTCAGCTCATTGTCAAGTATTTTGATTTCCGATTCTATACTGCGTTTCTCATTTTTAAGTTCATCAGCCTGATTGCGCAGTTCCTTAATTTGATTTTCCACCTGCTTTTGTTTATATTGCAAATCAGCTATACTCCCCCCGGCAGTTACAGGGAAAATACTTAAGATAGTTATTGCAATCAGGGTATAAATAACACTTTTTTTTAACATACACCACTCCTACACACTTAAGAATTTTTTCAAGGAAATCAAGCTGCCAAGAATTCCTATGCCTATCCCTATAGTTAAAAATATTATAATCAAGTCGTTTAGTATCATTTCGACTCCTACCAAGTATCCGGACATTCCGGACAACAGAGCTACGTAACGACCTGCCAAATAATTTACAATATAGTTATATCCCACAAAAATCAATATTATTGAAACAAATGCCCCAATCAGCCCAAGCATAATTCCTTCAATCATAAAGGGGCCTCGTACATATCCGTTCGTCGCTCCTATATACTGCATCAACTCTATTTCCTTCTGTCTGTTCAATACAGTTATTTTAATTGTGTTAGAAATAATAAACACGCTTATAAGCAACAATATTATTATGATGCCGGCGCCGGTTCTCTTAATAAAATCAGCAATTTTTATGAGGCTGTTTACCGCATCCTTATAATACATAACATCTTCGACACCTTCAAATGTTTGTATCTTCTTAATAACACTTTCTGACTTGCTTACATCATCAAGCTGAACTACATATGTGTTTGGAAGAGGATTTTTTCTAAGCCCTTCCAACAAAAACGCATTTTCACCCCAGTCTTCTTTCAACTGTTCAAGAGCATATTCCTTCGTCTGGAAAGCGACGCCAATAACACCGTTTATTTCCCGGAACGATTTACCCATCTCATCTATTTGCTCATCTTCCACATCGTCCAGCAAATAAACTGCTATTTCATCAAAGCTCTCCTTTGTAACCATTGCAACATTATTTACATTGAGAACTATTATTAATACAAATCCTAATATCATTAACACGGCGGTTACAGAACCTATTGATGCAAGCCCCATCATTCGGTTTCTCCACATACTTTTGAAGGCTTGTCTAAAAATATAGTTAAGCTTTTTCAGGTTCATTGTCGTTTCCCCCTGCTTTCATATCTCTGATAACAACACCGCGCTTCAGCTCAACAATTCTTTTCTGATAATTTTGAACTATGTTCATATCATGCGTAGCCATTATTACTGTAGTTCCTCTTTTGTTTATCTCCTTTAAAATTTTCATAATTTCTTTTGACGTTTCAGGGTCAAGGTTTCCGGTAGGCTCGTCCGCTATTATGGTTTCCGGCTTGTTTATTACCGCGCGCGCAATTGCGACTCTCTGCTGCTCACCGCCTGACAACTCATCCGGATAATATTTTGCTTTGTCGCTAAGTCCCACCATACTGAGAACAAGTGGCACTTCCCTTCTGATTGTTTTAGAAGAGCAGCAAATCATCTCCATTGCAAATGCCACATTTTCGTAGACCGTCATCTTGGGCAAAAGCCTGTAATCTTGAAAAACAAAGCCGATATTTCTTCTGTATTGGGCTACATTTCTTTTCCTAATTTTTGTAATGTCCTGATTATTATATGTAATTATTCCTTCACTGGGAGTAATCTCTCTCAACAAAAGCTTAATCAAAGTGCTTTTGCCAGCTCCGCTTTTACCGACTATAAATAAAAATTCGCCGTCATTTATCTTTAAGTTAATATTCTTAACTGCTGTAAACTCTTTTTTATAAATTTTAGATACGTTATTAAATATTATCACTGCTTCACCTCTTACCGATTACTATTATATAACACTTTTTGACAAAATTACAACCATTATTATTTTATTTTACTTTATTTTATATTAAAAATAAATGTTTATTTTTGCCTATATCTTAAAATATTGTAAAGCAGTCAAAACAGCAAAAGTAACACATTAAACAAAAAAAGAAAAATGAATTTTTATTTTCATTTTTCTTTTTATAAGGTATTAGTACTAATGCTATACTACTCACCGTAATTTAATTAATCATTTCTTAATTTTTATATTCCTTTTCTAAAACAACTTTCTGAGGCAGTTCTGTCATGTCAGTCTTTACTACGGCAAAAGGATATGTTAGGATCTGAGCTGTTACATCTCCGGGCTTAGGATCAGTATATTTAGCAAAAACAGTCAATACTTTTTCGCCGTCTTCATCATCCAGCGTCAGCTTGTCAATTTCCACCTCATATCCTGCTGTATTCTTTTCTCCTCTTGTTACTACAACGTAAATCTCATCATTAATTTTTGCAACTAAAGCTTTTTCTTTCATCCTGTAGTTCGGCAATACCTCTGCAATCTGCCTAGGCATATTTTCAGGATCTACTGTATCAAACGAAACATTTTCAGCTCCTTTTCCCTTAAAATATCTGAAGAAAAACAGAAGTGCGGCTATAAATACAACAATCGCAACTATGGTTACAATTCTTTTCATAAAAATCCCCCTATATATGTACTTCTTTATATTTTATTCTTTCGTTCAAAAATTATGCTAAATAGTAAAGAGTTTGTTTACAAAATGTATTAATAAAGTGTTTGACATTTGAGCTTGTCTTTAAGTATAATTTTATTATAACAAGAAACTACTGGCGGTAAAAATTATATAAAAAATCTTACCAAAAGTATTTTAATAGCCTTGTTTCAGAAAGGAGTTGGAAACACATGCCATGTAATTGCAGTGAATTTCAAAATATAACCAGCGATTTGCAGCTTTTGAATAAAAGCGTTTTAGATATTGTAACAAAGCTTGATGTACAAACATCCGTGCTCAACAGAGCAGTTTTCAAATCTGCAACTCATTGCGGATGCATCGAAATACATGCGACTAAGCAATTATTTTCTCACAACAAAACACTTGAAGAAAATCAGACTGATGTAGATAATCATGTAGAAGGCGAACTTTGTCCGAAATGCAAAGAAAAAATCGAAGAAGAAATGGGTGAACTGCTGTTTTACCTTGCATCAATGTGCTCCGCACTCAATCTGGATTTAGATGAGATAATGTCATCAAAGCTTGATCATTTAAAAACATTGGGAATTTATAACCTTTTGTAATATCCGGATATTCTGTCTTTAAGAAATATATGCTAATAATTACGCAAAAATAACAACGGCTGCCTGTACTTAATGTAAGGCAGCCGTTTCTAAATTAACCTCTTTGGCAAAGCTCTACGAGAACTCCTCCCGTGCTTTTCGGGTGGCAGAAAGCAATCTTGGCTCCGCCTGCACCGTATCTTGGAATTTCATCTATCATTCTAAGACCTTTAGCCTTCATCTCAGATATTGCAGCTTCTACGTTGTCTACTCTGTAAGCAATATGCTGAATACCCTCACCATTTTTTTCTATGAATCTTGCAACAGGACTATCTTCTGATGTAGCTTCCAGCAACTCAACTTCAGAATCTCCTGTGGGTAAAAATGCTACCCTAACCTTTTGCTCAGCAACCACTTCAATTCCTGCTGATTTTAATCCAAGAATATTTTCATAAAATTTCAATGCTTCTTCTATACTTTTTACTGCTATTCCTATATGATCTATCTTATTAACCATGTGTAGCCTCCGTTCAAAATATAAAATTTTTCAATCCATTACTACCGTATTTGTCATGGGTGAAATTCCATTATTCTTCTCTTATTGCTTTTAAAAATTCATCTCTTACTTCATAAATGTTCTTCTCTTTAGTAATGATTTTACTGATTTCAGATTCAAGCTTATTTTCACTTGCCGTGCTGGAAATTACAATCTTTCTTAGCTCTGTTTCAATAAGCTCCACCACCTCTGTCCTCATATTATTCTTTCTTCTCTCATTTAGTTTACCGCTTTCATTTAAGTATACTAAATGGTTTATTATTTCTGATTTCAAAGTATCAATGCCTTCATTTTTTGATGCGGTAACCTTTACAACCGGAGGCCTTCTATCCATATTCGAGCTTAAGTCAAGCATCATGTTTACTTCTGTTGCAGTCCTGTCCGCACCGAACAAATCACTTTTATTTATGACAAATATATCGCCTATCTCCATAATACCAGCTTTGATGGACTGTATGTCATCTCCTAGCCCCGGCACCATAACCATGAGTATAGAGTCTGCAGTTTTGACAATATCCACTTCAGACTGTCCCACTCCTACTGTCTCAATTATTATGTAATCATAACCTGCCGCATCTAAAATTTTTAATGCATTTTTAGTATGCTTTGAAAGTCCTCCGAGATATCCTCTTGTACCCATACTCCTTATAAATACATTGGGATGCAGGGCTAAATCCTGCATTCGTATCCTGTCTCCAAGAATTGATCCGCCGGAATACGGGCTGGTTGGGTCAACTGCTATAATTCCAACCTTTTTACCTTCATCTACGAACTTTTTTACTATTTTATCAGTGAGCGTACTTTTTCCGGCGCCTGGAGGCCCTGTAATACCTAAAATATTTGCCCTGCCAGTGTAAGGATGAATTTCTCTCAATATTTTTTCAGCCTCTTCAGGGTTACTTTCCACTGTTGTTATCAACCTTGCACACGCTCTTTTGTCCCCTGCAAGCATACGCTGAATTAATTCCACTAAATCACCTCTTTTTACTTTACTGCAACTATGATATAAAATATTTTCCTATAACTCTCTTTTTAAATTTGATTTAATAAATTCTATCATATTTGATGTAGTCGTTCCAGGTGTAAATATTTCAGCAACGCCGGCCTTCTTAAGTCCGGGAATATCTTCATCCGGAATAACGCCTCCTCCTACTATCAGTACATCGTCAACACCTTGCTCTTTAAGCAGCTCTACAACTCTTGGGAACAGATAATTATGTGCTCCTGACAATATGCTCATTCCCACAACATCTACATCCTCTTGAATTGCTGCGGCAACTATTTGCTCAGGAGTTTGCCTTAATCCGGTATATATAACCTCCATACCTGCGTCTCTCAATGCTCTTGCTATAACCTTAGCACCTCTATCATGCCCGTCAAGCCCAGGCTTTGCAACTAAAACTCTGATTGGTCTCATAATATCCCTCCTAATTTAAAGCAATACTGCTTGTTCATACTCGCCAAAAACTTCTCTCATAATTCCGCATATTTCTCCCAATGTAGCATATTCTCTAACTGCATCTAAAATAAACGGCATCACATTTTCTGTTCCCTGGCAGGCCTTTTTTAACAAATCAAGTTTCTCTTTAACCGCTTCATTATTCCTTGCAGATTTTACATCTTCAATTTTCTTTTTCTGCATTTCACCAACGATAGGATCAACCCTCAGCAATCCTTTTGGAGATCCTTCATTGACTTGATACTTATTAACTCCCACTACTATTCTGTCAAGCGATTCGATTTCCATCTGATACTTGTACGCAGAATCAGAAATTTCTTTTTGAATGTATCCAATGTCAATAGCTCTAGGTGCTCCACCCAATTCATCTATCTTGCTGATATATTCCATGGCTTTTTCTTCAATTTCTTTTGTTTTAGCTTCAATATAGTATGAACCTGCCAATGGGTCTACTGTATTTGTAACCCCTGTTTCGTTAGCCAGAATTTGCTGAGTCCTTAATGCTATTGTAACGGAATCCGTGGTAGGAAGAGCCAATGCCTCGTCTCTTGAATTTGTATGCAAAGATTGAGTTCCTCCCAACACTGCAGCTAATGCCTGCATTGCAACTCTTATAATATTGTTATCCGGCTGCTGTGCAGTCAATGTGCATCCTGCAGTCTGAGTGTGGAATTTAAGCATCATAGATTTCTCTTTTTTTGCTTTAAATCTTTCCTTCATTATTTTAGCCCAAAGTCTCCTTGCAGCTCTAAACTTTGAAACCTCTTCAAGCAAATCATTATGTGCATTAAAAAAGAATGAAAGTCTCGGTGCAAATGTGTCAACATCCAGCCCGGCTTTAATAGCAGCATCAACATACGCAATGCCGTCTGCCAAAGTAAATCCAACTTCCTGAGCCGCCGTAGATCCAGCTTCTCTGATGTGGTACCCTGAAATACTGATTGTATTCCATTTCGGAACCTCTTTTGAGCAATACTCAAATATATTTGTTATAAGACGCATTGACGGTTCTGTAGGAAAAATGTAGGTTCCTCTTGCTATGTATTCCTTCAATATGTCATTTTGTATTGTTCCTCTTAATTTATCTGATGATACACCTTGTTTTTCCGCAACAGCTATATACATTGCAAGCAATACAGAAGCCGGAGCATTTATTGTCATTGATGTGCTAACCTTATCCAAAGGAATGCCGTCAAAAAGAATTTCCATATCCTTCAGAGAATCTATGGCTACGCCGACCTTACCGACTTCACCCTGTGCTAGAGAATGGTCTGAATCATACCCTATCTGCGTAGGAAGGTCAAAAGCAACAGATAATCCTGTAGATCCCTGCCCTACAAGATATTTATACCTTTCATTAGATTCTTCCGCCGTTGCAAAGCCAGCATACATTCTCATTGTCCATGTCTTGCCTCTGTACATTGTCGGCTGATACCCCCTTGTAAAAGGATACTGTCCCGGATATCCTATTTCTGTCTCATAATCAATATCTGCAACATCCTCCGGAGTATACAGTCTTTCCACATTCACACCGGAACCTGACCTAAACTCTTCTCTAATTTCAGGCGCTTTGCTTAAAGACTTGCTTAACACTTTATCTTCCCAATTCTGGCGAGCTGATCTTAATTGGTCGAGTTTTTCTTTTTCAAACATAAAATCCTCCATTTTGATTAACAAGTATTTACAATCAATAAATATAATCCAAAAACCTTAATTTTGCAAGACGTTTACCCAAAAAGACTGTATATTTTTCAAACTTGCAGCAAAAGTTGCAAAATTTATATGGTGACAATATTAAAAAGAAATAAAGCATTGATTTTTCAATTATTTGCATTTTATATTACTATTTTGAAAAAAATTAAAATAAAGATATTAATTATTTTCTGTCATGTATTTCATTGGAAATATTACCGGGTTCATTAGAATAAAAAAAGAGATCCTCCACCAACGAAAGTAATCATTTCATTTGTTATGTGAAGAATCTCATCACTATTAGTTTAAACTTCCTCAAACAGCATTTCAAATTCCTTGCCTGAAATTGTTTCTTTTTCTAAAAGGGCCTGAGCTACACGGTCCAATTTTTCCATATTTTCACTTAAAAGTGTTTCTGTTTTATGATATGCTCCATCAATAATCCTTCTCATTTCATTGTCTATTCTGGCAGCAACCTCTTCTGAGTAGTTTCTTATTTTGTTAAAATCTCTTCCTAAAAATACCTCTTCTTCGTTTGTTCCATAAGTCATCGGGCCCAGCTCATCGCTCATTCCGTATGTTGTAACCATAGCTCTCGCAATTTTTGTTGCTCTTTCAATATCATTAGATGCTCCAGTTGAAATATCATCAAGAGCAAGTTTTTCAGCAACTCTACCTCCCAAAAGCCTTACAATACTTTCTTCCATTTCTGTCTTTGATCTGTATGACCTGTCTTCTTCAGGCAGATACATCGTAAATCCCCCGGCGCCGCCTCTTGGTATTATTGTAATCATGTGTACAGGATCCTTGTTTGAAGATAACCTTGCAACAACGGCATGCCCGGCTTCATGATATGCAGTAAGCTTTTTTTCATTTTCGCTGATAACCTTACTGCGCTTTTCAGGCCCTGCAATAACCTTAGTTATTGCTTCCTCAATTATGTCCATAGTTATTAATGTCTTGTTCTGTCTCGCAGTCAAAAGAGCAGCTTCATTCATTGCGTTTTCCAAATCTGCAGGAGTAAATCCCGGAGTCCTTTTTGCTACAATTTCCAGATCTACATCATCTGCAAGAGGTTTTTTTCTTATATGAATTTTTAATATTGCCTCTCTCGCCTTTACATCTGGAAGTCCTACATGAACCTGTCTGTCAAAACGTCCAGGTCTCATTAACGCCGGATCTAATATGTCGGGTCTGTTTGTAGCCGATATTATTATAATACCTTCGTTTCCTGAAAATCCGTCCATCTCAACCAGAAGCTGGTTCAATGTCTGCTCTCTTTCATCGTTTCCTCCACCGAGGCCGGCTCCTCTCCGTCTTCCGACAGCATCAATTTCATCTATAAAAATAATGCATGGTGCATTTTTCTTTGCCTGGTCAAATAAATCTCTCACACGTGAAGCACCAACCCCAACGAACATTTCAACAAAGTCGGAACCACTTATGCTGAAAAACGGAACCCCTGCTTCTCCAGACACGGATTTTGACAGATACGTTTTTCCTGTTCCCGGAGGACCAACCAGCAAGACTCCCTTTGGTATTCTGGCTCCTAACCTTGCAAACTTTGCTGGATTTTTAAGAAAATCAACAATTTCGCTTAACTCTTCTTTTTCTTCATCAAGTCCGGCTACATCCGCAAAAGTAATTTTTTTGCTTGGATCATCATCTTTAACCATTTTTGCCCTGCTCTTGCCAAAGGACATTGCTTTTCCTGTTCCTCCTCCTTGAGACTGTTTCATGAATACATACCATAAAACCGCCAAAAGGACAAGCATTCCGATTGTAGGCAGTGCGCTTACCCATATAGGAGTGGCAGGAACAGGTTCGCCCACTATTTCTATTTCCCCTGATTCAATTTTCTCGGCAACATATTTGTCATAAAAACTTGAATTAAATAAAAAGACAGTTGGTACATATGAAGTAAATTTCGTATCGTCTTTGTAAACACCCTTTACCTCACTTTCAGTAAAGGATAGTGATTTTATATTATTATTTTGTAATTGAACTATAAGCTCGCTGTAACTTATACTTTGTTCATCCTTCGCAGGTTCAACCATGCTTTGAACCAGCATGATAATTACGACAAATATAAGAACATACATTGCGATGCTTCTCATAAATCCTTTCAATTAAAGCCTCCTCTTTGTCTAAAAAGACCACTGTAATGATAAAATTGTAGCATATATTGAAATACTTTACAATTATTTATTGGTAAATTTCTTCTTTCAAAATTGCTATATACGGCAGATTCCTATATTTTTCATCATAGTCCAGACCGTACCCAACTACGAATTCATCAGGAACCCGAAACCCTGTATATTTGATTTCAAGATTGGCTTCCCTTCTGTCGGGTTTATCGAGTATTGTACATATTTCTACCGACGCAGGCCTTCTTGATTTTAAATTGTCAACCAGATAAGACAGCGTCAATCCCGAATCTATTATGTCTTCGACTATAAGTACATGTCTACCCTCGATTGATGTATTCAAATCCTTAAGGATACGTACGACCCCAGATGACTGAGTATTTGATCCGTAACTTGAAATGGCCATAAAATCAATACCTAATGGTAAATTTATATTTCTCATTAAATCGCTTACAAATATTACCGCACCTTTAAGAACACAAACCAAAAGCAAGTTTTTATCCTTGTAATCATCAGTAATTTTTGCTCCAAGCTCCTTTACCTTGGACTGCAATACATCCTCCGCAATCAATATTTCTTTGATATCTCCGTTCATCAGTGCTGTTCCTCCATTGTAATGTTTAGTATTTTTTTTGTTGAATCCGACACCTTGTAGCTGTTATTGATTCTGAAGCCTTCCAACCACAATATATCACCGCCTGCTTCAATAATGAGTTTTTTATCTCGTTCAGCGGCAGGTATTTTCAAATCGATAAAAACATCCTTTATTTTCTTTTTTCCTGACATACCGCAAGGAATCATCGAATCACCGGGACGTCTATTCCTGACAATCGGGTTCCCTCTTAGTAAACCATAGTCCAAGCTTATGCTGTTCCTATTTTTTCTGTCAAATTCCGTAATATTCAAAATCTTTACAGTAAGGGTCTTTCCAACCTCAGGAATATACAAAGAATCGTTTAGTATAATATTATATTCAAAATTCGGAATGTTTTCAACATTTTTATTGATTATAAAATTATCATAACTGATTTCTGTTGTAAAGCCCTCCGTCAAATTAATTTTTTTTCCGGTATCAGCAGCTTGCATAAATCCAAGCATATAATTAATATGCTTCATTTCAATATTTATTGTATTTCCCTTAAGCTCCTCTATTGCCCGCTTTACTATCCTTCCAGATTCACCTGGTTTCAGAGACTTTAGCTTAGAAAGATTTAATACAACTCTTTTAGCATCTTTCTCCACCAGAAGTTCCTGAAATTTAAGTTCTGTATATTTTTCAATTATTTTTTTGTCCCTTTGCATTGCTTCAGACATTCTGTACAACACATTCTGTATATTCGGATTGAAATTTTCTTCTAAATAAGGAATCAGATTTAATCTTATTTTATTTCTTCCGTATATATCATGAAGGTTTGTTTTATCTATGCAATATTCATAACTGTTATCATGCAGGTATTTTAAAATCTCTGACTTCGGAACATTTAGAATTGGCCTTATTATATTATTATTTTCAAAGCTCATCGCACTTAATCCATCAACTCCTGTACCCCTTATGAGCCTTTGAAGCACAGTTTCCGCCTGATCGTTTAAATTGTGTGCAACTGCGATTTTCCCACCGCCAAGTTCATCAAGATTTTCATTAAAAAAACCATATCTTAGTATTCGCCCTGCTTCTTCTTCAGTAACTTTAAGCTCTCGAGCATATTCGCCGGCATGCTTTCTCTTGACAAAAAGTCTTATACCATATTTTTTGCACAGATTTCTTGCAAATTCTTCATCATGCATAGCATCTTCGCCTCTGTACATATGATTTATATGAGAAGCATACAAATTAAAGCCTAAGATTTCCTTTAGTTTTCTCAAATTGTGAAACAGGAATACGGAATCCGGTCCTCCGGATAGCGCTACAAGGATGGTTTCTCCTTTAAATATCAATTTTTTTTGCAATACATTCTGCTTTACTAAATTATACATATCTTCCCTCATTTTATTACATGTTATAGATTATACCACGGTTTTATCAATTTAAAAATATTTTTTAATTTTTTCATAAAATATACAAAAAAAAATCTTCCATCGCGTGCACCGGCTTATGTCTCTAATATATATAATTAAAATATAAATTGAATAATTTAAAATAATGAGCTGAATTCAATAATAAAATTATTAATTTCAGCTCATCTCAATCCTATTAAATTTCAAAATTTATACATGCTAAATAAAATGAAAATGCTATTTACAAGTTAGCTTCTTCTTGCAATGAATCTACTTTAAATTGTCTTACCAAGTCTTTTAATATTTGTGATTGGCCTGATAATTCCTCACTATATGCTGCAGATGCTTCAGCTGTTGCAGCATTTTCTTGAATAACAGATGATATTTGTTCTATTCCACTTTTTATTTGATTTACAGAAACAGTTTGCTGTGAAAACGCATTAGCAATTTCTGTTATTAAATCACTTGTAAGTTTTGTTTTACTCACTATACTTTCTAAAGATTTACCTGTTTCATCTGCTAAGATCGCCCCTTTGTTTATTGCTAATATTGAATTTTCTATTAGTGTGGTTGTTTGTTTTGCTGCTTCCGCTGATTTTCCAGCTAAATTTCTAACTTCATCTGCAACTACAGCAAAGCCCTTACCAGCAGAGCCAGCTCTTGCTGCCTCTACAGCAGCATTTAATGCAAGTATATTTGTTTGGAATGCTATATCGTCAATTACTTTTATTATTTTGCCTATTTCATTTGATGATTTGCTTATTTCACCAATTGCTGATAACATTTCTCTCATCTGTTCGTTACCTTTATTAACTTCATCTACGGTAGATATAGAAGTCTTGCCTGCTTCATCAGCATTATGTTCATTTGTAACTATAGTTGTATATATTTCATTTATTTCTGCTGATAATTCTTCAATCGCACTTGCTTGCTCAGTTGTTCCTTGTGATAATGCTTGTGAACCAGATGATACCTGTTCAGCATTTATATTGACAAACTCTGATGAATCTTTGATTCGCCCTATTGTATCTTTTAAGGTATCCGCTACATGTATTAATGCATCTTTTAATTTTGCAAATTCTCCGCTATAATCATTCTTAAGGTTTATAACCAAGTTTCCATTTGCAATTTCGCCCAAAACACTTACACTTTCATTAATATAAACCATATATTCTTTCAGGCGGTTTGTTAAACTTGCAATTGATTTTGCTAATTCGCCTATTTCATCATTACTATTTACGTCAATATCCACATCTAATTCGCCTTCTGCTAATCTATTTGTTATTCCTATAATCTTCTTAATAGGCCTTGTTATAATTCCAATTAGAATAGACATAACAACTGCTAATATAATAATAGTTATAGCATAGATCAAAATTATTAATGTAATTAAATCTTTTGTATTTGAAGTAAATTCATCCATTGGCATAGCTGATATTATTTTCCATCCTGTATCCCCTATGCTTTCTGTATTACCCATATATTGTTCGTTATTATACGTATACATCATTACTTCATCATTTTCATTATATATAGCTTCTATTAAGTTATCACTTAATCCTACTTCATTAACAGATTTTAAAATATTATCAGCGTCATTATGAGATGTTATAGTATTATCTTTTGTTAGTAATGAAAAATATCCAGTTTCTCCTAATTTATATTCTCCTACTATTTTAGATAAAGCGTCTATTGAAATATCTATACCGGTTAAACCTACAATTTTACCATTTAAATAAACTGGAGCAGTTATAGCAATTGCCATTTTTCCTGTTGTATAATCTTCATAAGGTTCAGATATGCTAATAACGCCATCAGTAATTGTTTTATAATATCCTCTGGTTGTAATATCATATGTAGAATCTGATGGACCATCAAAACAATTAATACTTTCAGATGGATCATCTTCTGCAAGCCATGTTGATAATATTACATCTTTCTCTATTGTCTGGCTGTCAAGAAGAGTGGCAATTAATACATCATAGCCTTCTACACTCATTAAGTCATCCCCTTGCTTTGTTTTTGCCAAATAATTTTGTATATTTTTATCTTTTGCCATTTGTTCTACAATTGTTATATATCGTTCAAAAAATAGTTCTACTTTATTACTTATGCTATGTGTTGTTTCATGAAGTCCATTTTGTTCATTAGCTGTGAATCGACTATTTATCGTAGTTCCTATAATAATACCGGTTATAGACAAAAGGAAGGTACAACTAATTAATAAAAATGTTATTAATTTACCTTTTATACCTTTAATGCCGGTTAACATATTAGTTATATTTAATTTTCTTTTGCTCTTCATTTTCTGCCTCCTAATTTTTATATGCGTTTTTCCCTTTTTTAAAAATAAAATGTTATTAAATACTCAAGTTCATTTTTAGTACCAATAGATCATTGATATCAATAACAATCACACAGGTTCTGCCATTATTTTCTTAAAATACATTTAAAAATAATACTTTTTAGGTACAAAAAAAGCAGGTAATTATAATTGCCCACCATGATTATAAATTTATTGGCAACCTGACTATCATAGCAGTTACTTGCTTTAGACTCATGGCTTTGCGTCTCCATCTTTCAATGGATTTGCTATTTACAATTATTCATTTATTTTTATGTATTTTTAACAATCCTCTTAAATCATAATTTTCATATCTAGTCAAATTGACTTTTCAAAAATTTTTAACTATATAAATTAAAAAATTATAACTAATAGAATGTATTACCATTAGTACCTTTAAACTTATACTTTAAGATGTTAACGCTTTTCGAATTTTTATAACTTGACTGGATATCTAATATATATGTTGCTTTGTTATGTTTTGAATTATAATAATTGATTATAATTTATAATCAATTATTATAATCATGTATAAAAATATTGATGACATCTTTTAAATTGCATAATTTTATTAGGTCAAATAAATTGACTTTCTCCCTTCTTCTAAAAAGTTAGGCTTTAGAAATAGCCTGCCAAAAAACACAAATAACGATATCTTTGTTTTAAAATGGCTAGAACTTAACCTTCTCCGGTTCCATTTACGGACAAACATGTAATATTTATTTAACATTTTCCATAATAAACCCAAAAAACATATTATAATAAGGCGGTTGTATAAGTCAAGTGTTTTATAAAATACGTTTATATAAATACAGCACTAATCTTTTTTAGTAAGTCATCAATTGTCCTTATTGCTCCGGCAAGCATTTATTAGATGGTATTTAATGATATTTTTGATCTTATGGCTTAAAAATTTATAGGTAATTTGATGTGAAAAGACCAGGAGGCTTTTTACTGCATCTCCTGATCGGGGAAGAACTTTATTTTACTATGGACGAACTTAAGAGATAATGGAAAGGCCTAATTTGTTCTACACAATAGACAAACATATATAAGTGTTTTTAACCTATTTTTGTAACCAGCACCGTCATATCATCGATAATTTTGTCCTGCCCTCTTAAAGCATAGCTTAATATAGAATTAGCGATTGTTTGAGGATCTTTATTAACTAAGTATTCAATATATTTATCCAGAGATTTTTTTGTATCCATACCTATTGAATCTATTATACCATCCGATACCATAATAATAAGGTCTCCAATTTCCACCTTTTTTTTAAATGAACTATATTCAAAGTTATCCAGTATACCCAGCGGAAGACTTTTACCGGATATTTTATCCACGGTTTTTCCACTTATAAGGTAAGAAGGCGCGGCTCCTGCTTTGTATATTCGTATTTCTCTGGAACCATAATCAATTATATTAAAATCAAACGTTACAAATCTTTCTTCTCCGAGCTTTATCATTAAGATAGAATTAAGTGTTCTCAGTATCTGTGCTTCTGAAAAATCCGTGTATAGAAATTTTGAAAGCAAGTCAACCGCTCCATTACTTTCGTTATATGCCTCTTCTCCTGAACCGATTCCGTCACACAACACGGTATAATATCTGTCAGCCCTTCCTGCATAGGCAAAATTATCTCCAGACACTTCGCTTCCCTCTTTAACTGCAGAAGCGCTGTATGTCCTTATTTTTATTCTTTTTATATTCTTAAACTTCAAGACATAGTAATCTTTAGATGCGACTACTCTTTCAGTGCATTTAAGCTTTACACCGCAAACATTTCTTACTATAAGCTCAATTGCGCTTTCAGCCTCCTCACATGATTTTTCTGTCTTTACAGTAACGCTTAAAGAAATTGTGTTTTTATTAGAGGAAACGACTTCAAAAAATTTAACATTTATATTTTGCCATAACAGCTGTTCTTTTATTTTCGTTTTTGCCTTATCCGTAAATATACTCACATTTCTGGGTTTTCTAAATTCAGCAATGTTTTTTATAGTTCCGGCTTCTCTTTGATACTCAGTGTTATTTTCCGCAGAAGCTGTTGAAGCCGCTTCTTCTTTTGCATCCACATTCCTTTCGCTTTCTTTATTTGCAAATTTAATAACCTTGTCATATAATTTTTCTTCAGATTTCTTTATTTTTTTTGCTTTTTTATTTTTTATCCTATGAACATTTTCTTTTTTAAAGCCGTATTTTATATTTTTTATTGCTTTTATGATTTCATTGGTAATAATTATTGCACTAAAAACAAAAATCGTTTCAAAAGTATTTAACATCAGTCCATTTACACTGAATCCATCTGCTAATAATATTGTTGTCTTTGAAACAAGCAGCACAATTGAAGAATATCCTGCTGCAATAAGAATGGAATTCCTTTCATCCTTAAAATTTAAAAAGTATGCATAGACGGCAATCAAAATAATAACATATACAAAGCTCGACTGTGCAAAAAGTACGGCAAATATTGCAGTAAGCAGCATAGATACAGAGCTTCCCTGCGCATAGCAATACGAACTCAATACCACTACTGCAAATGGAAATATTTCATCAATGATATTTTGCCTTGCAATAAAAAAACACATCAAAAAAATAATCCAGTTTTCTTTGATGTGCTTAATTTCATTTTTTAGAAATTCTCCAATAATACCTGTAATGTATCTTTTATCGTTTGTTTGACCAATCATGATTTCCACCCCTTCACTTTATAATGGTAGCAGAAACAGAATGTAAAATGCTGTCAAACTATGCGATATCTATTCAGTTTTCCAATTCTTCTTCAAGCCCTATTCCTTGAATTAATTTATTGTCATTTTTATTCTTATCTATATATATAGTCTCATTCGGTTTAACCATTTTGTACTGTTCTCTGGCTATTTTTTCAACAAGCTCCAGCAATGCTTCCTCATCATTAATTTTTTCAACATCTTTTTTCAGGCCCTGAACTTCTTTTTCAACTTCAGATTTACTGTGATTTTTTTCATCTATTTCCTTGTTTAGTTCGTTTATCATCTGGTACTGATTAAATGCAGTATATCCAAAATAAAATATAAATACCATAAAAGCAAAATTTAATATATTAAATTTTCTTTTTTTCCTTTTGGGGGCAGATTTTATTAGTTTTTGCATCCTGTGCTGACTTTTTATTTCTTTTTCTTGCATACGAAAGTCTTCATTATTGATT
This sequence comes from Sedimentibacter sp., assembly GCA_018436705.1. GTDB lineage: Bacteria > Bacillota > Clostridia > Tissierellales > Sedimentibacteraceae > Sedimentibacter. The sequence continues at coordinate 71,673 of JAHDLA010000018.1, forward strand.
TTTTTCTTTAGTTCTATAATTTTTTGATCTTCGTTCAATTGTTCTTTTCCCCCTTTTTCTCTTTTTCATCTTGCGTAGATGCCTTTTTTTATTATATATCATTTTTCTGTTTTTTGAAAGTTTTTTTACCCTGAACTTAAAGAATTTATATCGTTTTTTTGCTGTATTTCTTGTTTTTTCGTATTTAAATTTTATAGGGTAAAACAATATTTTAAATTTGTTAATTAATATATTTGCGGCGTATTTAATGGGATCAATCAACAAGCTTATTATCTTCTTTATTAATTTTATAATTGCATCCACAATAAAAATAGCTGCTTTTAAAATATATCGACTGATTCCGTAAAAATATAATAGAGCGCCTGAAATAAATCCAATAAGAATAAAAAACCTGACATTGCCGAAGCTTATATCAAAAATAAGCTGTATTCCAATATATATACTTATCAGCCAATATAAAATATCTCCTATGGCAGTAGCAGCCGCACTTAATTTAGTATAATGCCTTACGAGTCTGTATATGTCCCAAATGAATCCGAGGATCATCCCCCCCATTACAGAAACTGCAAGCATATATTCTTGAGAGTAAGGTAAGTAATCCATATAATCCTACTTAAATAATTTTTTAACCAAGCTTACTTTTTCTCTTTGCCCTTCATATTCGGAATATACCAGGGAATTTATAACTCCTTTTACAATAAGCTTGCCTTCATCAACGTTCAATTTATTTATATTGAGCTTTTCACCCTTTATGGTCAACTTTCCTTTGTTAGTAATAAGTACAACCACTTCATCGTTAAAGTTGTCTACATTTTCTACTCCAGTTACGTTTAATATTTCCTTGTTTTCAAGCGTTAAGCTTTGTACGGCTTTCTCATCCATTTGCATTCCCCCCGAAATTGATACATTCGATTTTTATTATTAATTATATGTATTTCATTTGTAATTATGAATAAATGCCTGCCTAAAATAAATACAAGGAGGGCCTTCGCCCTCCTCAGCTAATTATTTTTCTTATGCTTTTCCTTATATATGTCTCTCGCCAATCTGCCGTTCAACATGCTCCTTTTTAGCGACTTTATGCTTTGCCTCGTTTTTATAGTTTTGCCTGAATTCATTAGTATGACAGCAAGTCCGCTTTCCTGCTCAACCTGGTCAACAGCATTTAAGTCTACATATCCGTACGCCGCATCATGCTTAAACATAGGTTCTCTCACATTAACGTATATATATACTGAATTTTCATTTACAACAACCGGCACCTTATTAGAAATGCCAAGCTCTCTACCGTAATTTATCCTGTTGTGATACAGGCTTATATTATAATAATCCGCTAATTGCTTTATGCATGTTTCAACTGTTGTACTTTTTATATAAGAAGCCTCTGCCGTTATGACTTCAGTACAATTCCCTTTGTCTTTTACATAAACTGGCAGCATAGCGTCGATTTGGTTAAATTCCAACTTATTTTTCATATTACACAAATCCTTTAATTAAAGTTTGCATTGAAATTATAATGTTATGCTTTTTCATGTTTTATGCCAAACAGCCCAGTCATTTTAACCAAGTTCCGCTTTTTACAGCTAACAAATCTATATATATAATCATATTAGCCTTAAAGAAAGAGGGGTAGTCATGGGCTCTGACATTAATTATATTATTCAAATGAGTTTAAATGGGGACAAGAATTATCACGAAATTTTATTAGACAGGTTAAAACCGCTTATTTTTAAAAACATTTATATGTATTGGGATCCTATGGACCCCATAGCAGAAGATCTTGAACAGGAAGGTTATGTATTAATCTTAGAATCTCTAAAAACCTATAACCAAAAAAGAAATGTTCACTTTCTTCAGTATGTAAAAATAAAAATATATTATTTTTATAAAAACTATTTTCGAAAAATAAGAAAAGATAATAATAATACAAGTTATTCAGATGATTCGATTTGTGGTGAATTTCCATCCTGTTTAGACAATTTATTAGAAAAAGAGAGTTCAAACGAACTGTATGAGAATATAAAAACCCTTTCAGCAATAGATAGAGAAATTCTTCGTTTGTATTACTATGAGCAGCTTACTATACGGGAAGTATCTGAAAGACTCGAAATGCCGCTCAGCACTTGTTCAGGTAGAAAAAAATCGGCAATAAAAAAACTATATAACCTTGCAAGATATCAGAAATAAAAATAGAATCCCCAATAATTTACTGTCATACCAGCATGATGCAAAAAACATAGCTGGTATGGCAGGTTTTATTATACCATTAAATTCTCTTTGAAAATTTCTGCATTTATGATAATATATAGCATGTGAAGACATAAGTATCTCACAGAAATATATTAGCAGGGAGAATTTTAATGAAAACTCGAGAAGTAAGATCAGTGCTTATATTGCTGTTGACAGCCGCAATATGGGGATTTGCATTTGTTGCCCAAAGAGTTGGAATGCAGCATGTTGGAGCATTTACATTTAATGGAGCCAGGTTTGCCTTGGGAAGTTTATCGCTACTGCCAGTGATTTATTTTTTTGAAAAGAAATCAAGAGATAGCGATAAATCCGACAATAAATCAATACCTAAAGAATCGGATTCAAAATTGACAATAATTGCCGGCATGATTGCAGGAAGTGTTTTGTTTATGGGTGCTTCACTTCAGCAAGTAGGACTAATTTACACAACTGCGGGAAAAGCAGGATTTATAACAAGTCTTTACATAGTAATTGTTCCTATATTTGGAATATTCCTAAAACAAAAAACTCATTATACAACTTGGATAGGCGCTTTTACAGCCGTCGTAGGACTTTATCTTCTAAGTATAAACGAGAGCTTTGAAATAGAATTCGGAGATTTATTGGAAATCATAGGTGCATTTTTCTGGGCAGCCCATATACAGCTGATAGATAGGTTTGTAAAAAAAGTTGATGTAATTAAGCTTTCAAGCTTTCAATTTGCAACATGTTCTGTATTAAGCTTTATAGTTGCTTTCTTATATGAAGACGTAAGTCTTATAGGTTTATCTGATGCATTGGTACCTATTCTATACGGAGGTGTAATGTCCGCCGGAGTTGCATATACTCTTCAGGCTATAGGACAAAAATCAGCAAAGCCATCACATGCAGCCATAGCATTAAGTATGGAAGCAGTTTTTGCTGCCATCGGAGGCGCTTTGCTACTTAATGAAGTACTTCCCACAAGAGGATATATGGGCTGCGCCCTAATGCTTTTGGGAATGCTGATAACTCAATACGAGAACATAAGGAAAACCTCGGATATTCACAAGGATACCGTTAAATAAATTCAAATAAGAAGGACAGCACTAAAAATCAACACTGTCCTTTTTTTACGCCATCTATACAATAATGTTGTAACATTCAATCTCTTATCATGTGCTCTTTATTACCCTTCGCAGCACCTTATTTAATAAAATACCTGCATAAGCTCCAACACTGTCTATAAATACATCCTTAAGCTGACATCCCCTCCCTGGTACAAAACTCTGATGAAACTCATCTCCCGCAGCATACAGCACACATATAATTAATGAAACTAGTATTAATTTACCTTTATATTTATTTTTAGTAAGTGCACATGAGACTAACAGTCCTAAAATAAGATAAATACAAAAGTGTGCAGACTTTCTCACAATGTGATTGAACCGCACGGCAAAATCATTTACCGTACTTATTTCTACATTGAAAGGCAATACTTTTCCAAACATTTCAAAAACAAACTTTGTAAAACCCGTACTCAAATCATTTGATTGAGATGCAGCTTGCGATGAAAACATGAATATTATTCCCATCCATATTAAACTGGGAATCCAACCTATTAATTTTTTTTTATTTACCAGCATCGCTATTTCCTTATTAAAATTTATATTATTATAACATATGTAAAATAATAATATAATAAAATATAAATTTAGTATAATATTATTCGTATTCTTGACGAAATTATCTATAATGACAAAAATTATCAATTATTGCACACATTGTATTATCACAAGCGTGCCGCAGTTTATAATATATCATCGGGGGAAATTATGTTTCTAAAAATAAAAAAACTAAAAAATTTTCAAAAGTTTTTTCTTATTTTCTCTTACATATTGTCTGCTATAATAGCAGCACTCGTTTATTATACCGGAGGCACAGCCAAGGTATACGCAAACTTAATGTATATTACCATTTCCACAGTGTCCTCAACTAATGGAAGAAAAAGAGGTGTTGTTCATGCCTTGTTCAGCTCATTGTTAGTTGGCCCGTTTATGCCTCTGGATGTATCTTCAGGAGAAGCCCAAGAACCTCAAAATTGGCTACTAAGAATGATAATATATGTTACTATATCCTTTATACTTGGTCTCATTTACGATTACAATAAAAAATATGAAACATATATAACTGATATACTCACTCATGACTCCGTAACAAAGCTAAAAAATATGCAGGCTTTGAAACAAAGCAATGTAAAGTGCGGCGAAAAAGTTATTGTTTCAATTTCTGTAAAAGGCTATAGCGAAATGGTCAGTGTATTTGGCTGTGATTTTACTTATAAAATTGTAGCTGAATTTTCCAAAATTCTTAAATCGGCTTTTTTAGACTACAACGGAATAGAATTGTATAAACATGAAGGAATGGATTTTATTTTTATATTAACAGAGGACATGTATTCTGAAAACAGCAATGTAACAGAAAAAATATTTGAAGTTGTTGAAAAAATAAGCAGCGAGTCGCTGATTGTCGAACAAATTCCAATATACATTGAAATAGCTACCGGTATTGCTAGTTTAAGAAAAGATGAGATGATTTTGGAAGGGGTCAGGCACTCTCTAATGGCTTTGGAACATGCTAAGTCCAAAAATATTAAACACCTAGTATATGATAAATCTCTTGAAAGCCATTACAAAAAAATACAAATGATTGCCAGCAGCTTCAGGCACGCCCTTATGAATAACGATATAAAAATAGCTTCCCAAAATATATATTCATCTAAAACCGGTAATATTCATAGTGTGGAACTTCTAACAAGGTGGGTAACGAAAGATGGCTCCAGAATATATGCAGATGAGTTTATTCCGGTAATCGAGAAAACCGAATTGATGAGCGAACTTACAAAGCACCTTGTTGACTACGCTGTAGAGGGAATATCCAAAGGTAAATTTAAAAATATCGTATCAATTAATTTTTCTGCCGTAGACTTTAATGACAGCGTTATGGAATATACTATTTCTGCAGTTCGAAAAAACAATATACCTAAAAATCGTTTGCAGATTGAAATAACAGAAAGCCACTTTATAGATAAAAAAGCTATATATAATTATCTTATTAAGTTAAATAGCATGGGCATAGTTATTGCCATTGATGACTTCGGAACGGGATATTCATCATATCAGTATATAAGCGAACTTCCAATAGATGTTGTAAAAATTGATAAGTCCCTTATAGAGAAAATTGCAGTGAACAACATTTCTAAATCTGTTGTTAAGTCAATAATTGATTTCTGTAAAATTAATAATTTTACAACTGTTGGAGAAGGCGTGGAAACAAAAGAAATTGCGGATATCTGCAGGGATATTGAAATAGACTATTTGCAGGGATACTATTTCCACAAGCCAACCATATTATAGAATCAGTGTATGACTTATGAAAGTCATACACTAATAATTAATTCGCTAATATATTATTATCTTGCTTTTTCAAAATAATCATTTATCTTGTTTGGGCCTGCCAATATCTCTCTTTCTACTTTCAACATTTTTTCGCTATTTGATTTTATACTCCATTTTATCAGCGTAATATCTCCCCCACTTATCTCTATTCCTGTTATGCATCTTGGATGTACACAGCTCCCATCATTAAAATATGGCGGTCTCCCCGGTTTTGGGAACATAGGCCTATGGGTGTGTCCGGCTACTATTATTTTATTTTCTTTAGATGCCCACCGACTAAGCTTCATCGCTACATCGTTTTTCTTTTTGTAGTTTTTTGCCGTCCTTGTTACGTCATGAAGGCAAAAATTTTCGAGAGGCTTCCAAAAATATCTTACCAGAAACCTTGCAACCCTCCAGATGTCACTATTTAAAAAATCTACCTGATGACCATGCAGCAACATAATTTCATTATGAGTTTTTTTATTCTTCAAAATTAATCCTTCATGTATCTTAATATCACTTAACAGGTCACAATATTCATTTTCTCTCCGATTAAAATATTGAAACAAATTTTTTTCAACATAAAGTAGATATTTTTTGACAATATCATGGTTACCGTATATCATATGTAACCTTTTTTGTTCATGAAATTTCTTTAAAACCCAAAAGGCATCGCTATGTGCATATATTATGTCATTTATATTTCGGTTTTCCCACAGCTCATCTCCATCCCCAAGCTCTATGTAAGTGTAATTTTCATTGAAGTAATATGTTAACGCAGCAAAAAAAGTGTTTTGATTCTTTGCGAAGGAATCTGCCCAACCTCCATCTCCCCTATGTACATCACTCATAATTATAAATTTTGAAGCTTCACCACAACTTATTTTCGGAGAATCTTTATAAACTTTTGTTAAACGCTTTAAATAATTCATCTGACACACATCCTTATGTATCAGGATATTCTGCATCAGCTTTAAATGTTATAATTTATACTCCTTATATAAGAGTACCCCTCTTATTTTTGACGCATTTTGATTAAATTCGCCTCCTATTTATAAAAACGTACATATAGTCACACATTGAATATAAAGGAATAAGATGTTATTAGGCTTGCCCCTAAATTAAATAGAAAAAGGTGTTATTATGGGTTTAGATAATAATGTAGCTGGAACAGGCAGAAGAAGAAACTGCGAATTTGTATATGAGTGTTTGCTGGAGTTATTAGAAGAAGCATTGGATAACAATGGAAGAAAAAGAAGATGTGACTATGTTTATGAATGTCTTGAAGAATTACTTGAAGATGCCGGAGATAACGGAAACAATAACTGTCATTGCTGTTGTCCATGCTGCTGCAGAAAATGTTAAAAATAATGCGACGGAATTAACCGTCGCTTTTTTTATACTCATTTAGGAGAGAATGTTGCACAGTCTGTTTCCTGAGAGTTTTTTGCATTGCGGTGATGAACCTCAATTCTCTCAGCATTGCAATAATCTCCCTGTGCATAATAATGACATGTGTTAACAACACATTTCACGCCCGGGTTGTGATGATCCATTTTTTGTGCTTTAAATTCCATAATATTCTCCTTTTTTTATTTAAAAAGTTTTATAAAACTTTCTTCAATTATTATAACCTTTTTATAATCATTTATAATTTAAAAATTTTTAAAACTTGGAAAATTAAAGCAATTTTAAAACTAAATAGCAGTTCCCGGATTTAAAATTCCATTTGGATCAAAAATCTTTTTAATATCATTCATTAATCTTAGCTCCACATCTGAGAACTGGAATTTTAGTTTGCTATTTCTAACTTTCCCTATGCCATGTTCTCCTGTCAGAGCTCCATTGCACTTAATAATAAGAGAAAAAATTTCATCTACCAATTCATCGTAATTACTAGGTTTAACTGCTCCCTTATTAAGAATGCTGTTGTGCATATTACCGTCGCCAATGTGTCCTATGGTTGAAATTTCTACATTGTACTTTTCCGCTATCACTGCAATCCCATTTACATACTTCACCAATTCGCTGATTGGAACCGCAGCATCTATAGCATCCACCATCTCATCATGCATGCTGGGATAAACATGGCTTCTAATATCCAGTATGTTTTTTTGATCTCTTGTACTTTCAGCTACAAAACTATCAGCTGCATTATTTTCTTCGCATATACCTACTATGGTTTCATACATGTCATAAAGGTCGTCCTCTTTTCTCTCTGAAACAATAAAGTACAAGTCAACTTTACCTTCCTTTGAAGGCCATGTCATTCCAATATCCTTTGCTGCTCTCAAAATAGATGATTTCTCCATATATTCCACTGCCAAAGGTCTGATTCCTCTTTTAAAAATTTCAGTTACAGATTTAACAGCATCATTTTCATCATTAAATGACACCAGAAGGCTTCCGGTATATTTATCTTTAGGTTTAAGAGATAATGTTGCTTTTGTAACTATCCCCAATATTCCTTCACTTCCTATAATTAAGTTTTTCAAATCCAACCCAGCATTGTTTTTTATGAGCTTTCCACCGAAATGAATAATTTCACCAGTTGGAAGCACAACCTCAATTTCTTTTACCTGGTCTCTCATTACCCCGTACCTTACGGCCCTTACGCCACCAGCATTCATTGCAACAAGCCCTCCTACTTGCGCTCCTTCATCACCAGGATGTATAGGAAAATATAAGCTTTCATGCTTGCTGAACAGCTCAACCAGCTGAAGCAGCGTCACTCCTGCTTCACATTCAACAGTCAAGGCAGTTTCATCAACTTCTATTATCTTATTCATTCTTTCTGTTGAGATAATTATGCTAGGCATAATTGCAACTGCAGCTCCTGAAAGTGAAGTTCCTCCTCCACGCGCTATAACTGGGATTTTATTTTTGTTGGCATATTTTAGTATTTCAGATACTTCTTCTGAAGATGAAGGCTTTGCAACCACACAGTCTGTACATACTTTTGGCATAACAGCCTTTTCAGTTTGATCTTCACAATAAACAGTAACTTTTTCCGTATCAGTTACAACCCAAGTTTCTCCCACAATTTCATGTATTTTTTCTATGATTTTTTGATCCATTTTTCCCTCCAGTAATATCCATCGTATTAATTAAAAGTTTACTTGCCACATTTATTTAAATTATTCTGAGCCTGAAAGTCTGGTGCGAATTCATTTATCTCTTAGCGCATTTATAATTTCCGGCACTATTTTATACATGTCTCCTACTATTGAGTAGTCAGCAACATTGAATATAGGCGCTGACGGGTCATTATTTATTGCAATTATAATTCCTGATTCCTTCATTCCTGCAATGTGCTGTGGCGCGCCTGATATGCCACAAGCAATATAAACCGCAGGTTTTACGCGGTTTCCGCTGTATCCTACCTGGTGCTCTTTTGATATTATTCCAGATTCAACTAATGCTCTGGATGCTCCTATCTCTCCACCCAGCAGTTCTGCAAGCTCTTTAATCATATTAAGATCCTGTGAGCTTTTTACAGATGAGCCTGCAGCTATCACAACATTAGCATCAGCTATATTTATACTGTCTTTCTCAATTTCTTCTAATATTTCAACTGAGCTTTGAACCAATTTAACCGGCTCAGCAACAATCACTTCGCCTTTTCTATTCTCATCACGTATTGCCTCATTGAATTCTCTGTATCTTACCGTAGACATCTGAGGATATACATCAGATTTTATGTGAGCCAGAATATTTTCGCTGAATGCCGGCCTGATCTGTATCAATTTTCTATCATCATCTATTTTTAAATCTGTGCAATCTGCAGTCAAACCTGCGCCTGTCAGCGCTGCAACTCTAGGGGCCAGACTTCTTCCAAATGTCGTTGCACCGAACAGACAAATTTCAGGTTTTATTTCATCTATTAAATGGGCTGCATTTTCTGCATACAACACCTCGTCAGGCATGTTGAAAATTTCCTCATCAGATATGTGGTATACCTTGTCGGCTCCCCTGTATATTAGCTCTTGAACATCTATTTCTTCCGGTCCCATTATCAAGGCAATTAGATTACATTTAAGCTCATCAGCTAATAATCTTCCTTTCCCAAGAAGCTCATATGAAATTTTATGAATTTTCTTATTTTTCTGCTGGGCAAAAATTAATACTCCGCTGTATTGCTTTTCTGTCATGTTATGCCTCCTTAAGAATCTTTCTTTCTTTTAAAACACTTAATATGTCCATTACTGCCTTTTCATCACATTGAGAATATAACCTGCCTTCTCTGGTTGACTCAGGAGGCATTTCTATTTTTTTAACCTTTGTTGGTGAACCTTTGGCCCCTATTTTTTCTTTTTCAATGAACTCACTTATATCTTCATAGCTCCATTTGACTATTTCAGCCTTACGAGCCTTCATTTTGTTTTTAAATGACGGAAGTCTGGGACTGTTTACATCTTTTGTTACAGTTATCAATACGGGGTAGTTTCCTCTTTTTAAATACCGACTTTCCCAAACTGCACTTACAGCTTCTATACTATCTTCGTTATACTTTTCTATTACCTCAACATTGCTTATATGTGGTATTCCGAGATAACCAGCAATCTCAGGTCCCACTTGGCCAGTATCTCCATCAACAGTCTGTATACCAGCAATTATTAAATCATATTCCATTTTTTTGATAGCGGAAGACAGTATACAGGATGTGGCTTTTACATCCGATCCTCCAAATTTCATGTCTGTAAGAAGAATCCCCTCATCTGCTCCTCGTGCAATTGCCTCTCTCAATGCCTCTTCAGCTTGCGGAGGTCCCATTGTCAATGCTGTAATGCTAGCATTTAGCTTTTCCTTAATTTGAAGCGCAGCCTCCAGCGCATTCAGATCAAAGGGATTTATTTCTGTGCCTGCTGAAGATCTGTCAATTCTTCCTTTTTCTCTATCAAATCTGACCTTTTCCATATCAGGCACTTGTTTTATAAGTACTATTATTTTCATTTGAACCTCCTGATGTAAGTTTGTAGGAAGGAATCTCTAAACTATCAAAATTTCCTCCTGAAACTGATTTACTTGTTTAATAATTTCATCTCTCTATTTCTTTTTATTCCTACAATTATAAACGGAAACATTACTACAAATATTGAAAAATACCCAAGATACTTATACCCTACATTAATTATCTGAGCTATTCCAAAGCTGGCAACAATTACATCCAAAATCAACATTACCAGAACTATAAACAAATTTCTGCTTCTTTCAGATTTTATATTCCTTACAAGAATCTGCTTTCCTCCAAATCTTACTACAAGTGAAAAAGCAAAAGTAATTATTGTTGATACTGAAGCCATAACAACAAACAATACATATACACTCTCAAGAACAGGCATACCCAGCTGCTGCACTATATAGAAATTAGGGAGAAGACTGTTAATTGATTCCGGCTGAAATCCATAGTTAACAAGTGCTATAACGGCCAGCATTAATCCGTTTAAAACCATTCCAAGCACCGCCGCCTTCATTGAATCTTTTTTTGAATCCAAGCCATCAGATACCGATATGCAGTTCCCTATTATACCGGTTGACTGAAACCCTGCATAAGAAATTGCAATCCAAATACCTCCGGCAACAGGGAAGTCTGAAAAAGATGTAGCGGCCCAATTATATGCAATTGTTCCGCTGCTTAGCTTTATCCCAAGCGTAACTATAATTGCAAGTATAACAAGAATTCCAAGTGTAAGTCCTGTAGATGCTGCCTTAACCAGCTCTGCACCATAAATAACAAGCGCAACCGAAACTACAACCAATATTATTGTACCCGTCCACATATTCAGTCCGAAAAACTGCTCAAGCAGCTTGGCACTTGTTGCAATGCAAAGACCAGGTGCCAAAAGACATGTTACGAGAAAACATATCTCAAAAAAGGTACTGAATAATTTTTCGTATGGATGAAAAAATTTATTTGTAAAAGTTTTAAAATCATGTATTTTGTTCACTCTTGAATATTCCAATGCAAAATATATCGCCAATGCCAGCAATGACATTGCTATTATAGGTGTAAAAATGCCCAGTTTACCATAAGCTGCATAATATGATACAACCTGCTTTCCTGATGCCACACCAGGGCCCACATGTGTTCCGAACCACACAGCGGCAATACCTATGAATGTCGGTACTATAGACTTTCGCTTTTTTTGTGTGATGTTTTCCTTATCTCCCAAATTAATATCCATTTATTGCTCCTCTAATTTAAAATTTATATAACAACTTTGGCCAAAGTCTATATATTGAATAAAAAAATGAATAAAAAAATCTTTCATTCCTATAAACACATTTGCATTCAAATGTGCTTATAGGGACGAAAGATTCCGCGGTACCACCCTTATTATGATATAAATATCATCACTTCAAAGTCTAACAACTTCTAACTCTGTAACGTGAGTTCACGCATCCGTCTACTCGGTTCCCCTTTGAACAGACATGCTCAACAGTGAATATTACATATTTCTTCCGTTATCGGCTCGCACCATCACCGACTCTCTGTGAACGACTAAAATATCTTTCTCTGCATCAACGCATATAATATTTTTTTGATATTTGTAATAATAATTCATTTTCTTTTGTTTGTCAATATGTTTTTTATTATTATTAAAATTAATTTAAAAAGAGCCCGCAAGCTGACATTTTAATTTTTCCTCAGTCTCGCAGGTTCCCTGTAAATTTTTATGTAATTCATATACCAATATCGATTACCATATGAATTGATTATTTTTCCGCAACGCTATGCAGTTCTTCAACACTTGCTGACTTTATAGAAAAGTCATCTCTCAACATCTTGTATGCAATTTTTTCATTATTTATTTCTTCAGAAGTTCTGATTCCCAATTTCCTTATTATAGGAGCAGAAGGACACCAGCCTTGCAAAGCATGCTGCATCAAAAATAAACCTGCTGTTCCCGAAAGCATAAACCAATATTTTTTATTTGTTGTTAATCCTATAATAGTGCTTGCAAGGACCACACTGGCTGCACGCACTTCAATAATTCTGTCCATGTCCCATTCACTATTTAGCTTATCAATGTTGTCAGACAATATTTTGTCACTGCTGTTTTTATATATGTTTATCCTTCTTAACGTACTGTTTTTTATATTTGCATTTGTAGCTGTATTTGTATTTAAAGCTATTCTTTTTGTTGTTGGCGGAAATATTTTTTTCATATAATCACTCCTTTTTACGTAGTATTCTACGAAAAAAAGATAAAATACGCGTATATTTCTGCCATAAAAATCCTTTTTTACTTAAGTTCAGGAACTACATTTGGCGGAACTTCTTTAAATAGTGCTTTAACCAGGTTTTGAGCTGCCAGCATTGCCATATCATTCCTAGTTTTTTTTGTAGCAGATCCTATATGAGGGAGTAAAACAACGTTATCCATTGTGAGCAAAGGATTGCATTTATCAATTGGCTCCTGCTCATACACGTCAATACCTGCTCCCAGTATTTTCTTGTTTTTCAGTGCCTCTATTAATGCTTTTTCATTTACGGTTGCTCCTCTTGAAGCATTAATAAATATAGCATCGTCCTTCATCATGTTAAATTGCTCTTTATCGATCATATGATAAGTTTCATCTGTCAAGGCTGTCATTATCAAAATAAAATCACTTTTTTGGAGAAGCATATTAAGATTTGCATACTTTACGCCCATTGTTTTTTCTGCTTCAATCTTTCTTGACCTGTTGTAATACAGGACATCCATATTAAATCCGTAACGTGCTCTTTTGGCCACATCTTCTCCTATTCTTCCCATTCCTATGATACCAAGAGTGGCATGGTGAATATCTTTTCCAAACATTTCTTCAGATTCAGCCGAGTTCCACATTCCTTCCCTTACATATCTGTCCATCTGTACAACTTTTCTGGCAGTCGAAAGAATAAGTGCAAAAACCAAATCAGCAACAGTATCATTCAAAACACCTGGAGTATTAGTTCCAATAATATTTCTTTTTTTCATAGCTTCTATATCAAAATTGTTGTAACCTACAGAAATATTGCTGACTACTTTTAACTTAGGCGCATGTTCAAGAAAATTATCATCTATCCTTGTACCTACTGTAAGCAGCCCTTCCTTGTCTTTAAGCTTACCAATAAGTTCATCATCGCTTTCTATGCCACTTCCCTCATACTTTTCATACTCACAATGCTGACATATGTACTTTTCAACAAAATGTGGTATTTCCTTTGCAATATACACCTTTGGTTTCATCGTCCACCTCTTATGATTTTAATGTACTTATTATAACATTTTAATGTCATTTTCTCAATATTTTGGCAAATTTATTTGATAAAACTTTTCCGCATATTAAGTGCGGTCAACCTCTGTATGTCATAAAAGAAATTATGCATTAAACCTGCCGTTGTTTTTTGAGCTACAACCAGCACTATGGAGGTAATTTTATTGAATCTTATATGTTCATTTTTAATGAAGAAATATTTTCGATATGTTTCCAGCGCTTTTTTAGTGTTAAAATATATATACCCCTCAACTGTATTTAGATATATTCCTCCTTTTTCAACTTTAAATTTCTGATGCTTATTGTACATTTTTATAACCCAATTTTCGTAAGATCGATGGCTGTGCAAAAGTTCAACATTAGCATGTTGAGGAATAGTCAAATCCTGTATAAGGTGACATGATGCTCCAAGAAAAAACATTGCAGTTTTCACATCCCCAGCCATATATTCCCTTATTGCTCTGTTATAATATGATAGGCATTCTATTTTTGCATTGCTGTTTCCATACAACCCTCTTTTAGTATTAGGGTTAAAAAAATGATTACTGCTTTTAAAATCCTGATCAGCCCATACAGCCCCTTCATTTATATTTACTGCATATTTGCTCAGCATCCTGTAAATATTTTCATGCCCGTCTTTTTTTAATATTTCTAACGCCTGATTGTTTATAAATTTATGTACTATGCATTCTGTTCTTACAACTTTCTTTTTTAAAGGATTGACTGCCTTAACTACCTTTTTGTACAAATATCCGTATGATTTTTCAATAGCTCCCATAACTGCCTTCCATTATGTTAATTTATGATTATTTTGTTCATGTTTTTTTCTATTATCCTCTAATATAATCAAAAAAGAATTTTCCGCATTACGAAAAATTCTTTTTTATTGTTTTTATTTGTTTATTGTTATTGAGTATGTTCTGTCTTGAATTCCTTTCTTGGACACTGTTATTTTAACAACCGTACTTTCCAATTCAGCCAGCTTGACTTCTGCCGTACAAACAATACCACCTTCTATATCTGATGCCGTACTCACAATTATTTCTGAACCTTCTGTATACGAATCAAAATTAATTACCGTTCCTTTCACCGTGTCAGCTACAAATACAATCTTTGAAGCATCTTGTGATGCATTTGCATTATATACAGTTTTTTCTTCATCAAAAGCCTGGTTCATTTCTGCACCTTCTATTGATAATTCAGATATTACGGCATATTCAACATCCCTATCTATCGATCTGTCTAATGCTACCAACGCTTCTGCTCTCGTTATGTAATTATTAGGATTAAAGTTACTATCGTTATCTCCGATCATGTATCCATTACTTGCAACTGCACCAACGTAATCAATCGCCCATTCAGCAATATAATTCTTGTCTGAAAACACAGATACATCTCCACTGCCTGAAAGGTTATTTATTCTGCAGATAACAGCCGCAACTTCCTGTCTTGATACTTCATCTGAAGGTCTTACTTCTTCATTATCATCTCCCACAATATATCCAGCCTTAACAGACTTTTGTATTTCTGAGTAATACCATTCACTCCCGTCAATATCATTAAATTCTACTTCTGCAGTTTCTTCAAAACCATATGCTTTGTTTACCATGGTAATGAATTCAGCTCTAGTTATAGAATTATTCGGTTTGAAAGAACCATCTTCATACCCTGATATTCTTTTTTCATCAAACCATTTTTGTATAGTTTCTCCAGCCCAATGATCAGTATAATCAAATCCAAAAGCAGGAGCTGTTACCATTAATAATACAATCATGGCTGTTCCTATTAACATCATAAATTTTCTATTAAACATTTATGTCCCCTTACAAACAATTTTTCTAATTTATTCTTATTTTCCCACGTTCAACATTGAAAGTCAAAACACTAAATATGTAAGTTATAAAAATAATTACCATCATCTGAAAAATTAGTCTGTTTATCTGACAATTTTTTATAATATAGACATTCTACATGACAACATCATGTTATCTTGCAAAGGTCATCAATATTTAATATAATATTTAAAATAGTGCATAGGAGGTACTTATGAAAATAGTTGTTTTAGACGGATATACCACAAACCCGGGTGACTTGTCCTGGGATGAAATAAAAAGGCTTGGTGATGCAGACATATATGACAGGACACCTGCGAATCTCACAGCCGAAAGAATAGGATCGGCTGAAATTGTGCTTACAAACAAATCTCCTGTTTCAAGAGAAACTATAGAAAAATGCGGAAACATAAAATATATTGGTGTTCTTGCAACAGGCTATAATATTGTAGATGTAGATGCCGCTACAGAAAATAATATTGTTGTTACAAACATACCTTCTTACGGAACAGCGGCAGTAGCACAATTTACTATTGCGTTATTGCTTGAAATATGCCACCACATAGGCGAGCATAACAGAGCAGTAATGAACGGAGACTGGACGGCAAATAATGACTGGAGCTTCTGGAACTATCACCTTACAGAACTGGAAGGCAAAGTAATGGGAATTATAGGATACGGACGCATAGGCCAAAAAACGGGTCAGATCGCACAGGCACTCGGTATGAAAGTACTGGCAAATGCTAATCACCCTAATCCTTCGTTGGAAAATGAGAATTGTAAATATGTTGACTTTAAAACATTGATAAGAGAATCCGATATTGTATCACTTCACTGTCCGCTTACCCCTTCTACACATGGAATCATAAACAAGAATACTATTGCAGAAATGAAAGATGGCGTAATTATAATTAATACTTCAAGAGGTCCTTTGATAGTTGAAGAAGATCTAAAAAATGCTTTAAACAGCGAAAAAGTAGCTGCTGCAGCATGCGATGTGGTTTCTGATGAGCCAATAAAAAGCGATAATCCTCTGCTGACTGCTAAAAATATTATATTAACGCCTCACATTGCGTGGGCACCAATAGAAGCAAGAATGAGGATGATGGATTTAGCTGTAAAAAACTTGATGGGATTTATTGACGGAAGTCCTATTAACGTGGTGAACCGACAATAATGCATAGGAAATATCTTATTAAAATGAATGTAATATAATACATGTTCTCTAATACAATATCTATATAGACTGAAAGGATGTGTTGCGGTGAACAGAAAAGGTATATCCCCCTCAAAGGTTGCAGCTACATATATCGGAACTGTTGTCGGCGCCGGCTTTGCAACCGGCCAGGAAATACTTCAATTCTTTACTAGATTCGGAGCATTGGGAATCTTCGGACTTGCATCTGCCACAATAATGTTCATTATATTCGGATATATTATAATGAGTCTGGGAAGAAAACTTAATGCACAATCTCATCTGGAAATAGTAAGGCACGTAGGTGGGGGAAAATTCGGAACCATTATGGACTTCATAATTACATTCTTTCTTTTTGGATCATTTTCTGCAATGATAGCCGGCACCGGAGCTTTATTTGCACAACAGTTTAATATGCCTGCTTTGTGGGGGAATATTTTGATGTCTACACTTACTGCTGCAACAGTGTTAACAGGAATAAACGGTGTTATTAATTCAATAAGTTTTGTTGTGCCGTTTTTGCTTGCAGCTGTTATTGGCACAAGTATATTTTCTATTCTAGAATCTCCTCCTAACCTTACAGCTTCAGTCTCTTCATTTGCAAACAATAACCTTATAAGCAATTGGGCTTTATCATCTGTGTTGTATGTTTCGTATAACATAATTCTATCTGTAGCCGTCCTGGGATCTCTAGGGCATGAAGCTATAGATGAAAAGGCTGTGAAAAAAGGGGCTGTTCTTGGCGGTCTCGGGCTCGGCATAGGAGCTGCCATGATATATTTATCTTTGATAGGAAATATTGCAGAATCATCTTCCCTCGAAGTACCCATGGTTTACATTTCAGGGAAAATGGGTAGTATAGCTCAAACGTGTTATGCAATAGTACTAATAGCTGAAATTTATACTACCGCAGTAGGCTCACTATATGGATTTGTATCCCGAATAACCGACATAAAGGAATTCTCATCAGGCAATATTATAATTATCTTAATAATTACCATCGCTGCATTACTTGCAAGCCAGTTCGGATTTTCAAACCTTGTGAAGTTTTTATATCCTTTGGTCGGATATGTTGGAATTATGCTGTTATTGTGTCTTATTGCAATAAAGTTTCGAAGGAAAGTTTAAAAGGCATATCAGCGAACACAATTACGTCCGTCAGCCTTTGCCTGATACATCATTTTATCTGCCTGCATAATAATTGAATTAGATGTATCTCCTTCAATGTATCCGGCAACACCAAAACTTCCTGTAAAGCTGTCTACTCCCTGAATTTTTATTTTACTTATTCCTAGTCGAAGTTCCTCCAAAATACCATACGCCCTTTCAATTGGTGTATCAACGAGCAGTATGACAAATTCTTCTCCTCCCCAGCGTGCCAGACAATCTACACTTCGTATTCTTTTTTTTATAAGATCGGCAATATTTTTTAAAACCAAATCTCCAACGCTATGACCAAAACGATCATTTACGCTTTTGAATCTGTCTATATCAAGCATGGCAAGAGAAAATTCTCTTCCCGTTCTTTTTGCTCTCTCAATCTCATCTTCAAGCTTTTCGATAAAATATCTTCTATTGTATGTATTTGTAAGAAAATCGGTAACACATAACTTTTCAAGCTCTTCCCTTGCACGAATCCTCTCGCTTATATCACGTACAATTCCTACAAAATAATTTTCATCTTTTATTTTAAGGCTGGATATGGAAATTTCGACCTCAAACTCATGGCCATCCTTGTGAAAAGCCTTAAGCTCTTTAGTCACTTCATAATCATCAAGAATTATATGCTTTTCAAAATTAACTTTATATCTGTTGTAGCTTAATTCACTTAAGCCCATAACCTTATGAAGGTCCTTTCCAAGTATTTCTTCTTTTGTATACCCGAAAAGTTGATTCGCAGCAGGGTTCCACAAAGTTACAGCACCATTCCTGTCAACCATGACTATCGCATCGCGCACCGAATTAATTACAGCATTCAAAATAGTTTCTTTTTCTTTTATTTCTTCTTTAACAGAATGAAGCTTTAGCGCCATTTCTATTGTTGCCAAAAGAGCAGCATTGTCCATGCCTTTTTCTATAAAACCGTATGCATTAACATTTCTTATCTGTTCAATAATTTCGTCTGTTGCATTAGCAGTAAGAAAAATAATCGGTATTTCCTTACGTTTGATGATTACACGCGCAGCCTCTATTCCGTTCATTCTACCTGCCAGTTCAATATCCATAAGAATTAAATCCGGGTGCAGTTCCCCGCACGCTTTTTCTACTGCTTCTTCACCTGAAACAGTATTATAAATATCAAACCCGTATTTTTTGAGAAACCCTCCCACAACCATTGCAATAAAATGGCTGTCCTCAACTAACAATATACTCTTTCTGTTTCGCATGTCCCCACCATAAAATTTCATAAAATATATTATTTTTATTATATAACAAAATTTGACAAAACAAAACACAAAATTATATATTTAGTGTAAATTTCTAGTTTATTAATTCAGATTCCCCTCTAAAATCTGAGGTTCTTTTTCTTAAATGTTCAAAGGCCAAACAACTTCATATTTTTCATATTGTATTTGTGCCATAAATGATATGGTTCTTATGTTTTAGCCTTTTTCATTACAATTCTATGATAAATAATTTTTATTATTTATATATTATAAAAGCATGTTATAATATAATTAATATATACAAAAGAAATATCATGCTTACATAGGAAACACTTTCAGATGCCTAATTTCAACTGTCAGAAGCATGGGATATAAGTTTGAAGTATAATTTAATCCAGACTATACAGGAGGAAACTATGAATCAAATGAGAAGAAAAGACCGAGAAATGAAAAAGGAATTTGCACTTGGAATAATAGATAAATCAGAGTATGCTACGCTGGCAACCGTAAACGAAGACGGGACCCCTTATTGCATCCCCGTTTCTGCAGCAAGAAAAGGTGATACAATATATATTCATTGTGCAAAAACAGGAACAAAAGTTAGCAATATAAAACATAATTCAAAGGTATGCATGTCATTCGTGGGAGATGTGCATGTTCCGGTAGAATTTAATGACAAGTCATCTGTTGAGGACTCGGACAAACTTATTAAAACAAGATTTACAACGGAATTTGAATCTGCCGTTGTATTTGGGACAGCAAATGAAGTTAGTGATAAGGACGAGAAAATGGTAGGGCTCAGACTTATAAGTGAAAAATACACCCCTTTGGACATGCCGTATTTTGAAGCATACGTAAGTAAGAGTATTGATATAACAAATGTTATTAGAATTGATATAGATACTATCACAGGTAAAAGAAAGAAGTTTGATAAGAACGGAATCGAAATGAAATTCGGCAGAGTAGAATAAATTATATTGTTTAGTGTTTAAGGTAAATACTTCTGGGTATATTATTAATACAACTTAAGTTAGTTGAAATATACAGAAACTCAAAATCTATTAGTAATTTGATAGTGATATACTGTAACAATATTGAAAAAGGGAGCTTTTCTATATGATAGCTCAAATAGCAGTTAAAAAATATCGGCAAATGAAGTATATAGACTTGTATATAGCAGCTAAACAGTTGAATAGGGAAGTACGAAAGAGGTGATTCCAACAGGCTTCGAACTAGATAATCCTAATAAATAGCACTCGATTTTTGAATAGAAAAGAAAATCGGGTGCTATTTATATTTTTTGTTCTAAACCGCATCTTGTTCTATATATTGACAATTTTCAAAAAAATTTGAAAAATTATAATTATTATATTGAACTTGATTAAAAGCTGTGATATATTGGTGTAGTATTTAAACAAGACACAATTGTTTTTAATTTGAAAACAGCTAGGAGGAACGCAATGGAAGAAATAAAATTAGGAATTTTAGGAATGGGAACTGTTGCAACGGGACTAATAAACATACTTGATATGAACAGCTCAAAAATTACAGGAAATTTGAATAAAAAAATAACCATAGAAAAAGTATTGGTTAAAAATAAGAATAAATCAAGAAATGTAAATCTTTCTGCAGATGTATACACTACAGATGCTTATGAAGTAATTGAAAATCCGGATGTTAAGATAATTGTTGAACTTATTGGAGGAATAAATCCTGCCCGTGAATATATAAAAGCTGCTCTGAAAAATAAAAAAAATGTTGTTACAGCTAATAAAGCTCTTTTAGCTACATATGGCGACGAACTTGAAAAGCTGGCTAATGATAATGATGTTAAATTAATGTATGAAGCCAGTGTAGGCGGCGGCATCCCAATAATTAATACGATGTCCGATTATCTCTCTTCAAATGAAATAAACCAGATAGTCGGAATTATAAACGGAACTACAAACTATATCCTTACTCAAATGTCTGAAAATGGCCTTGAATACGAACAAGCTGTAAAGCAAGCACAAGATCTTGGATTTGCAGAAGCCGATCCTTCTTCCGATGTAGACGGTGATGACGCTGCTTATAAGATAGCAATCATGTCAACTATCGCCTTTGGACAAAGAGTCAATATTAACGACATACCTAAAGAAGGAATCAAAAGAATTTCTAAAGAAGATATCAGCTACGCAAAAGAATTGGGATATGAAATTAAGCTGCTTGCTTCTGCCGTAAAAAACGGCAATGAAGTAGAGCTTAGAGTTCATCCTGCATTTATACCACATGATCACCCTCTCTCAACAGTTAAAAACGAATTTAATGCCGTATTTTTAAAAGGCAACGCAATAGGAGAGCTTATGCTTTATGGCAAAGGCGCAGGGTCATTGCCAACTGGAAGCGCTGTGCTTGGCGACATAATGAGTATGATAAGACGCAATAATACAGAAAGGCTATCACAAAAGCAATTATCATCAAACGTAGTTGTTAACAGGGCGTGCAAGCCATACTATATACGTTTTGAAGTTATAGATAAGCCGGGTGTCTTGGGAAGAATAGCTGAGATATTTGGAAAAAATGACATCAGCCTTGCATCAGTAGTTCAGAGACAAAAAAACGGCGACGCTACTGCACCGCTTATATTTATTACTCATAAAACTGAACGAAAAAATATAGATGCTGCACTTGAAGAAATTAGCAATTATGATTGTGTAACCAAAATTGCAAGCATAATACTGGTTGAAAACTTTAAATAATTTTTTAAGGAGTGCAAAATTGCACTCCTTATTTTTCAAATGAACTTATCGAACGGCAAAATATTTCCGCCATTATTTCATTTCCCTTTTCGTTAAAGTGAAGTCCGTCTAGATATAATTCTTTTGTGTTGCCACCGGTCTCATTTTCAAATTCACTGTAAAAATCTATATATTTAATATTAAATGTCCTGCAAAACTCTTTAGTCCAAGACCGAAGTGTATTCATTTCATCGGCAACTTTCTCGAAATCCGAAAACCCAGCCCAGTCCTCTCTCACATTTTCAGGATAAATTCTTGTGGGAATTCCTACGATGGGATCTATGTACTTTGAAATAGACTGGTGAGCCATCGCCATTATATTTGACTTAACAGTTCCCGAATCTGCTCCAACAATCATATCATTTACTCCGCCCATTATCAGAACTGCATCAGGCTTTTTAGCATATACCGCACTATGGAATCTGCTCAGCATGCCACTTGTTGTATCTCCGTTAATTCCCTCATTCATTACTTCAATTCCCAGCTTTTCCTGTGATAATCTAGTCCAAGACCTTGACCTTCTTACTCCGTAGCCATATGTCAGACTGTCACCCAAACATACAATCTTCATGCTTATATTCCTTTCATTTCACCAACATTATTTCTATCAGTATGCCATACTATATCTGCACTAATTTCAACTGCATAGCTAGCTATATAATTTTTCTTTCCAATAATGAATTAATGGATTTCTTTAGAGATTCAGAAGTTTTAACCTCAACAAGAGCCCTCATATTTCTTGTCTGCGCAAAATGTAAAAATTCACATATGTTTAATTCTCCTTCAAATAATGATTGATGATCCTTTTTGCCTATAACATCATGAATATGCATATGGCATATTTCATTTTTGTGATTCATAAGATACTGTTTGTCGGTAAAATTACTTACAGCATCATGGCCTATATCCCATGTCAGTTTAACATTAGGATAAAGTATTGATCTATTCAGTGCTTTCTGAATGTGACTTCTGCCAAAATTACTGCTGTTTTCTATTGACAACAAAACATTCTTTCTTCTTGCTTTTTCAGAAAGTGTTTTAATAGATTTAACAAAATTATTTTGAAATTCCTCCGAATATTGTTCATAAATATATACCTTCCTGTCCGGTAAAGTCATTTTCGCACCTTCTATTATGTGCATATTTAATAATTCAACCCCTGCTTCTTCAGCCCAGTCAATTGTATCACTAAACAACGATACGTATCCTTTCCTGACACTCTCATAAAATGTTCCTAAATCTGCATCGTCAGGCATATGCATGGTAAATTCAATATTTGTGTCTCTTTTGATTTTTCTTAATTCTTCAGGAGATATTCTTTCTATAAAATTATATGGCATATTCATGTTCAACTCTATGAAATTCACCCCAAGCTTTAAGCACAAATCCACAAGCTCACTTAACGTATTGTATTCTACTAATGCCGGCATTCCAATTTTCATTTTTCCCACTCCTGTTTTTAGTGTAGCAGTAAACTTAGTTCATTTGTTGTTAAATGTCTGTATTCCCCCAGACTTAGGTTTTCATCAAGCTTGATAGGACCCATTGAAATTCTTTTTAGATAGATCACTTCATTTTTTATTGCGTTAAACATCCTTTTGACCTGATGAAACTTCCCTTCTTTGATTGTGACATAGCATGTTGATGGGTACCCGGACTCAATTATTTCAAGTTTGGCAGGCAATGTTTTATAATTTTCATTTGTAAGGATTATTCCATCTTCAAATGCTTTAACATCCTCTTCTGTCAATTCTTCCTCAACTTCGGCATAATATGTTTTGTCCACATGATTCTTAGGTGAGAGAAGGTTATGGGCAAGCTGTCCGTCATTTGTCAAAAGAAGCAGGCCCTCAGTATCCTTATCGAGTCTTCCCACGGGAAATGGACTATAAACCTTATCTTCATTGTCAAGCAAATCCAAAACAGTCCTGTCATAATTATCCTCGGTTGCTGAAACAAATCCACCGGGCTTATTCATCATTAAATATATGTACTGCACATATTTAACCGTCTGGCCCTTGTAATTAACTATATCTTTGCCAGCATCAATAATTCTGGAACTGTCCTTTTCCGTTATGTCATTTATTTTTATATAACCATTTCTTGCATCCTGCTTAATTTGTTTTCTTGATCCCAAACCCATGTTAGAAAGCATTTTATCTATTCGAAGCTTCATACACACCTCTTGTTTTTCCTTTTATAGTATTATAACATGCTAGAAAACAGTGTCAATGTCAATAATAATTTAACACTAATGCATATGCAAGAACGCACATATGTCTTTCAAAAATGATCTACCTAGATATCAAAAATGGTACGATATTTGTTTCAATTAACAAATATCATACCATATAATTTAAAGTCGATCGTTTCCCATGGGTATAAAGTTGCTGCTGTTTCTAAATTTCTTTAATCTCTCAATCAATGCTTCCTTATCTTTATTAAGAACTCCAGCCTGATTAACATAATTTGAAACATGATTTGCTCTGAATATACAGTTATCCAGTTCCATATTTTCAAGCATCATAATATTTTCATCCAGTATCTGCAACGGTGTAAGTAGATGGAATTTCCCCTGCCGTATGTCTTCAGCCAGATCTGAGTCTTCTTCAACAACAAGCCTCAAAAGCGAAAAATAATTAGGGTTAATTGCCGATATTACCTTAGCGGAATCCAACGCATGCTCTTTCATATACTCTGTTCCTCCAAGCCCTGAAATAATCATGCATGAAAATTTAAATCCTGCCTTCATTGCTTTTTGTCCCGCTTCTATCATCTGCTTCTGACTTACGCCCTTTTGCATCATTGTTAAAACTCTGTCAGATCCGCTTTCAACACCCATATATAGGAGCTCTAAGCCTGCTTCGTGTATCAGCTTTAGCTCTTCGTCTGTTTTACGTATTAAATCAAGCGGTCCAGAATACGAGCTTATCCTCTGAGCATGCGGAAATTCACTTTTTATATATTTTAAAAGTTTAATAAGTTCCTCAGTTTTTAAACACAGCACATTTCCGTCAGCAAGAAATATTCTTTCAGGTTCATGGTAATAAGATTTGAGAGCAGCAATATGCTGTGCAATCTCCTGCCACGACTTCAATCTAAACTGCTTGTGCTTATACATATAGCAAAACCTGCACTTATTATGCGAACATCCTTCTGTAATCTGTATTATAAGACTCCTCGCCTCACTTGGCGGTCTGAATAAAGGCATTGAATACATTTCCTCACTCCTATTTCTCATATCTAATAGCTGCTCCAATGTTTTGAAGTTTTTCCACTATATTTGAATATCCTCTTTTAATATGATATATTTCTGTAATTTCAGTTTCTCCATCAGCAATAAGCCCTGCTATTATAAGTGCGGCTCCAGCCCTCAAATCCGTAGCTTTGACCTTTGCTCCGCTAAGCATGCTTCTGCCTTTTAGTATTGCACTGCTCCCCTCTATTTTAACATCCATACCCATCCTTGAAAGTTCATTGGCATGCATAAACCTATTTTCAAAGATTGTTTCATGCACTATGCTTGTACCATCAGCCATTGAGAGCATAACCATGAACTGTGCCTGCATATCAGTTGGAAATCCTGGATAAGGAAGGGTTTTTATATCAACAGGCTTAATGTTTCTATCAGAAATCACTCTTATTTTGTCATCAAATTCTACAACCTTCACTCCAGCTTCCCTAAGCTTTGCAATAACCGGTTGTAGATGGCTTGGGACAACATTTTCTACTGTTACATCCCCCCCTGCTGATGCAGCCGCAAGCATATATGTTCCGGCTTCGATCCTGTCAGGAATAACGGTATGCTCCGTCTTATGCAACTTCTTCACACCCCTAATTCGTATTGTCTTTGTTCCTGCACCAATTATATTGCCGCCCATGCTGTTTATAAAATTTGCTAAATCTACTATCTCCGGTTCTTCAGCAGCATTCTCAAGCACAGTTTCACCTTCTGCCAGTGTTGCAGCCATTATAATATTTTCAGTAGCCCCTACACTTGGAAAATCTAAATATATATCATTTCCAACCAATTTTTCTGCTGTTGCATGCACATATCCGCTTTCTGATCTGACTTCAGCACCAAGGTGTTTAAATCCCTTTAGATGCAAATCAATCGGCCTTGTTCCTATTGCGCACCCTCCGGGCATGTATACCTTTGCGTTCTGGCATCTTGCCAAAAGCGGCCCCATAACAAGAAAAGAAGCCCTCATTTTAGTAATCAGTTCATAGGGCGCTTCACACGTCTTTATATTTTCTGCCGAAACCTTCAGCGTACTTTCTCCGAGCTCTTCTATTTTAGCTCCCAGTTCCTCGAGGAGCATACACATTATTTTAACATCCTCAAGGTTAGGAATGTCATGAATTATACAATCTTCCTGTGATAATAACGTTGCTGCCAAAATCGGCAAAATCGAATTTTTTGATCCATCCACTCTTATATTACCATTAAGCCCAAGGCTTTTTTTTACCAATATTCGTTCCATTTTTCTCCTTAAAACCTGAATTATATAATGAAAATCAATTATTTTTCAATAATTAATAAAGCAATCAAATTGACTTGTTCATAATATCATTAATTCAAAAATATTTCAAATGAAAAATATTTAACTTTATTTTAAAAATAACTTCATATTTATTAACAGAGCAAAATCGCGTGAGATCGATTTCATAATTTGCAAGTACAAAATGTTAACATATTCTTCTATAGACGCTCTGCCGCCTTCAGCATAAACATAATTTCAACATTTTCTATTTTATCCTTAATTTCTCTAACATTGATTCTATCATTAGACATACCACTTATCCTTTTGCTAGTTTATTTTTTAAATTTAATTGTTTTATTAAGAGTATCTACCTCACACATTATACCTAATGGTATCGTAGACGTAGGAATGCAATGCCCGCATTTTATGTTGTACATAACAGGTTTGCTAAGTCCTTCAAAGAATTCTTTCATCAAATCATCGATTCCATAGAAAGGATCACGATGATTTTTACACTCTAAAAAATCACCTATAATAATTGCGGCAGCATCGTTTATTTTATTTGAAAATTTTAATTGATACAGCATTCTGTCAACCTTTGTAATATTTTCATGTATATCTTCAAAAAACAGAACTTTATCTTTTGTGTCTATCTCATATGGGGTTCCGATCATAGATGTTAATAAAGAAAGATTTCCTCCAACAATAGTTCCTTCAGCCGTCCCGTCACATATAACTCTGAAATCCTGACCTTCCGGATTCTTCAAATAAAGCTCATCTCCCATATTAATTGCATTTTTGAAGCTTTCCCTTGAAAAGTCGTCAAAATCATTAATCATATTTGACTTTACCATTGGACCATGAAATGTCACTATCTCTGCCTTTTGGTTGAAATATACATTTAAATTGGTAACGTCGCTGTATCCTACGAATATTTTTGGATTTTTCTTCACTATATTTAAATCAATTTTATCAATAACATGGCTGCTGGTATCTCCACCTCTGATACAAAATATGGCCTTTACTTCCTTGTCAGAGAACATTTCGTTTATATCACGGGCTCTTTCCTCTCCTGTTCCTGCCTTATATCCATGAAGGCTTTTATATGTACACTTGCCCATTCTTACCTTGTATCCCATATCCTCCAAGAATTTTCTACTGTGATCCGCCTCTTGTTGTGTGACAGGAGAAGACGGGGCAACGATTGCAACTTTATCTCCTTTTTTTAATTTTTCTGGAAATATCATATTTAACTCCTAATTTTTTTATGATTATTTTATTATATGCTTAAATTATCCAAACATTATATTTGTTACAGCAATTGCAGTTAACAGTTCAAAAGCAGATAAATTAATGCCATAAAAACCAGTTTGTATTTCTTATTATTTATTACATTATTATAGCACTTTTTGCAAATTTTTCAATATAAACTCAATTACATTCGAGACTTGAATGTAAAAAATGGCTTATCATTTGAAGTAAGCCATTTTCAATAAAAAAAGAAAAAAGCGTATG
Source organism: Sedimentibacter sp. (assembly GCA_018436705.1). GTDB lineage: Bacteria > Bacillota > Clostridia > Tissierellales > Sedimentibacteraceae > Sedimentibacter. The sequence continues at coordinate 99,755 of JAHDLA010000018.1, forward strand.
ATTAAAATAAAGGGGGACGTTATATTTAAAAGTTACACGCTCTTTTCTTTTGTTTTATTATTGGCAGTATTTATTTTATTATTCACTTAATTTTTAAATTTTTCTTCATTAAATTTCAAGTATTATAAACATCAGATATCGTTACAAATTCATTCGAATTTTGAAAGTCTTATTTCCGCTTTAAATAAATCTCCGTCAATAATTATATTCAAAACTCCGTTCTGAATTTCCATAAGACTTTTTGCTATGGCAAGACCAAGCCCGCTGCCCTCAGAACTTCGCGATTCATCTCCTCTTTTAAATCTCTCTAATAGCTCATCTGCAGGTATATTCAACTCATGTGCAGAAATATTCTTAAAACTGACAATAACTTCTTTATCCTTTTCAAAAATATCTATATATACTCTGGAATTTCTTAAAGCATACTTAAATATGTTTGACAGAAGGTTTTCTGTTACACGGCTCAACAGTCTTCCGTCAGCTCTGGCATAAATTCTGTCACTCTCAGTGCTGACTTTTAGCATGAGCCCTGATTCTTGAACCTTTTCATCTAATTCACCTAATATTTGAGAAATTAAAGCATTAACATTCACTCGTGAAAAATTCGGTTCAATACTTCCGCTTGTTGCCTTAGCCGCCTCAAATAAATCCTCTGTCAATGTTTTAAGTCTGTTTGACTTTCGATCCAACACATCAAGGTATTTAGGTGCATTAGCAGATGTAAGACCTTCTCTTTTCAAAAGATCTACGTATGATATAATTGATGTAAGAGGCGTTTTAATGTCGTGGGACACGTTTGTAATCAATTCAGTTTTAAGTCTCTCACTTTTAACCTCATTTTGAACGGCTGCTTTCAGTCCGCTCGTCATATCATTAACATCTTTCGCCATCAATCCAAACTCACCAGGTCCGTCCAGCTTTATTTTATAATCATAATTTCCGGTCTTTGCTACCTTAAGTCCTTCTTGTACAGTCTGGAACTTTCTTACCTTTCTATACACATAGTAAACTGTGCCTGCTGATAAAGGAATTAGTAATACCGGTGCTTTTGAAGAGTAATATGAAGTACCAATTAAAATAATAACTGCAGCCATTGATTTAATCATAAGCGGTCCGCCTGATGCAATCTTTACAAACATTCTTGCTGTATTTAAAAACACCAAGTATGTGAAAGAATGTTTAACCACTGTTCCACTCTTAATGTGCCTTACAATTGAATAAAACATCATTAAAAACAACGACGATAATACAGCTGTAGACAGCAGCATGACAAATTTCATGATATTTTCACTTGTATACCTCAAATCTAATACTGCATAAAACTGAGTAAATCCAAGTGTGACTATTCCCACAATTAAAATAAGACTTATATCTGAATAAATCCGGTCAATAAATTGCATATGAACTTCTTCGTCACCTGTTACTCTACCTGCAACCACTGTCAAATAAACAAAGCACATCAGGACTATAATTACCGATAAAGATATAACAAAAGAATTTTTTATAAGAATAATTCTGTCTTTATTCCACTGCTCAACCCTTTTCAGAAGTCCTTCTTCAGTAATAGCGGCATAAATTGAAACTTTATTTGTACCATCCTCTATATCTTCCAGCGTATCAATCAGTGAAGCTGAGTAGCTGCTATATCCGTTTTCCGGGTAGAGAACTACTCCTTTTTCGTCTACAAGAATATATACATTTTGTAGTTTATAGTAATCTCTGCCCGGGTTATTTGTATTTGTTATTTCTCTTTTTCCGTCAGCAGCATAATAAATTAAGCCTCCATACTCATCCAGATCTTCCATAATTTGCTCATAAGTAGTTAAATCAGATTTCATTATGGAAGTTTTAATATCTTCTATGGCTTCTCTTTTTTCAGCCCAGAAAATATCTCTTGCCTCATCGCTGTCATCCAAACCCTTCTCAGCAATAAAATTATTGTAAAGATTTTTAAGCTGCCAGCTATCTTCAATATCAAGCTTATTTACTGTACCTCCGCTCAGTATATAATCCTTGCTTTTATAAACTCTGAGCACATATTCAAGTCGATTTGCCACATAGCGAAGTTCATTGCTTAAGGTGTTGCTTTTCATATAGTTTTTGACTGTAATGCTTTCATAATTTTTCACATTCTCATATACTGTCAAGGCTGATGCTACTCCAATTAACAAGAATACGACAAGCAGTATGAAGGCCAAAATTTTGCTTAAAGCTTTTCTGCTATATGTCTTCCACTTTGTAACCAACACCCCACACCACCTTCAGGTATTTTGGATTCTTAGGGTCAATTTCAATTTTTTCCCTTATTCTTCTTATGTGAACTGCTACTGTATTTTCGGGATTAAATGACGGTTCGTTCCACACCGCTTCATAAATATCGTCAATAGAAAAAACCCTGCCTTTGTTCTTGGTTAAGAACAGAAGAATTTTATATTCAACCGGCGTCAGTTTAACTAATTCTCCGTCGATTGTTACTTCTTTTCTTTCATCATCTATAACAAGGTTTCCGGTTTTATAAAAGTTACTTTTCTCACTGTCTAGAGCACCGCCCAACGCGGTGTACCTTCTAAGCTGCGACTTAACTCTTGCAATCAGCTCCAAAGGATTAAACGGCTTAGTTATATAATCATCCGCCCCCATATTCAGACCGAGAATAATGTCTGTTTCTTCAGATTTTGCAGACAGCATTATTACAGGAATGTTTTTTATTTCCCTGATTTTGGTAGTTGCCTTTATTCCGTCCATTTCAGGCATCATTATATCCATTATTACTAAATGAATGTCATTGTCTTCAACTGTCTTTATTGCCTGAAGACCAGAATAGCACTTCAATATATTATAACCTTCATTTTTTAAATATATTTCTATGGCCTCAACAATTTCTTTATCATCATCGCATACTAATATGTTCATAATGTCCTCCTTGGTTGATAATACATTATAACATTATTTATAATAAATCAACAAAAAAATACACTGCGTCAAAAAAACCATTAAGGCTGCTGAAAAAGCAGCCTGGCATAATTGTTAAGCGGTAAACACCTGTTTTATTCAGCAATTTCCACTCTATAAGCATTTATCTGAGCCGGATAACTTTCCATAATTTCACCACCATAGGTTATTTTTACCTTGCTTCCTACAGCAAACATGGATAAATCATCTAGCACGGCACCATCTATAGGTACTCTTACAACAATTTTATCACTTGAGTTCAATTCGCTTTGTCCTTCATCCGGTCGAACCACAATTGATGTCCTTTTATTTTCCAGTACTGTTGCCGTAAAATAGTATTCTCCATCAGCAACTTCTCCGTTTTTTAAGTTATTTGCGATTATTACAGCAATTAATGCCAAAAGCAGAACCGTTATTATAATAATTAACTTCTTATTCATATAATTACCTCCTTTTTATATCAGACGTAATATATTTTAAAAAGTTCATTATACCGATTCTGCTTCCATAAATAATTTTTCTGCCAGTTTTTCCAGATAAAGAATGACTTCATTTTTATTCTTTATCTGCGCATCGTCCGAAAGTCTGTTCAGGTAGTCCCAAAACGCGGCGGACATATTCGGTTCACTTATTGCAAATGCTGAACTTGGTGGACCCGACTTTGAAACGATTATGCCCCTGTCCTCTTTACCGTAAAGAAAAATATCATCTTTCCTGCCTCTGTTCAGCAAAACATTATAATTTTTATATTTTTTAAGATTATATATGACACTTTCAATATGTTCAAAAAATTGTTCCTTTGTATAATATAGTTCTCTTCCGAAAATCATATCTGAATAAGGAAGTGTAACTGTTCCTTCTAATATTTTTTCAATTGAAGGAATAGAAAGTATTTCAGTTATATTTGTCTCGTTAATAATATTTTCAAAGCTTTCTTTGCTTTTACTATAAACTTTTATAAATAAATTATTTTTTGTCACATTCATAATTTCTTCCGCCACGCTACATGGCATTGTCATAATGGAAGGTACCTGCCCTGTTATAATACATGCGCATTTTGCTTCTTCTATTTCTTCAAATAAATTCCAAAATTTATTGTAGTTAACAGAATTAAAAATTTTCATAAGCGGTCTGCACAATACATAATAATTGTTATATTCTATAGTCAATGCATTAACAGCAACTTTATCAGTAACGAAAAAATTCACCATGTCCTGAAATTTATCCTGAACTGATGTTGAAACAACAGCTGCGGTTTTTGGAGCTATAAAAAGCGTACGCTTGAAGACCCCATCTCTGATTCTTGGATAATAATAAGGTTCTATAGCTCCTCCTATATATACTGGAAGCCATTTAGCCAATGCTTCAAGCATTTCGTTTATATCTCTGTTTATAGTATGAATTATCTTTATTCGATTCCCCTTTAATAGCACTCTTTTCAGCATCTCTGCCCACATAATTGAAAATTTTCTATCTCCGTAAAGCCATGATAATTCTTCATCGCTGAAAAGCAGCAAAGTCTGAGGTTTTTCGGCATCTGCAACCATAGAAAGGAAGCGTACTACAGCTTCTCTTTTTCCCTCCACGCCGTAATAATATTCCTTGTCAATATAATTTTCACTGTCTGCACCTTCTCCGTGTACCATTGCATCATTTCTGGTTGTTCCCGCAGTAAAACTGTTAAGAATTTTCTCTACAGACGGTTCGCTTATTTCCTTCTCCTCCATCAACCATTCGCAAATCATCCGTGCAGCCATATTATAATCATCAGGAAAACAATCATACGAATTAATTGCCTGAAGTATCATATTTTTTTGATATTCTTCTTTAATTTGTCGTGCGAAATATTCTGACATTGGCAATAAATAGTTCTGTTTTTTGGGAAGCTTTCTCTCCCCTCTTCTAAGCCGGCTGACATGTGATGCATCAAGAGATACGTTATGCGCAATAGTACTGTTTGACGTATTTGTTATATTCATCAGGAAATTAAGCTTGTAGGAAAACATTATTATCACCTCAATAATATTGTACTCCATCTGACAACATACGTCAACAAAATTGACACGCTACCTGCCATTTTTGTCACGGTCAAATGAGCCGACATACTTTTTATTATTATTAACATTATATATAATTTTATTGAGCACAACAAAAAACAAGGAGGTTATTATGAAGAAGAAAGGAATTATATCATGGCTGCTTATTATATCCATGATTATTACACAAGCTGCGATACCTGCTTTTGGCAGTGTCGCATACGCTTCGGGAGATGATCCACAGATTACTTCCTTAGGCACTTCTACTTGGACAGGAAATTATCCGTGCCACGGAGACAGTGTTTTTTATGTGGAAGCACAAGGTTTAAATCTTGATGATCTGCAAGCAGAGGTTTCACTATACGAATATCCAAACACATACTCACCTGTGGCTTCTGAGACAAACAGATGGTACCTGGGCACTACCTACAAAGGCTACGACCGGTATATTTATGAGATGACCGTTGACGGCGGAGGCTCTCTAGGCAATAGCCAAACATATTATATACGTCTGAAGGACGGAAACGATAATTACTATGATGACGGTACGGTATATTTTAGCAGTAGCGACCCATACTTGTATATTGAATCTAATGACATGCCTCAAGAGGTAGGCACAAATATTTCATCTCTGCCATTTGATATAACTTTAGATGGTGCAGACGGAAGTGTAAAAAAAGAGAACATTTTAATAAAACTGTACACTGGAACAAAGGACGGATATTGGGGAGATATAACCCTGGGTACTCTTATAGGAACTGCTGCTGATCCAGAGATAATCGTGACTGGTGCAGGCCAGTACCGCATTAAGGGTGAATTTTCAATAAGTGATGCACTGCCTGCTGGAGATGAATTGTACGTAGAAGCAGAATACAGCGGCATTAAATGCCAAACCCACTCTCCTATTTACGTTTTATCACAGGATGAAACAGGCCAATTTACAATGACAAATGCCATTGCAGCAAGAAGCTCATACGGCCACCATGAAGGAAGCAGCTATGAGCCGGCCGATGATTCAACATACATCACAGGAATGCCCACTACAGGCTCCTCAGTGACTTCTCACAAATTTACTCTTACGGGAGAGTTTTTATCTTCTGCTTCTCAGCTGAGCTCATGGGATGACAGCGGAAGCAATATACTTAGGAACGGTTCCATAACTGTGTCAAGTCCTAAATACGGCGTTTATACAGCATCCGGTATGATCGATTTGCCAAAGGATGCGCAAGAAATAGTATTTAAATACGGAGAAAACACCATTCATTCTGTGCCTGTTAGTCATACAGCAATTCAGGGCAGTGTATCTCTGACTCCTTTAAATGCTGAATATAAAAATTGGAACTACACATATCCAGAGAATATTGACAATTTTCAAGTAGCTTTATCAGGCCTTAACTTGCCAACATCCTCCGGAAGATACTCTGCGCTAATTGATGACGACATTTATGATGATATTGACGGCAATGTTATTGGATGTTCCGTTGAAAGCACAGAAGGCGAAATAATTCTTAATATAACCTCTACCGATCCTCTTAACAATGATGATGTAGCTGAGCGTTATATATCAATACTACTTGACGGTACAGAGCTTATAAATTTAGAGTATGATGAATATGATGGGTTGCAATCCTACGGAAGTATCTGCGGAGCACCACTTACATTTGGAGATTTGTGGTATCCTGTAGCGTTTGAAAATATTATGCCTCCAGCTCTTACGCGCATCTATGGAAGCAGAGACTTGGATCTGTACGGAGAAGGCTTCTCTACTGACAAAACTTATACTGCAAACTTTATGGAGCGCAACATTGGCGGATTATCTGCAGTACCTCAGGAGCTAAGTGCAGAGTTTGTGTCCTCCGGGAAACTTTCAGTTTCAAGAAATCAAACCGACAATCTTGCAAGAGGAATTTATGAGGTATATATAAGAGAAAATGGTGAGCAGATTAACGGATTTGCGGAAACGGTCCTTCTTCCTGCTGATGATGTTGAACAGATAATAAACCCAATTGTGAAAATAAACAGCGACGAAACATACACACTTACAAGAAATGTATCCATATCAATAGATCCTGGAAGCTTTACTAATGTGCGTTTTTCAGAGTTTCAGGAAGAGCTGGGAACTTTAGAATACACAGATATACAAAGTACAACTAACTATACTCTCAGCGACGGATACGGAAATAAAACCATATATTTTGAATTTACAAATACAGAAGGCAAGACTTATAACACTACTGCTTCAATAAATTACCGCTCACAACTTATTTCTGCACCTGAATTGTGCGGTGTTGTAGGCATTATAGACAGTGAACTTGTGCGGCTTTTTAAGTTTGCAGACTACACACTGTATGTTCAGACCGGAGAGATCGGGTATACCTGCAAAACAGATATAATTGACAGCTATGACAACGTAATCTCTTCCTTCACCCTTAACAGAACCTCAACAAAAGACGGCATAAGCACCTATTCAAAAAGAATAAACATTGGAAACGAGTATGCAACTGCTGCAAAATTAAGATTCTATTATACTGATATTTATGGGCTGGATTCTGACTACACCGAAATACCTGTTTCAGTCCTAGAAAAACCTTACATCAGAAACTGCCGTACTGACATAAGCGCCGTGTACTCCATTGGCGAATACTACGCTGTATGCGGAAGTGATGTAAAACTGTCAATGGATGGAAAATCCGGGTTAAACGGAACAGCACATCTTAAATATAAGGATGGTGAAGGAAGCGAAAAAACATTGGATATAATCCTAGCGGAAGAATCAGAAAAGCCATCCAGTTACAAGGCTACATTTACAATTCCGGGAGATGCCGCAGAGCTTTTATCTGTTACTTACAGGCTGACAGACCCTTCTGATTCGTCAAATTATGCAGAAAAAACTGAATCAAAAGAAATGAAAGTATTTTCTTCGGCTTCCTTTGAAGGGCTCCCCAACAACGGAGAATTTGACGGAAAAGGTCTTAATGTTGTTAGTGTTAATGGAATTTCTAAAACTGTCGCAATCAAAAATGGAGAAACCAAATTTTTGTTTAACAAATTACTCCCTGGAAACTATACCTATTGGCTGTTTGACAGTAATTCTTCATTCAAACAAGGAAACTTCAGTACTCAGCCTGGAAAAGCCGCAGTTATTGATTTAAGCGATACAAAGAAACCTGCTTCAGTTTGCTTCAACGTCACAGTGGAAAATGGCGGCGAACTTTCAAGTAACGCATATGTTATATTCAACTGCAAATCGGGTGACAGCACATATTATCGTTACGCCAGGATTAATGAAGAATTAAAAGGCCTTACGGATGGAACGACGATTGAAAGTTACACATTAACTCTTCCAACTTCCGATCTAAAGGTATACGAGATTCCTGAAACAGTTACCGAGCCTATTGTGTTAAACGATGGTACCAACAATATAAATATATCCGTAAATAAAATAAAGACTATAACAGTACAAATAACTGTAAAGGATGAAAATGTACCGGGCAGAACTGTTCCAGGGACATCTATAAATGCAGGTCAACTTGTTACTAATGGTTCAACATGGTTCTACTATACTGCCTCAGGCATAACAGACGAATCGGGCAATATTGAGTTTGAGATTTATCCCGGAACACGTGCATATGTTGATGCACTAAAAGAAAACTATAATTTTTTAGAAACTTCTCTTAACATAACTGAAGATAACAACCAAAATTTTGATATCAGTATGTCTTATGCAGATCAAAACAGACTTGTTATAAAAACTATGGCTATGCCATTAGTTAATGTAAATGAAGACGCAGATATGTCACTTGCATCTGAATCTCAAAACATACTAACAAGCGTATTAATAAAAGATGAAGATGGCAACTCGCTGAATAGATACTTCTCAAATAATACTGTTTCATTTGTGAACAATATGTACAATAAGTCAGTTAATGTTTATCCAGATCTGGATAATAGATATGTAAGCTCCAAGGAATACTATACGGCATCTCTTGATGAATACGGTAACGGGGTCATTGAAATTACAGCTATTCCAAAGGGCGTAATAACTGCTAACATAGCAAGTGAACACGACGGAGCTGCATCATACATGGTTATATACGACGAAAATGGATACAATATCGCTTCAGTGAATGATGCTGATGGACGACTGTCCACAGAAACCTGCAACCTGGATGCAGGAAACTACACAACAGTTTTGCTTTCCGGATACAATCTGCCGAACTTAAATGCATTCAACAAAATAGACAATTTTGAAGGTCTGGGAATGAAAGAAAATGTTCATTACGTAAAAAGAAATGTTGACTTATACGACGGAAAAATAACGGATTTAGGAGAAATAAATATTCCGGAAGCAATTACCAAGGATATGCTTCTGCCCTATTCCGTAACATTTGATTCAATATTTGAACCACTATCTGGCGACGGAAGCATAGGAAAAATTCATTGTAAGTACAAAATAAGCATATCTGAGTTGCTTAAAAATAATATTAAATTAAAATCTATAGGTGCAACTACTTATTCTGGAGCTTTATATAATAAGAAAATTAACGGGATTGATTCGGAATTTGGCACCCTTGAATATGAGCCTGACTTTGATGGCGATTACACTGTTACTTTTAGCGCTGACACATCCCTCGAAAAACTTAACAGCAATGTATATATGTATTTAACATTTGAACGAGACGGTAAAAACATATCCGCAGGTTTTAGAAACAAAGTGGATACTCCTCAAATCAGCCTCATAGCTCCAAAACACGTAGCAAAAACAGTGGACGAAATAATTGTAAGAGGCATGGCATTCAATGGCAGCACTGTTGAAATATATGACGGAGGCACACTTATAGGCTCCACAGTTGTAAAAAGCAGTCACAGCTATTCAATGACAGCATCTCTTGTTTCGCCTGGAACTCCTTCCGTTCATACTCTAACGGCCAAAATGACAACTCCTGATGACAGAGTTTTTACATCAGAGCCTGTTATCTGCGAAATAATTGATGGAGATAAGAGAGCCAGCATAAGCAATTTTGAGTTCAGGAATATGGCCCATTACTCAAGCTTGGATGATCCAAGAGTTAAACCATTTAGTGTTGAGGAGCTTGGAGCTGGTTCAACTGCCGCGTGCATATACAACCCATATGACAAGAGCCGCGTAACATTCCGGATTAACAAACTTGTAAGCTCACAACTTGAAAGTGTATATGTTATAAACACAGATAAAAACGGCGTTAAGACCAGGTATCCTGCAGAACTTGTACGTGATGACCCCCAAGGCAGGTATTCGGAATGGATAATGGAAGAGGTTATGGGTTTAAGTATAAACGACCTGTCTGTCTTCTATTCTGTTAAAGACGGTGAAGATATTGGATTGCTTACAGGGTATGCCGCTCCTACTGAACAGCAATTTACAGATGCGTTGAACAACCTTGAAAGTATGGAACCAGCCAACCTTCCGGCAGATTATAGAAGCAATGAAGCTGCAATAATTACTGAGCAAACCGAAAATCACGTAAAAGCTCACAAAGACTTCAACGGAGTTCGCGTAGGCATAGAAGCAAGTTACAACAATGTAAGCGGATACTCAGAAGCCAGTCTTTTAGCGCAGGGCTTCAGAAAAATACCGGTTGGCAACTCGGGAGAATTTTACCTGATAAAGGACAGTTCAACTGAATCATCAAGCGAATTTAGAGTATACAGAACCATGTATGTAAGTTCCGGCCTGGCTGCAGCAATGAAAGACGGAACCTCCTATGCAAGAAATGAAGATGTTATAGAAAACGACGGTACTATTTACGCAAGCAGTTCTCCGATTTTATATGCTTCCACTGCCAACACAGTGAGAAACATTTCCGGAAAGGTAGATTATGTGGGATATGTTCAAAACACAGGAGAAGTAGCATATGAAGCATTCAGAAACAGAACAACAAACCTTGGACATTTGGGAACAGGTATGCAGGTAATAGGAGGTATTGCTACGGCCGCGCAGATTTTTTCAGGACCTGCCAGCGTAGACCCAGCAAATCTGAGGACATTGACAGACCAAATAAAGGATTCCTCTGTAAGAAGCCGTTTGAGAGGAGAAATCACTGAATACCGCAAGGCCAGAACAGACAGCCACTCCATAAGCAGTCTTATGGGTGTTGTAAGCTATGGATCAAGTTTCTTCTCATTGCCAGGCAAATGCCTGAGCTACGTAGTATCCACCGGTAATATGGTATTTACACAAAAAATAGATGCGGAATACAATCTTTGGGGAAACGGAATACTGGCACAGATTATGATGCAGCTTAGAAAAGAAGACAAGGACATAGGAGAAGAAGATGATACTGATGATCCTAAATGGATGATGGACCCTTCAGGATATGTATTCGAAGCCGTTGAAAGCAACAGAGCAGAAGGAGTAACAGCCACTGTGCAGACTGATAGTCAAGGTGACTGGGCAGCCTGGGAGGATGAGTTTTTAATTGAGTCTGAACAGGAAAATCCTCAGACAACTGATGAATATGGAAAGTACGGCTGGGATGTACCTATTGGAAACTGGAGAGTTATGTTTGAAGACAGTTTCGGTAGATATAATGCAGCTCTGACCAAGTCAATGACAGTACCTCCGGTACACACTGAAGTAAATATAGGTCTTGTATCAACAAAAGCCCCTCAGGTGCACGGTGCAGCAGCAGATGCTTCCGGAATCGAAGTGGAATTTTCCATGTACATGCAAAGCGAATCTATTTATGACCCGGAAGGAACTGTTAACGGAATACAAGTTGTCGAAACAGAATCCGGCGAAACAGTACCATGTGAAAAAATTGAATTTATAACCGAAGCCGAGAATACCGGATATACCTCTGACGGATTATACCAAAGCGATACAATATCCTCGAAAAAATTTGTTAAGCGCATCCGATTTATTGCAAATGAAGAATTGTATCCTGGTGGATTCAAACTTTACGAAGATGACGGAGTAACACCTAAGGAGTATACGGTTGTAGTATCTGAAAATGTACTGAGCTACTCAGGCGTAAAAATGGATGAAGATTTTTACACAAACATAACCGCATCAGAAAGAATGACCGCATCACAACCTGTATCCGATACTGATGGCGGAAACTATGATGAAAGTATAACATTAAGCCTCAGCACAGATACCCCCGATGCGAATATATATTACACAACTGACGGAAGTGTACCAACAGTAAATTCCTTTAAATACACAAAATCCATTAAACTCTTTGAATCATCTGAATTAAAGGCAATTGCTTCAAAGGTGGGAATGAATGACAGCACGCTATTTTCTGCAGTATACATGATTGGTGATGATGACGTTAAGATTGCTTCAAAACCTGTTGCATCTCCAGCGGGCGGAACTTACACCGGGACTCAAAATGTAATTCTTACCACATCAACCGTGAACGCATCTATTTATTATACTTTAGACGGAAGTACACCGGGTGCTTCAGACACACTCTACACAGGTGCGGTGAGAATTTCTTCATCATCTACATTAAAAGCCGTTGCAATAAAGAATGGATATATAAACAGCAGTGTTCTCAGCGAGACATACATCATAAAATCGTCGGGGGGCGGAAGCGGCTCACCTGGTAACGGCAATGAAAATACTGATGAAAACGCATCAATTATTGAAAGCGCTGAAACCGAAAAAATTAATTTTAAAGACATCTTAGAAAATGACTGGTTCTATGAAAATGTAAAATTTGTTGTGAATAAGGGTTTATTCAAGGGAATAACAGAAAATGAATTTTATCCGCACAGCTCTATGACAAGAGCAATGCTTGTAACAGTGCTGTTTAGATTAGATGGCTCTGTAAATGTTGAAAAAATATCCTTCGAGGATATTCAGGAAGATTCATGGTATGTCATTGCTGTAAGTTGGGCCTCTAAAAAAGGTGTTGTTGGAGGTTACGGTAACGGAATGTTTGGGCCAAATGACAACATCACCCGTGAACAACTTGCTGCAGTACTATATCGTTACGCATTGATAAAAGGATACAACACAGACAATTTATCAGACATAGAAAATTTCAAAGACTACGAAAATGTTTCAGACTGGGCTATTGAGCCGATTAAATGGATGGTTGGAAATAAACTCTTGAACGGTAAGGACGGAAATATACTTGATCCTTCAGGATATGCCACAAGAGCCGAAGTTGCGGCAATTTTACAGCGATTCATTGAATATATAGTCAAATAGCCAACAAAAAAGGGCTTGCATATTTGCAAGCTCTTTCCTATTTATAACTCTGCAATCCTTCTTTGACTGCTTCTATAACATCCTTTTCTAAATCCAGTCTGTAATTTCTAGAAATTGTTTTTCCCGGCTTTGTCATATCATAGTCCTGTCCGTTCCATAGAACAGCAAGTTTAATTCTATCATAGCTGGATATTCTTTCAAACATATCCTTAAACCATTCAGCTTTGTTACCTCCTAAGGAAGCACCGCTGAATTCCGTTATCATCATAGGATGCTTAAAATGGCGTACATAATCGTAATAAAAATGATCATAAGCCTGAGAAAAACTTCTCCACGTCTCTCCTGTATAATAATTACCTGTATTATAAGAGGTCAAACCTACTATATCCACATATTCGTTTCCCGGGTAATAATTTAAATAGTGATTATACGCAAAATTCGGAAATGATTTTTCGTTAGGATTCCACACAAAAACAACATTATCTACTTCATTTTTTTCGAATCTGTCATATATATATCTCCAGCATTCAATAAACAAATCCGTGTCCTTGCCAACCCTGTGAGCTGAATACCAAACCCATTCTCCATTCATCTCATTATTTAATCTGAAAAGCACTGGGTAATCATATTCATTAAAGCTTTTTGCCAGTTCATCAAGATAATTATCATAATTGCCCTTAAGTATTTCAAGAGTAATGTCTTTTTCTTCTCCATCAATTAAGTCCGTAGTATACAATCCGTATTCCACTACCTTCCCTTCCTGCTTTGCTCTGTTCATGTGCTCAGTTTTAAATGGAAGCTGAAAAGAATTGTAAATCAGCACCACAGGAAATTCATAATTAAACATATTCTCCAGCTGCTTCAATCTGTATGCATATGTGGGATACGTCGGCTCAAAAATCCCAAAATGCATTTTGTCATTATTTATAAAATATTTATCATAAAACTCCTGAGTTTTTTCATCAAAATTCTTTTCAACAGGCTCGAACACGGTATCTTCTTTTATTTCAGATGTTTTATCGATTAACTTAAAAGATGGCATTATATATTCTATATATATTTGCTGCGAAGATTTCATAAACACTGTTATAAGCTCCTTGTAGGATCTGGCGAATGTAATCATCGCATAATAATTTCGATCATGCTCTTGACCTTCTATCTTGGTCCTCTCATAAAGAATTATATGGCCGTTTAATCCATTAAAATTATAATTGTATTCACCTGTTACTTTAAATTCCGGGTTATTTACTATCCCTCTATTTCCATAGTCAATATAAGTTGTAATGTTGTTCAAGTCATTATAGAAACTGTCATATAAAACATCCACAACAAGATCATCTGATTCAAACCTGCTTTTTACGCTTACAATATCTTCGCTTAGCTTCAGATTGTTCAAAAGCACTATTTCATATCCATAGGCATTGTTTATATATTTATAGTAATTATCAGAGTACGGAACTAAAGCGGTGCTTTCCGAAAGCTCTTCTGCAAATGCATTGCTTGCAGTCATTACAATAAGAACTGAAATTAAAATCAATATTTTTTTGAAATTCATATTTACTCTCCTGATGTTATTTTAAAAAATGTTCAAATCCTTATAAGCAGTATTAATAAAAAATGCCAGTGCTCAATTCTATCAAATGTGGTAATGTATGTCAATAATTTCGAACAGCATTTAAAAGCAACTCTAAAACCATTATAAATATATTTACATATATTATACGTGGAAATAAAATGATTGTTTAAAAATGACCGTTATGATATAATTCATTCATTATATGGGAGGGAAATAATGCTTTCTATAGGTACACTTAAAAGAGGATTCATCAATGGAGTAAAGACTCTTCTTGATCTTACAAAAATTTTAGCACCTGTTTATGTTGGTGTGCAGATTCTTTCGATTTCAGGAGTCTTAAATATAATAGCACAATTTTTTTCACCTATCATGTCTATTTTTGGTCTTCCAGGTGAAACATCACTTGTATTAATATTAGGATGGGCTTCAGGCACGTATGCAGCGCTAGGCGCACTTGCCGCCATAAAACTTACAGGAATTCAAATAACAACTATTGCTATTATGATATCAACTGCACATAATCTTATAACCGAAGGTGCTGTCGTCAAAAAATTAGGAGTAAGTATGTTTACCAGTATTTCATCGAGATTAATAATGTCTCTTATACTGGGGTTCTTATTTTATAGGATGTTTGGGGGATTTTAATGGAAACGGTTTTAGAAATACTATTAAACTTAACTTCGTTCATATGGAGCATAGCTAAAGTTCTGATACCTTTAATGATAGTAATTGAAATATTTAAGGATACAAAGATGATAGATAAAATATCCCACAAGATAAAACCTATCACCAAATTTTTTACTATAAGCGAAGACTCGGGAATTTCACTTATCTTCGGACTAATATTTGGCCTGACCATAGGAGCAGGCGCAGTTATCCAAAGTGTTAAGGATTATAATATTGACAAAAGAAGTGTATTTCTGGTAACAATGTTTCTCTCAATGTGTCATGCAGTATTTGAAGACACTATGATTATGGGAGCTGCAGGAGCAAATCCATTTGCTGTATTGGCAGCAAGAATTTTATCTGCCATATTTATTACTTTTATTCTTTCCCGATTCGTAAAAAAAGATATTCCGATAAATGATATTCAAAAAGACGGCTCGTATTGATTGGTGATAAAATCAATACAATCCGTCCCTATTTTTCTAGTTAGAAGACAAATCTTTCAATTCTATTTCTTCGTTTCCACTGTAAACCGCAAATTTATTAAATCCAAATCCAGCAAACTGATTTAGCTGTTTTCCAAGTTTCTTAGCCTTTTCATATATTGACACTGAATATCCTTCTTCTCTGAATTCATCAGCTTTCTTCATAACATCAATATATTTGTTCGACGCTTCGTAAAGCAATACTACTTTTTCTTTTGCAGGCACCTTGAATTTTTCATCCATCAACTGATTAACAAGCCTTTCAAATCCAATTGAAAAACCTATGGCAGGAACTTTTTCTCCTATAAAATTACCCACCATTTCATCGTACCTTCCGCCTCCTGCTATTGAATATCCAAGGTCCTTGTACGCGATTTCAAAAATTGAACCTGTATAGTATCCCATTCCTCTTATTAAAGTAAAATCAAATTCAATATCATACTTTCCGTTCGCATATTCTCTTGAACTGTCTAAAACATCTTTAACTTCATTTACCACATCCTCAGAAACACCATATTCCAATAGGCATTCAGTTCCCTTATCATTTATGATTTTCAGAGCCGCCATTATATTTAAGATCGAATTTTCTTTATACTCTTTACCCTTAAGCTCTTTTTCGACTCCATCAAATCCTATTTTGTCCAGCTTATCCACTGCAATGCACACACTGTCAAACTCTTCTTCTGAAAATCCACAATTCATTATTACCGCTTTTAAAACTCTCCTATCGTTGAACCTAACGGCAAAATTCTTAACTCCAAGGGCATTCAGCGCCTTGGCAGTTGTTGCTATCAATTCAAGTTCTGCAGCATTGGTGTTATCCCCTATAATATCTATGTCACATTGCTTAAAGCTCCTGTACCTTCCTTTTTGTGCTCTTTCCGCTCTGAACACATTACCCACCTGCATTGCCTTAAAAACCGAAGGAAGGTTCGATTTATTATTGCAATAAAAACGGCTTAAGGGAACTGTCAGGTCGTATCTCAACCCTAAATCAGCCAAATCACCTTCGCTTAAATCCGCTTTTGTAAAATCAAGCTTTTCTCCTCTTTTTAAAATTTTAAATATAAGCTTTAGATTCTCTCCGCCCTTGCTTCCGATTAAATTTTCTATATTTTCAACAACAGGTGTTTCTATGAGCTCAAATCCGCTTTGTTTATATGTATTTACTATAACGCCTTCAACATAATCTCTTATTTCTTTTTCCTGAGGTGTTATATCTCTCATCCCCTTTGCAGGGTTTGTATTAACTTTCATTTTTCCTCCCGTATTTTTTCCATTTGTATTTTTATTAATGTTAACAAATAAATTATTGGTTATCAACCTTTAATTTAAATGTGTTTCTAAAAACTCCTTGTTTATTTCTTCTGGCACCAGACACCCTCCTGTGGCCCACGATATATGCACTGCATTTTTCATTTTACTTTCCAAATCGTGCTCCCTTATATATTCTTTCCCTTTATCAGATATTTCTACTTTTACTATTCCTTCAAATGCTGCACATGCTGACGGTTCAATATTAATACTTTCCGTATTATGAAGCATTCTCATGTAATCATATAATTTGTAATCTTCAACAGTGAAAATTCCACCAAGCAAATTATCCATCATTTTACCCACAAGCTTTGAAGGCCTTCCCACCGCAAGTCCGTCTGCGTGGGTTCTGCCATCTATTCCAAGATCCTGAACACATATGTCATTATGAAGACCCGTAGCCATACCTACAAGCATTGACGGTGCATGTGTAGGCTCAACGAAAAAGCAGTGAACATTGTCATGATAAACCGATTTCAACCCATAGGTAATTCCACCAGGTGCACCTCCTACCCCGCATGGCAAATATACAAACAAAGGATGATCTTCATCTATTTCTATATTCATTTCATCAAGCTGCTTTTTTAATCTTCTTGCAGCTACTGAATATCCTAAAAATAAATTCATAGAATTCTCATCATCAACAAAATAACTCATGGGATCCTGGTCTGACATCTTTCTTCCTTCTTCAACAGCTTTAGAAAAATCACTGTCGTATTCAACCACCTGGGCACCTTTTGATCTCAGCAAATCCTTTTTCCACTGTTTTGCATCTGATGACATATGTACTATAACATTAAATCCCATTGCTGCAGATGTAATTCCAATACTCAATCCAAGGTTTCCGGTGGAGCCAACTTGTATCTTGTACTGATTAAAAAAATCTCTGTACTTCTGCTGAGCCATTATAGAATAGTCATCATCTTCAGAAATCATATTATTCTTTAGAGCCAAATATTCGGCATATTTCAGCACCTCATATATTCCTCCCCTAGCTTTAACACTTCCGGCAATTGCAAGGTGACTGTCCATTTTCAAAAGCAGTCTTCCCTGGATTTTTGTACCACAATCTTGTACAAGTTGGTTTTTCATATTCTCTATTTCTTTAAGCGGAGATTCGATAATACCATGACATGCCTCTGTTTCAGGGAAAAGAATTTCTATGAGAGGTGCAAATTTGGCAAGGCGCCTTTCCGCGTCGTCTATTGCCGATATATCAACTGGTGTATTTTTCGCAGCTTCTCTATATGTGCTTAATCCTGGGTTAAGCCAAAATACTTCCTTCAATTGAGCTGCCTTTTTCAATATCAAATTATTATTTATTATTTCATCTTTGTTTATCATGAAACCCTCCTTAAAATTCGCAAATCATCATGCGCCTTACATTTTTGTCACAGCTTCACAATTAGGCGTATATTTTCTATATAGGGGCGGAGCTTTCCTTCTCCGCCCATTCAATGGTTATTATATCATATTATTACCATTTTTTATATTAGAATTATTATCATTTATATTAAAATCTGCTCAGTTGTGGTTATGATTTCGGCAGATTTTACTTCCACCAAATCTCCGCTGTTTGTATTAAATAAATTTTTATCTATAATATTATCCATAACAGTTCTTACATCAATGTCGGTCAACTCACTCTTAGGTTCATCAACTGTCAATGATAATGTTGATCCGCCGGCAGTTTTAAATTTCATTAATAGTTTTTTTGACATTATATCACCCCTTACAGAAATTTATTGTTATGATGGAAGCTTTCTGCTCCCCGAATTAAATATTCATTTTAATTATTATTCTATTTCATTTACAAGTTCATATTCTTCGTATCTTACAAGACTCTCAAGTGAAAATGACTGCATATCACTTACTGCAGTTCCTAAATCATATAAATCTTCATTAGTTGCCGTTGACTTGATACTTGCGAGAGTCTTACTTTTAGTAATATTTTTATTATTTTCATCAAGACCAACATTGAAAACCATCTTTAATTTTGAATTTGCTTGGTTTACAGCTATTGCCATAATATCACCTCCAAATGATTCTACCTCTATATAGCATTTAAGCGCCGATTATATTGATTTAATTTCCGCCTCATGTTAATATGAACTAAATATATAAACTCAAGAGGTAATTATGCATAAAACACTGCTGAAAGAGTTAATTTCCTTAATAAAAAAGATAGACTCACACGATTATATAACAAAGGTAAAGTACATAATCTTTATTTTCTCAAAAATTATATATCAATGCAGGGCATCGGAAGCAAATATTTCAGAAGAATTATTTTTTTTAAATATCACCCCGAATTTTTTGCACAATAATAAGAATATATTTAATGAATATGAAATTTTTAACCTCAATATCTCTGGAATAGAGAGCTCAATATTAAATTTAATCAAAGCTAACAAAGATAATATTGATTTCAATGATTTTAAACCTGCAGAGTTGTATGAGTCCATGCTTACTGCCGGTGAAAAGAAAGTTCTGGGACAAGTTTATACGCCTGTCGACATTATCAATAAAATGCTGGATCAATTATTTGATTTGGACTTAATAGGCAAAAACACCAAATTACTTGACCCTGCATGCGGAGGCGGATATTTTCTAATAGAAGCGTTCAAAAAAATTAAATCTTACTTTGGAGATGAAATTGAAGATAAACATATTATTGAAAGCATGCTGTTCGGTATTGATGTAGATGATTTCTCTATATTTATGACAAAGGTCGGCTTAATGTTTGCCGGATTTTCAACAGAAGCTGAATTTAATATTTTCAGATTAGATTATTTAACCGATACTTTTGAAATGGACAAATTTGACATAATAGTCGGAAACCCTCCTTATGTTGGTCACAAAAATTCTACCTGCGAGTATAAGAAAGCTCTGTATGAAAAGTACTCTGAGGTGTTTTACAACAAGGCTGACATATCATATTGCTTTTTTAAAAAAAGCAGGGAAATTCTTAAACCGGGTGGAGTAATATCATTTATAACTTCAAGATACTTTATGGAAGCTCTATACGCAGACAGAATAAGAGCATATATAAAAAATAATTTCAACATAATATCTCTTGTTGATTTCAGCGGAAACAATATATTTAAAGGGGCCATGGTAAGTCCGGCTTTAATAACATTGGAAAATAATGGATGGAACAAAAGCGATTTTTCTTACGTCTTAATTAATAGTGATAGTATTGAAGAAAAATTCTCATATAGTCAGGACAAGCTTAAAGATACCGGATGGACTATACTTAAGCATGCTGACGAACAGCTTTTCAATAAGATAGAAGAAAAATCAAACATAAAAATTCAGGATGCATGTAAGATTAAGCAGGGAATTATAACCGGGCTGGATAAAGCTTTTATTGTTGATAAAAAAACAATCGAAAAATATAACATTGAAAGTGATTTACTCAAAAAATGGATAAAAAACAGCAACATATCAAAATCAGAAGTGCAATATAATAACTTATACTTGATATATTCCAATATAATAAATGATGAAAAAAATTATCCAAATACTATCAAGTACCTTTCCTTCTATAAGGATAAATTACAAAATAGAAGAGAATGTCTGAAGGGATATAGAAAATGGTATGAACTTCAATGGGGACGCATTCAATCTGATTTTGATAATCCAAAAATAATATTTCCGTTCAAATCCACAGGCAGTAATTTTTATTTTGACACAAATAAATATTACTGCAGTGCAGATGTATATATTATGAATAATTTCAACACACATATTCCAGTAAATTATCTTTTGTCATACTTGAATTCGGATGTTTTTGAATTTTACTTTAAGTGTCTGGCAAAAAAAGTAGGGACAAATATTTATGAATATTATCCCAATAAATTAAGTGAAGCTAAAATATATTTACCCCTTGAAAAAGCTCAACAAAATATATCTGATTTAGGAAAAATTAGTATTGATATTTTGCTAAAAAAGGTGTTTAATATATCCGAAGAGGAGGTAAATATAATTTATAAATACGTTCATGAAGGGTGATAATGCAAATTGAAAAAATTTATTAAGCTATTATTATTAATTACTGTTTTTATTGTGTTATCCGTTCAGCCTGCAATGGCGAAAACTGTATATTACGATACTTATAATCATTGGGCATCAAGTGATATTGATTTTACGTCCAACACATTGAAAGTTTTCAAGGGCTATGGAGACTTCACGTTCAGACCGGAAAATAATATTACCAGGGCTGAATTTATAACTATCCTTTCAAAAACAGCTTATCGACAAAACAAAATGAATGAAATTTACACAAGCGATATGCCATACAGCGATATGACAAATCAGCACTGGTCTTATACATTTATTATATCAATGTATGAGCACCTGAAAACAAACCAGGATTATACATTTGAAGATATATTCCCGGGATCGAATTTTTACCCTGACAAAGCGATTACAAGGGAAGAATCCGTTGCTTTAATTGCTGCCTTCTGCAAAGATGCAATATATGATAATCCTTTAAATTTTAATGATATTCGCAACAATAGCAAATATTATAATGAAATAAAAAGACTTTATAACGCAGGAATAGTTTCAGGATATGAAGACCGTACATTTAAAGGCAACAATAATATTACAAGAGCAGAATCTGCTGCATTAATTAAAAGAGTTTTTTATGATATTAAAACCAGTGATCAAAGCAATTATTTAACCAAACTTGAATTTCTCCCCATAAAAGGAGAAGAAATATATTCATATTTTGGCAGTTATGATTGGAATACCGCAAACAATAATGATAAAAGGTATATAAAGGCTAAAGATACTCTGGAGTATGTTTCTTTCGGAGGGTATATTTTCCCTGAAGATAAGCATTTATACGACTTGAATGCCGTAGAAACAATGGAGACATTGCGTTCAGAAGGATACCCCAATATAACCGGAACGAACTTTTACCTTATTACTTTCGGCAATTATTCAGATGACGAAAAATCACAGCTTGCAAATGATATGCTTGCAAATGTTATTGAACGAAGTGATCTGAAAGATTCAGAACTGATGCAAATATTTGCTATGGCCAGCAAGTATGCTGTTCAGGAAGATTTGTACATGAGCGCACTGGAGAAATGGGATAGTCTTACTTCAAGCAACAACGCAAAAGCAAATATATTATTTTTCAGGTATGCTTTTTACATTAAAAATAATAACGAAGAAATGCTTAAAACCTTGGTTTATGATGATCTAAAAAAAGCAAATAACGTACCTTCTCTTCTGAACATCAACTGGGGTTTAGCAGCCGGATCGGAAACAACTGATTTTAGAAATTATACATTTGGCAGTTATAGTTTTTCTCTTTATAAAGATACCACGCTTTACAGATATACACTTAGCCCGGTAATGCCTGTCAGCAGCAGCTCGAAAATTGTTGAACTTGTTAATCTACTTATGATTGAGAAGTCTGTCAAACCTTCTACAGAAAGCTTGGCAAACTACGAAAGCATTTTCAGCAAATATTCCTTGAACCGATTATATGTTTTAAACTTCATAGGCGAAAAGGAAAGGGCCTTTGTAGAAGGAATCAATGATTATGAAATTATCAAAACGTTTGAAATTTATGAAACAAATAAATCAGTCATTGACGACACCTACACCGGAATTTTGAAAAAAGTGAAAGAATAAACAAAGACCTCAATGGTTTCTTCTCCATTGAGGTTTGTTTTTTATGCATACAGTTTAATTATTTCAATTAGTATCTGAACAACTTTTTCCATAGACTGTACAGGTATATACTCATATCTACCATGGTAATTATGCCCGCCTGTACACAAATTCGGACAAGGAAGCCCTCTGTACGACAAGCTTGCACCATCAGTTCCCCCTCTTATTGGAATTACCGCAGGCTCAACACCTATGCTTTTCATAGCTTTTTCAGCAGTTTCAATAATGTGCATATGCGGAAGAATTTTTTCTTTCATATTATAATACGAATCTTTCAATTCAACTTTGACGGTTCCTTCTCCATATTTTTCATTTAAATATTCAGATATTTTATTGAATCTATCCTTTTTGACATTAAATTTATCAAAATTGTGATCTCTTATTATGTAATTCAAATACGTTTTTTCAACACTTCCGCTAATATCGTCCAAATGATTGAATCCTTCGTAATTCTCCGTATTTTCCGGTGTTTCTCTAGAAGGCAGCATAGCTTGAAACTCCATAGCTATCAATATTGAATTTTTCATTTTATTCTTTGCTGAGCCAGGATGAATATTCACTCCGCTAACCTCAACTTTTGCACTTGCGGCATTGAAATTCTCATACTCTATTTCCCCCAGCTCTCCTCCGTCGACAGTATATGCAAAGTCAGCATTAAACCCATCTATGTCAAACATTTCTGCCCCGTTGCCCACTTCTTCATCTGTGGTAAATGCTATTTTTATATCTCCATGCTTTACATCAGGATTATTAATAAAATATTCAGCCATTGACATTATCTCAGCTATGCCTGCTTTATCATCAGCGCCAAGCAATGTTGTTCCGTCAGTCACTATAAAATCTTCGCCGACATAATTCAACATGTGCTCAAACACATCTGTTTTCATTACAATTTTCTTTTCATCATTTAAAACAATATCACTTCCGTCATAATTTCTGACTATTTTAGGTTTAATATCGTTGCCCGGCATATCAGGAGCTGTATCTATATGAGCAATAAAACCAATAGCAGGAACTTCTTTATCAGTGTTAGAAGGAACATTACCATATACATAGCCGTAATCATCCATAAAAGCATCTTTTATTCCCAATGATTTCATTTCTTCAACCAAGTATCTGCCAAGATCTTTTTGCTTTTCACTGCTTGGAACAATTTCCAAATCAGGAACTGATTGAGTATCAATTTTAACATAATTTAAAAATCTATCTTCTATTTTCATATTATCTCATCCTTTCTACATTTGTTTGCTTGTTTATTAATAATTATATCACCGCTATATTACCATATCAATTTATTTTTTAAAGCCCCTGATGTACGTTATAAGCATTCCATTACTTTCGGCTTTATTTAACAATTGAATTTAAAAATAAAATATAATATAATTGGTTTAATGATTAAATGAATGGGGAGGTATAAAATGGATTTTGTAAAAGGAGCATACAAAGTAAAAAGCGAGACCATAATTAAAAATCTTAAAAAAAGATTTATGGACGGTTACTATGCAGACACAAAGGAAGAAGCGACAGAACTGGCAATGTCATTAATTGACCATGAAGATGTTGTATCATGGGGGGGCTCTTTAACTATCGATGAACTAGGAGTTAAGAAGCTTCTTGAAAAAAAAGGGATCTCTGTTATTGACCGTGATAAGGCAAAATCTCCCGAGGAAAGAGTTAAACTCATGAAGCAGGCTTTAACTGCGAATGTTTTTTTAACAAGTACAAATGCAATAACAATGAATGGTGAATTAATGAATGTTGACGGAAATGGAAACA
Source organism: Sedimentibacter sp. (assembly GCA_018436705.1). GTDB lineage: Bacteria > Bacillota > Clostridia > Tissierellales > Sedimentibacteraceae > Sedimentibacter. The sequence continues at coordinate 124,454 of JAHDLA010000018.1, forward strand.
GAGTTGCTGCCTACTGCTACGGCCCCGACTCAGTAATTGTTGTAGCCGGAATGAACAAAGTTGTGCCAGAACTGGACTACGCTTTGGCAAAATTAAGAACAGACGCAACGGTTCCAAATGCAGTAAGGTTCAATGCTCAGACACCGTGCAAACTCACAGGAAAATGTTCAGAATGTACAACTAAGGACACTTTGTGCAGCCAAATATTGATTACAAGATTCTGCAAACCGCAGAACAGAATTAAAGTAATACTTGTTGGGGAACATTTGGGATTTTAGTTTAAATTCAACTGAATGACACTGTATCGAACTTTACTTTACAGTTAATGTGTGGCAGGCAGAATTTTTTGCCTGCCCATTTAATTAACAGTCCAGTATTATTGGAGGGAGTATAATGAAAATAATTCATACATCAGACTGGCACTTAGGGATAAGCCTGCACAACGCAAGCTTAATTGAAGAGCAAAAAAACTTTATTGAATTTTTAATAGAAGCCGTAAAGAAAAACGGCATAGATGCGGTAATGATTGCCGGTGATATTTTTGACCATTCGGTATCAAGCGCTGAAGCTATTTCTTTATATAATTACGCTGTAACAGAATTATGCAATGAAATAGGAATTCCTGTAATTATATCTGCAGGAAATCATGATGGAGCAGTACGTCTTGCTTCTTGCAGCGAGCTGCTGAAAAAAACCGGACTTTATATATTCGGAAAACTGACAAATGAAGTGACAGTAGTGGAATTAAAAAATGCAGATGTTTATGTCCTTCCTTATTTCAACATTGATGAAACGAGAGCAATCTTCCCAAACGAAAAAATAAACAGCTATTCAGATGCAATGAAGTGTGTCTTGGATAATATGAAGCTTAAGTTTCGTAGCGGCAGAAAAAATATTCTTATGAGCCACTGCTTCGTAAGCGGATCTGTTCTTTCAGAAAGCGACCGTTCCGCAATGGTAGGCGGCGCTTCCGTAGTGCCTTCGGAGATTTTTGAAGGCTTTGATTATGTTGCTCTCGGCCATCTTCACAAACCGCAAGACAGAGGCTTTAATGCCAGATACAGCGGTTCTCCCCTAAAATACTCATTCAGCGAAGCAGATCATCAGAAATCCGTTACTATATTGAATATAGAAGATGATATAACCGTTAAAGAACTGGAAGTTGTTCCTTCAAGAGATATTAGAGTTATTCGTGGAGCCTATGAAGAAATTCTTAAGATTGCAGAAAACGACTTAAAAAAGGATGACTATATAAAAATAGAAATGACTGATAAATATGCAGGCATGGAGGCTGTTGAAGTATTCAGAAGCTATTACGAAAACCTTCTGAATATTACGGGCAAAGTTAACGAGGCCGAAGAAAATGAGCTGACAGTCAATGAATTATACACGCTTTCTCCTAATGATATCTTGGAGAAATTTTACAAAGAAACTACAGGAAATGACCTGACTGGCGAGCAAAATGATTTGTTTAATCAGGCTTTGTTTTCTGTTGAAGTTAAGGAGGACGCAGCGCAATGATACCTATAACTTTAAAATTCCAAGCATTCGGTCCCTATGTAAATAAACAGGAAGTAGATTTCAAAAAATTTGCAGACTCTGGCATCTTTTTAATTCATGGAGCAACAGGCTCAGGAAAAACTACCATACTTGATGCAATATCGTATGCGCTGTACGGAAAATCAAGCGGCGGTCAAAGAGGTGACATTACTTCTATGCGATGCCAAACAGCAAGCGAGCATATACCTACTGAAGTAGAATTTATTTTTAAAATTGCTGATAAAACATATAAATTTACCCGAAGCATCGCTGTGAAAACTAGACGTAACGGCTCTAAACATTACAATGTTACACAAAACGCTTTATTTTTAAATAGCGAAGATATATTCGTACCATTTTTTGAAAACCCTAAAATCAGGGAAACTGAACAAAAAGCATGTGAACTTATAGGGCTTAGCCACGAACAGTTCGTACAAGTAATAATGCTCCCTCAAGGTAAATTTGAAAAATTTCTCATGGCAAAATCAGATGAAAAGGAAGAAATACTTGTTACTCTTTTTAATGCCGGAAAGTGGCAAGAAGTTGCTGAATGGATATGTGATCAGGCAAAAGAAACGGCTAGAGACATAACCTCAAAAAAAAATAATATAAACACACTGCTTAAATCAGAAAATGCTGAGAACATTGATGACTTAAATGTACAAATAAATGAACTTACCAAATCAGTCAATAGCGCTGCTGAAATAATAAATAAGAAATCAAATCAGCTGTCTGCAGAAAAAGACAAATTAACACTTCAATCAGAGATTTTTAATTTATTTGAAGAAATGCTCAGGACAGAAAAAGAACTGGCGAAAATAAAGGAACAGGAAAACGAAATAAATGAACTGATGGCAAAGATCGAAAATGGCAGAAAAGCACTAAATGTCTCACAAAAATATTCAACAGTTATGAATTTATACAAACTTATGCAAGCAGCAAATTTAAAACTGGCAAAAGAAAAAGAAAACAATTCTATATACAAATCTACTGTAGAAAAAATTGACAAAGAACTTTGTGAACTTAAAAAAAATGAACAAACTATTGAAAAATTAAAGGAAAACAAAATTAAATCCGAAGCTCTGGTTACCATATACAAAGAAATTACAAAATCTCAAATAAGTTCTGAAAGAGAAAATAAAAAGTTTGAAGCATTAAAAAAAGAAAATACGGAAAAACAAGATATTTATAATTCCATTAGGGAAAAACTCAAGCAACAAAAGGAGCTTAAGGATCACATATTTAATACCTACAGTATGAAGCTGCCTGAGTTAAAAGCAAAATCAGAAAAATTCGCAATGCTTGAAAAGAAAAGTCATGAACTTAGCTTGCTTGATAAAAATATTAATACAACAGACAGCCAACTCATCATGCTGAATAAACAGCTTGGAAAATTTAAAGAGTTGATAACACTTAAAAAACAAGAATACGAATCTGTTTACAGCAGCTATATAAAAGGAACCGCATACCTTCTAAGCGAAAGCCTGAAAGAAGGAAATGAATGCCCTGTATGCGGAAGTGTACACCATCCCAAAAAAGCTGTAAATACTAATTCGAGTATAGATGCTACAACAGTCAAAATGCTCAGCACAGAACTGGATGAACTAAATGAAAAGTTCAATGCAACAATCAATGCAATAACAAAACAGGATGCTATAAAACTGTCTGCTGTTGAAAGCCTTGAAAAATTACAGCAGGAAAATAATGAAATAAAGAAAGCTCTTGGTGAAGACAGCAAAGAAGAAATACTTGCTCAATTGAGAAAAGCTGAAAAAGAATCAAACAGATTAAATGATATTATTCGTTTGGAAACAGACTTGTCTGAAAAAGTCAACAATACGGAGAACGAGCTAAACCAATTAAGCTTACAGTTGAACGAACAGAGCAGATTAAAAGAAGAGGCAGCCGCGATATTCAGTTCAATGAACTCTCAAAAAATAAGCGGGATAGAAACCGAGACTGAATTGCTCAAGAAAATAAACTCGTACAAGTTGTCAATAGAAAGGTATGTAAATGAGTTAGAAGCTCTGACAAACAAGAAAATAGCAGCAGACAAGTTATTAAGCTCATCAAATACAAGCCTTTCTTTCTTAAAAGAGGATTTTGAAAACAAAGACATTGAATATGTAAAAGAAAAAAACGAGTACTATTCATTGTTAAAAGAAAATGGATTTGCGGACACTTCTGAATTTAAGAAGTTCTTAGTACCACAGGAACAGATTGGCGAGTGGGATAAAAAAGCACAGGCATATATAATTGAAAAAGGCTCCGTTGCCAAAAACCTTGAGCGCCTTGTCAAACTTACCGAGGGCAAAGAAAAACCTGACATTGAGCAAATAAAAAATTCAATTGCTGCACTTGAAAATACTATTAAAGAATATGACAAACAAATTGCACTGCAAGCAGATAAAAAAGAAAGAATCAATAAAACAATCCAGCAAACTGAAAAGAACCAAAAAATTCTCCAAGAAATGATGAGAAAATATGACATGTATTACAATTTTGGAACAACACTGCGAGGCGACAGAGGCATAAGCCTTAGGCGATATGTTCTTGGAGTCATGCTCTCATCAGTAACGTCAGAGGCAAATCGTCTTTTGAAAAATGTTCACGACGGACGGTATCAGCTATGCAGAACTCTTGAAGGAAGCGGCAGGACAAGAAAAGCGGGTCTGGAGTTAGAGGTTTATGATGCCTATTCGGGTGAAAAAAGAAGTGTTACAGGATTATCCGGCGGAGAAAAATTCCTTGTGTCCCTGGCACTATCTCTTGGACTTTCTGCAGTAGTACAAGCACAGTCCGGCGGAATAAGGATTGATACTATGTTTATTGACGAAGGCTTCGGCAGTCTGGACAGCTCATCAATAGGAGATGCCATGAACATATTAAGCTCTGTCAAAGGCTCCAAAAGGCTTGTAGGAATAATATCTCACGTACAAATGCTTAAGGAGACCATTGAATCATCCATATCGGTTGAAAAAAGCCGGAAAGGCAGCACACTGATCGTTAACGGTTAAAACATATAAGAAACAACAGTGCCATTAGGCAGCCATCCCAGAATAGCTAATACTATTAATTCCTGGTATATTGATATGCTATTCTTGGACTGCCATCCTTAACATATATAATACCGCATTTTTTAAAACCGTTCTTTTCTATCAAATGCCTCATAGTACTATTATTTTCGTGGGTATCTATGCGCAAGTTATGTATAAGTTCCTTACAATAATCCAAGCATCGTGAAAAAATACCTTTAACTTTACCATCACTGGCTATGCGATGTATTGTACCGTAAGGATCGTCATTTTTCCATGAGCCATTTTCTATGTAGGCGTATGACGCATCCGCTCCAACGATAAATGCAAAAACTCCGTGTATTTCATTGTTTTCGACATATACAAACAAATGCTTTTTTTCTATGTCGACCTTCAGCATTTCAAGCGCCGGATACGAATCACCCCACTGTGTTGGATTGCCGTTATTCTCCATATATTTTCTGGCGATTGCATATACGCCCATAATTTTATCTAAATCTTCATATCTTGCCAAACGTATACTATACATGCTTCATCTCCTTATCTTTTTATATTTTGAATAATTATATTCTAAATTGCAATAGAAAACAATACTTTAATACACTATTGGTGAAATATAAGTGTGGACACTTGTCACGCTCGTTATCCATTTAGCAAACTTTACTCCGCCGAAAATATTTATAATTAGGAGCACAAATACACAATTATTCAGAAAGATAATCAAATACAAATTTCTTGTAACCTCGTCCCACCGGTATCTTTTTATCAACATTAAAAACTTCTATTTCTTTTGCAGATATTGATTTTATTTTTGACTTGTTGACAATAAATCCTTTATGGCATCTCAAGAATAGTCCCATGTCAATAGTGTTTTCAAGCTCTTTGAAAGTCATTCTGATACTTATATCATTCTTATTCTCTGTATATATGTTAATATAATTTATGACTTTTTCGAAATATAGGACATCCTTATTCATAATTTTTATGTCTTTATTTTGTTTCTTTATCATAAAAAAGCTTGTTTCATTATCATAAATGGCATCCCTTTCAATTTTCTCAAATGCTTTATTCAATACAATTTCAAGCCTGTGCTCGTCTATCGGTTTAATTATATATTGAAAAACAAACTGTTCATAAGCCCTTTCGGCGTATTCCGGATAGGCCGTAACATATATTACGACTGCATTATCGTCAATATTAAATATTCTTTCAGCTACTTGAATTCCATCACTATCAGGCATATCGATATCCAAAAAAACAATGTCATATTTCTGTTTCATATACATTTCTATTGCTTCATAGCCGGATGTTGTTTTAAAGCACCTAAACAAAATACCTTTTCCCCTCAAGCAATTGTTTATATATTTTTCTAAAATGTTCAAATGCAACTCTAAATCATCACACAGCAAAAATCTGTACTCCATTATGCGGCCCCCCTCTTGCACAAATATAAACTGTTATGTTTTTATAGCATGCTCCTAATATATATCGTCATTTTCACGGAATACTTTATAAGATACGTTAAAATGTTAATGCTGGCATTATTACATAAACCTTTAACATACAAAAGCATTGCAATTATAATAATCTAGTCGGTTATACTAAACCACCTCACTTTTCAATTTATAACTGTACTCTTCTTATATATAAGACGCAACTGAATTAAAAAAGTTTCATGGATTTTTTTATATTATATACTAAAACTTCCAGATATAAAAATGTATGCAGGCCCTGAAAAACAATATAACCCAACAATAAAAAAGCATGAATTCAACATTTTACTGCACCGGTAAAAAAGTGTGTCCAGCTTAACACAACAGTAGCAGCAGTAATACATATTTTTGTACTCAGTATTTTAATTTTCTGCCTTGTGGAAAATTTTGTTTTATTGCTTCTTCCCTTTGGTTGAACTCTTGTTGTTTTAATTCAGTAACCGGCGGATTCCATATGTTATTAAATGGATAAAACTCCAAGAAGCTTAGCAGAAACAACAATACCAAGCTACTAAAAAACCTGATAAAAATACATGTAATTTTTTTATTTTTAAAACCATTCCTTTCGTTATAACAGTTCCCTGTCACAAGCGTTCTTAATTAATACTTCTCTATTATAGATATAATGGTTTATTTGAAATTTAAATACAACTAAACAATATAAACGATACATATAAAGTGCTTTCAAAACACAAAATAAAATTTTTATTATCAAGCATGTTATTTATATAACAAATTATGCCGTTTGCCACTACTGTATTGTATTGTTTGAAAAAATGCACTAAAATGGTATCATGTACAAGGGGCGAAAATTATATATTAAAAATCACAACAGAGGAGTTCATGCAAATACGGCACTAGAATACTTTTTATGTTCTGTCACATCTTTTCTGATGCATTACTCCTCGGCTATGCTTTCAATTCTTGCAAATATTTTATATACATTATTCTTTTCATTTTGTATTTCGCCCCTCAAAACTGCATTAATAAATCTTTCAAGCATAACGAAAAACAAAAATTTCGCATCATGTCTTTGCTAATTCCATCATACTGATAGCCTTAAATTTTTTACTTATAAATTTAAGCAATATAACAATTTTTCCGCCTTTGCATCAATAGAACGTCATTTAAAACATAAGTTTATAAAATATTTGTCATCTTTTGTGTTACTTGTCAGCTATGCTGCTGTCAGCACATGCAGCCTGTTTAGCTATTATCAGCCAAAAGTTCCCGACAATATGAACTAAACTATACTGCACCGATAAAAAGATGTGTATCAAGCTTAACGCAACAGCAGCGTAAAGCAGCGATATATGTCTTTTTTTAGTACTCAAAATTTTAATTTTCTCCCTTGTAAAAAAATTTTAAGGGCAGGTTTACAAATCAACATTTTGACTTGTCCTTAATATCCAAGTGAATTTTTACAAGGAGGAAATTAAATGGATCTATATTCAGTTTATAAATCTGCACAAATGGGAAATAAGAAATCTGTGTTAATGCTTTATCAAAAATTTCAGCCTAAAATAAAAAAATGCAGTCGCAAACTAAATTATGAAACTGCGGAAACTGACATTGTTATACGCTTTTTGGAATTTATAAAGCACACGGATTTTGAATCTCTCAAATCGAAATGTGATGGAGCTGTTGTAAATTACACAAACAAATTTTTTGATAATACTTACATAAATTTGTTGAATTCCAGGTCCCACTCTATGCAGTTTATTTATCTTAACGATGAAAACAGTTTCATTAAAAACATTCCATATTATGATGATCAAAGTAATTTGGAGACCGATTATTTTTTATACCTTACTGAACTACAAAGAAAAATAATAGCATACAGATATATTTACGGATATTCCATACAGGAAATAGCGCAAAAGTTGAACATTTCAAGACAAGCTGTAAACAAAACCAAAAATAGAGGTATAAAAATTATTAAATCTATTTATGACAATCAGTTACATTAATATTTAAAAATTAATTTACTAAAGGAAGGTGTATTATGGAGGAAAAAATAATTGAAATGGCTGCAACACAAGGATTATGGGCTCTTTTATCCATAGCACTTATGTTTTATATAATAAAGGCTCAGGAAAAAAGAGAAAAAAACTACCATAATATCATTTCATCATTAACAGATAAACTCAATCTTGTTGAAGATATAAAGGAAGATGTTGAACAAATAAAAGATTCTTTAAAAAAATAATAAATATTTTTCTATCAGGTTTACAAATAGCATATACAAATTGTCTTTATATAGTGTAAGGCAAAATTAATTCAAAGATTTATTTTAAGAAAATTCGGGTTGTATTTCTTTGAACAAAATCGCACTTACAAAAATACATGTTTTTTAAAAAAGGAGGTTATATTATGTCAGGAGTTTCTATTGCTAAAAGATCATCATCATCTTTTATTCTAGGAGTTGCTATGCAAAGTGATTTGCAATTACCATCTGATTGTAACTTTAGAAGCAATGATAGTAATTATAAAGGAGGTGCATTTCCAGAGTTTTTCCATGGGCACTATAAAGGAGTATATGGATTAGATGCAGGGATACTTTATAAGGATAATAAATTTTATCTATTTATTGGTGGGTTAAGTACAACAACTCAAACTTCTTGGTATGAAAGTACAGCGGTTTCTATATCTAAAGGAGAAACAGTTAAATTAAAAACACATTTTGGGAGTACCAACGAGATTATTGTAGAAGTATATAAAGCCAATGGTACTACTCTAATAAAATCTCTGGTTGGACAATTAAAATCTGAGGCATATAACAGTTTAATAGCCGGACATGTTATTAACAGAGAATTAAATATCGCTATAAATGCTGATGCCAATGGAAAAGTTAATTTAAGTCCAGCAGTGTATTTTAAAAGTGCAAAATTCTCAAATTAAACAATTACATAAAGGGGAGGTAACACTTTGTCTTTATCAGCGGCAGAAAGTAGCGTCATATACAATAAGTGGGATGAAACTCCTCCACAATCAGAATTGAGATATTTTAAATCATCTTATAACTCAGGAAGTAGTAATTCTTTCGTTTGGGACTTAACAAGCGCCACTCTTAACTATTTAGAATATGATATCTAAATAAAATATTTATAATATTTCAGATGGGTATTTAATGCTCATCTGAAATATAAAAAGTAACTTAATGTGCCGATATTGTATTGTTCCTTTATGTAATTTGTTAAATTATCATATCCAGATACATCATAATATACATCATTAATAAATATACCGTAATTTTCAGGATCTATTTTAATGCTACAGGTTAATTTAGATCCGTATTTTTTTATAAAAAATTTATTTTTTTCATTATAAATTAATTTTTCAATAGATAATTCAAGTTCTCCATTATTATTAATATCAATAAGGTTACTGTCTTTTATAACCCATGTTCCCTTTTCACAAAGTATATTTTCCTCATCTGTTTTAGAAAATGAATTGTTTGCATCAGTAAAATGCCACATGCTACCATTTGATTTTAGGATTATTGCATCTTCTCTTTCTCCTATTACAATTGCATCATTAGACAAGGTTATAATCACATCCTGAATTGTTGCACCTGCTTTCATCCCCTTCAGCTGATAATAAGGTTTATTGACAGCCATAATAATTCCTGGTGATATTACTAATATTATAATTAAGATTACAAATAATGAATTCTTTATATTTGACATACAATCCTCCTAAATTTTCAAATATTATATCAGATTGAATTTAGATTTCCTACAAATTTAAGCAAACAACATGTTTATTTATATAAATGACGTTGTTATTTTTATAATAGTTCCACTTCTCTTTTATTTGTTTTTAGAATCAATTAAATTATGATAAAAATAAGAGCTACCTAGTCCTTCGGTTACCTTTCCAAATTTGGCATAATGTCCATACAAATGAGGAGATTTCTTGTGCATGAAAAACTGTAAGCCTGCTGAATCCGAAAACATTCAACAGTATCCACAGATTACCATCTGTTTTTTTTATAATATAAAATGATCATACATGCTAATAGTTTTAACGCGCTATTGAGCAGATCAACCACCGTCAAGCAATTAACTTTAATAATTTTCCGAATCACACCTTTTCAAAAAATCCACAACCTCATTTTTATATATGCGACCGATAGGTATCTTTGCATCTTGTTGAAGATTCTTTAAAAAAATAATAAATATTTTTCTATCAGGTTTACAAATTGCATATACAAATTGTCTTTATATAGTGTAAGGCAAAATTAATTCAAAGATATTTTAAGAAAATCCGGATTGTGTTTTTGGATGAATTAACCTTATAAAAATAAAAAAACTAAAAAGGTATATAAAAGGAGAATGAAAATGCCAAAATCTGGAGATAAAAAAAACAGTTACAACAATTATGTATGAAAATGAAATAATTGAAATGAAAGATGCTGCATTGGACGCATATTATGCAGGTAATAATTACGGTGGTTTGATAGCTATATGCGAAATACTTGTTACATATTTACCAAAGCCCTTTGATATTGCATCTGAAGTAATATTAGAGTTTTGTGATTTTATGGGTGGACAAGTGCTAGATTATTATTGGAATTTGTACAATGCATATAATGACGCTCAAAGTTTAATGACCGGTGCAGGACCAATTTTGTACTATGACGTAAAACAGAAATTTGTATATGTAGTTAAAGGGTCAACGGGTGCTTGGATTGCTGATGGCTCAATGCCGACCTTTATAGGTCATTACGATGACTATTAAAAAGCAGGCAAGAACAAGATTGTTACACTAAGCAATTAGTGTAACAATCTTTATTTAAACAATTAAATTACACTATAATATAAATATATATCCAATCAATCGGTTTTTTTAAATATCTGGAATTCGGGCATTCCCACCGGCATCCATCCAAGATTTCTATCTATCCTATATTGTTGTTTCACAGTTGCATGGTCAAATTCATCATCTACGGTTATTATATTAGTAAAATCTGAATACGCCCGTAAAATATCCAACATTTCTCCATCGCGAAATTCTTTGTGCTCGTCTAATACTTTGATTATCACTTTTGTGCGTGCCATCAGTTCTACTTCGTTCATTGTACTGTAATCGGTTCTTACTATATAAAAACGCAGATAACAGAAATAGAAAAGAATAAGTATAACTGTTAAAGCTATAATAATAAATATTATCTTATTTCTTTTTTTTGTGAAGTCCAATGACTTATCCTCCTAAATAAAAAGTATACTTTAACTCTCTGCATATCATATCGCACTTATAAAATATTTGGTATGATCTTACATAGAAAGCATTTTTTTATATAAACGGTTGAGCAACATGAATAGAATGCACACCTTTAATTTTGGGGACTAATTAATTTCACTGAATACAGAGTCTAATGTATTTTCGTAATCAATAAGTATTTTTGATAATTCCTCATTTTTTTCATAATAGTTCCACTTCACTTAATTTATGTAAACAAATATTCATCAATATGAAATAGCTGTAGAATATCTTGGTGTCAATGTCGATAAAAATGATGAATATGGAACCCAGAGCCAAATAGGAAGTTTCAGATTACAATTATCACTCACTCTATCACCACAGTTCTCAATTGGTTCGTAATTATTCTTTCATATAAAAATTTGTTGAATTTTCAGGTACATCTTCAGGTTTAACAGAAAGCAAAAATGCTACAGCATGTTTAGTGAGTGAATTTTTTGAAGACTCATTATTCAATACATAAATTCTATCTTTAGTTTCTTTTTTATTGTCAAATTCTACTGTAAGGCTATTTCCCTCCTTTAATAAATACTTGACATCAGTAAAGGAATCATAAGAATGCCTTGGTCCTAATGAATATATAAAAACTAAATTTTCAGATTGAAAATCAATTTCTCTGTTATTAATTTCTGTTACCACTGAAGTCAAACAAACGAAATATTTATTACAAAAATTTGTCCAATCCTCTTCTGAGGTAAATACCAGACATCCTGTTGCACCAGAAAGCTGATTAAACTCATTAAGTGCAGCAAAGCCTTGGAATAATACTTGATATTCTATTTTTTCAGGCTCATTATTTTTACTGCATCCGGTTAAAATAATGAATATCATAAGAATCAAGCATGTAAAATTATTTAATATTTTACTTAGCTTCAAATTTAACACCTCCATGTCACACTTAATATATTCTTAAATCTAAATCTTAAGTAAATAATTGTCTTAAATTATATCACATTCCAATAATCAATAATATCGCCTATACATAAAAAACACGTTTTCTTTTGTAAACAGCATTTTTTATAAATTTTCACTTACATGGTGACTTTGTCACAGAGCATAAAGCGAGCGGGGCTAAATATCCATTTTCTAGACATGCTTCTCATAATAGATACTGACAATCAGTTTGACTAACAATAAAAACTCCAGAAAACTACTGCCACTGAAAAAGCGGGAATCCATTCTGTATTGGCAGTTACCTTGTATTCGGCCACTCCTCCTATTTTTAGTACATGATCGTTTCTATCCACACAAGAAGAAAAATAATTCCAAACATAATGATATCTATTTTAACTTTATTGGCAGTACGTAAAGCAAAAAACGCTACAAGCCTTATGGGTCGCAACGTTTTTCATTTCTGATTGGATGTTTTTTGGAACATTCGTTAGTCCTCTGTTTCGACTTTCTTAACCTCTTTTGCCGCGACGGTTACTATTGGCAATCACTAATAGTTTCAAGCGCATCAGTGCTTTCCACAACTTTTATGCCTTCGGATACAGCAATTTCGTATAAAGTCCTATTTCTTTTATTTATTTCACCATAATTTTTTAAACAGTTGATTACCACGTCACAGGATTTCATACGGCGCATGGCACTATTGAAGATATCATCACTGATAGGTTCAAAGCTTTTTTCAAAAAATACTTCGCTGGCCAAATCACACGCCAGTTGATAATCAATATCGTTTTCGTGCAGTATACCTGTTATAAATGGTATTCTCTTTTTTTGCAGTGAGCGGTATTCCCCAATTCCCGTTCCGCCCCCTGCTATTACAAATATTTTTGGCTCTCCCTTTGACTTCTCCATCTCGAAACTGCCAAACAAAGGATTATAGCTTCCGTTAGTCAATTCGTAAAGATCACTTATAAGATCTTTTTGGAATATTTCTCGGGGAGTGCCTAAGTGGGTAATATACTCTCCCTTTACACACATCACTAAATCTGATACCTTTTGAGCCATGTCCAGCTCGTGGAGCGACATAATGACTGTTATATTGCGTTCTTCTGCTAAGGTTCTTAAAATGTTAAGAAGCTCAAGCTCATAATGTATGTCTAAAAAAGAAGTTGGTTCATCTAAAACTATTATCTCCGGCTCCTGGCAAATTGCTCTTGCAATCAGTATCCTTTGACGCTGCCCATCACTGATTTCATTAAAATCTCTATCTCGCAATTCCCATGCATTCACAAGATCCATAGCCTTTCGAATTTCCATATTGTCCTGTTCCGAAAGTATGCCAAGCATTCCGGTATATGGGTACCGTCCTGTTGCGACCACGTCTTTGCAAGTCATAAGCTCCGTTTTAAGCTTTTCTGTCAACACGACAGCTAACAGATAGGACATATCTTTGTTACTCATAGTATCTATTGATTTATTGTCAATATAGACTGTTCCGTATATACTGTTTAGATGTTTTGTTATGCTCTTTAGAATGGTGGATTTACCTGAGCCGTTGGGGCCGATTAAAGTCAGCACCTGCCCCTTTTTTAAGCGCATTTCAATATCTTTTATCATAGGCTTACCGTTATAGCCTACCGTCAGCTGCTTTGTGCTGAAAAAGTATTCCGTAGTCATCATTGTACTCTCTTTCTTAACATAATGTAAATAACAATAGGAACCCCAAACACTGAGCTCACTGAACTTACGCTTAGTTCCACAGGAGCAAATAAAACCCTTGCTATTAGATCGCAGCCTAAACAGAAAACAGAACCGCCTAAGAAGCACATAGGAGTGACAATAAGCGGCTTTGATGTTTTCAAAAATGATTTTACCAAATGTGGCACTGCTATACCTACAAATGATATGGGACCGGCAAAGGCAGTAACGCAGGCGCACAGAAAGCTGGAAAGCAATATGAGCATGACTCGAAACAATTTGATGTTTACGCCCATATTCTGCGCATAGCTTTCGCCCATCTGATAAGCACCTATAGATTTAGACATAAGAAACACAATAGCCGAGGCAGACATTACAACCATAGCCATTACACGTACGTCCCTCCATGAAGTTCCTGAGAAGCTGCCAAGAGACCAATTATGAAGATTTACAATGTTTGCATCATTTGCAAATGTAATCATTATGTCTGTGGTCGCAGAGCATATATAGCCAATCATAACGCCGCAGACAATAAGCATTGACGCCTTCTTCACCTTTCTAGATATGATAAGAACAAAACCCATGGAAAGCATAGCCCCTGCAAATGCTGCAGCTATAAGGACTCCGGAGCTGACAGCATGGTACTTGCTGAGTACTGTTATCATTACTATGGCAACCATCATTTTTGAACCGGATGAAATCCCCAGCACATATGGTCCCGCAATAGGATTATTGAAAAAAGTTTGAAGCAAGAAGCCTGACAGAGTCAGTGCTCCTCCCAGTATAATACCTGCTGCTATTCTTGGCAGTCGAACCTTCCAGATTATGCTGTAATCAGCATCATTTCCGCCACGGTTGAACAATATTTTGATAATATCTTTCACCGAAACGTCTACGCTCCCCAACTTAATATTCAATAATAACAAAACCACAAAGAGAACAATTAATATAGTCAGTGTTATAAAATACCTTAAGTATCTTGCGCTTTTGTTTTCTATTTCCATTCACTTTTCCCCGCTGAGTTATTAATGCAGCTTGTACATAAAATTTAATTCTGTCAGATTTTTGTCGTCATCAGTTAACATATGGCGAATATCTGAAATCATCAGGCCAAACTGTGTAGTTTCTTGAAACAGATTTTTGCTTGTGCACCATACATTTCCGTTTTGAACCGCCTTAAAATCTTCCATCAAGCTGTTTTTATTTATCAATTCTTCTACGGAAGAAAGCTCGCCGTCTATAGTGCTATTGTATATAATAAAATCTGCATCTTTTGCTGTGGAATAAAATTTTTCCATTTCAAGTGTTACTGTACTGGTGGCGCTTTCCGGATCTCCAAGGTCATCGTATATATAATTACCTCCGGCAAGCTTAATCATTCTTGTTACATAGTCACCTGATTTTCTGGCAATGGCATTGCCTGAAGAACTTATATAGAAAAACGCTACTGTTTTACCTGTGTTTTCCTGATTTGAAACTTCCTCCAAATAACTTGCCTGTTCGTTAAAAACTTGTTTTGCAACTGATTCTTTTCCTGTTAAGACTCCGTAAAGTTTTATCCACTCAGTGCGCCCAAGAGGATGAACTTCATAGCTTGACTGGTCTGTAAGAACCGGAATACCCAGTTCTTCCAGCTTTTCTTTAACCTCCGGAGTATGATTTATCATTGTGGACTCAACTGCAAGGTTACAGCCATTTGACATAATTAGCTCATAGTCTGGCGCATTATATTTTCCCGCATATATAATATCGCCGGCTTCCATTGCTGCCCTTGCATTTTCAATATACCAATCTTTGGATTTTGTTCCTGACAGGCTGATACTATCCAAGGAGTTCAGGGCATCAAATAGACACATAGAAGAAGTGGCAACGAGATAGATGTCCTCAATAGGCTGCCTCAGAACCGCAATGTCTGAATCTATGCCTTCCGGTATATCAGCAGACTCCGGTACAACCAGATATCTTCCGCCGTCTGATATTGTTATCAGGGCATACCCACCGTTGTAATAGTCTACACCAAAATTTTCTGCATACTTAAGCTCTAAGCTGCTTTCCGGCTCCCATCCGTTTCCAAGCCCTTTCTCGCTTACATGGTTGCTGCCGGCGCATCCTGTAATAACCAGAAAAATAATCATCACACATGCCGTAATAAGTATATATTGCTTTTTTATCATTTTTTAATCCTTATTTTTTATTTCGCTTAATACTTCTTTGTTTTAATTTAACAGCGATAAATAGAAATAGTCCTATTATCAAAACTATAATTACAGTTGTAACGCTGGCATCAAACGGAATTTCAGCTGTTCCACCACCATTAAAGGGCTTAAGTGTATCTGAATTAAAACGAATTGTGTAGTCGATTTCGTGGGGTACACTCATGGCCACAGTTTGTGCACTTACAGCCATATCTTTATCCAGTGAAACAGGAATCTCGAATGTGGAATTCCCGTCAGTATTGACGGGATAATAGTAATTTTCATCTACCAGCATATACTCGTAATACGGACTGCTCCAAATTACAGAAGCAGTCATAGTACCACTTTCAACTGTCAACTCTGCCGGAGATTCGATCTTAACTCTGCCCGACCCTCCAGAGAGAGTTACTTCCACAGTGTACCTGCCGTCTGCCGGAAAATCTGCAGCAATTGCTTTAACAGGCAATATTGCTATTAATAAAAGAATAACCAAAGCTATAATTTTTTTCATTTCATATCTCATTTTATTATAAACAAAACCTATTGCATTTTTTGCATACATTATTCCACAGCTTCTTCGGGTATCATCGAGGATTGAAATACCAGAACTCTATCATACCATGCTTCTTTATTTATACTCCATGCAGCGCAGTTAATATCCTGGTTAAGTGCTACCACCGGTACTTCATATGTGTACTTACCTTCACTGTCCTCTACATAATAAATACATTTATCATCAGTATCGGCAAGTGCCTCTTCACCGGTACCCATGTATAATTTCTCATAACCCGTTCCACTGAGAGTAATTACTGCTGACATTTCTCCACTTGCTACAGTTAGTTGTGCATCAATTATGCGAAACATACTAGAACTGGAAGAAACTTCAATCTGATACGTACCG
This sequence comes from Sedimentibacter sp., assembly GCA_018436705.1. Taxonomy (GTDB): domain Bacteria; phylum Bacillota; class Clostridia; order Tissierellales; family Sedimentibacteraceae; genus Sedimentibacter. Next base: position 141,471 of record JAHDLA010000018.1, read on the forward strand.
TCCTTAATCTGGTCTCCATGTAATGTTTGAGCTTCTTCGGCTTCTAAGTCCTCCGTATCTTCAGCAGGCACATTTTCCTCATTAGCACTTTGATCTATGGTTTCACCCAAGTGCTTAACAATCATATTTTGAACACCTGTGTACTCACCCATACCTTTAAGCACAGTCTCAACCTCAAAACCTTCTGCTTCAAATGCACTTTTCCATGAATCTTCTTCATCACCTGCCATATCATTATTAGCATGGTCTCCTGCAACAATCATAAATGGTAGTAATACAACCTTGTTTGCTCCAGATTCTTTAACAAGAGCAACAACATCATCTAAAGATGGAGTTGCTTCCACCGTACCCATAAAATAATTATCATGGCCTGCATCCGTAATATATTGCTGAACTTTTGAATAAACGGCATTTGACTCATGTTCTGTTCCGTGACCCATGAACACAATTGCAGTTCCCTCTGTGTCATATGATTTTGTCTCTTCAGTTATAACTGAGACAATTTCTTTAAAATCTTCATCTGAGGCAAGCAATTGTTTGCCAACCTTAAAGCTTTCAAATTTGTCCTTATATACTGATACCTCGTTGATAATGTCATCATACTCGAAACCGTTCATGACATGTGTAGGCTGTATTACAACCTCTTTTATACCATCTGCTACCAAACGATCCATTGCTTCCGTTACATTGTCAATTTCTAAACCGTCACGGTCTTTAAGCTTATCAATGATAATCTGGCTTGTGAACGCACGTCTAACCTCATAGTCAGGATAAGCCTCCTGCAGAGCTTTCTCAATGCCTCCGATAGATAAATCACGATTGTCATTGTAGCTTGTACCAAAACTTACCGCCAGTATAACTTTGGCCGTGGAATCGTCGGATGGATTTTCAGCTGGAGGATTTTCGTCTGCAGCATTTGTTGAATTTGAACATCCTGTTACCATTGTTAGCAATAACGACAGTGCCAGTATAAGTGTAAATAATTTTTTAATTTGTTTTTTCATTATTGATACTCCTTTTTTATTGTTTTTTTATAATATATTGCTTTATGTCATATCCGGTGGAATTTCAACAAGAATCCAACGGCGTTAATAAGACCGAAATTAAAAAACGTCTGCGATTAACTCGCAGACGTAAAAAAACGTTAGACTGTAACATATCCTTGCAAAAAAGAGATACGTTTGTATTGCATCCATAGCCATGGTAGTCCGCAGGGCTGTACGCACCGCACAATAAGCGCAGCAAGGAAACCGGCAAGTATTCTGGCTTATCACTCTGCGCTTAACGCAATCCTTGGCACCTTCCCGGAATCTTTTCCAGTGGCATCAGCCAAAGCATCAGTGAATTACAGCAACGGTCTTGCGTGGGATTTGCACCCAACTTCCATAACCTGATTCCTATATTCAATTTAAATTAGTATAGCACCACGAGAAACATTTTGTCAATATTATTTAGACAGTGACAATATATTCTTTAAAGTCTAGATTCTTATATTATTGCTTTTTCATAATGTGTTTACGCTTTTTCCGGCTCTTCGTAGGTTTCACCGAAAGTTTCTACCGTTACCTTTTTTAACCTTACATCTTCCATAGGTTTATCTCTATAATCAGTCTTTAAATTTGCAATCTTATCTACTACGTCCATTCCTTCCGTAACTTTGCCAAATCCGGCATATTGTCCGTCCAAATGCGGTGATTTTTTATGCATGATAAAAAATTGAGAACCAGCAGAGTTGGGAGCCATAGCTCTTGCCATTGATAAAACACCTTCAGTATGTTTTAAATCATTCTTAAAACCATTGGATGTAAATTCACCTTTGATTGAATATCCAGGACCTCCAGTACCATTTCCTGTTGGGCATCCTCCCTGAATCATAAACCCTTTAATTACTCTGTGAAAGGTTAAGCCGTCATAAAAATTTTTATTGATTAATGATATAAAGTTCTTCACAGTGTTGGGAGCAATTTCTGGATAAAGCTCTGCCTTTACTGCATCGCCGTTTTCAAATTCAAATGTTACTACCGGTAATTTCATATATCCTCCATTTATTATGTTATTATTTACTATACTTTACACTATCAAGCAGAATTATTCAAGACGTAATTGCTGCAATGATGTTGATAAAATAATAAAATTTGCATATTCTTTCTGAATATTTTAATTTTAAGGTTGTAACAACATCTATACACCGGAATATATTGAAGTAAAGTTATAGTAAATATGAGGAGGTTATATAAGCATGAAATGCTCAGATAGAAACAACGTTCTAGGTACCGGCGGAGTAGCTGAAAGATGCTGCACCGGGCAATCAGGTTGTGATTGGGACGGAACCCTGAGAAACGTAGTAACAGAGCCAATATATGTTCAGAAAGTATACGATGCAGTGCTATTTAATTTACAAGGGCTTAAAACTGCTCCAGATACTTGCTTTGAGCCAAGATTAGGATGCGGAACAAATGTAATTAGAATATCCGATATAAGATGCAGAAAATTCTTCAATCCCGACAACATTAATGACGAATGCAATATGAAAATTAATCCTATAACAACTTTATCAGGTGGGCAATTTGTTAAAAAAGAAGATGGCTGCGATTATAAGGTTATAGGTCCTGATGGTACATTAAGTCAAAAATTAATTTGGGCAGACACTCAGTTCTGTGATGACGAAGAGCAGGGAACACCTGTATTCGGAACACAAAATATTGAAGTTTCCGGATGTGTTGAAGTAGAAATGGATTTAGTTGTAACCCCATGTGATTCAAACAGCGAAAGCATTATTACATTGACAGCTGTAGTTGAAATTGCTCCTACGTGCAATCCTTTAGTACTGACGAACTTCTTTGAAATTTGCGTACCTTCAGTATATGACACGGCATTCCTGCCAAGATTTACTGAATTCTGCAATTTAGACTGTGTAGTAAGACTTGCAACAAATAGCATTCAAAGGGATTTCACTCTTGATCCGAGAACAGGTGAATTATCCGTTAACTTGATAATTTCACTTTGCATCTCTTGCGAAAAGAAAATAGTTGTTCCCGTACAGCTATGCGTTCTGTCAACCGGATTTGTGCAGCTATCTCCTGAACAAGCAAGCATTTGTCCTACATTCCCTCGCTTATTCCCGAGACAGATCGATGAAAACTCTGTTGGAGGAGCAGGCGGCGGCTCCGGTTCCGGATGCAGACCAAGGTGCCAATCAGCTGAAGAATAATATTCAAAAACCTGCTTATAAGGCAGGTTTTTTACATATATTCAGTGTCTAAATCTATGTCTTCTCTTTACATCTTTTCTAAGCTTTTCTTTCTCTATGTCCCCTATTCCTTTTTCTATTAACAATACATCTACGGATTCTTCGATAACAGTTTTAATAAGCACCACTATTGGAACTCCAAGAACCATACCAAGAACTCCGAACATATTTCCTCCTACTGTTACTGATGTAATAATCCATAGCGGACTTACTCCTACATTTTTCCCCACAATGCGCGGGTCAAGAAAATTTGCATCCAGCTGTTGAACTACAACAGTTATAATTAGTGCAGTTATTGCTTTGGATGGGTCAACAAAAAAAGATACTACAATTACAGGAACAGATCCTATAATGGGTCCAAAATAAGGAATTATGTTAAACGCCCCAATAATTGTCCCCATAAGTGGCGCATATGGAACACGAAATATAAAGAATAAAATCACGCACACAATTCCAACTATGGTAGAATCAAGAAGCTTTCCGTTTAAAAAGCTCTTAAAAATTCTATTAGCCTCAGTAAAAGTTCGAAGCATCTTTTTAGCTCTGCTTTGCTCAAAAAATGCATATATGAATCTTTTCCCTCTGGCTAAGATATCTTCCTTTTCAATAAGCATGTAAATATTGATTATAAAGCTTGTTATTATTGTCACAGCACTTGCGCCAAAGTTTCCAACCATACTCATTAAACCAATAGATATTTCGGTAAAAGCATTATTTATAAAATTTCTAACCAATTCACTAGCGTGAAGAATATAATCAGCTATATGGTGGATATACTCACTGTCAGACTTATTTTTTAAATCCATCACAATTTTAGTTATATCAACATTACCTTCCATTATAAAATATACTATATTGTTTATATTCTCTACTATCTGAGGAACTAGCTTGTATATAAGCAAACCTATCATGCCTATTAGAATTATACACGCCAGCAATATACCTTGGCACCGTCTTACCTTCAGTTTTTCCATAAGGAATGTAACCACAGAATCCAAGAGATAAGCCATAATCAGCGCATAAAGTACAGGCTTAAATGAACTTTTAAGCCAATTCACTGTTTCCGGGCTGAAAACAAACATTAAAATTATCCAAATTACAAACAATATCGGCAACAACAGTCTCAATATGCTTTTATATTTCCCTATTCTACCACTCCTCTACATTACTTTTGCCTGCCCCCTATATACAACTCCTTGTTTTCCGTTTACCGTTAATATTTCTCCATCCTTAATTTCTCTTATACAATTTTCGGCTCCAACCACTACTTCTTTGCCGAGATTTAATCCAGCTATAAATGCGTGTGAGGTTAGACCGCCCTCTTCTACAATGATGGCTGATGCTCGCGCCATATATTCTATTACGTCCTTACCAGTTGCCGACATTACTATTATATCCCCATCTTCAAATTTATCCCTAAGTTCATCAGCATTTTTTGCAATTCTTGCTCTTCCTATAACTGTTTCTTTCCCTACTCCCACAGTCTTATACAATAGCTCACTTACTATATGAACCTTAAGAAGGTTAGTGCTTCCTGATATTCCAACGGGAACGCCGGCTGTTATGACTATAAGATCTCCGTTTTCAATATACCCAAGTTCCAAAGCCCCTTCAACAGATTTTTCTATAATTTCGTCTGTTGAATGCATCTTACTTATTTTAACAGGATAAACTCCCCAGTAAATAGACATTTTTCTCATTACACGTTCGTTTTCAGTTGCAGCTATTATTGGAGCCAGCGGTCTGTACTTGGATACTGCAGCCGCCGTGTATCCTGAAGATGTTGCAGATATAATTGCAGATGCCTTTAAATCAAGACACGTCCTGCATGTGGCATAGCTTATGGAATCTGTTATACTATTGTTAAAGCCCATATTTTTTGTTTTTAATATTTCTTCATAATCCAGCGAATTTTCTATCATTTGAGCAACTCTGGCCATTGTTTGTACAGATTCAACAGGATAGCTGCCCGACGCTGTCTCTCCGGAAAGCATTATGGCGTCTGAGCCTTCAAAAATAGCTGTTGCAACGTCTGAAACCTCAGCTCTTGTAGGTCTCGGGTTTCGTATCATGGAGTCAAGCATCTGCGTTGCAGTAATTACAGGCTTCCCTGCATCATTGCATTTCTTTATAAGCATCTTCTGAACAAGCGGCACTTCTTCAGCAGGAATCTCCACTCCCAGATCTCCTCTGGCAACCATAATTCCGTCCGATACTTCAATTATTTCATCGATATTTTCTACACCCTGCCTATTTTCAATCTTAGAAATAATCATAATATTGTCGGCATTTTTATCCTCGAGTATCCTTCTGATTGAAATAACATCCTCAGCCTTTCTAATAAAAGATGCCGCTATGTAATCAACATCATTTTCAATACCGAACATTATATCATTTATATCTCTTTCAGTAAGCGCCGGAAGATTTATTTTTACATTTGGAACATTGACTCCTTTTTTATTCTTGACCGTTCCTCCGTTTTTAACAATACACCTTAAATCTGTATCATTTATTTTTTCTACTACTTCCAGTCTTATTAGGCCATCATCTATAAGCACCATATCATTTTCTTTTACATCTTTTGCAAAATCCGCATATGTAACGCCGGCTATTTTATTTGTTCCAAGAACATCTCTTGTTGTAATAGTAAATTCTTGATCTTTTACAAGCTCTACTTCTCCATTTTCAAAATCCTTAGTTCTTATTTCGGGACCCTTTGTGTCAAGCATGATAGCCGTACAAGCCCCTAGCTCATCTCTTACTTTTTTAATTACATCTATTTTTGCCTTATGTTCTTCATGTGTACCATGAGAAAAATTCAGTCTGGCCACATTTAATCCCCTTAAAACTAATTCTTTAAATATTTTCTCATTTTCTGAAGCCGGCCCTATTGTGCATACAATTTTAGTTTTGCGCATCTTTTTCATCTCCCTTTCAGACAATCAAATACTGGTAAATAAAACCATGTTATTTTATATTGATAATATCTTAGTCAATTCATACGTTGTTTCATCAAATTTTTTCTCAACCAAAAGTGCTTCTTCCATATCCATATCAAATATTTCATTGCCTCGCACTCCAAGAGCTCGATTTTTATTTGAACTGAATAAAAGTTCAACTGCCTTTGCGCCCATCTGGCTGCCTATAAGTCTATCAAACGCTGATGGTGTGCCTCCTCTTTGTGTATATCCCAAAACGGAATATCTCGTAGTTACACCAGTCTTTTTTTCGATTATTTCACTAATATCTTTTGCGTCTCCAGCTCCCTCTGCAAGTATGATTATGCTATGTCTCTTTCCTCTTGCCCTTCCTTGCATTATTTTGTCACACACTTCATCCATATTATTCTCAACTTCAGGGATAATAACCATTTCGGCTCCGCCTGCCAGCCCCGCATAAAGAGCAAGGTCTCCGCAATCTCTCCCCATTACCTCAATGACATTTGTCCTTGAATGAGATGAAGATGTGTCGCGTATCTTTTCAACAGATTCCAGCACTGTTGTAAGAGCCGTGAAAAATCCCAGAGTATATTGAGTATACGGAAGATCATTGTCTATTGTTCCCGGAATTCCTATAACCGGCACACCGGCTCTTCCAAGCTCCAATGCTCCTTTAAATGTTCCGTTTCCTCCTATTGTAATAATTCCGTCTATTCCAAGATATTTAATATTTTTCAGTGCATTTTCAAATCCTTCTTTTTGTTGGAACTCCTTGCTTCTAGCACTTCCAAGAACTGTGCCTCCCCTATGAATTATGTCTGCCACAGAGGATAAATTCAATTCAACACTTTCGCCTTCCACAAGTCCTCTGTATCCGTTTTTTATACCTACCACATTAATATTATTATAAATTGCATACCTTACAACGGCTCTTATTGCAGCATTCATACCCGGTGCATCTCCACCGCTGGTAAGCACTCCGATTTTTCTCATTACAATCTACCTCCTCAATCAAATTTGATTTTATTATGCAAGACAATAACATATGAATTTATCTGTTATTAAATATACCATTATACTATTTATTACTTTATTGCAATATTTTTTTTGCCAAACATTGCCTTAAGAACAGCAATAAGTTCTTCGTTGTTCACATTCACCCAATTTTTCACAGGCAAAACCATGTTAGCTCTTTCCTGCTGGTTATATATTATAACGCAGTCGCTTCCAGGATATTTGCAAATACTGCTAAAAAGATCTTTTTTTATTTTCCTATAGTGCTCCTTGTTTTCAACCTTCAAATACAGCTTCTTTGATGAAGTTTTACCTGTATCAATTTTTCTGATTTCGTAGACCTTATTACATATAAGCTTTGGAGCTTCTTCTTCCGATGCATCTATTGTTCCTTCTACCATTACAATATTGTCCTCGTATAAAATATCCTTGCAGCTTTCGTAAATCTTAGGAAAAATTATGCCCTCCACTGTCCCGTATAAATCCTCTAAAGTTATAAATGCCATCATGTTATTGTTTTTAGTTATTTTATTTTGTTTTTTTATAATTATTCCGCCTATTGAAATTCTGCTTCCGTCTGAAAGACTGGTGTTCTCACCTGATTCTCTCATTTCTGATATTTCGTTGGTATTAGTTGTAGCTGATTTTTCAAGCTCCTTCTCGTATTCCGACAACGGGTGGCCGCTTAAGTATATTCCCAGCATTTCCTTTTCCATAGCAAGAAGCACTTTTTCATTATATTCCTGCATATCAGGTATATCATCTCTGTCCATTTCCATACTTCCCGGCGAAATTTCATCAAACAATGAGAATTGACCCTCTATATTCTTTTTCTTTTGATTAACTACATCATCAATTATTCTTTCATATACCGCCATAAGCTGGGCACGCTTAATTCCCAAAAAATCAAATGCACCACATTTAATCAATGATTCAATCTGTCTTTTATTCAATACACTCTGATCAACTTTTTTGCAGAAATCAGTAAAACTCTTAAATTTTCCCTTTGCCTCTCTTACTTTAACAACTTCGACAATTACATTTGTTCCTACATTTTTGACAGCAGAAAGGCCAAAACGTATTTTTCCTCCTTCAACAGTAAATTTGTCTCTGCTTTCATTTACATCAGGAGGCAAGATTTGTATTCCCAGTCTCTTACATTCTCTTATATACAACGATACTGTTCCCGAGCTGCCCATAATGCTTGAAATAAGTGCTGCCATAAATTCAACGGGATAATAATACTTCAAGTAAGCAGTTTCATATGCCAATGCTGCATACGCAACAGAATGTGCCTTTGGAAACGCATATTTTGCAAATTCAACCATCAAATCATAAATGTCATTAGCTGTTTTCTCATCCACCCCGTTGTTAACAGCACCACGAATCGCTGCCTCACCATTTTCAGCTTCTTTTCCATATATAAAGTTTTTTCTCTCCTCAAGCATAACACTCATTTTCTTTTTACCCATGGCACGCCTTAACAAATCGGAACGCCCCATTGTAAAACCACCTATATCCCTAACTATCTGCATTACCTGCTCTTGGTAAACCATACAGCCATATGTAACATTCAATATGGGTTCAAGCTTTGGATGAAGATAAGTTACATTTTCAGGATTAAGCTTATTTTTTATATATACGGGAATTTGTCCCATAGGCCCAGGCCGGTACAGAGCATTAGCAGCTGACAGGTTTTCAAATTCCGTTGGTTTCAACTCACTTAAAAAGGACCTCATTCCTGAACTTTCAAACTGAAATATTCCCAGTGTTTCCGCATTAGCAAACATTTTATAAACCTTGCTGTCATCATACTTGCAATTACTGAAGTCCACGTTTACATGATGATTGCTTTCAATCAACTCAATAGCATCACGAATTACAGTCAGAGTCCTCAAACCCAAAAAGTCCATCTTTAAAAGTCCAAGCTCCTCCAGTTCTATCATGTTAAATTGAGTTGTTATTACATCTTTGTTTCTTGAAAGAGGTACATATTCGGTAACATCCTCCTTAGATATCAAAACTCCTGCAGCATGGGTCGAAGCATGCCTGGGAAGTCCTTCTACCTTAAGAGCAATGTCAATAAGTTTTTTAACCTTCGAATCTCCTTCATATAAGTCATTCAATTCCTTATTTACTTCAAGAGCTTTTGAAATAGTCATTCCAAGGCTCATTGGTATTTTCTTTGCGACAAAATCAACTTCGCCATAAGACATATCCAGAGCCCTTCCAACATCTCTGATTGATCCTCTGGCTGCCATTGTTCCGAATGTTATAATTTGTGCTACCCTTTCCTCACCGTATTTATTTCTGACATACTCTATTACTTCTTCACGTCTTTCATAGCAAAAATCAACATCAATATCCGGCATGCTGACACGATCCGGGTTAAGAAACCTTTCGAAAATCAAATTATGTTTCATCGGATCAATATTTGTAATTTTCATTGAATATGCAACCAGACTTCCGGCAGCCGAACCTCTTCCAGGCCCCACCATTATTTTATTGTCCTTGGCATATTTTATAAAATCCCATACTATAAGGAAGTAATCAACATAACCCATTTGTTCAATTACGCTTATTTCGTAATCAAGCCTTTTTTGAAGTTCGCTATCAATTTTGTTATATCGGTCTATTAAACCAGTTTGGCATATTTCCCTGAAATATTCTGATTTTGTATATCCTTCTGGAATCTCAAATTCCGGAAGATGTACAGTGTCAAAATCAAGTTCAACATTGCACCGCTCAGCTATATCCATCGTATTCTTAAGCGCATCCTCCGGAAACAGCTCCAGCATTTCTTCATAGGATTTAAGATAAAATTCATCCGAAGGAAACTGCATTCTGTCATCATCCATAACTGTTTTTTGCATTTGTATGCACAAGAGAACATCGTGAAAATATGCATCCTCTTTGTTTACATAATGCACATCATTTGTAGCCACAAGTTTGATACCAGTTTCACGACTGATTCTGACAAGCCCCTTGTTCACGGTTTGCTGCTCTTTCATTCCATGATCCTGCATTTCAAGAAAGAAGTTACCTTTTCCAAAAATGTCCTCGTACATCAGTGCTGTATTTAATGCCTCAGCATAATTGTTGTCAAGAATATGCGATTGCACCTCTCCAGCAAGGCATGCACTCAGTGCAATTACACCACTGCTGTATTTTCTGATTGTATCATGATCAATTCTGGGTTTATAGTAATAACCGTCTACAAATCCTATTGAGCAAAGCTTTATAATATTTTTCCATCCTTCTTCATTCTCTGCAAGCAACACCAAATGGAACTGATTTTTATCCCTTTGAGGATCCTTGTCAGTAAGCCTTCTCGGTGAAACATATGCTTCAAATCCAAGTATAGGTTTAATTCCCGCTTTTTTTGCCTGCTTAAAAAACTCCACAACTCCGTACATGACTCCATGATCCGTAATTGCCAATGAAGACATGTTAAGCTCCTTCGCTTTATTTACCAGTTCTTTAATTCTGCAAGCTCCGTCCAGCAGGCTATATTCAGTATGTACATGTAAATGTGTAAATTTATTGTTCATATAATACTCCTTAGCGGTATTTTAACACTTTTTATATGCATATTCAATTTATTTAAAAAATTTATGAATAACAAACCATATATTATAATTTCAATATTCTCAAGCTATGGAAAACTGCTTCTTTATCTTCACCTCATAAAATATTTTTATTATTTAAATAGAAATTCAATTAATTTAGTAGTACAATAAATTTGATTTAAAATCATGCATTCTGCATGATGAAATTTTTAAAAATATATAGCACCTTAATAAAAAGGAGAATTAAATGTTAAATTCTAAGACTGTTATTGTAACAGGAGCATCAAGAGGTATTGGTCATTCAATTGCAGAATTGTTTGCCCATAAAGGATATAATGTTTTAATTAATTATAACAATTCCGAAGAAAGTGCCATGCATTTATATGATAAGCTTAAGAGTGAAGGATTATTTGTTAAAACTTACAAAGCTGATGTATCAAACAGAGATGAAGTTGATTTAATGACAAAGTTTTGTATAGAAGAATTCGGCGGTCTTGATATTCTTATAAACAATGCGGGAATTTGTCAGGAAAAACTGTTTACTGATATTACAGATGAGGATCTGGATCACATGTTGAATACTAATTTTAAAAGTGCATTTTATTGCTCTCAAAGTGCATTAAAGTATATGCTTCCCAATAAACAGGGAAAGATTATTAATATTTCTTCTATATGGGGAATTGTAGGAGCGTCATGTGAAGTACACTATTCAGCAGCAAAAGCAGCAATAATTGGGTTTACCAAAGCGCTGGCAAAAGAGCTTGGGCCTTCAAATATTCAGGTGAATTGCATAGCTCCAGGAGTAATACAGACAGAAATGCTCTCTTCATATAATGAAAATGAATTAGGCGAACTCAAAAAACATACTCCATTGATGAGGCTTGGAGATCCAGATGATATAGCAGGATGTGCACTCTATTTAGCATCTTCGTACTCTAATTTTGTAACAGGCCAGGTAATCAGCCCAAATGGGGGCTTTGTAATTTAATCATTTTATTAAAGCCTGTGCAAAACATAAGCACAGGTTTAGAAATATCAATATATTAAATAAAAATCAAGCAGATGTACTCAAACTATACTAACGAATATACTATCATTCCAATAATCCCTGTTGCTATCATTACTTTTATTGGATCTGCAGCGTACTTTCTTAAAACAAACAATCCTATTACAACCAGCAGTAAGGAAATATAATTAATGTCTCCTGCATTCATAGTCATTAATGTAACGCCTTCAGATTTAAAAACAGCTAAAAGCAAGATGGATAATCCGGCTGACCCTATCAATGATACAACTGCAGGCCTTAGCCCTTTTAGTACACCCTGAATAGCTGAAAGATTTTTATACTTAAAATAAAAATATGCCAAAGTCAGCACTATAATACAAGAAGGTGTTATACAACCTATAGTCGCAACTATTGCTCCGGGAATTCCAGCTGTTCTAATTCCAACAAATGTTGAAGCATTCAATGCGATAGGCCCCGGTGTCATTTGAGAAATTGTAAGCAAATCCGCATACTCAGACAACGTAAGCCAGTTATGCACTTCAATAACTTGGTATTCTATAAGAGGAAGAGCAGCGTAACCACCACCTATGGCAAAAAGGCCAATTTGAAAGAAGCTCCAAAATATTTCAATCAAAATCATTTTTTAATACCTTCCTTCTTAAAGAGATTGTAATAAAAAGCCCCGAACACACCACTGAATATAATTATCAATGCAGCATTAATATTAAAAATTACCGCAGCTAAAAAGGTTACTGCCATAATCATTATTGACACTGTATTTTTAGTTTTAAAAATATCCATAGCCATTCTAATAATTACATCCAAAATAACCGCTGCAACTCCGGCCCTCATCCCAAGAAGCATATAATTAACAATTCTATTTTCCTTAATAAATGAATAAAAATGAGCAATCACAGTAATTATAATCAGAGGAGGCAGTATTGTCCCTAGTATAGTCACAAATGCTCCGACAATCCCTGCGATTCTGTACCCTACCATTATTGAAGTGTTAACTGCAATTGGCCCGGGAGCTGATTGAGAAATAGCTACAAGATTTAGCATTTCTTCTTCATCTATCCATTCAAATTCTTCAACAAACTTTTTTCTCATAAGAGGAACTATTACATATCCTCCTCCTACAGTAAACGCACTCAGTGAGAATGTTGACCAGAAAAGCTTCAAATAAAATTTATAATTTTTTTCCATTTCTCTTCCTTTTTTTGATTTGCTTTCATTATTATATATATTTACATCAAAGGTGCAAATATTTTTAGAATGGTTCTTATAATTTTTTTTACTCTTGATATTTTCTTAACCTCGTACAAAGTAATTCTTCTGCTCTTCTCAAGAGCATCCAACGTACTTTCTTTAACCTGCATTATACTATCTGTATTAAACATCCATACTCCACATTCAAAATGCAGGTACAGACTTCTGTAATCGAGATTTATTGTTCCTACAACAGCATATCTGTCATCAATAACGAAAGTCTTTCCATGATTAAATCCCGGTGTATACCGGTAAATGGAGACTCCTGAATCTAAAAGCTCTTCATAGCTTGATTGGGTAACGGCAAATGCATACCTTTTATCAGGGATACCTGGTGTGAGAATTTTTACATCCACACCTCTTTTTGCTGCAAGACTTAATGCAATCATCATTTTATTGTCTGCTATAAGATAAGGAGTCTCGATATAAATATATTTTTCCGCCTGGTTAATTAAATTCAAATATACCGCTTCGCTTACGTGCTCATCATCCAGCGGACTGTCATCAAACGGCTGAACATAACCACAGCATCCAAGGTTTTCGTCCAACGAGTCCGGCATAAACTTTTTATAATCTTCTTCCGTATCCTTGAGAAAAGTCCATATAGATAAAAACATTACTGTAAGGCTCCAGACTGCATCTCCCTTTATTTTTATGGCACAGTCTCTCCAATGTCCGAATTTTTCCACTGCATTGATATATTCATCAGCAATGTTAACTCCTCCCGTAAAAGCTGCCTTTCCATCAATAACAGCAATCTTTCTGTGATCCCTGTTATTTAACCTTAGAGATAAAACAGGAATAAAAGGATTGAAAACACAGCATTTAATTCCATATTCCTCCAATCGCCTGTTATATCTGAAAGGAAGTTTGAACATGCATCCCACATCATCATAAATGACACGAACGTCAACACCATTTTTAGCTTTATCCTTCAATATGTCAAGAATAGTGTTCCACATCTCTCCCTCGTCAATAATAAAAAATTCAAGAAAGATAAATCTTTTCGCACTTTTTAATTCATCTATTAAATGTTCAAAAAATTCCTCTCCTGACGGAAGAAATTTTGTATATGAATTATTGTAAACTGGACACATAGTATATTTTTCAATATACTTACCCTGATTAAATGCAACATTGCTATCTTGCTTCAAAAGTTTCAGAGTTTCTTGATTCTGATTCATACACTCTTTCATTTTATCAGTAATACGTGACATCTTTCTTTTCATTCTTCCAGATAATCCTGTTCCACCCAACGTTAAATAAAAAAGCCCCCCAAATATGGGAAACAGCATAATTGGAATAATCCATGCAACTTTATAAGCCGGATCACTCCTACTGTTCAGTATATGTAATACGGCCAGAATACTTATAATAGTAAATATTACATCAAATACAACAAAATAATCGCTGAATTTTCTGATCATTATAACAAATGTCAAAAGCTGCAGCAAAATCGATAAAGCAACAAGCACAACTCTGCTAAACAACATATTTCTAATTCTCTGCATACTCCCACCAACCAAATGCTTAATATCATTTCAATTACTGTATCTGCTTGATTGTACCAAATTTTTATTTGTTTGTAAAGTTTGTCTTAATTCTAAAATTAAGATATAAAAAAGGCTGCTTGCGCAGCCCTTTAATGTCTTATGACAAGACATTCTTTAAAATTTGCTCTTTATTTGATTCTGCACGTTTCTTAATAAACCATGCATATCCTATACACATAACCGCAGCAAGTATAAATGAAGCAGTGTAGCTTGAAGGATCAAGCCCTACCAGCTCATCCAGCCTTAATCCTATAGGGGCGTGGAATATAAAGCTTAAAGTTATGAAGAAGTAAAACATCCCCGGCAATAATGCAACAAGATAGTTCTTTTCTGTTATATAAAGATACACAGCAATTGTTCCTAATGCAAATGTAGCAACAAATTGGTTTGTAAATGCAAAGTATCTCCACAAAATATTAAATCCCTGAGGGCTTAATTTAGAGAAATATAATACTACCGCAGCAGGTACAAACAATGCAGCAGATGTTAAAATTCTGTTTTTTGGACGCTGCTGATTAATGTTAAACTGTTCAGAAACCATAAGTCTCAGTGATCTGAATGCTGTGTCACCAGATGTAATAGGCAGTACTATAACTCCTACGATTGCTATCATTCCTCCGACTGAACCCAAGAATTCTTTTGACACCATACCAACTATAAGTGTAGACGCTGTACCAACGTCTGTTCCTCTTCCAAACAATACCATTGTTCCTGCTGCCCAGCACATAGCTATAAAACCTTCAACCAACATCATATTGAAGAATGTCATTCTTCCTTCTTTTTCAGATTTAACTGTTCTGGAAATTAATGTAGCCTGAGTAGCATGGAAGCCTGACATTATACCACAAGCAACCGTTATAAAGAATACAGGTATAAAAGGAAGACCTTGTGGATGCTGACTGAACATTCCAGCAAGTGAAAGGTTTGTTAAGCTTGCGCCTCCGTCAAACAATATTCCTATAAAAATACCCACTGCTGAAACTATAAGGAATCCTCCAAATATAGGGTATACCCTTCCGATAATTGCATCAATTGGGAACAGTGTAGCAATCAGGTAATAAGCAAATATAGCTCCATAAACTATCCATACTGTGGGATTGCCTACTGCTGCTTCCTGGCTGAAAACCTGAGTTACAATTAAGTCTCCAGGTGTGTATACAAAAACAACACCAACAAGAAACATCAAAATCCATAAGAAGAAATTATAAAATTTTATAACGTTGTTTCCCAAATACTTTTTGATTAACTTAGGCATTTGTGCTCCGCCGTTTCTCATTGAAATCATGCCTGAAAAATAGTCATGCATAGAGCCGGCAATAACACAACCGATAGGTATTGTAATAAATGCCACAGGTCCAAATAGAATACCCTGAATAGGTCCAAATATAGGCCCTGTTCCGGCAATGTTCAATAATTCGATTAATGAGTTCTTCCATTTTTTCATTCCAACGAAGTCTACTCCGTCAGCTTTAGAAATTGCTGGTGTTTCTCTATCATCAGGTCCAAATACCTTTTCACAGTATGAACCGTAAAAATAGCCACCAACAACAAGAATAATAATTCCGATTAAAAATGTTGTCATACTTCCTCCTAAATATGTGTATTACATTTCAACCTTTAGTATAATGAAGAAAATTTCAAAAAAATGAAAAGGCTGATTTGTATTTAATTCTAACACATATGGCAAATTGCGTCAATAATTTAAATTACTATTTATTCAAAATTATGTAAAACATTTTCCTGCGCTAAATACTGCCTAAGCAGTGCAATTTAAAGCACTATAATAGGGTGCTGCAGCCATGATCTCTGCAACACCCTATGCATAATATTATTATCTATTAGAATTATTAAAGATAGTTACTATTTTTATTCAGATGTATTTTTTAACTCATCTTTTTTAAATACAATTGAGTATCCCTCTTTAGCAAGAACAACCGCAAGAATAAACAGCAGGACAGGGAATATTACCAATATATAATTTCCTGCAGCCAAATTTGACTTAATCAACAGAATTAGTGCAGTAAGTGTAACGAACAGCATAAATATCATGGGAATAGTCAGCATATGATAATTTTTTCCTGTTTTCTTGAGCCACACTGCTATAGCAAGCAATGACAACGCTGCTAAAAGCTGATTTGCAGATCCGAATATAGGCCAAATCTTAGAATATCCGCCGGCAGCAAGGTATCCGCCTATCAAGACAGTTATCGCTGTTGAAACATACATATTTGACAAGACTGATTGTTTTTCACTTTCAGGGTTATCAAAAAATTCTTGGAAAATAAATCTCGCCAATCTTGTAGCAGTATCCAGACTTGTTAAAGCAAATGCAGATACCGCCAATGCAACGAATGATTTTCCTACTTCAAAAGGAATGCCAAACTTAGACATAAATGTTCCTACACCACTTGAGAATACATTTACAGGCCCGCCCTTCAGCAGTTCAGTTAATTCTCCGTTAGAAATATATGCAGCTGTAATGAGGGCTATTATAGCTAAAAGTCCTTCTATCAGCATAGAACCATATCCAATAAGCTTGGTGTCATTTTCATTATTTACCTGCTTGGATGTAGTACCAGAACCAACAAGTGAGTGGAATCCTGAAATAGCCCCGCAGGCAACTATTACGAACAGCATCGGGAACATATACTGATTGTTTACGTAAAATCCGGTAACTGCCGGCAGTTGAACACCAGGTCTGTATACAATAAGCCCTACTACAGCACCGGCTATCATAGCATATAATAGGAATGAATTAAGATAATCTCTCGGTTGCAGCAAAATCCATACAGGTGCCACCGAAGCAGCAAAAATATAAACCATTAAAATTAATATCCAAGTATTAACACTTAACTGCAAAGGGAACAATTGACCTAAATATACACATGTGAAAAGTAGAATAACTCCAACAACAGTACCAATTTTCAATGAAAGTCCCTTTCGGTATACAGCATAACCAAATACTAATGCTAAAATTATAAACATTAAGGAAGAAGAAGCTGCAGCAGGAACAGAAGCAAATGTTGCTGCAACTATATTAGTGAAAGCCGCAACCACCAATATCAATGTAAGCCAGGCAAATATAGAAAATAATTGCATTCCTCTTTTTCCCATATTTGTGTGTATTACTTCACCTATAGATTTTCCTTTGTGGCGAACAGAAGCATACAGTGAGCCAAAATCATGAACTCCTCCTACAAATATGCTTCCAATAACTATCCAAAGAAGTACAGGTACCCATCCAAATATAGCTGCCTGAATAGGACCATTTATAGGCCCCGCGCCTGCTATAGAAGCAAAATGATGTCCTAACAATACAGCCGGTTTTGCCGGAACGTAATCTATCCCGTCATTTATTTCGTGTGCCGGTGTTTTTCTTGTTGGATCAACCCCCCATTGTTTAGCCAGCCAAGCTCCATAAGTCACATAAGCTATTACAAAAACAATAATACCAAGTAAAACTAAAAGCAATGCGTTCATATAATAACCTCCTTTTAATTAAATAAAACGATTGCAGATTGTTTGCATATGGAATTAGAAGCTATAAACCTCAATAACCTCCTTCCCTTTTTTATTTGTTATTATTAAACCTTCATTAAGAGAGACCAATATTAATCTTACATCAGCCCAACCCTTAAATCCAAATGCGAAACCTTTATTATATTTGAATTGCTCAACTTTTTTTCTTATGTGCTCTAAATTTTCTTCATGAATTTTTTCCGTTACCATAACTCCCGTTACGGTACTTGACATGTGTTCATTAGATGGGTTTACTATTGACTCGATTGAATCTTTCAAAGAATTTACAAATGTGTTACAGATGTCTGAACTTAATTCCTCATAACATTTCATCAAACAGTACTCATTGTTTTCGAAGGCGTACACTATCGCTTTTTTTACAGCTACATACCTTTCGCTTCTTAAATGGTACTCTGCAAACAAATCATATTTTAAGTCATTTATCTTATAATTTCGACAAACGTCAAAACTGTTTTGCAACTTTGTCTCGATAGCATCTAAATATTGAAAAGTCTCCATTTGTGCCTCTTTTTTCAAGTGATTTAGCGTTGCATTAATATCCTTACACCTGTATTTTATCACTGTTAGCAGTTCTAGTCAATGTTATTTTTTCTATTATTGACATTCGTTATAAACTAAAATATAATTTAGTAAATAGCGCATTACAATTTGTAAAAAAAATAATAAGGAGGAGTAAAATTGAAAAATAATAACATTAAAGAATTATTTGACAATATTAAGCTTTTCCTCCATGCTGCCACAGACGTCAGCAGAAAATCCAAAGCACTTTTAATAAAAGAATCTCATAATGAAATGGATGATTTCATTCTTCTCTGCTTTGGAGATTTGCTGGGAATACCTATTCCCACAACTTATTATTCTCTGGAACTTCTTCCGTTAATTTCAGAAGATTTAGACGGATGGCAAAACCGAATGATCAGCAGGCTGTATGTTTGGCAGGAAAAATGGTCTGATTATGGCTTTGATGCTTAGGAGGGATTATGAATAAAATTATTTTTTTCGGTGGAAAAGGAGGAGTAGGAAAAACTACTTGCAGTGCTTCATATGCAGTTTATGAAGCAGGTAACGGATTAAAAACACTGATTGTTTCAACAGATCCTGCTCACTCTACTTCAGATATTTTTGAAAAGAAGATAAACGATGAAATAACCAACATTATGCCAAATTTAGATGCACTGGAGATAAGCGGAGAAAAAGAAAGCAAGGCTTATATGGACAGTGTAAGACTTAACCTTAAGCGAGTTGTCAGCCCTGTTATTGTTAAGGAAATAAACAAACAAATAGACGCAGCCTCCATATCTCCAGGAACCGAAGAAGCTGCCCTGTTCGATAAAATGATTGAAATTATTACCGAAAAAGCTGAAGAATATGACCGAATTATATTTGATACAGCTCCAACCGGCCATACATTAAGACTCTTGTCTCTACCCGAACTTTTAGGCTCCTGGATTGATAGTTTGATTGCTAAAAGAAGCAAATCAGTAAATCTTATGTCAATGGCATTAAAAGGCAGGAAAGCTTCCGAAAAGGATTTGGAAGATGACGATGTTATTAAAGTTCTGAAAAAGAGATATGACAAAATATCAAAAGCAAAAAAAATAATGGTTGATAACAAAATGCTGACATTTATATTTGTAATAAATGCAGAAAAGCTTCCTATTGACGAGACTGAAAAAGCTGTAAGGATTTTGGAAAAATACAATATACCCGTTGGAGGTATTATAGTTAATAAAATACTGCCTGACGACATGACAGACGAATTCTGGAAAAATAAAAAAGAGCAGGAAAAAAAATATTTAGATATTATCGAAGAAACTTTTAAAGACAAGTCCATACTCAAACTACCTCTTCAGCAGGAGGATATAAAATCAGACAACATAAAAATTATTGCAGATAGATTCGCTAAGTGTAATATTTAAAAGGAACACCGCAACGATGAAAACCTGCGGTGTTTCTTAATTGACATTCTACCTGCTACCTGCATATCTGCCCAGTGAGTATGATAAAACAAAGCATGAGATCAGAATTATTATGTTAATTATATAGAAAAATGTCATTTCAAATCCCGGGAATATTGATATAATTGAACCTAAAACAAGTCCGAGTATCGTATAGTACATCATACCGTACATTTTGGCAAAAAGCATTGAAATCAACTTTGCAAACAATAATACGCTCAGGATAAATCCAATACCTAAAAAGAAAAGAAACATTATCTTAAAGTTAGATATGGCTCCTATTACAAGTTCATATGCTCCTATATACATTAAAATAACAGATGCACTGACGCCAGGGATTATAGTTCCAAATCCAATTATTAATCCATATAGAATTAAATGAGCAGGCTCATTACCAGCATTCATTACAGCATTAACAGAGTTATTTCCTATATATGTAAGAACTATTGTTAATAAAAATGATGCTATAAACGGAATCATGTATGTTTTTTTAAATCCTTTTTTATTTGCCTCTTTCACGGCAATGGGAAATGTTCCAAGCATTAAGCCAACAAATGCATATCTTGCCTCAACTTCATAATTAGCAAACAAAAATTCTATTATTCTGCTGAATGCTAAAACACCGACTACAGCCCCGATTCCAATGGGAATAAAAAAAATTAAATTGCGTTTAAAATTTATGTTCAAATGAGCAATAAAATTAGTTATTTTATCGTAAAGACCAAAAATAACAGCTAAAGCTCCTCCGCTCACGCCAGGAGCAATTGCTCCTGCCCCTAGTGCCATACCCTTCAAAAACCCATATATAAAGTCCATAAATTCCCCCAGTTTCTTCATCTTTTTTTAATTATATAGAAACTCCATCATTATATCAACATTATTTTTACAAACGGTGCAAAATCTCATAAAAAAAGGGCAGATATTAAAACTGCCTCCAATTAAAAATCTGCCCTTTTGTTTATATTCTTTAGTAATTCTCGCAGTTAATCTCATAATATCCCTGAGGATATCCGCATATAGGGCACCTCTCGGGAGCACATTCGCCCCATACCAGGTTTCCGCAAATCAGGCACACCCAAACAGTGTTGCTCTCCTTGCAAAACACCCGATTGTTCTCCATATTTTGAGCCAGTTGATTAAATCTATACTGCTGGTGCCTTTCTATTACAGCTATTCCTTCAAACATATTAGCTATATCTGTATATCCTTCTAAACGGGCAACATCAGCATATTCCATAAATAAATCTGTTCCTTCGTATCCTTCTGTTTCTGCCGCCTCAAGCAGGCTTTGCAGCACTGTAGGCATAACTCCCTGAAACACAAAACGCATCCATATCTGTGCATGCTGTTGTTCATTTCTTGCAGTAAAATCAAAAATATCTGCAATTTGTTGATATCCTTCCCTTCTGGCCATTTCACCGTTTATTCTATAGCGTGTGCTTTCAATCGATTCAAGGCTATATGCATTTAATAGATTTTTATATGTCTGGCTGTTAATAAAATCATTAACCATATGTTCACATCCTTAAATAAGTATACACTATCTTATGTAGAAAATATTATAAAGTGTGAGAACTAAATAAATATCAGTAAGGAGTATTACAAAAAATTTCTGTTAAAACGCTGATCGAGCTTTCCGCCGGTTTTTATATTTCTATAATAATACTCAACCATCTCTGCGGCTGAGCTGGTAGATTCGTTGTAAATTTCATATAATTTTTCATTTATTTCATTACATTCTTCAATGGGGTTATAACTCATCAACAATCCTACCATATTTTCGTAGTTCCCTGAAATCTTCAAACCAAGCATTAGAATGCTTCTCTTTATCCTGCCCGGTGCAACAAGAAAATTCAGGCACTGTTTCATAGACTTCAACGCAGCTTTTATTTCTCCCTTAGATATTTTTTTATAAAACGATGATATTACCTCCAAATACCCATAATCATATTTAATATGAGATGTTGGTCTAAATGAAACGGGATTTAACTTATCTTTAAGCATTAGCACCCTATCAAATTCCGTTTCTATGTGACTGTGAGTGATTATCTGCCCTTCATTTTTTATTATGTATGGATGGCAATGGCTGTCAAGCACAAAATGACATATAAATCCGAATATATATGATAATGAAGCTTCATAATCAGACGAAGCGTTTATAACATCCTTTGCATTTTCGAAAAAATCTGCGGCGATTCTTTCATGTAAATTGTGTCCTACTTTGCTTATGTGGTTTGATTTCAGCGGCTTATAATAAAACAAAATATCAGGTCCATGGAGTCCTATGTTAAACAAATCCTTATTTTTATTTATAATCTTATTAATGTCTTCATCTATCAATTTTAAGACTTCCTGTCCAAATGTGTAATGAGCATATGTAGTAGGCATTTTTATTCACCCTTATATCACTTTCATTTTTTCAAGCAAGTAGTTTCTCTTTCAAATTATGGTTTTTTCCTACTTAACTTGTTAATATTATATTAATACAATTTTCTTTCTTATTCAATATTTCAGTCAAACATTTCCGCTATCAATTTCTAGAAAACTTATTCCCGCTTTTTAAATGGTATTTACAGCACGACAAATGTTGTTGAAATTTAACATTTTATTAGTCATAAATAAATAATGATTGCTGGATTAGCAGCTCAATGGTATAATTTCTATTATTTATCAGAGGTATGCCATGAACGCTAAATTAACAGACTATAAAAAACTGTATGATGATTGTACGCTTTGCCCCAGGGACTGTCATGCCCGAAGAACCAGCGGACAAAAAGGGTATTGCAAAGAAAACAGCAGGTTGGTAGTAGCCAGAGCTGCTCTTCACATGTGGGAGGAACCATGTATTTCCGGTTCAAGAGGTTCGGGAACAGTATTTTTCAGCGGCTGTTCTGTAGGATGTGTTTATTGTCAGAATCATAATATTGCTGATGGTACTGCAGGTAAAATTATTACAACAGAAAGACTTTCAGAGATATTTTTAGAGCTCCAGAACAAAAAAGCACACAATATTAACCTGGTAACTCCAAGCCATTTTGTCCCCCACATTATAGAAGCTGTCAATTCCAGCCGTAAAAACGGTCTGAATATTCCTATTGTATATAATACCGGAAGTTATGAAAAACCTGATGTGTTAGGACTGTTGGACGGAATTGCTGATATCTATCTGCCGGATTTGAAATACATGGATTCAAATATTTCTGAAAGATATTCAAACTGCAAAGACTATTTCAATTTTGCATCCAAGTCGATTTCTGAGATGGTAAGACAAGTTGGCGAATGCGAATTTGACTCTGACGGCATACTGCTAAAAGGCGTAATTGTACGCCATATGATGCTGCCAGGATATCTCGAAGATTCTAAGAATATAATAAGATACTTACATGAAACTTTTGGCAGCAAAATTTATATAAGTATTATGAATCAATACACTCCGCTGAATAATGTCAAAAAACATCCTGAGATTGACAGAAAAATAACCGATGAAGAATATAAAGATTTGATAAATTATACTATCAGTATAGGTATTGAAAATGGTTTTTTACAAGAAGGAGAAACGCAATCCGAAAGCTTTATTCCGGAATTTAATTGCGAAGGAGTATGATATAATCCTATATTTAAACCAGCGGTTAACAAAAATAAATTATTTTCATATACTGATATGTGATACTAATTTATTAATTCTCCGGAGGCAGAAAAATGGCAATTAGACCACCAATCTTGCGCGCCGGGGATACCATCGGTGTTGTTACACTTGGTAGTCCCCGAGATGAAGCTACCATTAATGAAAGAATACAATTTCTTGAGAATCTTGGTTTTAGTGTGGTAGTTGGAGATTATGTGTACTCATCAGATGGTTATCTGGCTGCAACACCACAGCAGCGCGCTTCTGATTTAATGAACATGTTTGAAAATCCAAATGTAAGAGCTATAATTCCTGTAAGAGGCGGAACGGGAGTTAAGGATGTTATTCCTTACTTAGACTACAACCTTATTAATAGAAATCCTAAAATATTTACAGGATACAGTGATATAACTGTTTTGCTGAATGTGTTATATATATGGGCAAATCTAATTACTTTCCACAGTCTGCTTTTGATTGATTTCAGAAGTACAACTCCTGCTTATAATTTTAATCAGTTTTTTACCGCCACTTCAACACTTACTTCTCCAAGATTAATGGAAAATCCGCCTGGTATTCCACTGGTAAGCAGAGTACCCGGAAACGTAAGCGGTACCATAGTAGGAGGAAACCTCCAATCATTTGTGGATACCCTTGGAACTCCTTACGAGATTGATACAAATGGAAGGATTGTCTTCATTGAAGAAACTCACGAGTCAATAAGCCGCGTTTACAGGCTCGTAACTCATTTAATTCATGCAGGAAAATTCCGTGATTGTGCAGGGATGATTGTTGGGGAATGCACAAACTGCCCGAATGCTTACGGCAAAACATATGAGGATCTAATAAACGACGTACTGATTCCGCTTGGAAAGCCATTGATGACCAATCTCGCTTCAGGCCACGGATATTATAAAATGACAATCCCTATAGGTGCTCACGCCAATTTAAACACTTTCGAAAATACACTGATTATAACAGAGCCTACAGTAAGCTTAACCTAAAAAATGCAAATAGAATTAGTTATGCTGCTATTATAAATAAAATGCAGGCGGAATATTACCGTTTTCCGCCTACGCATATACACCATTTACTTTATTAAAAATGAATCCGTAATATGTACAATATATTTCATAGTTTTTTCCAAAGCATGCTCAGGATCAATTTTTCCGTTTAAAACCTTCATCAGTATACCTTCATATATCATAGTTGCCATTTCATTCATCGATTCCATATCTTCAGCTCTTATCAGCCCTTCTTTGACGCACTCACTAACCAGAATCATATCTCTTTCATAAATATTATATTGTAAGAGCATTTCAGTAGTAGCATCTTCGGAATGTATTCCGAGATCGTCAGGAAATAAATTATAGTATTCCTTTACTACCTCTTTATGACCGTCGTTTAACCTTGCAAAAAATATTGAATGATATATTTCCGGATTCTTAAAAGAAAAATAGCAAAAACACTCCCATACCTTTAGAAACCTTTCTGCAGAATTGCGGGCATTCATCAAATATCTCGGAAGAGCAGCTGTATAGTCATTTAAATATTTCAAAGAAGAAAACAGGATCAAATGATCCAAATTCTTAAAGTAATTGTAAATTGTTGCACTGTTGTATCCCGCCTTGCTTGCAACCTTTCTAATGGTAACACTTTCAATTCCTTCATTCTTAATTATTTCATCTGTCGCATCTATAAAATACGTCATCATCCTTTTTTTCTTAATATTTTTGTCCATTATGTACCTTTCCTTTGCCATTATAACTTATGTCAATTATATATTAATTTATGTTCATAAACAACATAATTTGCAATTTTATAATTGCTGAGTTTCTGGATATTATTATGTGATTTGGTTATCATTTACTTTAGTAAAATAAAAAAATCAAAAAATAGATAATATTTTAACAAATCATGATTGAAATATAATCATGATTATGCTATAATATAAATTAATAGTTAGTAAAGGCAATATAACTATCCATTATAATTGCAACTAATTTTATTATAGAAAGGAGTGGTTAATTATATTTCATCTATAGTTGCAAACTAGTAGTAAAAAGGTTTACCTAAAAACAAAAAATTGAAGGGAGTGTAATTGATGAAACTTGAATTAGGTAATTTTTATGTCAAAGATATCGTCTTTGGAAGTGAAACATCCTTTAAAGACGGCCTTTTAACAATCAGCAAAGAAGAAGCATTGAAGGTTGTTAAAGAGGACGCACACATAACAGAAGCAGAATTGCACATAGCAAAACCAGGCGATAAAATCAGAATTGCGCCTGTTAAGGAAGCTATTGAACCAAGAATGAGAGTCGGCGGAGGTCCTGTTTTCCCAGGAGTTACAGGGGATTTAATGCAGGCAGGAAACGGAAAAACATTGGCATTGAAAAACTGCAGTGTGCTGGCTGTAGGCAAGCACTGGGGAGGATTTCAGGACGGACTTATTGATATGAGCGGCGAAGGCGCAAAGTACACCTACTATTCTCAATTGAACAACATTGTTTTAGTTGCTGATACTGATGAAGACTTCGAAAAAAATGAGCAGCAGAAGAAAAATAAAGCACTCAGATGGGCAGGTATGAGACTTGCCGAGTATGTAGGCTCATGCGTTAAAGATTTAGTTCCTGAAGAAACAGAAGTATTTGAGCTTGATTCTATGACAAAAAGAACAGACAGTGTAAACGATTTGCCTTCTGTTGTTTTGGTTCTCCAATTTCAATCACAAATGGAAGCTCTAGGCTACAATGATTTGGTATATGGATGGGACACCAACAGAATGTTGCCTACTTTAATGCATCCGAATGAAATTTTAGACGGCGCAGTTATTTCAGGGAGCTTTATGCCTTGTTCATCTAAATGGTCTACCTATGACATTCAAAATTTCCCTGTACTAAGAAGACTATATAAGGAGCATGGCAAGACAATTAACTTCCTTGGAGTAATAACATCAAACTTAAATGTTGCAATGGAACAGAAAGAAAGATCAGCTCTGTTTGTAGCTCAAATCGCAAAAACAATCGGTGCTGAAAGTGCTATCGTTGCAGAGGAAGGATACGGAAATCCTGATGCTGACTTTATTGCATGTATAGTTGCACTTGAAGATGCCGGAGTTAAGACAGTCGGCCTTACACCTGAATGCACAGGAAGAGACGGAAAATCACAGCCGTTGGTTACTTTAGATGAAAAAGCTGATGCAATAGTATCAGCAGGTGATGTATCTCAGTTAATTGAACTTCCACCTATGGAAACAGTTCTTGGAGAACTGGATGCGCTGAAAAGAGACGGACTTGCCGGAGGATGGGCTGTAGATGAAATTCTTGGACCATCAGTTAGAGAAGACGGTTCTATAATAATGGAAAACAATTCTATGTTCTGCGGAGACCAGGTAGTTGGATGGTCACCTAAGACAGTAAAAGAATTTTAGGGAGGTGCACAATGAAAAAGGCAATTCTTTATATTAATCAGTTTTTTGGTCAGATAGGCGGAGAAGATAAAGCAGATTTCGCTCCTGAAATAAGAGATGGTCTTGTTGGACCAGCTTTGGAACTGCAAAAAAAATTGGGTGATGATGTAAAAGTAACTCACACAATAATTTGCGGCGACAATTTCATGGGCTCTCACACAGAGGAAGCTGTTAAAACCATATTAGGTTTCTTAAAGGACAAAGAATTTGACATATTCTTTGCAGGACCAGCATTCAGAGCAGGAAGATACGGTAGTGCATGCGGTCATATTGGAAAAGCAGTTTTAAATGAATTCAAAGTACCTGTTATTTCTTCAATGAATGAAGAAAACCCTGGCGTTGAAATGTTCCGCAAGGATATATATATTTTCAAGGGTGGCGCAAGTGCGGCTGCAATGAGAAAAGATGTTTCAAAAATAGCTGCTTTCGGTAAGAAAATATTAAACGGCGAAGAGCTCTTACCGGCAGAAGAAGAAGGATATTACGGAAGAGGCGTAAGATGTGTAACATGGACAAATCCGCCTGTATATGCTGCTGACAGAGCTGTTGACATGCTTATTAAAAAAGTTAACGGCGAACCATTTTCAACAGAGCTCCCGATACCACCGAAGGATACTGTTGAAATTGCTCCTCCTATTAAAGATTTATCCAAGGCAAAAATAGCAATAGTTACCTCTGGCGGAATTGTACCTGTTGATAATCCTGACAGAATACAGTCTGCATCAGCTACAAGATGGGGAAGATACAACATTGCAGGTATGGATAAGTTGGAAAGCGGAGAATTTAAAACTATACATGCCGGATTCGATCCTGAAGTTGCAAACGGAAATCCAAATGTTATAGTACCTCTTGATGTCATGAGAGTTTATGAAAAAGAAGGAAAAATAGGAAAGCTTGATGACTACTTCTATTCAACAGTCGGTACCGGAACCACTCAGGGAGAGGCTGCAAGAATGGCAAAGGAAATGATTGTTTATCTACAAAAGGAACATGTTGACGGAGTTATAATGGTATCAACCTGAGGCACCTGTACACGTTGCGGTGCAACGATGGTAAAAGAAATAGAACGTGCAGGATTCCCTGTTGTTCAAATGTGCAATCTTGTTCCTGTTGCTAAAACAGTTGGAGCGAACAAAATAGTTCCTACGTTCTCTATTCCTTATCCTCTGGGAGATCCATCAAGAAGTAAGGAAGAGCAGTGGAAAATGAGTTATCATAGAGTTGGTGTTGCATTAGATGCTTTGACAACTGATATTAAAGATCAAACTGTATTCAAAGTTCAAATATAAGTTAATTTAAAGATATGGGGATGTATTAAAACCATCCCCAATCTAAAGGTGCGGAGGAAATATGAATGATATAAATAAAAAAAATAATAAAGTGTTTTACATATCTCTCATTTTTTCAACATCAATAGTATTATGGGGAATTATAGGTCAAGCGAGCTTTGCCAGTGCTGCAAATTCTTTACTGCACTTCCTCTCAAAATACTTCGGGTGGTCATACTTATTGTCAATGTTGATATTCGTAATTTTTGCTGTCGCTCTGGCATTCAGCAAGTACGGAAATATAAAACTTGGTGCTGATGACTCAAAACCCGAATATAGTACAGCATCATGGTTTGCTATGTTATTTGGAGCAGGAATGGGTATCGGATTGGTATTCTGGGGTACAGCAGAACCTATATCACATTTTGTGAAACCTCTGGGAGATATAGAACCCGGAAGTTTAGAGGCAGCTGACTTTGCAATTAAAACGTCTTTCATGCATTGGGGTTTTCATCCATGGGCTAATTACAGCATCATAGGTCTGGCTCTCGCTTATTTTCAGTTTAGGAAAAATAAACCGGGGCTTATCAGCAGCATATTTATTCCCCTTCTAGGAGAAAAAAGGGTTCAAGGTCCCATAGGAAACCTTATTGATATTTTAGCTGTTTTTGCTACAGTATCAGGTGTTGCAACGTCTTTAGGATTGGGTACTTTACAGATAAACAGTGGCTTAAACTATCTTTTTAACATTCCGGAAACACCCATAGTTCAAATAATAATAATATCCATTATCACTGTATTATTTATTTGGACTGCTGTAACAGGTATTGATAAAGGAATCAAGGCATTGGGAGATATAAATTTATACCTTGCATTTGGATTGCTTTCATTGGTTATAATTGTTGGGCCAACGCTGGGAACAATAAACAACATGACTAACGGCCTGGGATTATATTTAAATGATTTTCTGAAAGACAGCCTTGGAATAAGTGCATTTGGAGACAATTCATGGCTTGAAGGGTGGAGAATATTCTACTGGGCATGGTGGATTGCTTGGGCTCCTTTTGTAGGAAGCTTTATCGCCAGAATATCAAAAGGAAGGACTATAAAAGAATTTGTAGGCGGGGTTATAGTCGCTCCGGCACTTGCATCAATAGTATGGTTTTCAGCCTTTGGAAGCCTTGGACTGAATTTAATTGATAAGGTTGGAGTTGAAGGTATTACAGCTATGACCGAAGCTCCTGAAACAGCTTTGTTTCAAGTATTAAAATACTATCCTCTTGGAAACATATTGTCACTAGTTACAGTTGCATTGTTATGTACATTCTTTGTAACATCTGCTAACTCTGCAACATTTGTACTTGGCATGTTAACGTCTGAAGGAAATTTGAATCCAAATAGAAATAGAAAAGTTCTGTGGGGATTAATTCAGTCATTCCTTGCAACTGCATTACTGCTTTCAGGAGGATTGCAAGCGTTACAGACAGCTTCAGTCGCAGCAGCATTCCCATTTATCTTTGTAATGCTTTTTGCAATGGTTTCTCTATTGAAAGCTTTAAAAACGGAAATATAAAAATAAACTAATTTTAATTTCAAAATAATTTTAAATATAAAAACTCACCCATAAAAAACTCTTCCCCTAGCCAGGAAGAGTTTTTAACTGCATTATTACCACAAATTTCTTAGATAAACAACAAGAGGCTTACAGCCATCACAGCCATTCCCCCAACAAGCCCGTATATTGCCAGATGATGCTCTCCATATTCTCTTGCGGAAGGTAGAAGTTCATCAAGACTTATATATACCATGATTCCTGCAACTGATGCAAATATAAATCCAAACATAGCATCATTAAAAAATCTGAATAAAATCAAATACCCTATAATTGCCCCAATCGGCTCCGATAATCCTGATAAAAATGATAGCTTAAATGCCTTTTTCCTGCTGCCCGTAGCATAAAATATAGGAACAGCAACCGCAATTCCTTCAGGTATGTTGTGTATTGCAATCGCAAATGCGATAGGCACTCCAAGACTTGGATCATTCAGTGCAGCTGTAAATGTCGCAAGCCCTTCCGGAAAGTTATGTATACCTATGGCAAGTGCAGTAAACATACCCATCCTCATCAAACTGGATTTATGTTCTTCACTTTCTCCGTCCATTTCCTCCACAGTATGTACTTCATGAGGATTTTCCGTTGATGGAATCAAATTATCAATAACAGCTATAATAAGAATACCGAAAAAAAATCCTCCCACAGTTGCCCAAGTACCCATTTTCACTCCCATTACTGCAATTAAAGAATCTTTTGCTTTAACAAAGATTTCAACAAATGAAACATAAATCATTACACCTGCTGAAAAACCTAATGCAACAGATAAAAATTTAGTGTTAGTCCTTTTTGTAAGCAACGAAAGTGCACTTCCTATCCCTGTGGAAAGCCCGGCAAAAAGCGTCAGTAAAAAGGCAAACATAACATTAGATAGCTCCATATAATACTCCTTTCAATGTCATTTCCATACAATTAATTATACACCAAAATATCCTAATATAAACTTGTTTATAAACAGCTTTGTAATTTTTTGTTATTAATGGCAGCCAAAAAACTGCAGAACATAAAATGAACAAACACACGGCATATCCGAAATCGACTATGCCGTGTGCTGTAATCAATACTTCTTAATTGTAGGCGTATTATTCGCCACATTCATCATGATGCTGATGCTCATGGCAGACTGAACCTGTTGATTTTAATGAACCTTTAAGATATGCTTCCGTTGCTGCCTTGGCATCACCGCTGGCACCCACAATTACTTCTATCCCTTTTTCATTAAAAATATCTATGGCTCCGCCCCCCATTCCGCCTGATATGATTACATTAACTCCCATATCATTTAAAAAGTTCGGCAAAAATCCAGGTCTGTGTCCCGGATTTGGAATTGACTCAACTTTTGTAATCACGTCATTTTCAGTCTCAAAAATATTAAAATTTATACAATGTCCAAAGTGTTCCGTTACTCTTTCATTTTCGCTGGCAACTGCTATTTTTATCATTTTTATCTCCTTTATATATATTATATGGTGCAAGGTATTTATCCTCAACCATTTCCTAAACTTATTTTTATTCTCACTCCATCAACTGTACAGTAATTCCATAGTTTTGCTGTATAAATGCTTTACAACCGTACCAGATTTACATTCTACATCGACAATGCTATGACCATTATTTACAGCCTTAACAGCTTCCGAATCATAAGGTATTCTGCCTACAAACGGAATTTTATTATCTTTACAAAACATTTCTATTCTTTCAGAATTTTCATAATTAATATCGTATTTATTTATGCAAACTGCAATCCTTGCACCGAACTTAGCTGCGGTATTTATTATCCTTTCCATATCACTGATACCTGAAACAGAAGGCTCCGCAACTATCAACACCATATGGACACCGCTCAGTGACGCTATAACAGGGCACCCTATTCCAGGTGAGCCGTCAATTATTGATAATTCAACATTAGGAGCTGCTGACCTCATTTGTTTTTTCACTTCACTTACCAACATTCCGGAAGTGCCGTTTCCCATTTTTAACTGTGCAGTTGAAAAGACTTTTTCTCTTTCGGAATACAGCATAAGCTCTCCGGCAACAGATTGTCTCAAGCTTACCGCATTGACAGGGCAAACAAGTTCGCAAACACCGCAACCTTCGCAGGCAAAAGGATCGACTTTATACATTTCTGTTTTAGATATGGCACCAAATCTGCAACTTCTAGCACATTTGCCACAATCAATGCATATTTTCGGGTCTATTTCTGCTTTTGGGAGTCCATAATAATCCGTTATTTCCGGATTGGTGTTTTGTCCGGCTATAAGGTGTAAATTAGGAGCATCAACATCGCAGTCAGCATATGCTTTAGCATCGGAAAGCTTTATAAATGCACTTGCTATCGTAGTCTTTCCGGTGCCGCCTTTACCGCTGAGAATTAATAGCTGCTTCATTTTGCACCTCCTGTGTCACTTTATCAAGCAAAGATAAAAACAATTCTTTATATTTTTCACTTTTAAATACGGCAATTTCCGCATTTGAGTTCAGCATTCCAAGCTCACTGTCAAATGGAATCCTGCTTAAAATTTCAATGTTATTTTCATGACAAAATCTTTCCGCAGGATTTTCTCCATCCGTGCATTTATTTAAAACTGCACCGAAAGGCTTTTTAAAAATTTTAACCAATTCGTAAACCATGTTGAGATTGTGAACACCAAACAAGGTAGGTTCAGCAACCAATATGCAATAGTCCGCATCTTTGATGCTCTCCATTACACTGCACGCGCTTCCGGGCGGACAGTCAATAAAAACATTCTTTCCTGCCACGGCATTGCTCTCATCAAGAAGATCTTTTATAATAGGAATACCTGAAACTTCTCCTGTGTTCAACATCCCTGTACGCACGGTTATCTGATCTGAATTTCCTTCAAGCACTTTACCTACAGACTTATTTTTTTCCGTCAGCGCATTTTCCGGACATAACATTGCACATCCACCGCATGAATGGCATACCTCTTCAAATACAATCAATTTGTCTCTTATATGAGCGAGCGCATTGTACTTGCAAAAATCAACGCATTTACGGCATCCGTTACACAAATCGTCATTGACCTGAGGAATTTTCACATAAATTCCTTTTTCCTGAACGTTATCCGGTTTCAAAAAGAGATGACCATTTGGCTCCTCTACATCACAATCTATATATTCTGAATTACCTGATACGGCTGCCAGATTAACCGAAACTAAAGTTTTTCCCGTTCCGCCCTTACCGCTCAGAACAGCAATCTTCATATTAATTGCCTCCGTGATGGCCGTGGAATCCGGCATGTATTTCATCAAGTTGAGAAAGCTCTCCCGCAATAAATGCATCAATGTTCTCCTTTGCAGAAGAACTCCTTGTTTTAAATATTTTAATATCAGCAGCCTTAAGTACTTCAGCTGCATTTTCTCCGCATCGACGCGCAAGTACCAATTCAGCCCCGCTGTCTACTATTGCCTGAGCCGCTTTAATTCCAGCTCCTCCTGTCATAGCTGCTGCACTATTGTCAAGAAACACAGCTTCATTTGCTTCGGTATCATAAATCATAAAGTAAGGTGCCCGGCCAAATGACACGCACTCCTCTGTTTTAATGTCTTTTTTATCTACGGGTATTGCTATTTTCATAAAAGCCTCCATTTTTTCTTTACCGCACATTTGTACATCATGCCAAATGTTAATTCAAAGTACTTATTGAACTTTTACAGCATATACTAATTCGTTGTTATCGACATATGTCATTTATGCTTTAATTATACTCCTTATTTGACATATGTCAATAATATTTTAGAGGTTTTCCAAAAATTTGTTTTTATATCTTTGCAATTTATTTAAGTACAAAAAATTTTTAATAGTGCTCAATTAATATTTTCGAACCATTTTCATTAAAATATATAAAATCTCCTTCAGGATAATGCCAGACAGAGCTAACAACTCTTGGCATCCATATTTCGTTGCTCTGATGATAGTCTTCAACTATTGCCGACCATGGCGCCTTCCTCTCACTGCCGTCCATAGAGACCGATATTCTGTCATTTGTTCTGAAACTGCGCCATAGTCCGTCCTCATCAAATGTAAATACACCTGCAGCTGATATTCCGTAGCAACTTATCTCTGCCTCGGCATGCGTGCTGTCGATTTCCTTCCACGTAATGAAATCTTGCAACACTGCATTTGGGAAAATCAGGCTTTCAGACAAATATGTAACTAAGCATGCCCTGTCCATTTCAGCTCCTCTCTGATCGAATAGTGTTATAATCTTTGCAATAACTCCTTTCATTCTTCCCATTCCGCAATCATAGGAATCAAGCCCCTCAAATGGAATACCATACAAATTAGAATTTATAAACGCAAAGCGCTCAGGGCGTTTTACAAAATTGCACTGAGTGTGATCAATCTTTATTGTCTTAGATGGTGACATCTTAAAATTTACATTTTTATAATATGCCTTCATATAACTCATTTTAGGCTTACCAATATACCCGCATTTCTTAAAATATTTTTGTACAGGCTCCGGAAGATTTATCATATCATTTTCAGTAAATACTTCTAATGTCTTGCTCATTGATTTAACTCTATTTTCAATCACATTATTAAACTCTTTTTTTGTCTTTGAATACGGCATGTGAAGAAATAATATTAATAATACAATCACAAATAATCCTGATAATAGTAGATACCACATACTCTTTTTTCCCCTTTCATATTTTCCAAATCTTTATCTTAAAAATACAAATGTTATTTTATATTTTGCTTTGAAATACCTATTTCTAAAATATTATCTATTCATTTTAACAGCACAGTTAAACATAAAATATCCTATTATGAACATTATAGCGATAGATGCAACGCCAGTTTTTGAATTTCCGCTTATTTGAGTTGTTAAACCCATTAAAAATGCTCCTGTAAAAGATGCTCCTTTTCCAAAAATATCAAAGAATCCAAAATACTCGCTTGATTTTTCTTTAGGAATGATTTTAGCAAAGTACGACCTGGAAAGAGCTTGTATTGCTCCCTGAAACATTGCCACACACACGGCCAGGAGCCAAAATTCCCAAGCCTTATCCAATTGAAGTGCAAACAAAGTTATTAAAAAGTATCCTATTATGCTGACATTTATTAAATCTTTTGTCTTATATTTTTTAGAAAGTTTTCCGAACATTAGTGCAAATGGAAATGCAACAACCTGTGTCAGCAAAAGAGCAAACAGTAAATTGTTGTCACTTATGCCCACATCTTTTCCATAGGATGTTGCCATTTCAATTATTGTATATACTCCATCAATATAGAAAAAAAACGCCATAAGAAATATAAAAATTTCTTTTTAGTTTTTTATATCCATAAATGTATTTTTCAGCCGAAAAAGCGCCGCCTGAATGGCATTCTTTTTTGTTTCCACATAGTAAATTTGTCTATAATTTTTAAGCAGAGGAAAAGAGGCAGCAGTCCACCACGCCGCAGTTAATATGAAAGCAAATTTAGTTGCATTTGAAGCAGTGATAGAAAGTCTGTCTGAAAAGAGAATAATAACTAAACTCAAAGTAAAAGGAGCACAACTTCCTATGTACCCCCATGCATACCCAAGGGAAGAGAGCAGGTCCATTTTATCTTCAGCAGTTACATCCGGGAGCATGGAATCATAAAATATCAGACTTCCTGATATCCCTACCTTCGCAATTACAAATATAAAAAGAAACACAAGCCATGAAACGCTTATCGATAACACAGCACATCCAATTGCCCCAAGTAAAAGGAATACTGTAAACAAAGGTTTTTTATATCCTTTCGTGTCAGCAAGCGTTCCCAGTATAGGCCCTATTATTGCAACAATAAGTGTTGAAATTGATACTGCATATCCCCAATACGCTGTAGAATTTGAAGCCGATATGCCACTTTCAGAAGCAATATTTTTAAAATAAATCGGTATAATCGTCGATATGAGCAATATAAATGCGGAATTTCCAATATCATACATAATCCAATGTTTTTCCAGCGATGTTAATTTACTTTTAGAAGAAATAATGATTCTCACCTCTTTATTTAAATATAATATATACACTACCATGATACCATATATAGCTTATTTTTCAACAAATAAAGAAGATAATTGCATATATATTCTGTAAATAATAAGAAAAATCTGCATACGTGAACTGGCATGCAGATTTAATCTCAATATTTCAGAAACCGATTATAAAGTATTAATCTGTTATTAATATATAAACAAGTCCTTCTTTCTATAACTTATAACTAGATAATATATCTGTGTTGTCAGTTAACCTGATTCAACCTTATATCCAGGCAAACTCCGCCAACAGATGTAGTTAGGCAACTTGTCTGGTGTATATCATACTCTTTGCCTTGATCAGATGAACCTTGCTTTGGCGGCAATATGTCACATTTAAGCTTATTATCAGAAAGCATCGTAAGAACATTTCCGCTTATAATATTTGCAATTTCAGAAATCGCTGATGTAACAAACTCATCAACTGAATCCAAATCCATTCCAACCATAATATTAACCATACTTAATGAGGTTGATGGAGGAAACCTGTAAATAACTTCACCCTCAAGGTCTCCTGTTACTCCTATTGATATATCCAAGGAATCATCACATACAAAATCATCTGCAGGATTATCCTCTATGTCCGAAAGATCAAGCATAAGTTTAAACACATCACGGGTTGCTTTAACAAATGAGTTATAAAGATTAGCGCTCATTGCCGTCCACCCCCTTTTCCTTTGCGTAAGAAGCAATATTTTGGTCATCTGCTGCAACATGGTTTATGAGCCATGCCAAGAGCTTTCCTGCAAACTGCAACATTAATTTTTCATCACACCCGCTCTTTTCATATTCTTCAGAAACACTAAGTACATAACTAACCATGCCATCATGTATTTTTTTATGCATATCATATCCAGGGTACTCGATGCTTCTCTGGTATCCTTCTTCAGCATTGAAATGCTCTACCACATATACCTTCATAAATTCAAGTGTTTCATTAACTTTGCCAATTTTTTCATCCCAGGCTGCAGAGGACCTCACTGTTTGAATAAATACTTCTACACGCCTGAATAGCTCCTTGTGCTGCTCATCAATCAAAGGAACACCAAGTTCATATTTGTCTTTCCAAAGCATAATTTTCCTTCCCTTCTCTTAGAACTCAATATAGTATATCGGCATAATTTTCAAAAATTTAATTAATAAGACAAAATCAGAATACCTTGTGTTCTTTTAAACATGCCGGTATTCTGATTTTGTTTTTACCAATAAACTCTACAAGAAGATCTATTCAGCCTCAAGCATTGCAATCCTCTGCACCAAGCCTGTGCTTATTAAATGCTCCACATAATTAGAGCTTTCGTAGTTGGGAGCAATAGGCGTAACTGACATATAGCCTTGTTTTACATAATCTATATCCGAGTCCTCCTCAACATTAGATGCATCTTTCATACAAAGCTCGAAGCTACTTGTTTCCTCATTTAATTTTTCTTCTTTAAAATAGAAAGGATATTGTCCCGGCGCAGATAGCCTTGCATAAACCTCTCCCTTGAATTCATCCGGTTTACAGGAAGGAATGTTCACATTCAGAATATAATTTCTATTCATCGAAGTTTTAATATACTTCTCTAAAAAAGCACCAAGGTACATGCGGCACACATCAAAATTATTTCCGTCCAATGAAAGAGCCAGTGACGGTATCTTGTACTGGTATCCCTCTATGGCTCCGGCTACGGTTCCTGAATATAGTACGTCACCACCGTAATTTGTACCGTTATTAATGCCGGAGAGTATAATATCTGGCTTTTCATCAAGCAAATTGTTAAGCGCTAAACGTACGCAGTCAGCAGGGGTGCTTCCAATGCTCCATGCACCTTTTACCTTAACCGGGAAATCATATTTCTTGACGATTATCGGCTCATGTATGGTTATGCCGTGAGATACAGCGCTTCTTTGTCTGTCTGGCGCCGCCACATAAACTTCTCCGAAGTCCTTCACAATATCAGCCAATACTTTTATTCCTTCTGAAAATATTCCGTCATCGTTGGTTAATAGAATTTTCATCATAATACACCTCTGTCACATATTGTAAGTAAATGCATTATATCATGAAATACTATTATTGTAGACAAATAATTTCTAAAATTATTTTAACAGGTAAGAATTACTTTTTTATTTTATGCATGATTCTTAAGCAACCATCTAAGTGTAACATCTGATGCCTTGAAAAAGGCATTAAGAACAATCCTGTATAAGTTTTTTTGCACCAATAATCAACGAGCCAAAAGGCATTTTCATCTGTAGAAACAACATTTAATTTTAATAAATCATTTTTCCTGATATCTTGAACCTTTAACCTTGACTCTTTAAAATTCATTTGATTAATTAACTGATTTGTATTTGCATAAACATCATCTACATAATGTTTTAACTGATTAATGTCTAAGGAAAGACTAAATTGAACAAGCTGGTCTCTTTTTAGCTCATTGCCTGTAGTTTTAATAGGGCTACTTAATAAACTATCATATTTATTTTCAAAAAATATTTGTTTCTTACCTAAAATAAGAGTGTTTGATGTAATGTCTTCAATTCTGGTTAGATGATATAAATAATATGCAATTGTTTTATCCGATTTCAGAGGCATTATGCAGTAATCTTTTTTTTCACAATTTGCAAATATATAATCATCAACTTCTTTCAATTCTTTGCGGAGCTGAAGTAAATTTGTCTTACCCTCCTCAAATTTATCTTTACTCTTTATTTGTGATTGAAAAGTTTTAAATAAACTAGAACGTTCCTGTTTTGATTTCATTTACACTCCTTTATCTCATAGGTATAAATTCTAAAAATACATATGTAGTTTTTCTTAGCAAATATGTTATTTAAAAAATGATAATTCATGCTCCAAAAATGATTTAATAAACACGTTGTTCTCTTGGTTAAGTGTAGGTTGGAATGCCGCATAACGGCATTTCTTATAGCGCTCATCATCTAAACAAAAGTCATACCCCATTACACATTTCGGATTGCAATCATTTGGATCCAGTAATCTTTTACATACAGACGCTTTTTTAATTTCCTTTTTCATTTTTTCCGGAAGAGTACTTAAAAAGCTTTCATATTCCTCTAAATGCTGTGGATATATGCGCAATTTCACGCCTGATTTCCTGCATATAAAAGTTGCTAATGTTTTTTTGCTCGAACTAAATACATAAGAAACCGTGAATCCACTTTTGGCACTTTTGACATTGCACTTGCATCCACTTTCTAAAAGAAAACTATTTACTTCAGATGCAAAATCTTTGTTCTTACTATCTACATTTTCTAGAAAATCTTCAAATGAAGCCTCTGGCATTGTTGACACCTCCTTATTTTTTTGTAACAGGTATCCATACTTCATATTGAGCATTATTAGGATCAGGATTTAGATAAACTTCAATATCCGGAGCATTTGCATACTCATATCCTGAAGTAGGTAGCCATTCTGTTATAATGCGCTGCTCTAACTCTTGAATTGATATGTTTGTTCCGCTGCCTGCAAATATTGCCCAAGTAGATGCAGGCACTATGTATTCTTCTAAAGTTTCATCAATCTCAGAAGTGCTTGAAACTGCAATAAAATATTTCCATTCTTCACAATCATTGCAAGAACTCACTCCCAAAAGCCCCATTGGTTGATTATTCATCATGGCAGCCAATTTAGAGATGGTACCATCCATTGCTGCTGTATGCCACATATTCGGTACAATTGCAAAATTTTTCTCAATTTCCTTATCTAGCGAGTGAGAAACTCCCACAATTCTAAATGGTTCTTTTTCTTCAATTCGATAGTTCAATTCCTCTACTCCTTTAACAGTAATTTTGAAGCTTATAGGCGGATATGATTTCATTGTTACACCATCCTTTTTCAGTGATGATGGAGCTATTCCATGTATGGCTTTAAATGCACGATTAAATGCCGTTGGCGAAGAATAACCATATTTAAGTGCAACATCAATAATCTTTTCATCTTTACCTCGTAAATCAACAGCAGCTAACGACATACGTCTACGCCTAATGTACTCTGAAAGGGGAACACCAGCCATATACGAAAACATTCTTTGAAAATGATAGGTAGAACAACAAGCTATTTTTGCTGCTTGCTCATAGCTGATTTCATCTGAAATATTATCTTCGATGTAGTTTACTGCTTTGTTTAGATGATCTATCCATTCCATATAATTTGCTCCTTGTAGTTAATATAGTAGTTTATCTTACTCTTTATTTCCTCTCTTTTAATGCATTTAAAAGAGAGCTTATTATATTAAAAGTATGAAACGTCTCTAAATTCAAAATAAATAGAATTTCAAGCACTCCTCCGAGAAAATGTCACATTATCAAAAAAACTAAAATTTGTGCAAACCCGAAAATAATCTCGGCAAATGCACAGAATAATATCGTTTTTATAATTGTATATCTTTTTCTAATATTTTACAACACCGTAACATTAACATCACTAGACACTTTTATTATTTTTTAGCAACAAAACAGCACTGCCAAAAATAAAGACATCAACACTCTAATGACTTTATTCTTGGCAGTTAACTATTACTGTTCCTTTGTTAATATATAAATATAACTATTTTATCATTAAATATAAATTAATGTTTAAGATTTCACTTATAAAATAACTTTATTTTATCACCTTTAATAAAAAGAGTAATTACCCACGCTATTAACCCGCAGATAACTACAGTAAAACCTAACAAAGTATCCTTAGAGCTCATTTCTAAAAAAGGCTCTCCTTCAGCAATGCAGAAAAATCCATCAACTAACCACATAAGTGAAGCTCCCCAGTAAATAAAGCTAAGCGTACCGACTTTGTATGGGTCCTTTGGCATTTGAATATACCAAACAATTGTAGCAATAATTGCAGCAAAAAATGTAATCAATAGATACATTTTTACTCCTCCCCCAGAACACGCTTAAAAGCAGTTGTTGTTTTATATAAATGATCTGATATAATCACCATAACACTCCATATTGCAGTAACAAACAACGCCATCGAAACACCTACAGTAGCAATTTCATGAAGCATAGGTGCAATATTTTCAGGGTTGTTCATTGCAGTCAAAAATGGTGGTCTAAGAACTACTTCACCGTGCCAAATGTGCTCAATGGCCAGGAGAAAAACTCCTCCCCATAAAAGATTTGTCAACCAATTTAATTTACGGCTCCATGATAAACCTGTTTCAGTCTTGTTGTCAGTAACCACAACATCCGATTTTAAATTAATCTTTGATATTTCTTTCTTTTTTACATTATTTTTTATAACAGTTACAATAACAGCTTCAGCTGCCGGCGCTAAGAAACATGCCATAATATCCCTCCCTTTAAGATAAATTAATAGTCAGCAAATTCTCGATATCATTTGGTTCTCAAGCATAGTAAGTATTCGTTCTCCTCCCAGCCACGTTCTTATGCAGACCTTACTGTATAAATCATCAAATTTTCCGATAATTTGTGAATTTTGACAATCATCTAATGTATTAATACAATTAAGTATTTTTGTACCAAAACCTTTTTCAACAACAAGTATCATTCTGCCCTCACAGGCAAAGTAAAGAGGATCTGTGCCCAGAAGTTCATGTACAGACTTAACAGCCGGTCTTATTTGTAATTTCTCCTCTTCTATTATAGCTCCAATATTATAACTGTCAGATATTTCGCAAAGTGCATTTGCAACGCCTCCGCGTGTAGGATCCCTCATAAGCTTCACATGCTTAATATCATCGCCAAGTACAGAAATAATCTCTGAAATAGGGTTGCAGTCACTTGTAAAATCTCCCTTTAAACCAAGTTCATACCTTTCAAGTAAAATTGCAGTCCCATGTTCGCCCACCGTTCCCGTAAGTATAATCTCATCACCAGATGTTATGTGTCTTGGGTTGAAAAATTCATGTACTTTTCCAATACCAGAGGTATTGATATAGATTCCGTCTGCCGATCCTTTTTCCACCACTTTAGTGTCACCAGTCACAATTTTGACTCCGGCTTTTTTACAAGTATTGCTCATAGACGAAGCAATCAAATCCAGTTTTTCAATTTCAAATCCTTCTTCTATGACAAAACCCACACTGAGGTACAGAGGAACCGCCCCAGCCGCTGTCAAATCATTGACTGTACCACATACGGCGAGCTTTCCGATATCTCCTCCCGTGAAAAAAATTGGCTTCACCACAAAGCTGTCTGTGGTAAACGCAAGCCGTCCTGCCTCCATTTGAAAAATAGCAGAATCTTGATATCCTGTAAGAATTTCATTGTCAAAATACTTATAAAAAATATCCCTTATTAGATTACTTGTTAATAGACCTCCGTCACCGTGCCGAAGCATAATTCGTTGATTCAAGCTTTATTACCTCCATATCTGTAGTACGCTGCACATGCTCCTTCTGAAGAAACCATACAAGGTCCTATAGGATGCTCAGGATAACATTTACGTCCAAAGTTCACACACATATCCGGCGTTTTTTCTCCTATTAGTACTTTCCCACAATCGCATTGGTTGGTGAAAGCATTAGGATTTGATTGTATTTCAATGTTAAACTTTTTTAAAGCGTCGTATTCTTCAAATTCACTGCTTAACGTAAAAGCAGAATTTTTTATTATTCCAATACCTCTCCAATTTGCATCAGATATTTGAAACACTTCATTTATAAGATGGAGAGCTAACATATTTCCTTCATCGCGTACACATCTTTTATATGTGTTCATGAATTGAACTGGAGCTTCTCCTGTAAGCTGGCTGCATAAAATACTTATGGACGCAATAATATCCATAGCATCAAAACCACATATGACTGCGGGCATATTATAAACAGTGGTTATGGGCAAAAAAGGAGATGTACCAGTTATGGCAGCAACATGACCTGGGCAAAGCATTGCATCAAAACTAATGCTGTCTTTTTCCAAAATAAATTTAATTACAGGCTCCATTCGCTTAAGTGACGTTAACAGAAATAAATTATTAATTTTTTGTTTCCGCGCCATTTTAATTAATGCTGCGTACAGAGGTGCTGTCGTTTCAAAACCAACCGCTGCAAATACAATATTTTCACCTTTTCGCCTTTGTGCGAGATTGAGCACATCTTCAGGTGAATAGACTGTTACAACATTTTTACCTAAAGTGATCTGTTCTTCCAAGTTTCCCCATGAACCACTAACTCTCAAAAGATCTCCAAATGAAGCTACAACAACATTTTCATAGTTTAATAGCTTTATTAGCGCGTCAATATAACCTGTTTCAGTCACGCATACCGGGCAGCCTGGCCCGGAAACAAGGCGAATTCTTGGAGAAAGAATTTTTTTGATTCCAAACCTGGCAATTTGATGTGTATGCGTGCCGCAAATTTCCATTATGCGAATATCTTTGGCAACAGTTGTGTTAATTTTTTCAACGGTTTTTCTAATTAACAATTTATCTTCTACTGTCATTGCATATCACCCAACATTTCTTTAAGAGCATTTCTTAGGAAATTAAAGTATTCGTCGTCAATTCTATTTATAGCAAATCCTGCATGCACCATTACTTTATCCCCAACTCTTGGCTTGTCGATTAACAAAATATTTACTTCTTTTATAACCCCCATTATATCTACCTCTGCATGGGGTTCATTAATACTGATTACTTTTGCCGGAATCGCAAGGCACATAATTATTCTCCTTCAAAATAGCATCAGCAGCCACCGCCTGTCCGAAAGATATTCCTCCGTCATTTGATGGCGTAATCCTATTATAATAAACGTTAAAATTCAAATTCCTAAGCTTAAATATAAGTTTTTCTAGTAAGTATGTATTTTCAAAAACTCCTCCGCTCAGCACAATATCTTTTATTGCTGTTTTTTCGTAAATTTTGCATACACATTCAGCTGTGGCTTCAACTAAGGTGTTATGAAATTTTGATGATATAATGAACTTTGGTTCTTTATTTCTAACATCTCTTATAATATCCTTTAGAATATCTTCATATTCCAGCACAAAACCATTTTCGGTATCATTAATGGAATATTTATAAAAGTTACAAACTTCTTTATCAGCTATGCTTTCTAATTCAATAGCTGCTTGTGCATCATAAGTTATTTGTGCTTGAAATCCGCATAGCGCCGCAACGCAGTCAAAAAATCTTCCCATGCTGGAGGATTCAAAGCATTTAATTTTATTTTTAATTGCAGAATTAACTGCATGCAAAACAAAGTGATCTATTTTGGTTAAAAATTCATGAGAACCAACGCCAATAGATAATAGGTAGGATGCGGCACACCTCCAAGGTTCTTTTACTGCACTGTCGCCTCCTTGAAGCGTTACATATTTTAGATGACCTGCTCTTTTATATTTAGATAATGAGCCTACAAGGAATTCTCCTCCCCATACCGAACCATCTGTACCCAAGCCTGTTCCATCGTATATTACGCCAATCACATTATTCGACAATTTATTTTCAGCCATACAGCCAGCCATGTGCGCATGATGATGCTGAACTGCTATTTTTTCAACTGCTTGTTCCATTGCATATCCTGTAGAAATATAATCTGGGTTTAAATCGCAAGCATAAATATCCGGATGATAATTAAACAAACTTTTAAAATGCTCAATTTGTCTGTTAAAAGTTTTATACGTTTTATACTCTTTTAGATCCCCTATGTACTGGCTTGTTGTAGCAAAACCATTTTCAGTAATACATACAGAACATTTTTGCTCAGATCCCACTGCCAATATCTTGTTCTTTATTTCTGCAGGTATTGTTAAAGGGGCGTAACCGC
Source organism: Sedimentibacter sp. (assembly GCA_018436705.1). GTDB lineage: Bacteria > Bacillota > Clostridia > Tissierellales > Sedimentibacteraceae > Sedimentibacter. Next base: position 186,310 of record JAHDLA010000018.1, read on the forward strand.
GACCACATCGAACAAGTACCTCATGTTCATCTGCAACTTTTACTACTGCATCATCCACCGGTACAATTATTTCACGATTATTCACCAAAAAGTATTCTGCAACAGCACTAAGAGCACTTACAGCGACATCATCTTTGTAGCAAATGGGAACACCGCTGATATTCCCACTAGTCATAACAAGATAATCAATCTCATCGTGAAAAAGAAGAAAATGAAGAGGTGTATAAGGCAGCATAACTCCAAAACTTTTTTGATTTGGTGCAATATTTTGAGGCAAATACTCCGGTGATTTCTTGCGTAGCAATAAGATTGGTTTCTTGCTTCCTGTTAATATTTCTTTTTCTTTTTTTGATACCTCACAAATTTTGTGAATTGATTCCATATTGCGAGCCATTATTGCCAATGGTTTACGTGGCCTGTGTTTAAGTTTTCGAAGTTTTTTAACAGAGTCTGAATTTTCTGCATTGCAACATAAGTGATATCCTCCGATCCCTTTCACCGCAAGAATTTTACCTTTATAAACCAAATCTCTGGCAAGACTTATACAATCAGGCGAATCCACCTTGTTACCTCGATCATCTAGCAGCTCCATCATTGGCCCGCAATCAGAGCAACAATTTGTTTGGGCATGAAACCGTCGGTTATCTTGGTCGCTGTATTCACTTTTGCACTGCGGACACATTTTAAACTTAGACATAGAAATGGTTTCTCTGTCATAGGGAAGGTTGTTTATAATAGAATATCTTGGCCCGCAATCTGTACAGCTTATAAAAGGATATTTAAATCGCTTGTTGCCTAATGTATTAAATTCTTTTAAACAGCTTTCACACACAGCTATATCAGCAGACAAAAAATTTGCTGTATTGTCCTCAGCCTTGCTGGTTTTAATTGAAAAATCCGCGTATCCACAAACTTGTTGTAATTTCATCTGAAAATCTGCAATTACAGCATTACTAGGATATTCATTTTTGAGTATTCGAATAAACTCTTTGATACTTCCTTCATTTCCCTCAACGTCTACTATAACTCTTGAGCCCTGGTTTTCAACCCATCCTTTGAGCTGCAGCCCTTCTGCAGTTCTATATACAAAAGGTCGAAACCCAACCCCTTGTACAATTCCTGCCAGAGTTATAACGCACCTTTTTATATTATTCAAAGACTTCTCCATCAATATTTTTAATAATAGCCGTAAGTTTTTCATAAGGTTTATGCTCAACATTTATGACTGTCCATTCGCCAAACATAACACTATCACGGTCTCTCAAATGAGATAAAAGATGTGGTCCTTCAATATGGCTGCCTTCATCAACTTCAATATTTATTTCATTTATTTTGACAATTCCATTCTGTTTACAAATAGTAATAATAGATTGATATATTTTTTCTATCAAGTGTGTATCATGCACTGTCAATTTCCTCCTTTATATTTAAAATCGTTGTTAAAACAGTATTACAAATCTTATCAAAAGATTTTTGTAGCGGTTTACTAAGTTCAAAGCCAAAGCCTATTTCAGCTACTTCAATACCAATTAAATAACCTTGTGCTTTCGGATAGTATAAGTCAATTAAGTCTAAAAGGCTGAATTCGTGTTGTGTACGTAATCTTCGGCGATTTTTTAATGCATAACTGAGAAACATTACTTCAACACTTCCAGGTTCTTTTTCCTGGGACATAGCATCAATTATAACCAAGAAATCGTCAGGCTTAATCTCATCAAAACAACATTGAAAATCTGTTTCTCCAACTAATGAATCAACACAACTTGAACTGAGATTGTCTTGAATAGTACTGACAACCTTTGATCCTATTCCATCATCACACATAATACAGCTTCCAATACCTATTACAAGCATACGTTTCATGGTACCACCTGCATAGTTTTAATTAAACTGCCATTTGTATAAACATGAGTGGCGCAGGAAATACATGGGTCAAAGGATCGTATAATTCTTCCAATCTCTACCGGAAGGTCTGTGTTCTGTATTATTGTACCAATCAACGCCTTTTCCCCAGGGCCAGGTAATTTATCTTCACTTCTTGTTGAAAGGTTCCATGCAGATGGAGTGATAATCTGATAAAGGGATATTACGCTGTTTTCTATCTTCATCCAATGGCCCAAAGCTCCCCGCGTAGTGTCAATCAAACCTGCACCTTTAGCACTCTTAGGAACTTCATATTCTTTTTGAACTGAAATGCCTGGAATAATGTTATTAAGAAGTATAAGAATAATATCTGCTATTTTTTCAGCTTCAAGAACTCTGGCCAAAGTTCTGTCCATGGTAGATATTCCATTCCTGTAGTCACCACAAAGCCACATTCTTGCTAACGGACCAACCTCATAAGGAAGGTCTCTATACCTTGGAGCTTTCACCCATGAGTAGGCATCACTTTTTTCCATATCAGGTTCAGGAACTGTTTCATACGGCGTATAAGTATCTTCGTTTGCTATGTACCATGATGAGTAAATATTTTCAGTAATTTCTGCCGGATTAAGTTCCACAATCTTGCCGCCGCTATACTCTAAAGGATTTACATAAAGAGTTCCAAGCTTTTCATATTCATTAAAACAGCCAAAACTGAGAAGATTTCCGTAACCTCGTCCAATTCTAAAGTACTCTTTATAGTATTCAGAAATGGTATAGGCATCAGGTATCATTTTATTGCAGATAAATTCTCTAATATTTAGCAGAAGAGATCGTAACTGCAATATTTTCTCCTGCGTTGCCTGTGCGGTAATTCCACCAATAAAAACTCCATGGTTATGCGGAGCTTTTCCACCTAAAACGGCCAGCATTTCATGCGCATTTCTGCTATACACGAGAGAATCAAAATAATGCTGTACAATTAAATCATTTTTTTGTTTTGGAAGCCTAAAGTCATTGTGGTTAGTTTCAAAAAGTGTATTGCCTTCAGGCAGCTTTATAAAATCAGGTGCCGTGTACTGATAAAAATGTCTTATGTGATTTTGAAGAAATTCGCATCCATGAATTATATCTCTCAAATATCTGCCTTGCTGTGAAGGAATAATACCAAGAGCGTCCTCTAATGCCAGAGTAGATGCCATTGAATGAGCTGTTGAACAAATCCCGCATATTCTTTGAGTAAAATATACAGCATCAAAGGGGCTTCTTCCTTCCAACATTTTTTCAAAGCCCCTGAAAAGCAAACCTTCTGTTTTTGCATCCGTTACAGTATTATTGTCAATAGTCGCATCTATTTCCATAAACCCGCTAATTCGAGTAACAGGACTAATTTTTACTCTCTTCATTTATTCAGCTCTCCTATGTAGTATTGTAACTAATAAATGGTTCCATTTTATCAGGAAACCCAAACATGGCGCATCCAATGCAAGGGCTATCATCCTCAATAGGCCAGTTTACACCCTCATTCCACTTTCTTACGGGGCAGTCAACTCTTGTGACCGGACCTCTGCATCCAATCTTAAACATGCAAGTTTTTTCTCCAAGTTTCGATGCAAAAATCCCGCTGTCAAAATATTTTCTCCTTGGGCATATATCATGAATTAACGTGCTGTAAAGCATAATCGGACGTTGCCTGCTATCCAATTCCGGTTCTCCAAAAAGCATTATGTAAGCAAGTGTTCCCATAAACCAATCAGGGTGACATGGGCAGCCTGGCAGCTTTATAACCGTTTTGTTTAGTAAGTTTTGAATACCCACACATTGAGCCGGATTTGGCCTCGCCGCAGAAACACCTCCGTCGGAAGCACATGTACCCACAGCTATAACATAAGCAGCCTTTTCCCCAAACTTTTTAATTGCGTCATATGCCGTTACAGGCTGGCCTCTCCACCTTCCGATAATATTGTACAATCCATTATTCTTCGTCGAAACAGCGCCCTCAACAGCTAATATGTAATCATCATCCATAACACTAAATAATTTTTCCATGGCGTATTCACCTTCAGCTGCCATTAGACTATTATCATAAATAAAATTTACCATTTGAGTAGCCAAGCTTTTAAAATCCGGATTTGCTCCATCTAGAAGAGAAATAATATTCCCTGAACATCCTGTAAGCTCCAACCATATTAAATTTCTTTTTTTCTTTTTATTTTGTTTAACAGAATCTATTACTTTATGGACAAGCAAAGATGTCGTCTCCAACCTAGTGTAAAAATTAGGGCAAATACTAATTTTTTCATTCATCCTATCATCTTCCCAACCACCTTCAATTTATTTAAAACCGGCTGACCTGCGTGACATGAAGCAAACTGATTGGTTACATCAGTTCCCGCCGCAAGCCCAAAATGAGTCGCTCCTCCCCAAGCCGCATTATTCGTTACATCATATACAACACCATTTACTGCCACATACGCCGGATTTCCATTCTTGCCGTTATAAGTTGATAGTTCAGCTTCCGTAAATGTTCTTGTTGTGTCTGGCTGAGAATTGTTATTACTATCACTATTCTCCAGACCTTGAACTAGAGTGGTAATATTGGATATATTTTTGCGCAGGCGATTTAAAAGCTTATTTCTAGCGCAAGAATTTGGAGTTATATATAAACAATCGATTATGTCATTTATTTCATTTAAATTATCGTTTATTAAATTTATCAAAATTTCACTGTTTTTCATGTATAAATCTCCTTATATGCTTATTCAATATCAGTACATTATATTCTATATAAATTTAAATGTGTTTGTGGCAATTGCCCTTTCCGCTTTACCACGGATGATACCATTAAGTACGAAATTCTTGTTTAAATAACTTAGGTTTTCTAAATATAAAAAACAACCTCTCAATTGAAAGGTTGTTAAGGCTTATTATTAACAGTTGATACAACATCTTTGCTATAGTAAAATTATATAAAAATTCTACTGTTAGCAAAACAGGAACAGCAAGCAATTCAAATAGTTGTTATAATGTAATCACCGTACGGAGAGAAAGGTAAGGTGAAAAATTGAATTACTGTCAAGCAATAGAGCAAAGCATTCACTTTATTGAAACAAATATTAAAAACAAATTGACAGCAGAGCAAATAGCGCACAATGTCGGGTATTCTGTATTTCATTTTTGCAGAATATTTGCCATTAATCAAGGTATTCCACTCATGGAATTTGTCCGTAAAAAACGATTATTGCTTTCTCGTGAAGAACTCCTTAATAATAACAGAATTATCGAGGTTGCACTTGATTACGGATTTGAAACGGCCAGTGGATTTTCCAAAGCGTTTCGCAAAGAATTCGGTTACAGCCCAACTACCTATATTGCCAGAATGAGCGGCTGTGACACTAAAAAAATTATAACAAATACTGGAGGTAATGCTATGAACCCTGTTATTAGAAAAAAAACAGCCTTTAAGGTAGCCGGATATGGTATTAATACAAATATTGCAGAAAGTTTTACAAAGGATGTAGCTGCATATTGGGATACCTATAATGGAGAAAATCTTGAAAGCAAAATGTATAACCAATTAAATCCGCCAAAACATGGCGAAGTAGGCATTTGTATTCCCTGTTCAGATAATGGCAATGCTATATATCTATTGGGGGTAATCGTTGACGACTTTGAAAAAGTTACACCAGATATGATGACAATTACAGTACCAGAAGCAGAATATGCTGTTTTTACAACGCCGCCTGTCAATGGTATTAGTGAAGTACAAACCTATGATGCTGATCCACTTTCAATAGCTGTGAAAGAAACATGGAAATTTATTTTCAATGAGTGGATTCCAAATAGCGATTATGAATTTGATGAAGCAAAAATGGATTTTGAATTTTATGATGAGCGTTGCCACACACTCGAAAATGCAGTAATGGAGATTTATGTTCCTATCACTCGAAAAACTGATTTGACAAAATAAGCAAACACTACTAAAGTAACTTAATAGCTACCATATAAAATCTTTCTACTCTCAAAATATAGCTGTTGCATCCTTAATTTGACGCAACAGCTATATTTTCATTAATTCACAAATATTGTATAATGCAGACTGAACTGCTGCCCAAAAATTAATTTTGGCAACAGTTCAGTTAAATAGATGTTATTTTACAGCATATCCAAAGTTTAATCTAATGTTGTCTCTAAGCTCTACAAGTTCAGGATAATTATAAAAGAACTTTATTTTCTGTTCTGCAATGGTATTTCCTGCAGGTTTATTTGACAAAACGAACAGCATAAAGCTTTCTGCAATATCCTCACTGCTGTTTGTTGATGCATACTCGTCCACAAACATTTCAGGCTTTTCCTTGTACAGTTCTGAACCTGTATCGGTGCCATATGGCTTCCAAAATTCATCATAAAAAGCTTTGATGTATGAGCCTTCCATAAAACTATCATATGTGGCATAATATTTGTTTGGATCTTTCTTTGAATTGTCCACCTGTGTATTGTTTAAAGTCAGCACATGCCCGAATTCATGCACAAAGGTTAAAAGAGTCTTGTCTTCGTTTCTGAAATTTCCGTCCTTATCAAACACATCAGTTATATCAATTCGCAATGTGTATTTTGAATTGTCTCCCTCAACAGTTGGATATATAGCGCCAAGTTGATATGAAAGCCCATCAGTCCAAACACTTAATGTATCAATATACGACTCATAGTTCGAAGTAAATTTTTCTGTAAAATCAAGAAGCCTGTAATGCAGTTTGTCAACATCCTTGTACTTCTCAATCCCATCTGTCAAATCATATTCTTCAATAACTTCTCCGCTGCCTTGATATGAACTGCTCACTTCTATTACTCTCTTATTTTCCTTGTCAGTTAAAATATACTGCTTTGAGTGCAGCTCATCCACCCATATAAAATCATAAGATCCATTGTCATTTTCTACTTCATATTCGGGTTCGCCATATTTATCCTCAAGGATATTTTTAATTTGCTCCTCAGAATATCCTGCTTTAACAAAATCAATATCAATGTTTAGCAAATACCTTTTTGTACCCAGCAATCTGTATTCAAAAACAGTTGGAAGTGACTTATCCATATCAAACCACTTTGCATTGTAATAATAATATTCATAGTCCCAATCAATTTCATCATCATGCTTTTGGGCGATTAATTTTCCGGGGCCTCCAACCTTACCATCATTAAGCATTTTCCTTTCACCAAAGTAAAAAATTGTTTCGTCACCTATAGTGTAAGAAGGATCTTTCATTTCACTTATGTCATATGCCTTATTTGTAAGGTTTGTTGTTTCCTCACTCATAACTTCCAATAATGCTTTATAAAAAACATCGGAAAAAGCCTCTATTTTATCACAATCAATAATCGACATATTGTCTGAAACATTATGATTTTCTACCCCAATATTGTTTTGTGAAATAAGGATTGCTGGAATTCCTTCTCTGACAAATGACATATGGTCGCTTGCAGCTTCAACTTTTTCCTCAAAATAATTTCCCGTTACTTCTTTTGCTTTTTCGTTTATTATATTTCCAACAAGTGTTTTATTTCCATCTGTCGTATAAATATTAAATGCATTACTCATATAATGCCCCAGCATATCAAGCTGTATATCTCCCATAATATGCTGCTTCTCTTCACTTGAAAGGTTGTTTACATAGTATGACGAACCAAGAAGTCCCTCTTCTTCTCCGGAAAATGCAATAAAGCGAATTTCAGTATCAGATTTTATGTCTGAAACTGCTTTTGCCATTTCAAGAAGCAATGCAACGCCGCTTCCATCATCATTTGCCCCTACTGTTCCTGACACTGTGTCATAATGAGCGCTAACGACAATAATATCCGGATTATCAACCGTTGCTTTCTTTACTGCAATAATATTAGTTCCTATGTTTGATATCTGTTCCCCTTCCAATGCTTCTTTATCCGTAAATTCAAAATTCTGTTTTTCTGTTTCATAGCCGTATGACTTTAGCTTGTCAAATATATATTCTTCCGCCTTTTCTGCTCCGACAGTTCCAATTTTTCTTGAACTCATTGTAATTTCATTTAATGTTTTTTCAATAGACAGTGAGCTTATGGCATCCGGATCACAAAATTCCTGCAATCTCAATAAAGCCAACTTTGACTGTTCAAATGTTATATTATCCTTAGGCTGAAAATAACCGTTAGGCATACCTATAAAAATGCCTATTCTATTCATTCTCTCAACACTTTCTAAGGCCCATGAAGAGATGCTTTTAGCATCTTCAAAGCTGTCGCTTTTTATATCATTTTTATCCTCTGTACTTTTTATAGCGTAAATTCTATCAATAAGTGTCGCTGCTTCTTCACGTGTTATAAGTCCTGATGGTGAAAAAGTGTCCTCAGATGTTCCGTTAATCACCTTCAAAGAATATAATCTGGCAACACTGTCATCATCCGTATCCTTAAAAGGCTCACTGTAGTTTTGGCTTTCATCTATCATGCCCGTGTCAACCAACATTTTGTCCGCAATCCTGCAAAAATCAATTCGTGAAATTTTATCTGTGTGAATCGAAGCATATGCACTGGTTGAGAACACAGACAACAACAAGCATATAGCCAATAGAAATGACAAAGCTTTTTTCATATTATCTTCTCCTTACATTATGTTTATTTATTTGCACAAAACACCATTATTTATAAATTCTAATCAGAATATCATATATATCATGCTACAAGTAAAACAATAAATATCTTTATAGCCACAATACAAATATAGCAAACTTCATATTAATAATGCTGCATTACAGTAATTAGACTATATGAATTGCAAAAAAGTTTCAAAGAGCCTATAATATTTGATCATATGAATTATATGCTTTGAATCAGTTAAATAGTTGAACAAAAGACTGCCCTTCTTTATTTAGGCAGTCTTTTTTACGTTAGTAGAAGATAATTGAATTAAAAATCTTTCGTTATATTAACTATTTTATCTGAAAACACAATTTTCCCATCATCAAGCAATATTATGTCTCCAAGAAAATTGTTCACATCACTTACATTTGTTTTTTTGCACAAATTCTCAGGTGATTCTGTTAACACTATTTCGCCATCAAACATAAAAGCTATTCTGTCGCTCATTAAAAATGCATCTTCTTTGTCGTGAGTGATCATAACAATGGTTGTATTAAATTTATTATGAATTTTTAAAATAAAATCACGAATATAAATTTTCAGATTATTGTCAAGACCTGTGAAGGGTTCATCTAAAAGCAGCACCTTCGGCTCCACGGCCAATGCCCTCATTAGAGCCACCATCTGCTGCTGACCGCCTGAAAGCTGGGTCGGGTATTTGTTTAAATGTCCACTCATATTAAAAAAGTCCATTAATTCATCTGTCTTTTTATCAATACGGCTTTGGCTTAATTTCTTCATCTTCATTCCAAACTGAATATTATCTCGAACACTTAAGTGAGGAAACAGTTTATTTGTTTGATGAACCATAACAATCTGCCTTTTTTCCATGGGCATGTTATTTATAACATTATTGTCCAATATAACATTGCCACTGTCAGGAGCAACAGCTCCTGTAATAATTCTTAGTGCAGTGGTCTTACCTGCTCCGCTGGGCCCTAATATGGAAAAGAGCTGTCCTTTTTCAATACTTAAATTGATATTTTTAAAAAGTTTATTTTTTCCTATAGAATAATTTATATTTTCTAAAGCTAAAAAGCTCATAGTATTTTTCCTTTGTTAAATGATTTTTCAATTAGTGAACACAGTACCATTACTATTATACCATACAATATGTATATTAAAGTATACACTGATGAAATGTTTCTGTCTGAACCAGTAATGTAAGGTGTCATTATCATAGAAAAATTTACAAACCTTGAATCTCCTATGAAGAAATTTATAAAATACTGTGAATACGAAATTATAAATGCCATAATAAAACTTGTAACATATCCTTTTAAATAAATTGGCACATTAATTAAATAAAAAGACTTCCACCTTGAAGCACCTAGGCCTCTGGCAATGTGCTCCTGCTCAATTCCCCAAATTTCATAGCATGAATAAACTATTTTGAAGGAATAGGGCAGAGAAAAATATATGTGAAGAAGTATTACAACGAGTCCGCTGCATCCGGAAAATAAGCTAAGAAACATTTTATGGCTTCCAATGCATACGCTGACTACAGGAAGAAGCATGGGAAGATAAAACAAGCTTTCAAGCTGAATTTTATATCTAAAATCTGTTGTTATAAAAAATCTGGAGAGCATTATGCTCAAAATCAAAGAAATGAATGCTACCTGCAATGAATATAGTACTGACTTTAATGCAATTATACAGTCTTGAGAATTAAAAAAATACACAAAACCTCTTAGCGTGAAATTTTGCGGAAGCAGATTTTCCGCTCCCCAGCTTGAAAAAAACGACCATAAAACCATTGATGCAAGAGGCAACAAAAGAAATATCATAATAACAATAAATATAATTTTATTTAATATTTTCATATTGCACCTTCATTCTCACTTTTAAAAGCCTGTAATATAAAACACAAAGCAATAAAGAAATTGCTATCATAACCATGTTCATTGCCATGCCGTAGGCACGGTACGCCATATCCGGATTTATATAATTATTATATACAAGCACTCCCATTGAAGGAGGGTTAGATGGACCTAAAAAGTAAAATCCTTCGTATGCAAATAAATTATAGTTGAATACAACTAAAGCAGACGATAGTATTGCTCTTTTACAAAGGGGCAGCAAAATCTTTATTATATACATAATGTTTGTACAGCCAAGATTTCTTGCAGCTTCCTTATATGCAGCATCAGTTTTTAACAATATGGGATAAACAGAAAATGCAATAAATGGAACTCCTTTAAACACATTGAGCAAAATAACAGCCAATCCTTTTGAATTATAAATAATATTTAAATTATTTATTTCAAACCCAAAAAATTGAAACAAGTGAAACAAAAATCCTTTATCGCTATATGTATTGTAAATTAAAGCAGCGGCTGCAACATAGGACAAAAAAATCGGAAACCTGTATGAAACATTTACAAATGAATTTTTTGATTTAGCAACAACATATCCTAAATATGTGCCAAACACTGCAGACAACAAAGCTGATGCTAAAGCAACAGAAATACTGTATAACAAGCTGCTCATAAATATTCTGTCAGTAAAAAGATTTGCATAGTATTTAAATGTTACTTCATTTAAAAAAAGCTCAGGAATTAAACCTAAGCTTTCCTTTAAAGTATTTATTAGAACATATGCTGTAATGGAAAACACAATTAAAAATGAAGGAATCACCAAAATTGCGTTATTTATTTTATTGTTCTCCAAAAAGAACCACATCCTCCCAAACTTTTTCTATAATGTTTACCAAATCAGCTTTCAATTCAGGTTGCTTGTGATCAGACAGTTCATCATAAGTTAATATGCTGTTTTTATATTGCTCAGAAGGTGTCAATGATTCATCAAGACTTTTTTGTTCGTCGTCACTTAAGTTATCATATTCTAAAACAGGAAGATCTCCCCATCCAACTAAATCCGCTTTTGATATTTGCATTTCCGGAGAAAGTGCTGCTTCAATCAGCTTCATGGAATTTTCAACATGTGGTGCATTGGCTGCTATTGCCAGATAATGAGTATTAAAAGGTGTTCCATTTTCCCACACAAATGTTTCTGTAGTATCACTCCAGCTCTTGTCCATCACTTTGCTCAATGCTTTATTTGCATTGTAATCCATTGCTATATAAATTTCTTTGTCCTGATATAAGCCGTCAAGTTGAGCGGAATCCTTTGGATATGTTTTTCCTTCCTTCCAAAGATATGGTTTTATTTCATTCAAATAGTTCATTGCAGGCATTACAGCTTCTTTAACTGTTTCATAATCTGCTGAAAGATCCTTAATATTTTCATATCCTACAATATCATATATAACAGTTCGTATAAAAGCAGACCCAACAAAATCAGTAGCTTCAGGATATGTGAATGCACCCGAATTACTTATAAGCATCTCTTTTAGCTCTTGAGAATTTTTTGGTGGTTCAGGCAACAGTTCCTTGTCATGAACAAAAACAAACTGAGCTTTTCCCCAAGGCGCTTCGTATCCTTCTGTTGAATATCCAAAATCCACAGTTGCCTCAGGTCCTTTTAAATCCACATATTTTTGCGCGTTTTCTATTTTATCCAAAAATGGCCCGTACAACAAGTCATACTGTTTAGCATAATAAAAATTTTCTCCGTTAATCCATATAACATCAATAGAGCCATTGTTGCTATAATTTTTCTCATTAGTAAGCTTCATTAAAATTTCATCAATATTCATTGGAACACGAACGACTTCAACACCGTAGTTCTCCAATGCATATGGCGCCAGTTTGCTGTCAATCCATTCATTGACTCTCTGATCACCGCCCCATCCGTATATGGTTACTTTATTATCATCTTTGGGCCTATTAGCAAATACTGCTCCTAAAATAATAATCGCTATTAATCCAATTATTATTATTTTATTTCTCATGAATTTTCTCCAACGCTTTTGTAGCTTCTATAAGTCTTTGTATTGCAGTAAACAATACCAATCCGGCATATATAAATGCTATTTCTTTCATAAAGGAATTTAATATCATCATAATAGTAAACATAATAAATCCTTCAGTTCTTTCCATGAGGCCAGCCTGATAGTGAAAACTTTTCTTCCCATTGTTCGTCATCAACATACCAGAAGTTAAAAATACTGACATTGAAAGAACTATTGCACAGGTCAGGCAGAGAAATGCAAATGTAGAATCTTGATGTTTAAGTGCAAACACAATTATAAAGGTTAGTTCAACCACTCTGTCAAAGCAAATATCCAACAGCGTTCCAGATTTAGTAATTAAGTTCATTTTTCTTGCCATTGCCCCGTCTACAGCATCTAAAAACCCTGAAAACCACAACAGTATTATTGCTGCAAGTATGTTATTAAAATAGTACATTACGCTTGCTAAGATTCCCACAATCAAAGCAATGCATGTGACATGTGTGGGCTTAAGCTTTGAATTAATAAAAAACTTCGATGCCATGTCAAAATATTTATCTAAGTATTTTCTGCCATATGTATCAAGCATTGCCTTGCTCCTTTTTAATAGAACTTACTGCATTAAATCTATTCACCCAAGACGATGATGCTTCTGTTTCAAACAACAGCTCAAGTACGTGTTTAGAATCGTAGGAGTTTTGTTTAAAGGTGTCTCTGCATGAAGCGCAATAAGTAACTATTTTTTTTGAAGGTGCTTGTGATGCACGAAGTTCAAAAAGTTTTTTACCTTTTTCAGGATACAGCGCCATAAGCATATTTTTCTTGCCGCAGCACACTGTATTCTCCCTGTTATTTTTAAATTCCAGCACTTCAACTCCAAGTTTATTTAAAATACTTCTAACATGCTCCGCTGCCTCTATGTCATTGACTATTGGACAGGGATCATGAAGTGAATAAGCTTTGCCTTTCAAAATATTATATTTTTCCTGGGGAAAAATTTCATCTATTATTGCCCATGCTGATTGAACATTAACTTCTTTATATTCTGACAGTGTTGCAAAACAGTTTGGACACAATGTATATATATTTTTAATGTTATTTTCTTCAAATAGCTTGTGTAGGTTCTCTTCTATTTTTTTATAGCCCTCGCCATTATATATATGCTTTGACGGCTTACCGCAACAATATGTGCTGTAAACAAGTCCGGGAATTTTCTTTTTTAAAAGGTTATAAGATTTCTGGGTTATTTCTTTTCCAAGAGATAAAACAGCACAGCCGGGCCAAAAAATATCCTGACCCGGTTGTATATTTGCAAATATTTTACTAAAGCTCATCAATTGATGATTTTTAACAATTAATTCTCTGTAGTTCATAGTTATAGTTCTTTCGTTTTATTTTGTCTGTCGTTATATAAATGTTTTATTAAAACAACTAAAATACTCAATGCAAATAATATCAACAGCGCAGTTACAAACATCTGCGCACCGCCTGTAAGCATGCCGCCAACATAGGAGTAAATTATTGTTGCAGGAAGCTGACCTATGCCTGTTGCTATAAAAAACGGTATAAATCCTATTGATGTAAGTCCCGCCGCATAGCTTATGTAGTCAAATGATATAAAAGGGAGCAGCCTGCAAATTATTATGGTATGTTTGCCATACTTATCAAAAAAACCATCTACACTTTCAAGAGCAAACTTACTTGTAATTTTTTCAACAGCATCCCTGCCCAGCACTCTTGCAATATAAAAGCACAGTGCTGCTCCTGCCATTGAACTGACCCAAGATAAAATTGCACCCTGCCACCATCCGAATACTGCTGCGTTTGCAAATGTGATTAAAAACGCAGGAAGCGGTGCTGCCAATGATTGAAACATCATCAGAAAAAAAGACACTACAGCAGCATAGACACCAAATGACCTTACATACCCGATTATCATATCAACGCTCATAGAGCTGAAAAGCATGAACAACCAGTTAACCTTAGATTTAACACTTGGTATCAATAAATAAGATATCACAACTAATGCCAAGATTGCAATAACTATATATTTAATTATTTTTTTGTTTTTTACTGACGTATTACTGTTCATATTCCACCTTATTATTTTTCTAATTCATTAACTGCACTCCATCTGTAGAATGATTCATCGTAATTAAATGAATTTTCAAATCCTGTCATTTCCAGAACAAGCTGCATATATGCGGATCTGATACCTGCTGTACAATATGTAACAACTTTATCTTCCTTGCTCAGTCCTGCATCTGTAAAAATCTTTGTAATTTCTTCATTAGATTTTAAAGTGCTGTCATCATTGAATAAATCTGTAAATTTAATGTGAATTGCTGATGGCAAGTGTCCGCCGTTTGCTTCTCCGTAAAGAACCTGTCCTTCATATTCTTCATCTGCTCTTACATCCACAACCTTGAAGCCTTCGTAATCAGCTTTTAAAGCATCTGTATTGATGTTGTGTGAATTGTTGATTTCAGAAACAGTTACTTCTGCAGGAACCGGTTCAGCAGCTCCTTTAACTATATTTAATCCGGAAGCTGTCAAGGAAGCTAATCCTCCGTCAACAATTTTAACATTTTCATAACCTGCAGCAATTAATTCCCATGCTATTCTCCCGTCGTCTCCCCAACCGTTCTGTGCTGCGCCGAATAAAATTATTTCTTTATCCATGCTTATTCCAAGATTGCTCAGTGTTTCACTTAATGCAGCAGGTTCAAGAATTGTTCCCCACATTGGGTCTCCAGGCTTTCCTTCCACATTAGCTAGCATCTGCCAAGTAATGGCAATTGCGTCTTCAACAGTACCTTCTTTTGCAGCATCTGCTCCTCTTGAATCAATCAACAAAACATTATCCTTGCCTGCAACTGATTTAACATATTCAGCATCTACTACATATTTTCCTTCAAATGCTGAGCCTTCGTTTGAATCAATAGGTTCTTTAACTTCAGGCTGCTCATTAGCAGCACATCCGGCTACAACCATACATAACACTAAAACTAATACTAAAATCCTTGAAATTTTCATTTTCATTCTCTCCTATCGCTTTTATATTAACATTTCTCATTTTAATTACTCATTGCTATTCACAATTTCAGACTTTAAGTTGAAAATTTTCTTTGGAAGTATAATAAGAACACATAAAGCAACTAATAAAAAGCTTGAATATAATACTATTTTATCCATCGCCATCGAACTGTAAGCCAAAGCACCAAAGCATGTGTATATAAATGTTCCTGGTACCATAAAAACCAATGAATACCAGAAATATGTGCTAAACTTTATATTTGTAATCCCGTAGACGTAATTTTGCAAATTAAACGGAAACAATGGAATCAATCTGCTTATAATTAATATTGTGTTGCCGTGTTCCTTAATGTAACTATCAAGTTTTGACATACGTTCGTTTTTCTCAGACATTTTCTTTACAGAATCCCTGCCTATATACCTGCCTATTAAAAAAGACAAAGAAACTCCTATTGTTGATCCAATAACCACATAAACTGTACCCCAAAATGCCCCGAATATTATTCCCGCTAACACTGTTATTGGAAGTCCGGGAACAAATAAAACAGTGGCTAAAGCAAACATTACAATAAACACACAAGGTGCCATAATACCAAATGATTTAATGTACAGCTTAAGCTCATTAATGTTATCAAAACTGAAAAAATCATATATTTTATATTGCTTGATTACAATTATTAATACTAAAAAAGTAAGTATTATAAAAATTTTTTTCTTCATTATCATACCTTTAATCAATAAATTATCAAAGTCTACCATTTATACTAACACAATTGGACAGTTAATTCTAATAATATAAATTCATATGAAATAGGCAGTATAGAAGTTTTTTTTATATTAATACTATAAATACTATTACAATAATTTTAATTATTTAGATAAATTTGGAATCATATAAAAGTTTGGGAATTTTTTTTATTTTTTCATAACTTTTATTCATGGCTACTTAGCTTGACTTAGCATTTATTAACTGTTAGTATTTTAACGCTATAAAAAAACTATTTGGAGGCTAAAAATGAATAAAAGGTATATATCTCTGTTTCTTGCTCTTATACTAGTGGTAAGTGTATTTTCAGGATGCAGCCAAGATAAGAAGGACTCAATCGATGGAGAACCTTCAACTGAAAAACCTACTGCTGAGGAACAATTACAAGAAGTAGAAGCTGTTGATGTAGAAAAAGTTTTCGTCACACCACAATGGTTGCAAAGTGTAATCGGTGGAAATCAAAATGAATCAGATAATTATATTATTTTGGAAGCTAGTTGGGGAGCTGTTGATGACAGCCCTAATTACAATACAGGCCATATCCCTGGTGCTGTACATGTAGACATATCAAGCATCGAAGGTGAACCATATTGGAATATTAAAACTCCCGAAGAAGTTGAACAGGCAATGCTTGACCTTGGAATTACAAAAGATAGAACAGTAATTCTTTACGGTTCTGATGTTTCAGGAACTGCGAGAGTTGCATATGCTTATCTTTGGGCAGGAGTAGAAAATGTTAAAGTTTTAGATGGCAGTTTGGATGCGTGGACAAATGCTGGATATGAATTAGAAACAACTGCAAACACTGCAACTCCTGCAACAGAATTTGGAGCAACAGTTCCGGTACATCCTGAATACTGGACATCAATTGAAGATGCAGCAAAAAAAGTAAACGAAGATCCTAATTTCCGCTTGGTGAGCATCCGCTCATATGAAGAGTTCATAGGGGAAACAAGTGGCTATTCATACATTGACAAAGCAGGTGAACCAAAAGGCGCCGTTTGGGGAAAAGCAGGAAGCGATCCTTATCACATGGAAGATTACACCCATGAAGATGGAACTTGTATAACAATGGATGAAATGAAAGAACTATGGGAAGGCCTAGATTTTACTTTAGATAACCATCTTGCTTTTTACTGTGGAACAGGTTGGCGAGCATCAATCCCGTTCTTGATTATGTATGAAAACGGATATAAAAATATTAGTATGTTTGATGGCGGATGGTATCAATGGCAAATGAATGATGAACTTCCAGTACAACTTAATGATCCAAATGCCGGTGAAGTAGTCTACACAACGGTAGGTGAACTTCCTAATGATAAAGCAGCGAAATAAAATTTATTATATATTAATAATTTTGTTCGGCGCATTAGAAATTGCTGCGGTTATTGGAGCATACGCGGCTCATTACTACACCAAAACTCGCATGGGTATGCTGCGCCACGTTATTTATCTAAATGGAAAATGGGAAAGACTAGTAAATATTCCTGCAATGAAATGGATTGCATTGGTAATTGTAGTTATTCTCATAATCTTTGCATGCATTCTCTATAAAAAACAAAGGAAGAATTCCATAACTGTGAAAGTAGCAGCCATAATAACTACAGCCATAAGTTTATGGACAGTATACTACTTGCTGTTTTACAATACGGTGATTCATCGTGCCTATTATATTGTAAGTATGTGCTTCATAGTAATGACCGTATTTCAGCATATTTTATACTATTGTCTTTATCAAGTCAAAAATTAAATCGATTAATAAATTAACTGGCAAAAATGAGACGTTCGGTGTATGAACGTCTCATTTTTAAATACTAATTTATAAAATGCATTTAATCTCTCGCATCTATTTTTTCTTAACAGGAATCCAAATTTCGCTGTAGTAATTTTCATCCTTAACCCCATTTGAGTAATCAGCAGAATCAGTATACATTTCAATATTAAAGCCTGCCGCAATTTCATAATCCCTACAATTAGGCAACCATTCCGAATAAATTTTATTGTTCACATCCTGTAAGGATTTTGGCATTGCGCCTTTACACGGAAAAATAGCCCAAGTGTACTTTGGAATAGTTTTTGTGATAACTCCCTCTGGCAAGTCTTTGGCTTTATTAAAACTGTCTGCAATCATATATTCAAATTCATCTGAACCCATGCTCTCATCTATGCATATACCGTACATACCACATACTTGATTTTTCTTTTCCTCTTGATAATACTCTGACCAAAACTTAGGGATTTCTGCAGCTGCACCTTCATACTTAAACATCTTTGATACACCCATAACAACAAAAGAATCTTTTTCAACAATTTTGTAATCCATAACATAACCGCCTTCCAATGAAAATTTGATTTTTAGAGGAGCAAATGATTTAATCATTGCTCCGTCTTTACGAACAGAAGTAGGCGTGACACCATGAAATCTGGTAAATGCTTTTGTGAAGCTGTCCGGTGAATCATATCCGTATTTTATTGCAATATCAATTATTTTATTGTCAGTGGAAACAAGCTCACTGCCGGCAAGTGTAAGCCTGCGCTTTCTTATATACTCTCCAACTGTGAAGCCGCAGAGCATTGAAAATCCCTTTTGAAAATAGAAGGGAGACATAAAAGCTTTTTTCGCAACATCATTCACAGTTATTTCTTCTGTAATATTCTCCTCAATATAGCTCACAGCTTCACTTATTTCTTCAATCCAACCCATATCATCACTCCTGCCTACTAATGTAGATTAACTCTTTTAAATTGGCTATGCCCGACTTTTTGTGTTATCTTTTGTCTTATATAACAAATATATTAAACTACCTTTCTCAGTTCTCCTGTTACAGAGTTGATTACAAGACCATACAGCTTTATATCCTCAGGTACAAGGGGGTGATTGCGAATCATATCCACAGATTTCTTAATAGAAAAATCCAAGTCCATAAAACCACCCAGCCATGAATCAAAATCAACACCAAAATATTTAATCATATCAATATTTTCATTTGTTATGCCACGTTCTCTCATTTTTTCTATCATTTTTTTGCTGTCCGTATATCTGGCACCGCAATCCGTGTGGCCAATTATTAAAATTTCCTTCACATCTAATTCATAAATACCTATGAGAAGACTTCTCATTGCACTTCCGAAAGGATGTGAAACAACTCCTCCTGCATTTTGAATTATTTTTGCATCGCCATTTTTAAGCCCCAGCGCCGAAGGCAGTAATTTAGTTAATCTCGTATCCATACAGGAAACTATGGCAATTTTTTTGTCCGGATATTTGCTTGTTACATACTTTTCATACTCTTTATTTTCTACGAAAGCTCTATTAAACTGCAATATTTCATCAATCATAACTCATCCTCCACTAATCAACACAATAGGATTTTTAATTCAACCTCATCTTCATCAGATCTGCCTGTCTCCTCAAAACCAAGTTTCTTGTAAAGATTATACGCCTGTAAATTACGCGGCTTGCATGTTAACAGTACAATATCCGACTTGCCAAATGGTTTTTCTCGAATAAGCTCCAGCAAACGCCTCATGGCATTTTCTCCGTATCCTTTCCCTTGCTCTGACTCGTCGATCATCATATGCCATATATTATATGCTTCTTCATCATAGTCATATATGAGCATAACATATCCAACCATTTTTTCAGCATTGTATATGCCGAATGGAATACATTGAGCATAGTAAACATAAGCTTGAGCCAGGCTGCGAATAGGATGAGAAACGTAATCTTCCTGTCCTTTACCTAATTCTAAATTGAAGCACTCTATAAAATTTGATTCATCAATTCTTTTCAATGTAATGTTATTCATAATTCCTCCGTTCTTAATTAAGAGGGTTAGATAGAGTTAACCCTCCATCTCAATATATCAATCACTATATAAATTATCTTCATAATGAACATCTCCTTTCAAAAATTGATATCTATATAAATACAAGTCTCCTTGTAACACTTTAATTTTCATGTATTAATCAGCTTTTTCATATTCAGGTTCTTTTATGTAGTTTGGTAAGCTTCATAGCTATAATTTATATTCTTTAATCTTATATCTTATAGATCTTTCACTTATTCCAAGACTGTTAGCAGTCCATTTTCTATTCTGCCCGTTATTTTTCAAGGCAAATTCTATCGCCTTTTTCTCTATGTCCTCCAACGTCTCCCCTTCGTATATTTTTATATAATTATCACTTACATTATCATTTCTTCTTATCATCTTATGATTATTAAATTTCAAAGAGTCAACGTCAATATACTCCTCTCCGCATAGTAAGACTGCCCTTTGAATAATGTTTTCGAGTTCTCTTACATTTCCTAAATAGTCATAGTTCTTAAGTTGACTCATGGCCTCATCTGTTATGCCCTTAATCTCTTTGTTATATGAAATTCTGTACTTATCGATAAAATGAGGAACCAATAAATCAAGGTCCTCAATTCTTTCTCTGAGTGGAGGTGCAACGATATTTATAACATTAATTCTGTAGTATAAATCTTCTCTAAAATTTCCTGACTTTATTTCTTCCTTGAGATTGCGGTTAGTTGAACAAATTATTCTCACATCTACAGGGTAATTCTTCTCATCACCTATATGTCTTATTTCCTTTTCTTGAATAAACCTAAGGAGTTTAGATTGCAGCTTAATATTCATTTCTCCTATTTCATCTAAAAACAGTGTGCCTTTTTCAGCTTTCCTGATTAAACCGATATCATCCTTAGTAGCTCCTGTAAATGATCCTTTTTTATATCCAAACAATTCACTTTCCAAAAGCTCATTTGGCATCGCAGCACAGTTTATTGCTATAAAAGGCTTGCCTGCCCTGTTGCTGCTGCTATGTATTGTCTGAGCTATTAATTCTTTGCCGGTTCCGCTTTCACCTGTTATCAGGACTGTTGCGTCAGTATCTTTTATTTTATCCACTATGCTTTTAATATCCAAAATTGCTTTTGATTCTCCGATAGGTGTTTTCCGCAAGTGTCCTTGCAATAAGTCCAGTTCTTTTTTTAGGTTCAGTTTTTCAGCTGCTGTATTGAGCAAAATTAAAAGCTGATCGTTGTCTATTGGCTTAGTAATAAAATAATATGCCCCGGATTTTATAGCTTTAATTGAGTTCTCAATTGTTGAATAGGCCGTCATGATAATTACTACAGCGTTTGGATCCACAGCAAGCAACTCGTCCATAAGAATGAGACCGTTGCCTTCTGACAGTCTTAAATCCAGCAATACTAAGCTGATTTTTTTCTCTATAAATATCCTCTTTGCATCACTAACGTTGTCGCTTGTGTATACATGATAGCTGTCTTCAAGGAGAAATTTTAGAGCTCGCAATATATTATTTTCATCGTCAACTATCAATATTTTAGTTTTCATTTTTTACTCCCATCCTTACTGTTAAAAATACAAATAACCCGCTGGTCTTCTTATTATTTCCAGCTACAATTTTCCCGCCGTTTTCTTCCACAAGTTTTTTAACAATAAACATACCTACACCATTTCCATTATCTTTTGTGGTATAAAACGGTTCAAATATATAGTCTAAGGACTCATCATCTATCCCACATCCATTGTCTACAATCTCAATATTTACATTTTTGCCATCAACGTATCCATTTATTTTTATAGTTGGATTCTCAGTACCAATAAGTGCATCCTTACTGTTTAGGATAATATTTATAATAGTTTGCTTAAAGTGACTTAAATCAAATTCAATATAAATATCCTCAGGAATTTTTAAATCTATATTAATATCTCTAATTTGCAATTTAATAAATTTAATAGCATTTTCTAATTCGTTTTTAAGATTCAGCACTCTAATTTGCGGCTTTCTCGGAGAAGTGTACTCCATAAACTCTTTAATCAGATCATCTATTCTGTCTATTTCTTCAGGAATATCTTCTGCAGCTGCAAGCATAAATTCCTTATTATCCATTTTATTCTTCATTTGAGTTGTATAAATTTTTATTGATGTTAAAGGGTTTCTAATTTCATGCGCAAGAGAGGATATTATTTTATCCATAAATTGGAGTTTGTCATAATTTCTCAGCTCATTAATAAGGAGTTTTTCCTCTCTGGTTTTTTCTTCTATTATTCTGTTTAGCTTCCTGTTAATCAATTGAACGCTGAGAACTATTAATGAAAGTATAAATAAAAAAAATATAAGCATTTTAATTTTCATTTCAGCTTCTTTACTTGTATTTTTTATAGGTGTCCCGAACCACTTCCTGTGTAATACATCATACATACCATTATTTTGTATTTCATCTAATCCTTCATTCAGCTTTCTTAATAATTGTGGATTGTCCTTTGAAACCGCCATAGAATACTTTTGCTCATTAAGCTTCTGCCCAACAATTTTAATCTGGTCAATCCAGTTGTTTTCCTTGCAAATATAATTAACAGTAAGGGTATTTCCAACCATGGCTTCTACCTCACCGTTAATTAGGGCCTCAGTTGCCTCCTCCATGGTATCATACTGAATTATTGTTATATCTTTAATCATGCTCAATTCAAGATATACAATATCCTCCCTCAGTACAGACACAACTTTGTTTACAAGGTCAGAATTATCATTAATCGAGTAATTATTATTCCTTACAAAAACTGATTGGGAATTAAGGAGTAGAGAGTCTGTAAAATTAAACCTGGCCCTCCTATCGTCAGATTCTTTCATACCCTGGATAATATCTGCCTGGTTTCTTTCTATGGAATAAAAGGCATCTTCCCATTTCATGGGCATAAATTCAAACTCCATTCCTGTTACAAGACTTATCGCTTTAAGCAAATCTACGTTAAATCCTTTGTAAATACCGTCGCTGTCCAAAAACTCATAAGGAGGAAATTGGATATCTCCGGCTACTCTAAATGTATCTGTATCTGAGAAGCCGTAGGCAATGGCTGTATTCATAAAAAGTATCAATATAAGTAAAACAGTAGCTTTTTTAATCATTTAATCTACCCTTCCAAACATATACCAGTAGTCTATATATTATCATACGAATCTAACCATTTCTATAAAATGTTTTCAAATATGAGAATAATACCCCTGTCTATTTAACAGAGGTATCTTCTATCTTTCTAATTAACTGCTACAAATTCAGTAATAATTACAGGCAATTGAGCGTTTAAAATTTTTACTTTCTCTTCATTATCAGTTTCTATAATGTATAATGAAAATCCATCCACTTTCCTATTTTCACCGTGCTCTGGCAGCTCTAAAATAAACTCATTTACAGAGAAAAATGTTGCAACTTCTGATTTTTTAAGAATACATTCTTCCCCCTCATTAAGTATTTGCATTTTAGAAAGGCATCCGCTTTTTACAATAAAATTGTAATCTCTGCAGTCCGGAGTATTTTTTGAAAAAGTATTCCAGGACCCGTCAAAATATTCAACATCATATTTTCTGAGGTTTCTGTCATAAAGTCTGCTGTGCTTTAAGCTAAGCTCTCCTTCTAGCGGCAGAATATATCTCTGGTATCCGGTAAAGTCCGAAAATGTAGATTCTGTTGAAGTAAAGGTTGCAGATGAAATTCTCCACAAAAAATCCTTATTAGAAAACGCAGAATCATACGGATAAATTGCCAGCTGTGTAGTCTCTCCGCCGGCCCACTTTGTGGTCACAAAGTTTTCATTTTTCACAATTTTTTCTTTCATTCACCCTCCCAAAAGTTAATTTAATACTCATCGAAAGCCTAATATATTTTAAGTTCCTTTATTGCTCTGTTGAACTCTTCTAGTTTCTCTTCGTCCTTAACCAGCGGAAGGTTAGCTTCAATGTTCATTAAGCATCCATTGGTTCCTATCTTCGCCATCTCACGTCCGATTACTATGTCGGAAATGCAGCTTGGATTAGTCTTGCCATCCAGTTCTTCTCCAATATCGTAAACCCTTCGGCAAAGTTTTGCATTTTCCATTGGAGCAGTAGCTCCAACTACTCCTGCATCAGCGATTGCTTTTTTCCTTATTACTTTTTCTTCTTCAGTTCCTTTAGGAAGCTTATATGCATTGATTATAACTCCATACGCCTTGGCATCATCCACTATCCCGGCCAGAAGTTTTTCTCTTAATTCTTCAAGCTCCTTCGCATACTCCAATTGGCTTTCAGGAGATATTCCAAAATCCTTCTTTGTGGACAGTTTGCAAACCATCCCTATAAGTCCACAAGCTAAAGCTCCAGATAAAGCTGAGGCACTGCCTCCTCCAACCGTAACATCATCTGTATCTAAAATAAGCTCTAACACACTTTTATAGTCCATGCTTTTCTCCTCTTTTCTTTCTACTAAATTAATACTATAAGGGCTCGCAAAATGCAAGCCCAAAAGTTTTATAATTTTATAAAATATGCAAATTATTTATTGCTCGTCCAGCAATCTCTTTTCTAATATTTGATCAATGCTAAAGTTTTCTATCTGCAAGTAGTACTCAGCAACATCAAGAAGAGATTTCATAGGTATAGTTCCGATTACTTCGCTGCCAACTACATTCACACCATACCTTCTCGCTTCCATCTTTATCATTTCAAAGGCTTGATATACAGCTGACTTTTCATAGTTTACAAGGTTCATTGAAACTTGTGTTTGATTTCTTTCTTCAAGCTTAAGTCCTATAGCCTTTACATATCTAAGTCCTCCACCTAAATGTCTTACTTTTTTTGCAATTTTATCTGCGACTTCAACATTTGGTGTATCCAAATTTACATTGAATGCCACGAGAGGAACTCTCGCTCCTACTGCAGTAGCACCGCTTTTTGAATTCATTTCTTGAGGTCCGAAGTCCGGCTTCCATTTCTCTTCTTTAATTTTTTCAAAGAAACCTTCATATTGTCCTTTTCTTACAGATGCAAGATTTCTTCTGTCTTCTTTTGTGCATGCATCTTCATACAGATACACAGGTATTCCCCAGCTTCCAAGCTCAGCTCCTACCTCTTTAGCTGTTTCAATACAATCACCAATAGTCACATTAGAAACCGGAGTAAAAGGAATAACATCTGTAGCTCCCATTCTTGGATGAGCGCCTTCATGTTTTGTCATATCAATAAGTTCCGCTGCTTTTTTCGCTGTATTAATTGCAGCCTCCTTAATCTTTTCCGGTGATCCAATCATTGTTAAAACTGTTCTGTTGTGGTCTTTGTCAGATGAGTAATCTAAAATTGTAATACCTTCAATTTTTCTTGCCTCATCAACAATTTTTTCAACTAAAGCTTCATCTCTTCCTTCACTAAAGTTTGGCACACACTCCATTAATTTTCTCATAATAACCTCTCTTTGATTTTACATTAAATTTTCCACAAAGGTTTTAATAAACCAAATTGTTTGTGGCTGATAAATTATATCTACTAAGAATGCTCCAACTATTGGAACAACCATCATTGCCTTTCTGCTCATACCGTATTTCTCATTAACAGCTGTCATATTAACTATTGCTGAAGGAGTAGCTCCTAATGCGTGTCCGGCAAGACCTGATACCATAACTGCAGCATCGTAGTTCTTCCCAAGGATTCTGAATACTACGAAATATCCAAACAGCGATACAAGCAGTACTTGTGAGAATACAACTACAAATACTCCGCCTATCAACCCTGATAGCTCCCAGAGCTTTAAAGTCATTAATGCCAGTGATAAGTATAGGTTAAGCATTACATTTCCAATTTCATCAACCAAAGTAAAGTCGAATCTATATAAATTTGCTTTTTCGTTAATATTTCTAAGAATTACGGCTACAAACATTGCGCCTACATATGTTGGAAATCCCATGTTTATCAATTTACTTATCCAACCGGCAATAATAGAACCAAATGCCATGCAGACTAAAATAGCTGCCACATTTTTAATTATATCAAGTGAACTAAGCTTATTCCCAGAACTTGCATTTATATCTGTAACAGAGGTATCGAAACTTGAATCATCCTCAGGCTTAAGATCATACTTTACAATAAGTCTTCTACCCAGCGGCCCACCTATAAGGACTGCTGATATCAGACCAAAAGTTGCTGCTGCAGCTCCTACCAGCGGCGCAGCTTCATATCCCATTTCAGAAAATGTATTTCCGTAAGAAAGCGCTGCTCCGTGTCCCCCGATCATAGAAATAGCACTGGATAACAAAGCATATGGAGCTTCCAGACCAATTACCTTTGATATAGCAATGCCCATTGTATTTTGCAATATTGAAACCACACCTGCAATAAGCCAGTACACAACAAGTAATTTACCACCCTTAACAAGCAGCTTATAGCTTGCGCCAAGACCTACTGTTGTAAAGAAAGCTAACATAAATGCATTTTGGAACATGTTGTCAAAGCTAAAAGCAAAAGTTCCGGTCAAATGTCCGAGCCACGTAATAAACATAAATATGAATCCACCGATTACAGGTGCCGGGATACAGTATTTGTCTAATAATTTAACTTTATTCTTGACAAAATATCCTAAAAGTAATAATGCCGCAGCAAATGCCAAAGTAACTGTTGAATCAACGCTAATTGATATAAGTCCTTCGATTAATTCAAATTTCATAATATCCTCCTTTTAGTTATCTATAAATTTGGGCTAACGATTTCATTCGTCACTTCTTTCACCCATACTTTCCCTATAATATTTAGCAAAATACAGGCCAACTTTTTGTGTTCTTAAAAACCTCTATTTTGCAGTGAGTGTAAATATTTAGAATATATAATTCGCTTAATTTAAGGCAAAAAATACCCTGCATTTTTTGCGCAGTGCAAATTTTGCAGGGTGTTAATTTATTAAGTATAGCACTATAACCAAGTACATAGTTAATTTAGTTGACCATGAGCATTATTTCTCTACAAGCAGTATTAATTCATCTAACAATGGCACAATAATTTCCTTACAAGTAACATTACGGGTAATGAAAATAAATTTATACTTGACACTCCCTCACTACAAGTGTAGTATGTAAATATACACTACACTTGTAGTGAGGGAGGTGATAAAATGAATAAGCAAATAAATATATCTGATTCGGAATGGAAGGTTATGTGTGTGCTGTGGGAGAAACATCCACTGATGTCCAGTCAAATTATCCAAAAACTAGAAGCGAATAATTGGAAACCCAACACAATTCATACACTTCTAAGCAGATTGGAGAACAAAAAGATAATAGGGGTAGAAAAAAAATCAAGATTTAAGGAATACTATCCCCTTGTGTCTAGAGAAGAATGCCAGATTATAGAAACAAAATCGTTTATAAAAAAAGTATACGACGGGTCAATTAAGATGTTTTTATCAAGCTATATTAATCAGGATAATTTATCACAAGATGATATAGAGTACTTAAAAAAATTAATTGAAGAAAAAGAATTAAATAGGAGCAAGAAAAATGATTAATATATTATTTAAAGAAATATTTCTTGCTTCTATTATAGGGAGTATATTATTTGCCTTTATTTCTTGTATGAAACAGCTTTTAAAAAAGCTATTAGACGTTACCAGTTCTTATAGACTTTGGTTTTTAATGATACTGTGCCTTCTGATACCTTTTATACCCATTAATGTACCTGATTTTATAAAATATAACACCCCTAAAGCGTCAGAAGCATCTGTTGACAATATTGTAAAGAACATCAATGCAATTGAAATTGTTCAATTAGCTAAAGATAATATTAACATTAGTTCTTATGATAAAGAAATAGTACTAGGGGATAAAAGCAACTTTGATATTAACATTTATGCTTTAATATGGTTATGCGGTGTGATGGTATATCTTATTTATATGTGCACAATTAATTATAGAATAAGAAAAATGATTGCAGAATCTAAACAAGATTTATATTCTGATACTTTAAAAGTATTTAATAAATGCAAGCATAAGATGGGAATAAAAAAGGAAATTACTATTGCGTCTATTGGAGCTATTGAGCAGCCATGTATTTACGGTTTTTTCAAACCTGTTGTTTTATTATCAAATAAATGTCTGGGAAAATTATCTCTTAGTCAAAAAGAATATATCTGTATACATGAGCTGTCACATTATTTAAGAAAGGATAATTTAACTAATTGGCTGTTAATTGCTCTGAGAATAGTATATTGGTTTAATCCAATTATCGGATATGCAATTAATAGAATGAAAGAAGACTGCGAATTAGTCTGTGATGCTCTAACATTATCATATATTAATTATAATGAACATCAAAAATATGCAATGACAATAATAGATTTGTTAGATTCAGCGTTAAAAACTAGATATGTATTAACAACAGTGTCAATTATTAATGGAAGGAAGAGAATAGAAAGGAGAATTAACATGATTTATGATTTTAAAAATTCAACAAAATTAAAGAGATTTGCCAGTTGTTTAATAGCTTTTATGATAGCCGGCGTGAGCATCACAACAATATATGCTTTTAATAATGCTGAAAGTAATTTAGAAGATGCAGTTGAAAGCAATATAACTGATGAAAGCAATGCTGATGAAAATATCCAGGAAATGACTTTTACATGGCCTGTTCCGAATTATAAAACAATTACATCAAATTATGGATTAAGATCCGGCTCGGTTTATTGTACAGAAGAAATCGATGGGAAAGAGAATATTGTATATGAAGAATGTGAAATTGGTAATATAAAAGTTTCGGTACCCAAAACGGACCAAGGTACATTAGATAACAGGGTTGCTTTTCACAACGGTATTGATATACAAGCACCAGCTGGCGAAAAGATTGTTGCATCTGAAAGCGGAACAATTTTATACTGCGGATTTGATAACAAATACGGCAAAATGATAATTATAAAGCATGAAGAAGAAAACTACTCTATATATGCTCATTGCAATAAACTATTAGTAGAAGAGGGCGAAGTTATAACTAAGGGACAAGAGATAGCTAAGTCAGGATCTACGGGTCAGTCTACAGGACCTCATGTTCATTTCAGTATTGTTATGGATAATAAAATAAAGAATCCAATGGAATATTTGAATGTTGAAAGTCTTTCTGAAGAAGATTAAACTTCTACAATTGAAACAAAGACAGTTATTTTATATAAAAAAGCATATATAAATACAGATTACATACCGCAAAAAGTAAATTTCAATATATCTTTATAATACAGCGGTTCTGATTTTTTAATAAAAAGCGGCAAAGCTTGCAGGTCGTTAAATGGATCTAAAGCTTTGCCGTAATTAATTTCATAATTGATTTTTTGGATTTTTCATCTAATATCTCACTTGAAAAAGCTGCAGCAATGAATAAAGATATTTCCTCGTTTTTATGATTTCTCTGTACTTCAATTAAAGTATAGATAATATCCATAAGTATAAGCTTTTGCATTGATTTCCTAACTGACATAATATCATATTGTAACAACGCTTCAGCAATGATTGGAGCATATTTGGGCTGCTTATTAACAATTATTTTCATGGATTGGATACATTGACGAATGGTAACCGGTTTTGGATCCTGAAGAACAGTGAGATAATCATATAATGTATTTTGCATTCTCCCTGTCGTGTCCCACTGTACGTTTTCCGCAATCAACATAACTCCGATACTACGCTGATAGGAATTGTCACTTTTCAGCTTCAATTGTAATAAATTCCAATAAGGGTACACCTGTGAATCCATACGTGATTTCTCTTGCAACAGAAGAAATGCCTTATATCTAAGATCATTATCTTTTGAAGATAACCATTCTACAAGTTTTTCTACATCATCACACCTTAAATGCGAAGCAACTTCGGGAATCTGGCACAACTCAATGGTCAACAGCTCTTCAACTTTTATAATAATCACATCCTTTTGATTCTTGAATACATTAATTCAGATGAAATATTTACGAAATGATTGGAACCCATACCTCAATTCTACTATTCCCTTTCTCATCCATTTTTTCACCATATCGAATGAAATCCACTCGCGCTTTATCATTGAGTTGGCAATTCGACTGTGGAAACCATTCCTTATAAATGTAGTCCATGACTGACTGCATAGAATCCTTTACTTTTCCCTTATAGATAAAAACAACATATTTGCCTGCAGGTACTTCCAACACACTCATATCCAAAGCTACTCCTTCAGGCTGACTTACCTCCACTGCAGCGTAATAATCAAAGGCTAGATTCTCCTCTTTAAACATGGAATTGTTAGAATAGTCGTTGACCCCTACAACAAAATCTAAATCTATCCTATTTTTAATCCTACTCTTTTCTTTGTGCAACTTGTTCCATAGTCTCGGAATCACAAAAAAGCCTTTTTTCGTATTTGCCTTAAATCCCACAAGATAAGTTTCTTCTTTTGTAATCATTTCAATATCCATAATTCGGTCTCCCTTTAAATTTTTAAGGTTTCCACTCACTTCAAATTTCAACTGAATCGGATTAAACTGGTTTTTGCGACGATATTTTTGCGGAGTCTGTTTATACATACTTTTGAATGCAAGCGTAAATGCCTGTTGCGATTCATACCCAGCATCCAAGGCAATTTGAATTATCTGTTTATCTGTAAAAATCAATTTTTTTGCTGCTTCTGTTAATTGTCTGCGTTTAATATATTGGTGTAGTGTTATACCAACTAACCCTGTAAACATACGATGCAAATGATATTGCGAATATCCCACTGTATACGCAAGACTTTCCAAGTTTATTCCTTCGGTAATATGTTCTTCTATATAGTCAATTAAAAATTTGATCACCTGTTTATTATTATCCATGAGTATCACCTCCACATTTATAGGATACCAGCACAAGCTACTTATTTTTTCATATTTCTTGCTATGCATATATATTTTTTCTCACATATGATTTTATCAATCTTTTCTTCTAAAAGCAAACATTCTAATGGGTTAGATTATTATCAAGTCTTGGCAACGCTCGCCGAGGCGCTGAGGTAGATCTATTTTATTATGATTTGTACTGACACCTTAATCACATAATCCTCACTATTGTTTACTGCCCAATCCCCAATTACCATTTCTTCATAAAACCATTCACCTAAGATTAGATTGTTATTACCGGCATATGTAAGAATCTCTTGGTAAGTGTTGGCCAAATCTTCGTATCCTCCACAATGATATGTAACAAGGTAATCTCCAGAAGGTTTTAAAGTACAATCGCAATTTTTCTTATTACAAGGTGTGCGCAAATAAAATATGCATTGCTGGTTATAATTTTCCTGCTTTATGTCACAAGTACGATGAATCATGCCAGAAACTGGTCGAAACATTGTATCTCTTACAGAACTCATTAAATTACCAAATGCAAATGTCATTTTAGCGTCATCCGCATTCTCAAGAATTTCGGATAACCGCAGATGTTCTTGCAATTCTTTTCGAATAAAGAATTTGTTTTGTGATGCAATAGCTCGTTCCACACCCTTACGCGTGGCACACAAGCTAGCTTTTATTTGTCGAAGCTGTCTTATTTGTATATCAATTAAAGATTCTTGTTCTGAACATAAGGAAATCAGTTTTGATGGTGAACGATGACTCAAATATGACTTAATTTCTGATAAAGGCATACCAATTGTACGAAGTTGAGTTATAGTGCAAAAAGTATCATATTGAAGTACATGATAGTAACGATACCCGTTTTCATCTATATATTGTGGCACAAAGACACCAATGTCATTGTAGTGAAATAGTGTATGCTTGCTTACATTACAAAGCTTCGCAAACTCTCCTGTAGATAAATGCATTTTTTTATTTTTCATATAAAAACCTCTCTTGACCGTAGGGTTACCCTATAGATTATACTAAATCTGTTATCATTTCACAATGATAAATACTTGTATTTAACCATATTAAAATTTAAGGGAGAAATAAAATTGAAAATTTTATTAGTTTCAGGAAGTCCAAGAAAGCGAGGCAATACCGCAAAGATTTTAGAACTGGTAAGCAACAAAATAAAGGATAAATTTGATGTCCAAATATGCTATTTAGCGGATTACCAAGTCAACGGCTGTTTGGGTTGTACACGTTGTCAAGAGGTTTTTGATAAACCGGGATGCATACAGAAAGATGATGCGGAAAAGCTACTGTACCGACTAATAGATTCAGATATCATTTTATATGGAACACCACTCTATGGCCATTCCTATTCAGGACAATTAAAGCTCTTTCTGGACAGGCATGTTGCACTCTTCAAATTTGTATCAGGCAGCGACAAAGCTGTAAATGAAATGGAAATACGTTCTTTTATCAGTGGCAAACCGGTTGGATTAATTGTATCCTGCCAGGGCCCGGAAGAGCAAAATACAGAGTTAATAAAAGCTCAATTTGATAAATTCTGCGAATCATCTCTAACTCATTGCTTTGGAAAATATATTTTTCCATGGTGTGATTCAAATTCTAAACAATCTAAATATGCAGATGAAACCTTGCAACAGATAATTGATGATATTCAACATCTTAGCGTAATGTAAGCCGCAAGATCGGTGATTGCTGCAAAGGAAATTGAGATTTTTTTTGGTATAAAATATTCTAAGTCTGTAGATTGTTATCTACTTAAGGCTTAGAATATTTTCATTTTAGACGCCATCTGCTGACTTTTCTGATCTCGATTTAATGGCTATTTGTTCATACAATTACTTTCCTTAAAATTTTTTCATAAGGATGAGACATGTTCTTATTTTCAACAATAGCCAATTTATTATTCTCAATCATTCTGTCTATACGCAAAGCATACCAACTATCAGTGACACCCAGCTCGTATTTTCCCATGATCTTACCAATAAAACGAGCCATAATAAAATCTTCGTCAGGAATATTTTTTGTAATAATGTGATCATAATAATCTTCGGGAACAGAAATCAACTTTCCGTTTACAACAGCTCTTAATGGGGCGTTTTCTTTTACCAAGTCACACCAGCGGCTGCTAAACATACGTTTTTCATATTGAGATAATTGTTTTTCCAAAGGCAAGAACTGATAAAATTTCCCCGGCTCTATTTGCCCCCAGTCACTATAACTAACAATTTCATTCTCAGATACCTGCTTATACTCCGGTAATGAAACAACGCTTAATTGGCAATCAATATTTCTTAATACATTGCAAATAAAGTAAAATCCACAAGTAGAATAAGGGGTGTTGCTCTTCCAAATTCGTATTGGAGTGCCGTTGGTTGCAGCAGACAAAAGCTTTTCCATATCTTTGCGTTGATTATAAAAAAACTGTTCCTGTTCATTATCGTCAAAATCAAATCGTCCCCATACTTTTTGAAAAACATTTTGACGTTCAACTCCATCAAATTCGCCGGATATATCCCCTATATCCAATGCATATCCTATATAAACTACATATTGTGAATCTCCGCCGACAGCCTGGCCTTCAAAGTGTTTCTTTAATTCATCTTTTGGTGGCTTTTTCCCAATATATCCGACAGCTCCGCCAACAATCATGCTTTTTTCATCATAGTTTTTTGCTATTTTCATAGAACCTTTTGTGCTATCACTAAATACGACCTCAAGCATTGTTCCTCCTCCTTATATTAGCTTTATTTTACCCCAAAACATTTAAGTATTACAACTTCATACAGTCAACTTTTTTATTACTATTCTGTAAATCCTCTTTCCTGCATGCGGTCTGCTTTGACAAACTTAGCCATACCTGTCTTCATAAGCCTAAACCCAAATTTTCTGTAAAAATCTTCTTTGCCTGGATTTGAATAAAGAATAAAATTGCAGCTTGGAAACTTATTTGTTATATTTTCAATTAAAATTCTTCCTATTCCCATTCCCTGGTATTCTGGCAATACCGCAACGTCATAAATAGCCGCCTGCTTTACACAATCAGAAATTGCTCTTGAAACTCCAATTAATTTATCATTATCAAACACAAATACAGTGGCCTGGCTTCCTAAAAAAGCTCTTTTGCAAATTTCCGGCTCTGTGCCACTTAACCCTGCAGCTCCCAGCAGAGAGCTCACTATATTCCAGTCTATCCCCTTTGCTTCAAATTTAATATTTATATTCAATTTTACCTCCAAATTAGATACCTTAATAAACTTATTATGAAAAGAAGACAGCAATATTTTCTCTAATAAGCCTTTCAAGCATAAAGTTCCTAAATAAATTTAGGCTTACTTGATTTCTTATATTAGGTAAATTTTTTCATTATTTTACCATAAACGCAATAAAAAAGATAGAAAAATACTAAGTGGGCTTAGCATATTTTTCTATCTTTTTAGAGTTGCCTTAAAATATGACATTATTAAATAATTCATAATGTCCTTATTAGTTAGTGGATTATTTTGTTTTTCTCATGCCGTTTTCATCTAGCTCATAACCATCTATGGCAGCACTTCTTGCAAGTGATCCGTCATCATAGAAATAATACCATTTGCCTCCTATATCCCACCAGCCGGTAATCATCTGATTGCCGGAATAATATCTCCAGCTTTCTCCGTCTTTAACCCAGCCGGTTTTTAAAGTGTCATCAATGTTGAAGAAATACTTCACACCGTCAATGTTCTGCCAACCGGATAAAGCTTTCCCGTCCTTGTAATAGAAGCACTGTCCGGCGTCATTCGTTGCCCATCCACTTGCGGTGGCAGGATTAATGGTTAACTTGATGTATCGGTAGAGCATGGCAGAAACTTCGGCACGTGTTGCACTTGACTTAGGATTAAACTTATTTTCGTTGTCACCCATCATAATGCCAGCCTGCTGCATTGCTGTAACAGCGTCATTATAAACATAACCGATGTCGGTGCCATCCACATATACAGTTTTTTGTCTTGTTACAGGTAGCTCATAACCGACAGCTTTTGCATAGTTTGCACAAATTACGGCTATTTCCTCACGGGTAACAGATCGGTCAGGTGCAAACTGCTGATTTCCAATTCCTTTAACAATGCCGTTTTTATATGCCCACTCCACGTATGGCTGATAATATTTGTCCTTTGGTACATCGACGAAGTTGCTCACAGTGTAATCTTTA
This sequence comes from Sedimentibacter sp., assembly GCA_018436705.1. Classification (GTDB taxonomy): domain Bacteria; phylum Bacillota; class Clostridia; order Tissierellales; family Sedimentibacteraceae; genus Sedimentibacter. Next base: position 221,372 of record JAHDLA010000018.1, read on the forward strand.
ACATGTGCACCAGCCATCCTTCCTAGCACAGTAACCAGCATTCCACGAGTCATTTCAGTGTCTGGTGCGAAAGTGGCATCCGAAGTTCCGGAGAGAAGTCCACGCCCGACTGCATAATCAATGTATTCCCTCCCCCAGTGACTGACGATATCGGTAAATTTTCCACCTGGATCTATATAGCCTATACCGTATAGCAATAAATGATCCGTGGTGATAATCAAGCTACTGCTACCTGTATCATAAACACACTTGGGTATTCGGTTTGCATTTCCATCCTCATCAACGTATACACCAAACAGATATCCTGCCGCTTCATTTTCAGGCGGCACATAAGTGATTGAAATAATTGCTGTTCCATTGTCAAGATCACTTACATTGACAATTTTTCCGTCATTGATATAACTTATATTTACATCGTACGCATGTCGGCTACCTATGAGTTCCCTCGACTGTTCAGAAAGTCCAGTTGCCGGAGCGATGATTATAGTTACATCCCCTGAGCTTTGATTCATAATTTCCTTCAGGGCTTCAAGATCAAGGCTGAGAGAAACTGTTGTGCCATTTATTTTAAGCTCAGTTACTTCCGCACTAACTAGACTGTTCAAAGCATCTCTTCTCAATGTTATCGCTAGCGTGTCTTTCTGAAGCATGGTAACATCCAATGTAACTGAAATACCGTTTGACGTCTTACCATATTCCTTTGCATATTTCTGTGCCTTGGCAATGGCATCCGCAATAACATTATCTGATATGTCTTCACTTTTTGCAACAGAAATAACTGCTGTTACCGGCTGTCCCGGCTTTTTCTCCGGAGCAATCAAAATACTTGATATAACCGGTAGAACAGATGTTCCTGATGTATTTGTATCTGATGACTGATGTTCACGTATTATCTGTGCAAAGGAAATGGTGGATGTATTGTCCGATGAATCTTTTGCTTTAAGCATAATAATGGCACTTTCTGCTGCTGCACGCTCTGAATCCGCAGGCACTAATCGACCATTCAGTGTAAACTCTCCATTTCCGTTTGCTTTCACTTGATTATTTTCGTCAAGATTATCAAGTTCAACACCATTTGTTTCATCAGACGTGATAATAGATCCTGTCAGCATTACATTCGCATTGGGCTCTGTAACACCTGTAACACTAAAGGTGCCAGTACTATAATTTGCACGGAATGAATTGCTGTCCAGCGTAATCAATGGTGGAACATTGTCAAGCCTCAACCCCAAATAATCCACCGTAATATCGCTCTGTGCATCTGTAGCCGTAATTTTCAGATTGAGTACGCCTTCAAAATCATCAGGAGTTTCAAAAATAAGCGTAGAGCCACCCATATCGTTTGTCTGTGCCACAACAGCTTCATCCGAATTCTCGTCAATATCCATACGTGTTACAACGATTTTTGCATTTACATCAGATTGGATGATGACTTCCGTCTTATCCCTAATGTAAAGAAGCTTCATAGTATTTTCACCATCATTGACAGGCTGAGGTGTATAAGTAAGCTGCGGGAAGCTGGCCTTAGGCAAATATTGTTCACTGCTCTGCACTTCCTCACTTTCAGCAGGGAAGCTTTCGTTCTTGCCGTCCTCATCCTCGTCCATAAGATATCTGAAGGCTGTTACGCCGATTTTATAATCTTTATTTGCCTCCAACGGAGAAATCATGTCATTGTTGTTTCCCGCCGTGACAGCCATGTCAAGACTATATGCACCATCTGCATCCTTAACCAGTTCCTCTGACTTCAATAAATAATTCGCTCCTGTGGTAATCCAATCTCTGCCATCTTTCTGATACAGCCTGATGTAGTAACCATCCACTTCAGGTCCGCTTGAAGGCTCTTTCCATATCCCGCGCATAGCCTCGCTGCCTATGGATTTAAGCTCAACATCCTCAGCCATGTGAGGTTGGAGGGTGTTGGTATAAATAACTTTCTGACTATCATCAAATTCATAATCATCTGTTTTTATTAAAGCAATTTCATCATTCTGTATATTTCCGTCACCGTCAAAATCCTCCTTAATCTGCTCCAGCAGCACTGTGGTTACATAATAGTTACCTGAAGGAACTGCACCGCCGGAAAGGGAAATATCTTCTCTGATTTCGCCGTTATCCGGGACTTCGCTCTGGGAAACAAGATAGTCTGTACCACCTTTTTTATCTCCAAGATAAGTTCGCAGAACGTATGATGTACTACTGTCCATATCCTGCACAGTACCGGATAGCTCCCCTGATGGATTAATATTCATGCTCGTAATAGAGGCATAAGGGCTTGCATAATAGCAAACAATATCAAAGGGTTCTTTGGAAGAATCAAAATTCCATGTTCCTCTGCTTGGCAGCTTCAGCGTCACATAATCATCCCCCAAAACAGTGTTTGCCTCGTCTGGGTTGGTTATCTCACCATCTTCGTTATACTCGGCAAGTATGGCTGAAAATGTCGTGCTTCCTGAACTCCTAATGTTCATACCGCTTAACAGCTGCTGAGGAGTTGCACTTGAACCCTGCTTCAGTATCAAAGATAATGCAAGATGATCAGAGTCAAGAATGCCGTCTGTGATTTCAACCTCATATCTTTTTTCTGTGTCGTCTGTTTGAGTTATAGTAACACCTGTAACTCCAGAATCATATATACCTCTGCCTGTTATGCCAGCTGGAGTAGTACTGCCGGATTTTTTAGCAGTCATACCCAGTTCTCCGTCCCATGTGCTTGAAGCAAGCAGAATGATATTATCATTAGTTACAAGAATTCCAACCTGTTCCCCTGTGTTTTCATCTAGCAGAGCTTGTTTGTAAGGGCTGGGATCAAATGGTTCAAATTCTTCCCACCATGCTCCAACCCTAATTCCAACATCCTTATCCTGGAAGATATAATAAACACGGAAAGGAAGTCCTATAATACTTCCTGTATAAGCCACGCCGCCATAGCCAGAAATATTGCGGAAGGCGCTTCTGGCTGCATCACTCACCGAGGTATTAGTAATGGCAAAATCAGTCTGTCCGCCCAGGGCAAGTGCAATCTCCGCACTGAGCAGCTTAAAATCGCCAAGTGCCCATGCCTCCTTCGGAATTTGTACCATTCCATAAACCTTGCCGTCTGCACCAAGCGCTACATACATCCTTTTGCCACCTGAAGAATTGCCGACCCCGGCAAATGCCGAAGCATTGAACTCGCCCCCGGCTTTAATGAAAGGCTTATTCTTTATAACTACAACATCCAGCTTCATACCACCATTCACTATGAGACCGGTATAATTTATGCCATTGTAATTGCGTACATCTCCGGAAAGCCCCATATACCAGCTATACTTATCAATAATAGGAATTTCCAGAATTGTTCCGTCCGAAAGCGTTGCTTCGAAATATCCCGCACCAAGGGTAACCTTATACCAACCTTCAATAACCTCCAACACACTTCCTTTCGCACCAATTGTAATCCTAATAGGCGGAATTGCAGAATAATCGCCGTTGATAGTTTCTGCCAGATTGCTGAAACCTCCGCTCAATCCGTTGAGCTCGGCAACCACAACCGGAGGCACCAACGGGACGCCGACTTCCGATGCCACACTAAGTTCCAATGTATTAGGAATAAGTGCTCCTGTATAAATGCGCTTCAGCTCCAGCTCACCTTCTGCCTCGAACATATTAAAAGCATTAACTTCAAGCTCGAAAGCGTAGCGTTCCTCTCCGGCAAATGTGTTAATCTCTGCAGAAGCACTACCTATTTCAAGTCCCATAAGTTTTTCCATATCAACACTACCGGATGCCTCCACTCCAGTAATTTTAAATGTATTGTTTTTAGTTTCCATACCCAATCGTTTCATTTCAATGTTAGCTGCATCAATAAATGGCGTGGAAATTCCCATTTCACCAGTAAAAGTCAAATTTCCTTCCATAGTTGCCGTGACAGTATCTAACCTACACTTGGCTCCGGGTATGTCAATATGAAGAATCGCGCCATTTTTATCCGGGTTCATATTAATTTTAAGATTATTATCATCATACGAAAATACCATACTGTTATCAGGAACTGATTTTGGCTTATAAAACTTAAATGTTGGAGCAGACAAATGAATATTGCGTGCAGTTACAGTTCCGTTAGATGCTACTGAAAACTCTCCGTCTTTCGTCCATGTTGCAGTCATAGAAGGTGAAAGCTGAACCGCATTGCTTTTAAAAATAAAGTTGCCGGAATCCTGCTTAAATTCACCGCGAAAAACCGTAACTAAGTTGCTGCCGTAACGGGATTTCAATTCAGATTCATTTTCCCCAGGCTTGGCTGAAAATGTGTTTCCGTTTCTAACAATACCCAAGCAAGTTGCATCTGCCGGAATAAATGCAGGATCAGCCGGAATATTTGAATCACCATATTCATACAAATCGCGGAAGCCCCACAGTGCCCAGGTTGATTTGTTTAAATAAAAATCATGATTAACACTTATCGTAGAATTATTCTGTGAATAGCTCAGTGAATTGGCATATTCGTTCAAGTGTCCACTCACACCGGAAATCAAAATTGGTATCCAACCTCCATGACCATCACTGGCCCACCCAACACTCGTCGCATATCCATCAAGAGCTACAAACTGGTTAGCATAGGAAAAGGAATCTGTAAAAATCTCGGTGGCATATTCGTTGATAAACTCGCCTTCATAATAATCATGATATGATGTATCCATATAACCGCTTGTTGAATACAGCGGAGCTGAATAATGAGTATAACTTCCATTGAAACTAATATCGTCATAAGCATATGAACAGCGACCCTGACGGATATTTCCTGCAATATTATGTCCAATACTTCCAAAATGATTATGTCGAGTCATCACCCGTATGCTTGTGCCTTCTGGCGCATTGCTGATTTTCGCTTCAGAAAGAATCCCCCATGTTTTTTCCAAATCATATTCATCATGTGGTATTATTTTTCCGTTAGTTCCAGTCTGTGCACCTTTGTCAAGCTGCACTAATTCGTATGTAATCTCAATTATTGTTCCATTTTCAAAATATAAACTCTGCACTAACTTGGGATTTTCCGTGTCTGGCTTAATAGTTATACTTCTACGGCGTGGAAATATCTCACGACTCATATCTGTACTTATAGGATTATCACTTAATTCATTAATTGTCTGGGCATAAAATGCGTAGCTTTCCGTTGCACCCATTCCCTTAACGTCATCCAATGTTTTTTGAGACGGCACAGTAACTAATTTGCCATCCTGCTGTCTAATATAAAATCCGATGTAAGGGTTTTGAAGATAATAGTAACCGTCCTTGTTTCCCGCGGCAATTCCGCCTACATTCCGGTCCATCGCTCCCACATAGGCAAATGCAGAAACAGGTAACAAGGCCGCAACCATAACTATAGTCAGAACTGTTGCTATTATCCTCCTAAACATAAATTTTTGTTTCATCTTATTTGCTCCTTTCGTAAAAGGGCATAAAAAAACCCTATTATAGCTTTCAATACCATTATAGGGTAAAATTCCTTTTTTTGGCAGTGACCTTTAACTCATAAAAAGTCACTTTTTTATTTCCATGATGTATGCAGCAAGCTCGTCACGACCAGATATGTTTAGTTTATCGTAAATCTCCATCACAATATTTTTGAGCCTTCCTACAGAAATATAATGCTTTTCAGCTATTTTTGTGTATGGAACGTGTCGCGCCACAAGCATGGCGATATGGTATTCTCGCAGAGATAAAACAAGCTTGATGTTATCCTGCGTGAACTTATTATGAAAGGTAATCCAGTTCTTAGCAGTGCGATTGTATTGGCTGATTATAGCATCGTAATAGTCAGGAAATTCCTGCTTCAGGCACTGCTCAATCAGTCCGCCTAATTGGGTAATAACTTCTGCAAAGGGTGTAACAAAGCCGTGAGGCAGACAAATACGCATAACCTCTAACAGCCAACGTCTGGCCTCCTCTTCCCGTTCGAGATGATAACAGGCAATGGCACAAGTTACTCGTAAATAGATATCGGCAAATGTGATTTCTTGCTCCGACGCACTTAAGGTCAATGCAGTTTGTGCCACGTTTAGCATGGCTTCATACCTGCCCACGCAAAAAAAATATCTAGCCTGCAAATAGGATGTGTAAGGCTTTTTCAACACCGATCGAGCGCTAAAATCACCTTCCTTCAGCCAATCAGGAACCATATTCGGTACTGTTGCACTCACAGCTACACTGGCAAGAGCCAACTCAGCAATAGCGACTCTGTCACTGCCTCGATTGGTTTTTATGCACCTCTTGAGATAACTTTCAATTTCCGTGTAAGCATGGTAATCTCCTAAACTAATGAATGCTGCAACTGCAATCAAGGATGAGCGAAGCTTTGCTGCTTCATTATCTTCGGCTCTTTGACAGCAGCGTATAGTTTGCTCAAAATCACCCCGCAGATAGGCAAGCTCGCTTTCATATTGCAGCTGATGTTGCTCTTCTTTCACAATGTTTAAAATCGCATCGGGATTATGGATGGGCATCGGTACGCAAGTGGCATCGATTAAACGTTCCAGCTCAGAGGGTCCAGAAGACGTACCACCTTGAATATGTTTTTTCCCTCTGCGTGGATCTTCAGGTTTTTCTGCATCGGCAGCAATCATCCAAGCTCTACCAAACTTCTTTGTGCCTGGAATTCGCCCCTGTTCACAAAGTTTCTGCACTCTGCGCAATGATATATTCCATTTTTCTGCCACTTCCTTGGCAGTGATATATTCCACATTTCCCATAACCCACTTCACCAACTTCACAATATTTTAATTATTTACATTATATACGCAATAGCGAATAGAATCAATTAGGATATAAAAAATTTTTACTAATATTAAACTCACTTTTTCTATTTAAATGTTGTCAATTATAATGTTATCCTGGCACAATTCAAATGAGGACAGGCGCTTTAACGCATCTGTCCTCATTTTATATCGTATTTATATTATATTTTCACAGAATCTCATCAATATAGTTGCAACCTGAGCACGAGTAGCACTGCTTTGAGGTTCAAGAGTAGTATCGGTAGTACCCTTTACTAATTCTTCACCACAAGCCCAGTCAAATGATGTCTTAGCCCAACTGCTGATATTAACAGCATCGCTATAATTATCAATGCTTGCAGTTTTATGTACATTATATCCTTTATGCTTTGCATAATTATATAGTATAGTGGTCAACTGCTCCCTTGTAATAGCATCATTGGTTCCGAAAATTCCTTCACCGTATCCAGATACTATACCATTTTCACTGGACCACTTCACAGCATTTTCATACCATGCTCCATTCTTCACATCTTCAAAGCTATTTTCACCTGCAACTTCAGGCTCTCCTTCAAGTCTATAAAGCGCAGTTACAAGCATTCCACGAGTCATCGCAACATCTGGACTAAATGTAGTATCACTGGTACCGGAGAACAGGCCGTTTTTGACAACATACTGCACTGTATCATAATACCATGCGCCTTCTTTTACATCCGAGAAATCTATTTGTTTTTCATAAACAACAGCAAATACTGAAAAATGATTTGTTTTAAAGATTACACAACCAATGGATTCATCATAGTATGCCCCATTCATTCTAACAGCATTACCTTCATCATCCAAGTAGTAAACCGCAAGATTACTTTCATCCTCATCGGCTGCAAGTGTATAAGGCAGCTTAACAGTAATCTTGCCTTTTCCAAAATCAGTAACATTACTACCGCTTACTGAAATAGATAAGCTAAAAATCGGATGATCACCTACTAATACCTTATTATTTTCTGATAACTTATCGGTATCTAGCTTCTCCATAGATATCTCAATACTGCCATTACCCTTAGAAGCAATGGCATCTATTGCATCATTATCAATGCCAAAAGTACCAGTTGACGTTTCTACAGTCAGAGATAACCCTTCTTTTGCAATGCTAGAGATTGAGTTGCCGGCAAATTTAACCACAGAAGCTGTTACATCCTGATCAGTTTTGGCACTTATTGTAATACTTGATGCACTATTATCCTTAGCAGCATCTAATATCTTGTCTATTTCATCCTTTGTAACAGAGGCAGTTGCTTTACCGCTGTTCACAACAGTATCAATAATAAGTTTTAAAGGCGCTTCCTCCTGAGGGATTTCATTATTACCGAGAATCGGTGATGGGGCGTTATTATCATCAAAGGCTCCCATCTCTTTAAGCACCTCCAAAGCAGCATTGTAATTTTCAACATCGCCAAATGTTATGTAAAGCTTTTGCTCTTCTGAAAGCGCATTATAAGCCTTATCTGCTGCTAACACATCTTTTTTATCTGCCAACTTAACCTTAGAGAAATATGGAATCTTCGCTAATAAGTCCTTTACATCCTGAATTTCAGAATAGAACATATACCTGTCATTCAGAGAAGCCAACTTGTTATAATTTGAAACTGCATCTTTTTCAACAGAACTCAAACCATCATATATATCACAAATATAATCAATCTTTTCTTTATAATTATCATAATTTGACATTATGATGCCATTTTTTTCAGGAAGTCTTTTAATATAGTCAACAACATAATCAACAATATTGGCATAAACCTTAATAGTATACTTTGTACCCGAATATTCACGTGCTTCGGTTTCCTGATTATTCATAGACGGCCATTCATATTCACCACAGCCAACATATACTGTATCACCATCCTTAACAGGAATTGTTTCTGTCATTTTGTAATGCGCACCATCATTGTTATAATTATTTAAAAATGTCTTAACCATATAATTTTTATTTGCAGCTTCGGGTAAAACTTTCAGATTCGCTTTGCTGCCTGAAATAATCAAACCATAGCTTGTAATGTCACTATCAAATTTTGGCATCAATGTTCCTTTGGTTATCTTAAGCTTACTGATACTTGTGTCAGAATTCCCCCAGCTGCCGCCTAGGTCTACTCCCAAGTTTTGTGTAAACATAATTCTAATTTCGTCACCGTTTTCTAAATAGCCGTTTTTATAATTGAATTCAGGAAAACCTTGATTTACAAACCAACCGTTAAGTGTTCCCATCCATCCGGAACCGGGTTCACCGGAAAACTCGCCAAGATTACCACCTTCAGAATCAACCCAAAAATCTCTACCGTCACCTTGTGTATCTGCATTAACATTGACAGAAGCAAGATACGAAATATCATAATCATCCCAACTATCTGCAACGCCCTGACTTCCTGTACTCCAGTGGCATCCTTTGATCTGTAATGCTTTAAGTACAGCCGTCATCATTGTGTCATATTCACATAAATCATACCAGTCGTCAATCAATGTTCCTTTCCATGCAGGGCGAGAACCATCTGATGCTTTTGACTTAAATGTTTGGTTTTCAACAATAATATGAACTTTGCCCTTCACATCGCCATAGTCAGGCAAACTCATACCTGATTGACCTCCTGAAAGAGGATCCTCAGCTTCCTGCTTAATTGTTAAAACTGCCACCATTTGAGCCAAAGCCGTTTTTCTAGCTTCTGCTATATCATCTAAATTAGCAGCTTGATCCAAATTTATCAGACCAGTTTCCTTAGCACTAGAGAGAATTCTCCAATTGTCTTCAGAATAATCAGCTTCGTTATAACCTTCAAAGGCACTATTTATTGCCGCCTTAGCAGATTCCTTTGCAGATACTATTTCATCATCAGAAACAACTGGACCCCAAACAGCTGTAATAGTTACATTTTCGAAAGGCATAGTAAATGAGCACACAGAATTTTTAAACTCTACATTTACACAGTTCTTATCAATGCCATGATAAGTTGTATATTCCAATGGCACAAGAGATTTCCAGCCTATATTTTCCTCTTGAACCCCCTCAAAACGATACTCTTTAATTTCATAAGCTGTGTCTCCTACATAGACAGTAGAATGACCGGCTGTACAATTCAAGTCAGTAACATTACTAAACTCAAAGTCCTCGTGGGTAATATGCCAGTTTTCATTCTCGACTTGGAAAATATGACTCTCAGCATCACGAGTCTGGAAATAACTGCTGTATGTAATACCCGTAGTAAGCTTCAAATACTTCATAGCTGTAGATGCGGTATCAGAAGAACCAGCTTGGTTAAATAACCCCAGTATTTGCAGCTGATCTCCACCATAGCCGGAAGCCAGAGTATCTTCATTCACAGGATTAGCCTGCAAATATGCATACATGGACTGCAAGGCCAGAGTTGCTTCCTCTGTATCTCCTTCCACTTGGAAGTTCAACGAATATTCTACAGCATCAGGAAGTCCGTTACTATTTACTTCCACAATGGCATTGTATTTTTGTAACTCAACTCCTGTTAACTGTGTCAATTGATAATCGCTTAAAGCTCCATAAGCAGAAATAAGTGAATTCACCCATCCCTGAGCACTTTTATCAATAATTGTCACATCATCAGGCAGAATGTTCAGGCAATTGCGTAAACTTTTAAGCCTACTCGTATTATCCGAAACAGTATTTGCTTGTATTTCTTTTATAGCGCTGATTGCAGCATCTTGTGCAATATTTGCAGCGCCTAATGTTTCCGCATCTATAATTCCGGCAGTCCCTGACTCATAGGCTTCTTGTAAAGCCAGCCAGTTAGCAGGACGGAAAAAGCTTTCTGGATAAGCATTATAAACCTCATCTAATTCATCCTGAAGTTCAGTTTTAATAGTAGCAGGATTAGATGAAGAAACTACATGCACCAAAATATTGTCGCCGGCAACTATATTTGGATAGCTGCCATCTACCTTTGTAACATTAGCATCATATCCACCTTGAACACTTGGAGCTGTATCCATAACCGATACATAGTACCAGCCTTCTGCATATAATCCCATTGTTAAATTTCCACCTTCATCAGAAACAGCCCCACTGTTTATATAAGCAGGATTTACAGAATCTTTACTATCTGCCACATCACTATAAAATGAAGTTACATTAACAGCAGGAACATTATAACTATCGTCCAGCAACAAGCATGATATTTTGGAAACGGAAAGTGTAAATCTTTCACCTGCTTCAACTTCAATAACTTTATCACCTGCTATTTTAAATAATGCAAGTGAGTCTTTGTATTGATCATAATTAGCATTTTCAACCATTTGACTACTTGTAGTTACCTTCGGATATTCAACAATGCTGATAACAATTTCGTCACCATCACGGAACATCAACATACTGTCATCCAAAGAGGCACCATTGCGAGGGTTCTGCATTAACACTCCATTAACATAGACAAGAGTTAAATATTTATTGCTTTTCGGAATATCTAGTCTATTATTTAAATCCGCAAAGGAATACCTGCCATCTGTCATCATAACAGTATCGTTAAAAGTTCCTATATCTGAATCAAGTGCTTTTTCAGGATACTGAGTACTGTAGTTATCCGCTACGCGCACATGATACTGAATGTACGCTGCGCTGTTTTTCAGACCTGCACCGGCACTAAAGAGTGCATCATTTAAGCTAGTCAATTCCTTGTAATCGTCATTGAGCAAATACTTTTCGATTAACATAGGATTTTCTGATAAATAATTTTGTGCATCTGAATAAGCCTCACTAAGGATATTCCAGCTTTCAGATGTATAATCATTCCCTGTCAGATTTTCAAGATTATATTTTTCAAGCATCTTCCCAATTGAATTCCAGCACAACTGGGCATATTCCTCATTGCTTTTGTCAAGAAGAATATTGGAAATTATATTACTTTTAGATACCTGCTGAGCCATATTCTCCACAGAAACCTGCATATCAGATGTATTTTTAACTGTAGGATCGCCTTCTTCATCATAGAGTGAATCAAGCATTGCCTGCGTTTCTGCAATAATATCATTGCATACCTTTGAACTGTATTTTGTATACCTATCGAGATTAACGCTCCCATCTTCTATATCATCAGTTATTTTCTGATAATTTTCATACAATAAAGTTGCATTCACCTGGCTTACCGGAATAAGCTCAACAACTGCATCATTAATTGCTTTTATTTTTTCATTATACTCATCATCTGTTGCAGCATTTGAAAGAAGTGATTCTACAGAAATCAGAACATTCTGTAACTCGTTCCAAAATCCTCCCTTGCTGCCGTTATAAACTATCTTACCATTCCAGCGATCATCATTTGTATAATAGTCATCAGCACTGAGAGCTTTGGCGTTTTCATAAGCAGTCAACAGAATGCTGCGCGCTGTATTTGTATCGTCTTTCTGAACAGTAACAACATATGTTGCACTGTCAAGATATCCCGAATTAGCTGTAAATGTCAATATGGACTGATTACCTGTAAGAGTACCACTATAGATGGCACTATCCATAACTGAATAATCACCATTGCCTACTTTAACCTTATACTTTAAATTTGTACCTTCAAAAATATCTGTCAAATCAATACTGAAATTACTTACTCCTGATTCCAGAGTAAGATCTGCTACAGAAGAAACTTCTTCTTTTATTGTAGGTATTTCCCATGCTGCAACCGGAATTTGTCCACTCAAGTATGGTAACCCGCCATTTACTCCTTCTTCAGATACAAATGCATCACCCAATAAATTTGCTACTGTACCGTTTGTAAATTCACTTATGCTTTTTTCTTCAGGTACATTTCCTATTTGATAATGTGTATAAATTGGTTCTACGCATCCGGAAAGGTAGTAGCTATTCGTGTTAGATCCTTTGAATCTATCACCTGCAATGAAATGAATCTTATTTTCATCATTACTATCCTCATTTATACGCAATTTCAATGAACCTGCATTATAACAACTTTCAACAACTGCACATTTAACTGATCCATTTATATGAGACTGGCTAATCCCGGCTACATTAGAATTATTCCTAGTACTTATAACTTGTATAGCACCTAAATTGTAACAATTTTCAATGGAACCTTCAGATGTACTTCCCGCAATACCTGAGGCATAGTATGGGTTATTATAAGCACCTTCTGCAACAACAAATCCGGTATTATAACAATTGATGATCATTGCATAGCGGAGACCTCCAACAATACCGCCAGCAGTAGCGCCACTATAATTACCTTTTGCTTTTACAGTAGCAGTATTGTAACAATTTGAGATTGCGCAACTTGAATAATCTCCGATTTTACCACTTGCCAAACCTGCAATACCCCCTGCGTGAGGTAACCCACCTGTTGTTATTCCTTTGCTCTCCTCATATTGATATATAAATGAATCTCTGACTCCAAGATCCATTATTTTACCTTCTACAACACGTCCAAATAAACCAGCAGCTATATCTGAACCATCCGTGTAAATACCATAGACCGCATGTCCATTACCAGAGAAAATACCGCCAAATCCCGATATAGAAGCACTATTATCGCCAAAACTTCCAATAGGAGTCCATATTTTTAATCCTTTAGTATTTTCATCCCAGCTCGTCCAATCGTCTGTATTGTTTAAATAAATATCTGTAGCAAGGAATGCAGAGGCTTGGGTATTCTGCTCAACTCCATCCAATGTACCGTTAATCAGGCCTGCGAACCAAGCTAACTCCTCGGCACCGGTTATTTTATAATAACCTTCAAATTCTGGATAAGTCTTGTCACCTGCCATAACAATACTAGGCTCATCAACATAAAATTTCCAATAAGTTGATTTTTCTAACGTTAACCTTATACTTTTAGCCTCTGTATCTTTATAAGCAACAGTAATCACTATTTCTTGATCAACTGATGTATGCTTTAGCTTATTAATATATAGTATTATATTCTCTTCATTTTGGATAACGTGTAAAAATTCAATAGCTTGTGATTCTCCATTTATAGAAATAGTTCCTACGAAATCACTTAAATCAAGATCTGTATATTGTAAACCCTTATTAATAGTTAAGCTGACAGTGCTAATATCATCTATATCAATAACATTAATATTAACTTCATCAATAGAAGATATCATCAAACCTTCTGTATTTTCTAATTCGGTATATATCTCTGTAGCTTGCCATAAAAGTATCGGATAACCGTCATTGATATCTGTATCTGACGAAAAGATATCTCCAAGTTTTGATAAAAACTCTGAAGATTTCATTTCATCCATTGTTAGTTGCATAGCATCTGAATCTGTCCCTATTGTATCTAAATAATAACAATCTATGCTGTTAGTTGAAATTGGGAAAACATTAAGCCCAGTAATCATGCCTGTATTATAGCAATTTTTAATAACACCATCCGTATTTTGGCAAGAAACACCACCAACAAGTCTCTTATCAGCTGTTACATTTCCGGTATTGTAGCAGTTTAATATAGTACCAAACTTATTATTTGAAATACCACTTGCACGTGCATATCTATTTGAGCATGTAGAATTTATTGCTCCAGTATTAGCACAATTAACAATTTTCCCTTGGTTGCTGCCTGCAATACCGCCAACATATTCATTACTACTAGAAACGTCAGCCTTATTTAAGCAATTAATAATAATACCACTTTCAATATTTTCACCGACAAAAGCTCCAAGATAGCTTTGCTTAGACGCTAGTAAGCCGCTCTCTATAGTTAAATTACGAATTATGCCTTTGTTTACACTGAACAATCCGGAATAACTTGAACCAGCGTCAATATGTAAATTATATATCTTATGCCCATTACCGTTAAACTCTCCGGTATAAGGAGAAAGAAATGGCAAAGCAGAATTAACACTCGAACCACCTATTGGTGTCCAAATCTGATTATTTAAATCAATGTCTTCTGTTAAAATCCCATTGGCATCTAAATTCTGCCCTGAGGCATCAGCCAACGTACCATTAATAAATCCGGCAAACCAAGCAAGTTCTTCTGCATTTGATATCTGATAATAATCATCTACAATAGATGGCTCACTAACAGACGTACCATCCCAAAGATTACTATTGGTATCAAGTACTGTAACAACAGCAACATTACTTATAGCTGTCTTAACGCTTTCACCCAGTGTATTGGTAACTGCAACGTAATAATATGTTGTTCCTTCCCCTGTTACAGGAGGAGTATAGCTTGCTGACATATTTTCATACGCCAATGTACCAGAAGCGCCGTCAATCTTAGTTCCTCCTTCGGTGCTGTTTTCATCATTGCTGTACCATTGATAATTAAGCGTACCGCCATCAGAAACAGGGTTCACAGTTACAGTCAGTTCTTCAACCGTCTCATCACCTATATTGTATGTACCCGAAATAGGATTACTTATAATTTGAGGATATTGAGCATCCACATTATTATCATTAGACAACACCTTAACATTATCTATTGTAAGATTGCATTGATAATTACAATCATAATGTCTAAATACTATCCTGACATCCTTACCTTCAAACCCCGTTCCAGATGCAGTCTTCTCAACATGATCCATTGTATCCAAAGTTTCTGTAAATACCGGCGTTTGAGAAGATATAGCAGAAGCTGTAGTTGTCTCTGCATCCACTACATATACAGAATACTTTTCAGCAGAATCATCAGGATCTCCAGCCCAAGCTGTCCACTTTATTTCGATATTATTAGCATCTTCAGGTACTGTTATAATCGGTGACAATAAATAATCATCTGGAACAAGCTCATCTACACTATCATCATATGAGTATGACGTCCATGAGATATTTCCATCATAATTGATATAGTAGTTCCATGCAAATCCATCATTGTTTGCGTCCATACTTTGCCATTCGACATAACCATCTTCATCCTTGTTATCGAAATTATCGGAAAAAATAATTTCAGTAGAAGAATCCTCCTCTGCCAGTGCTGTTAACTGTGGTATACAAAAGACCATTACTATAATCATTAGTAGTACCATAGATTTGATAAATCGTTTCTTTTTCACTTAGCTACTCCTTTAGTTTTTTTATATAAATTGTTTACTAAGCATAATTTAGAGAAAACACCTTAAGATACTGTATTAAACTAATCATAAATATTATCTTAAATAAAAAAAGCCGCAATAATCATAAAGATTATTACAGCCGTATTTCTGCACATGCTTTATTAGTCCTATTATCCCCAAGCAGGTCTTCTGGCTTACGCATAGGAGAAAAACTCCAATCACACTCTGCCTTCCCAGTTTCCCAGTGACTAACTTTCGTTATCGAGTATGATGTTAGCGCTTACAGCGGCGTTACCGCTCGGGATTTTAACCCGATTCCCTATTCTTCCTCAAAAACTTTCTCATTAATGAGGACACTCTAGATACAACACTTATTTACTTTTTATATAATTGTGTACAATTTAAGCTACCACAATTTTCTTTCGATGTCAATAAATTTAAATTACTGACAGCAGCTTATCTCATACTTTGTGTGATACCAACTTAATATTCTGATAATACTTGATATATTGCAACCCTTGTTACTATGTAGAATTAGATTTTTTTGATGATGTGTGCCCTAATTGCCCAGTCCATTTTCCATAAAATCGATATAATGTAAGTAGTATTCTTTTATAATATGATTATTTTTACTGCATATTTCAATGCCTTGAGAATAAACATAATCTAGAAAAACCGGAATCATATATGTTATTATTGAGATAATAAATTCCTCTGGAAAATCATTTCTTATAATACCATTTTTAATATTATTTTTTATTAAATTCACGTAATACCTGTTTGTAGTATATTCCATTTTTTCATATACCTTTTTCTTAATTTCTTCATTAGTACCTTTTCTTGCCTTAATGCAAAACAAGGTAAATTCAGGATTATCTAAAGAAAAGTCCAGTGATTTATCAATTTGTTGTCTCAGTAAAGAAAAAATCGATTCTGCCTTTGGTTTTTCTTGTAGTTCTTCCATTTTATTGAAATAATTTATTTTTTCATCTATTATTAAATCAACAATATAAAAATAGAGTTGTTCTTTATTTTTAAAATAATGGTAAAAAACACCTTTACTAGTTTTTGATTCTTTTATAATTGAATTAATGGATACATGGTCATAATCATTATGACAAAATGCCTTTAAAGCTGCTTGAACAATATCATTTTTCCTCATAATACACTTCCTTATTTAGCTGAATTTATTGCATTAATAGAATATTTAATGCTTTATATACTATAATCATTATAATTACTATACTGTAAAAAAACTATTCACCACTATAATTCCACATTTTTATTGTCACTAATAAAAACAATGCTGCATTCCCTTTATTAATGGCTCCTGGTGTTAGATATACAAATAAGCACGGCATAATTTTCAAACCAATCATTCCTATAATTAAAAATACTAATGGATTCAAGAAAGCTGTCCAGCGCTTTAATTGCGTTTTACCTCCTATTATGTTTATAAACAAAATACTAGGTGCAATAAACCACGTTATAATATAATGAACCAAGAATACTGGTAAAATTGTTTTGGTAATTTCCCCTTCTATGAGCAGCTTCATTAATTCATGGTTGAATCCATTGGCTATACCAAATTTATAGATAATGGCATTCATGCTCATTAAGCCATGGATTAAAGGCGATCCCATAATAACCCCATAAGAAAACAATATAAAAAGTATCAAAGCCATTGTTTTATTGGTTTTGCTCAATAGTTTATATAAAAGCCAAAATCCAAGTATATAGAAAGGTATTAGAAAAGCACAGAGATAAATAGATGTAGAGAACCTCCAATGAGGCATGTTTACCCAGCTCGTTTCTATAATTGAACTGGTAGAAACACCATATTCCCTATTAAATTCCAGTATAAAATCAGAAAAGGAAATAAGCAGTGCAGCAATAAATGAACTGATTCCCATTAATCGATATAGATACCTTTTATTGTTAATAATATTTGTTAAAACCATAAAACCATCTCCTCCATTTCAATATAGACCATATGGTCTAGTCCATGTGGTCTATGTTACCTTAACTGTCTGTTTTTGTCAAGTATTTTCTATTAAAACAAGGCATTGTCAATATCATTAATAAACTACTTACAAAAAACAGGCTAAATCTTTAGGTCTTAAACGACCTAAAGATTCGCCTATTGATTTTATGATTATTATAAAATTAATAATTCGCTCATTCAACTGTATAAACTATCCTCTGGCGCGGATAGTCAAATACTGCAAGCTTTTCCGCATAAACAAAACCTATACTTTAGGTATTAACTATTTTTTACTGCAAGACAATAATTTACATTATCAAACGCCGTCATAATATGTGTAGGATTAGCATGATTGTAGGCTTCAAAATATTGTTGTGTCATTTCCACTGGTGTTAAATGCTCATAAATTAAAAATCCTTGTTTTAAAAGAGTTTTACCCATATCTTCGTATGAATAGCTTGCAAGCATCTTTTCATTTGCAGCACCTGCCAACAAAACCTGTTTTTTCGCACGCTCTCCTGCTTTCTCAGTATAACTATTATCATCAGGATAATCAAATACAATAGAACTCCCACTTGGTAAAATTGAGCTGAGCACAGTAATCAATTCCTCAAATATTTGCTTAGAAAGATAATATGCAACCCCGAGAATACTGCAAAAGCTAATATAATTTTCATCAAATGGAGTATTTTGAGTCAACGCTGTCATCCACTGTTCATTTGTAAAATCCGCTGCAATAAAATGAACATTATTTGGTATTTCAATCTTAGCTTCTTCAAGACGCATTTTCTTATCATTTGCAGTAGAAGGATGATCAATCTCAAAAATCTGTATTTTATCCGCCCAAGAAGGTTGACGATAAGCAAATGTGTCATAACCTGCACCAAAAATTAAATATTGCCTTGTTCCCATCGATACAGCTGTTTGAAGTGCTTTTTCTGCAAAAGCTGATCTACCAAGCGGTGAAGGGGACAATTGGTTGTCTACTACCCATCTTAGAGCAGCATCTTTTGTTCCTGTAAAACTAGGATTGAAAAAACCAATACCGTCTGCCATACTTTTTGAAATTTGAAGGTATTCTTCATCCTTCAAAAGCATCTTGGCAATGCAGTCGTCAAAAATTTTAACTTTATTATTTTCAACGTGGTACGCTCTTGAGAATGCACTAACAAGTGCCGTCATGCTTTTTTGTTCCATTTTAAATCACCTCTTATACTTAATACACCTAAAACTCAGAAACTACAAGACTTGAAATTTTGCTCATTTTATGATATTGTAAGCATAGAAAATCAATAAAATTTTATTTACATCACATATTTTGTCGCCAATTTTTCTTTTAAAATTAAACTCCAAAACAAACCTGCAAGCACATGCAATACACCCGATAAATTCTTACATATATTTGACAAAATATTTTTATGGTGGTAATAATTGATTTTTATGCTCTTGGAGCTAATTTATATAATCTTGCAAGGAGGGATGGTATGAAAATCACGGCTTTAGTTGAGAATGAAACTAAATGTGAATTAAAAGCCAAGCATGGTTTATCTATATATATAGAAACTCAAAATCATAAAATTTTATTTGATGTAGGCCCTGACAACACTCTTTTTCAGAATGCAAAAACAAGAGGTATTGATCTTACTGCGGTTGATACAGTCATAATTTCACATGGACACATGGATCACGGCGGTGCTCTAAATCGATTTTTGCAAATTAATTCAACTGCTAAAATCTATATACAGAAAAGGGCATTTGAACCACATTACAGCAAGCTCTTGTTTCTAAAAGTGAGCATCGGCCTGAATGATAAACTTGAAAACCATCCGCAAGTTATCCTAATTGATGGTGATTATCAAATTGATAACGAACTAAGTTTGTTTACTGTAAACCATACTCATAAATGCTATTCCAATGTGAACGATGTTCTATATACAAAAAATGCACAAGATAATTTTTTGCACGAACAGAATTTAATTATCCAAGAAAATCAAACCTCTCTTGTTATGGGATGCGGTCACGCAGGTATTGTCAATATCATGGAAAAAGCTGAACGATATCATCCAAAACTTTGTGTTGGGGGTTATCATTTGTTCAACCCATTGACAAAAAAGACCGTTTCAGTAGAATTATTAAATAATATTGCAAAAGAACTGAAAAAATATCCCCAAACCCAATTCTATACTTGTCATTGTACAGGAGCAGATGCATTTCATTTTCTGTCGCAACAAATGCCCAATTTATTTTATCTATCATGTGGAGAAGCGGTTGAGGTGTAGAAGGCAATCGCTAATAACATTGTAGTATATTTTTGCACCTTCTAAATTAATATGTACTCCATCTACAGTTAGTTTAAGCATTCTTTTATTACTTAAAGATATTGCACCTTGAATTGTCTTCGTCTTCAATGCATCAAAAAAGAATGTATTAAAAAAACCATCCAAAAATTTGCTGCGATTATTTGTATTTGCTAATTTATCATTGAATACCTGCCCTACATCTGCAATAACACAACTATGAAATAATGCTACTTTCTTAATAACTTCATTTAGATTCGCTCTTTTTTTATTTGTATCAGAGCTTAAGTCCTCATTTAAGCAGCTTAATGTAGTTAGTATTATTTCACTTTTACACATTGCCTTAACTTTTGTTATCAGCTGTGTATACTTTTTTTCAAATTCATCGGGATTAGTTATGGGTATGCTTCCTCTTCTGATCAGTTTATTATAAGCCAGTTTATAAAGGAAATTAATCTCTTTCATTTTCGGTAAAATAACATCATTATGGCCTGCTTCAATTATTATTATATCGTATATATTAATTGATATTTCTTCCAACAATCTATTAGATATTCCTTGAAGTGTATCCCCTCCTAAACCCATATTACAAAACCTAATATTATGAAATTTGTTTTGAAGCATTTTTACATAATCAATACCAAGAACCCCTTCAGTAATGCTATCGCCTATTATTAATACGCTCTTTCCTTCATATTTCATTATTACTCACCTCATAGATACAAATAATTTTCCAAAGCGTCATTTCAAATTGTATAAAATCAATGCTATTCTTCCCGATATATACCTCCCTTCTTCTATACCAATTGATTGCTTTATAAATGTTTTCTTTACTAAAGCTAATAACCTCAAGTGTATAATGATTTTAGTATATACAATCTGCATTGTCAAAACCTTCTTTTTTATCGAAAAAAAATAGGTTAAGTCCGTAGGTCTTAAATAACCTAATGCTTAGCCTATTTTGTTGGTATTTTTAAAAGAAGTTTATTGCCAAATTTATGCTTCGGCTTTTGCCTTGTATATTTTCTGAACTACCACTAATGTTCCAATCATTAGAACAATGCCTATTGGTAATACCATTACATTTTGCACAAAACCTGCGATAATGTATGTTACAAAAGAAACACCTGCAACTGTTAAAGCATATGGTAGCTGAGTAGATACGTGATTAATGTGGTTGCACTGCGCCCCTGATGAAGCCATAATCGTAGTGTCTGAAATAGGTGAACAGTGATCACCACATACAGCACCTGCAAGACAAGCTGAAATCCCTATAATAAGCATATCTGCAGATATAGTTCCACCCAAATTTACTACAATAGGAATAAGGATTCCGAAAGTTCCCCATGATGTACCTGTAGCAAATGCAAGAAAACAAGCAACTACAAAGATAATTGCAGGCAAAAGAAGTTTAAGCGCAGCCGCACTTCCTTCTACAAGACCAGCCACATAAGGAGCTGCTCCCAGAGCGCCTGTCATTGAAGATAAAGTCCATGCAAAAGTTAAGATAAGAATAGGCGGAACCATTGCATTAAATCCTAAGGTAATGCACTCCATAAAATCACTGAATGATAAAACTTTTCTTGCAACAATCCATATAAATATCAAAATCAATGATACCAAAGATCCCATTGGAAGCCCAACTGAAGCATCAGATTTTGCAAAGGCTTCTACAAATGATGTTCCTGAAAAGAATCCTCCTGTATAAATCATGCCGATTATACTGCATACAATAAGTATAATTACAGGAAGAACCAAGTCTATAACTCCACCTTTGTCTGAGCTTGCATCCGGAACTGCATTTTCAAATGGTCTATCAGCAGTAGTAAACAAATCTCCCTTTTCTTTAGCGTTTTTTTCATGCTTAAGCATTGGACCGAAATCCATATCAGTAAATATAATGAATAAAATCATTACTATAGTAAGTAATGAATAGAAGTTATAAGGAATAGCTCTTATAAATAATTCTAAGCCATTGTAACCTTCTAAAACACCTGATACTGCAGCAGCCCATGATGATATTGGAGCAATCATACATATTGGAGCGGCTGTTGCATCTATCAGATACGCTAACTTAGCTCTTGAAATATTGTGTCCATCTGTCACCGGCTTCATAACACTCCCAACTGTCAGACAGTTAAAATAATCATCAATGAAGATTAAGCAACCAAGACCGAAAGTAGCTCCCATTGCACCTCTTCTCGTTTTAATTTTTTTCTTAGCCCATTCACCGTAAGCTTTTGAACCTCCGGCTTTGTTCATAATTGATACAATAATTCCAAGTACTACAAGAAATATAAGAATACCTACGTTCCAAGAATCAGATAAACTGGCAATAAATCCATTATTAATCATTGTATCAAGCGCATTAACCGGATTTCCGTTTGCTACAAGCAAAGCACCTACTGCTATTCCTATAAATAGTGAACTGTAAACCTCTTTTGTAATTAATGCTAAGGCAATAGCAATAATCGGCGGCAGCAATGCCCAAGCCGTTGAATATACAGCCGGAAGTGTTTCTTCTGCTTCATCTGCAAATGCTACAACAGTGAACAGCATACTTATTATCATAACTAATGTAATTACAATAAAAATGTGTTTCTTATTAAAATTCATTTTAAAATTCTCCTTTTCTGATGAGTAGGGTCAAATTTTTTGCACAAATACATTTAAATGCAAAAAAAAATTGAAGTACCCTAACAAAGTATTCTGCTAATTTTGATAAATCATGTGTCCTAAGCTGTATCCTAGGACTGTAACAAAACCTATTTTTTCCCTCCTAGTATTTATTCCATCAAATATAATGCGTTAAGCAATCTTCATTTTTCTTATTAGCAAATCTTACTCATTGCAAAAATCAAAAAATGCCATGAGTAAGACTCATGGCATTTATTCCACATATTGCTTACCCAAATGTATTCCAGCACTCCTCGAACAGTCGGGTAAACTGCTAAAGACAGTGCCATGTATTTTTTACATGACCCCAATGTATATAAACAATATACATTTCGGCGACTGTACCTTTCCTTAATTAGTACTCTTTACAAGTCGCAGCCTCTGTAACACATTGTATTCAATTTAAACTAATACTAACAGATTTATTTATTAAAGTCAATGCATATTATATAATTGGTTGTCCAATATACTGCAGAAAAAGACTTTAGTAAAGGATTAAGCAACTAATATTGGTAATAATGATGAAATATAAATCAAAAATATATTGTAAAACTTATATGCTTATCGTATTTTTTCCGCGTTGCTTAGATCTATATAAAGCCAAATCGGCTCTGTGAAGAAGATCATTTAAAGAGTTATCTTGAGAAATGCAACCTGCAACGCCGGCACTGATGGTATACTGAATTTTATGACTTAAGTATTGAATAATCCTTTCAGAAACACACTTTCTTAAGTTTTCAGCAAAGACAAATGCTTCCTCAATCTCCACAGGCAAAATCACAATAAATTCATCACCGCCGAGACGACCCAAAACATACTTTCCTGCCAAAAAGGCCTGCATTGTGTTGACTAAGTCCCTAAGAATCATGTCTCCACCAAAATGACCATATGTATCATTAATATTTTTAAAATCGTCCAAATCAATAATTATTGCAGATACATTAGGATTGCTTTCAGAATGTTTTTGCAATTCCGAATAAGCTGTCGTCATACCTTCGCGGTTATAAATTCCAGTCAGCGAATCAAGCTCCGCACGTTCTTTCAATAGTGTTATGTCGGTCAAAACAAGAACGTTCCCGAAAACTCCTCCTCCAGATCTCTCCAGCTTATGGCGGGCTAATGAAATATATCTCCCACTTTTTGATTTTGGAAGTACGGTCGGCAAATTATCAACCGAGACATGCAATTTTCCAGAGTTCTTTGGTATATCATGCATAAGTTTCGAAATATTGGAGCCAATTTTAAGAGAATCGTAATATACAAAATCATTTATCAGTTCTGAGGCACGTCTGTTAAATTCGATTACATTGCCGTTGTTATCAATAACAATAATGCCCTGATCAATGACTTCAAAGACTTTATTGAGAGCTATCGGCGTGATTCCAAGGAATCCGCCACTGAGGACTGCGTAGAACAGCAGCACAACACACGGAAGGTTTAAAACCGGTATCGGTATAATGATACCTATATCACTTAATACTGTAGATTGTACAGTTGCAATAACAAAAGTTGCAAATATACTGATGATAATCAGCCACAATGGGCGCCGCAGTTTATTTGATACAGACCTCACAAAAAGTACAAGGATTACAACCGCTATCAAAGGAATGCAGAAATTGAAAGCAACTAATATTGACCCAATTGCTGTTGATTGAACAACAATTGCATGCCCAAACACAGCATCTGTTTGCAGTTCAACACTTATACGCATGATATGGTGGTATTGATCTGTAAAAATTAGAAGAACAGAAACTACCTGAACAAAACTTATTATGTATGCAGGTACTCTCAATTTTCTATTTGCCGTGTATTCAATACTAAAATAAAATGTACATAGCGGAGTAAAAAAAACGCCAATTTGTTGGATATTTCTTCCCCACAGCATCCATTCAAATGTTGATGCATTGACCTCAATTAAATTTCCTACCACCCACACCATAAAAAATACAACCATGGCAAACAATGCCGGCATACCCATGATATTAAATTTTGCTCCTGTGTGTATTGCCAAAGCCATAAGCAACAAGCAAGAGGATATTAACAATATATTTTGCAGTAACCCCATAGACGCCACCTTAGATTAAGTAAACGGTATTTGAAATATTTGATATGTTTATCATTAAATTATATATCATATCTACTACTCAAGCAAGAATATGTCAACAATTTTTTAAGCTGCAATTTGATACCATTCGCATTATCAATAATCTTGTCCAGTTCTTGCCTTCTTAAATACCATCTTGTCCGGATAGGAAGCAATACTTGATTACAACAGTACATCCAAAGAGGGCAGACTATATTAGTCCACCCCAACTATCTGTTGCTATTGAACAAGAATATCTTCTACTAAATGTCTTGGGTTACTATTATTTTTTGCCGATTTACTTGTTTTTTCTTGCAAACCGATTATCCAGACAACTTCGCCATCACCGCCATACTCTTGCTGGAACTGCTTGTTCAAGCTCTTCATGGCATCAAAGTTTTCTAGTGCTTGCATAGCAGGCCTAAGATTATAATTTCTAACTTCAAATATCAACTTCTGGTAGATTTGTCCACTATATACATATTGAAAACTACTAGGATTGTTGCATTTTATCAAAACGTACTTGTTCTGAAGATTCAGTCTTTCCTTGAATTGTTTTATCGAGCTATCACCAAACGCTCGCCAATTATTTGATGAGTATTTCATTAATGGCTGTACAAAAGGTTTTAGTATATCCGGTAGTGTATTGAGCGATAGACCGTACCTATACTCATTCTTTTCCCATTCCGTAAAGCGGAACACGTCTAATAACTCTTTTGTTGCTGCCTCATCTTTCGATTCAATGTTGGTCCCTTCAAGCAACACGCTTTCCAGCTTTTCGACATCAGCACTCGATTCTATAATCGTGTAAGAGAAACCAGGATATTCTGTAATACATTGATCCAACATATTTTTAAGTTCGCTATTTTCATCCGATTTTACAGCATAATGAGTACTGCTGGAAATCGCATCGACGACAGCCAAATTATCTTCTTTTTGTACCGTTATTGTCGCTATCAACGGTCTTTTTTCACTAAAGTCGGGTTCACTGTATGTTATATCAACACCGTAACCGTATAGTAATGCACCCTGTTTATAGCTTTCAATGAAAGTTCCTTGACTCATCATCAGCTGTTTGTAATTGCCATCTACAACGTGTAATGCTTTCTCCATATCTGCATAGAGCTCAATTGTATCCATGCTTGTTAGTTTAACTATCCACGGCTGCATATTATGGCTGCTCGCTGCTCTTATCCCATATGCAATCATCTTACATTGGTCATTCTCCAATCTCTCGACATACTTATCAGACCACACTGAAGAATATTTGTGGGCAAGAAAAGTTCCATCTAAACAAACAAATGCTAAAATTAACACCAATAACAAACTTCCGATAATAATCATAATCTTATTCCTCTTTTTCTTTTTCATTTTCAGCACCTTCATTACTAATTTTGTATAAACACATTAACATATCTAACCCTTCTAATAATAGCTTTTCAGAATTTCTGTTATGATAATGATTAATGTAATTTCTTTTTTTAATTAATGTATTAAATAAACCAATAGTACACGACCAGAGAACTATCGCTGTATTTATTATATCTATTTCTCTTCGAATCACCCCTTCTTCAATACCATCCTCCAATGCAGATGTTAAATATCCAAATATTTGCTCTCCAAGTGCATAACATTCTTCTTTTGATTCATCGGGTACTCCATTCACAAAATCTTTTTCACCATTTTCATAACTCATAATGGCATTAAAGTAATCTGGATACTCATTATTGAATTCGTAAAGTGTTCTTCCAACTTGCTTTATTCTATTTAATGCGTTTTTACCCTTTGCATCATTAAGAGATGATTCTATATTTTCAATTAAAATATTATACCCTCTCACCATAATTTCAAAATAAATTTGTTCTTTGCTGTTGAAATATATATACACTGTTCTTTTGCTGAATTCTGCTTCCCTTGCAATATCATCCATAGTAGCCATATCATATCCTTTTGAGAATATAACCTTTTCTGCGGCATCTATAATATCATTTCTTCGAATTTGCTTTTCTTTTTCTTTACGTTCACTTACTCCCATACTGCCTCCCCTGTACATTTGAATATTTTAAGTAAACTAATAGTTTACTTAAATACATAGTAGTGTATTTTATGATTTTTGTCAACTACTTTTGAAAATGTGCCTTGTATAAATAGTTCTGACATTGTTCCTATTCCTTTCTTACTTTGAAATAAAAAAGAGGTGAAAACTATCGATCGTAAGTTGACCGAAGACTTCGCCTCTTGGATTTCAAAAAAGCACCAAGATTTTTATACCCGTTAATTCCATATTTTCAGCTTCTGATAATCTATATAGCATTACTTGTGCTTTTTGTTGTAATTGCCTAAAGGATGAGCTGTATATAAATATCAATGCCAATTATTTGAAATTGCATTAGTAGGGCAAACTGCCTTACATTTTCCGCAACGAATACATTCTGCACTGTTAATATTTTTAATTACTTCAACATTCATAGGGCAAGTTTTTTCACAGGCCTTACATCCAATGCACTTTTCTTGATCAAGCTTCATTTGATAAAAGCTGAAACGATTAAAAAGGCCATAAAATGCACCCAACGGGCAAAGATATTTGCAAAAAGGTCTTCTAATAAAAATAGAAGAAATTAAAATTACAAGTAAAACACAAACCTTCCAATTAAAAAGGAATCCCACGGCTGAACGCAGGCTTTCATTTTTAATAAGGAGAGGTACAGCTCCTTCTAATGTTCCTGCAGGACAAATCCATTTACAAAAATACGGCGGCGCAATTCCAAACTGGTTGGTTAGAAAAATAGGCAACAGAATGACCATAACCAACAATATAACATATTTTAAACACCGTAATGGTTTATCAACTTTAGGAGCCACCTTTATTTTTGGAGAAGGCACTTTGTGCAGCAAATCCTGTATCAAGCCAAAAGGACAGAGAAAGCCACATATAACCCGACCCAAGACCACTCCAAAGAGCATAATGCTACCAATAACATAAAAGGAAATGTTATGTCTATTCCCACCCAAGACAGCTTGCAAAGCGCCTATTGGGCAAGCTCCTACTGCACCAGGGCAGGAATAGCAATTAAGTACTGGCACACAGATTGCCTTACTCCCCCCTGTGAAAATCTTTCCCTTTGCAAACCCGATGGCGTAGCCATTGATAAGTGCAGTAAAGATAACTTGTACCATAAGGCGAAACCGGTTTTGCCTTTTTACTTTACTCGTTTCTTTCATTATCCAATACCAATACACTCAAGGCAGATATTAACTGCTTTTTTTAACACTACCAAGTGCTCCTCTCGCATCATTCCAATTACAATAAAGGTAAGAGCAACGGTAAAAACCGCCGCCCTTGTTACCCAAAGTGTTTTTTTATTTTCCATCATTACCTCCAAGATATCATTAAGAGTTTATTTTCCGCTTGCAGACAAAGCATTGTGAATCAGGTTGGTATACCCTTCTACAATTTCTCCCTTGCCAGCCGGTGCACCGACTTGCACGTCACTTACTACATTACCTTCACTATCTACAAAAACTGTCGTAGGGAAACCTGCTACCTGTGAAAGCAAGCATTTTTCAAGTTCCTCATTCCCTACTAGAGTAGTAAAGCTTGCGTTTGATTGTTTTAAAATTTCATTGGCAAGTTCAGTCTCATCTGCTGCATCAGCACAAATTGTAATCATATTTACATTTTCAGGCAGTGTTTGATACAATTCCTCAAGTTCTGGCATTTCTTCTACACAATATCCACACCAGGTTGTCCAAATATTCACCATGGTAATATCATAATCTTTTAACAATTCCTCCGTTATCTGATTACCACTCATATCAGTCGTAGTAAATTTGTTAAGGTCTCCATTGAGATTTTCTTCTTCCTGCTCAACATTTGCCGGAAAAAGAATGATATTTTTTCTAAATTCATCAACCGTTTCTGCTAAAGCATTGATATTTTCTTTATCTTTCTCTGTCCAATCACCAGGAGGAAGCTCTGTGTTATAGGATAGATAATAGGTATCCTTATCTATCGTTCCAAAAGAAACAGTATTTGAATAAGCCTTTTGGAGTTCTTCCGCACCTTCAGGAGTTAATAAACCTCCAGCTCCCGCCTCATCAGGAGAACCTTCATACACTTTATAGACACACATAAACTTAAATTCCCGGCTGTATACTTCTTCAAGAATTGCCATGGCTTCTTCTTCAGAAATTTTGGAATAATCAATATTTTGCATTCTTTCAATTGCAGTTTCAGAAATATAACTAATATTATATGCATTAGGGAGTTCAACCATTTGATCTATCATCCCACCGCTAATACTTTCCCAAATTGCGGGTTTTATAAACCCAAACCCAAGAACCTTATCAGCAAATATATTTTCCGTATCTTTAATATTTATTTCTTCTCCGGCAACCGTCGTCATCATTTCCGTGCTAAATTCCTTGTTATAGGCACTACCATTTGACGTTTTTTTCGCACAACCTACTATGCTGCCCATTGCCAATATTCCTACCATAAGTAAAACAATTAATTTTTTCATGTTTAATCCTCCATAGTTTTTTCTACTCTTGTATTATTTTAAATTTACAATCACAAATTCTAGTGGCTTAAATCCCAGAAACTTTTGTAAATTTTCTTTTATATCCTCTACTCAAAATTATTTCATCATTTTGTTTTTAATGTTTTCTATTTTCCCCATTATTACTCCCATTTGTTAATGATACTTTTACTTCCCAAATAAGTTAAGCAAAAGTAAGCCCCATAAACACCAATAACAAATAATGCTGTCACTACAATGTTTTTAGTAATATCAATATGTCCAAAATATTTAATTATCTCATTTGCGGCAGTTAGCCCTATAATCGAGTGTATCACAGCAAGCACAAGTGGCATTAAAAAGTAAAATAAAATCTGAGCAAACAATGCCTTATCAATCATTTTTTGTTCGACACCCATTTTGTATAGTAAATCATATCTACTCTTATTGTCCGCAGCTTCGGAAAGCTGTTGAATTGCTAGAATTGCCGCGCAAGAAATCATAAATACAATCCCCAAGTATATAGCAAGAAATGATACAATGACTTTGCTTGTTACAGAATCTTCAAAGATACCAGCTTTGCTGGTATAATGGTAATATGTGATGGGCTCATCGCTTGTATACTGCCTTTCAAGCAAATCACCTACTAAATTCGCCTGTGCTTCATTTTCACAATTGATATTCAAAATCAACAAATTATTGCTGGAGATATTTTTCAATTCTTCTTTATGCAAATCATTTACCACAAAATAGATTCCGCCCATTTTATTGTTAAGCTTAGTATTTGCCAGCTGTGTAAGCGGCTTTAAATTCACGCCATCAAACAAAGGCAGGATAACCCTTTTCTGTATAAACTGTTCAGCTAACTCTTCTAAAGATTCCTTTGCACACACTACAAGGTACTCATCAGCAGCTATACTTACAGATTCTTCGCCTTGCATTTCTAAGCTTCGATTATAGTCTGAAAGCGATATAAAATTCAAATCCCATGTACTCATGTCAAAATATGCAGAAGAGTAATCCAGTGGAAAATCAGAATAACTCAACTTTTTCCCTGTACTGTAAACAGGGTATTCCTGCCATGCAATATCCTCTGCTTTTACTCCTTCGGGCAAACTTTCGTAAATCGTTGAACCATTTTCATCACTTCCATACAAAGTAAAATCATAAGCAGCATCTTCTCGCAATTCACTAGAAAACGCACTTTGTAAACTATACCCGCAGGAGAATATTCCTATTACTAATAGTAGTACAATGCAAACAACAGACACAGATACAAAGTTTGTATTAATTTTTGAAGAAAGTTGCCTTGTAATAAACATATTTAAATTTCTAAAATATGTCTTTTTTCTGCTTTGAATAAATTTCACAAGTATTCCAGATAAGGCAAAGAAAAATAAAACTGTTCCAATTGTTCCCAATGCAATGGATAGGAAGAAAATATAATTGATATTGATCATGCCATTTTTTAAAATCAGATAATACGCACATATCAAACAAGCAATAGCTACTACAAAAACAGCAATAGAAACCCAAACATTTCGAATTTTAAACTGTTCATTTTTTCTCCCTCCATAAATTAAGTCAATCAGCTTATATCTTTTAATTGTCAACATATTAAACACAACGACTACTGCAAATATCATTACAAAATAGATAATACTTTTTATGGTCGCTTCTGGAGAAAAGATAAATTTAAATCCCGTCATATCTGCTTCAAAAATGCTGGCTGTTAATATTGACATGAACTGAGAACCAAACACACCTAACGCAAGACCTAAAATTAAAGCAATTATCGCCATAAAAGTTGTCTCCAACACTAGAACCAAAGAAATTCTTGCCTTTTCCATGCCCAGGGTCATATAAATACCCAACTCTTTTTTTCTTCGCTTTATGAAAAAATTATTGGCATAAACAATGAGAAATCCTAACACAATGGCAACAAATATAGAAATAATAGATAATACCTGCCTTAGTGCAACCATAGCTGCATTCACCGTTTCGGTTACAACCATAATTTCCTGTTGTGCATAAATAGAATTAAACATATAAAATACAGAAACACCCAAAGCCAATGTGAAAAAGTAAACTGCATAATCTCGAATGCTTTTTCCGGCATTTTTAAAAGCAAGTTTAGTAAGCATTTAGGTCACCCCCTAAAAGTGCGATAACCTCCATAATTCTGTCAAAAAACTCTTTTCGACTTTCATTTCCACGGATCAATTCATTAAAAATTTTACCGTCTTTGATAAATAAAATACGCTTGCAATAACTTGCTGTAAACGCATCATGAGTTACCATTAAAATCGTAGCATTCATTTCTTCATTAAGCTTATTAAAACTTTCCAGCAGCATTTTTGCTGATTTAGAATCCAATGCCCCCGTCGGTTCGTCTGCTAAAATCAAACTTGGATTTGTTATAATCGCTCTTGCAGCAGCAACTCTTTGTTTTTGCCCACCTGACATTTGATACGGATATTTGTTCAAAACTTCTGAAATATTTAAAAGTTTTGAAATAGCCTTTACTCTTTTATCAATTTCCTTTGGCGCAGTTTTCTTAATTGCCAAGGCCAAAGCGATATTTTCATAAGCAGTCAAGGTGTCTAAAAGGTTGAAGTCCTGAAAAATAAAGCCAAGTTTTTCTCGCCTGAATTTTGAAAGTTCCTTTGTATTTAATGTAGTAACATCCTCACCACCAATAAAAATATGTCCTGCTGTTGCGCTATCAATTGTTGAAATGCAGTTGAGCAAAGTAGTTTTACCACTACCCGAGGCGCCCATA
Source organism: Sedimentibacter sp. (assembly GCA_018436705.1). GTDB lineage: Bacteria > Bacillota > Clostridia > Tissierellales > Sedimentibacteraceae > Sedimentibacter. Next base: position 253,496 of record JAHDLA010000018.1, read on the forward strand.
ATTCCAATGTATTCCCCCTCCGTTACACTAAAGCTGATCTTATCAACCGCTTTGGTAATATTTCCTTTGCCGCCATAATATTTCTCTAAATGTTCAACTTTTAAAATTGTTTTCATTTTATAACCTCCGATTGACCAATTTGCTTTGGAATATTATTAACATTAACAGCTATATTTTATACGTAATATAAAACATCAACCATCGCAATGCATTACATGAAACGAACATTTTTGTCACATTTCTTTATACATTTGAATTATATATATCTCCTAATTGTAAAAGATTTTTCTTAAGACTATCGAACAATTTTGCAAAAAAAAAGAGACTGTATTGTCAATCTTTTTTTATTAGTTGAATAATATTTGTCTGTCTTTAGGAAAAATAATTTCCACCGTTGTTCCTTCATTCTCTGCGGAATATACCTCTAAACCCAAATACATTTTTTCGCATAGTTTTTTACAAAGATACAATCCGATGCCTGTGGATTTTGCAAATTCTCTGCCATTTTTTCCCGTAAAACCTTTTTCAAATATTTTAGGCACATCACTTTCAGGAATGCCAATTCCAGTATCCTTTATAGATAAAATCACTTTATCCGGTTGTTCAGATGCAATAAAAGATAATTTAAGCCCATCTCTTTTATATTTTATGCTATTTGATATTATTTGACCAATGATAAAATCCAGCCATTTCTCATCGGAATAAACATGAAAATCGTCTAGATTAAGCTTTAATTGTACATTGGATCTGATTAATTGTTGAGAATGTTTTTTTATTGTTCGCTTCACCACATTTGATAATTCAATCTTCTTTATACGATAGTCTGAAGCCACATCAGTACTTCTGGCATAAAACAAAGCCTGTTCAACATAGCCATCAATTCGTCTAATTTCTTCTTCAATCTTTCGGGTCACATCACTGTGGTTGTTTTTGCAAATCAAATCAATACATGATATCGGCGTTTTGACTTCATGAATCCATGTTTCAATATACTCTCGATATTCATCCTGAGCTATTGAATAACTCTCAATTTCATCGTTCATAGCTTTTGTCGTTTCTTTTATTACATCGTATAGAATTTCTGCATCCAAAAAAAATGGCTTTTCCAAAATATCTGCAATAAGCTGCTTTTTATCCAATTGTTTTAAATGATCTTCTAGCCTTTTATAATAACGAAAACGAGTAATAAAATCAAAAACAAGCCATAAAATATTTGCAAACACCACTGAAACAATCACAAGGGTAATGATATAGCTGTTTACGTGATACAACTTAAGCACAAAATAAAGAAAAACCCAACTAGAAAATTGCAGAAAAACAAACAAAGCTTTATCCTTTAGATAGGTTAACCACCTCATAGCATATACCCCTGTCCTCGTTTGGTTTTGACATAGCCGGTTGCACCAATTTCCTCAAGTTTTTTTCTCAATCGATTTACGTTTACGGTTAAAGTATTATCATCTACAAACTCATCGGATTGCCAAAGTTCATCCATCAAGTCATTTCGGCTTACAATATTTCCTTGATTTTTAAGCAATATAGATAATATGTTGAGTTCATTTTTGGTTAGATCAACACTTTTTTCATCGAAAGAAACCATGCTTTTTGTGGGATAAACAGTAAGTCCTTTATACTTTAGCTCAGTAGCTCCTTCTTTTTTTTCGGTCCTTTTTAATACAGCATTAATTCGTGCAAGCAAAATTTGTGTATTATATGGCTTTGTCACGAAATCATCCGCCCCTAAATTCATGCTCATCAGCTCGTCCATATCCGTATTTCTGCTTGTAACTACAATAATAGGGATATTCGAAACTTTACGTATCTCACGACAGATATAGTACCCATCAAAGTATGGAAGATTAATATCTAACAAAACCAAACTAGCATTGCTATTTAAAATATCCGAAACAATATTTTTAAAATCATCACTTGTTTTACAGCTATAGCCATAACTGCTTAAAAAAATGGATAACTCCTCTTTCAGTTTATAATCATCTTCTACTATAAATATATTCATTTTCCCACCTCTTTTCATATACTAAAAATAAATCTTTTTACCTTCCTGTTCAACATTATATTTACAAATTTGTAGTATTTCATTCATTTATTATATAACGTTAATCACAAAAATTCAAAGTATATGTGTTGATCATGTAGTATGTGTCAATAACCCCGTCAGACTGTGTGAGATCAAAACTTCAAAACCAAATAATAGAATAAATCTTCCTGCTTCAAATATTTTTTTAATATAATATGAGTATTTCTTCCAATTCAAAAAAAATAAGACGATATTTAGCCTCTACTCTTCTTACTATTTCTTTAACTCCCAGAATAGTTATTACTCTCTTGATATTATAGGCAAGAAAAATTAGATCAGCTTCTGCTCTAACAGATTCCAATCTCCTCGTTTTAAAAAAACATCATCCATTGCTCATTTAACTGTTCCAAATGGATACTCAACTATCATTTACCCTTTCATGTACTTGTCCATATTTTGCTCTGTTCTTAAATTTAGCCTGTCCAATACTTCCTAACCCTTGTTGCGGTTTATTAACCTTCCATCTTTCGAAGTTGTACATAAGCTTATAAAAAAACAATTAATTCCACAATCATACATCACAGAATTAATTGTTTATTTATAACTAAAATACTATAATAACATTTTTTAACTTTCTATTTTATCTTTTCCTGTATATCTAAACTAGCATAGTAAGGACGTGGATTAGGAAAAAAATAATCAGCAACATATATATTAAAGTTAAACCACCATTTGGTAGAATTTCTATAGAAAAACTTAAGAATTATATTACTTTCCTAATTTATGTGCCAGATTCACAATTTCGGAAGTAGGACCGACTACAACACCCTTATCAAGAATCTGTACATCATCTAACCAAACACTGGAATTCAAACAAATACCATCAGAATGGCTCACTGCTGGAATCCCTCCAGGAATGTCTGATGTTAACTGAGGACCTACATTACCAAAGCCCCATTCAGTTGAACCCCAAACACGTTCATCTTCTACAATATCTCCACTTAATTTAGCATTAGGTCCAAATCCATAAGACAGATGAGCAGCGAGATACATATTTGGATCATTAAAAGATTTTAACCATTCAGAATATTTGACTGCATCTGTTCCTTTTCCTTCAATATTAACGATATAACCTTTTTCCATCGTAAATTTAATCGAATTTTTAACTGCTCCCAATGGAGGCGTAATAGTACCATCAACAACAATTACACCATTGATACTCTCAAATACTGGTGACCAACTAATCTGACCAGGGAACATTTTAATTTCACCTTTACGAACAAATCCATCAGCAATACAATAATCTCTTCCAGGTGCATTGTCAAATTCAACATCCGTACCAGCAGGAGTTGTAATTCTGAAATGTTTTCCTTTTTGACAATATTCTGCTATAGACATAATGAATTCATTCAAAAGATTATTATCTACTTTACCAATATTACGTACAATCAGTTCCGGATTACAACCACATAAATTCATATATCTCGGTCTGTTTTCTGGATCTTCAATAATTTTGTCATAAGCTGTGGAATAAAAAATCCATTTATTGTTATATTCTACCCAAGCATCACAATTTTTTACTGCCCCTACCAAACCTTTCATAGGCATATCCGTATCTCCTGCCTTACCACAATCTCTAGGAGCTGCTATTTTGATTACTAACGGTTTTGCACCAAGCATTACTGCAGCTTGTGCAGTAGCATCTACAACTTCCATGTTTGATTCTGTATCGCAAGTAATAGCAATGCTTTCTCCTGGCTTCATCTGAAACATATCACGTAATAATTTCAAACAAGCATTTTGTAATTCATACTCATACATTTTGTTTACCTCCAATTGATATTGATTATTATATAAAATACTTTTAAGAATATTATTCCTAAAAATATTTTAGTACTTACTTTACCAGGTGACAGCGTACAAAATGCCCTGGTTCTATCTCTCTCATTTCAGGATCTAGTCCTTCACAAATTTTCTGCTTATATTTACACCTAGTATGAAAACTGCATCCAGATGGAATATTAACCGGAGAAGGAATTTCACCTTTACATACAACTTTTTCCGGTTTCAGTGCTTCTTCTTCTTTAGAAATAACAGGAATTGCAGACAATAACATTTGTGTATAAGGATGCAACGGTGATTCATAAAATATTTTTGTCGGTGCTATTTCACATATTTTCCCTAAATACATAATTGCTATTTTTGTAGAGACATTCCTCATAACACCCATATCATGAGTAATAAATAGATAGGTTAAGTTTTGTTCTCTCCTAATTTTATCAAGCATATTTAATATCTTTGCTTGTATTGAAACATCCAGCGATGATGTAGGCTCATCAAGAATAATAAATTTGGGGTTACTGCATAATGCCCTGGCAATTGAAACAAGCTGGCGTTCTCCACCGCCAATAGAATTAGGAGACTTATACATAAAATCTGAGGGTAGCTCTACCATTTCCAGTATTTCAGATATCTTTTCATCAATTTTATTTTTAGGAACAATATTGTGTACCTTCAGTGGTAAACTTAATATCTGTCTGACATCTTGACAAGAATTTAAAGATGAACCCGGATCTTGGAATACAATTTGGGCATTTCTTCGAAATTGTTTACTACGTCCCTTAGTATTGGATGTTATTTTTTCTCCATTAAATACAATTTCACCATCTGTTTGCTTGTACATCCCCATAACTGTGTAAGAAATTGTACTTTTTCCTGAACCAGATTCTCCTACTAAACCCATAACTTCTCCTGGTGAAATCGAAAAATCTACCCCATCGACAGCTCGAACAAATTTTCCATTTCCCACAGAAAAATGCTGTTTTAAATTTTTTGCAATCAATAATTCATCGCTCATCAGTTATCTCCTTTCAATTTAGAAGTTCCATTTTGATAAAGCAAACAACTAACAAAATGTCCTGGTGAAATTTTTATTTCATTCGGCTTTTCTTTTTTACATTGTTCTATAGCATATGGACACCTTGGCGAAAAACGACATCCTTTAGGAGGTTTTACATAATCTGGAACATATCCATAAATACCTGGTGTTAGCCCACCTCCTGATAACCGTGGAACACATTTTAACAAACCTTGAGTATATGGATGACATGGATTATCGAAAATATCATCAATTTCACAAGTTTCAACAATTTCGCCACCATACATGATATAAATTCGATCAACGAGATCACGTGCTACACCAAGTGAATGAGTAATCATAATCAATGAACGTTTTTTCTCTTCTACTAGTTCTCTTAGTAAGCTATGAATCTGGTCTTGTATTGTAACATCTAGTGCTGTACAAGGTTCATCAGCAATCAAAAGTTCTTTTGGCATTACTAAGGCAGATGCAATACAGACTCTTTGTCTCATACCACCGGAAAGTTGATATGGGTAGCTATTCATCAGCCGCTTTGGATCTGACAACATTACACTTTTTAATGCATTAATTGCAATTTCATTACATTCTTTTTTTGTAGGATTCTTATAGAATTCAGAATACTTAATAATGTCTGTCAGTTGCTGTCCAATAGTAAAAACAGGATTCAAAGCTGACATAGGAGACTGTGATATCATAGATACACCTGTTCTACGAAATGTATATAGTTCTCTCTGGTTAAGCTTTAATACTGACTGTCCATTAAATATTATTTTTCCTTCCGGAGGAATTTCAACTATGTCCGGTAAAATAGTTCGTAAGATTGTCTTCATTGTTGTAGTTTTTCCACAACCAGATTCACCAACCAAACCTATTTTTTCACCTTTGTTAACATGTAAATTAATTTTATTTACCACTTTTGCTACACCACGATATGTTTTATAGCCAATCGATAAATTTTGTATGTCTAACAATCGTTCTGCCATATCTAATGACCTCCTTTATCAAACATATCACGAATTCCATCACCTAAGAAATTAAATCCTAGAATCATGAATGCTACACCTAATGCAGGAAAAATAGTCATCCACCACATATTTGGAATATATTTAGCTCCATCGGAAATCATAGTCCCAAAAGCCGGAGTAGGTGGTTGTTCTCCTAGTCCAACAAAGCTCAGGGAAGCACCCATCAATATTACCCATCCTACATCTAGTGCCATTTTTGTTAATATTGGAGATAAACAATTAGGAAGTATTTCACGAAATAGAATATATCTCTTTGAAGCGCCTACTAATTCTGCATTTTTAACAAAATATTCTTCAGATATGGATGATGCCTGTCCATATACAAGCCGGCAGTACCATGGCCACCACATGATTGTTACAGCAAGCATGGAATTCATCATATTTGGCTTTAGGATAGAAGCAATACATAATGCAAGTATTAAAGCAGGTACAGATAAAAAAACATCGGTAATTCTCATTATTATTGTATCTATTATCGTCCCGTGATGGTATCCTGCAATTAATCCCAGTAATGTACCTACGGGTACTGAAATGAAGAGTACTACCACACTCATAATAAGAGCACCACGGAAGCAATAAATCACACGTGAAAATACATCCCTGCCGATAATATCCGTTCCAAATATATGTTGTCCACTAGGAGCCAGTCCCGCATTAGCATAATCTACAAATGCTCCTATATGTGTAGGATAAGGTACAATCCATTCAGCAGTAATAGCTAAAATTAAGGAAATACAAACTAAAATTAATCCTGCAATAGACAATTTGTTCTGTCTAAATTTATAAGTATAAATTTTAATATTCTCTTTTGTAGAAGGAGATAGCATAGTTTTCTTTCTTTTATCTTCCATCGTATTATCCTCCAATCCTCATTCTCGGATCCAATGCTGAAAGAGCTAAATCAACAATCATGTTAACAATAAAAAACGTTATAGCAATTATTAATACAACTGCACAAATAGCATTCAAATCTTTATTCAACATTGCATTAATTCCATACCTTGATAAACCAGGCCAGTTATATATCTTCTCTACTAAAAATGCATTTCCTAATAATGAGGCAAAATCCATACCCATTACTGTAATCATTGACGCAGAAGATGGTTTTAATAAATATTTATTAATTAGTACATTACGTGGCAGACCGTGACCGGTGGAAACAGTCATATATTCTTTACTCGAATTGTCAACCAACGATGAACGAAGTACACGAGCTTCCTGTACAATCGGTCCTATTGACAATGCAAATGCAGGTAACAATAAATGAAGAAAAGCATTCCCTGCTACAGCAAATTGTCCTGTTATTAGACCATCAATTATATAAAAACCTGTCACATTTGGTGGTGAAGTCACATCTAGGCTAAGGCGGCCTACTACTGGAACAGACGGAAAGATATGTCCAAATAGCAATAACAATAAAATTGCCATAACAAACGCAGGTATAGCAATTCCAACATATGACATTATTCTAATCAAACCATCTACCCATGTGTTTTTATGTTTACCTGCCAAAATACCAAGTGCAAATGAGCCTATAATTATAAATATACCTGACATGATAACCAGTTCAGCTGTTGCCGGAAAAAACTGTTTGATATCTGTTACGATAGGTCGTTTCGTAATAAAGGAATTACCAAAATTTCCACGTAAAACATCCCCAAGCCATTTAATATATTGAACAGGTAATGTATCATTCAAATACAGTTCTTGTCTAAGTGCTTCTTTTGCTGCTTCTGTTGCTCTGCTTCCTAATGCAATGTTTGCTACATCTCCTGGAACAACTCTTGCGATAAAAAATATTAATATTGATGTTCCAAATAGAACCAAAATTCCTAAAAATAAACGTTTAATCATATATTTTCTCATGTTATTTCACGCTCCCTATTTATTCTTAGTTTTATATATATGGGTAAACTTCTCACGGTCTCTTTTTCTTATTCCTATCTTTCTCTTAATTACTATTTATTAGTATTTCTGAATAGTTAACAAGAATATCTTAATATCTTTAATAATATTACTTATTATTACATATTCATTAGGCTGATGGGCTAATTCATCAAGATGAGACCAAACAACAGTAGGAATATTTCGAGCTCTAAGAATAGCTCCGCATGTTCCACCGCCAATTCCACCATAGTAACCATTATCAATTCCACTTTCCTTTAATGATTCCATTAATTTCTGTACTACTTCTGATTCTGAACTTGTAGGCGTCGGAGCATCTACCCTATTTGTGAATTCATAAGATACCTCTATTCCTTTATGACTATTTGTGAATAACTTAATCATTTCATCAATCCTCTTTACTACCTGGTCAACCTTAAACTCTGGTAATATCCTCATATCAATGAAGAAAGCATCTTTCCCTGGCATAATATTAGGACTATCCACATTGGCCAACTTTTGAGTTAATTCAAATGTTGAATAAGGCGGATTAAATAAATCATCATGACTAGTAAATTCTTTCTTAAGCATATCCTCTAATTGTACACCTAGGTGCATACCAGCAGAACATGCATTTGCTCCTAGATGTGGCATTGAAGCATGCGCCTGTTTTCCAGTTACTGTGAACTTCAACCACACCATTGATTTTTCTGCAATTTCAATAAAAGAGCCATCTGGACTTCCTCCATCAGGAACAATTGCTTCATCTTGTGAACCAAAAATATTTTCCTCTAGTAATGCATGTAAACCATACTGACTTCCTGTTTCTTCATCACTTCCAAAAACAAAACCAATATTACATTTTGCTTGTACTTTTTTTTCAAATAAAATTGCACAGGTATAAAGTCCGCTAATAACAGCCTGAGAATTATCCTCAACTCCTAATCCATAAATTCTGTCGCCTTTTCTCTGAGGATTTTGTGGATCTGTATTCCAGCACTCCAAATCACCTGCATTCACTGTATCTACATGGGCAATAAGCCATAACGTTTTTTTTGTATCTTCAGTTCCATTAATTGTTACTACAACATTTAGTCTCACCTTTTCTTCTACTGCTGAATCTGGAACCTGAATTAGTTTATATGGAATATTTCTTTTTTCCAAAAAATTAATTATCCACTGAAACCGTTTATACTCACCTTGGCCATTCATTCTAGGATTTATTGCTGGAATTTTACTCATTTCAATCATATCTCCAGCAATCTGCTCTCTATACTGCTCCAATTCATTAATTATTTCATTATTAATCATAACTTCCTCCTTTTTCAACCAGCTTATTTTCAAGACAAAGCAACATTCTCATAATCGGCAATTCACCGCCCCTCTTATATGTATCTTTATACGTCTGAATAATTTTATTAATTCGATATTTTACAGAATTGGGGTGAATTCCTAACATTTTTGCGATATTATTGATATTTCTTAAAATAATATATAGCCTAAATGTTTGTAATAGATCTTCATCGTAATCTTCTTTTTTAAAAAATTCCTGTATTTTTCTGGATATATGCCTATCTAGACTACTTATAGGTGAGCATGACAACATATACAATAGTGCCATTTCATCAGCACTGATAATTCCCCTAATATAAATCAGTGAATTTAACATCTGCTTAACAGACTGGATTTCATTCTTTATATCTGCGTAGTAAAAACTCTGCATAGAAAAAATAAATAAACTTGGATCATGTTCGGAAAGAATTTCGTTATATATATCATACACATTTCTTTCAGGTGAAATAAACTCATCCCTAAAAATCACTACATAGTACTTAAGATAACGATTTCTTTCTAAAATATAATATTTGCTTTTATTTCGGTTGCTTAATTCCTTCCATTCATCGAACAACAAAATACCATAATAAAACGGCATTCTCATAAAATGTTCTTCTATGTAACTCCTTTTTTCAATAAAATTAACTGCACAGTCACTATCCAGTAATTTTACTATGTCTGGTCCTATTTTATGAAATAACTTTACAGATTTTGAATCCATCATATCGGACGTAACATTTGCAGCAATCATAGCCCTATTTCCCAAAAACACAATAGCAAATATATCTCTAGATACTTCCATCACAAATGACAGCATAGGAACTGGTTCCAAATTTTTAGTTATTATTTCTTGAACCTTTGCAATCAATAGCGCCGTATCAGCTCCTGTCATTTTGTAACTATAAGCAGTATTCGTACATAGAACAATAGGTACATTTAACATACATCCTATTTTTTCACAAAACATGCTTGCATCTCTATCAGAATAATATTCAGAAAAAAGATTTAGAATATTTGAAATATTTAAATCTGATAAAGATGAAATATTATAATTACTCATGATGCTATATTCAGATATGACATTAGTCCATGCTGTTTCATAAGATACATATATAACAGGTAAATTATACTGATTTCCTAAGTTAATTATCTCTTCATCAATGCAGTTATTCAAATTTAGTTTAGGCATAATACCTATACCAGCACAATTATTTTTTGCCATATATTCAACCAACCTAATTCTATTGTCCTTATCATCTTTCATGCTCCAAAAGGTAGTCAAACAGAAGCTTCCAGGCTTCAGATACTTTTTGATTTTGGGAAATGGCTCTTCCAAAATTTCTATCCCTTTTATTATATTAAATATCCCTCCAAATCCTGAAACAAGATAGCTATTATTTAGAGAAGTAAATTCTAACAAATCTTTTATTTTTAACATTTATCCTCCACATTTCAATTTAACTACATCAATAAGGGATGTATTATCCCTTACTGATGTAATAGTGCCCTTCTTCAGTTATTAGGAAAGAATTCTACATTTTATATTATTTCCCTAATTTTCTTGCCAACTGTACAATTTCTGGAGTAGGTCCTACAACTACTCCTTTGTCTAGAATCTGCACTCCATCAAGCCATACACTACAATTCAAACATATTCCATCTGAATGACTAGCTCCAGGAATTCCAACTTCACCTGGAATATCAGAAACAAGACAGCCTCCTACATTACCAAAGCCCCATTCTGTACAACCCCATACTCTTTCATCTTCTACAATATCTCCAGATAATTTAGCATTAGGTCCAAATCCATAAGCAAGATGAGCAACCTTAAACATTTGAGGATCATTGAATGCTTTCAGCCATGCTTCAAATTCCATAGCATCTAAGCCCCCTTCAATTTTAACTATATCACCATTTTTAATTGTAAAAGTAACCGGGCTTTTTACTGCCCCTAGAGGTGGTGATAATGTTCCATCAACAGTTATTGTTCCATTTATGGTTTCAAACCTAGGCGCCCAAGCAATTTGACCGGGGAACATCTTAATTTCACCTTTTCGTACAAAACCATCAGCAACTAAATACTCTCTACCAGGTTCATTATCAAATTCAATATCCATACCATTAGGCGCTGTAACTCTCATATGAGTAGCATTTTTAGTTGCTTCTGTCATTGCCATAATAAACTTATTCAACAAAATATTATCAACTTTTCCAATATTACGAATTAGTAATTCTGGATGTACTCCATTCTGGTTCATATATCTAGGACGATTTTCAGGATCTTCCATTACTTTATCATAAACGGTAGAATAAAATATTAATTTAGTATTATACTCTACCCAAGCATCGCATCCCTTTAAAGCTCCAATCAATGCTTCCATAGGCATATCCTTATCTCCCGCTTTACCTCCTGCTGGTGCAGCAATCTTAAGAACCAATGGAATAGCTCCCAACGATACAGCAGCAGCAGCTGTTGCTTCAACTATTTCCTGATTTGATACCGTATCCGTTGTTATTGCAATAGTTTCACCTGGTTGTAATTTAAACATATCCCTTAATAACTTTAGACACGCATTTGGTAATTCATACTCGTACATTTTCATAGCCTCCCATAGTATGTTTATACACAGTATTTTTAGTATTAGTGTTAAACATTAATTTATTTTATTTATATTAGTAAACGATAAAACATTTATATAGATAACTGTTATACAAATTCATTTGTTCTTACAATAATAATTTTTCTATTGTAAATATTAATCTTATCTCTATATAAATTATTTACCATTTACTTATAACTATTTAAAATTAGATATCTTACTAATCATGTTAAGTTTGAGTTAGCCTAAAATTAAGATATCTTTTTTATCTACGTTTACAATAATTTGTTATTCAGCAGTATATTCCATCTTGGAAAACACATGCGAAAATCCATCTAGTGTACAAGGAATTTGTCCATTTGCAGCATTATCTATAAAGTTCCATTTCACATGATTACTATTGTATGCAATACGTTCAGTGTATTCACATATATAAGAAGTTGGACATAATTCACTAACTATATAATTTTGAATTTCTGCATACTTAGCAAATCTTTCGTTATCATCGACGGTTGCCAATGCATCTTCTATTTTTTCATCTAGTTCTTCATTAGCTATCCATTCAGCTTGTTCCCAAGTTCCGCAATTTTTCGTATGATACCTTGCTTCCAAATAACATCCAGCATCATTGTATTTAGGTGCAGAACATATAGCAAGCATATGAGGAGTTGTATCAAGCGAACCAGTTCTATCTACAATTGAAACCCATGGAGCTTTAGAAATTTCAAACTTCAGTCCTAGCTCAGAGCCAACTGCTTGAACCATAAGAGCTATTTTCTCTAGTGAAATTACATCTGAATTACATAAGATTTCAATCGTATAGTCACCAATAGTGTCCGCATATTTTGAAGCAGCAATATATTCCTTTGCTTTTTCCACATTATAACTACATACATCGGTATTAGTCGCACCAGCTACTTCTGACATTACAGGGCCAGTTGCCTTAACAGAACCAACTAAAATATCGTTACAAATTGTATCATAATCAATCAAACTACAAACAGCTTTTCTTATGTTTACATCATCTAGAGGTGCTAGCTGAGTATTCAAATACATATTATATAACAAACATGTAGAGTATTCTGCTATAGATACTCCATCAATTTTACTCATAGCATCAAGATTTTCTGAGCTCTGCCACTGATCTGTCATATCTAAAGAACCGTTCTGAATCATAGTACGTACGGTTGCAGCTTCTGTAATTGCCATCATTTTAAATCCATCTGGTGCATTTTCATTGTCCCATCCAATAAACCAATCAGGATTTTTTTCTGCAAGGAAATAATCCTGTTGAACTAGTTCTTTTACCATATATGCTCCAGAACCAGCATCATGTGTTAGAAGATACTCTCTACCATAATCACCATTTTCACCATAAATTCCATCCTTTTTATTATCCATTACTTCATCTTCATCCAATATACATAATCGGATTAAAGAATTTACAAAAGGACCAAAAGCTTTCTTCATATGAAATATAACCGTTGTATCATCAATTGCTTCCGCTAACTCCACAGCATCCGAGAAAATATAAGAAACTCCTTCACCAATTTCTAGAGTACGGTTCATAGAAAATGCTACGTCAGAAGCTGTCATTTCAGAACCATTATGAAATTTTATTCCCCTTCTAATTTTAAATGTATACGTCAATCCATCATCACTTACTTCCCATGAATCTGCTACACTGTTCTCTACGCCACCTTCGGCAGGAACAACCAATGTATCATACAAATTAACCACAGAAGTAATGTCAGAAGAAGTCGTCGCTATAGCAGGATCAACATTTGGTGTTCCAGAAACTCCCATTTTTAGAATTCTGTCTACCTTTACTCCACTATTGTCGCCTGTAGCAGGTTCGTCACTTCCTCCGCAAGCAGAAATACATACTACCATTGCTAAACAAAGAACTAAACATAAACACCGTCGCATTTTTTTCATCTTTTTCCTCCTCTTATATTATGCTTGTACACAATATTTTCTTTATTTGTATCAAGCATGTATTAAATTATTTATATGAGTAAATGAAATAATCTTCTTCGATGATAGTATTGATATGACATACACTTCTCAAATCTATACTTGTTAATCTTATACTTACCTTTAATGTATTTATATCATTTACTAATATTTATTTGATTTGGGATTTCTAGTGCTAAAATATTACTTGGAATAATAATAGAGTATACTTCCTCAAATATGCATTTATTTTTGCTGCATTTTTATGTAAAAATCAATAAATAACTAAGTTGAAATATTTCCATCATCAATTATTCTTCATACTTATTTAATTGAATGTTAGCAATATTTAAAAAACTCTTTTTGATCTACTTTACTTGTTTGTATTTGAGTATAAGATAAATTATAAATCTAATGTTGTTTCTTTGTTTAATTTTCGATGTGATAAATTTCTATATAAAACAATTATCTTTAGATTGTTGTATAACAATTAAATTTTTGTAAACGTTTCTTCTTGTATGTTATACTATACCAATAAATCATCTATTTCAATGTCAGTACTAACAAATTCGATATTATTTTTTGTCAAAAAAAACAAAACTCAGTGAAAAGCAACTACTTTTTCAAAGTTTTTGTTATAATTTCAACAATTATTGAATTTTATGCTAGAATACATGAATTATTTGATAGATAAAAAAATATAGGTAGCTATAGCAGCTATCTCTTAATATTAACCGCTATAACGGCTAATTTAATAGTATAGATACGCTTAATAGACCATAATTTTGCTTTATATAGCCCATGGAATATTTGAATTCTTTATTTTTACTTTCAATATAAGTTCTTTTTTTATATTTTTCTAAAAGTTCTTATGTTTTATGTGTAAGCGCATTATAACAACGCGTATTGAAGAATAAAAGACCCTTTGATATAATCCTATGTTACGTCAAAAGGTCTTATAGTTATTATTCAGTTTCAGGGCAAGTGGTACAAGCACTTGATAAGCCAGGCTCTTCCGTATATTGCAAATGGGCGAATATCTGGTTCACATCGATTATTTGATACCGATATTTTCGGATTATTTAAAAACCTCATTAGATTTTCTTTATGGTTGCATAATTCAGTGCTTTAATAAGATATTCATTCGTAGTGTATAACTCTTTTGGTTTTTTCAATCCATGACCAAAAGGCCTCAAGTATAAGTTTTCATCTTTTTTAAGCTCATGAAGCTTTTGCTACAAATGTAAACCGGATATTTTATCTTCTATCTTAAAAAACTTATTTATATATTCACAGCCTCATTTCCTTTTGAATCCAAAGGTATACTATTAATAAAGTATCTCCTTACGTGTGCCCAGCAAAAGGCTTTTGTTGCCTCGTCTATATTCTTATATGCAACGTAAGCATCCGTGATTAATGTTCCCTTAAAATCATCGAGCATTTCTATGGCATTATATGCTTAATCCATTATCTAAATTTTATTTACTCGACTTCCAATGCCGTTTTTTGTCGGCTGTATTTTTCATCTTATATAATAAATTACCATTTTTCATATCGGACTATATTTTGTAAGCTTTTTCTAGGTCTCTGATTTGGGGTTTCATCACCATAACCCAATGTTATAATTCCACACACATATTTATCTTCTGGAATATTTAAAATTACTCTTATAGCATCTTGTTCAAACCATGCTGTCCAGCAAGTAGCTAATCCCAAATGCTCAGCTTCAAGCAATATGTGGTCAATCGCAATTGCAGTATCTCGAATTATTTGTTTTAATTCAGGCTCAGGACTAGTCTCATTTAGAATAACTCTTTTATCTCCAGATATACGACATCTGATATCTGCGACACAAACAATAAAGAGAGGTGCGGACATCATCCAAATCTGGTTATGATCGGCTATAGAAAGTTTTTCTTTCGTATCAAGTGATTCAACTACTATAAAGTCCCACGGTTGAGTATTGTTTCCAGATGGTGCTAATCTGGCACTTTCCAATATACAGTCTAGCTTTTCCTTTTCCACTTTTCTATCCTGATATTTACGGATACTTCTTCTGTTTTCAATTTCTTTCACTTTTCAACCCTCCGTTAATAATTAACTTAATAAATTCTTATCTTCGTTCCAATTCAACTACAACCACACAATACCTTGTTGCTGTAATTCTGATGGCCATCGAGCCTAGTACCCCTTGCGTCAAAGTATATTTACAACAATTTCGACGCTTAACCATTATTTTTTATAAAATATCTGTACTGATTATAACATGACAACTCTTATTTTTCGATAATCAAATTTAGTTATATCTATCTTTCCTCAATATTCCAATTTAACTTTTTTTAAGTAGCTATATCCTTTCTGTTAAAAACTGTGAAAATCACCGCAAGGCCTATTATGGTTTTATTTCATTATATTTTTAATTAAAAGTGATTTCGATATCAGTTTGAGTACTGTATCTAAAAAAAGCTTCCGCATCAGTATTTTTTAATAAAAAAGAGGCAAAAATCGTACATTTTTCATCCAGATTTTTGCCCTTTTTTTGCCTTTATATCACTATATATTTATGATGAACCAGCCTGTCAATCAATACCGAGGAATCTAATTCTACTTAATCTGAGTATGATTTTTACTGTCTTGGCCACAAATTCATCACCAATTTTCCATCATTTTTTCCATACTCATTTCTTCAAAATTCACATCACTTGGCGGTACAAAAAGAGACTCATCAATATTTACATTATCGCTGATTTCCGTAACATTTAATTGCATCATGGTTTTTTCACCAATTGCAACTTCATATTTTAGAGGGGTTCCATATTTTTTGGAATACCACATTTTAACAAGCACGTCGCCTATCTCTTCATCAGTTTCTGTTGCCTCTATATAAATAACTTCTTCTCCTTCCAATTTTTCTACCCTTGCAATGACATCTCTTGAAGACTCCTCAACTACTTCTGTCAAAAAATCGCTATTATCTACCATTAGCCCCATTTCTTCAGCATACGTAGTATTAGCACCAATCATTTTTACACCTTCTGTTTCTCCATAAACATAACTATAGATCACACTCTCATTGGGTAAAAAGATTGAGATACTTTTTGCCATTCCCGGAACATCCATTTCTGTCCTTGTCATATCTCCATTGTAATAAGTAGCCACTTTGGTCGTAGTCCCATAAGATGTCATTTCTGATTTTATCATTAACTTTTCTGGCCTTTTATTGTCCATGGAATTAATTAAATCAATACCCTCTAAATTTTCGTTTATATCCTCTTTTTCTTCCGTTTTAGAAACTTCTGTTTCATTGCTATTGGAAATATTCTCCTCAATTTTTTGGTCTGCTGGTTCTTCTGCCTTTTTATTATCGTTTGAACAGGCTACACAACTCAGTGAAACCATAGCAATTATAAATATTGCTAAGAACTTTTTTTTCATAATTTACTTCCTCCTACTCAACACTAAATACAATATTTTTTTTGTTCCCAAAATCATTTAAATCCGGCGTTACTGTCATATAGAAATCCTTTTGGCCTTCTTCAATATAGAATGAAGCAATTCCATTTATTGTTTGGTTTTCCTCAATTGTATTTTGTAAGGTATAATCATTCACCGCTTCATTTAATCGAACTCCATCAGCAGTATATACGCCATTAAAATTTATACCCAGCATAAAATTTTTCGTTTCTTCTGTATTATTTGTAATGTCAAGCTCACACATAAGAATTTCTTTTTCCTCTTTATCACTGGATTTTACATTAGCACTTTTCAATAAAATAGTAAGTTGTTCTGACTCCAATGGTACTCCTATGGTATATTCACTTTTTGTACCGCTTACAGCAAATTGTTCTAAAAAAGTTTTATCAATATCATTTTTTGTTATTTCAATGGCTGGTTTATATTCAAAATTATTACCTATATTTAAAACGAAATCTTCATCATTACTATCTGTAATTTCAAATGCTGTTTCACCCATAATCTTATTTTCTGGGGTGATAGTTCCAATCAAATCTGTTTCAACATCTGCCAAGATATTAAGGCCATATTCAACATCGTTTTTATCAAATACCGTGAGTCTATCAAAAGCAGAAAAGTTAATATCCTCGCTACTATGATTAAACACTTCAAGTTTTAAAATAAGATTTTTTACGCCATCACTATACTCTTTTGTTCTAACACCAATGATATTGTAACTTAATTGCGCCCCTTGATAGACTTCCCCGCATTTTTTTAATCCAAATATTTGACTTTCTCCGTCATTAGGTTTCGCATCTTTTTGTTCTTCAACTTCTTCAGCTTCTTCAATTTCTTCCGCTTCTTTAGCTTCTTCTGATATAGCATCTTTTTGACTGGAGCATCCAATCATAGTCATTCCTAGTACCAAAATAACTAAAGCCAACAAAAATTTACGTTTCATAAAAGCCCTCCTTTGCAATAAAACATCATAATTACCTATTACTTTAATCTCTACCAAATAAATTTGTAAGTCCGGATAGCTCCTCAATTGGATTATTAAATCCTTTGGATTCACCTTTACCACCTCGTCCTGCCGCAGAATACACTTTATCAGCCATTCTACTAAATGGTAAAGACTGCAACCAAACAGTTCCCGGCCCTTTTAGCGTCGCAAGGAACAGACCCTCTCCACCAAATAATCCAGATTTAATACTTCCTGCGAATTGGACGTCATAATCCACATCAGACGTCATAGCTACAAGACAACCTGTATCCAATTTTAGGACTTCATTTTTCTGCAAATCTTTACGAATAATAGTTCCCCCCGCATGTAAAAATGCCATACCATCCCCTTCTAATTTTTGCATAATAAATCCTTCACCACCAAAGAAACCTGCACCAATTTTCTTTTGTATATGTATATCAATAGAAACTCCTTTAGCTGCACACAAAAATGCATCTTTCTGACAAATAAGTTTCCCTCCAAACTCTGTTAGTACAGCTGGTATTATCTTTCCTGGATATGGTGCTGCAAAAGATACATGTGCTTTTTCCCCCATAGTAT
Organism: Sedimentibacter sp.; assembly: GCA_018436705.1. Taxonomy (GTDB): domain Bacteria; phylum Bacillota; class Clostridia; order Tissierellales; family Sedimentibacteraceae; genus Sedimentibacter. The sequence continues at coordinate 272,232 of JAHDLA010000018.1, forward strand.
TCGTAAACACCGTCATAAAAAGGCCTTCACCTGTTATGACTCTTTTACCTGCACCCATTAGTTTACCCATAAGGCCCTTGCCTTGACTGTTAGAACTTCCATCTCCAAAGATAGTTTCCATACTTATTTTTTCATCCATATACATCATTGCTCCCGCTTCTGCCACTACGCTTTCTCCACCATCCAGTTCGATTTCTACAAACTGCATATCATCTCCATAAAGATTAAAATCGATTTCGTGTGATTTTGCCATAAAATTCCCTCCTAAATAGTATAAAATACCTTTCTCTATTATAAGTTTACTTGAAATTGGTAAAAAGTGTAATATACTAGTAGTCACTTTAAAAGTGACGATTGTAATCTCTTTTACTATACAATTGGCCGAATGTCTTTTTTATAATAAAAAAAGACCCAGCCATAAGCTGAGTCTGGAATAAATATAATTTATTATGGAAGTGGTATGGTAATATTTGCAGCAAACCCTTCTCCTAACTCACTACTATATCTTGCTTTTCCACTCACAAGATCCAATCTGCTATCAATCCCTGTTAGTCCATTCCCTTTCATTAAACTTTTGAATCCTGTTCCATTATCCATTAACTGTATCATAACTTGTTCACCATCAAAAGTAATAGATAACAATAGACTGGTGGCATTGGCATGTTTTAATGTATTTGTAACCAGCTCTGTAGATATCTTTTTAATAATATCAAACACTATTTCATCGATATTATCCTGTTTGCCTCTAAAATAGAAATTTGTCTTAACTCCGCTAATTTCAACAGTTTTTAGCATGCTTTTTATTTCTCTTTCTAAAATAGCAGATGTGCATACAATTATTGTCGGCTTATTTTTCAGTTGTTTCATTTCATCAAATCCATTTTTAACAGAAAATTTAGCTTTTTCAAAACTTTCAATGGTTTTATCTCTATTTTTTTCCAGAGAAATTTTTGCCACCTCGAGAAGTTTCATTGTTATAACAAGCGAATGCCCTATAATATCATGTAATTCCCTAGCAACATAGTTTCTTGCACTAATATGTGAGGTTTGTTTAAGATTTTCTATTTGCTCTTTCAGTTTTTTATTGGCATTGTTAAGCTCATTATTCTCCTTTTCCATTTCTGCACTAATCATATGCAAACTAGTAATATCATGAAAAGATATAATAAATTTGGTACCGCCAATACTTTGATAATTGCTGATAGCATATCGATAATATTTATTTTCGTACTGTAATATTTTTTCTCCTTGAGATGCAATGTTTTTTGTAAAGTATTTTACCACCACTTGCAAATCCAAAAAAATTTCTTTTGCTTTCTCATTAGCATAAATTATAACACTGTCCTGATTCATAATCACAATAGGTGTGTCCAACCTTTTGGTTACCTCATGCTTCATTAGCGGTGTAAGGTCAAAAAACTCATATTTAAACGTAGCATATATAAATATTAAAATAGACCAGGTGTATACAATTGGTGTAATATCAAATATCTGTATCCCTATAATATCAAACAGCGATCCTAGTATTCGGGTAATATAAATATAATTAAAAACTAGTGGTAACAGTATGGCAATATATATAATACTCTTTTCTATCCTTGATTTATCTTTAATTTGCTTTTTAAATTTATTTCCACATAATACCATACCTATGAAAGTAAACGAATAAGTAATTCCTATAAAAAAATAAAAAAGCTTTCCAAAATCATCGCCCCAAAAATGGTATACTCGATAAAATAAATAATGATATGGGTTTGTTAATACTATAATAAATTGTATAAGTGCAACAATATAAATTCCTATCCTAATTCCTTTTTTCAATGGTCTTCCTTTGTTATAAATATAAGCAAAATCCAAGAAACTTGCTCCTAACAAACAGATACCAAAGTAATACAAAACAATAAATCCCCATCGCAGTTCTACTGTTGGAGAAACTGTTTTAAACACTTTTCCAATCAACCATATGATCATAGAAAATTGTACAAGAAAAAAAGCCTTTAAAGAGATATTTCTATTTGCTTTCATATAAAGTATCATGAACGCTATTATATTTACTATTATTGCTGCAAAATTCCACAGGGTAATTGTTGCAACCTTAACACCTACGCTATATTCCATATCTATACAATCCCATTTTCCATTGCAAATATTGCAATTTGCATTCTATCCGACATATTTAATTTGTATAGTATTTTGCTTACATAGTTTTTTATAGTTCCTTCTGAATAATTTAGATTCACAGCGATCTCTTTATTGCTGCTACCTGTGGCTATTAGCTTAATAATCTCGACTTCCTTTTCAGTCAAAATATCTTTGTATTGTGATTTATAGTTGCTTAACCCTTTAAATCTGTCAATTATGATTTGTTTCACACTTTCATGTATCACCGTCAGTCCACTATAAACACATTTTACAGTCAAAATTAAGTCCTTATAACTAATATCTTTTACAATATATCCATCAGCTTTTGCAATAAAAGATTCCATTATATTGTCTGGATTTTCAAACGTGGTAAGGATAATAATTTTAATATTGCTATTCTTTTCTTTAATCTTTTTGGTAGCACTAACTCCATCTAAACCCGGCATTTCTATATCCATAAGTATAACATCCGGATTTAAATTTTCGCACAATGTTATTGCCTGAATTCCATCGCTGGCTTGCCCGACTACATTGATTTCATCATCATGATTTAGTATGTACGCAATAGACTCCTTGAATAAATTTTGATCATCCGCAAGTACTACGTTTATCATTTTAACCTCCATAGTGTTCTCTAAACGCTGATACAGCACTTCTTACATCTTCTAATATTTGACTATTATATTGAATCGTTTCATCAATTTTATCTTCTAAATCTTCGGAATCAATATCTTTTTCAAGATTAATAATCTGAAAAATTAAATTTTCCATATCCTGTTCTCTTGTTGCAATAATTTCTTGCAACATAGAATTAATCTTCTTTTCCTTTTCCAAATGATACACAACTTGAGCATAATTTTTCAGACTGTCATTGACTTCTTTGGATTTTTTTCTTTGTTCTTCCAATTGATACAGCATCTCCATCAGATGCGTTATTTCTGTTATTGTTATAATGTGTCCCAGCGTCTCATCATTTGATTGTAAAAAAGAAATCTTATGAGAAAAATAATGCTTTTCACTTCCTATAGTAAGATAAACGTATTCTTTTTTAAAATATTTTTTCCGTTTTTGAATATTTCCTTCATACAAATTATCGATATCCTGCACATTAATTTTATCTAATTTTTTAAAATATTGAGACTTACTAGCACAATAATTTTTATAAATTATACTTCCATTAACATCTGTTACATAAATAAAATCTGTAACCATATCTCCAATTTTATCAAAAAATATGCCTGTGACCCCAATTTGCACTTGATCATCACTTACAAGGCTTAATAGCAACCCCACCAAAAACATCAAAATATATTCTATGAAATCAAGATATGAAAATTGAATAATTACACCAACAAAATAAATACATAACGGCATAAATATTCCAACAAATGTCCATAAAGCTACTACCTTATTCTTATAAACTCTATGTATATTTTCTTTGGCACTTTGGCATTTCACAATAACATATAAAACTCTTATTAAGAGCATTATAACACATACCTTATAAAACAAACTATAACTCGTTGAGAAAAATTCATAATGTTCTATCAACGCTTTGTTCTGCACCAGAATGCTAATCAAAGAAAAAATAATGACCGCTACTCCAAAAAAAGTATTTTTTATCTCTTTTATTAATTTAATTTTTTTACCAAACAGATAATTGATTAGCAAAAAATAGGCAACTAAAAATAATATAGATGCCATACACTTAAAGCTACTAGCTAAACCTTTATTCGGAATAACTACTTCTATAGCTCTTAGAATCAAATTTACAAAAGCCAGAGAAAGGATGGTCAATTCCTCTTTTTTATTCAAATGTTTATAATAAGTAGTAATGATAACCGCTAATGTAAACATCACAATAAAAACAAGTACTACAACACTATAAAATTGATAAAAAGTATAATATCTTCCGTCACCCATCATAAACTCCTTAGATAATATATTTATGCTGGTAAAGATTAAACGCTAGATTAACAATAATTACTGCTTTTTCCGGTATCGTATCTACCTTAAATCAAGCAAATCATTCACTCTCCTATCTATGCTTATGAATCTACATATCTTCCCTGCCATTTATAAACGTTTGCATCTTGCCTCAAACTTTTGTATATTTTTGTTGATTTGAAGAACCATATCAACAGCATTGTTAACGGTATTATATATAAATTGACAACTTTAGTCAATTTACAAAAGGAGAATGATAAAAAAATATTATTCTCTTGCTGGTAATTCATTAATAATAGCCGAAGATCTTTGCGGAACAAGCTTTAAAAAACTTGCTATCAAATTAGCACAATAAATTACGCTGTTCCAAAGCAAATGAGGGAAAGTGGATACCCACTTTCCCTCTACTAATAAATTTAATTTTTTACGCCTAAAATTTTTAATTGTTCATTAATCTTTGCTTCAAGTTCTGCAATTTCCTTATTATCTTGTTCTAACAGCTTATTTATTTCTTCTAAGTCAATTGGTTCTTCTTCCTCAAAAGTATCAACATAACGTGGTATGTTTAAATTAAAATCATTTTCTCTAATTTCTTCAATTGATGCCAAATGAGCATACTTTTCAACGTCCTTGCGTTCCTTATATGTTTTTATGATTTTATCAATATCTTTATCTCTTAAATTATTTTGATTTTTATTCTTTTCAAAATCATTGCTTGCATCAATAAATAGTATATCTTTATTTTCACGATTCTTCTTTAACACTAAAATTACTGTTGGAATACTTGTTCCATAAAATAAATTTGCTGGTAATCCAATTATTGTATCAAGATAATTTTTACCAACTAAAGTTTCTCTTATTTTTCCTTCTGCTGCACCTCTAAATAAAACTCCATGAGGTAAAACAATAGCCATTGTTCCAGTCTCATTCAAGTGATAGATACTATGCAATACAAAAGCGTAATCTGCTTTTGAAGCTGGTGCTAACTTCCCATATTCACTAAAACGTGGGTCCTTCAATTTAGTTTCATCATTATCCCATTTTGCCGAATATGGCGGATTTGCAACCACTGCATCAAAACTACGTGGATGATCTATACCTTTTGCATCTGGACCATCCGGCCAATCAATTTCCAAAGTATCAGCATTACTTAATACCATATTATTATAAGATATACCATGCATCATTAAATTCATACGTGCCAAGTTATATGTAGTTGTATTCAATTCTTGACCAAAGTACTTCATGGGAATTCCTTTTGATAATTCTTGACCTACAGTAAGTAATAAAGAACCCGATCCCATTGTTGGGTCATATACACTAAATATTTCATCTGATTTTTCTACACCTTTTGTTACTACTTTGGCTAAAATCTTACTTACTTGATGTGGTGTATAAAATTCTCCACCCTTTTTACCAGCACTAGCCGCAAATTGACCAATTAAGTATTCATATATTTCACCTAAAATGTCTTTTCCATCATCACCTTTGTATTCAATACTATCAACTAACTTTACTATGTTGTTAAGTGATTTAGCACGTTCATTTGTAGAATTTCCAAGACGAGAATCTCCTAAATTAATATCATTAAATACTCCACGGAAATCTTTTACTGCTTCTTTATTTAATTCTGCATTTTTATTAAAGTTATCAAAAATAGTTTGATAGTCACTAGGAATAACTTGTGAATCATTAATTTTATCAATCAATGACTGCCATGTATCCTTTGGAGCAATTGCATATCCTAAGCTTGCTGAAATATCTTGCAAATAATCTTGTAACTCCGACTCATCTACTTGTGAATTATAGGATTCATTAATAGACTTGCCCTCTATAACATCAATAACATTATTATTTAACAAATACTCCTCTTGATGTTCTGATAAATATCTATAAAACATAAATGCCAATATATAATTTTTGTACTCTGATGCATCCATGGTTCCACGTAATTCATTTGCCATTGCCCATAATTTATTAGTAATTGATTGTATATTATTGCTCATTATTTTCCTCTCTTTTATTAATTTGATTTATACAAACATCTGTTGTAAAAGTCCCTTTTTTTGTTGCTGCAAATGCTCTAACTTACGCTGATGAAGGGTGATAAAGTAATCAATATTTTTGAAAAAGTTACCTATTTGTTTTTGTTCCTTATAATTAGGTATCAACACTTTAATGTCATTAATTGCAGTTTTCGATAAACTTGGTACACCTGTTGATTCATCTTTTTGTTTCCAATTTACATTTTGGAAAATATCATAAATAAAATTCAAATCATTATTATTCTCAGGAACCGCATAAAATAAGGTGTCCACAGTCCAAAATGGTGCTCTTAATATATATGGTTTGTCAATTGTACCTTTTCTCCCAATACCTATTGCATCTTCTTTATATGATAAAGCTTCATTCACACTTAGCATGTATCCACCAGTGCCATAGACTGGAATTTTGCCTTCTGAAAGGTGCTTGTAGTCTCGTCCACTTCTAACATCAACTATTTTTCCTAACTTACGCTGTTCCCAAGGGTCAGTAAATCCCGGAAAACGAAGTTCTGGAAAATTTTCACCATTTTTAGGAAACATTTTTTGCAACAAACCTTTCTTCATATCTTGTAAATGATTTAACTTACGCTGATGAAGGGTGATAAGGTTGTCAAGTGTCTCAAAAAAAACGGATATTTTGGTCTGTTCTTCGTAAAACGGAAATATAATCAACCCTAAAAGTGCATTATCATCACTGACCTTCATGTCGTTTTTTGCGCCCTTATTAACCAATGGCTTAAGGTAATTATTCACGCGATAATCCGACTCAAAATAACACTGTACAAAGTTTGGATTTGTATTCTCTTTTGGTTTATACACCGCATAAAGAGTAGAGACAATACCTGATTTTCCTTTATTCGTTTTGATTATCCCAAAAGGATTACGCTTAAGAGGAGACTTGGTGTATACGATACTTCCAGTATTAACTACACCGTAGTTAGAAACAGATACTCCTGCAAAACTTCTTCCTAGAAATTCTATCTGATTAACAATACCAAATTCGCCAGACACAGATAGAACATCATCCTTGTTATAAACATCGTCACTATTCTTTTCATTGGATGTTTCAATACATTCATTCAACTTACGCTGTTCCCAAGGCCCCTCAAATCCTGGGAATCTTATTTTAGGTACATTATCTTTATTTTTGTCCATTTTATCTCCTATCTTAAATGTCACTTCATAGTTGACGGTTCAATAATTAATTTTGAAAAGTATAATTAGATACAATTTAATTTTGAGCCTGATCATCAGCTAATTCATAAATAGCCTCACGCAAAGCGTTACGGTACTTGATTTTAGATAAAGCCTGTATATCTTTGCCATGTGCTAATGTCTTGTAATCTACGCTTGCTTTTGCGATTATATCTCTAATCTGACCAGTATCATCTAAATCCTGCATGCCATAACGATGACGACTAAATAATTCGCGCATCTGAGCACTTGTGATAATATCTGTGATTCCCCATTTTACGCGAAAATCTAAGAATAGTCTATCAAGACTTACATTGTTAGCCGCTAGAATAATTTCTTCACTATCGTTAAGTTTTACTGGATATTTAAGATTAGTACCCTCCGGCGGATAATGCCCTTTGATAATAGCCATTGCTGCATTAATAATCTTCATAGCGTAATTTCTATCCTCTAAACCATTAGCAAATTGATCAATTTTTCCTTTTGTAGATTGCGCTTCTTTTTTCTTACCCTCATGTACTTGATTTAACAATTTTTCTACCAATTCAGTTAAATAATCATAATCTATTTTTACATCCTTAACATGAGTCATTTTTAACTCGATTTGATAAAAAGGAATTTTCTTTTCTTTTGATATATGTTGTTTAAGCTCATTGGTTAAAACTGTAGTAAGCATAGTTTCCTCTTCACTTGTCATTCCTAATTTTTCAACTAACTCATCAGGCTTTTCGTAATCAAAGCCTACTGCATTTCCATCAACTTCTTCAGGTGCATATTGTTTTAATTTAGCCATACCAACATTATAATCACGCAATAAATCAAGCATATGTTCTTTTTGCTTCTCAGAAGGTGGTAACTGTTGAAATTTATTAGTTAAACTGTCTAATTTCTTAACAACATCTTTAACTTCATTAAATACCTCTTCAAAAGGTTTAGCAATAATTCCATCATTTTGGTTAGATTTACGCTTCTCATCTTCTGATAAAATTGCAGAAGATTTATTAGCATAAATTGCAAGAGCTTGATTCATCAACTTCTCATTTTGAGCAGGCCAACGATAGTTTACAATACGCCCCCAAGGTTTTTCTTGCATATCAGCAATACGATTTGTTCTTGAATAAGCTTGAATAAGTCCAGCTCCTTTAAGTGTTCTATCTACATAAAGGGTATTAAGTTCTGGTGCATCAAATCCAGTCAAAAGTTGATCTACCACAATCACAATATCTAGAAAGTTTTTATCTGTAACTGTTTTATTCAGACGACTAGTAACATCTTGTGTATATCCAGCTACATCATCCATACCAAAGCTCGTACCAAATTCTTTGTTATAGGCTTTAATAGCATCATGTAGATCTCGATTAGTGGTAAGCATTCTATCATTATTGGATGAGTTTTGACTAAATGTAACTGCTACTTTTAATGTTTGCCCACCGTTTTTCCTATTTTCAGCATTTACTCGTTGAAATTCATTAAAATACATCATTGCCATTGGAGTACTTGCTTTTCCACCGCCAACATGAGTGGTAAAGAGTGCATTATACTTACCTTCATTTGAACGATTTCGCCAATTTTTGAAAATATCTTTAACAACTAACTTGATGTGTTCCGAATTTTCATCATAAAAACTTGGTTCAACCGCATCATCCATATCCTCTTGACTTAGGTTATTAATCTTCTCCTGAATTTGTTTTTCTGTCCACTTTGGATAACGCTCTCTATAAAAATTTGGTAGATATTTTAATTTCATTTGTTTTTCATCAATTGTTGTTTCAAAATCAACTTTAAATCCCAAAACATTTCTATCTGCTATTGCTTCACGAATGGTGTAAGCGTGTAACAATGGTCCAAAAATATCTTCAGTGCGTAAGCCATTAGTTGTTTCATCAAACATTGGTGTTCCCGTATAGCCAACCCAAGCAGACTTCTTGAAAGATTTTTGTATTTTTTCAAAACTTTCACCACCAGTTGAACGATGTGCCTCATCCACGATAAATACAATATTTTTATCAGGTGATTTAAAAGACTTACGTTTAACTAAAGTATCAAGCTTTTGAACAGAAGTAACAACAATATTATTATCTTTGCTCTTTAATTTACGACTTAAATCATTAGTATTATATGTATTCTGAACACTACCTATCATTTCTTCACTAGCATCTGGATCATAGGCCCTATAATTTTCATTTGTTTGTTTTGTTAAAGCAATTCTATCTACTACGAATACAACTTTATCAATTTTTGGCATACGGCTTGCGAGCCAAGCTGTTTTAAAACTAGTGATTGTTTTACCTGAACCAGTAGTATGCCAGATATACCCTACTTTATTTATACCAAATTCAAAATCAACTCGTTTTAAATTTTCAATTACATTCTGTGTAGCATATACTTGATATGGACGCATTACCTTTAGCATTTGCTTGTTTTTTGTGCCATCCAAAATCATATAATTGGTAGCCATTTGATGTGCCATTGGAATACTTAACATTGAATCAGCAAATTCTTTCCAATTACGTACAATCGCATTATCACTTTTACGTTGCCAGTTAAAAGCAAAGTCCTTATTAAACATATCTGATGTGGTATTAGCCATATATTTAACGTTGTTTGGTGTAATTGCCACTAATATTTGTAGAGTAGAAAAAATATCCCTATATTGATTTTCCTCAGAATATTGATGCATTTGATTTAGTGCTTCATTGACATCATGTGTATCACGTTTTTCTTCAATTTGTATTATAGGTAGACCATTGATAAGAAGTGTCGTATCAAAACGACGATTTTGTTTTCCAGTGATAACTGCAGGACGTTCAATCTGATTAACTACTTGATATACTGTATCTCCAGCACCAATTTGTTTTTGATCAAAAACTGTTAAGAAAACGTGACGACCGTCATCCAAATCAATTTCGATTTGCGATACGCCATTAAGTCCATATAAAAATTGTCCAGCTTCATATGGTGTTTGAATATTGGATATAATTTTTTTGACTTGATTAAATTCTACAGTACTTAAAGGATGATCAAGTGTATTTTGATTGTGTCTCTCAAGAATCTCTTTAAAGTTATCCCAAAGCTTTTCTGTAGTTTTAATTTTTGGTTCATACTTCCACAGTTTTGTTTTTATACAGTAATCAGCTGGTTTTTCTCCAACAATAAAGTCGCTGATTCCTTCAATATGTCCAGTCTTAGTTATGGTTCCACTTGTAATATACTGTATTAACTCAGTTTCAAATTTCTCTTCATTCATCTTTCGCGTACCTCCTCTAACTTGGACAATCTGATTTTTGTTTCAAGTTCTGCTGCTCTATTTCTAAGAGCTTGTAGCTTTAACTGATTAAAATAAACTTGTCCTATAATTTTTTGCTTATCTATGCAAGGTATTTTGGGTATTTCAAGCTCTTTAAGTTGCTTTAGAGTATATTTTAAAACTTGAGAACCTTGCAGTCCCAGCATAAACTGTTTCTTGATTGTTTTATTTTCATTAATAAGATAAACCAAAAACTTTGAATCAATTTTATTGTTAGGCAATAACTTAACGTAGTTTTGAGTATAAATATATCCCTCATGCTCTTTTCTTACTATTGTTGCAACTCCCTTGATTAAACTAAATACTACATCACCATCGCATAAGGTATTTATTTTATCATTGGTCCTGACTTGTTTGTTGTCAACTTTTTTTGAAATAATTCCTACCAAATCATCTGTTAAATCTGTCTGACTATAATAAGTAAAAAGCGGTGTTTTTTCATCAAACACTTCGGTAATTCTAAACTGAGGCGATCCACTTACTAACTCAACTAATTCACTTAACTTTTTCATAAAATATCGTGCCTTTCTAAAATTACTTTATTTACCATAATGATCATATCACAAAAGGAATTTTATTACAACTATCAAAATGTAATTTTTTAAAATTACATTTTTGAAATTTATCTTTCTTTCCAAAAATCACGAAAAGCCCTAAAATCAGGGCTTTATATTCTAATCTCTAAAAAAACATTTCCTCAACAACAGCAAAAAATTCTCTCAAATAATAGGTTGGAATAAGATATGGTAGGGTTTTGGCTCCAATTCCGTTTACTTCACATCCCAAATCATGTGCAATCATTTTGCTTCTTAGGATATGAAATCTACTAGTAGCTACAATTATTTGCAAATCTTTTTCTGATGTGTCTATCATTCTAAAAGAATATTTGAGATTTTCTACAGTGTCTCTTGATTGATTTTCTAACATAAGTCGGTCAACCGAGATGCCTTTTTTAACAAGGTAGCGCTTCATTGCCTCGGCTTCTGAGATATTTTCACCTTCTCCTTGTCCTCCTGCTAAAATAGCTTGAGTATCTGGATTTTTAGATAAATAATCATAAGCTACATCTAAACGATATTTAAGTGCTAATGAAGGTGTTTCCCCCCGTACTCTTGCGCCAAGAACAATAAGGTAATCGCAGTTATTAACTGTATTAAATCCTATACCTTGAAACACAATAACACCCTCAATGATTACAAATATTAAGCATACCCCCAAAAATAATATCTTAAAATATTTATTTGAAAACAAAAAATGAAATGGCTTTTTAAAGGATAATACAAGGCTTCCAATAATGACAGCAACCCACACTATCCCCATGCCAGCGCCTCCATTTAATGTTATTATGCTGATGAGATTAAATATACCAAATACAACTACAATTCTCCAAAAATATATCATTAATCAACCCCTGTTTTTTTATTTTTTAATTTTTCTAAAAGTATAAATTTATCATTTACCATAGCTTTATGCGTTTTTCTCGCTTTGGAGGCAATAGTGGTATGAAATGATTTTTTTGTTTTCTGACATACTGTATATCTCCTAAATAATAAGGTCAAACTTGACAAATAAACGTTATTTGGGAATAGATGTACTACCCACATTTGAATATTCCTTGCAACAGCATCTAGAATTTACTGCACTCCTCAGTATATACTGAACCGTCTTCATAGACACTAATTAAATATTGTTTTAAAACCTTCATTTTATTACTCTTTTATGTTATATCTTATTGTACTATATCTTGAATTTCTTGTCATTTATTTCTTGAATTTTTGATTTAGAGGTAATAAATGGACGAGGTTATCATCACATTACAATAAAAGTGGCAATTTAGTTAGAAAAATAAAGCTATCGGGGGAGTAAAATGGTTGGTGTTAACGCTAATATAACTTTTAAGCTTTTTTCGTGGGCTTTAACACCACCAACTATCGCCCTTGCTAGGTACTACAATCAAAAACGAATAGGGTGACATAAAATATGTCCCCCTATTACTTACCAATATATAAGCAAAACTCACTTTTTTATGCTATTATTTTTCTAAATCTAAATTTAATTTTTCAGCTGTATCATAAATAATTCTATAATCTTCATCTGATGCTAATTCATACTCATATGATTTTAATGCATCCGGAACTTCTTTCCCAGCTTTCATCATGGCTATAGCAAATGAATTTTTAATATTTGAGTCTAAATCCTTACGTGCAGCAAATAGCGGCTGTGGGATTGGTTCATCTTGCTAAAATATACGTAGTTTCCCTTCTTGAACAACATTGTTTATTTTTGTGTTTTAACCCAGTTTATTTCATACTGCTACTTTGAAATTGCTCTTTTTTATGGTTGCTAATTTTTAGTGCAATTATGTTCCAAAAACCAGCAACCTATAATATTATCTTGCAAAATAGTATTAATTGCTTTGATACTGTGTTTTTAGCATTGATGAGAAAATTCCTTGCTTTTCCTTTAATTGCATAGGTGTTCCCATTTCTGGAATACTACCATCTTTAATTACAACAATCTTATCCGCCCCTAAAACCGTCCTCATGCGATGGGCAATAATTAAAACGGTCTTATTTTTTACTAACTCACTGAGTGCAATTTGAATTTTGCTCTCATTTTCCGCGTCAAGTGACGCCGTGGCCTCGTCAAGCAGAATAATCGGCGCATCTTTGAGGATTGCTCTGGCTATTGATATGCGTTGCCTTTCACCGCCGGACAACCTTTCGCCGTTTTCTCCGATCAGCGTGTCGTACCCCTGCGGAAGCTTCTTCACGAACTCATCACATTGTGCTAGTTGTGCCGCCCGCATCACATCTTCATCTGATGCACTCTTTTTGCCCAATCGTATGTTATCCATTACACTTGAATTGAATAGAGTTACATCCTGGAAAACGATGGAATAATAATTCAGTAAGGTTTCGGGATCGATTTTAGAGATGTCCTCTCCTCCAAGTGTTATAACACCTTTGTCAATATCCCAAAAGCGTGCGGACAACTTTGCAACCGTACTCTTTCCACCACCTGAAGGCCCAACAAGCGCCGTTACCTCTCCTTGCTTTGCAGTAAAGCTGACATTTTTGAGCGTCTGCACGCCTTCAATATATGAGAAATCCACGTTGTTGAATTCAATATTGTAGCCTTTTGGATGAAACTCGGTTTTGCCCTCCTGCCTTGGCATTGCATCCATCTCTTTCATACGCTTTATGCGCACGTTCAAATACAGCAGCAACGCCAAATTTTCCAGAACCTCCATGATTGGGTTATAAACACGTGCCGTTACAACGAGAAAAACAAGATAAGTAAATATGCTCACAGATCCGCTGGATAAAAGATATGCACCGGCCAGTATGACGCTGGGCAGGCCAAGCTTTAATAACACATGGGCTAAGTTGATCAGTGCACCGAGCAGCAATTCATTGCTAATTAAAAACTTCTCGTAATTGTCCAACTTTGTGTTTAAGGTATTTGCATAATCTCCTTCACGATTAAAAGATTTGATTTCATAAACGGAGTCCAGCCCCTCCTGAATATTATCGGTTATATCCCTCTTTACATTGTAAACTTTTGTATGCAGCCTGTTTTGAAACTTTCGCGACAGATAGAATACCAAAATTGCAACCGGAACTACCCAGAAAACGGCGAGGGACATCTGCCAATTGTAAATAAACATCATGACGCCCATGATAAAAATCGTTACTACCGCCGCAAAAATCTGGGGAACTGCATGAGAAAAGAGCTGTTCGATTTGTGTGGCATCTTCCATGATTGTAGCGCTTAAGTCGGAAACATCTTTTTTGCCAAAGAACGCGAGCGGCAACTTTCGCAGCGTCTCAGCCAGGCTGATGCGTCTGCGTGAGCTTTCCTCATAAATCCGAGTGTAGGTTGAATCGTACTGAAAATAGGCGATTACAAACATGACAAGTAAAGCAGCTATAGCCACAATTACATAATAGAGAATGCTACTCACCGGTTTGTCTGAGCCGGTTAACAGCGTGTTTATGTGTTGGTCCAAAAATTGAAAACCAAAAATAACCGGAATCATAAAGCTAATATCCATAATAGCCGACCATATAATTGAAACTATAAGATCTTTTGCCCCTTTTTCAGACAGCGCAAATTTTTCTTGAAAATATTTACTCATATTTAGCTCCTTTCTCCACATTGCTTTCGCTACCAATCTTCCATGCAACAGATTGCTGGTATTCGTTCCACATAGTTTTATACAAGCCGCCTTTACTTAGCAGTTCGTCATGCGTTCCTTCTTCTAAAACTTTTCCGTTATCAATTACTAAGATTCTGTCAACGTTGCGCACGCTGGTCAGACGATGAGCGATCATTAACGTTGTTTTACCACGGCTCAGTTCTTTTAAGGCCTTTTGGATTAAATGCTCATTTTCAGGATCAGCGAAGGCAGTGGCTTCATCCAGAAGCACAATCGGTGCATTTTTGACGAAGGCCCGGGCGAGCGCAATTCGCTGCTGCTCCCCCCCTGAAAGATATGTCCCTTTTGAGCCGATAACCGTATCCAGCCCATCCCGCAAGCCCTCTATGATTTCTCGAGACTGCGAAGAATTGACGGCGCTTTGGATCTCTTCCTCCGTGACGTTTTTCTTGCCGAAGATGATGTTCTCTCTCAGCGATTCCTTAAACAGCTTCGTGTTCTGGAATACAAAGGATACATTGTCCATCAGCTCTTTTTTGGGGATATCTTTCACGTTGATTCCTCCGACCAAGACTTCGCCTTCGTCCGCATCCCAGAATCGTGCGGCCAGACGGGCAATAGTCGTCTTTCCGCCGCCCGAAGCCCCGACAAGTGCAATCGTCTCACCTTCGCTTAACTTAAAGCTAATTCCGTCTACAGCCCGTTTGTCGGCTCCTTCATATGAAAAAACGACGTTTTTGAATTCCAGAGAGTGACTTTTGATATCCCTCGGAATTTTGCTGTAGCTCATTGAGGGATAGTTAAGAAGGTTATCCAGTCGGTCGATCGCCTGCTCTGCAATCATGCTGTTTTGCTGAAAATACATCGACTTCATCAGCAGCATCGTAAAAATCGGCGATATCAGAATGTAGAAGATAAAATTTGCCAGTACAAGGCTGAGATTTTCACCATTTCCCACCAAAAGTATAGCCATTGGAATCAAGAAAAACGCGGCAGATTGCATGATAATGGTGTAAAACGACATAGGCTTACGCCAGAGCAATGTATATGCATGCACCATCTCTTTATATCTGATGATGCTGTTATAAAAGCGTTTAAAAGAAAATATAGACTGACCGAATGTTTTGACGACTGGAATACCACGTACATATTCCACTGATTCAGAACTCATTTCTTCCAAAGAATCAAAATACTTTTTTTGAAACTCTTTCCCTTTGGTGCTTGTCATAAACTTCATGGTAATAAAGCCCATAATAATTGGGACAAGAGAAGCAAGCCCCATTCGCCAATCAACAGCAAAAATCAAAACAAGCAAAATAATTGGGGATACAATGGCGCCTGCCATATCGGGCAGTTGATGTGCCAAAAACGTATGTGTAGTTCCTGCTCCATCGTTGACAATCTTTCGCATTTTACCACTTGAATACGTGTCAAAGAACCCCAGTGGCATAGACATTATTTTTTGCATGCCGACTTTCTGTAATCCGACCTCTACGCGGAAAGCCGCGAGATGTGAACTCATCAGCGCACAGAAATAGACTACGACACCGGCTATTGCACTTGCAAAAGCCAACCACGCATAAGTGCCTACACTAGAAATGTCAATCGCCTGTGGAGTTGATAATATATTACGAGTAATGTACCACACCAATACAAAAGGTATGATGTTTAGTATGGCGGACAGCCCTGACAATATCAACGACAAGGGCAACAATACTTTTTTTCTGCCCATATAAGGTTTGAATCTGTTTAATACGGATTTTTTCTTGATTTTTTGCATTCCTTTAACCTCCTAATTCTATTTTGTATATATTTCTCAACTGTTGAAGTTGAGTTACTTTCCTTTCTTTTTATACATTGTTAGTATTAACTAACTATTGTGCTAAAAAAATATTCCACCTATAGTATCTGATGAGAATATAGTTTTTTAATACCGGAATCGACACGCTTCCCGAAGATACAAAAAACAGAGAGTGTGAACTCCATGGTATGACCTTACAAATAGATTGATTTACACCAAATTTATTTCAGTACCTTTGATGTTTTTAAAATCGATAAGCTCAAGTATGATATCAATTCTTATTATGCCTGCCATGCTTTTATAAGATAACATGATGCCGCTTGATACAAAATGATATATTGTCCCCAACTTTGTACTCATCTTCGTTTGATGCCTTTATAATTAACTCATAACCCTCTGTATCTACTATATATTCTATATGATCCCCTCTATGTGTAAGATGTTTGACTACTGCTGTATGCTGACCTGAATTACATATTTCAATATCCTCCGGTCTGATAGTTGCAGCTTTGTGATGTTGGCATTGCTTTAGGAAACGAGGACATCTATCACCTGCTTTAAAGATATTATTCTTTCCAACAAATTCTGCTACAAAGAGATTGTCGCTATGCTTATATATTCCCATAGGTGTACCCTGCTGCATTATTTTGCCTTCATTCATTATTACTATTCTGTCCGCTATTTCAAATGCTTCCTGCTGGTCATGTGTAACGTATATTGTTGTTATACCAAGTTCTTTTTGAATATCTTTTATCTCAGAAATTAAAGAAATTTTCAGATTAGCATCCAGATTGGCAAGGGGCTCATCCAACAGCAATAATGACGGCTGATACACCAAAGAGCGTGCCAGAGCTATCCTCTGCTTTTCTCCGCCTGATAATTCATCTGGATAACGCCCTTCATATCCTTTCATGTGGACAATATCTAGTATATTCTCTATAGCAGACTTCGCCTCAGCTTTTGAGAACCTATGTGCTTTTAATGGCAACTCAATATTCTGATATACTGTCATATGAGGCCAAAGTGCATATGATTGGAATACAAAACCAATATTACGCTTTTCAGCAGGTACACTTATTCTTTTGTCTTTATTAAATAATGTTACATCATTGTATTCTATGCTACCACAGTCAGGCTTTATTAATCCACTTATAGCACTAAGTAAGGTACTCTTGCCGCAGCCTGATGGACCTAGAATTACAATCAATTCTCCTGATGCTATATCCAGATTGAAGTTCTCTATAATACGCTTTCTAGATGTTGCTTTATCATCTTTATCAGTGTTTTTATATGATACCGTTAGATTATCTATTTTTAATATACTCATGATTTATACCCTCTTGAACCTAGTTTTCGTAATATAATGTGTCCCGTTACACTTAGCAATATAACGATTACTGATATTGCTGATGTCATCTCCAATCCGTATGAATTTGATTGAATAGTAAACATCATTACCCCCAGAGTTTTTGTGCCTGATGTATAGAGGAGCAAAGATATAGGAATTTCTTTTAGCGCTATTAAAAAGCAGATTAAATATCCCGATAGCATAGAGTCCTTTATATGTGGTAAAAACAATCTGGTATATCTGTTAAACATACTAATACTCATCGTCATAGCAGCTTTATCCAGTGATTTATCCAGGTTTTTTGCAGCTCCTAGCATTTGCTTGATACAAACCGGTATGAAGAGCACAATATAAGTTACTACAATAATCGACGCTGTACCATACAATTTAAAAGGTTCATTTATCCATGCAAACATAGCTGCAACTGCCAAAATCATATTGGGGACAGCAATCGGAAGCTGTGCAATATTCATCAGCATCTTTGACATTCCATTCTTTCTATATGTGTAGAAATACACAATCATACTAGCTATTATTGATGCAATTGCTGCACCGATTATTCCATATAGTAGACTGTTAATCAAGGGCTGCGTCAGCAGATTTTCCTGAGAAAACAGTCTGACATAGTTTGCTGTAGTCAGGTTCTCTTTGCTGAATGCCAATCCCCATCTCTTAAAGAGCGAAGATACGACAATTGTAATAAACGGAATAATAACTGAAAACACAAAGAAAATCTTGATTATTATATCGATTAGTTTTTGCCATTTGCCTAACTTAAGTTCTGAAACACTATTGCTTTTATTTGATGCACTAATGGCATAGTGTTTTCTCTTGATTATTTTTTCTGAGAGCAAAAACAAAGCAAGTGCAATAACTATAAGGAGTATAGATAATACTGCAACAACACCAAGATTTAAGTCTGACATTGCGCTGAATACTCTTGTTGTAAGAACTTCCTTACCAGTTGGCAGTAATATCTGCGCTGATACACCAAAGTTCGCCATACTTCGGCTGACTACTAGCAGACCAGTAGAAATAAATGAAGGAATAACCAAAGGAAGTATTACTCGGAAGATTATCTGTGATTTTTTCACACCGCATACTCTAGCACTTTGCTCTATGTCTGCACTTAGTAACTTTAGAGCATTTCCTACACCATAGTACACCAATGGATATAGATGCAATGCCAAAATAACAGCACTTGCAAATATCGTGTATTCATTAAATGTGTACTTAATGGATGGAAAAATTATCTTTAGTATTCGGTTAAGATAGCCCCCTCTGCTGACAACTTCTATCCACGATACAGAGAGAATATATGCAGGAATTGTAAAAGATAAAAACACAAAAGTATCCAACGTCTTTTTATGCTGATAATCCGTTTTATGCCTAATAAATGCCAAAAAACCGCCAATTAACCAAGCACCTATTAATGTAAGTGTAACCATACTAAACGTATTGATCAGTGCTTTATAGGTGGTTGACGACTCAAATGCCAGTTTATAGCTTTCAAAGCTAAAATACCCATCGTGGCTAATGCTGGTTATTGCAATCATCACAATAGGATATAAAACAAATACTATAATCAGCATTAAGAGAATAAAAGGAATTGCATTATTAAAATGCATTCCTTTTTTGACAAAGTGTCTAGTGGAAGATTGTTTGATATTCATTCTTTATTTTTTCCTCATTAGCTGTAGCTGCATCCCAATCTACAGAGAAGACTTCAACACCCTCAGGAAGAAATGCATTTTCAATATCTGTTCTTACACTTACAAAACCAAAATTAGTTGTTATAGTCTGTGCTTTCTTTGAAAGGATGAAATTTACGAATTTATTAGCTATTTCCTGCTGTGCATCACTACGGCTGTCATCCACAGGAATTGCTATAGGACGCTCTAGTGCAATAGCACCTTCGCTAGGCCATACAGCTTCTAATGGCACGTCAAACCCCTCTTTTTTACCTTTGTTTTGTAGACGGATAATTGAGTCATGTGGCGCAATACCTACAGCAAACTGACCTTCCATGATTTGAGATGGAACTAATCCATTTGATTTACTCAGCATAATACCATTATCTTTTAGTGCTTGGAAGTAATCATCATTGTTGCCTTCCAATTCATATAAAGCTGAAGCAATAGCAAATGCTGTTGCAGATTGGCTTGCGTCAGCCATTACTGCAATGTCCTTATATTCTTCACCTGATAAACCAGCAAAACTTGCAGGAACAACATCACTTAGCATAGTATTGTTATACATAATTATTACATAGCGTTCATTTACTAGTGCGTAGTTTCTGCTTTCCCATACATATTTACTATCGATGTTGTCAATGTCCTTTATGTTTAAAGGCATAAGCAGATCTGCATCATCTAGTTTGTTGTATACCAGCGGGTCAGAACCCCATACAACATCAGCCTGGATTGAACCTGCTTCACTCTCTGCCCATACCTTGCTGCGAAGCTGTCCACAGCTCATAATTGTCATGTCAAGTACATCACCGTTTTCTGCTTCAAATGCTTCTTCCAGTTTGTTTATCATGGCTTCTGGACCAGACAAGTATACTAGAATTTTTTCATCAGCACTATCTTCTGATGCTTCCTTTGCTTCCGCATTTTCTGCTGGAGCTTCTGATACTGTATCAACACCCGCTGACTGACACCCTGTTAATACAGAAAGTGCTAAAATCAAAATAACAACCAATAAAGTTACTACTTTCTTCATTATTAGCCTCCTTATATGTAAATCTATCACTGATTAGCGCTTGCTAAAACAACGATTAAATTTTAGTTAGTTATAGCTAACTAACATGAAGTATACACTTGTAATAGATAAATGTCAATTACTTTATTTATGTTTTAACAAATCAGCTGATTGATTTATGACAAGGGGTGACAGGGACGGGGTTATCGTCACATTTTTTCGTGGACTTTAACACCACCAACTATCACACTTGCTATGTACAATCAAAAATGAATAGGGTGACATATTTTATGTCACCCTATTACTCAGCAATTTATAAATAAAACTCACTTTTTTATTCTATTATTTCTCTAAATCTAAATTTAATTTTTCAGCTGCATCATAAATAATTTTATAATCTTCATCTGATGCTAATTCATACCCATTTGATTTTAATGGTTCTAATGCATCCGGAACTTCTTTTCCAGCTTTCATCATGGCTATAGCAAATGAATTTTTAATATTTGAGTCTAAATCTTTACGTGCAGCAAATAGCGACTGAGGTATTGGTTCATTTTGATAAACTATACGTAGTTCCCCTTCTTGAATAACATTATTTTCAAGAGCACGCGCATATGAAAATTCATCAACTGCAACTAGGTCAACCGAACCATTTTTAACTGCTAATACAGAAGCATCATGACCACCGGAATATATTACATTTCCAAAGAATGTATTTGGATCAATACCTTTCTCTTTTAATGTTAAACTGGGAATCACACCTCCTGATGTTGATCCTGGATCAGTAAATGCGAACACTTTTCCTTCTGCATCTTCTATAGATTCTATTCCTGAATCCGCTTTTGTAATAAAGTAACTGTCATACGCTGACTTATTACCTTCTCCTATTCTTTTTACAAGAGCTTCTGCATCAGCTCTTTGAGCAGCCATTATGTATGAAAAAGGTCCATAAAACGCAATATCAACATGCTTAGTACGCATTGCTTCAACTACGCCATTATAATCAGATGCAACATATGGTTCAATTTCTACACCCATTTCATTTTCAAGATACGCTATTAAGTCCTTAAACTGCTCTAAAGTCTCATTGGCATTCTCTGATGGAATAATTCCTAAAGTTATTTTTTGAACTTCCTCTTGTTTTTGTTCATCCATTACTTCTTCGTTCTGTCCAGAACATCCGGCTAAAGCTAACGATAATACTGCTAAAATAAGAATTGTTAAAAAAGTTTTTTTCATGTCAAAGTCTCCTTTTGAGTTGTTTGTATTATTGTTCTAATATAGTAGTGCAATGCATTTGTGAGTTTTGTGTTACATTGGTATTAATTTAATAAAAATACATTGTTTAATATTTGTTTTATTGTGTCCTTACATTTGTTTTCTTCTCTTAAATAGCTTTGCTTCGTAAATTTTTATTAATAGCATCAATAATAATAACTACTATTAATATAATTGCAATAATTGTTATTGCTTCTCTGTATTGAAATAGCTTCAATGCTGTTGTCAAGTGTAAGCCTATCCCGCCTGCACCAACTACACCCAGAACTGTTGCACTTCGAATATTCATTTCCCATTTATAAAGAATAACTGTTATTGTTTCCGGTAAAATTTGTGGTAAGATTGCATATCTAAATAGTTGAAATTTACTTACTCCCACGCTTTCCAAAGCATCTAATTGTCCTTTATTAATATTCTCAATTGATTCTGCATAAAATTTGCCAAGCATACCTATAGAATGAACTCCTATTGCCAATGCTCCGGGTAATGGGCCTAATCCTACTGTAACAACGAAGATTAAAGCCATAATTATCTCGTGAATAGAACGGGTTGCATTTAAAATAAATCGGCTAATTCTATATAAAATATGGTGTGAATAAAAATTCCCTGCTCCTTCAACGCCAAAAGGTATTGCAAGAAAAACTGCCAAAAAAGTTCCCGCTGTAGCAATTTGTATGGTTTCTATCATTGCAATAACATATATATTGATATTCCCGAATTTAGGAGGGAAAGAAAATTCAATTAATTCCCAGGCATTTGGCAATCCCTTTATTATTTTAATAATAGAAAAACCTACTCCATAAAATGACCATAATATAAATATAGATACTATAGCAAAAGTGAAAAAAACACGCGCTTTTTTAATATTATTCATTATCATTAAAGTTCACATCCTCCATTTCATATAAGTTCAGCACTTCATTCAGAGTTATACCGCTGTTATTTGCATCCAGAATAATTTTACCGTGATTAAGTCCAATAATACGATCTGCATATTTTTTAGCATAATCAATCTGATGTAGAGTTATTAATACTCCAATATCTTCTTCATTTACGATACTTGAAAGCAAGTCCATAATCTGTGTAGATGTCTTAGGGTCAAGTGAAGCAATAGGTTCATCTGCTAATATTATTTTAGGTTTTTGAATCAATGCTCTGGCTATTGCAACTCTCTGCTGCTGACCTCCGGAAAGCTCACTGGCTTTATTAAACCTTTTATCGTATAATCCTACTTTATCCAAATACATTTCAGCCATTTTAATTTCTACTTTTGTAAACTTTTTAAATAAAGACGGAAAGAATCCTTTCCCGTTTAATCGCCCAATCAAGACATTTTCTAATACAGTCATCTGATTGATCAGATTAAATTGTTGAAATATCATGGCGATATCTTTTCGAAATTTTATCAGATCATTTCTTTTTTTCGGCACTTCAATACCAAATACTTTGATTGACCCTTTGTCTATGGTTTCCAGTTTGTTTATGCATCTCATTAAAGTTGATTTTCCTGCACCGCTTGGTCCTACCATAACTGTCATGCCTGTTACACTTATATCACATGACAAGTTCGTCAATACTTTTAAATCGCCAAAACTTTTTGATATATTTTTAACCTCGATCATTTAATTATCTAACTCCCACTATTAAATTTATAATTCCTTAAGATTTTAATATTAATGCATAGATTTATGACTTGGGAATCACTCCTTAACATTTTTTAAAAACACAGAGGATGAATGCGCCAGCAATGTTGTCAAATGCGTATAGTAATATTTAACTCCTTGCTCCAAACGTCTTGGCGTTATTTCAAGATTTCCCGCCGTGCCCGCTATCTTCCCAGACTCTATTATTTTTGAAAAAGCGTCATCCATAACCTTTTTTACAACAGGATGCCCAGCATCTCCGGGATGTCCAAGCGATTGCGAAAGATCGGATGGACCTATAAATAACACATCAATTCCTTCAACTTTAGCGATTGAATCAAGGTTATCAACAGCGTCTTTGTCCTCAATTTGCACACAAACCAACAGTTCTTCATTAGCACGCTTAGAATAATCCGCCAAAGTGATTCCAAATCCATAATTGGCAGAGCGTGTTCCCACGGCTAAGCTTCTGTTTCCAATTGGGTAGTATTTTACGGCGTCTATGATTGCCTGAGCCTCTGCTGCAGAACTGACATGCGGCGCCTGTATCCCCATCACACCACGATCCATGTATTGCGCAATTAGCTCCGGATCATTTTTTTGTGGCCTAATGATAGGTGTAATGTTGCTCGCTTCCGCAGCCATTACCATGTATTCAACTGTTTCTAAATTTATGGAACCATGCTCACAATCAATCAACACCCAATCGTAGCCTAATTTTCCTGCCATCTCCACAAGCTGTACTGAAGGAATCATAATAGAAACTCCTAATACAGCTTTTCCTGCAAGTAGTTTTTCTTTCATAGTATTTTTCAAATCAGTTTACCTCCTAAAATATTTTAGATTCTTTTATTGTTGTACCAAGCATAAGCAGCGATTGAAGGCTTATGTCATTTCAGCAGACTTAACACTTCATTCATTTTTTCCATTGCCAATGTTAGATTTTCCATTGAGTTGGAATATGAAATCCGCACATAATCAGGAGCGTGATAAAGCTCTCCACTGCTTAATAAAATATTTGCCTGCTCAAGCATAAATGCTGCAAAATCATTGGCGTTTTCAATTTTCTTGTCTTTATAAGATAGTCCAAAATAGGATGATATGTTGACTAAAACGTAAAATGTTCCCTGTGGGCACACGAAGTTAATTTGTTTCATATCACTCAATTTTTTTGTAATAAACTCTCGTCTCAAATCAAATTCTTTTACCATTTTGGATACATCTTCACGTGAGCCGGATAAAGCAGCAATAGCAGCCCTCTGACTTATGGAATTGACGTTTGATGTGGTGTAGCCTTGGAATATTTTCATTGCGTCAATGATTTGTTTAGCTCCTGCCGCATACCCCACTCTCCAACCGGTCATGGCAAATGATTTTGAAAGTCCATTAACAGTTATAGTTCTGTTCTTTATTTCATCACTTATGGATGTCATAGAGACGAACTCGCCTTCGTATGTCAAATACTCATATATTTCATCTGAGATAATATATAGATCGTGCTCGCAGGCAAGATTTCCAATGGCTTCTAGCAAATCCCTACTGTAAACGCACCCCGTTGGATTATGTGGATTATTCAGAATTATGCATTTCGTCCTGGTTGTAATTTTTTTCTTGAATTCAGACAACGAAGGAATAAATGCGTCTTTTGCTTGTGTTTCTACAAAAACAGGCTTTGCCTGCGCCAGTTTAACCATTTGTGGATAACTGTCCCAGCATGGAGTTGGGATTAATACCTCATCTCCTTCATCACATAATGCAAATAATGCGTTGGATATAGCCTGCTTTGCCCCTGCGCAGACAATTATTTCATCAGGCAGATAGCTTACATGGTTTTCATCAAGCAGTTTTTTGCAGAGAGCTTGCCTCAGCTCTAAAATCCCTTCTACTGATGTATATCGTGTGCAACCTGTTTTCATGGCTTCGATGGCAGACTCAATTATGTAATCCGGCGTATCAAAATCAGCTTCTCCCATATTTAGAGAGATTATCTTTCTTCCTATTCTCTTAAAATATTCCATTTGACTGCGCACGGCCGCCTTATTATTTACACCGATTTTTTTAAATCTTTCACTAATTTCCACTTTTACTTCTCCTCATAATTATCATTGTTTAGAATCAACTACAATTGCATTATAATTGAGCTTTGTAAAAACAATATAAACTCCATGTTAAAATTGTGCATAACAACATTAAAACAAATATATTTCAACATAAATACCACAATTTAATTGTAAAATTTGATAATTATTGCTTAAAATATGTAGATTTTTTTATTAAATCAGGTTAAAATAATACCAATAACAGGTATTAAGATAAAGGGTGGTTGACATGTCAAATGAATCTGTAGAGATAAGAAGAAAAAAAATACTTAAAAAATTAAACTCGGAGAATAAAGTTTATGTCAAAGCGTTAGCCGAAGAATTCAATGTATCCATGGAGACAATACGCAGAGATTTGGACTGTCTTGACGAGGAGCGCCAGCTAAAGAAAATCTTTGGAGGTGCGGTTAAACTTAAAAATAATCATTTGGAAGCTTTGCACAAGGAAAGAGGTTTATACAATTCAGAGATTAAACAAAAAATTGCCTTAGCTGCATCAGAGTTGGTTGAAGATGATGACACTATAGCAATTCTTGGCGGTAGCACAACGGAACAAATGGTTCCATATTTAGCAGAAAAAAATAATCTGACTATTGTTACAAATTCTTTGCCTATAGCATTTGGTTTACTACATTATAAAGAGGAAGGACGTTTTGATGGCAGGATTGTTTTGCTTGGAGGCGAAACAAGCTCTGCGTCTATGTCGACAAGCGGTTTTTTCGCTGAAGATATGTTATTAAAACTTTCTTTTAATAAAGCGTTTTTTTCCTGTGCCGGTTTTGCTCCGGATAACATTAGTACATATTTGTATGAACATATAAAACTTTCGAAAATTCTCATAGGAAAATCGGATTCAAATGTTCTCTTGGCTGACTCATCCAAGATGAATGTGAATCATTTATATAGCTTCACAAGCCTTAGAGATATTAATGTAGTCGTATGCGACAGCCCGATTCCAGATCAGTGGGTAAATGAGATTGATTTAAACCAACTACAGTGGATTGTGGCCAATGAACCGCATAATAAAAATAGTGAGGCGTAAATCTTTGAATATCCACATTGATAAATCCTTTGTCTTAGGTGTAGTTGGCAAACTAAATACTTAAAACAAAGGATTTATCATTATACTTACATATGAACCACACACACTATATTTTTCTTCTGGTGCATTATCTTACTGTTCCTGTTATTGAAATAATATTCATATATTTGCCACCATCAGCAGCCATCATTGCTCTGTCACCGCTTACTTTATTTTAATTGTAAAGCATGTTAACTACACTACATCTTCTTCTCAACGGGAATCCATATTTCACAGAAACAGTCTGCATTAGGCTCTTGAGAGTACAATTCAAAATCGGTATCATCAATCATATTATATTCTGAACTTGGAAGAAACTCTGAAAAAATTTTCCCCCATGTTTCGCCTATGCAATCTCCATTTTCACCGATACATTTAAATACAGCCCATAAAGTAGGATTTACCTCCCATATTGTATATCCTTGCGGCATAGTACCGCCATCAAATTCCATACCAATCCCATAATCAAAATATGAGCTTTCTTTTGAAATAGGTGCGCAAGCTCCATAAATACTATGTTTACTAGTGTTTTGTTTTAGTATTTCAAATGTGCCGTTAACGCCGCATTCTTTCCAAAAGTCTGGAATTTCGGTATTTCCTTCTTCTGAAATTGATTCATTCCTAAACTTTTCAACCTTAGCAAGTAATTTAAATGGTTCTCTTTTTTCAATCCTATAATCCATAATAGTACCACCTTCCAATTTTATTTTAATAAGAAGTCGATTAAAGGATTTTAGCTTAATACCTGCACGCCTTGCTACATTAGGCGTAATGCCGTGAAATCTGGTAAATGCTTTTGTAAAACTCTCAGGTGACTCATAACCATATTTTAAAGCAATATCAATTACCTTTTCATCAGATATAGATAGTTCCTGCCCAGCCATAGATAATCTTCTATTTCTAATATATTCGTTGGCTGTAATACCAGTCACTAAGCCAAATGTTCTATGAAAATAATAGCTTGACACATATATATGCTTTGCAACATCTTCATAATTAATAGGCTCTAATATATGCTCTTCCATATAATCAATCGCCTTTTGCAAGTTTTGAATAAAATCCATTTTTCTCACCTCCATATATAAATTGTACTAAAGCATACCTATTATTTCCTATCCTAGATTGCTTTGATTTGTCTAATTTAATATTATTCACACATAAATTATTATAAAACTTTTTCCACATCTATTCTTAATTTATAAAACTGCTTTAACCACTCTGGTTGGTCATTCACTTCATTTTTTAGCTTATAAAGTGTTCTTTTACCAATTCTTCTATCTAATATTGCAAATAACCGCACTAAAGGATTTGTTGAATTTATACTCTCTTTTATTGAATGATGCAGGTAAAAATCAAGAGCTTTTGTAAATAAATAAGGGTCAATTATACCTTCATCAATACAAATCTCATCAACCCTTTCTTCAATCTCCTTATTTTCACCATCGTAAAGGGTTTCCTTGCCATTCCATGAACGTCTTGGGATTTTTTGTACTTCCCTAATTTTATCTATAAGAGGGTCAGCTTCTCTATAAAAATCAAAAATATTTCCACGTATAACCTCTTTTTCATCTATTAATATCGCTATTCTAGACTCTTCATCATGAGCCTTTCTGTATTTGGTAATAAAGTACCTAACCCTACCTCTTAATTTTTCACATAATAAATCTTGTTCTAGTCTTTTCTTAATTCCACTCCATGATTGTCCCATAATATCTCCCAATAATATCTGTAGCTAGTCTCAATGTCCCTTGTTGCTGTAATTCCAATGACCATTGTACCTGATGCTCCCTTGGCATCAGGATGTATTTTAACAATTGCGACGCTCAACCCTTATTTTTTATAAAATAGCTATACTAATTATAACATGGCAACTCTTATTTTTCGATGTCAAAATAGTCGATGGTTTTATACATATGCGTATATCGTTGATTATTTGCGCAAAGAAAGAATAAATATATGATAAGACTGTCCACACCTTTGCTTCTCTCGCTGCTTTTAACCCCTTACCGATGAGACGAAAATCAAGTTTTCTTTCGTCTTGGTTTCGATTTTTTAGACCACTCCATAAAAAGTTCCTGCACTCTCTTCTTAGTTTTTCAAAAAAATTTGTTGTTGACAAATACATAATTGCACAATTATTATATATCTTCAAATATTCGACAAATTCTAAAAAGTATCGATTCCCCGTTATTTTTATTCTATCCAAGAAATAGTTTAGTGGTTTATTATCTTTAGATTCCATTAAACGAAATCTATTTGGTATTTAGCATTTGATGAATATGCCTTATTGATGCCTGGAGAAAAAGCAAATTTGTAGAAAGTTGGGTTATCCTTATCTACTCCCTTAATTAAACAACAACTAATTTTATTTTCAGAATCTAAGTTACCAAAAGCTAAAAGCCATGTTTTAAAGATGTCTATGCATGAATTCTTGTCCGAGAAAACAGGAGCTAATATTGGCGGTACATTGGACTCATAAGGAATTAAGAACATCATACCTTTCCATTTAGCCTTATCCCATAAAGGTATATTAATTAAATCGTCCATAACTATTTCATTATAGTTTATACTTTCAGGATTAAATTGCTCTGGAGTACCATAATATATTTTAAAATCTTTTGTTTCAATATTAACGTTATTCTTTGTTTGCTTAATGTTTTCATGTAAAGTATTGCTTATAGGAGTATATTCTTTTGAATCAGCCATAATCCATTAGAATAGACCCCCTATAAAATTTATATGGTCTGAAGTAGGTCTCATTAAACTTCTATTTCTTTTTGACAACAGGTATCCATATTTCACTTCTAAAAGTTGGTGAAGTTGTATCATAATTTTCGTTCCACAAGATTTCTGGTCCTTCTATTTGTTCATAGTTTGACGTCGGAAACCATTCCGAGTAAATGCGTCCCCAGACATTCTGAAGTGTATCAGGAAACGATCCCACTGATTCAAATATAGCCCATGTTGAAGCAGAAACTTTAAGTTGTATTAAGTTATCTCGACAATCACTAGTTGTTGCCACTCCTATATAATGATCCAGTCCTCCTTTTTCCTCCATTCGCCCTTCCGAAAAGTTTGTAGATGCTTGAATCAATCCTAAGGGCTCCACATTAGAAAGCTCCTTAAGTTTACTTATCCTTTCATCACCCAAACTTTTCCACATTTCAGTAATCTCTGGATTCACTCCATTGAAAATAATAGGCACCCTTTTCCTAATACCGACTATGCTAAATGCTTCTTTTTCTTCGATTCGATAGTTCATTTCATTACCTCCCTTTATTGATAATTGAAAAGTCATTGGTGGGTATGCTTTTAGTAACTCTCCATTAGTTCTGGCTATTGTTGGTGTGACACCATGCATACTTTGAAATGCTCTTGTAAAAGAATCAGGAGAACTATATCCATATTTAATGGCGACATCAATTACCCTTATGTTGCTATTAATAATCTCAAAAGCTGCAAGGGTCAATCGTCTTCGGCGAATATATTCGGACAAAGTAACACCAGCAAGGAAAGAAAACATCCTTTGGAAATGGTACTGGGAACATAAAGCTACCTTAGCAACTTCTTTTAGGTCAATATTATACGTAAGATTTTTTTCAATATAGCTTAGTGCTTCATTCATTCTTTTAAGCGAATCCATCTGCATGCCCTCCTCTCATCAATAGAATAGCATAAGTTAAATCTATCTGCCCTACATTTCTCGCACAGTAATGTAGGGTTAAAGTGGTCTTTCAGTTTTAAATGAAATTATACTATCAATTATTCTTTTTAAGGTTTAATTGCCATGAGACACCAAATTGATCATCGACCCAGCCAAACTTTTCACTAAAAGGATACTCTGCCAAAGGCATGTGAACATGCCCATTTTTAGATAGCTTCTCAAAGTATTAATTTGTTTCTTCTTTGTTACTATTTATTAAGTTCAAAAGCTGTAAGTCGTCTACGTCGAATGTGCTCCGATAGCGTAACACCAGGAGGTCTAATTATTGTAAAAATCACAATATATACAGCTATATATCATTTATTATAAATATCTTTGTCTTTTTATTTCATAAAGCATTATCGATGCAGCGCAAGAAACATTTAGAGAGGATGCAACTCCATCTATTGGAATCTCAGTCATTACGTCACATATATCTTTATAATTCCTATTAAGCCCAACTGTTTCATTTCCCAAAAGTAATATTGTAGGTTTTGAAAAATCACATTGATTAATTGCTTTGTCTCCACTAGCACTGGTTCCAACAACTTGTAAATCTAGATAATGTTCTTTTAAGTCTTGAATCCAATCGTATACTTCTTTATATGAGGATAGCCTTAAAGTTGGAAGACTAAAAATTGTACCCACAGATGAGATTATTGTTTTTGGATCAAATAAATCGACAGCGTGACCGGTCATTATTAATCCATTACAATTAAGTAAATCACAAGAACGAATTAGTGTTCCTAAATTTCCTCTGTTAGATAGTCTATCAATAACAACAATTAATGGATTTTTATCTAGCTTTATTCTTGAAAAACTGTCTTCTTTCATTTTTACAATTGCAAGTAATTCTGAGGTGTCTTCTTTTCCACTTAATTTGTCCATTAGATTTTGCGATAACTCATACAATGTGTCTGTATTCACGTTATCTAGGATTTCTCGTGCCCAATCTGATAATCTTTTTTCTCTTGAATATAGAAAAGAACTTATATCCCAACCATTCCTGATTGCCTCGTTTATATTCCGTACACCTTCTACAAAAAATTTTCTATGCTTGTACCTTTTATTACGATTTCTTTTAATCACTTCAAAATGTTGAAAATTATTGTCTTCTTTTATTACCCTTATTACTTTTTTTTAACCATTAATTATCAACTCCCTATAAAACCATTTCAATAAAGTGGTTCAAAAAACGCAATCTGACGTTTACCCAATTTAAAGTATTGAGTACGTTCAAATGACTTATGTTTTAGTTTTGACTTTTTATCAGCTATTATAACCAACACAGATCGTTTTTTATCAAGTGCATTATAGCTATTCTCAAATAGATTTTGTATTGGGTCCTTACTACCGCCTCGCCAATCAACAATAATTCCATAGGGAATATCTGTAATAATAATGTTAACTCCTTTAATAGGAAAGTCACTCAAATCTGCAATATCTCTTTGCATGCACACAATCTTTATGGTTTCTTTTTTTATTAATGTTTCTAAATAATCGACACTTTTTAGGGCCTGCATATGAGATTCTTTTCCGAAAGCTTTTATATATCCTTTAATTTCTTCTTTTCTTCTATCCAGTCCTTTCTTTGAAAGCAAGGAGACGTTTTTTTTAGCTATTTCTAATACCTTATCATCATAGTCCGTTGCTATAAGTTCAGAAATCAGATCATGATATAAAAAACCAATAGTTGTAAGCAAAAACCCTCCCCCACAACATGGATCATATATTTTAAATGGTACATGAGCTCCTTTTTTTTCAAGAATATCAAAGGAGCGCTGAATAACCTCACTTGCTAATCGAACAGGAAAAGCTGTTGTATTTGCTGCATAATATAGAACACGGCCACTTGAAAAATCACTATAATCTCTTTTATTTGTTTCAAATTTATACTTCATTCAGTAGAGTCACCACTTTTTCTCTAATATAATCATAGCTGGGCTTTGCTTTTTGTTTCGCATAAAAACGTAGACCATCTACTGCTTTGAATAACATATGACAATGTAGCCTTTCTTCAAAATTCATTATGTCTTTTCCAGATTCTAACCATAAATTACGTACCTTTTGAGGAAATTCTAAGTGAGTGCCCAAAAATGTAGCCCTGCAAGGTCAAACATAAAATCTCCATACATTGCAAGTTCCCAATCAACGATTCCAGTAACTTCTTTTTCATTAGAAAGCATATTTCCTAAATGAAAATCTCCATGAACAAGGTGGGGGGTACTTGGAGAATGTTTGGCCAGTTCCATCATAGCTAAATACCCTTCCTCAAATAAAGATTTTTCTAAAAAACTTGTTTTTATAAAGCCTTGTCCAATCTTTATAAAACCACTGCTGGAATAGGTATTTGTCCTCCATATATTCTATACATATAGTTAGCTTTAATAAAACTTTCATTATTATTCCTAAAATGCACGATATAAGGCTGATCTTTCACAATAAAACTAAACACTTTACTTAATTCTCCCATTTCAATATGTGAAATATTTCTGACAGTCTCGTCAAATATTCTATTTAAAACTTCTTTAGCTTGATTAGTATTCATATATAATTTAAATGATTTCATTAGCATCAACTCCTAAATATGTTATACGTCATTATCTTCTTAAATATGCTAATCCCTTTGATCTAAATAAACATCCTCATCATACTCTGACAAGTGAAAGGTCATTCGTGAATAGAATTTTAACCTGTGACCATAATTTCTTGCTTCCGTCGGTGTAACCCCATGGTAATCTTGAAAAGCTCTTGTAAAAGAGCCTGCTGAGCAAGAAACTAGCCTCTCAACTTCTTTGAAATCAATACTATACATAAGATTTTCTTCAATATAGTCTAAAGAACCATTCAACTTTTCTAATATATCTATGTTATATGACCTCCTTCTAATCAATAATATAGCATAAATTAAAAGAATCCTTCCGACACTTCTTGCACAATTTTGCAGGATTATTTTCTTAAAATTGAAAAAATATTTTCATACAAAGTTTCTAATTCTGTTTCTGTCTTTTATTTGTTTTACCTATTATTTAAAATTTGATGTGAAATGAAATATGTAGATTGCCAAGTAAAATTAACTTCTTTCTTGATTAATTTTCATTATTTCTTTTCTTGAAATGCAAAAAACAGGATTTGATCGGCATAATCAAATCCTGCCATGTTTTATTTATTTTGAGTTAGAGATCAGATTTTTTCTCAAGTAAAAGAATTAAATCATTAAAGTTTTTTTCAGCTACTATTTCTTTATCTCTATAATGTTGTATTTTTTCTTTATGATTAATGCCATTTTCTTTAAAATCAATGTACGAGTCATTAATTGCATTTTTCAAAGAGGGAAATACATTGATTATTCGTTTTATTACATTAACATACACATTATCATAAAGGCGAAAGCTTTCAAATAGTCCTGATGTCAGTCTACCATCAGAAAAAATATATATGTATCTATCTCTGCTCTCATTGGATAAACCAACTTCAATTTTATGCCTATACAATCTAAAAATAGTATTTTCTTCATTTACCACTACAGGAAACAGCATAGAAAATAGGAATACAATTTCTTCTTGTTCATCAGTTAATCCCGAAAAGTCGCCTTCATTCAGCATTGTTACAATCTCATCAGTAAAAATGCAGTCTTTTATTTTATTACCTAATTTGGCTCTTAATTTTCTTTCTTTTTCATCGCACAGTAAATTATCAATGGAATCTAATAATTTGTTAATCGGATTTTCATTATCCTGACGGCTGTTATCTGCCATTTTTATATCAGCTCCTTTCGCCTTACTAAAACAAAATTTTCCTGAACATTTAAATAAGTTATTAATTTACAACATTAACAGTTTTTCCATTAGCAAAAGATTGAATATTCTCTGCTAATAGATCAATGAGCCTTTGCCTGGACTCAGTACATTTCCATCCTATATGCGGGGTAAGAATAACATTATCCATAAAAAACAGAGGATTATCCGGCTTTGGCGGTTCCGGGTCCTGAACATCCAATGCTGCTCCGGCAATTTTTTTGCTTTTTAATGCTTCGATCAAATCCGCTTCATTTATAATCGCTCCCCTTGCGGTATTTATTATAAATGACGAATCTTTCATAAGCTGAAGCTTATCCTTATTGATCAGGTTCTTTGTTTCAGATGTAAAAGGACAGTGAATGGTAACAAAATCACTTTCTTTTAATAGTTCTTCGAGCGATACAGATTGTATTTGTGGATCGTTCCAAGTCTTTGGACTGCGACTGTATACTAATATATTCATCCCTAGAATTTTAGCAACCGTAATTACTTGTTTAGCAATATTACCTGCACCAATAACACCCAGCGTTTTATTTTTTATTTCAAAATGATTAACCATGAGACCCTTGGTGAAATTATCATAATTTTTATGGCTGAGCATAACCTGCTGTCTGGTCATTGAGGAACATAAGCTTAAGATAAATGTTATCGTGAGCTGTGCTACTGCTTCTGAGCTGTAAGTTGGAATATTGCATACTGTAATGTTTTTTTCTTTTGCGGCAATAATATCTATGTTATTATATCCGGTTCCAGCTTCACAGATCAGTTCCACAGAAGGCGGAAATTTTGTGATTATGTCCCTGCCTAAAGGCAGTTCTTTTGTAATTATGATATTTTGACCTTTAGTTCTTTCTAAAACTTCATCGTAATTACTTTCGTTATATTTCGTAATATTGGTTACATGTATTAAGGATGAATAGTCAAGTTTATTATCAAAGTCAACTTTTCCAGAATTAAGAAATACCGTGTTTCTCATATTAATCCTCTTCCCTTATATTTTTTATAGATTTACTTATAAAATCATTTGTATATTCCAGATGTTTTCGCATTGCTGCAGAGGCTTTTGAAGCATCATGAGCTTCAATTGCCTTAACAATAGCTTCATGCTGCTCCTTAACGATATTTCTGTTCTCCGATGTTTTAAACATATTTGCCACTACATCTTCAATATATCTGTCTACCAGATAAGAAACCGCATACATCACATTGCCAACAAGATAATTTTCCGATGCCTGTACAATTTGATAATGTATTTTTTTATCGATATCAGCAATTTTTTCATAATTTTCTTCATGATTCAATAAATTAATTAGATCCTTTATTTCCTGAAGCTTGACATCACTAATATTCTTTGCTGCTAAAGCGGCTGTTTCAGGTTCAATTATTTTTCTTAATTCTAAAATTTCATTTGTTTTACTTCCATGAAGCATAAAAGTGATTGAAAGGGGTTCCAACAAGCTGTCTTCAAAGTTTTCTTTTATATAATTTCCTTCACCTTGTCTGCATTCAACTATCCCCAGCATCTCTAATGATCTTAAAGCTTCCCTTATTGAGTTTCTGCTGACATTAAGCTGTTCACACAAATCTCTTTCAGAAGGTAACTTATCTCCGCATCTTAATTCGCCCTTTTTTATGATATCTTTGATCTGTTCTATTACCTGTTCGAAAACTTTTGTATTTTTAATTTCACTAAACAATTTAAAATCCCTCCAAACGATAAAATTTATTTATGAGTCTTATACTATTTACTTTCTTTCATTATTGCAATAAGTTCCAAAGGATTTTTAATAATTACTTTTGCACCGTTCTTCCATAATTCATCCTCTTTCCTGAACCCCCATGCTGCACCAACAGCATACATGCCGCCTCCATTCGCTGTTTTCATATCAACTCCTGAATCACCAAGATACAGGAAATCTGAGGCTGATATTCCTGAAAGTCTTGATATTTCCAGTGCAGAATATGGATCTGGCTTTTTAGGTGCACCTATTCTGGCACCATAAACTAAATCGAAGCGCTCCAGCCCAAAAAACTTATCTATTACCTTCTCGGTAAATTGATGTGGTTTATTAGAAAGCACAAACATTCTCTTCCTTAATTTCTCAAGATTATACAGTAATTCATTTATACCTTCATAGGGTTTTGTTGCCTTACTCCATCTTTTATTGTATTCCTTCTCAAGTTCAGCTAAATATATGCTTACCTTTTTCTCGTCACGTTCTTCTTCCGGTAAAGCGCATATTGCTAAATTTCTCATTCCATTACCGATAAACTGTCTATATTTTTCTGTAGCATGCTCAGAAAACCCATGTCTGTTTAATACAAAATTCATAGAGTCAGCAAGATCCTCAATCGTATTAAGCAAAGTACCATCTACATCAAAAATAATTCCAGAATAATTCATATTAAAATTCCTCCATTCTATTTAATTAAAAAATACAGAAAATATATCCCACATAATTGGAGCTAAAAAAACGGTAATAATCCCTGAAATAGCCATAGTTAAACCACTCATCGCTCCCTCAATTTCTCCTGATTCCATCGCCTTTGCAGTTCCAATCGCATGGGAAGAGGCCCCCATTGCAATCCCTAACGAAACTTTGTCATTTATTCTAAAAATTTTATATAAAATTGGTCCTAAAACCGAACCTATGATACCAGTAAGTATAATTGCTACAACAGTAATTGACTGTAGCCCGCCTAATTGCTTTGAAACAGCCATTCCTATTGGTGTCGTAATCGATTTAGGGATTAATGATTTTATAAGTACGTCAGATATTTTAAAAAATTTTGAGAATACAATTACAAAAGCAATTCCGCATATATCACCGCATAAAATACTTATGATGATAGGCAAAGCATTTTTTTTAAATAAAGAAAATCTTTTATACATGGGCAAGGCTAATGCAACTGTTGCTGGATATAAAAAGAATGAGATAAGCTGACCTCCTATATTAAAATCTTCATATTTTATGTGTAGCTTTGTAAGTAATATAATCAATATCGCGATAGCAATCAGCAAGGGGTTAAAAATTGAAAGTTTTATTTTTTTATTTATATAAACTCCTATTTCATAGGCGACTAACGATAGTAATACACCAAATACAGGAGAACTGGTAATTTCATTCATGTAAGTTACCTCTTCTAAAAAATTTAACAATATATGCTGTTATTGTCCAAACCATTACTGTTGAAATAATTAAAATGGTTATGAACCCCACCCATCTTCCTTTCAATATTGCAAATGATGTTACCAGACCTACTCCTGCAGGAATAAACAAAAACGACATATTTGATAATAAAAATTCACATACATCCTCGATCATTTCAACTTTAATTATTCCTTTTTGAAGTGCCAGAAAAAGTAGGATTAAACCAATAACAGAGCCTGGAATTGGTATGTGGAGCACTATTTGTAATACTTGTCCAATAAAATATGTAACTAGAATAATCATTAACTGCTTTAAATATTTCATGAGATCTTTCCACCTTTCTCTAAACTAACTGGTAGCATGGTCCTACCAGTTAGTTTTAATATACCACTCCTGATTATATATTGCAATAGCAATGAGTAAAAATCCTCACTTAATTTATAAAAATAACCTGCTCTTTAATAATAACATCTTCTTTAGAATTGACTGATTCATAAATTCCCCTGTCATATACTTTTCTGTCCCCTTCTGTCTTAAACAAAAAACCGCCAAATCTCCGACGGTTTAGAATATCTTATACTTATGTAAAAGCTGGTGTAAGGACAAATAATATATGATTAGCTTGGTTTCCTTTGTTTATAAATCTATGTTTTACATTAGGTGGAATACGAACAACATCTCCCTCATCCAGGAAATATTCAATCCCTTCTAATTCTACATACGCCTCTCCCTTCATAACAACAGCAATCTCTTCCTTGTCCATATGAGAATAATACCCTTCTGTAGTGCTGGCATGAGCATTTAGATCCATCATTAAAAGTTCAATATGTGCCTTCATAAAATCCGGTGTTAATATATCATAAACAATGTGGTCATTATTTTCACGATAAACTTTCTTGCGATCTTTTTTTTTCGAAATTAATGATTTAGTATCAATATCATTTATAAAAAGTGTATAGAGAGGTACATTTAGTGCCTGTGCAATAAGCTCTAGCACGCTAAGTGACGGGTTTGCCTGCCCTCGCTCAATCTGGCTTATAAGAGATGTACTTATGCCAGAATATTCTGCAAATTCACGAATTGTCATTCCTTTTTTCTTCCGGTAACTCATAACTGTTTGTCCAAGACGATGATAGTTCATATTAATATCCTTTCCATAATAATGTGTTTTTCCGCTAATTTGTACTAACATAATGTATTTAAGAGATAGCACTGTAATTTATTGATTTAATATGCTACAATCACTTGTATATTATATTATACTATATATTTCATAATAAACAAGATTAAGGAGTTATCAGATGAAATCAAGAATTATTCAATATTTTTCTTTGTTTTTAGGAATACTTGCTCTATCTACTTCAGCTATTTTCGTAAAATTAGCTAACGCTCCTTCTTCGATTACTGCTTTTTATCGGCTTTTCTTTGCAGTGATGATGCTATTGCCATTTTTAGTATTAAAAAAAGAAAACCGACAGGCTTTTCTCTCATTAACTAAGAAACAATGGGGATTAGGATTACTGTCAGGATTATTATTAGCAATACACTATGTTTTATGGTTTGAATCCCTGAACTACACATCTGTCGCAAGTTCAACCGTTATTGTCACATTACAGCCTCTTTTTTCATTTGCCGGAGGGCATTTCATTTTTAAGGAACGTGTCAGCAAGGGAGCAATAGCAAGCTGTTTTGTTTCCATAATTGGATGTTTTATTATTGGATGGGGAGACTTTCAAATCAGTTATCAGGCCTTATTCGGTGATATTCTTGCATTCATAGCCGCCGGTATTATAACTGCTTATTTTTTTATTGGTCAGCATATGCGTAAGAAATTATCTGTCGTTCCTTATTCAATTTTAGGATATGCAAGCAGTACACTTTTTTTAGCGATATATACCCTCAGCCAGCATGTATATTTTACTAATTATCCCCTATATACATGGAAATCCTTTATTGGATTAGCTTTAATAGCAACGATTTTGGGACAAATGGTTTTTAATTGGCTGCTGAAATGGTTGAGTACATCGGTTATATCAATGAGTATCCTGGGGGAAACTATTGGAACGTGTATCCTTGCCTATTTCATTCTAGGAGAGATTATTTCATTGCGGCAGGGAGTAGGAATAATAATCACTTTAGTTGGCCTTACCTTATTTTTCTTTCATAAAAAAAAGGTACAAAAACAACAATATGACTGCTCTGTTGTATAAATATATTATTTATCTTATGTAATAGTTAGCTTTTATGCTAATTTAGGGGGATCTTTCTTTATCCCTTTTCAAGGCATATCATATAAAAAATTGGAGGTATTTAACATGGAGAAAATTAATATTAAAGAAAAACTCAGCTTTTTTAGTGAGTACTGGAGTCCCAGAATTATTGGTGAAGTGAATGAGTCCTATGTGAAATTGGCTAAATTTAAAGGTGAGTTTATATGGCATGTTCATGAAAACGAAGATGAAATGTTTTATGTACTTAATGGAATATTGACAATTAAGTTTAGAGAGAAAGATATACAACTTCATGAAGGTGAATGCATAGTGATCCCGAAAGGAATCGAACATATGCCTGTCGCAGAGGAAGAAGTTCAGGTAATGCTTATCGAATCGAAGACTACTTTAAATACTGGCAATGTAGTAAATGAAAGAACAGTAGAAAACCTAAAAAAAGTTTAATTGTAACATCTACTACCAGATATAATTCTATCTTGTAACTAAAAGTGGAGTAATTCTCATCATTCCAGAGGCTGACATAAATCTCGCCGTCCGGCGTTTTGATAGGGCGCTGTTCTAGGCTTTCCCCGAAGCCATCTGCATTTTGTGCAGACACTAACCACTGCTTTTGTAGCAGCCACATCGCTATATGGAATACAATCTATATTTTTCATTATAAAATTATATGCATCTTGGACATTGCTCCTATCGATAATCTCAATAATTTTATCTCTAAGTACATACGCGGCGGCCGTTGCAATTGCCTCAGGAAGTCTAGGATATAAATATGCTTTGCCATCATCGAAGACTAGTTGGTGTATATATCCGTCGCTCTTCATTCTATTTATGCGATCAGTTCCCATGAATTGCTCTGCAGTTTTTAGCGATATAACTCCTCTTGTTACCGAAAGGATTGCTAAACGTGGATCAGCCGTTCTACTGTTCATATCACTAAAGATGGCTTCTGCAAATAGACGATAATCACTTCGTGTTTCTGCATTAGTCACTATTTTGGACCATACTGATTCTAATACAGAGTAATTCGTATAACTAGGCAGAAAAAAAACCGTCTTTGTATCGGAATTGTCATCTATACTGTCGTTATGTTCAAGTAGGCAGGACGCTAACACCCTTAAAACACGGGGATTTCTGTATTGTACATTACATTGTGCTCCTTGATAAAATGCTGCACCATTATTATCCATGAAAAATTCCATGGCACTATAAAACTCTTCATCTGATAAAGCATCGAGTTTTACCATGGGAGCCTTACCAATTGCGTTTTTAGCTGGCCCGCTATTGATTCTGCCTATGCAATCATAAGTATGTTCATTCATAACGAGAAGTAACGAATATTCGTTTTCTCGATTAATATCATTGAGTTGGTTGATTTCGCGTCAGAATAGCTTATCATTAACAGAACAAATGTTATCAAAGATAAATACTACTCTGCTTTTTTTCTCTCTTTCGCTAAACCCGTTGATTAGCCAATGCTTTACCTCATTTGTCCCAAA
Organism: Sedimentibacter sp.; assembly: GCA_018436705.1. Taxonomy (GTDB): domain Bacteria; phylum Bacillota; class Clostridia; order Tissierellales; family Sedimentibacteraceae; genus Sedimentibacter. Next base: position 313,364 of record JAHDLA010000018.1, read on the forward strand.
ACTTCTGAATACTTCTCTGCAAAACCAATTGGACATCTTCTCAAGCGGATCATAGCTTACGTTAGCATCAATATAAACTGGAATAAGATTATCGGGACACTTCTTGCACATCTGGTATATGACGTTCGTCTTTCCCGCTAAAATTGAACCAACGAAGCTAATTAAAGGACAATCTTTTGCTTTTTCTATCAGTTGATTTACAGCTGTACGCTCCAGTTGAAAATTTCTTGCAACTTGGTATGTGAAGTCATTAATATCACCTTCAATTTCTTCAAGCGCCTTTTTTGTATATCTCGCCAATATCTCTCTCCACATGTCATTATCACGGCCAAGAAGTACGGTGATAGCCTCATCCTTGTCTGCACTTGCGCATTTCGTAGCAGCTTGAAAGAGAGATTGCACCATATACTCATTTACATTATCTGCTATCCACGGCTTGCGATCATAAGTATTAAAAAACTGAGTGTTTTCACCATTACTGATAATCGTAAGTGGCGGCATCGGATCTAAAAGTCTAGCATATGAGGTCCCTTGGATAGCATCATCATATGAAAGTGTTATACCCGGCGCCTTTAATTCAAGAATCGCCAGATTGACGCCTTTATGTTTAATCAGAACATCTGATCGCGCGAATGCCTTATCCTTTTTCGTTCCATCATATAAATATGTATTATGTCCTAGTGTAAGCTGAAACTGCTGTTGATGGGTAATATCCCCATTATTAATCATTGGAAATATTCGTTTGATTTCTTCGTTTACTCTAGCTTCAAAGGTTGCCTCATTCATCACAAATCCTCCAATAATTAATTATATAAGACTCAGTCTACAGCCGGATGAAATTATCACCGCTATCCGTTTGTATGTTATCGAAAAATATAACCTTATTACTTCCTTAATCAAAGATCTTCTTTCGTATACATACGCTCTGGCAGTTCATTCCAAAATGCGATAAGTGCATTATAATAATCGATAAAATCTTTATCCTTTATTTGTAATGTAGCTTCCAACAAAGTTGAATGATATAGTGACAACAAATCATATTTTTCAATCCCGGTATCATGCTCAAAATAATCCGACCTCATTTTCCTAAGCCTTTGTTCTGAATCACCTTCAGAATGCTTAAGTACATTTACAAGAGCTCGTAACTCTTTAATCTTTGGCCAACAAACCAAATTGTCAAACGGTTGTTGGTGCCACTTAAATACTTCTTTTGAAAATGCAAAACCTTTTTTTAAATCAGTTTCGTCATACTTGATTCCTTCACTAAGAGCTTCATGATATATAAAAGAGAATAACTGCTGTTCCCATACTTGACACATACAACTAATCCACATGCTGATATTTCGATACTGCATTAAAGAAAGGATTTCATATTTCTCAAAAGCAGCCTCTTGAACAGTTTCGACGAAGTCAGAAGGATCAATCATACTATCTTCGCTACAAGGCTGACTCATCAAATTATCCCACAATTGCTCCTGGTAGGTTGTGGCCTCTTTTTCTGCATCAGCAAAAATAGGCTGTATTCTCTCAAAAAAAAGCTCTTTGATTTGTGTTAAATCTTTTATATATTTATCTCGTAAATTTTTGTACAAATACAATTGTGATCTCATAGAGTTACTCCTTTAATTCATATTATCATAAACAATCATCTTAATTGTATATCTTTACCTAAAATTTTACAACAGCAAAACGTCAAATCAGACACAATTTAACAGAATATTTAGAATTAAAATAGGAAATCCGCCAACAATAAAGTCCTCAGCACTTTAAGGACTTTATTCTTAGCAGTTTAAATTCAACAGGAGCAGGGAAAACACCCTACTCCTATTTTAATGTTTATTCATAGTAGTCCACATCCTGTTTCACCACGATTCCTGAGTGGAACTGTATCTCCAGTTTCATACCTTTATGTACCCTTATAGAGGAAATCAGCCTTTTCACAAGGTCTTGGTCAAACTCTCTTACTTGCGGATTAACATTGCCTATTGTCTTGTCTAATTCCTCAACTCTTTGAACATAACTTTCTGCATTTTTCTGAGCTTGTACCACCTTTATTTTTGCTGTTTTGAGCTCGTTAATTTGTTCTGACAGTTTCTTATATTCTTCATCAAATTCTTCGCTGACAGCTCCTTGCTTTGCGTTATTTTCTATGAGCGTAAGCATCTGATGTTGCAGTTCTTCTATCTGTTCGTCATATTCGGTTGTAACACCTTGGGTACTGTAGTTACCTATAACTCTTATTACGTTTTCTCTGAAGCTTTTAAAGTGGCTCACATTTGCTAATTTTCATATAGGTTTGTAATTTGCAGATTTTTTTGTTCGGCATATTTTACGGTATATGCTGTACCGCCTTTACTTCCATCATAGTAGCATATCATTTTACTGCTGTGGTCCACCATGTATCGATTTCTTTGATTATAACAACCTGGACGATAATATGTATTCAGCATTAACGCTTCATCACACTGTTCTAGTATGTCATAATACTTGTCCCGATTTGTTTCATCCCAATTTTTTGCTTGTTCTTCGAATGGTATCACAGCAATCAGTGTTATCGCTTTTGGATCATTGGGTTTGATAACCTTTCTTCGCTTAAGCACAACATCTGCACATAGTAAGTCGAATCCATAACACGCTCCGAAGTAGAAGGTGTTTGCTCCATTTGCGATTGCCTCATCAATTTCTTCCCATAGTCTTACCTTAAGTTTTTCAATTTGCTCTTTGCTTTGCGGTAGCTTTTCACTCCGATGACCGCTAAAGCATAGAGCGTTTTCTTTTTTCTGCATAGTTTTATGCCTCCTTTATAATACTATATATATAGTATCTATTTATGTGTATATAGTCAATACGTAATGTTGCATATAGAATAGATATAGAGAGGTGGTTAATATGAACAACAGCAACTCGATTTTTGAAATTAAGGATTATGGGAAAGTTAGCTTTCATGTAAAAGAAATCATGGACAACAAAGATATGACCAGAAGCAAGCTTGCTAAACTTGCAAATATCCGTTTTGAAGTAGCTGACAAATGGTACAACGGTAATATTGAGCGTATGGATATTGATGTCCTCACTCGCATCTGCTTTGTTTTGGATTGCAAGATTTCCGATTTGATGACCTATACAAAGTAAATCTCGTGGATACAGAGTCTGTTTTTACAGGCTCTTTTTATTTGCAGATACCCAATATCTCTGTTCCATACTTGGCAAGGAGTATGGCATGAATGATAGCTTGAAAGGTTTTGTCATCAATAAGGCTTTCATCTGCAATTTCATTCAGCTTAATATATTCTTTTCCTGTAGATATTGTCTTTGCGGTTTTATAGACAGCATATCTGTTTGTATCAATCCCTTTTAAATGAATTGATTTGAAGTCTACCTTAGTTAAATACATATGTGGGGAAGACCATTCCCATAGTTCATGGTCCGCTGTAAGCAAAAACAGAGTGGCAAGAAATTGATAATCAATTTTCTTTACCACTCTGTTTTTTATGTTGATAATATTTTCAAATCGCTGTCGGTGACTGCTGTCGCAAAAGAAATCTCCGTTAAACTCTGAAATCAGTTTACTCAATCTTTTTTTGAGATTATATTCTCTGAAGTCTTTAAAGGTACTTTTTACTATGTTTTCATAACATACTGCGGTAGCTTTTATTCTTTCAGATAAGACTAAGCACTTGCTATCATCATTCTTGCATTTTGGATATTCAGTGCAAAACCGACAAGCGACATCTTCTTCGGTAAACGGAAATCCTTTTAATACAATCAATCCTTTCCCTCGCTTAGTGAAGTTTGGCACAAGCATCATCATCTGCTCAAACTCCTGTAACCTTGTACCGTACATAAATAATTTTGACATTCTCATCGTTCCTTTCTTTATTGTTTTTGGGCATAAAAAAGGCTAAGTCTGTAGGTCTTTTAAATCGACCTAAAACTTAGCCTATTGATTCCATATGAAGTTTTACAAAACTGTATCACTCACATTATTCATTAATAAAATGGTTGGGCACACATATCTGATTGTAATAACGGCTTATTTATGTTGTATTTTTCCAGAAGACTCTTTACTACTTCTGCAAACCAAGCTGGAGCATATGGAGATATATAAATATTATCAATTAATTTATCTACCGAAATAGGAAAACTAATACCTGTGATGTTTTCACTTCGTTTTTTTACTACAGCACGAACTTCGTGTTCATGCTCAAAAGATTTTCGCTTAAACCAAAACGCATCATTAACAGAAGTAAATTGTTTAGAAAAATCAATATAATTTACTTTACCAATACTAATAGTGGGATCTTTATATAATGCTTCATATAAATGCATGTATGTAGTTTGAATCGCCACTGCATTTGTCACATCTTTTGAATACAACTTCCACATAGCTTCTGACTCAAAGTCATTTAAGTGCCAACAACTAATAAAAATTGATTGTCGTTCATTGTTACCAATAGAGTTTATTTGATCTAATAGGCGTTGCGATTCAGATTCTAGTTTTTCTTGTGTTAGTTTAGATAAATCCATACCGGGCGCAGTTAATATTGCTTGTCTAACAAAATTCAAATAAAAATCATCCCACTTTTTTTTCATTGTAACAATACCCTTTGCACCTTCAAAAGGATCATCAAAACATGTTAATGCTGAAAAATACAATTCATTTTTACTAATTAATGAAATGAACTTGCTTAAATCCATATACCTCCAAAGTTTATTAGATAATTTGGGAGTTTCATAGATATCTTTTTTCCAGTGATATCGAACAACAGTTTCTTTAAGTTCAGCAGAACAAGCATCACATAACACAGCATGACTATCGTCATTTAGATATCCTAAGTGAGCACAGTCTCCATCTGAGAATAGCTTTCCACACAGAGTGCATTTAGAGCGATTCTCATTATAAAATATATCTAGCTCACGTGTATGATTTAATGTCATTGGTTGCATTTTAGATCTTCCCTCCTCTACATTCACCTATGTCATCTATATTTTCACCATTTTTTAAGGCTCAAAAACGGCACTTTTTTGCCCGTTTTCAAGCCTCAAAATCACTCCAAAACCACAACATGTTGTGGTCAAAAGCTACTTTTTACCCTCTGAACCACATTTCGTCATCATTATTATCACCTCAACGTGCTCCGTACCCGGGAACATATCAACAGGTATTGCTGTCTTTGCTTTGTAGCCCCTTTTTGTGAGATAGGCTAAATCTCTTTCTAATGTTACGGGATTGCAGGAAATATAGACTATCTTTTTGGGATTGATTGAAATCATCGAGTCTAAGAACTGCTCTGTGCTTCCTGATCTTGGAGGATCTAGGAATACAACGTCTGCTGATTGCTTTTCACTGGCCATCTGATTCATAAATTCGCCGGCGTCACAGTTGTAAAAAAATATATTTTTAGATTTATTTCTTTTTGCATTTGTTATAGCATCCTTGAAAGCATCTTTGTTAAGTTCGACTCCAAGTACTTTTTTGGCATGGTCTCCTGCGATTATTCCGATTGTGCCTATTCCGCAATAGGCGTCTATTATAGTTTCACTTCCCTTAAGCTCCGCAAGTTCGATTGCCTTTCCATAAAGAATTTCTGTCTGGACAGGGTTAATCTGATAAAATGACTTCGGTGAAATTCTGAAAACTTTTCCGCACAGAGTATCCTCTATGAACCCTCTGCCGTACAGCACCTGTTCTCTTTCCCCCAGTATCATGCTTGTTTTTTTATTGTTCACATTCATTACTATTGTTGTAATTTCAGGATGCTTTTTTAAGAGTGCTTTGATAAAATTGTTCTTTGAAGGGAATATATGTGATGCAAGCACCAACACAACCATTATTTCTCCGCTTTCATGTCCCGTTCTAATCAGAACATGGCGCAAAAGTCCTACTCTTGTGTCTTCGTTGTATGCTTTAATTTTAAATGATTTAAGCATTCCTCTGATTGTAACTATAATGTTATCTGCTCTCTGATCTTCAATCAAGCAGCTGTCTACCGGAACGACTTTGTGTGTTCCGGCTTCATAAACTCCCGAAATAATACTTCCTTTTTTATCAGTATCAAATACTGCATGAACCTTGTTCCGGTAATAATACGGATTTTCCATTCCGATGATTTCTTCAACCTTGCAGTATTTATCGAGAAGGATATTGACTCCCTTCTGTTTTTCTTCCAACTGTTTTTCATAACTGTAGTGTTGTATCTGGCAACCGCCGCATCTTTTCATAACTGGGCAGCTCAGCATATCTTTAGTATTATTTTTTTCTCTTTGCATAAAACTCCTTATTTCAATACTTAAAATATTAATAGTTCTCAATATATTTTAAATTTAATCTTTTAGATTAAAGCAATAGTCTAGTCTGATTAGCTTTTTGCCGTTGGGCAAATTTTCTTCTGTTCTATAGGATAAGTTGTAATCAATTTTTTTCATTGAAAGTGTTGTTTCTTTTTCGTCAATGCAGAAATGCACTTTTTCTAATTTTTTTAATTCAGCCATATATGGGGAATCCGACACAAAGCCGTCATCTTCGTTAACCTGAATAATTACCGAAACATATTTCGGTTTTATTTTCCTGATTGTTGATGCAAATATCTCGCAGCCGACATATTCTACAAATAAATCCGCAATTACAATATCTGCTTTTGGCAGTTCACAAAATTCATTTGTTATATCTGCCCTTATCGGAACGAATAAATCCTCCAAAACCGGATATCTTTCTTTACATATTTTTAAATAGTCTTCGTTTATATCTACTCCGTATACCACATTTATTTTATCTCTGTCAACATGATTTAACCCGTTACCGCCTGCAACTCCAAGAATTAATACTGATGATACATCATAATCATTAAGCTGGCCCCACATCATCTTATTCAATGCCTGCAACTGATAGACCGATTCCAGTTTCATATGATTTTCATAATCGCTCAAATTGATTTCTTCCCATGGATTCATAGAATTCCCCTTAATATAAAATAAATTCTGCTATCTCATATATCAACCAATATCAACAAATTCGCCCGGAATTTTAACTGTTTCCCCCAAATGCATAAAAGCTGTAACATAATTATCTTTGTAACATAGTATGTGTGCAGTACCGGGAGAATATAAAATCACATACGATCAAGAATATTTCAAATTAATATGTAATAAATATACAAATATCATAAATTTAAAAGATTCAAAAACTGATACTTTACATACACGAGAGACAATTTTAACTTATTTTCAAAAAAATTACTCTGATTTTTTGTTGAGATTCAGCAATTTAATCTTTTCAGCAAGCAGACGTAAGTTTATAACAATATGCGCATAATAATAAAATAATAATAAATATAATCGATTATTCTATTTTCTGCCGTAGCTTTCAAAATGAACTTTTGAAAAGTCAGCATCATCTTCTTCATAGGGTTTTTTCAATTCATTTTTGTATCCTAGGGCAAGGATATCCAGAACGCCATATTTATCAGGTATGTTCAGTACTTTTCTGACTTCTTTTTCAGAATCGTCTGAACAGCTGCGTCGCTTCCGCATTTGAATCCATACTGAGCCCAGCCCCATACTTTCAGCCTGAAGCTGCATGAAGGCCGTAGCTATGGAAGCATCTTCTACCCACACATCGCTTTTTTCGGCATCTCCTATAACTACTATTGCACATGGTGCTGTATCAAGTCCGTTGCTTCCTTTGTCCTTGCAGAATTTCAGCCTGCTTAAAGTCTCTCTGTCTTCAACAACGACAAATTCAACAGGCTTCTTATTTTTTGACGTAGGAGCAAGAAGACCTGCTCTTAGAATTTCCTTTACAGCTTCTTCACTTAATTTTTCTTCCTTAAAACTGCGAATACTTCTTCTCTCTTTTATTAATTCCAGCAATTTTTAACTCCTCACTTGACCTTATTTTAAATTACAATTTTTATTGAGTTGACATCCATTTTTTCACAGCCCATTTCTGTGATTTAAAAAACAGCTTGCTCTCCGATTCTTCTATTGGAATCCATTTGAATACATGGTCCATTTCAATTGGATTAACTGTTTTTTCACCTATTTCGCCTTCGTAGTAATACTGTATGGGATGGAAATATCCTCTTTTTTCCCGTGTTATGTATTCCTCCGCAGAGCATATATATTTTTTAACGGTTACAATATGTCCTATTTCTTCTATGGCTTCTCTTTTTATACAGTCAACATGGCTTTCGTCCGTATTTATTCCTCCTCCTATAAGGAAATATCCTTTAGGAGTTTCTACAACGGCCATTTTTCCGTTCTTAACAGAAATAAGATATGCTCCTGCTCTGTCATTATAGCTAACATCGGATAGTTTTTCACCAAATGTGATCTCAATCATGCGTTTACCTCTGCTGAATTAATTTTCGATTCTTATATAGTATTATAGCATTGTGAATTTAAAATTAAAATTTAAAATTAAAACTTCTTACTAATATCCGTGCTGTCCTTCCAAGGACTCATCATTATTGATCCACTCTTCAATATTAACAACTCGGTAAGTATCCTTTGTGTCCCTGATATAAACATTTTCAATACCAGCGTTAATAATCATCCTCTTGCACATAGAACAGCTGCTTGCATTTTTAACATATTCATTTGTTTCATTTTCTATTCCTGTTAAATATAAAGAACTTCCTATCATCTTGTCTCTGGAAGCGCTTATAATGGCATTTGCCTCCGCATGAACACTTCTGCAGAGCTCATAACGTTCACCTCTGGGAATATTAAGCTTCTGCCGGATGCACATTCCTAAATCATTGCAATTTTTTCTTCCTCTCGGCGCACCTGTGTATCCGGTAGCTAAAACTTCATCGTTTTTTACAATAACAGCACCAAATCTTCTTCTAAGGCACGTCCCTCTCTGAGAAACAACCTCTGCTAAATCCAAGTAATAATTAACCTTATCTCTTCTATCCATACCTTTTACCTTCTAAACTCTTTTTTAAAATTTAACACATTTATTTCAAAAAATCAAATAATCAAATTTATGGTACATAGATACCTTAATGCTTCATAAAAAAGACACCTAAATAATTTTGGTGTCTTTTTTTAAAAGGGAGAAATAAAATGCTATTTTGGAACGTACAGTGATTCGACTATTTTTATTATCTCTTCTCTGCTTTCATAACCGCATACTAAGTGCACATAGTTGTCGTCATTGACTATTATTGTTGTCAAGCCTTTTTTTGAATATATAATTCCTTCCATTCCCTTAATCATTATTCTTTCAGTTGTTGTTCCTTCCGTATCCACAGACATGCTGACTCCCAAGGTGTATTGTTGAACAAATATGAATTGATCTTTTTCATTTGTATATATGAAATGATGCATCATAGTCATTTTTTCTTCGCTTTCTTCCTTTAAAGTATAACCTTCAGGAATATATCCCGGAACATATAAGTCCTTAATTCTTGTGGGAGTATCAATATTTTCTTCATTATCAAATAATATTTCAGAAAACTCGGTATAAATTTTTTCTGTAAGCCTTATTAACGGGGCCCTGAATGCTTCAACACTAAGTGTTGCCATATATATAAATATTATCAGAGATGCTGCAATAATGCTTCTCCTTATTGTAAACTGTCTTATATTTACATACTTAATTTTTGCTTTTTTAATAACAGACTCCATATTTTTTTCAAATTCAAGCGAAAAGCTGTGAACCTCATTTATGCTGCTATCAGGAAACATTGAATCAAGCTCCCTTTCCATTGAAACTTCTAGTGCTTCTTTTAATCTCTCTTCGGACATGTCAGATCACCTCTTTAATACTTTCAGCCAATTTCTTTCGCCCTCTTTGAAGCCTTTTTTTTACCGTTTCATTCGAAATATTTATAAGCTTTGATATTTCCCTAGTATTTAAGTCCTCAACGTATGATAAATAAAGCACATCCTTATAGATAACGGGTAAGCAGGTAATTTGATTAACTATAAGATCAAATGAAATTTTAGACAAAACCTCATCCTCTAATACAGATTCATCAGCAATATACTCTCCCATACCATCAATTTCCTCGGAAAGCTTCTGTTTCTTCAGCATATTCAGAGAAATATTTCTTACTATAATAACAACATACCTCCTGGTCCGTGGACAGGCCACATCAGATATATTTTTCAAACTTTTAGCTATATTTATAAATGCATCGTGAACCGCATCTTCCGAAAGAAAATCATCATTCAAAATACTTTTAGCTATATAAAACATAAGCTGCCTGTAATTGCTGTATACTTGCTCAAATTTACTTTTCTCTTCCTGAGTTTCTAATAGGGTTAAATATACGAACATCGATTACCTCTTAATCCCGGTCTTTATTTGCAGCATGCTCTTCAAATTTTTCCTGCCTAATGACAATTCCCTTAGAAGCTCCTGTCTTGTATAATTTGACGCTGGTATGCCGTCATCAATTTGAAATCCCAGTACATCCTTCCATATAACTGCGGCTCTGCAGATGGGATCCAAACTTAATAAAGCCTTTTGAATATTATTTATATCTTCATTCGTATTATAGCATACATTTTGTGTGTTTAGGTATATGTCAATTAATTCAATTACAGTTGATTTAAATGTTCTTTCCGTTACTTGATTATTTGAAATCACCTCTTTGGCAGATCTGGAAATTGCCAAAGAGGATGCTTCGCATGCATCTTTTTCTTTGCCTGTCAGCATATATGCCGCAGAATACACCTTTTTCAGATACAATTCATTTTCCATTTGTCGCTCTCCATACCCTTCTTATGAAAAAGAATTTTATTAATGTAATTTGTTATTATAATAAATATTATTAGTTAAATTACATCTATAATATATAAACAATTTGAAAATGGTTTTGGGGACAGAAATTATAAAATTTTTTTTAAAAATTTTTATGTTCCGAAAAAAGAACTTTTTGGCAAATAAAAAGGAAGGTTTCATTTCCTTCCATTATATATTTCACATCAAACAGCTGTTATTTATAAATGCTGCATTGTCATTATCGAATACACATGTGCGGTTTCGCCCTTCTGACTTGGCTTTGTACAATGCTTTATCTGCCATGTTTATCAAATCAGAAACCGTTGAATCGACATCCATGCTTGCCGAAGAAATGCCTAAGCTTACGGTTACATTTATTTTCTTCTCATCAAAGGTAAACACCGTGCTCTCAATATTTGAACGTATTTTATCAGCTTCTTCGATTGCCTGGCAAGCATCTGCGCCTGGAAGGACAATAAGAAATTCCTCGCCTCCATAGCGTCCGATAAGACCGTCCTTACGCATTACTTGCCTACTACTGTCTATTACACCTCTGAGAACATTATCTCCTGCTATATGCCCATAACTGTCATTGATTTTCTTAAAATTATCTATGTCCATCATAATCATGGATACATTCTTACCACTTTTCCTAAACATCGGTATAATATGCTCTGCTTCCTCAAGTATCTTTCGGCGATTATAAACATTCGTCAGCCAATCATGTTCAACCATATAATTCAATTCATCTATCATGTGCTGCTTGTCTGTTATGTCCAAAAAAATAAAAACTCGTCCGGCCAACTTATTTTTATCCGTCAGAAGATCCGTTATTCGAAATTCATAATACTTATTTTTCCAATCATTCGTTACTGTAAGAATAAATTTAGACTGTTTATTATTTACAATCTTTTCGCCCATATGAAACATTGAAACAGGCTTGCCTTTATTCTCCTCTGTAAGCCATGCAAACACACCCTGCGCCGCTTCGTTATAGTCAATAAGAAGGTTGTTGTCATCAATTAAAATAAGCCCCTCTTTAATCTCGGAAAAAATTTTCTTATCATAAATTTCTTTTGTATCGAAAATATGATAATAAAAAATTGCCATTGCTGACGCTATAACCATCGTAAAAGAGCTAAAAGGCAGCAGGTCAATCCATTTAGGAGTCTTGCCCAAAAGATACACACCTACCAAAATCCCTGAAAGCAATCTACCCATCAATAACATGAAGTAAGGGTTGTTTAACTTGTAGCCACTTTTTGACCATGCCACAAAAAATGCGTACAAGCCAAAGAAAATAACAAAATATGCATATATAACATTCGGATAGTATAAGATCCCCGTACTTCTTCTGCTCAGTAAAAATCCTTCATATTGAAAAATTTTTAAATTAGAGTAAAAAAGTCTGTGATATTCGTTAGTAGCTACTAGAAATACAGTTACTGCAGGTATTATAAAAGTCATAATTTTCCCTGCGAAAGTCATATCTTTTTTAAAATGTATTCTGTAGGTAAAAATCAGCCAGGCTGCGAATACAAACGGCCCGCCAAAATATTTAAGTTTTTGCCCGAAAAGAATTTGATCCAAATTATCTGCATTAAACTGAAAAGCCGCGCCAAAAATATATACGGCGCTGGCAAGGCAAATCAGTGAAAAAATAGTTATTAAAGGATTGTTCTTTTTTCTTGATGAATACATAAACATAAATACATATATGATACCTGTCAATATCATAAAATTAGAATATATTTGCATTATACTCATAAAATCTCCTTGTTGCTTTTAAAAACTAAAATTAATATTTGAACTGTTTTTTTACAAAAACCTTGCAGTATATTATCACTAAGTATTATCGTCTTTGGAGAGGTATTCTTCTTTCGCACGGAACACCTGTCTGGCATTTGCCGCATCCATATCTGGGCTTATATTTTTCGGCTGTATAATCGAGAAAATCCGAGCATATTCTATGTATCTTTCCTTTTTCAAGGGATATGGCTCCTGCCGGACACCTCTTAACACATGCACCGCACATGGTGCAGTATTGATAAATGTCGCTGTACTTCCTTTCAGTAGGTTCTAAAGGCATATCTGTAATTAAGCTGCCAATTCTCCCTGCCATTCCTTTCTCTGTAATTATCCCCTTTGATAGTCCGAAAGTTCCGAGGCCGCATATAAATGCCACGTGCCTTTCCGACCAGTTGCTGGAAAACAAATGACCTTTATCATCTTCCTTAGTAGTGTAAAACCTTTTATCCAAAGACGGTGAAAGACTTCGAAATCCATCTTCGATGATTTTCGAATTGAGATACCTGCAAAACTCTGCTACAAATCTCTGTCCCTCTATTCTTCCGTGCAGCCATTGATTCGAAATTACCTCCTTATTTCCTCTGTTACTTTTGATTACTTCTTCGGAAAATGGCATAAAAAATGAAACAACAGTTACAGCACCGGTAAGCCATTCTTCAGGGAGCATAAAATGTTCTCCTATAACAGACTGGTTTTTTAAGTTCCAAAACTCCTCGTCTTTAGATGAAGCAAATCCAAACAAAGGATTATCAAACAGCCTCATGCCGGAAAGCTCCGGAACAATGGCTTCATTTTCATCAACAAAATTAGAATGAGATTTATTAAAAAAATCGTATGAAAGTTTCTCTATTTCTTCTTTATTCATTTCTTTGCTCCTTATAGTGGTGTATACTACCTGAAACACTTGCAAACATGGACTCTTTGACGTTACTCGCAGTGTTATATTAATATAATTAGGCTACAGCATAAGTGTTAGTCCTACACCAACTTCATTTATGCGGATTTTCTCATTCAGTTTTGCTTTTGCCCTAAAAGATACACAGTGGCAGGGGTATATATTATCTATTTCATTGCTTTCAAAAAATTCTATTGTCTTCAATAGTTGCTCATCTATATCAAACAGATGGAATCCTCCAATAATACCGGTAATTCTCGTATCACAGCAAACTCTTTTAGCATATTCGACAATATTACATATACCGCTGTGCGAGCATCCTGTTATAATAAACAATCCCTCTTCGTTTTTGTATACAATTGCCGAATCATCTGCAAGTCTGTCATCTTTCCATTCTCCACCATTGCTGTACATTCCTATTTTCTTTCGTTCTTCATAGTCATATATATTCGGTATTTCTCCTAAAAATACAATGTTGTCACTGATCTGCAACGGTGAAGACGTTAATTTTAACCTACACATACCTTTCATTTGCTCCGAATTAAACGGCGCACCAATATTATCTTTCCCATACATTTTACTGTTAAAACACAGCGGGTGCACAACGACTGCTACATCTTTGAGATCCGTATGATCTGCCATATATCTTAATCCTCTTGTATGGTCATTATGGCCATGGGAAAATACAATTGTATCAACCAGCTTTAAATCAATATCCATTTTTTTTGCGTTTTGAATAAAAATATCCGAATACCCCAGATCAAAAAGTATCTTTGTTCCATTATCCTCTATATAGTAACATACAGCCGGTTCTCCCATAAAATATTCGTCGATATATGTGTTGTTATCAACTAATACCTTTAATTTCATTTCAGTTATCTCCTTATCATGAAATTTTACACTGTTATGAAAACTTTTCTGTCGGTACAATTATAAAGACGGTTCTTCTGAAACACTCTGCTGCCATCAAAAGAACCGTCATATTACCTATAACTGTTTATATTGCGTGAAATATAATTATATCAGTCCACAATATATTCTTCGCCATATTTTAGTGCTCCTACACCTTTAAATAACACGTCTGAAACTAATATCCCAGTTACAGCAATTTTTCCTTTAAATACTTTGCCTTTTTTGCATACAAACTCAAACTCTGACGGTTTATTACTATTAAACAGGTCAAGCAGCGGTCCGTAATCTTCTATATCTTGCATCGATCCTTCCCATTCTCTAAGGCCTTCCTGCTCTGATACTCTTATAAACCCTAAGGGAAATTTTACATTCTTGTTAGTTTCTGCATGCTTTGCACTTGTTACTATCTCTTCCAAAATTATCATGGTATTTTCCTCCTTGCTTAATTTGTGATTATTATATCACGGAAAATATTTGCATACAACATTGTATTTTAAAAACACCTCTTATTTTATTCGTTCCCATATGGATAATTCTTTGCAAATATTAACCATTAGAATATCAAAACCATGAATGTCCAAAAATGTACAATTGTTTGTTTTTGGACAGTTTTGTTTTATGCCATTTTCAGCGCATAACCAAATCTTTTGATATTTTTTGTACAATTTTCATACATCCTCTATGAAGAAAATTATAATTCAAATACCATTTGTCGCAATTTATACTATTGACATATATCATTGAAATAATTATTTTGTTGAAATAACAAGCTTTTAAAATATTAAAATAAACTTTGGCACACTACTTGCTTATTATATAGGCAGATTTAGTTAATTAAATAACAATTTTAAAGAATGGGAGCGATATTGTGAACAATACAATTAAATTATTGCTGAAACAAGGAATCGGCGGTCCCTCGGAACCAATCGTCAAAGCAGGCGATGCCGTCAAAAAAGGAACCCTTCTTGCCGTCCCGAAAGGTTTGGGCTCAAATCTGCATTCAAGTGTATACGGAACAATAGCAGAAATTACAGAAAATTGCATAACAATCCAGGCAGATGATAACCAGCCCGATGAATTTGAAAAAATTTCTTGCAACGGCAGCATAGCTGACATAGTTAAAGAAGCAGGAATTATAGGAATGGGTGGAGCCGGATTTCCCTCTAACGTAAAGCTGGAAACGGATTTAAACGGAGGAGTGATAATTGCTAACGGTGTTGAATGTGAACCTCTTCTCAAACATAACATAAGGCAAATTACGGAAAATCCTGAGGTAATTTACAGAGGAATACTCTATGCCATGAAAGCTGCTAATGCTAAAAGAGGAATTTTAGCCATAAAGAGAAAAAATGCAGAAGCAGTCAATTCTTTCAAAGCAGTAATTAAGCCTCATGATAACATAGAGATCGCAGAACTGGAAGACCTGTACCCGATGGGAGAAGAACGTGCCATTGTAAGAGAAGTTTTAGGAGAATTGCTTAAAACTGATCAGTTGCCTTCAGCAGCAGGTGCAGTAATATTAAATGTTGAAACATTATCAAGAATTACGGAGGCTGTTGAATTGCACAAGCCTATAGTTTCAAAAAATATTACTGTTGTGGGAAAACTTAAAAGCGGAAAAGATTCCAAAACCTTTTTAGATGTCCCCATAGGAACCTCTGTATCATCTTTGATTGAAATGGCTGGAGGGATTGACGGTGAATATGGAGAAATAATTATGGGCGGCCCGTTTACAGGTCATTCGACTACTCTTGATTCACCTATAACAAAAACCTCCGGCGGCATTATAGCTACAATGGAATTTCTAAAAGCAAAAGGAAAACTTGGATTGCTTGTATGTGCATGTGGAGCAAATGAAGGCAGGCTGCGCGAAATAGCAGAAAAAATGAATGGAGATGTAGTTGCTGTTGAAAGATGCAAGCAGGCTGTGGAAAGCCGCGGCGCATTGAAGTGTGAAAACCCCGGCAATTGCCCAGGACAGGCAGAAAAAATAATGAAACTGAAAAAAGCCGGTGCCGAAAGCCTTCTTATCAGCAATTGCAGCGATTGTACAAATACAGTAATGTGTGTGGCTCCAAAATTGAAAATGCCTGTCTACCACTGCACCGACCATGTTATGAGAACAGTTGGGCACCGTCTCATAAGAAGATTGCCGTAAGTGAATATTTAAGGTTTACCCTTTTATATAAATATAAATCAGGAAGGAGACATATTATGTCAATTACTAAGGAACTGGCTGAACAGCTGAAAGATTCTCCGGCGGTTGTATGCTGCCGAACTACACAAGGAACTGCAATCAGCCCCTCTGATCTCGAAGATCCTAATATCTTCCCTGAAATGGAAGAATCCGGACTTATTACAATTACCGCCGACACTTTAAAAATCGGCCAGGTAATAGGCGCAACGCTTAAGCGTGATGTTGATGGTCTTACATCTCTGACCGCAGAAATGATGGAAGGCATAGTTGAAGCTAATAATGCTTCAGAAGAAAAATCAATTACTGAAAAACCAATCAGTAAAGGAGGAAATGTCAAAGTGGATAAAGGTATGTTGCATATTGAAGCAGATCAAATTAACGGATTAAAATTGAGCCTTCCATTAGGTTCATTAGGAAGCGAATTTGAAAATTTTTCAGAATCTGCATGTGAACCTGAAAAAGTTGAAAATCAAGTGGTTGGAACTCTTGTAAAAAGAGAATTTTCTGTAAAGGAAGTTAAACTGGGAGAAAAAACTTCTTTTGAGCACGGCATTCTCACCATAAGAAAAAATTTGGCTAAAGAAGCTGTAGCAGCCACTCCCCTTGTTAAAAAAATGGAAATAGATATTATAACTCCCGATAAAAGACATGTGTATTCTGATACAATAATGGATGTTACTCCTGTTGCAACAAAGGCTGAAGGAGATTTGGGAAGCGGAACTACACATATATTGAATGACATGGTATTTATGCTTACAGGAGTTGACGAGGCCGGAGTACAAATACATGAATTCGGTTCTTGTGAAGGCTATCTTGATGAAAAAATCACCTATGGAATGCCGGGATGCCCAGATCAAAATGATATTATAGTAAGAGCTCATGTAACTATTCAAGAACTTACGGGAATGGAAAGAAGAGGACCTTACGCTGCTCATAAAGCTTGTGACTTAGTTATTCAGGAAATAAGAGAAGTCCTTAAATCAACTCCTGCCTCCGAAGCAGTAAAGGTTGAAACATGCGAACAAGTAAAAAGGAACGGAAGACCAAGAGTTCTCCTGGTTAAGGAAATTATGGGACAAGGTGCAATGCATGACAATGTAATGCTTCCAACAGAGCCTGCAGGCGTAGCAGGAGGAAGACAGAACGTTGATTTAGGTAATGTACCTATAATCTTATCTGTAAATGAAGTTCGTGACGGAGGAATACACGCACTTACTTGTATAGGCCCTGCATCGAAAGAAGATACGAGACATTATTTCAGGGAACCTGTATTGGAAGCTCTGGCAGCCGATGAAGAGCTGGATCTTGTAGGAGTTGCATTCATAGGAAGCCCTCAGGTAAATGATGAAAAGATGTTTGTTTCAAAGAGATTAGGTGCATTGGCTGACACAATGAAAATAGATGGAGCAATTGTTACTACAGAAGGATTCGGAAACAACCATATAGACTTTACTCAAAACATAGAGGAAATAGGTAAACGCGGAATAAAGGTTGTTGGAATTACCTATGCTGCTTACCAGGGTCAGCTCGTTGTAGGAAATAAATACACAGATGCAATGATAGAAGTTAACAAGGATAAAGACGGTATGGAATCAGAAATACTGGGCCAGAACACCATTGACAAAAATGATGCTAAACGTGCAGTTGTAATGCTTAAAAACAGGATTGCAGGAGTTCCCATTGCACCTGCGGACAGAAAATGGAATCAGTCAGTTATAGATGAAAATCAAAGACTGGTTAATTCGATTCAGCTATGATTTCAGCAAAAGATGTATCTCTTACCCCGAAGCTTCTAACAGGTAAAATTGTAGACATTTCAGAAATGTGCGTAAAAATCGAGCTTAAAGGAAAAATGGGAATCGTAAATTTGCCGCTCAGGTGCATAATTACTGATAAACCCCTAGAGCTTGATGCAGAAGCAGAATTATATATAAGCTATATACGAGTTTTATAAAATAAAGGAGGAAAATATCATGAAACTTACCACAATAGAAGGAATGAAATCCGAAGTTTTCGCACCAACGACACCTGCTCCTGTTTGGACACCGCTAAAAAAGCCGCTGAGTGAATGCAAAGTAGGGTTTGCTACTGCAGGCGGAATTCATATGAAAACTCAAAAACCTTTCAACACTGCCGGTGACAATACATTTAGGGAAATACCTATAGACACACCGTCAAAAGAACTTATGGTTACTCACGGCGGGTTTGACAACAGCGATATAAACAAGGACGTTAATGCAATGCTTCCTATCGACAGACTTCACGAGCTTAAAAAAGAAGGATTTATCAAAGATCTCTCTCCAATACTGATAGGATTCATGGGCGGCGGCGGAAATGTCGAAAAATTCAGAAACGAAACAGGCCCTGCAATCGCAAAAAAATTTAAGGATGCAGGCGTTGACATAGTTCTTTTAACAGGCGGATGCGGTACCTGCCACCGCTCAGCAACCATCGTCCAAAGAGCAATTGAATCAGTTGGTATATCAACCATAATAATAGCAGCACTTCCGCCTATAGCTAAGCAGCAGGGTGCTCCCCGTATAGCGGCGGCACATGTGCCCATCGGCTCCAATGCAGGCGAACCGAATAACATAGAAATGCAGACTTCCATACTGAAAGATTCTCTGAATCTTGTAGCAACCATGAAGGAATTCGGCGAAATGAAAATGCTTCCTTACGAATACAGACACAACGTATAATACAAAATTTTGGCGCAGAGCCGGTCGGATTTTCCGGCTGTGCTCCGCGCTTTATTTTTATATGGGCATGCGTATTGAATATTGCGCATATAAGTCCCGGAAAGGTGAATTATGGGAATAGGTCCGTCAAGCAAAGAAACAACTCTTCATCATTTTAACGACCCGGTAACTGAAAGGCTTAGAAACGAACCCGGTATTGATTTTCCGGGCATAATTCTTCAGGGAACTCCGGAGGTATACGGAAACAAAAAATTTATTGCAGAAATGACCGGCTGCTGGTGTCAGGCAATGAGAGCTCACGGAGCAATAGTATCAATTGACAGCTGGGGCAACAGCCATGTAGACTTCACTTCTGTAATAGAAGCGATAGGGAAAAAAGGAATTCCTGTTGTGGGAATAAGCTTTGTGGGAAATCAAGCATCCTTTGTAGTTACAAATCAATACATGGATACAATCATAGATTTAAATAAAAACACCAGTGGAATTGAAACCTGCATTGTCGGGCAAAATACGACATCCTATGAAGACGCAATGAAGGCAGTTGAAATACTTAAGCATAAAATCTTTAGAAAATATAATTTCCCTCCATGTAATTTTGATGAACCAATTTTACAAAGAAGACTAGTTCAGCGGTATTTTCAAATTGATGAGGTTCAATTTTCAACAAGCACGAAAATAGTAAATAACAAGCTTCTTATAAATAATGCAAAAATTCAAAACATTCTAAAAAAGTACCATGAAATAAGGAGCATGAAAATAAACATAATCAATCCAGGAGAGGACAGCATCTTTACAAATGCAAATCTAGATTTTTCTCCTGTTGCTGTAAAAGTTTCAGGATGCCTTGGAGAGGGAACGACACATGCGGCATCTGGGATAACTGTCATGTTAACCGGAGCTGAAGCAAAAGAATTCGGCGGCTTTCAGGCGTCAAACATAGGTTCTTCCGAAGGAATACTTAAGGATCATGTTGTGCGCAACAAAATCGGAACTCCCGATGACTCCGATATTATACTTCACTTTGATTTTATCTTCAATGAAGGCCATGCAAGGACAAGAGAAGGAATCGTTGCAGCACACATGGCGGCTGACGAGTTTATAGAGGATATCCGCAGCTGCCTCAAGTCACTTAGCGCAGATACTGCTTACAAAAGCAAAGAATATTTTGACACACTCAAAATAAATTCACCTAGAATTGTCCTGGTTAAGCTTGTGTCCGGTCTCGGGTGCATGTATGAAACAGCACTATTTCCACGCGAACCCGGAGGCTGCTTGAATTCCCGTTCAATTATGGATGTTTCAAACATGCCGCTGTTCATCACCCCAAGCCAGTACAAGGACGGCGTCGTGCATTCACTGTGCTGAGCAGCATGATTTATACTTTCCTTATTTAGATATTTCTGATATAATATTAACAAATATCGTTGCATCAATTTTACCTGAACATTATAATGCGATAATGCGGCGGTTAGATCAGATTAATCTTATAAGGAAGGAGGAAATAAATTGATAATCGAAAAAAGCATGTCCCTTAAAAGCACTCTGGAACAGTTGGATTATGAACTGCTTGCCTCAATAATAGATTGCATATATGAAGCCGTATGCGTAATCGACGAAAAAGGAACCGTGGTTATTTGGAATAAAAGTGCGGAAAAGCTTTACAACATAGATTATAATAAAATCTATGGAAAAAATATCCGTGAATTTTTCCCTAATGCCATAGTCGATACTGTAAGACTGACAAGAACGACTGCAGAAAATATTCAGCACTCTCCAAGAGAAAGCTCCCATATACTGGCAAGCTCCAAGCCCTTAGTTGTAAGGAATAAATTTATGGGAGCGGTATCCACAGACAGAGACTTCAATGAAGTCAAAAAACTATATTACGATTTGGAAACCGCCAATAAGCGCCTGCTGTTTCTTGAAAATGAAGTTCGACGACTGGAAGGCTCCTTTGGAAATATTATAGGTACCGATCCCAATCTTATTAAAAAAATAGAAATTGCAAGGCAAATAGCTCCTATTGACACCAGTGTAATGATAATCGGAGAAAGCGGAACCGGCAAAGAGGTATTTGCCAGAGGAATACATGAGGCAAGCGGCAGAAAAGGACATTTCGTTCCCGTGAATTGCAGTGCAATTCCGAGCGAACTTTTTGAAAGTGAGTTTTTTGGTTACTCTCCGGGTGCTTTTACGGGAGCAAGCAGAAAAGGGAAAGCCGGAATTCTTGAACTGGCAAACGGCGGAACAATCTTCCTGGATGAAATAGGAGATCTCCCTCTCAATATGCAGGCAAAGCTCTTAAGATTCCTGCAGGATAAGACACTCACGCGAGTAGGCGGAGAAAAAGCCGTTCAGTTAGATGTAAGAATAATTTCCGCAACTAACTTAAACCTGAAAGAGATGGTAAAAGAAAATAAATTCAGAGAAGATCTGTTTTACAGATTAAATGTAATAGAGCTTTCTATTCCACCTCTAAGAGAAAGAAAAAATGACATTCCTTTGCTAATAGGCTTTTTTCTAAAGCTTTATTCAAAAAAACTTTGCAAAAAAATCAAGGGCGTGGAAAAAGAAGCCGCTGACATACTCAGAGAATATCCGTGGCCCGGTAATGTACGAGAGCTGATGAATGTAATTGAACAAATTGTAGCAATAAATACAGAGGGCTTCATAACAAAGGAACATCTGCCGGCATCTGTATTGGAAAAGCACGAAAACATCTCTGCAGTTTCCAAAAAATACCCTCTGGACCTGACAGCAGCTGTTAAGAAATTAGAAACAGAAAATATAAAAAAGGCTCTTGTGGCAGCAAGCTATAACAAATCTAAAGCAGCAAAGCTTCTTAATATACCAAGAACAACTTTATATCATAAAATGGAAGAATATAAAATTGCAAATCAAAAATGAGCCGCTGCAAAATGTAATCAGTTAGATTACAAAATAAAAGTCCATAAAAAAACACTTCGAGCATTCAGACTCAATATTGCCCAGGAAGTGTTTTTTTATTTCTTTAAATTTTACAGTTTTCCTTCTGCCATAAACCTTGCATTGGTACCGTTAATATCAAAAAATTCCTTAGCTGCCGCTTCACCGATTCTATTCGGATGTGCTTTAATTGCCTCAATATGTTCCATTTCTTCTACATGCTGAAGTTTTCGGTTTCTCATAATAATATCACCGTGAACAACAGAAGTATCAACTTCACACCCTCTTGCACTATATACTAAATTTGGCACAATATTTCTCATTGGATATGTGTAAACCGGCTGCATTGACGGATGATTCAAATTAACTGCAATAAAATCGGCTTCTTTTCCGATTTCCA
The DNA here is from genome assembly GCA_018436705.1 of Sedimentibacter sp. Taxonomy (GTDB): domain Bacteria; phylum Bacillota; class Clostridia; order Tissierellales; family Sedimentibacteraceae; genus Sedimentibacter. Next base: position 335,936 of record JAHDLA010000018.1, read on the forward strand.
ATGATCCCACAATGTCACCCAAGCCAATAGCTCTCGCTCCTTCGATTGTCGCCATGCGAAGTGCTCTCCATGCGGGCATAACTTCCGGATTGCCATACTTAATTTTATTAAATAAGCATACATTCTTCATTTCATGAATAATGTTGTGACAGTTGTTTCCCGGTGCCTGATCAGATCCAAGAGCTACGTTTCCGCCGAAATTCTGGAATACTACACTGGGACACACAATTCCATCAATAATACCTATAGACGCAGGATTTACAATCATTGAAGCTCCGCTTTTAGCAATAATTTCAGTCTCTTTATCCGTACAATCAGTAAGATGTACCGCGATAAGATTTTCATCTAAATATCCCATATCTGATAGAAATTGAGCAGGTCTTTTTCCGTATCTTTTTTCAATCTGGTAGGTCTCACGATCTCCCTGCTGCACATGCATATGGATTTTTGTTTTTCTTTCCTTTACAACCTTCTGAACTTTTAGCAACATTTCAGGGCTTACAAAATCTGCGCCCTGCGGCCCAAAGAGAATTTTTATTCTCCCGCCGGCCTTGTTGTTCCATTTATCAAACAATTCTATATTTCTTGCCAGGAACTCTTCTCCCTGTGTATCATCGAATTCATAGAGTTCACCGGGCTTGTAGACTTTATACTTTGCAGCTCTGATGTTTTGAGTAATGTTTCCTCTTGCCCCAAGTTTCTCAATAAATGCACAAACATTATTCATGTTTGCTTCATAATCTCCTAAAGTTGTTGTTCCTGCCTTTACCGCTTCAATAATCGCAACTCTGCTTCCTGCATCACGCTCATCATCATTTACGGCATTATCGAACGGCTGAAGCCCATACATCATCCAGTTAGTTGTGTCCTGTGCCAGACCCCTCATAACATTGCACGCTGTATGCATATGTCCATCGATCAATCCCGGGAGAATAACATGTTCTTCCAAATCGAGAACTTCATCAGCAGCATACTCTTCATTAACTTTGTTGATATCGATAAAATTACGGATTTTTCCACCATCAACAATCATTGCAGCTTCTTTTTTATATCCTACACCTTCACCTTCCATGGTATAGAAGTGAGGAGCCTTTACTATCATATCTACATGTTTCATTCTTTACCTCTTTAATTTTTATAGTTATGTTTAATTTAAGCTAAGCAATCGCTTCCTTCTTGCTTGAAATTTTTGAAAAGATGAACAGCAAACAAGCCAAAACTACTGCTGTTACAGCTATACTCAAAACATATTGTCCTGTCAGTCCTCCAAATAAAAAACCGACTGCGGCAGAAGCTCCAACCGTTAGTCCATACGGCAGCTGAGTCTGTACGTGAACAATGTGATTACAAGATGCGCCGGTTGATGAAAGAACTGTAGTATCAGAGATTGGTGAACATTGATCTCCAAATAATCCGCCGCCGATTACTGCTCCGACAATATAAGCATATGGCAGATTAAATGCAATTGCCATTGGAAATGCAATAGGCATCATAATTGACCATACACCCCATGACGATCCTGTTGCAAATGAAATTGCAGCTCCAAATACAAATACCATTACAGGTACCAGCCCCGGAGTCAGGTAGTTCTCAACGATTCCTGCCAGATAAACGCCAACTTCCATCTGACTTGTGATACTTCCAACTGACCAAGCGCATACCAAAATAAAAGGAACTGAAATCAGCTGTGCCATTCCATCAACAAAATGGCTAAATGCTTTATCAGGCTTAAATAATTTTGTTGCTACGCCTACTGCACCTGCACCGATTCCTCCGCAGACAAAACCCATAGAAATTGCCAATGTGATATTACCATTTAAGAATGCTCCTTTAAACCCGTTTTCACCAATATTTCCTGTCCAGAAAATAGTTGCGAAAAGCGAAACAAATAAGCAGATCATTGGAATAGCAAAATTCCACATAGAGGGTAAATATCCTTCCGGAAATTCTTCTTTTGTTTCCGGAACCAGCGGCTCAACACCGTCAGCAAGCAATTTGCCTTCTTTTCTTGCTCTCAACTCTTCCTTATGCATTGGCCCGATATTAAGTCCAAAAATTGCAACTATAAGAACTGTAATCATTGCAAAAAGTCCGTACATATTAAATGGAAGCATATGCAGCCAGATTGACCATTCATTTCCATCAACATTACCTGCTGCGAGTTCGGCTGCAATCAATCCTACAATAAAAGGCCCATAACTTGAAATTGGTGAGAATGCAGCCAAATTACACCCCATCGAGTCTAGGATATATGCAAGCTTTGCTCTGGATACTTTTACTAAATCCGTAACCGGTCTCATAATTGTTCCAAGAATAAGGCAAGGTTCCGTGTATGAGAAAATAAATGCGGAAAGCGCAGTAACTATTTGACCTTTCTTTGCATTATTAATTTTCTTCGTAATCGCTTTAGCAAAGGCTTTTGCAGATCCAGTCACTCGCAGCATTGCAACCAATCCACCTGAAAGAGTTACAAGCAACAATAGTCCTGCATTCCACTCACTTGCAATGGAAGGGATGAAAAAGTCTCTAAATATAGCAGCAAATCCTACAATCGGATTCCAACCGTTCAGCATTGTAGCACCAACCCATACGGCTACAAATAGTGATAAGATTGTTTGTTTTGTTTTTAATGCCAAAGCCACCGCAACAATCGGCGGGATAAGGCATAAAACTCCAAATGTTGTATCCATGATTATATCTCCTTTTTTTATTTTTCAGGTATATAAACAGCATAATTCGTGCCAACATTAAAATCCCGGTAATTTCAATGCTTTTCCATAACATCAATTACCGGGGTCAATTTTTTTTAACTTATACTAGTCAAAATTCTTAGACTTTTTACTTTTTGTCTTCAATCCATATTTTAATATTTTATAACTCATCGACTGCTTTGAAATTTTTAGTTTTCTTGCTGCCTCTGTAACATTGCGAGTGGAATCCAAAGCCATAACCAATTGCCTTTTTTCATATTCCTCCAATTTTTCTAAAAGACTCAGATTGTCATCTATATCCATCAGTTCACTATGTTCGTTATGAAAATGATTCAGCATATATGCAGGCAGTTCTTCTACGGAAATCATCTCTGAACCAATAATATTAAAAACGCCTTCAATAATATTTTTTATTTCTCTTACATTTCCGGGCCATTTATAATTCATAAAAATCTTCATAGCTTCTTCAGAAATGCCCATGACGTTTTTATTCATTTTTACATTATTATCTCCAATAAAATAATTTACCAGAACAGGAATATCTGCAATTCTATCTCGCAGCGGAGGAATTTCTATAAAAACAGTGCTCAGTCTGTAGTAAAGATCCTCTCTCAATTTTTCTTCACGGATACATTTTCTCGGTTCCTGGTTAAGAGCACTGATGATTTTAACGTCAAAGGAAATGGACTCATTTCCTCCAATTCGCCTTACCCTTTTTTCTTCAATTGCTTTTAATATTTTTGCCTGCATTCCCATAGGCATAGAAATAATTTCATCTAAAAATAATGTACCACCATTGGCCAATTCAAAAAGCCCGGGTTTATCTTCCGCCCCTGTAAACGCTCCCTTTTCCGTTCCAAACAATATACTTTCCAACAACGTCTCCGGAATAGCTGCACAGTTTTGTGAAACAAAGCGTTTTGATGATTTGGTTCCAGCGGTATGTATGCTCTGTGCAATCATTTCTTTTCCCGTTCCTGTTTCGCCATAAATCATTACCGGAGAATCAGTATTTGCAATCAATGGGATAATATTCTTAATTTCATTCATTTTCTTAGATGTTGTTACAATGCTATCGATATGATACAGAGAATCTTTTTCATTATTTATATTTGGCAGAACAATCTTTTTTCTCTCTATATTCACATGAATACTATCGTCGATACATCTGGAAAAATCAATAGCTCCAACAATTTTTCCACCTTGCTGAATAGGAATTGTACTGCAAATATTAGTTATTGTATCACCATGAGGTGAAGTTAAATGCTCCACATGATCATATATAGGCTTCCCAGTTTCCAATACTCGTATAATAGTACTGTCTTCCTTTTTCATTTCCGGATGAATTTCCAATATAGTTTTCCCAATGATTTCATCTAACCGAAGATTATACACATCTGTTCTAAAATTCGCATAATATTGAATGATACCTTTTTCATCTGTAATGATTATTCCATTAAAATAATTATAGATATTTAGCATTTTTTCGATATTAATATTACTCATAGCTTCACCCCGTTAATTTGCTAATCTATATTAGAAAAGTATATCACAATTGATATGAAGAGGCAAACATTTCGATTGTTGTATATTAACGCATTGCTTTATTATATGTGCCAATTTCTCCATTTTAAGCTGGGAGCTTTCTATTATATTCAAATTTCAAACCAACATCATTATCGCGCCTGTATATTGTTCTTTTTATTAAAAATCCTTTTCGTGGCGTTTAAAAAATTCATAATACATACGTACATTTTCCAACTCAGTCCATTTTTTTACTTCAACAGGATTCTCATCAAGGTCATATATTTTGGCTCCTCTCATAGATAGCAGGAATGGTGAATGTGTAGATATAATAAACTGACATCCAGAATACCGCTGGGAATCCTCAATAAACTTAACTAATTCTATCTGCCGTTTTGGAGAAAGACTGTTTTCGGGCTCGTCTAGTATATAAAGTCCGTTTTCACCTATTTTTTCAGTAAAATAGAAAAATGCACTTTCCCCATTGGAATATTCTCGAACATTATCCATCAATGTTTTTCTAACAAAACGAGACTGCGTTTTACTTCTTGAGTAATTTACCTTTCGAAGCTGCTCATAATCTTCCATCGACTTCATCTGAAAATTAGAATATTTTGCATCTAGGTATTCCTCAAAAAGTCTTTCTCGTTTTTGATCAATTCCTTCATTGAGATTACGTATATTCAACATGTAATCAAATACATCATCACTGGTTATAATCCTGCTATTTGCAGGAATATCAGCTTCAGCCTGTATATTGCACATATTGACATAATCAGAATAGAAATTAGATTTATTATAAATAGAATCTCGCTTAATACCTGTTTTTTCTGCTATAACATTCAATGCCGTAGATTTGCCCGAGCCATTTCCTCCATATAAAATTGTAATCGGCTCAAAATCAAGTCTTTCAAGACCCTGTCTTGATAATATCTTAAATGGATAAAACGAATCATAGCACGTTCTCTTTATCTCCAAAAAAAAATCAAACTCTATTTCCTCATTTGGAAATGTAATAACACTTAAATAAATCATTTTTTTCTCCTTACCGTAAGTTTCTCCTTTCATAGAACATATTCAAAGAGTAACCCATTATAAAATAATATTCAACCTAATTCTTTGAAAGCATTTTTCCATTAATTCTATTACCTTAATTGCAAATCGAAATGCAACCTTTCCGATTTATAATTAAGTTATAATTTATAAAAAACATATCTATGTCTTGTGGTTGCACCATAGCTTACAAAAAGATTGGTATTATCCAGTCTTTTTTGTTTCTTAAATTCCTA
>JAHDLA010000023.1 GCA_018436705.1 Sedimentibacter sp.
CATCCTACTTTTCTCCTAAGTTTATTTTTATGCATTTATTATATCATAAATACGCTCAAAAACATAGAAAAACCGTTGAATTTTCAACGGTCTTAATGTTAATTTTTCGTAATTTTTGTACTGACTTTGTCAGCAGCCTGAATGGGACTGACTCAGTCCCATTTTTTATGATATTGCTTTTTTTAATACTTCTTCAATTTTTTCGAAAGATGGAACCCCCTCATGGACTTTTGTCCCGCCAACGTAAAATGTTGGAACCTGGTAATAATCATATGCATCAGCAATTTGCGCATGCACTGATTCTTCAATACGTTCAATTTCAATATCCTTGTATTCAGGGTTTTTTGTCTTCAACGCATCTACCATTTTAAAGGCTCTCTTGCAGTGAGGACAATTTTCCAAATAGAATGCTTTTACCTTTTTCATATAATCTCCTTTTCGTCAAATAATAATCTTTTCTTGTTTTGTAATATTTCTTTAATCCGCCCTTCGTACTCCTCCAGACTTTTAAAATTCCGAATGGGAACATGCCTTCCGTCCTGTTTCATTATTTTTGAAGATGCTCCAAGGCCGCACGCCAGTATGGTTTCCAGTTCCTCTATTATAACAATATTATATAAACTCTCCATTTCCGGCAGGGTATAACCAATATTTTCAGAATTTCCTTTTATATTTTTTTGCCTGTACATGTAGTATGGTATGTACCCGCTGCCAATGCATTCCTTCTTTACTGTCTCATACATTTTTCGTATCAAATCATAATCCTTGCGCAATTCTTCACTTTGCCTTGTAAGCTCAGATTTTGCCTTGTATGCCAATGAATGGACAGTAATATTTTCAGGCCTTAATTTAATTATTTCTCTTATGGTGTAATTAACGTCTGCTTCGTCTTCTCCTGGAAGCCCCAATATTATATCCGTGTTAATCCAATCAAAGCCTGTTTTTCTCGCAAGATTATATTTATTTACTATATCCTTTGAAGAATGCTTCCTTCCGACTGTTTCAAGCGTCCTTTCATTCATTGTTTGAGGATTGATGCTTATACGATTTACACCTATTTCTTTTAGAAACATCAATTTTTCTTCTGTCAAAGTATCCGGTCTTCCGGCTTCAAACATTACTTCTTTTATTTCAGCCAGATCATAGTATTTTTTTATGCAGTCAAATATAACAGATATCTGCCTTTCATTTAATACAGAAGGAGTTCCTCCCCCTATATATAAAGTGTGTAACTTTAGACCCCTTCTCAAAGCCATTTTTATCGTTTCTTCAATCTCATATACAAGTACATCTATATATTTATCTATTTTAGCTTCCTTTGCACCTGTATATGATGTAAATGAACAATAACTGCATTTTGAAGGGCAAAACGGTATTCCGGCATACAAATTGTAATTTTGCTTGTTTTCCTCTTCATTCACATACTTTCTCTCAATATCCAGTACTTCCCACAAAAGATCAATTTTTTCCGGTAAAACTTCGTAGGTATCTTTTAATATTTTTGTAGTTTCTTTTTTTGTCTTCCCATGTTTAAGTGCTGTTATCAGTATCTTTACCACTCTCACGCCGGTCAGAATACCGTACTCTGGATTTACACCGTAGTATCTTTTTAGAACACTGTGTATTGATTTTACGACAAGAATCTTTTTAAGTCTCTTCGAATCAGCACTCTCAAGAAAAATTTCATCACTTTCGTATTTTGCTCTGAACAAAAGCTGGTCTTTTAAATACAGACAAGCAGTACTGACTAACGAATTCCCATCATCGTTCAATACTGACACCATTGCCAGCCCTGTGTCATTATAGCTTTTCCCGGAAAGTTTGACTTCATATCCTATGTTTAAATCAAATATTCTGAGGTCATTTCTTGCTTCATATTCAAAATTATGTCCTGAAAAATAAAATGTAAGCATCTTCATTTAGTTTACAAACGGATTCCCGAGTTTCTCAGACTTAATGGTAGATGGTGAGTTGTGGCCTGGATAAATTACAATATCATCATCATATTTGAATATTTTATTCTTTATTGAACTTATTATATCTTCAAATGACCCTCCCGGAAAATCCGTCCTGCCTATGGATTTGTTAAAGAGCGTGTCTCCTGTCATCATAATATTTCCGACCTTTATACAAATTCCACCCTTTGTATGGCCCGGAGTATGAATAATTTCAAATTTTAAGTCTCCCAGCGTTATCTCATCACCATCATTTAATTCAAAATCCGGAATTATGGATGTGCTCTTGCCAGTAATCATCTTTGAAAAATTGGCATTGCCATCCTTAAGAACTTCTGCGTCATCCTTGTGAATATAAATTTTCAAATTATACTTATCAGTCAGCTCCTTCACAGCTCCTATATGGTCACCGTGAGCATGAGTAAGTATGATAATTTTAGGAATAAGGTCAAGTTCCTTCAGCTTATCATCTATTTTTTTAAAGTCTGCTCCCGGATCTATTACAGCGGCTTCCATTGTAGTTTCAGAACCAACAATATAACAATTGGATAAATAAGACCCTACAGTCATAGCTTCAAATATCATTTGTTCCTCCTAAAATAATTTTTTGCTGTCCAGAAGAATTGTAACCGGACCGTCATTGACAAGTTCTACATCCATATCGGCACCGAATTCTCCGCACTGTGTAAATATTTCTTTTGCTTTCATTCTATTTATGAAGCTTTCATACATGGGAACCGCCTTCTCCGGCAAAGCTGCCTGAATAAAGCTGGGCCTTCTTCCTTTTCTTGCATCTCCCAAAAGAGTAAACTGAGAAACAACCAAAATACTTCCTTCCACATCTATGAGGCTTTTATTCATTTTCCCGTTTTCATCTTCAAATATCCTTAGATTAGGGACTTTTTCACACATGTATTCCAGGTCTTTTTCATTGTCTGTTTCTTCCACTCCAAACAACAGCAATATACCGTGGTTTATCTCACCTATAATCTTGTTGTCAACAGTAACGCTTGCTCTCTTTACACGCTGTACTACTCCTCTCATTTAATCACCTTCCTTATTTTATAGTTTAATTTTATGTTAGTCTGTAATTATGTCACCTACAATAAAACAGAACGACGCGAAGTCGTTCTCAGATTGATTACAAAGCCATCAAGATAACAAACCGTCTCAAAAAGTTTGTTATTAAACTATTTTTTGTTCCTGTATACTTCCAATACTCCGTCTAACTTTTTAATTTTTTTGATTAAATCTTCTATTTGTTTTGTTTCATTTATTTCAAATCCGATGTCCAATATGGCAACCCGTTCCTTATTTACTCTTAGGTTGAGTGAAACGGCATTCAATTTAGCTTCCGAATATAGATTAGTCACGTCTTGAAGAAGCCTTGGTCTGTCTATGGCTTTTATCTGAAGCTCGCTTAAGAAAGTCGCCTTTTCTTCTGTGTCCCATTCTACCTCGATAAACCTTTGATCATCCGAATCGTTCAGGTCATGGACATTTGTACAGTCTGACCTGTGAATCGAAACTCCTCTGCCTCTGGTAATATATCCCACAATTGCATCTCCGGGAACTGGATTACAGCATTTAGAAAAACGAACCTTTATGTTGTCTATGCCCTTTATAATGACACCCGAAGCATGTTTTTCTTTTCTTGGCGGAGATGCTTTTGCTGCTGTCAGATTCTTCTCAAGATTCTCTATCTTTTCAAGCTCTATTTTATCCTTGTTTTTTTCCAGATATAGTAATTTCAGCCTGTTTACAATCTGGTTTTCTGTGATACCGCCATTTCCTACCGCCGCAAACAGATTACTTATGGTATTCATGTTGTATTTATCTGCTACAAACTTCAGCCATTCTTCCTTCATCAAATCAACAATTTGAAAGCCTTGTTTTTTGACTTCTCGCTCTACAAGCTCTTTCCCTTTTTCAACATTGAAATCTTTGTCTTTCTCCTTGAAGAACTTCCTTATTTTTGATTTTGCCTGGCTTGATGCGGCTATTTTCAACCAATCTCTGCTTGGGCCGACACTGGACTGCGATGTAAGTATTTCAACCTGATCACCTGTCTTTAACTTCGTGTCAATAGGCACTATTCTGCCGTTTATCTTTGCACCTACACACCTGTTGCCCACGGCACTGTGTACCCTGTAAGCAAAATCTATCGGTATTGAACCCTTAGGCAGATTTACAACTTCTCCCTTAGGTGTAAATACAAATACTTCGTCAGCATATAAGTCTATTTTTAGAGATTCCATAAATTCCTGAGGATCATTTGTTTCCTGCTGCCATTCAAGCATCTGCCTCAGCCAGTTCAGTTTCTCCTCATAATTTGTTTTTTCATCGATTCCTTCCTTGTACTTCCAGTGCGCCGCAATACCATACTCAGCAGTCCTGTGCATTTCAAGAGTCCTTATCTGTATTTCAAAAGGTTCTCCATACGGCCCTATTACCGTAGTATGCAAAGACTGGTACATGTTAGGCTTCGGCATTGCAATATAATCTTTGAACCTTCCAGGAATAGGCTTCCAAAGTGTGTGCACAGTTCCCAGAGAGCCATAGCAGTCTTTAATAGTATCCACAATAATTCTAACAGCAATCAAGTCATATATCTGCTCAAAGGATTTATTCTTAAAATACATTTTCTTATAAATGGAATATAGACTTTTCGGTCTCCCTTTGATTTCTGATTTTATTCCCGCTTCGTTAAGCTTTTCAGACATTATAGAAATTATTTGAGAAATGTAATCTTTTCTCTTTTCACTTTTTTCCTGTACTTTTTTGACTAAGTCTTCATATCCTTCCGGATCTATATATTTAAGGCTCAAGTCTTCAAGCTCCCACTTAATGGATGCCATACCAAGACGATTCGCAATAGGCGCATATATTTCAATAGTTTCCATTGCCTTCTGGTACTGCTTTTCCTTAGGCATGTATTGAAGCGTTCTTATATTGTGAAGTCGATCTGCAAGTTTAATTATAACAACCCTGATATCCTTTGACATGGCAATTATCATTTTTCTTAAGGATTCAGCCTGGCGTTCTTCTTTATTTCGGTATTTTACCTTGCTCAACTTTGTGACACCGTCAACCATATTAGCAATTTCTTCACTGAATTCTCTCTTTATATCATAATATGTAATGCCTGTATCTTCAACCACATCATGGAGAAGAGCCGCTGCGATTGTTTGTACATCAACATGCAAATCAGCTAAAATAAGCGCAACATTATAAGGATGCACAAAATATCTTTCGCCAGAATACCTAGTCTGGGCATTTGAATGAGCCATCTCTGCATAGTTGTATGCCTTTGCAACAACAGAAATATCCGCATTGGAATTATACGATTCTATTTGATTAATTAAATTTTCCAGCATGTCTTCACCACTATTTCTAATCAGTATCATAATTAATGTCTGTTACTTTTTCTATTACAGTGTCTTATGTTAATAAGTTCACTGACTAAAGCATTAGCTGTATTTTACTAATGATTCAACATTGTACCCTTTTAGTTTTTCTCTTCCGTTTAACTCTTCCAGCTCGATTAAAAATCCAAGTCCTACTACTTCGCCTCCCAGTTTTTCAACCAGTTTTGCAGCAGCATACATTGTTCCGCCGGTAGCAAGTAAATCATCCACAATCAACACTTTCTGCCCTTTCTTAATTGAGTCCTTATGTATTTCTAACTTATCTTTTCCGTATTCCAGGGAGTAATCGTAGCTTACTGTTTCAGCAGGGAGTTTTCCAGGTTTCCTTACAGGGACAAATCCCGTTCCCAATAAATAAGCAAGAGGGGTTGCGAATATGAACCCTCTTGATTCAGGTCCGACTATTATATCCACATCTATGCCCTTGAATTCCTCAGCCATTTGGTTTATACATTCCTTTAAAGCATCCGCATCCTTCAGAAGTGTCGTTATATCTTTAAAGCTTATTCCCTCTGACGGAAACCCTTCTATTACACGAATCTTTTCTTTTAAGTCCATAATTCCTCCAATTATAAAAGACTATTTCTTTATATACAGTACTTCGTTTTTTAATGCGTATTGAATATTATCAGCCTTTTTTAGCATACATATTATTTCTTCGGCTGTTATTTTAGTACTATATATTTTATTTAGTTTTTCTACAAGCATAAATATATCAGTCTTAATTATTTTTGACTTACTTTTATTTATGACTGAATTCAGCACTTTCATTTTTTCATCATCGATAGAGTAATCCAATTTGTCGCTATCTTCAACATTCTGCAGTACCAGCTGAATACTTTTTCTGCCGTTAAATTCATTCAAGCTCATTGTAACCACATATGCTTCCGGCTTTGTTAGCACTTTTTCTAAGATTCCAATCTTACCAAATCCGATAACAGAAATTTCTCTATTATCTTTTACAAGAACAAAGCTTAAATGACTCCCATCCTTGCCCACTTTTCGAATATTTTTTAGTTCTGCACCCTCGAGAGCAAATACCGGTTTCGGATTTCCCGATCCATAAGGTTCAAACATGCAGATTTCTTTATATAAATCAAAATTGACATCTTTCGCTTCAATATACGAATCAGCTTCAATTTCATTTAGGCTGTCATCCCTGTTTAAAGAGAAAATGTAGCTGTTCAATTCATCTGCAAATATATTTATATTTTTCTCTTCTATCGTCAGTCCAGCTGCAAGCTTATGACCGCCATACTTCAGCAAATATTGCTTCACCGCTGTAAAAGCTTCAAAAATATCAACACATTCCAGACTCCTGGCAGATCCTTTTCCTATACCTTCTTTCATAGATATAACAACACTTGGCATTTCATATTTATCCGTAAGCTTTGAAGCTACAATTCCAAGCACGCCTTCATGCCAGTTTTCTCCATAAACGACAATAATACTCTTCTTGTATAAAAAGTCTGTTTCTATCTTATTAACAGCTTCTTCAAAAATTACACTCTCGGCCTGCTTTCTCAAAGTATTTAAAGCTTCAAGCTCCAGTGCAAGCTTTTCTGCTTCCTGCTCATCAGATGTAAGCATAAGCATTATTGCCTTTTTTGCAGTATCCATCCTCCCAGCAGCATTTATTCTTGGAGCAATAATAAATCCAATGTGGTAAGATTCGATTTCTTTATCTTTGATACCGGAAACCTCAATAAGCTTTTTCAAGCCTATCAGTCTTGTGTTGTTAATTTTTTTCAACCCGTTCTTTGCAATTATCCTATTATCTCCAACAAGGTCTACTATATCTGCTATAGTACCTAAACATGCCAGTTCAAGAAGAACATCCTCAATGTCTTCCACCTTCAGGTATGTGTTCAAATGTTTCAAAAATTTAAAAGACAGTCCTGCCGCGCATAAATGCTTATTTTTCGACGGACAGTCTTTTTGTTTCGGATCTATGACTGCATAAGCCGGAGGCAATTCCTCCTTGCACTGATGATGATCTATTATAACTACATCCTTACCCATTTCGCTTATACAAGCAATCTTTTCAATTTCAGCTATACCGCAGTCTACTGTAACCACTAAGTCAGCCCCTATTTTGTTATCTTTAAGCTTTTCCACAAATTCCGAACTTATACCATAGCCTTCGCTTTCTCTTTCAGGCACGTAATAATCAACATCTGCCCCAGCTTTTGACAAGAGCAATATGAATTGACTTATGGAGGTCACACCGTCTACATCATAATCTCCATATATGATTATTTTCTGATTCTTATCAATTGCTTCAAGAACTCTTGAACATCCTCTTTGTAAATCTTTATATTTCTTAGCATTTTCAAAGTATTTGAAATCCGGATTAAGAAATTCCTCTATTTCATTATATTCTGTTATATTTCTGTTTAAAAGTATCCTTGAGGATATTTTTGAAAGATTAAATTTTCTGCTTACATCTTTAATATATCCTCTATCATACTCTTTAACTTTGAGCTTCACTTTTTTCATCGTTGTCAGTAATTTTGGCACCCTCATCTTTAGTATCGGTTACAATCGATTCGTTTGATTCAGTTTTTAGAGAATCCAACTCATTGCTTAACTTTGCAATCGTATCTGCCTGATCCTTGTTTTTCTGCTCCAGTTCGGAAATTTTTGCTTCTAATGCGCTTCCGTTTTCTTTCAGCTTATTCGTTTCTTCTTCCATTGCTTTAATATTGCTGTCTGCCAGTACTTTGTCGTTTTCAAGTGTTTTTAATTTGTTCTTCATCTCTTTTGACTCAGATCTTTTTTTAAACTGTCTAGTTGTTCCGAGAATCAAAACAAGTACAGCTCCTATAATTATACAAATCATCATAACAACAGCCAAAGGCATTTCAAATCTGGCTAGAAACAAATCAACAGGAACCGGTGTGCCGTTCTGAATAGCAAATATAGCAACAAAAATTGCTATTATCAATATAACTATAAAACCAACCTGCATAGTAACACTCCTCTCTTGTAATCATATGTAGATATCAGAATATATTATACTATAGTCTAGTATATATTTACCACTATTTTTTACAATTAAGCATAATATTACAATAAATTATTCACTTAATTTCGCTTTTATATATATTGAACACTCAATTCTTTTTTTCTCAAGCTCGCACCCAACATCGTAAGGAACATCAAAATTATGGTTAAAATTGTATGCATTTGCATGACATCCTCCGCTGCAGTAATACTTTGCCCAGCAATCTTTGCATACAGGCTTGTCATTTACAGATACATTTTTGAATTTGCTTACAATCGGCTCGTTTACTATTCCTTCATCAACATTTCCTATTATGAATTCCTCCTGGCCGACAAACTGATGGCACGGATAAAATTCACCTGCAGGTGTTACGGCAACATATTCCGTTCCTGCTCCGCAGCCTATAGATCTCTTGTATATGCACGGGCCCCCATCAAGTTCAATGTTAAAGTGGAAAAATTGGAATTTCTTTCCTTCTTCTTTTTGGGATTCCAAATAAAGTCTGGCAAGCTTTTCGTATTCATTTTTTAATATTTCAAGATGTTCTTCAAGCAAGGCATATTTTTCTTCTGGGTTTGCAACCACAGGCTCTACGGAGATTTTATCAAATCCTAAGTCTCTCATATGCCTTACATCTTCAGAAAAATCAAGATTGTACGCAGTAAAAGTACCCCTGGCAAAATAATCTTTATCCATCCTTTTTGCTACAAATTTTTTAAAGTTATTTACAATAATATCGTAGCTTCCCATCTTATTTACAGTCTTTCTCATGCGGTCGTTAGTTGATTTCCTTCCGTCTATGCTTAAAACCACATTGTCCATATTTTCATTTATATAGTCTATCTTTTCGTCATCCAGCAGAACTCCGTTTGTAGTTACGGTAAATCTAAAGTGTTTATTGTACTTATCTTCAATAGACCTTCCATAACTTACAAGCTTTTTAATTGTTTCAAAATTCATAAGAGGTTCTCCTCCAAAGAAATCAACTTCAAGATTCCTTCTTGTTCCGGAATTTTTCACCAGATAATCAAAAGCCTTTTTCCCTGTTTCATAGCTCATATATGATCTTTCACCGTTGTAACTTCCCTGTGACGCAAAGCAGTATTCGCACCTCAGATTACAGTCATGTGTCATATTAAGGCACATAGCCTTAACGGCAGGTTTAATTTTATTTACGGGACTGGGATCTTCTGTATAAAGCATATTGTTAACTATGAGATAGTTAATTTCCAAAATAGCCTCTTCAGTTGCTTCCTTGCCGTATTTTTTTTCAATTTCTTCAACTTTATGTCTGCATTTAAAACTTTCATCAGTTAACAGGTCATATACCACTTCATCAACAACATGTACCAGCCCGCTATTAGTATCAATAGCAAAGCACATGTTGTCCAAACAAAATAGATGTATCATCTCTTCCTCCAATTACTTTATGGCTCATCAATGGATCATATTATATTACAGATTCAGTCAAGTATTGTGTTGATCAGGCCGATTTATCAGCTGTGCGTTTTTTAACAGAAATTTTCCGCTGTTCAGAAAAAAACCCCCTTAAAGGGGTCATCTACACAAAGGCAGCAATTTAACCAAGCAGCTGCACAAGTTGCTGAAAAAGCCTGCCTGCACCGTTTTCGTTAAGACAGACAATCCTTAAGTATCTGAACATACTGTTGACATCTGCATTCCGAAGTCTTGCAAAACAAACTTCTTCAACACCCTTAACTATTTATTTGTTCTCGCACTTTTGGTTTCCTACTGTACAAGAAGTTTTGCATGCAGATTGACATGAAGTCTGGCATTCGCCGCATCCTTTTACATTCATATTATCTGTAAGTTTTGTTTTGTTTAACGTTTTAATATGTACCATAATGAACCTCCTTCGAACTTTTTAAATTATAGCATTTTTGGAGATTATTTAAAAGTATTTTTTTTTTAATTTTACAAATAGGTTATCTTTGTGTACGAAGCTTCATATTTACTCCTACTATTCCGGCAAGAATTGAAACGGGCAGATAAAGCAAGTGCATCAATATATTTATCTCCCCCGGATGCCTGAATATAACTTTCATCAGCAGCACAACCGCAAAATAAACTATCCACATTTCAATTCCTCTTAACAAACCTCTCTCGTGCACACTTTTGGAGTACATAATAGTAACTATGAACATACATATGGGAATTACAAAATTATATGCAAGTTCCAATGAGGGCTGTTTAGAAAAAAAGTACATGTACAATGTAAGAATAAAAAATACAGACAAGGACATTATTAATAAATATAGCGAATATTTAAGCAATTTCATTATTTTCATCATATTAATCCTCCAATTATTATAATCATTAAATTTTATTCAGATGTAAAAAAAAAAGAACCGATAATACTAATAATGGCTATATTTGAAGCATAAAACACTTGACAACAACGGCCGTATTTGCTAAAGTAAGGATACTAAGAGGGAGTAGTTTTAAATCTTCAGTCAACAACCGAATGCCAGCATTCTGGCTGAAGATCTGCTTAAGTAACGTAGGTAACAAGACTTTTAGTATATCTTGGATTTATTATAAAGATATGCCACGAGTCTTTTTTTTTTTAGAAATGGCATACTAGTATAAACTATCAAAAAGGAGAAATTTATGTATTATCAAAAAAAAGCTGACGAAGTCTGTACAGAGCTAAGCACTCAAAGCGGCGGTCTGAGTCAGGAGGAAGCAAAAAAGAGACTTGAGCAGAACGGTCCCAATGCTCTTGTTGAGAAAAGCCGTAAAACTTTACTCCAAAAGTTTTTGGCACAATTAAAGGATACTATGATTTATATATTGTTTGCTGCCGCAGCGATATCATTTATGCTGCATGAGGCTACAGATGCAATAATTATACTGCTGGTAGTACTTATAAATTCCGTGATCGGTGTAATACAGGAATCAAAAGCAGAAGCAGCACTTGAAGCTTTAAAAAATCTTTCAAGTCCGTCGGCAATGGTAAAACGGGGCAACAAGATACTGGAGTTGCCTGCATCTGATTTGGTAGTAGGGGACATTGTTATACTAGAGGCAGGCCGAATAATTCCTGCAGACCTGAGGCTGCTCCATTCAGTTAACCTAAAAATCGAAGAATCAGCATTGACCGGTGAATCAGTTCCTGTTGACAAAAATGCTGAATTCATTGCAGATACAGAAGTCGGCATAGGCGACAGAATTAATATGGCATACTCATCAACAAGTGTTGCTTACGGGCGGGGCGAAGGCGTTGTTGTATATACGGGCATGGATACAGAAATCGGTAAAATTGCCGCAATGCTGAATGAAAGCGAAGAAGAGCTTACGCCTCTTCAAAAAAGGCTTAACGATCTAGGTAAGGTTCTGGGGATAGTTGCTATTGTAATAGTTCTTGCAATGTTCGGTATAGCTGTACTTCAGGGCAGAGACATTGTTGAAATGCTTATTACTGCAATTTCTCTTGCTGTAGCTGCTATTCCTGAGGGCCTTACAGCAGTTGTAACCATCGTTCTTGCTCTTGGGGTTCAAAGAATGGTAAAAGTCAACACAATAGTGCGAAAGCTGCCGGCAGTTGAAACATTAGGCGCAGTAAGCACTGTATGCTCAGATAAAACAGGTACCCTCACTCAGAATAAAATGACTGTAACAAAAATATATTTAGATGGGCAAATAAAAGAAGTTAATGACCTTTCCTACGATAAAAATACTGTATTTATGAAAGGTTTTGTACTATGCAATGATGCCTCAACCGCAAACAATGAAAGAATAGGAGACCCAACTGAACTGGCTCTTCTTGATATGGGTTCTCTTTCCAACATTACGAGAGAAGAACTGGAAAAGAGCAACCCACGAATAAACGAGCAGTCATTTGATTCTGCGCGTAAACTTATGACTACCGTCCACAAGAATGAGGACGGCAAGGTTATAAGCTACACAAAGGGAGCAACAGATGTGCTTCTGGGACGATGTAAAAAAATATACATTGACGGAAAAACTATAGATATTGCAGATATACATATTTCAGATATAAATAACGCTGCTTCTGAAATGGCAAAAGATGCCTTAAGAGTTTTAGCGCTTGGTATTAAACAGGATGACGATTCTGCAAGCGAAGAAAATCTTACATTTGTCGGTTTAGTCGGCATGATAGACCCTCCACGTCCGGAAGCCAAAGATTCTGTCAAAACATTAAAACAAGCGGGTATAACAACCATAATGATTACCGGAGATCATAAGGATACGGCCCTTGCAATAGCCAAGGAACTGGGTATTGCAGAGGATGAGAGCCAATGTATAACCGGAAGCCAGTTGAACGAGCTGACTCAGGAACAGTTAAACCATAAGGTTAACAACTTAAGAGTGTTCGCCCGCGTGTCGCCGGAACATAAGGTAATGATAGTTAAAGCATTCAAATCAAACGGAAGCATAGTGTCAATGACAGGTGATGGTGTAAATGATGCTCCTTCATTAAAAGCAGCCGATATAGGTGTTGCAATGGGAATAACCGGAACTGATGTAGCAAAAGGTGCCGCTGACATGGTACTGACAGATGATAACTTTGCGACGATTGAAAAAGCAGTTGCTGAAGGAAGAGGTATTTATAATAATATCAAAAAGACTGTATTGTTCCTTCTTTCCTCAAATTTCGGAGAAGTTATATCTATGTTTGGAGCAATAGTCGCAGGGCTTGCAGCACCTCTGCAATCAATTCACATACTTTGGATTAACCTTATAACCGACTCCCTACCGGGCCTTGCTCTTGGAGTTGACTCAAAAGATGAAGATATAATGGAAGCGAGTCCAAGAAATCCAAATGAAAGTCTGTTTGCCCACGGAGGCATGGCATTTACCGTATACAACGGCTTCATGATTGCAGCACTAACATTGGGAGCCTTTCTTTGGTCTCCCATCATTCATCTGAATAATGCCGGCATGGAAGTAACACTGGAAAATATAAAATGGATGCTTGGTCAGGTTATACAAGAAAACGGGGTCGATTACAGCATAATCGAGCATGCTCAGACATATGCATTCACAACGCTTGGCATTTCACAGCTGTTTCATGCAATAGGAATGAGAAACTACGATAAATCTCTTTTTAAACAGAATTTATTTGACAATAAATCAATGATAGGCGCTTTTATCATAGGTCTGCTTCTTCAAATTGCAGTTACTGAAATTCCTATACTTGTCGAAGCTTTTGAAACTAGCAAACTGTCATTTAAAGAATGGGGAAACCTGATACTTTTATCAATGTTTCCTCTGCTGTCTCACGAAATTGTTGTAGCAGGAAAGCATATATTTAAAAAACAAGCCTAATCATTGCCCCCGGCATAGCCGGGGGTTTATTATATAAAATAAAACGGATGCTATATTTTGCATCCGTTTTAATCTCTAACAGCTAGTTGACAATAAATCCAACGCAAGAAAAAAGGAGCATCAATGCTCCTATATGTATCAACTACTTATTATCATCTTCATCTTCTGATTTAGTTTCAACTTCTTCAACAGCAGCTGCTTTTTCTTTTCCTTTTTTAACAACATTTCCTATTGCCCATTTGGAAAATTCAATTCTTTGCTTAGCATGAGGCATTTCTAATACCACGATTTCATCATTAACCTTAACTACTTTTCCATGAATTCCGCCGATTGTAATGACTTCATCTCCTGTAGCCAAGCTGTCTCTCATTGCCTTTATTTCTTTGTCCTTTTTTTTCTGCGGTCTGATCATCATAAAATACATTAATGCAAATAAAACGACCATCATTATAATTCCGCCGTATTGTTCCATAATTCCTCCTAGTGTTTAGTATCCATAGTTCTCATAAAATTGTTTTTTAAATTTCATGAAATCATCTTCCATTATACTTATTCTAATACGTTTCATCAAATTAATCAAGAAAAATAAATTATGAATTGATGCAAGCCTTGCACCAAGTATCTCGTTTTCACTGAATAAATGCCTTATATAAGCCCTTGAATAGTTTCGGCATGTGTAGCATCCGCACTCTTCGTCAATTGGCCCAAAATCATGCTTGTGCTTGGCATTTTTAATGGTAAGCTGTCCTTTGCTCGTCATGAATGCACCGTGCCTTGCCATTCTTGTGGGAAGCACACAGTCCGCCATATCTATTCCTCTTTCAACAGCCTCAAACAGATAATCAGGACTTCCAACACCCATCAGGTATCTTGGTTTTTTCTTTGGCAGAAGCTCAACGGTATAATCCATTACCTCGCACATCAATTCTCTCGGCTCACCTACGCTTAGCCCTCCAACAGCATATCCAGGAAAATCAAGCTCTGCGAGTTGCTTTACACTTTCTATTCTCAAATCTTTGTACATTCCTCCCTGCACAATACCAAACAATGCCTGATTGTCGGTATTTTTATGAAAGTCCTTGCAACGCTTTGCCCATCTTGTAGTTCTCTGCATAGATTTTTCAACATATTCATATGTTGCCGGATAAGGAGCACATTCATCAAATGCCATCATTATATCTGATCCCAGGTAGTTTTGTATTTCCATAGACTTTTCAGGGCTTATGAAGTGCTTAGAACCGTCTATGTGGGATCTGAATTCAACTCCCTCCTCCCTGATTTTTCTTAAGTCTCCGAGGCTGAACACCTGAAACCCTCCGCTGTCTGTAAGTATTGGACCGTCCCAGTTCATAAACTTGTGCAATCCTCCAGCTTCTCTAATAAGCTCATGTCCGGGTCTTAAGTACAAATGGTATGTATTGCTCAATAATATTTGAGCTTCCAGCGATTTCATTTCTTCGGGAGTCATTGCCTTTACAGTCGCTTTAGTTCCCACCGGCATGAAAATAGGCGTTTCTATATCTCCGTGATTTGTATGGATAATCCCCAGCCTCGCCTTACATTCTTTAGATTCTTTTATTAATTCAAAATTAAACATATTTCACCCTTTATTTAATCAGCATAGCATCGCCGAAGCTGAAAAACCTGTATTTGTTTTTTACTGCAATATTATAAGCATTCATTATGTTTTCTTTGCTTGCCAGCGCACTTACAAGCATTATAAGCGTAGACTCTGGTAAATGGAAATTTGTAATAAGTGAGTCCACAACTTTGTATTTGTATCCCGGATATATAAAAATATCCGTCCATCCTTTTTGCGCTTTAACAAATCCACGATCGTCTCCTATTGTTTCCAATGTTCGAGTGCTTGTTGTTCCAACAGAGATTATTCTGTTTCCGTTCATTTTTGCCCTGTTTATTTTTTCCGCCTCATTTTCCGACAGCTCATAATATTCAGAGTGCATTTTATGCTCCGAAATAAATTCAGACTTAACCGGTCTAAAGGTCCCAAGTCCTACATGCAACGTCAGCCTGGCAATGTCTGTTCCCATTTCTTCTATCTTTTTTAACAATTCGTCATCAAAATGCAATCCAGCGGTAGGCGCTGCAGCGGAACCGGGATTTTTCGCATAAATAGTCTGATACCTATTCTTATCCTCCAACTTCTCATGTATGTACGGGGGAAGAGGCATTTCTCCCAATTGATCCAGTATTTCTTCAAAAATTCCATTATAGTCAAATTCGATTATTCTATTTCCATCATCCTTAATCTCTATTATTTTGCCGGAAAGTAGATTTTCTCTGAATACTATTTCAACTCCGTCTCTTGCTTTCTTGCCTGGTTTAACCAAAGTTTCCCACTTGTTGTCATCAATCCTTTTCAACAAAAGAAGCTCAATTACTGCTCCCGTATCCTTTCTTGTTCCGAAAAGCCTTGCCGGAAGCACTTTAGTATCATTAATTACAAGGCAGTCGCCTTTTTTTAAATAGTCCATAATTTCATAGAAATGTCTGTGCTCAACCTCTCCGGTACTTTTATCAAGAACCAGAAGCCTCGAATGATCCCTGTCTTTTATAGGAGTCTGAGCTATAAGCTCCTGGGGAAGGTCATAATAAAAATCACTTGTCTTAAAATCATTTGTCATTTAATTGTTACTCCAGTATAATAATGTTCTAATATTTCGTCGTACTTAAATCCTTCTTCAGCCATTTGCTTGGCTCCGTACTGGCTCATGCCGATACCGTGCCCCCAGCCTCTTCCCTGGAAATTGTAATCTGATGAATCTGTATCCAAAACAGATACTCCTGAAGAGCTAATAACTGAAATTTTTTCTTGTGTTAATTTTTTTGTGCCTGAGGATGATATTACATGTCGTCCTGTAACACTTCCTGTATCCAATCGATTCACCGCATCCGCAGTTTCGCTTTCTCCGTCTTCTTCTGGTATTTCATCTATTATGTGATCCAGAATTCCTCCTCTTGAAGGAACTTCCTGCTTTAGATCGCCATCTTCAGTTGTGCTTGAACTTTTATCAAATGTAAATTCATTTGTAAAATAATACACTGTTCCGTTTTCAACTGTAAACCATTGGCTCATAAGGCCAAGAACAAGCCTTGCATCTTCCTTGTAATATACAATTTCTCCAATATCAGTTAAAAATATGCATTTCAAAACCCTGTTATTTTCAGAAATCTCCGCTATTTCTATGCTGTAAAGTTCATCAACGTTGTTTCCATCATCATTGAGCATTTTAATTATTTCGCTTCTTTTGTATGATTTCTGCCATTCATTGTACGGTGAATCAGACCTGTCCGAATACTCATCATCTACAGCAACGGCATACGGAAGTTTTGACGACCACACATTTTCCGTATTCTCGGTTGTTCCTCCGCTGGTAGAATGATAAAATGCTTGAATAAGCTTGTCTTCATAATAAATCATTTCACCCTTTGTTTCATCTACAGCTTCATTAGTTGATTCCTTTTCCGAAGAATAACCCATGTATACCTGGCTGTTTTGGTTGTCATCCATATCATAGCCGTATGAAGCATAAGGACTTAGGCAAGAAACTGCATATGTCCTGGCTGCAACCGCCTGTGCTTTAAGAGACTCTTTTCCCCATGAAGCAGATATTTCATTTGGAACTACACCATACAGATAGCTTTCAAGATCTACAAAATTAATAGAAATAAGCTTAGAATTATCTATTATTTTAAACCCTATAAAACCCCTGTAAGGTTTCTTATCAATTTTAATCATTTCACGGTCTTCGCCGTCATTGTATGATGAAAAATATATGTCCATGTCGTTACTGTACATAAATGCAACATTGTCATTATCATCATAGGCTGCTACATTTTGCATATCAGTACATACAACTTCTACTTCATACCCCTCGTCAACCATTTCTTCCATTAATTCTTTTGCTCCAGACATGTCAGCATACATACCACCGTAAATTCTATAACCATCATTACTAAGCTGTGGGAAGAAGTCTTCTCTGAATTCTTCCTCCAGTTCATTTGCAACTCTGTCAGCTTTTTCAAAAGAAGAATATAACTGGTCAAGAACAACATGGTTTGGTCCAACAGATGCCTTGTTTTTTTCCTGTGTGTAGCTGTATTCACTGTCGAAATACGAATCTAAGAGGAGACATAAGCTGTCTTCATTTAACTGAAACAGCTCCTCCGGCTTTCCATCCAGTTCATAAACGGTTATATCTTCATAGCCCTGGATTGATGACTGTTCGTTGTATACTCTTGGAGACCGTATCCTGATTCTAACATATTCTTCATCAGAAGCTCCGAAGCAGGCAGAAATTGATAAAATTAAAATCAATAAAGACATAGCTGTAATCTTCAATATGTTTTTTTTCATATAAATCACCTAACCCAGATCAATTGTTGTTTGACTTGTATTTTTTCTATGCTTATTTACATGCCTGTATCCATGTTCTGTAACGATTCTACCTCTTGGAGTTCGGCTCAAATATCCTATCTGAAGAAGATAAGGTTCATAAACATCCTCTATGGTTCCCTTTTCCTCACCTATTGAAGCAGACAATGTTTCCAGCCCTACGGGGCCTCCCTTGTAAAAATCAATGATTGTGTTCAATATTCTCCTGTCAAGCTTATCCAGTCCCATTTCATCTATTTCTAACATTTTGAGAGCGCTGTCAGCCGTCTCCGTATCAATTATTCCGTCACTTTTCACTATGGCATAATCCCTTACACGTCTTAAGAGCCTGTTTGCTATTCTAGGCGTTCCTCTTGATCTCCTTGCAATTTCTTCTGCTCCATTCTCATTTATTTTAACATCAATAATTCCGGCAGAACGAAGTACAATTTCTTTTAAATCGCTTACATTATAAAAATCCAGGTTGCACATAACGCCAAACCTGTCTCTCAAAGGTGATGCCAGCATTCCAGACCTTGTTGTGGCGCCGATTAAAGTAAATTTCGGCAAATCAAGCCTTATAGATCTTGCTGATGGTCCCTTGCCTATTATAATATCAAGAGCGAAATCCTCAAGTGCAGGATATAAGATTTCTTCCACATTCTTATTTATTCTGTGAATCTCATCAATAAACAGCACATCGTTCTCGTTTAAATTCGTCAATATTGCTGCTAAGTCTCCTTGTCTTTCTATCGCCGGGCCTGATGTAACTCTGATATTCACTCCCATTTCATTTGAAATTATATTGGCAAGCGTGGTTTTTCCCAAGCCCGGAGGTCCGGAAAGCAACACATGATCCAGAGGCTGGTTTCTCATTTGAGCCGACTGAATAAAAATATTAAGAACCTCTTTAACTTTGCTTTGTCCAATATATTGACAGAGTCTTTGGGGTCTCAGACTGAGTTCAAGTTCTTCCTCACCTGTATTTGCAGTACCGGCAACTATTTCATTTTCTCTTTCAAACATCATTATCCCTGCCTGTTAATATTTTTTAATGCTTCCTTAATAATTTCGTTCTCCGTCTTTCCGGTCGTGTCAATTTTATCAAGAGCCTTTTTAGCTTCATTCGGATTGAATCCCAATGATATTAAGCCATTTATTACATCATCCGATTCGGAATCAAAACGCTGGATTTCCGTTGGTGACGAAGCTTCTATGCTGTCAAGTGTTCCAACTTTGTCCTTTAACTCAAGAATTATTTTCCCGGCTGTTTTTTTCCCTATGCCTGGAACCTTGGACATACTTGAAACATCATCTTTTATAATAATTTCTTTAACAGTATTTGTTTCATAAGTGGACAATATTGATAATCCCGCTTTAGGACCGATACCATTCACTGAAATGAGTTTTTTATACATTTCAATTTCATCCGAGCTCAGAAACCCGTACAGTGCAATATTATCCTCTCTTACATGCATATATATATGTATTGAAGTCCTCTCTCCTTCACTTACCTTATTTAAAGTTGATCGGGATGTGCTTACATAATAGCCTATATCATTATTTTCTACAACTATGTAATCAGGTCCTTTTTTTACTACTTCACCTTTGATATAACTAATCATCTGACACTCCGTTAATATTTTAATATTTTATAATTATTTGCATATTTTAATGAATGAGCATGACAAATAGCTGCTGCCAGTCCGTCGGCTACATCATCTGGCTTTGGAATGCATTCAAGGTGAAGTATTATTTTCACCATTTCTTGAATCTGCCTTTTTTCGGCTCTGCCGTAGCCCACAATGCCCTGCTTTATCTGAAGAGGTGTGTATTCATACAAAGGTATTCCGAAATTTTCCGCTGCTAAAAGGTGTACCCCCCTTGCCTCTGCAATGGCTATAGCTGTCTTAACATTTTTATTATAAAAAAGTTCCTCAATGGCAACTGCTTCGGGCTTGTACAACATAAACAGCTCTGTATATCTGTCATATATTTTTTTTAGCCTCTTTGGAAATTCTTCACAGCTGTCTGTTATAACCGCACCGTAATCCAATACTTCGAATTTATTTCCGACATAATTTAAAATACCGTAGCCTGATATGGCAAGGCCCGGATCTATACCGAATATAATCATAGTTTCTCCTAACTCTTGGGTTATTTCAAATTATAACATAGATTCATCATCATGTTAAGAACTTTTTAACCCCTGAAATATTACGGTATACAATTGTTGTCATAAATAATATTTTACTTTTCATTATATTAAAATATGATATAATAACGTATATTACAAAGGAGTTTAACATGTTTAAGAAAGAAAGCAAACTTAAGAGGTTTGATTTTGTGTTGTTTTTTACAACAATTATATTGTGTGTCTTTGGCTTTATAATAATTAACAGTGCTACCATGAGCAAAATATCCGGAAGCGAACCGTATTTAAAAACTCAGATAGCCGCCTTCGGGATTGGTCTCGCTGTACTGCTTGTGCTTGTAATGATAGACTACGACATATACGGAACCTTTTATATCCCAATTTACGGAGTAACTGTGATTCTGCTGGTATATGTTCTTATAAATCCCGTAAGCGCCTCAGAATGGGGTGATGTGCGAAGCTGGATTTCCGTAGGCCCTATTGTATTCCAGCCTTCAGAATTGGCTAAATTTGGAGTTATAATATCAGTATCAAAATACATTGATATAAACAAGGAAAATTTGAACGATCCTGCAGTGCTTATAAAAGTTTTAATTTTTGCATTTTTTCCAATAGCATTAATTTTAATGCAGCCTGATTTTGGAACTGCCATGGTTTTCATTTTCTTTATTGCGGTTATGATTTTCGTAGCCGGGATAGACAGGAAATATATTATTACAGTAATGTTAATTATTCTTATACTTCTTATAGTAGGGCTTGTTTTGTTCTACCACATAATGCAGGATTATACGCCCAATGAAGATTACCGCATAGACAGAATAGTAACATTCTTTTACCCCGAACTGGACCCGGAAGATACAGGTTACCAGGTTATACAGTCCAAGACTGCAATCGGCTCAGGCATGCTTTACGGCAGAGGATTGTACAACGGAGTTCAAAACCAGCTTGGATACCTGCCGACAAAGGAAACAGATTTTATATTTGCTGTAATAGGAGAAGAATTAGGGCTCATTGGAGGTCTTTTTCTGCTCAGTCTTTATGCAATCTTGCTTAACAGGTTGATACGTATTGCGAAACATTCATCTAACCTGTTCGGATCCTTGATAGTGACAGGAATAGCCTCCATGCAATTCTTCCATATTTTCGAAAATATAGGCATGACAATGGGATTGTTGCCTGTAACAGGTATACCTCTTCCGTTTATAAGTTCCGGAGGAACATTTATGCTTATAAATATGGTAAGCATGGGGCTCGCTCTCAGCGTAGGTATGAAAAGAGGAAAAGTAGATTTAAATGATTTTATGTAAAAAACAGCTGAACAATTAAAATGTTCAGCTGCTTATTTAATTTATTCGAAACAGCTTCCACTTATAAATTCTCTCAGAATTGATGTACTTGCAATTGCACTTTCATCTTCGATTGATTTAAAATAACTTAAAAATTTCATCAGTCTCTGTCTCTCAGGATAAAACTTGCTGTTCTTTTCTATTCCCTTTATAAGAGGCTCTGCATATTTTTTCAGCACACACAGCTCATATACCAAAGCAGAGTTAAATATTGCATCCGCATTTTCCTGATAAGGAAAAATAAACCTTTCAGCTCCTCTAACAACATTGTCCCAAAGCTCCATTGTTTTCAACGCATCATTTCCACGGTGAGTATTGTCTCGCACTATTCTCCTCAGCAGCCTTAAATCAGATGTAGAAATACGATTGTGATTATCTATGTTCAGCTGAGTCAAAGCACTTATATAAATCTTGAACTTATTAATTTGAGGTATCTGCTTTGTGAGTTTATCATTCAAACCATGTATTCCCTCAATAATAATAATGTGATCTTTCGTCAATGTGACGGGATCTCTTGTGTACTCTCTCTTACCAAGTTTAAAATTGTAGACCGGCAATTTAACTGTTTCACAGGCCATAAGATTCAGCAGATCTTCATTAAACAAGTCTAAATCAAGTGCATCAATTGTTTCAAAATCATAATCACCGTTTTCGTCCTTAGGTGTCATATACCTGTCAACAAAGTAATCATCAAGAGAAAGAGCATATGTCTTTTTGCCGTTAACCCTCAGCTGAATTGACAGCCTCTGCGCAAATGTAGTCTTGCCCGAAGAAGATGGACCGGCTATGAGCACTATTTTAATATTTTTGTCGCCGGCTATCTCATCTGCAATATAGGCAATTTTCTTCTCATGCAGGGCTTCGTTAATACGAATCATATCGTCAATTGTATTATTGGCAATTTTTTTGTTTAAAGCGCCTACATAGCCTACATCCATTATTTCTCCCCACTCCTCTGCTTCCTTGAACACTTTGTAAAGCTTTTTCTGTTCAATATATTCTGGAAGTTCAAAGTTGCTTTCCTTTGTGGGAAAATTTAAAATTATGCCGGGGTAAAACAACCTTAAATCAAATTTATCTATGTACCCTGTGTTAGGTGCCAGATAACCGTAAAATGTATCGTAGTATCCATCAAGTTCATATACACGAATTTTATCCTTTGTCCAATATTTTAAAAGCTCCGCCTTATCTTTCATACCCTGTCCCAGAAATATTTTTTCAGCTTCATCAATATCTAAAAACAAAGTATTAATAGGCCTTTGGGCATCTATAATTTTCTTCATTCTCTTTTTTATGCTTTCAAGCTTGGTATTATTTACCGGATGCTTAAATTCAAGTTCCGTATATAGCCCCTTGTTTAACGAATGCTTAATCTGTACGTCTATGCCCTTAAATACATCCTTACATGCTTTGATGTAAATCAAACTCAAAGTTCTCACATAAATTCTATGTCCGTCCCTGTCTGTTATATCCAGAAATTCGACCTTATCATTCTCACAATAATCCGCGTTGACAAGCTCACGCAGTTTATTGTTTACTTTGATTCCGAGATATTTTTTATAATCCGTTTCGTATCCCTTCAAAAAATCATACAAAGATTTATTTTTATCTATGTCTACAACTTTATTTTCATTTACTAATTCTACTTTCATGAGTTTTCCCCTTTAATAAAAATCTGTCATTAATTTCTGACTTTACCGTCTTTCCGTTCAAATAAGACAAGCTGCCTTCATATCCTCCTAAAATCAATTTATAGGCATGCAGAATCTGGTGCTTTTCACTGTCTTTTCTGCCATACTTTTTGTCTCCCACAATTGGATGCCCTATGGATGCAAGATGGGCTCTTATCTGATGTGCTCTTCCGGTTTCTATTTCTATCTCAAGCCAAGTAAATTTACCTTCTTCCCTCAAGGGACGTACCATGGTAATTACCCGCTTTGCATTTTCAGCTTCGTTTTTTATTATTTTTACCATATTTCTATTTTCGTTTTTAATCAGGTAATCCTTAAGTTCAATAGTGTTATCGATTATTCCGTGTACCTTTGCCATGTAGAATTTTTTTATGCTTCTTTCTCTTATAGCCATATTTGTCTGTTTCAGTGTCTCATAGTTTTTTGCTGCAATAACCAGACCTGAAGTATTCTTGTCCAGCCTGTTGCATACTGCCGGCTTGAAAGTAAAACTGATATTCTTCTCCTTTGCATCCAGATACATTTTAATCTCATCCACAAGGTTTATTGAACTTGTCTCGTCAGGCTGAGTACTTAAGCCTATGGGTTTGTTTACAACAAGGATATTATCATCTTCGTATACAACGCCAAAATGTATATCCGTCTGTTTTAGTGTTTTCTTTTCTCTGAATTTTGAGATTGTTTCATCAGATAGATAAACCTGCACCAAATCACCCTTTTTTAAAAGGACTTCAGGTTCTGCCTTGGAATTGTTCAATTTTATGTTTTTCTTCCTTATCATTTTATAAATAAAGGACGTATTAGCTTTATTAAGATATTTTTTTAAGAACCTGTCAAGCCTTTGGCCCTCTTCATTATTAGTAATTATTATTTCCTTCATGTTTTCTCCATATCTGTTTTGTGATATCTTTATTTATTATACCAAATTATTCGCGAAAGTATATACCTTTGTAAAATTTGATAAAATTTAGTAGATTTTTATATAACGTGATTATTGTATCTGCGCAAATTTTGTGCTATTATTAATTAACAGGATAATTCTCAAGGAGTTACAAATGAAAACAATAATTAATGCAATAAGAGACTTTTTATATAATATTACGGACTATGGGTTGATTATTACAGTAATCGTTATTATGGCTGTAATATTAAGTTGGAGGTTTGACATTTTATTTAACAGGGGCATTGAAAAGGATGTTATTGTAGATTTTCCCGTTGCATCGGAAAATAACCCTGAGACACCGACCGGCGAAAATACTCCTGACCCCGAAAATCCGGAAAACCCTGAAGAACCGGCGCAAGATGATAACCCAGGATCAGAAACTAATGACGGAAACAAATTATTTGCAACAGTTAGTATTCCGGAAGGTTCATATCCATCAACAATCGGAGATATCCTTCTTAATTCCAATCTAATTGATGACAAGAATGAGTTTTTAAACAGATCAGTTGAGCTGGGACTTGATACAAGGCTTAGAAGCGGAACATTTGAAATAGAAGTGGGAACGTCGTTGGACAATGTGATAAAAATAATAGCAAACGCACAATAGTGATGTCGACAGAAATACTAAAATCAAAGCTTAATAAATAAGAACATCAAGCACACAGCAAAACAGTTTTAATTTAATGGTTTGCTGTGTTTTATTATAATACTTTATATTTTATCATAATTTATAAAATTCATTAATTATGTGGTCTGCAGACAGTTCAAAATGCTGCAGACCTTTTAATTGATGCTTTCTGAACCAAAAAAGTTGTCAATAAAAGTTATAAGAACAATTTATTCATTGCCTTTTCATCAATACTTAGAATTTACATAGTAATCAATAACCGATTTTTTCTTTTTATCTGAAAACACATTTTCTTTTTTTAATACGTCCAGAAGCCACAGGCTTTTAGAGTGAAGAACCGCATATTCATAATCATTCAGCACAATTTCATAAAGCTTGCCCTCAAGAACTGTAGATTCCATTTTAATATAGTATGCTTCTACATTTTCGTACTGAAGGAATCTCAAAAGCCTGAATGTTGTTTTATCCTTCTCGTTATAATAATAATCGGCATCATTCAAATACTTGCTGTAAAAACTTATGTGTTTCCCCTTGTCCTTAATTTCTTGGGCAATCATTCTATGATACTTTGCCATCATATTGTAATACTGATAATTGTACATGCCTTTTTCAAAACTGTCTATTCGCTGAAATGGCTTAATATTTTTTTCAAGCATGTATTTATAATTTAATTCAAGATACTCCTTCTTATTGATATCACCATTCATATGCTGAATAATCAGCATATCCCTGTGTTCGAAAAACTCGTCAAAAATATTCTTGCTCTGTTTAAAATAATTCATAAGATCACTCTTTCTAATAGTCGTACTGAATAGTAAAATAATTTTAACAGAAAAAATGCTTTTTAGCAATAGTGACAGAGATAAGTACCTAAAATTAGATTCGTTTTAAAGATAATTGCCGCCAAATATCGGCGGCAATTATAAATAGCAAACATAAAATGACAACATCCAAAATGATTCGTTCCGCAGGGCACCTGTTGCGGATAAACCGAACGCATTTAGATGATTAGATTGATAGTTGAATTTTCTGAGATTTTTATAGTTTTAAAACAGCATGAGCCACCGATAAATCGGTGGCTCACCTAACTATAGCATTACTGCCTCTTCAATTACTCTATCTCTTAATCCTTCCGGAATATCTTCTACATCATGATTTACACTCATTACAAATTTCACATCAAATTTTTTTGATAAATAATCCAGTCTTTCTACTACATAATCCAGTTTTTCCATACCCGCCTGAGCTATCTTGTACAATCCATCTATGTAAACCTGTTCTATATCATAATCTGTAGCAATTAAGCCGCATACAAAGCCTTCAAACTGCTCAGCATTTGTTAGTCCAAATTCTTTTGTGTTTATATATCTGATTTTGTAATCTAAATCAAATATATGTCGGTTGTTCGCTTCCAAAAAAACCATCTTTCCATGTATACTATCGATTGTTTTGTTTGCCATATCAATCATTCTTCTTGTTTTACCGGTGCCGTTGTGCCCACAAACTAATTGAACCATAATAATCACACTCCTATGTTTTTTTTATAAAAGTTAATTACATATATATTGTACCACAAATTGAAAATGTTTACACTACTTATTTTTAAAAATTACAAGTTGTAGTTAAAGTCTTTACATTAACTTGCGGTATAATTTTTTATTGATTTGGAACCTTGATGCCTGCCTTCGTTCTCCATTTTCTCAAGAATATCATCCTTTATTTTCCACCAGCTCATACCCCAGTTAACAAACAGGGAGTTTTTCTCCGGAGCTCTGCCCACAAGCCTTTGCACCACTATATTTTTATCAAGATGTTCCAGAAATACAATTACTCTTTCAACATATTCTTCCTCGTCAATAACAGTTATTTCCTTATTTTTATATAATATTCCCATCTTTGTATTTTCCATAATATATAGTGAATGAATTTTAACCTGGTCAACCTTGAGCACTGACAGAATTTTTGCTGTCTCCTTCGCATCAATAATATCATCTCCCGGCAGGTTTAAAATAACGTGAGTACATACTTCAAAACCGTATTTTTTTATTCTCATAACAGCATCAATGAATTCAGCAAGAGTATGTCCTCTGTTAATGGATATAAGTGTGTGGTAATTTGCCGTCTGTAATCCAAGCTCTATTGAAATATTAACATCGTGTAAATCTTTCACTTCTTTAAGAAACTCAAGATATTCGCTTCCTATACAATCAGGCCTCGTAGAAATAGATATCTCAACTATGTTTTTGCCAACTGCTTCATTAATGTATTTTTTAAATTCTTCAAGTCTAAGATACGT
Organism: Sedimentibacter sp.; assembly: GCA_018436705.1. Classification (GTDB taxonomy): domain Bacteria; phylum Bacillota; class Clostridia; order Tissierellales; family Sedimentibacteraceae; genus Sedimentibacter. Next base: position 27,159 of record JAHDLA010000023.1, read on the forward strand.
ATTTGTATAATTCTGAAAGTATGCAATGAATTTTTTTGCCTTGTACTTTTTAGATATATACTGCATGTTTTTTTCAATTTGTTCCTTTACACTAATAGTATTCTCAAGCATTTCAAAACCTGTACCTACATCTGCACAAAATGTGCATCCTCCGTATCCGATTGTTCCGTCGCGGTTAGGACATGTACACGGAATATTAACCGGAAGTTTATAAACCTTTTCTCCATATTTTTCTTTTAAAAATATAGAATATTCATTATATAATTTCATATTGCCCCTATCATTTGTAATTTTGCAATTTTATTTTATATCATATAATTATAATTAAATTAAACAATTAAAGCAATTGAAATTATAATTATTTATATATTTTGGTAATAATAATCATATTATTTTTAAAATTAATGCAAACAATAATTAAACAACAAAAATTCAGGAGGTATATATGCATATTAGAGAAGGAATCATCCCCACAGTTTTAGGAACCGTCGTAACAGTTACGGGATTTGCACTAAAAAACAATATTCCGAAATCCTACAGAAACGGAATTATAGGCTTTGGCTTGGCGCATATTGCTATGGGCTCCGCAGAGTTTGTAGGTCAAAAAGTCCAAAACAGCAATATGGTAAGAAAAGCTTCTAAAGCTGTTTCGTTTAAGTAGAAAATTTCTGATAATAATTACTGCGGAATATTTTAAAGCAGCAAAACGCCGATCAGCGTTATTGCTGCTTTAAAATATTATTGCTTTACGCAAATATTACGTATAGAAGAGAATAAAGTCCGGCAAGTCCAATAAGAATGTAAAGCATTCGTCCAAATTTATTTTTCCAACCGCCAAAGAAATTTTCAATTATATCAATCTTTGATAATCCGTATAGTCCCCAGTTCAAAGCTCCTATGATAATAAGAATTGATGCTATTGCAGTTAATATTCTCATAATTCCTCCTCAACAATCTAATATTATTACATTATATTTGATGTCTAAGAGAAATATGTACAAAGCTTATATATTTTTATATCTTAAATATTTCATGTAATACATGGTAAACTCCTGAATCATTGTTATCGTGTGCCGTAATTATTTTAGCAGCTTTTTTTGACTCCTCCGTTCCGTTTAACATAGCGATTCCGATACCGGAATTTTTCAAAAGCTCGATATCATTGTTGTCATCTCCTATTGATACTATTTCATCCGATCCAACATTGTGCTGTAAAGCATATTTTTTTAATGCACTCCACTTGCATCCATCAGGATGAAGGAACTCAAGCAGAGCCCTTTTTCCTATATTTCTATTGCATATTGTATTATAATTGCCTCTATTTGTTTTATTCAATTTATCGCTGAAGGCACAAAGCGTGTTATAATCATTAAAATAGCATACAGACAGAATATTATTTATTTCAGACGGATTAAATTTTTTAAGTTTAGCCCTTTCATAACCCTTCTTAATATATCCTCTGTATACTTCCTCAAAATTTTCATTTTCATATATAAGGTCATATCCGTTGAAGTACTCATCAACATGCAGCACAGGATTCAAATTATATTTTAGTCCTTCGCGGTAGATTTTTTCGAACTCAAGAGGATTTAAATAATTACATTCAATAAGTTCGTCATTCTGTAATTTCCTTATAATTGCTCCGTTATTTGCGAGAATAACAGGCTCTACATTTCCTATATCTCTAACTAGAGCCTTTGCCATATAATAATTTCTGCCAGTGGCAATAACTATTTTTATTCCTCTATCATGAAGATCATTCAATATTTTTATATTATTTAAGCTTATGTGCTTATCATTGTTCAGCAAAGTTCCGTCCAAGTCAAGGACAACCATTTTATATTTCATATAATCACCCATATTAATTATACACCGAATTCATGAAATTGTATATATAAAAGAACGAATGAGCAGCTTGCCGTAAGTAAAATTATTTACTCACCAAATGTATTTGCCCTTAATCTTATCTCCCAGATTCCAAAGCTTCTAAAAATATTTATTGTTTCTTAAATCACTTTTTCCCACAAAAAAAATACGGCAGAAGCTCTGCCGTATTTTCGAAATTTTTTCTTATTTTATAATCTCAGCGTGTCTGAAATCCCATTTATTAGTCATTGTAAGCTCAACACCTTCAACTACAGATTCATCAACTATGTTTGTAAATGTATAGTAGTAAATAGGTGCTATAACGTGATTGTTCATAAGAACATCTTCAGCTTTCTTCAACTGCTCATCTCTGTCTTTTCCGCTTGCAAGCATTGAAGCATTGATTGCATTGTCGAATTCTTCTTGCTCTGGGTTCAGCATTTTATCATTAGGTGCCAAAGTAGGCTCTTCTCTGTATCTCCACTGAGGATCATTATTTCCTGATTTACTTGCGAATAAATCAAGCATAGTCATTGGATCACCGTAGTCACCCAACCAGCCGCCTCTGGCCATCATGTAGTTTCCAGCTCTTCTTTCTTCCTGGAATACAGCCCAGTCTTGGTTAAGAAGTGTAACATCTACGCCAAGGTTTTGTTTCCACATACCCTGTAATGCTTCAGCTATTTTCTTGTTATTTTCGTTTGTATTGTAAAGGAATGTTACTTCAGGTAATCCTTCTCCGTCAGGATATCCTGCTTCTGCTAACAATGCTTTAGCTTCTTCCGGCAATGCTTGGCTAGGGTCTATACCATACTCAGCTGCTGGAAGTCCATTTTCGTCCAACGGTCTGATATCAGTTCCGTCAGAATACTGCATACCAGATGGAATAAATCCTGTTGCTGGCACTTGACCACCCTTTGTAACCTGTTCAACAAACGCTTTTCTGTCAATAGCAAGTGAGAATGCTTTTCTTACTCTTACATCCTTGAACAGTTCGTCGTCATTGTTGAAGTTTACATAATATGTTCCAATGTGAGGAGTAATTTTAAAGTTAGGATCTTCTTTTTGAAGTCTTGGAATCTGTTCTATAGTAATACTGTCAAGAACTTGGATATCTCCATTTTCATAACCGTTAAGAGCAGTAGTCCCTTCAACTATCATAAGGCCTTTAACTCCGGCAAGTTTAACGCTGTCTGCATCCCAGTACTGGTCATTCTTAACCATTGTTAAGTGAGAACCCGTCTGGTATTCTTCAAGCTTGAACGCTCCGTTTGAAATACAAGTTTCAGGATTCTTTTCCCAGCCTTCACCGTTAGCTTCAATTATGTCCTGTCTAACAGGCATGTAAGTATAGAATGAAGTCAAGCTCAGGAAGTAGGATACAGGGAATTTCAGATTAACTTCTAAAGTTGTTTCGTCAAGAGCCTTAACTCCCACTTCGTCTATTGTACCTGTTCCGTTAAAAAATTCTTCTCCTCCAACTAAGTAGCTAGTTACAAGGAAAGAATATTCTGATGCTACTGCAGGATCACATGCTCTTTTCCAAGCATATTCAAAATCCTTAGCTGTTAACGGTTGTCCGTCTGACCACTTAAGACCTTCTTTTAATTTGAATGTATAAGTTTTACCGTCGTTTGTAATTTCCCAACTATCTGCTGATGCGGCTTCAATGCCATCTTTTGTTTCTCTTGTCAAACCTTCAAATAAGTTTTGAATTATGTGTCCGCCGTCTGCAGAACTGTTAAGCGTTGGGTCCCAAGTTTGTGAGTCAACTGCTATGTTCCAAACCAAATAATCGTCGTTACCTGCTGTTTGTTCAGCCGGCTGTTCTTCTGATGGTGTTTCCTCTGCTGGCTCATCTGTAGGTGCAGGTGCTTCCTGCTTAGCACAGCCAACTATAGAAAATACCATTGCTAGTACCACTATTAACGCCAGTACTCTCTTTAACATAAAATCCCTCCAAATATCTATGTATTTACAGCCATTTTTTGACTGCATTTATATTATCACCCTTTTTATGCAATATGTCAAGAGTTATACTTTTAACACATTGCATAAAGGATGAAAACATCATTATTTATTTACCAAATGACATGCTACAAAGTGTTCTTTTTCGACTTCTTTCAGTTCAGGCGACACCTCTTTGCATATATCTGTTGCATACCTGCATCTTGTCCTGAATTTACAGCCTGAAGGCGGATTTACAGGACTCGGAACGTCTCCCTCGAGAACGATTCTTTTTGATGCTTCCGCTATGTCCGGATCAGGTATAGGAATTGAAGACAGCAGAGCCTGAGTATACGGATGAACCGGGTTTGCATATAGTTCACTGCTGTTTGCAACCTCCACAAGGCTTCCGAGATACATAACCCCTACCCTGTCTGATATATGTTTAACCATAGACAAATCATGAGCAATAAACAGGTATGTCAATTCTCTTTCTTCCTGCAGATCTTCAAGCATATTTACAACCTGTGCCTGAATGGAAACGTCAAGAGCCGAAATCGGCTCATCACATATTATGAATTCAGGATCAACGGCCAATGATCTGGCAATACCTATACGCTGTCTCTGTCCTCCGGAGAATTCATGAGGATAACGTGCAGCATGATCCTTATTCAACCCTACTGTGTCAAGCAACTCATAAATTTTTTCCTGACGCTCTTTTCCGGAAGCCAGGTGATGTATATCCATGGGCTCTCCGATTATATCGGAAACAGTCATTCTGGCATTCAATGAAGCATACGGGTCTTGGAAAATCATCTGCATTTTTTTCCTGTACGGCATTAGCTGCTCTCTGTTCAGTTTTGCAATATTCTTTCCGTTATACAGTATTTCTCCGGCTGTAGGCTCGTAAAGTCTCAAAATCGTACGACCCGTTGTGGATTTGCCGCATCCGGATTCACCAACCAACCCAAGAGTCTCGCCTTTTTTTATATAAAACGATACATCATCAACTGCTTTCGTTATTTCCAGATTTTTTTGTATAAAACCTTTATTTTTTATAAAATATTTTTTCAAGTTTTTAACTTCAATCAATATTTCCTTATTTTCCAATTCTTACTCCCCCCTTCAGTTGTTCATACTCTTCATTTCTGGGAGCTTCAGGGTGGAGTAACCAGCACATTGATTCGTGCTGCCCATCTGCTGTCTTAAAATACGGAGGCTGCTCCTGATTGCATATGCGCATTGCATACTCACATCTTGCATAGAACGGACATCCTGTAGGAGGATGCAGCAAATCGGGAGGAGTACCTGCTATTGGAATAAGCCTTTGTTTTTCATCGGAAGCTACTTTTGGTATCGATTTTAACAATCCCATAGTATACGGGTGCCTTGGCTCGTAATATATGTTTCTTATGGATCCCTTTTCCATTATGAGGCCTCCATACATAACAACTACTCTTGAACATACATCAGCCACAACTCCAAGGTCATGAGTTATAAGCATGGTCGATGTGTCAAGCTTGGAATTCAATGTTTTCATTAAATCCAATATCTGTGCTTGAATCGTAACGTCAAGAGCCGTAGTCGGCTCATCTGCGATCAGCAATTCAGGTTCGCACGACAGCGCTATAGCTATCATAGCCCTTTGCCTCATACCTCCCGAAAATTCATGAGGGTAGTTCTTTATTCTCTTTTCGGGGTCCGGTATATTAACAAGCTTCAGCATTTCTAAAGCTTTTTCATTTGCATCCTTTTTCGATAATTTCTGATGTTTAATAATTGCTTCGGTAATTTGATCTCCTATTGTATAAACAGGATTCAATGATGTCATAGGATCTTGAAATATCATTGCAATTTCATTCCCTCTGATGTTCATCATTTCTCTGTTTGATTTTTTTACTATATCAGCTCCATTGAACAGTATTTCTCCGCCTACAATTTTACCTGGATACAGCAAAAGTTTCATAATAGATAAAGAAGTAACGCTTTTACCGCTTCCTGACTCACCTACTATACCTAAGGATTCTCCTTTTTCAACATCAAAGCTTATGCCTCTTATAGCCTTTACTTCGCCTAAGTGAGTGAAAAATGATGTCCTTAAGTCTTTAACTTCTAATAATTTTTCTGACATTTTTTACACCTCACTTTACTTTCTTTGTTTTGGGTCAAGAGCATCTCTTAAACCATCGCTAAATAAATTAAACGCCAATATTGTTATTGATATTGCAAAAGCTGGCAAGAACAATTGGTACGGATACGTCATGTATGTCAGTAATGCATCATTACACAGTGAACCCCAAGATGCCTGCGGAGCTGAAACCCCTAACCCTACGAAACTTAAAAATGCTTCAGTAAATATGGCATTCGGTATCTGCATGGTTACAGAAACCATTATCGGTCCCATCATGTTAGGAATCAAATGCCTTAACATTATTCTATTTGTTGTTGCGCCCAAAGACTGTGCTGCTAATACAAATTCCTGTTCCTTAAGTCCAAGAACCTGTCCTCTTACAAGTCTCGCCATACTGAGCCAGTAGGTTATACTCAACGCCACAATTATAGGCATCATACCACTTCCCATTACAACCATCAGGAGTATAACATACAAAAGCGTAGGTATGGAGTTTATTACGTCAACGATACGCATCATTAGATTGTCTGTTCTTCCTCCGATATATCCTGATATACCTCCGTACAGAACCCCTATGATGAAGTTAACAAATGCTGCAACAAAACCTACTATAAATGATATCCTGCCTCCGTGGAGTATTCTTATAAACATATCTCTTCCAAGATTGTCTGTGCCGAATATATAAGTCTTGTTATGAACCGTATCAACAGGTTTAATTTCTGTGCCTTCAACGGTAACCTCAACTTTTTTTGCATTATCTAGCTTAAACTTCGCTTCGGTCAAGTCTATTGTCGGATCTTTCCTTGCTTTCTTTTCCAAGCTGTTATATTCAACCTTGGCATTAAAGTACGGGCTGTAATCAACAATTACCTGTTTACCATTAAAATCATATATATATCTTTTATTCTGCATGTCATCCTTAACAAGCGGATGCTTCTGAAGAAGTTCTCCACCCTTTGTAATATCCAATAGATAATATTCCCCGTTCATATAGAAATAGTTTCCGTCCACTTCATATATATCAAGCATAATACCTATATTTGCAAAGTCCAAAACCTGATCTTCATAAGTTATAGGATAAAACATAGGCACAAAAACACATGCCAGAATCATAATAGCAACAACAACCAGTGAAATCATTGCAACTTTGTTTTGTTTTAATCTTCTTGCAGCATCCTGCCAAAATGTAAGGCTTTGTCTGGCTACTTTCTCCGCATCCTTTTCTGATTTCTCCAAAGGAGTCCACATATCAGGAGACATTTTAAAATTATTTTCCATTTATTAGTTCCTCCTAATCATACTTAATACGCGGATCGATGAAAACATAAAGAATATCCACTATTAAAGTCGCAATTACTATAAATATACCAAAAAATACTGTAATACCCATAATTAAAGTATAGTCTCTGTTCATGATGCTTGTTGTAAACAGTGAACCTATACCAGCGATACCAAATACTTTTTCAACTACAAAAGATCCGGTAATAAGACCTGCTATCATTGGCCCAAGATAGCTTACAACCGGAATAAGCGCATTTCTTAAAGCATGCTTTACAATTACAACGCCTTCGGGTAATCCTTTTGCCCTTGCAGTTCTTATGTAGTCCTGCTGCAGAACATCAAGAACCGAAGTCCTTGTAAGTCTTGTTACATACGCAAGTGAAAACATACCTATACAAAGAACAGGCCCGATATAATGTTTCCATGTACCGGCACCGAAGGAAGGCACCCAGCCCAACTTCCTGTTAAATATATAAATGAACATTGTAGCAAAAACGAAACTCGGTATAGTTGCTCCCAATGTTGAAATTACCATCATTATTCTGTCAGGAATTTTATTTTGTTTAAGTGCCGATATTATCCCGAAGGATATGCCCGCCACTATTATAAATAACGATGACCATGCTCCGATTTTCAGTGAATATGGAAATCCGTCACCAATTATTTGATTTGTTGTCAAACCTATTTTCTTGAATGAGACACCGAAATCTCCGTGTACATAATTTTTTAAATAAGTAAAATATTGCTCAATTATAGGTCTGTCCAACCCGTATTTTGCTTTGATTGCTGCTTCGACCTCCGGCTGCAAAGCCTTTCCTGATGAAAATGGGTCACCTGGAATGCTGTTCATTAAAATGAATGTCAAAGTCAAAATAAACCATATAGTAATAAACGCTGAAATAATCCTTTTTACTATATATTTTACCACTTTTCTTTCTCCTCTCTTAGCTAAATGTGTAGATTATTATAACATAGAAATTAATACATTTCAATATATTTATTTTTATACCAGTAACGTTTATTTATGTACGAAATCGTTTTTTTCAATAATGTTAACGAATTCATTTTACTGGTATTTTCAGTTAATCGCATATAGTAAAAATCGAATTTAATGAATTTATATTCAAATTCAATCCTAAAAAGTCGAAAAACAAGCATTCTCTGTACACTCAAAATAATATTTTTGTATTCAATATAAAGACAATGCTTGCTTATGTAAAACAGTTTATTTAATTTTTTCTAGAATTTTTAAAATCAAATTATAGACGTTCTCTGTAGACTTAACACTTACATGTTCATTGGGAGAATGCGCATCATATGCATCGGGGCCCATTGATATTGCATCCAAATTATGTATTTTCTCCATTAGCAGACCACACTCGAGACCTGCATGAATAGCTTCCACAACAGGCTCTTTCCCAAAAATATCGCGATAGGTTTCTGTACAAATGTCCCTTATTTTAGATTCCTTGGCATATTCCCATCCCGGATAACACCCTCCAATCACGCATTCAATATCTAAAGCATCTCCAATCTGCTTCATTACATATTCCACGTTATTTGTTATTATTGATTTTACTGAACTTCTTACCTGATTGTTCAATGTTATAAATTTATCGTCCTGCGTTATAACTCCAAGGTTATTTGAGCTTATTACCAAATCTATTACAGTGCTTTTGGACAAAACGCCGCTAGGTATTAAATTGATGGCGCTTACAACTTTTTTAAATATATCTTTTTCTAAAGGGTGTTCTTCTGAATCAATTTTTTCCAATAGAATATCTATTAGCTTATCAGTAAATGAATATTCGTTTTTTAAGATTTCATTCCAATAATTTACTCTTTTTTGTACTTGCTCAATGTATTTTGTAGCAATAAAAGCATGCGACTCTCTAGGTATGGCGTTCCCCTTTGAACCTCCGTTTATGCTTATTAAATCAACGCTATCATATAAATCATAGAGAATCCTTCCCAGGATTTTATTGGCATTTCCTCTTTCTTTATCAATATCCGAACCCGAATGCCCCCCTTGAAGTCCTTTAACGATCAGTTTATATGCCTGCATTTTAGTTTTCTGTCGTACGACAGGTATTTTGAAATCTACTCCACATCCGCCCGCACATCCGCAGGTAAAAACGCCTTCTTCCTCGCTGTCAAGATTTAACAGATACTTGCTCTTAAACATACTGGCATCTACATTTTCCGCACCGCTCATCCCTTTTTCTTCGTCAACAGTTATCAAAACTTCCAATGCCGGATGCTTAATATCTTCCGAATCAAGTATAGACAGCGCATATGCAACAGCAATTCCGTTATCTGCCCCCAAAGTTGTTTCCGTGCCGTAAATATTTCCATCAATAACCCTCAATTTAATAGGATCTTTTTCAAAGTCATGTTCAATGTCTTCATTTTTTTCACAAACCATATCCATATGTCCCTGAAGCATAACAGCAGGTGCATTTTCATACCCATTTGTAGCAGGCTTTCTAATTATGATATTTAAATAATCATCCTGAACAACGTCCCAGTTCTTAGACTTTGCCAAGTTGTACAAGTAGTCCGAAATTTGTTTTTCATTTCCGGATTCTCTTGGAATTTTCGATATTTCCTCAAAATAATAAAATACCTTTTCTGGCTTTAATCCATCTAGTACTCTTTTCATCATACTCCTCCATTTTAATTTATAATGAGCATCTAACCGCTAATAAAACGTTCAATTTTAGATTCATTCAACTTTGCCCATTCTGGTAAAAGGGAAAAATCTAAATTTAACATCTCCTATTATTTTGCTTCCGTCTATATATGGATTTTCCCAATAACGGGCATCATATGAAATAGGTCTGTTATCTCCAAAAAACAAGTAAGAATTTTCCGGAACTTTAAATACTTTTTCTTCACCTTCAGTTTTAGTAACGTAAGGTTCATCTAATTTTTCCCCGTTGATAAACACACTACCGTCTTCCTTAACCTCAACTGTTTCCCCTGGGAGCCCTATCAATCTTTTAACCAATCTTTTTTCGTCAAGCTCATCTGATTTAAACACTAATATATCTCCGCGCTCTGCATCCTCTATATCAAATAATTCATTAACATAAAGTCTGTCTCCAGGCATAATTGTACTTTCCATAGAGCCTGTCGGCACAGTTACCAATATAAATACAAATTTGTTCAAAAATATAACTATTACCAGAGCTATTGCAACAGGTACAACCCACTCTTTAATAAAATACTTCATTCTCTCATCCATTCCTTTTCAATTATTGAAGCATATCATTAAATATTCTATAGAAGTTTCCGCCTATAATTAATTTTACATCTTCTTCTGACATACCTCTTCTCAAAAGCTCTTCTGTTATTAACACAGCATCCGCATGTGAATTCAGACTGTCATTATTATACGGTTCAAATTTAAATTTCAATTCACTTTCATAGTAACCGCTGCATAAATCGAATCCGAAGCCAACATGTTTTGATCCAACCAGGTTAACCATATGTTCAATATGATCAGCCAGCTTTTTAACTGGATTTTCTCCCTCTTTAACTCCTGCAATGTTCCTATATGCATTTATCCCTATTACACCGCCTCTTTCTCCAATAATTTTAATTTGTTCATCTGTCAAATTTCTCATTCTTTCATGAATACTTCTTGAATTCGAATGGGAAGCTATAAAAGGCTTTTCTGTAAATTTTACAACATCATAAAATCCCTCGTCGTTTAAGTGGCTTACATCAATCAGCATGTTCATTTCTTCCATCTTTTTTACAATGTTTACTCCAAATTTTGTGAGGCCGCCTCTCTGACCTTCTTCAACCGGATTAAAACTGCAGCCATCAGCCGCATAGTTTCTTCTGCTCCACACAAGGCCGGCAGCGCGAACCCCGAGTTCATAAAATATTTTTAAAAGTCCCAGGTCATTTCCTATAGGGTCTAGCCCCTCAAAAGACAGCATTATTCCTATTTTGTTTTCTTTTATTACATCTTCCATCTGTTTTTTTGTCTTTATAAGAACAACTTCTCCATTTAACGTCTCTATATCTTCCATCAGCGCTCTTATTTGACCCAATGCAACTCTCAATCCCATTTCAGGCAAAAAAATATCATCTATGAACAAAGAAGATACAATAATATTGAATCCTCCTTTTTTGAAATTGCTTAAATATTTATTTTTAATTACTTCTTTCTCGCCTGCCATGTATCTGTTGTATATCTCGCCTGCAAGATCAAGATGAGTATCAACAACCACATTGCTTTTATGCAGTTGTAAAGCAGCTTCCTTAAAATTCATTTTGCACTCCTTTGATATATAATATATTTAATTATAATTAATACATCAATATTTTACAAGTGTTTGTTAACTTAGTATTCAAATGAAGGGCATTAAAATTAATAATGAGAATCTGCAGCATATGCAAATCCTCATTATAATTGTTATTTCTTTATTATTTCTTAATTATTTGAATTTCCTTGGTTGCTTTGTTCAGAACTTCATTGCCGTTCTCGGTAACAGCCACAATATTTTCTATGCGCATACCAAACTTTCCTGCTAAATAGATGCCCGGTTCAATGCTAAAAACCATTCCTTTTTCAAGATGTCTCTTGTTGCTTGCCTTAATATCCGGCGCTTCGTGCACTGAATATCCTATGCCGTGTCCAAGTCTGGTAAAGAAATTATTGCCATATCCGGATTTTTCGATAACTTCTCTTGCAGCCTTGTCTACATCCGGTATATATGCTCCCTCAACAGCAGACTTTTCACCTGCTTCCTGAGACGCCAGTACAATTTCATACACTTTTCTTTCTTCCTCTGTAATATCTCCTACGAATACAGTTCTTGACATATCAGCACACATATTTTTATACTTGCATCCCCAGTCAAGAATTATAACGTCTTTTTCCTGAATTACCCTCTGGTCAGAATTATAGTGAGGATATGACGAATTAGGCCCTGAACAAACCATTGTAAACCCTTCATCTGCACCTTTTTCCTTAAATATTTCATTCATTTTTCTTGCAATATCAGCTTCCTTTATTCCAGGTCTAATATATTTTAAAAGTTCTTCATATGATTCATCTGTAATTCGTGCAGCCATTCTGAGATTCTCAAGCTCTTCACCATTCTTAATCATTCTCATTTCTTCCAGCAGTGGCTTTCCGTTTACAAATTTAACATCCATGGCTTCCATTATTTGAAGAACTAAAAATGCCCTTTCAGTAGAGTTTACTCCGATGACTTTTCCTATAAGGCCGTTTTCTTCAAATGCTTTTTTAACCGTATCCGTAAATATGTCTCCATCAAACCATCCGTAAACTTTTATATTCGGACCTAAGACAGCCTGAACCTCGTCAACCGTGAGCAGGTTGCATATGTAAAAATATGTTCCGTCTTTTTTAATAACCAATGCTTGAAATCTTTCGCAAAGATGTGTGTTGTGCCCCATTATGAATTCCATTTCTTCTGAAGGTGCAATTAGAATGGCATCCATATTGTTTTTCTGCAAAATATTCACAAGCTTATCCAAGTATTTTTTCCTCATTTTTCACCTCTCATAATAGTTGCGAACGATTACCCGCTTAAAAACACATGCTGAATGAAATCGTCCGTTTATATTTTATTATAAAATATTAATGTTATTATAAAGCCAAACATTACAAAAATCAAATAATTTAATATCAATTTCGTTCTTTATGATTAGAATGACTAAAATAACATTGGTCGCCCTTTTAACTGCAATACAATTTAAACAACAGAAGGTTCAAGTATAAGGTTTCCTGTCCTAAACCTCTCAAGATTAAGCATGCTCACGTCCACAGTCGACTTTTCACCCAATATCATTTCAGACATGGCTACTCCTGTTATAGGTCCAAACATAAATCCATGTCCGCTGAAACCTACTGCGAGATAAAAACCTTCCACATTTTCTGCCTTGTCATAAATAGGCTGCTTATCAGGTGTCATATTATATAATCCCGCCCACTGTCTTACTACTCTTAATTTTGAAATCGGAGGTAATATAGTATCTATAGTCTTTGCCATCTCCTCTACAAAATGCCAGCTTGAAGTAATTCTTAAATCTCTTGGCTCGCTATTATCACCTCTCCCCATTATAAATGACCCTTCAGGTGACTGCTGCACATAAAGATTAAGTCCAAATGACATTACCATTGGTTCCTGCATAGGTTCCACAGGCTCAGTAACTAATATTTGGTGTCTTTCAGAATATACTGGTATATCAAGTCCGACCATATCACAAATACTTTTTGAATATGCATTGGTTGCATTAACAACAATATTTGTGTGTACAACCCCTTTATTTGTTTCTACACCTGTAACTCTACCTTTTTCTGTTATTATGCCTGTCACTTCAGTAAAGGTGTTAAATTCCACGCCCAACCTTTTAGCTGCTCTGTAAAATGCGTCTGTGGTCTTAAATGGGTTCAAGAATCCATCCTTGCTGCAGTAAGCAGCTCCTTTAAGCATATCTGTGTTTAAGTAAGGAACTATTTCTTTCGCTTCCTCCGGCGTAAGAAGGCTTGATGGCACACCGCACTCATGCTGAACTACAATATTTTTTTTAAACTGCTCTATTTCCTTTTCGTTATCTGCTATCAGTAAATATCCGCTTTGTTTGAACTCCACATCTCTATCGTACTCAAGAATTTCATTAGCATGTTCGTAAAATTCGATACTTTTTTTGGCAATTTTGCAGTTCATCTCTGTTCCCCACTGCATTCTAACCCCTGCACCGCACCTACCGGTAGAACCGCTGCATATATAGTTTTTCTCCAACACAACAATGTTCTTAACACCTTTTTTTGCTAAGTTATAGGCAGTGGAACATCCCGACATGCCGCCGCCGATAATTACCACCTCTGCACTATTCTTCATTTCTTCTTCCCTCCTCTGCTATAAGCCCCAGCTTAACTCCCACTGCCGGAGGTCTTGTTGTCTGGAATTTTACATCCTTTATATTTTGCCCGGTTGCATTGGCTATTTCTCTCATAACGAGCTGACCGCAGGTTTTTCCCTGACACGGGCCCATACCGATACGAGTAATTCTTTTTATTTCATCATATGTCACATAGCCATCATTTATAAGATTTCTGACCTGCTTTAATGTAACATCCGAACATCTGCAAATTATAGTATTTTCTTCCATCTATGCCTCCACCTGAATATTTCTTAATTCATAAATATATTTTCTGTCAGCTTCTATGGTTATTATTGGAGTCCTGTCGAAAGATTTTGGGTTTAAAACACTGGCAACAGTTACATCCGCAACATATTTCCCTTCTCTGTCCAAACCTCTGACAATGTCGCCCTTTTCAGGAAGCGGAAGAAACTCATAAGGAATCTTAATTTTTACATTTTCTTTAGATTTAGAACCATCTACAACCATTATAGCAAGACCGGGACATTTGCTTAAGCATACAGCACAGCCTGTGCAATTATCAATATTCAAAACCGGAATGTTATTTATATCATCACCTACATTTATTGCATTAAATTTACATGCTGTTTCACATGGATTGCATGGAATCTCTTTGTAGCATTCAACAACCGCAACCGGTCCTTTATTTATTCTTTCTATTGAAGGGAATTTGCCCATAACCATTTCTTTACTTGGTATTCCTGTTTTTTCGAACATCACAACCTCCTGTTATATAACTATTTGTTCAATTCCTGTTAATATGTGTTTGCCCACGGGGCCTGATCGCAAATCATTTAACTGCTTAACATAATCACTTTTTCTTTCGTCAAAATCATCAGGTGTGCATCCAATTTTTGAAGCTGCGCACAAACCTGCCAAATAACCTTCAACCATGGCTGCGCTGGCTTCCTCCACACCTGTTGCATCTCCTGCTGCAAATACATATTCAACAGTTGTTTCATAGTTTTCATCTCTTATAGGTACAAACCCGCTCAGCTGTGGAACATACTTCATCTGACATCCTCTCATAGAAAGCAGCTCATTTAGCGGTGTTAATCCTACGGATATGCAAATTACATCAACATCAAATTCTTTTTCAGTTCCAGCAATCGGCCAAAATTTTTCATCAACCTGGCTTACGATAGCTTTTTCCACACAATCTTTTCCAATCGCTTCTTTAACTGTATACGACGTAAGTATCGGAACACCCATTCTTCTTATTTTAGAAGCATGGACAAGGTACCCTCCTATTCGCGGTGCTGCATCAAGAATTGCTGCTACCTCAACTCCGGCCTGAATAAGCTGGTAGCTCACAATCAGACCTATGTTGCCTGCCCCAACCATCAGCACTTTATCCCCGGGCTTTACGCCGTGAACATTCATGAGCGTCTGCACCGCACCCGCTCCATAAATTCCAGGCAAATCATTGTTAGGGAAAGCCAAAGCTTTTTCAAAAGCACCCGTTGAAACTACAACTGCTTTAGGTTTAATTTTATAATACACATCTTCCTTGTGAAGAACCGATATCACCCCGTCTTCATACATTCCCACAACCGTGGTCTCCGTCAGAATTTCGACGTTGTTAAAACAATCTAATTTATTTAATAACATTTCGGCAATGTCAATACCCCTGTCAGAAGCATACTGTTTCTCAGAACCGAAGAACATATGTGTCTGTTTTACAAGCTGTCCTCCAAGTACTTTGTTTCTTTCAATAACTAATACTTTTGCTCCGCTTTCAGAAGCGCTTATTGCAGCACACAATCCTGCAGGCCCTCCGCCTATTACAACCAAATCTGCCTCTCTCATACTATCTCTCCTTTGCCTTCCTGTGTTTCAATCACCATTCCTTCCTCAAGATCCGTAACGCAGGTTTTTACATTAGCCACCCCATTTACCTCCATTAAACAAGACGAGCAATTTCCTATTGCGCAGTAAAATCCCCTCGGTCTGTGCATAAACAGACTTTTACCTAAGACTTTAACTCCTGCCGCATGCAAAGCTGCAGCTATTGTTTCTCCTTCATAACCCTCAATCTTCTCACCATTAAATGTAAATGTAATTTTCTTGTTCCTGCGAAATTCAAGGATTGGATGTTTCTCAATTCTCATTTCTTTTCTCCTCTCAAAATTATGCCATAAAAGCTTCTATATTTTTTCACTTATGTTTTTGCAATAACTATGCCAAACGTTATCCTTGACTGATGCAGCCTGTTTACAACAAAGCATAACATGCTAAGTACGTAATTGTTTAAGATTACGTCGAATTTCTGACGTTTCGTCCGTTTTCTGACGCAATGTGTTTATATCTGTTATACTTATTACTTTAGCGTTAAAAAATGCGAATTATCTTGCAAAATATCAATTTTATGATATAATACATAGTATTTTACTAAACAATTTAACTTTATATTTAGCCTGTAATGTTCGGAGGAAATATGAAAATTATTATTGTCGGAGGCGGAAAGGTCGGATATACGTTAGCTCAACAGCTGACTATCGAGGAACACGATGTCATACTAATTGATAACAACCCAGTAGTTTTGAGCCATGCTGATGAAACATTGGACATAATGTGCATCAGAGGTAACGGCGCAAGTGCCGAGATTTTAAAGGAAGCAAATATAAATGGAGCTGACTTGCTCATTGCCGTAACCGACGGTGATGAATTAAATATGATATGCTGCGTTATAGGAAAAAAACTAGGTGCAAAACATACCGTTGCGCGTATAAGAAACACAGATTATTCCAATGAATACAAAATGCTTAAGCAGGAGCTTGAGCTTGATATGGTTATCAATCCGGAAATGGATGCTGCGGATGAGTTAGCAAGGATGGTTCAATTTCCATCTGCGACCAATGTGGAAACTTTTGCAAACAACATGCTGGAAATGGTTGAATTTCGCGTGCTTGAAACAGATCCAATAATAAATATAAAACTTATGGATCTTACTAAAAAGCTACCGTCAAAGGTACTATTCTGCGCAGTCAGAACAAACAATGAAATTATAATTCCAAATGGCACCTATACATTCAATTTGAACGATACAGTATATGTTATAGGAGAAAGAGGAGATATTTCTAAATTTTTCAGTTTTTTAGGCAGAAGCTCACACAAGGCAAAAAATGTCACAATAATTGGCGGAAGCAGAATAGCGATATATTTGACATGGCTTCTGAATGAACTTGGAATGCACACAAAAATTATTGAAATAAATAAGGGAAGATGTGTTCTCCTAAGTGAAATGCTTAACAATGCTTTAATAATCTGTGGTGACGGTACAGATCAAGAGGTCTTGGATAACGAAAACATACAAACTGCAGATGCAATGATTTCATTAACCGACATGGACGAAGAGAATTTAATTTCATCTTTGTACGCACACCAATGCGGAGTTCCGAAAGTTATATTGAAAATTAACCGTCACAATTACATCCCCATAGTTAAAAGGCTTGGCTTGGACAGTATAATAAGCCCTAAACTTACAACAGCAAACAACATTTTAAGATATGTAAGAGCCTTGGATAACTCCCAAGGCATAGCTGTTGAAAAGTTGTATAAGATATTGGATGACCAAGCGGAGGTTGCTGAATTTACAGCTAAAAGTTCTCCTGAGTTAAACGATATCAAACTTAAGGATTTAAACTTAAAGAAAGATATATTAATTGCAGCGATTGTACGAAACAAGAAAATAATCATCCCCTATGGTGATGACTGCATTAAGCAGGGTGATAAAGTAATCGTTGTAACTAAAACCGGATTTATAAGTGATTTAAGTGAAATATTAGAAAATTAATGAGAGGTATTCAGAATGAATATTAAAATTGTACTAAAAATAGTGGGTACAGTGTTATTTTGGGAATCCATTCTGATGATGCCCTCCCTGATAATCTCGGCTGTTGATGGCAGCTACGAGGTAAAAGCTTTTATTATAGCAATATTATTATGTGGTATCTTCGGATTATTATTTAAAAATATTAAAACTAACGAAAATGAAATGAGAAAAAGAGAAGGTTATGCATCAGTTGCATTGTGTTGGCTTGTAATGTCCTTAGCCGGTGCACTTCCGTTTTATATAAGCGGTTCCATACCTTCATACATAGATGCTTTATTTGAAACTGCGTCCGGGTTTACAACAACCGGTTCAAGCATATTAACAGATATTGAAGGTATGCCCCGCGGGCTTCTTTTTTGGAGAAGTTTCACACATTGGATAGGCGGCATGGGAGTGCTTGTATTTACAATGGCTCTGGCTCCGTTATTAGGAGCACGTTCGGTTTTTTTAATGAGGGCAGAAAGCCCTGGTCCAACATTTGGTAAGCTCGTACCTAAACTTTCAAACTCGTCGAAAATACTTTACATCATTTACGCGAGCATGACTGCAGCCATGGTTGTACTTCTTGTTATGGCAGGAATGCCGGTTTTTGATTCTTTTATTCACGCCTTTGGAACCGCAGGTACAGGAGGTTTTTCCAATAAGGCGCTGAGTATCGGAGCTTACAACAGCATATTGATAAATTGGATTATTATATTTGGAATGTTATCATTCGGTGTTAACTTCGCCCTTTATTATTTGCTTTTGACAAGGGGTAACTTTAAAAACGTATTTAAAATATTTAAAAATGAGGAATTCCGCTTATATTCATCTTATGTCTTAATATCAATATTTCTTGTATTTCTGAATGTTCTTCATGTTTTTGACTACGATATAATTAAAGCACTGACACATTCAGCCTTTGCCGTTTCCACAGTCGTTTCAACCACAGGATATGTTACGGCAGATTTCAACTTATGGCCTATGTTCTCAAAAGCTATTCTTGTAACCCTGATGCTTTTTGGTGCTTGTGCCGGCTCAACCGGAGGCGGAATGAAGTCAATCCGTATTTTGGTTCTTTTTAAAACACTGATTCATGAAATAAAGCACACGATTCATCCTAATTCAGTTCAGACAATACGAATTGACGGGAAACCAGTCGATGACGACACCATAAAAAGCATTTTGATATTTTTCTTTGCATATGTAATCATAATAATTTTTGCGGTACTTATTGTATCGTTGGATAATTTTGATTTCCAGACATCACTTACAGCAGTAATTGCCACAATAAGCAACATTGGCCCTGGTTTGGGTGACGTAGGGCCAGTGGGAAACTTTGCTGATTTTTCAAACATTAGCAAAATAGTATTTACTATGTGCATGATAGTTGGAAGATTAGAGATTCTCCCGGTGCTGGTTTTATTTTCTTCATCTATCTGGAAAAAACATTGAGGCATAAATAAAATAATGGATAATATAAAAGCCGATAATTGTTAAATGCAAATTTCGGCTTTTTTGCAAACAAGTTACATTAATCAAAAATCAAGCACTATGCTCTTTTCATTTTATATTTCTATTATTCTATATATTTGCTCCATGTCAACAGCATTCCTAACATTATCTGCTAATTTATCATACTGAGTTTCTTTATATTTTTTAAAATCAAATTCGCTGATTTCTTCTAATGACAGACCCTTATGCTCTGCAAGTGTTTTTACAATTGCATTAACAATTCGACTGCTGTCGAATATGCCGTGAACATAGCTTCCGGCAACATTGCTGCAAACACATCCGTCCATTTTTTCATCCAATGAACATAAAGGCTGCCCTTCCATTATCTTTGAATTACCCATATGAATTTCATATCCTTCCACATCAATGCCTGAAAGCAGGCTGTAAAAGCCTTCTATATCACCTATTTTTCCCGACGAACGCACTGTAGTCTTTGTGCCTGAAAAGTCTGTAACAGTCTTAAGCAGACCTAACCCCCTAATGCTTCCTCCACCTTCTACACACTCTGGGTCATTTATTATATCCCCAAGCATCTGATAGCCTCCGCATACGCCAAACACAGCTCTTCCTTCCTTGGCATGCCTTACTATCTTCACCTCTAATCCCGACTGTCTGAGCCATTTTAAATCCTCTATGGTGTTTTTAGTGCCAGGTATAATTATCATATCCGGGTTTCCCAATTCTTTCACAGAGGACACATATCTGAGAGAAACACCGCTGATTAATGAAAACACATTGAAATCAGTAAAATTCGACAACCTTGGCAGCTTAATAACTGCAATATCAATCATGCTGTGTTCACAATTTTCCACAAGTCTTTCGGAAAGACTGTCTTCATCATCAATATCAACGTTCATATAAGGTACTACTCCCAACACAGGCACCTCAACAATATTCTCAAGCATATCCAGCCCGGGCTCCAGAAGTTTTATGTCACCTCTGAATTTATTTATTACGAAACCTTTAACTCTATCCTTCTCTTCTTCATCAAGCAAAAGCATTGTTCCTGCCAAAGATGCAAAGACTCCTCCTCTGTCAATATCCCCAACTATAATAACCGGTGCATCAGCAATTTTTGCCATGCCCATATTCACTATATCCTGTTCTTTCAAATTAATTTCTGCAGGGCTTCCAGCTCCCTCAATAACTATGATATCATATTCTTCCGCTAGTGAACTGTAAGACTTGATAATATGAGGAACCATTTCATCCTTGTAAGTATAATATTCTTCAGCCGACATGTCCTTGAATACCTTTCCGTTCAATACAATCTGCGATCCCTTTTCCCCAGTTGGTTTCAAAAGGATAGGATTCATTCTCACATCCGGTTCTATGCCGGCAGCTTCTGCCTGCATAACCTGTGCTCTTCCCATTTCAAATCCGTCCTTTGTTATGAACGAGTTTAAAGCCATGTTCTGCGACTTAAATGGTGCCGTTTTGTATCCGTCCTGCGTCAATATTCTGCACAGAGCAGCTGTTATAAGGCTCTTGCCCGCATTTGAAGTTGTTCCTTGAACCATTATTACTTTTGCCATCTTAATTCCTCCTATCGCTGCATATATAATCAACAAAGCCGGTTTCATGCCTGCCTGTAATGCTACTGGTCTGATGATCTGATACAATAATCATACTTGCATTTTCTATATTTTCATAAATTATTTTTATTAATTCTTTATCTATTCTTTCAATAAAATTTATTTTTCCTTTTATGTCCATTCTATGGGAAGCTTCATCCGTTCCGTTCGCATGAACTATAACCGTATCATGGGTTTTCAGCTCATTAATTGCAGTTTCCGCTTTTTCTTTCAAATCAGTATCAACATCTCCAGTACCACTTTTAAGAGAAGGAACGTCCATCTTCATGGATTTGGCTATACCTTTCATAATATCAGCACTGCATATGCAAGAAGCGCTCCTTCCAAACAATTCAAAAAACGAAGGCAGCACTGTTTTATCCGCAACGCCCCATGGATAAAACATATAGTTTTTACCTCTCACGGAAAATTGGTTATTATTTATAAATTCCTTTAATTCTTTAATTTCTTCAAGCTGATTCAGCAAGGACTCTATGCTACTTCCCATGTTTTCATGAGGAGGCATATCCTTAATAGAAAAAAGCTTTTCTGATTTCTCGGCAATAATAATATTTCTGTATTCATTCAAATGATAAAATTTAATGCCTTTGGTTTTGATATTTTCTGACGCTGAGCGCATCTCTTCTCTTGTTAGTCCCTTACCGTTAAAGGATTCAAGCTTATGATCTTTTATGCTCACTAAATTACATCTCAAAGCTGCCTCATCTTCTCCCACTTCGATATTTTCCGCTACTGCTTCTAGATATGCCCTGTTTTTTGGAATAAGGCTTCCGTTAACTCCAAGTATTGATAAAATACACCCCAGGCTATCAGGCTCTCTTCCATCAGGGCAATACATCTTTTTTGTTCGGAATCCTTCATGGATAATCTTATCAATAAACGGTGTATATGCGTATTCTAAAGGCTGCATATCATTTAGTCCTGCTATATTTTTTTCACTTAAACCGTCTATTATTATTAAAACCTTCTTCATAGCATCTCCCTTATTTCATACAATGCCTTAATGAGAAGTTTATTTTCATTCTTTGATTTCACTGCAATTCTGTAATAGCTTCTGTCAAAGTTTTTGTAATTTGAGCAGCTTCTTATCAATATATTTTTTTTAAGCAGTTCTTCCTTTAAATCCACATCATTAAAAATTTTAAACAATATGTAGTTGGCATTAGAATTATATGCCTTAATATTCAACTTATTTAGTTCACTGATCATGTAATTTCTTTGCTCCTTTACGTTCGAAACAGTCCTGCTTACATACTCTCTTTCCTTCAGCGCCGCAATTCCCGCAGCCTGTGCAATATTCGAAACATTCCAGGGAGGCCCTGACGATTTCAGTCCATTAATAACATCTCTTTTTGAAGACATACAATAACCCAAGCGTATCCCCGGAATAGCATATATTTTGGTAAATGCTTTCAAGACAATAAGATTATCATATTTATTCATTAGTCTGACAGAACTTAATGATTCTTTATTTTCCACAAAATCCAGAAAACATTCATCTATAACCACAGTTGCCCCTGACTTCATACATTTGTCAATTATTTTTTCTGTTGTTTTAATATCTGTTATTTGCCCAGTTGGATTGTTGGGGTTGCACAAAAATACAATATCTGTATCATTATTTATATGATTTAATATGTTATCATTTATCTTAAATTCATATTCTTCACCCAGATTGTAATAGTTAATATCTGCACCGACTGCTTTCAATGCGCTCTCATATTCGCTGAAGGCCGGCGCAGTAACAAGGCCTTTTTTAGGCATTAAGAAAAAAGCAATACGATATATGGCTTCTGCTGCTCCATTTGACGCAAAAATAAAGCTGGTCGGGACTTTTTCGACTGATGCAATGCTTCTGATTAATTCTGAAGAATTGATGTCCGGATACCTGTTAGAATATTCAATTGAATTTATACAGGCGGATTTAACCGAATCGGGTATACCCAAAGGATTTATGTTTGATGAAAAATCCAATATTTCATTTATCCCGCTGCCGTTTTTTTCGGCCGCCGTATATATGTCGGCGCCATGTATTTCTATACTCATAGTATTCTCCTATTTTATAAGCTTGTAACAAAGTAGTAAAGCAATGACCCTGTTGCCAACGTCAGTATAGATGCTGCGTACATAAGCCTATTAGCCCTTTTAATATCTTCTATTTCTATTTTTCTTATGTCATCTCCTATTGTCGGCTTGCTGACAAGCGCGCCTCCGTAATAGCTGTCTCCTCCAAGCATTATGTCCAGAGCTCCGGCGCACACTGATTCCGTATGTGCTGAGTTTGGGCTCTTGTGATTGTACCTATCTCGCAAATAGATTCTGAGGGCATTTTTGTAATCCATGCCCGTAATAAATGCCGCAGCAATCATAATAAGCGCTGAAATCCTTGAGGGAATGAAATTTGCAACATCATCAGCTATGGCTGAAACCCTGCCTATATTTATATATTTTTCATTTTTGTATCCAACCATTGAATCTAAAGTATTGACTGCCTTGTACATAAATCCCAGAGGAGCTCCTCCAATCATTATGTAAAGCATTGGAGCGATAACCCCGTCAGATGCATTTTCTGCAACAGTTTCCACAGCTGCTTTTGCAACAGATACTTCATTAAGCTTTTCCACGTCCCTGCCCACAATAAAGGATAAATAATTACGAGCTTCAGCTAAATCATTTCTTTTCAGTGATTTATAAACCTTCATACTTTCATCCTTCAAACTTTTTGTTGCAAGTATGTAGTAGCACATTAATCCTTCAATAATTAATGCAAGCATAAAACTAACCTTTGATGCAAAATATAAAATTACATATGGAATTACAAATGAAGTAAAAACAACCGAAAACCATAATATCGCTCCTGCCGCTGTTTCTTTCTTTGAATTTTTGCAGCATTTTCTCAGCTTGTCCTCAACAAAGCAAATCATATTCCCTATGAGCTTTATAGGATGAAACCATCCTTGAGGATCTCCGATAATCAAATCAAGCACATATCCAATGATGAGTGAATTCATATTATTCCTTTCTGACATACCTTATTTGAACAAACAAAAAGCCCTCCTGAACGGAAGGCAGTTACACATATTTCAGACAGTCCTCCCGACAATCCATAAAAAACTAATTTGGCAGGTTTCCTGACTTTCGGATCATTTAACGCTCGCCTTCCCATTTTCACAGTGGCAATGAGCCTTATCACCTTTCACAGTAGCGGGGGCTGTAACAGCTTTTACTGTTTTCCCTATTAAAACAAAAGTTACCAACAAAGTACATTTTCATTTATTTATGAAATAATTATAAATGAACAGGATTTGATTGTCAATTGAAATAGACATCAGCTTCTTACTTTTATGTATTCATTAAGCCTGCCAAATACTTGTTTTAACAATTCCTTAGGAATTTTTGAAAACTCTTCACCAATTGATATTTCAAATTTTGATGTTTTTTCGTCTATCTTTTTAATACCTCCGGCTATTGAAACATCAAATTCGCTAAATATTTTTGAAACTATTTTTTCCAGTTGATCACTGCTAAAATCAGCATGCACATGAAACATATTAGTCATCGGTATTTCAGGTGTTGTGCAAACAGCTGGCAAATCATTGAAATACTTTGCCAGTTCTATAGCTTCCTCATGAAATTTACTCATCACACCTTTTCTTTTTTCATAGTAATAATTGGCAGCAATGATATACGGATAAAGACTTATTAAATCCCCTCCATGCCTGCGTTTCCAGATTTTAGCTTTGTCAATAAAATCTTTTTTTCCGGCTAAAACAGCTCCTGCAACAGCACCCATACCCTTGTAAAAGGAAATATACACACTGTCAAAATACGCTGCAATTTCAGCAGGAGATTTTTCATAATATGGAAGCGACTCAAATAATCTGGCTCCGTCAAGATGGGTGTACATATTTTTAGACCTTGCGTATTCTATAATTTCTTCCAATTCATTAAGAGCCGGCAGATATCCTCCTATTTCTCTCTGAGGTAATTCAATTAACAAAGTCCCAACATTCTCCTCAACAGACATTAAATCTTTTATAGTAAACAATCGGTTTGGTTCGCCCAAAAGAACAGTTTCCAAACCATGCAAAATCTTTATTGCATCTTGCTCATGCAATTCTAAATGCGAAAGAGGATGATATGCAATTTTCTTGTTGTTTTTATCATCTGCGTATATCCTAAGGGCAATCTGTTGTGCCATCGTACCGCTTGGCATGAAAACAGCTGATTCTTTTCCAAGTATTACAGCAAATTTCTTTTCAAATTCTTCAATAATTTCACCTTTGCCATATAAATCGGCAAACCTATCTTCTTGTATACTGTTTAAGGCTTCCTTTAATGTATCGATACTTCTTGGACCATTACCTTGGAATTTGTACTTAGCAGCCTTATATTGATCAGTTAACTTCATAATCCACCTCTAATAAAATGTTATTGTTACAATGCTTTCTAACAAGCACTTATTTTATTATACCGCTAAATGATAATGTTTGCCACAATTATTATATATCATCATTTTTGTGGCAAAAATAAAAATCAAAGTTTCAAACACTCTGCCTCTAAAACTTTGATTTTTCTTTTAAGCATTATCTCTTGGAAAATTTAGGACCTGTTTTTGCATCAATCATGGTTTCTTGGATATATGCTATTGTTTCTTCTAATTTTTTCGTTTCCCATTCATTTAACTTTATAGGTATCTGATTCAAAACACCTTCACGCCCTATAACACACGGCATGCTCAGCGCCACATCTTTGTCATGACCGTATTGACCACGCAAAGTAGTTGACGCAGGGTATATACTTTTTTCGTCTAACATCACTGCCCTTGCCATCGTAACTGCTGACTGAGCTACCCCTGCATTCGTCCAACCCTTGCCGTTAAACACTTCATATGCAGCACTTACAGTTAATTTTTTAACCATATCGGGATTTCGTATATCTTTCTTTCCTTCTAGAAAGGCATCTGCTTCAGATAAAGGAATTCCGCTGATGTATACGTGGCTCATAACAGGAAAAGCTGTCCTGCCGTGTTCTCCCATCATAAATCCCGTAACAGATTTAGGATCAATATTGTAATTATCAGCAACTATTTTACGTAATCTGGCAGAATCAAGCATGGTTCCTGTACCAAAAATACGTCCTTTTGGATATCCAAATTCGTTTTCGGCAATATAAACCATAGTATCCAATGGATTAGTAATAAAAATAATAACAGCATCTTTAGTATATTTTGTAATACCTCTCATTACACCGCGAATAACTTCACAATTTGTTTTTGTCAATAAGGTACGGTCTGGCTCTCCTTTGGGATCATTTGGATCAGGTATTATACTTGGGCCTGCAGCTACAATAATCACATCTGCATCAGCACATTGTTCATATCCTCCGCTTGTAACATTTACATTATTCATATAAGTCAATGCTGTAGCCTGGGCTTGATCCAAGGCTTCACCATAAGCTACATTCTCTAAAATATCAATTACTCCTATTTCAGCGAACAGTCCGGCTTTCATAGCATCTGCCAAAACATATGAACCGACATGTCCCACTCCTACAACTACTAATTTATTTTTGTGCATGTCATGTCTCCTAAAAATTGTTATTTAAATTTCTTTACAGTTTACTGCCATATATGCAATCTGTCAATCCCGTACTGTGATTTACAGTATCAGAAATTACGTATTCATTCTCTTTTGGATTAATTAATTCCTATTACAGATATTACTGTTTTCTGCCTTGCTGCCGCACCATAAAATTTTAACTATATAAAGCAGTATTTTGTAATTATTGTTGACAGCCCCTCATAATCTTATATAAGAAAGGCTTTGGAGGTAGCAATGGAAAATATTTTTAAAAGAGTAAATATAATATTTGCTATAGCATTAATGATTGTAATGCTGATGTCATTATTTTCCGATATAAACAAAACAACTGAGACAATTGATGCAACGGACAGAGAACAGGTAAAAAAGCTCAAGGTTCTTATTGACCCCGGACACGGAGGTATCGATCAGGGAGCAAGCGGTGACATGGGAATCGGCGAAGCCCCCCTGACTCTTGCAATATCTGAAAAGCTTATGGCTTTCCTTGAAGGAAGCGGATTCGATGTGGAAATGACCAGGTATGAAGATGAAGGGCTCTATTCGCTAAAATCCAAAACTATCAGAGAAAAGAAAAATGAAGATTTGGCAAACAGGGTAAAAATGATAAATGAAACCGAAGCAGACTTGACAATTTCCATTCATCTAAATTCCTTCCCGCAAAAACAATATTATGGCGCCCATGTTTTTTATCAAAAAAACAGCATGCCGGGAAAAATTGCCGCAGAAATAATGCAAGATTCATTAAAAAATATTCTTGATAAAAATAATAAAAGAGTTCCTCAGGTGAAAAAAGACATAAGAATAATGGACGAAACGAAACCTCCTGTACTGTTGATAGAATGCGGTTTTTTATCAAACCCTTCTGAAGAAAAGAAGCTGGTCTCCGATGAATATCAGGAAAAAACAGCTTGGGCAATATATACTGGGTTGATAAGATATTTTAATGAATATTAATATAATACAAAAAAATACGTTTGTGGTCTGGCTGCAAATGTATTTTTTGTATTTATTGAAAATTATTAAAAAATATAATAATTATTGTTAACTTTGTGTTGAATTATAGGGAATATTGTATTATAATCAAGATAGTATAACGTTTTGGAGGACTAATATGGATTTCGAAGAAATAGAATATTTTCTCGCCAATATCAAATCTGTTCTATCATGTAAAATTATTACCGACTCTAATAATAATATAACTGAAATACATGTCCTGTCTGATAGCAGCCGACACTCTAAACAAATTGTGCGGGACATAAGAACTGCTTTACTGTCTCATTTTAATTTGGATGTAGATTACAAGATTATAAGTGTTGCTCAAGTTAATAAGAATATTTCTATTAGCTCTGATTTCAGGCTGATTTACGAAGGTTATACAAATGAGACAAATTCGGAAAGAATAAAAATTTCCATTAAATTTTCATGGGATGAAAAACAATACATAGGAGAAGCAGAAGGAATAAAATCCGAAAAAAATACCCTCATGGTTGCGGCTCAGGCAACTTTGAACGCTATAAAAAAAGCAATTGATTTAGACTGCTTCATAGTTGATGATATACAAGCCGCCCGTATAGCAGGCATGGATGTAATGCTTTCTTCCGTTACCCATATAGAGCGCGGAAGAGAGAACACACTGATAGGATCTGCAATTGTTAATAACAATAAGGTCGATTCCACAATAAAAGCTACACTTAATGCTATAAACAGAAAAATCTGTTTATTTATAAAAGAATGATCGGGCTGACTAAACAAAAAATAGAAACAAAAAACTAGCGTAGCGAAACCTTCCTGTTCTAATAGCGAACAGAGCAGAGATTCTCTGTAGGAGGGGTTCACACATGAAAAAATTAATGCCTATAATATATTCAATAGTAGCATTAGTATTAGCTGCAGGCGCAGGATTTAGCTGGGCTTAATACCAATTTAATATGTCAGCCCTTCATTATATGAGGACGAAAATGAAAAATATTGCAGACAATAAAAAATTCAAAAAAGAAAAAATAAGCACAAATTTATTTTTATATATTTTCATACTGGCTATTATGGCTTTTGTTCTTATGCTGCACCTTTCTAGAGTATATACTATAAATGACTATTCATTACTCATAATATTTTCTGCATTATCAATTATTGCGGAAACATTTTTTATATTGCTTCCTAAAGTTGGTGCAGTTTCTGTAAGTTTTGCTTTAACTTATTCAGCGATATTATTAACAGACCCATTAACGGTAGCTATTATATCTGCTATTGGTGTAGCTTTAAGATTTCCATATAAGGATGGAGTAGGTAGAATCCATATTTTAAACAATCCTATATATAAAACGGTTTTTAATGTTAGTCAATATATAATAAATTCCGGAATGGCTGGAATGACATATGTATACTTAAACAGCACTGTAAATATAGGTTTTAATTTTTATAACCCTATTGCTGGAGCTGCTGCATTATCTGTATATATATTATTGAACACCTTTTTTATGTCAAAATTAATGTCACTCCTGCTAAAAGAAAAATTAACATATATATGGAAAAGCAATTTTTTTTCCATGATGATAAATGTGCTTTTAGTTGGATTGTTAGGTATAATACTTGCATTTGCGTACAACAGCTACGGTACCGGCGGTCTGCTGTTATTCTTTATTCCTCTGTTGCTGGCAAGATATACATTTAAACTGTATATAGATATGCGCAAAAATTATTTTGAAACAATGAATGTTTTGGTACGAGCTATTGAAGCAAGCGATCCATACACCAGCGGACACTCAGTGAGAGTAAGCGCATACTCTGAGGCAATCGCAAAACAGATTGGGCTCCCTCAAAGCAAAATTGACCTGATAAAAAGTGCCGCTTTGCTGCACGATATAGGTAAAATCGGAATAGATAAAAATATATTAAATAAGACCGGCAAACTGGAGCGTGATGAATTTGAAACAATAAAATCTCACCCTGAAATAGGTGCTGCTATAATTGCCGACTTAAGTTATCTGTCAAATATTTCAGATATTATTCGTCATCATCATGAAAGAAATGACGGAAAGGGCTATCCTGACGGTCTGTGTCATGACAGCATACCTCTTGAAACCTCAATACTCACTATTGCTGATTCCTTTGATGCCATGACAACCAACAGGCCTTACAGAAAATCTCTGAGTCTGGAGGCAGCATTAAGTGAAATAAAGCTGAATTCGGGTACACAATTCAATCCCGACATAGTTAACGACGCAATAATAGCTCTGAGAAACACATATTACAAGGTAACAGAATAGGTGTGCTATGCTTCCTGAAATCATATTTTTTTCAATACTGTCCATATTCATCCTGATTATAAGAAACAGAAAAATTAATTTCACAGATATTAAATTAGAAATTAAAGGATATAAAATACTGATAGCAGCAGCCGTAATAGAAATTACAGCCGAATATTTATACGGAAATTTCAGCCATAACAATCTGCTTGGAGTTTTGAGTCTGAACTGGCTTATATACCTTGCACTGATAATCGTTGCGGCATTAAACTTCAAAAAAACATTCATGAAACTTTTGCTTATAGGCACACTTCTCAACTTTATTGCAATAGCATCGAATGATTTCAAAATGCCCGTGCTTGTTTCTGATTTGCTGGCTAATGCAGACGCTAACAGATTATACCTTGGAACAGGCCAAGATCTGATACATTCACTTCTAACCGAAGATACAAAGTTTAAAATGCTGTGTGACGTTATAACTCTTGCCCCTCCATACCCTTTTCCTAAATCAATAAGTATAGGTGATATATTTTTATTTCTGGGAATCTTTGCATTTTGGCAGGAGCTTCCGCGATATACTAAGTAATTAACTTATATAATCATAGCTAAATCCTGATTCACAAAAAACAGTTTAACTTACTATTTTAAAACATTAATTTGCATACTGCCAGCGCAGCAAAAATTGATGCACAATGAGCTATTAATCCAACTTTTATTGTATACCTTGCGTTTTTAATTCCTACAGCTCCAAAATATACTGCAACAGTATAAAAAATCGTCTCTGATGATCCCATTAACACCGATGCGGTTCTTCCTATGTATGAGTCCGGACCGTAAATATCGAGTATTGTTTTAAATACACCCAGTGATCCGCCTCCGGAAAGGGGTTTTACTATTGACAGCGATAAGATTTCAGGGGGAAACCCAATCATAGAAGTTAAGGGAGAAAGAATTCCCACAATAAAAGCTTCTGCTCCGGAATGTATAAATAAATTGATTGCGAAAACAACAGCCAGTATATATGGGAAAATTTTTACTGCAGATTTTGCACCTTCCAGTGCCCCTTCAACAAAAGTGCCGTAAATATCTACATTTTTTACCATTCCGTAAATTAATATTCCTCCTATCACCGATGAAAGCAGTATATCTGATACGCTCATCTGAAATCCCTCCTTTCGTAATATTTTGCGGCAGCAACTGCAACCGCTGTTGAAAAAGCTGTTGCAACAATAGTAGGCACCATTACATCTCCTGGAAAGGCTGCTCCCGAATCCGCTCTTAATTTTATTATATTGATTGGTATAAGTTGAACAGAAGATACGTTAATTATTAAAAACATGCACATTGCATTATTGGCTGTGTTTTTATCTCTGTTATGAAGCTGCATTTCATGCATTGCCTTTATGCCGAATGCAGTAGCAGAATTACCGATACCAAGCATATTTGCTGCTAATGTCATAATAATTGCATTAACTGCTTTTGTATTATTTTGAACCTCTTTAAACAAAAATCCGACTATCGGTTTAATCGTTGCTGAAACCCTGCTTAAAATTCCTGATTTTTCAACTATTGCCATTAATCCTGTCCAAAAAGCCATAACAGGCAGTAAACTTAATATAATCTCAACAGATTTCTCCAAGTCATAAAATAAAACATTTGTAACTGTTTGAGGACTTCCGTTCAAAAATGAAAACATTATGCCAAGCCCTATCAAGCTAATCCATATTTTCCCCATATTCAACCCTCTCCATGTATATGCTTCTTTGTCAATAAGTCATCTCCCTGCAATTTAAGGCACAAAAAAACAAACATACTAAATAATATGCTTGTTTCTAATAAATATATCTTAATTATTGAACAATGGTATGTGCTTCATTTTTTATTTTTTCAACTTGTATTTCCAGGACTCTTTTTGCTTCAGCCTTTGTTACGGTAATATCCAAATTTTTATATACAATTCTGCCCCCAACCTCCGGAATTTCTTCGAAGAGTGTTGTAATAAATCCGTTTACTGTCGTAACATCCATTTCATCATCAGCTTCAAGTCCAAACAAATCAAACATGTCTTCAATGTCTGCATTGCATGAAATAAGGAACTTGTCGTCATCAATCTTTTTGAACCATTCTATTACCTCGTCATGCTCATCCCATATTTCTCCCACAAGCTCTTCAATTATGTCCTCCATTGTAACAAGGCCCTCTGTTCCTCCATATTCATCAATTACTATTGCCATATGTGCTTTTGCAATTTGAAGTTCTTTTAACAGCTCTGAAATTTTTTTGTTGGGCGTAACAAACAATATTTTGGAAACAAGTCCTTTAATGTCTTTTTCCTTCCTGTTCAGAGCCTGATAAAAGTCTTTTTCGTGCAATACTCCAACAATATTATCAATATCTCCTCTAAATACAGGTAATCTTGAGTAACCGCTCAACAGAAATTTTTCCTTAATATCGTCAAGGTTTTCTTTTTCCTCAATGCCTGCGATATCAATTCTCGGTGTATAAATATCCTCCACAACAGTTTCGTTAAACTCAATTGCGGATCTAATTAAGTCACTTTCACTTTTATTTATAACACCTTCATTTTCTACTTCATCAATCATAGTCTTAAGCTCATCCTCTGTAACAGACGGAAGGCTTTCTGTTCCAAAAATCCTGACGAATCCTTTTTTAAATGAAAACAACAGAAAATTTATCGGAATGCAGACAAATGTCAAAGCCTGTATCGCAGGAGCTGAAAACATAGCAAATTTTTCAGGTGCAATTTTAGCCAATCCTTTAGGAAGCAGCTCTCCAAATATCAAAATTAACAAAATTGTGGTTATTGTAGCCAAAACTATTCCATAATTGTTAAAATATCTAGATAAAGTAAATACTGCTATAGATGTTGCCGTAATATTTGTAATATTGTTAATAATAAGAATTGTCGACATCGTTTCGTCATAATTTTCATCCAATTTTAAAACCAATGCCGCCTTCTTAGAATTCATGCTGTATAAATTTTTCATTCTAGTCCGGTTAAAGTTAATGAATGCTGTTTCTGCAGCGGAAAGAATTGCAGACGCCAGTATCAGAAAAATAAATATTACGACCCGACTTATACCGTCATCGTCCATTATTGTAAATCACTCCCAATTAATTATTATATATAAATAGTATAAGATATTCGATAACAATAGTCAATCGATTTTGTTTTCCACTCCCAAAATAACTAAACCTATCTATAAAACAGATTCAATTTATTACTTTTAAACCTTACTCTCAAATTTAATTATTAGTATACTTTCAAAATTAGTTAAATGTTCTTTTGTCGTACATTAAATTTTTATAGCACTAAATATATTTTATTACACAATCTTCCATATTTAATTGTTGAAATTTTGTCAATTGTATATTAAAATTTTAACATACTTAAAACTATTAAATTAAAAAGGGAGGATTATAATGAAAAAAATTTTAAGTCTTGCATTAATTGTTTGCCTTGCTTTTAGCTTGACAGCGTGTGCAACAACTCCGTCTCCATCTGACAACGGGTCTTCAGAGCCTGTTAAAATGGGAAGAACAGAATATGCCGCTCACGGAACTAAATGCTTTACTGTTGCAGTAGTTGCCATGCAGGGAGATAAAATTGTAGGTGCTTCTATTGATGACTATCAATTTATGGGAACTGACGTAGCAACCGGCGTTCCGAATTCAGACGCTGAATTTGGACAAAACTATGCCGATCCAGCAAAGGTGTTGGCTTCTAAAAGAGCAAACGCCGATTATTATAGTGAACACATGACAGAAGAAGCAGGTGCCACAAAAAGGCTTGATACTTCTTGGGATGAAATTGAGCAATTTGTAGTCGGAAAAACAATAGCAGAACTTGAAGACTTGCTTGCCAACAATGACAGCACTCAAATACTCGATGCAGTAAGCGGAGCTACTTTAGCAGATACTCACGGATATTTGGAAGCTATCTTGGAAGCAGCTAAAACAATAAAATAATGTGACACATCGGCCTTGTAATCAATTGCAAGGTCGATTTTTTTCATACAAAATTTTTTATGTTTTTTTAAAAAAATGATTTAATCTTTTTATGGTATATTAAGGAATTAATAAATAGCATAAAAATATATATTTTTCAAATAATAATTAATACCTTCACTTTCAGATATTTGTATTCTAAATAGCTCAGTCCTTTAAATTAAGCGAATTTTAAGAATTCCTTAATTGATTTAATCCGTGGAAATGCTATACTTACAAAACGAAAAGGGTAAAAAAAATGGAGGTATTACATTGTTATCGTTTATAAGCATATTTAACTTAACTATATTTATAATATTAACAGGATTTTATTTTTATCAATTATTTTATGTATTTGTGGGTCTATTCAGAAAAAGTAAAATAATGTATGCTGAAAATAATAACAGATATGCTGTTATTATTGCAGCTAGGAATGAAAGTGCTGTTATAGGTCAATTGTTAAAAAGCCTAAAAAAGCAGGATTATCCGTCCTCGCTTGTAGATGTTTACGTCGTTGCAGATAACTGCACCGATAATACTGCAGAAGTTGCCAAAAATTCAGGTGCAACTGTGTTTGAAAGGTTTAACAGACAACTTGTTGGAAAAGGATATGCATTAGATTATGCATTTAAAAGGATATTAAACAGCGATGAGAAATATGACGCATATTTTATTTTTGATGCAGACAATCTGCTTGATGAAAAATATATTTCTGAAATGAACAAGGTATTTGATAACGGATATAAAATAGTAACAAGCTACAGAAACTCCAAAAATTATGATACCAACTGGCTTTCAGCAGGATATTCGTTATGGTTTTTGAGAGAAGCAAAGTACTTAAATAATTCGAGAATGATACTGAATACAGGATGTGCAATTTCGGGAACAGGATTTATGGTATCAGATGAAATTATAAGAAAGAATAATGGTTGGAAGCACCACTTGCTAACCGAGGACATAGAATTTTCTATCGACAGCGCCATTCATGGTGAACAGATAGGATATTGCGGAAATGCAGTGCTGTACGATGAACAGCCCTATTTGTTTGAACAATCATGGAATCAGAGGCTTAGATGGGCAAAGGGCTTTTACCAGGTTTTTGCAAAGTATGGTCTTGAGCTACTTAAAGGTATTTTTACCAAAAGAAGCTTTTATTGCTACGATATGTTTGTAACTATATGCCCTGCTTTATTTCTATCCCTGTTGAACGTAAGTATAAATCTGATCTTTCTTACTGTTGGCTTAATTAATATTGAAATATATCCAGAAATAATTCAGGAAACATCTGTGGCAATTATGATGTCAGTAATTAACTCTTACTCAATTTTATTTATATTGGGGTTAATTACAACAGTTTCTGAATGGAAAAACATAAATTCAAATCCATGGAACAAGATTAAATATATGTTTACATTTCCAATATTTATTTTCACATATATTCCTATTTCTATCGTAGCTCTATGCAAGAAAATAGAATGGAAACCAATAACACACAGCATTGCTAAATCTATTGAAGAAGTGCGACAATAAATATAAAAAGATATAAACAAACAGCTTCCTGAAAATTATGGAAGCTGTTTATTTATATCTAAGGCTTTGAAAACTACTATCTTACATATACTCTATCTACATATGCACTGCTTGTTGCCGCTCTTAGAAGACTTGAGTAGCTTAGTTTGAATTTAATTATATCTCCAACCTTGTACTTTCTATCAGATTCGTTTACATTTAAAAGCAGATGGTCAGAACTTGCACCAAGCACTGATATTTTAGAGTCTATAGGATGCAGGTTATCAGGATCAATATCCTGTCTTCCTACTGCTATTATGGCTCTCTTAATTACTCCAAGATCTTCATAAAAAGGCTTGTTTCCAAACGCATCCACACCTATCTCTCCAATAGGGACTGATTGCTTTTCCTTCAGTTCAATTATTTCTGCTTCCAATGTAAAAGCATCGTCATTAAAACCGTCCAGCATTTGACTGTATGCTGTTTCATCTCCCAGAGCAAACGCCTCTCCTACTCTCAAATTATTAATTCCTTCAGGGAGCTCATTTTTTCCTATCAGATAGACTGAGCTTGAGTTTCCTCCTGAAATCATCTTAAGCTTTATTCCAAACTTTTTCTCTATATTAGCTGCCGTTTCAACTAATATAGACAAGTTTTCCTTTTGAGGTATTACAGCACCATAGCATGTAAGGTTAACTCCGACACCATAAAGCTCAATATTTTCCAGCTTAAGTATTTCTTTAACAGCACGATAAATTTCATCTTCATTTTTATAGAAAATTCCTTCTCTTAAATCTCCCAAATCTATCATCAAAAGTATCTTATGTTTTTTATTCTGTTCAGATGCTGCTTCGTTTAACTTTTTGATTGTTTCAATTTCTGAATTTAAAGAGATATCAGAGTAACGAACTGTTTCTTCTGCTTCGGACATCATGGGAAGTCTTAAAAGCACTCTTCCTTTTTTTGTTCCTTCATATTTTTTCAGATTTTGGATTCTTGAATCGGCGAAGTAATCAATTTCTGATTCCTCCAGCATTTTGTATATCTCCATATCTGCACAATAAACTTTTGTCACTATCATGAGAGAACAGCCTGAACCTTTTACCAATTCAATAGTTTTATCCAGATTATTTTTCAACTTTTTTAAATCTATTACCAATCTGGGATACATATCATTCTCCTATTCTTAAGCTTTTTTTCATTAATCTCAAGGCATCATCGGAATAACTTTTTGCAAGCACTCCTAAAGATGACAGTATATAATCTTCGTCTATTAATATTTTTGCTGTCTGTTTAGGATACAGTTCCTGCTCCTTACTATGATTCTTTACCTTTTCAAGTATCTTCTTTTTATTAGGTAATCTTGTTAGAGCTCCACCGGTACCAATTACATATTTTATTGCCGTAAGATCTTTTCCTTCAGCAACAGTCTTTTTACCAGATGCAGTATAAAAATATCTCAAATGCCCAGCGTGTCTTTCCAGTGAAGTTAAAACAGCTTCAAGAGTCATCCTTTCAACAAACTGCTTTTCTCTGTCTGTCTCTGGTATTGGCTTATATTTCTCTAAAATTTCATCACAGTCAGGAAACTCTTGTTTCAATTTGTCAATTCCTATTTTTTCAACAACATGACTAACATTGACGAATACGCCTAAATCTCCCTCCACTGTACGCTTTGCTTCCGGTTCGGGACTGATTAAAATCGAATTGACCTCTTCACTGCCTGCAGTTACAGAATGAACATCCGTTGTTGCCCCACCCACATCGAACACAACCAAATCTCCCAAATTATCCTTCAACACTTTAGCTGCTTCCATTACAGCTCCCGGCGTAGGAATTATAGGGCCTTTAACAAGATCTCTAACTTTTGACATTCCCGGAGCATGAATAATATGCTCTTCAAAAGCATCTTGAATTATTTTTCTTGTAGGCTCAACTACAAGAGTATCTATTTTAGGATATACATTTTCAACAATATAAACCTGGTTTCCGGCTTCTTCACACATAAGTCTGACTTCGTCCTGATTCTCAACATTTCCTGCATATATTATAGGAATGTTCAAATTCATAGAAAGAATCATCTCCATATTGTGAAGTGCCGTCTCTCTTTCGCCGTAATCTACCCCACCGGCTACGAGAATAATATTTGGCATAATTTCCTGTATTTTTTTAAGGTCCGTCCTTCTCATTCTGCCTGAGGTAATCATCTTAATAATTCCCCCGGCCCCAAGTGCGGCTTCTTTTGCCGCTCTGACAGTCATATCATATACCAGACCGTGGACTGTCATTTTTAATCCACCTGCAGCACTGCTTGTAGCCAACATATCATCCCATGTTATTTCATCCGCCTGCAGATTTCTGGTTAAGGAATCAATAGCTCCTTTAAGCCCGACCGTTACATCTCCTTCTAGAACGGATGTAGGTGCCTGACCCTGTCCTATAAAGACAGGGTCAATGCCTATTCCATTAAATGCGTTGACTACCGTAGTGGTGCTGCCTATTTCAGCTACCAATACATCAACTTTCAATTTAATTCATTTCCCTTCTTCTTTTTACTAAGAAACTTGCAACATCTATACCATGTGTTCCTCTTCCGAATCCTGCATCAAGCCCGGCTTCTAAAGCTATTTCATTTGTTACCTGTGTTCCTCCACAAATTATCATAACTTTGTCTCTGATACCTTTTTCTATGCACAAATCATGTATTTTCTTCATATTCTTAATATGAACATCATCATGAGTTATTATTGTACTTAACAATATTGCATTAGCGTTAGTTTCTATTGCAGCATCCACAAGTTTCTCAACCGGACAAGACGTTCCAAGATATTCATACTTGATTCCGAATTTCTCAATTCCGCCGTGCTTGATGTCAAGTGTTTCCTTCAAGCCTACTGAATGCTCATCTTCTCCAACTGTTGCAGCAACAATAAACATCGGTGTTTCCTGAATGTCATCTCTTATTTCCTGCTCAGAAAGAACTTCGGGTTTTTCCGGAATTACAAGCTCATTTATATCTATATCAAAGTTAACTCTTCCTTTAACTTCGCAATATGTTCCTTCTGATGGATGCATGGACTGCTTATGAACAACGGTTACGTCTTCAAGTCCCATTTTTTCTCCACATTTCATTGCAGCAAATTCAGCTGTTCTTTCATCCAATGGCAGGAATATAGAAAGAAGTACAGTTCCGTCAGCTCTCCATTCAACTTCAGGCTTAACCAAATTTGTATCATAGTATTTTTCAACTTCTTTAAGCCTTACGTTAACATTGTCATTTTCATCAAGTTCATCTATATATTGAATTTTAGAACGATCTTCAAATGTATCTCCATCAATTGCTTCACTTGCGCTCTTAAATTGCTTAGGAATGTTATTGTACCCATAGTGAACAGATACTGGAGCAAAATAATCCTCATCTCTTTCATAAACAAAGCCATATCCTATTCCGCCTTCAATTTCTCTGGCAATACCGTCTCCGTTTCTTTCAGGATACTCTCCACTGTCAACAAAGAATCCTTGTTCAACTGCTTTAAAGAATCCGCCTACCTCAAGAATTTCTTCCATGAACAATACTGCTCTCTCCTTAAGTTCACGAACCTTATCTCCCAACGGTCCTTCTCTGTCCAGCTTAACCATTTCTCGTAAGCCGTCCATACCTGTAAGAGACTGTTTTGCAGTCATAACACCTGCAATATTGTTATAATGCCAAGGAACATTTCTTCCTTCGTCAGGAGTTATTGTTGACTGAATATCTGCACTTGTAAGTCTTGATATCATCATGTTCATAGTGTGAGTAACTGCTGCCTCACGTGTATCTGACTCCATATATTTTGTGTTTTGCTGAGCTCTCATTTTATAATCTTTAAACAAATCACGAAGCGCAACTGCATATGGAAGATCCAATCTCATACAAGGTGCCGGTGGAGCTGTTGGTGGAACTGTTGACAGTGCAATATTCTCCGGTTTAATTCCTACTTTACGAGAAAATGCAGAGTTAATTGCATGCTGAACCATAAGCTCTGGCATTACTTTCCACGCTTTCATAGCAGTTGCATTTGCATTGTGAGCTCCATCTATTTGCAGCATATCGGACCAAGCCATTATTTTCTTTGCCTCACATGCGTCAACAAAGCTTCTTACCATGTTTACGTTTCTGTACAGAACATTGTACTGAGGGTCCTGATGTGCACCGTTAACTCCTTCTTCAGCAAACATTACTGCAATATCAGGGCCTGCTACTCCTGAAATATATGAATGGAAATTAATTGGACGACCTACTTCATCTTCAATAAGATCGCATGCCTTTCTACTTGCTCTTACCTGCTTTCTAGTTACCATGATACCACCTATACCCTGGTTTGTTCCTTCCAGCAGTGAATCTATATGTGACTGCCCTGCAGTTCTGATAACCATTAGATGATCAGCACCGTGCCATGCAGCCATACGCATTCTTCTTATATCATCTTCAAATCTTCCTGAAGCAATTTCCGTAGTTATAACGCAATCAGGCTGAGGATCTATATATCCGAAACCTCTGCTGCCAGGCAGCGGAACAGAATTCTTCAGACCTTCGGATGTTTCATGATATTCGAAATCCCCTACTGTCCTTTTTTCATTTCTTTTATCTCTCCAATGCCATCCGCGTCTTCTAGGCTCATATTTATCTAAGTCTTTCAATAATTCTTTAATATCTATTTTCTTGTTAGGATCTAGCTTCATCTACTTCCCCTCCTTAAAATAATGATTCTACGTCGTCCCAATGTTTTCCGTTTGCAAGTTCCAAACCTGCTTCACGAACTGAGCATCCCAGTTTTTGAGATAATCTCCAAACAACGTTTCCAGCACCCTTGCCCATAAGCCCTTTGTTCATAACGCCTTCTACAATAGGCTTAACTTCAAGACTTGAGAATCCCATTCTTAACAAAACACTTCTTTCAACAGAAGGGGTTGTGTTTTTCTTTCCTAATTCCAGCAGCGGGTCAACTACTTTATCTGCCAAATTCCAAAATCTTTCATATAATTCCTCATCTGAAAGATTCGCCAGATGAGCTCTTCTTTGTTCATAATCGTCGGCTCTTTTCATATTTTTCCTCCATCAAATAATTTGAACATATGCATTAACATATGAATCAGATCAATATCAAAGTATCAATCTGTTTGCCCGTATAATTCGCCCTGCGAGACACCATTGGTTATTCGTAAGTACTGCTAAATACGTATATACCTAGTAGAAACGAACGGTTCGGTTTTTTCATCAAAAGCTACATTCTTTTTTAACAGCCTAAGGCGTATTTACATACGCCTTAAATTAATTGCTTTTTTCTTATAAA
Source organism: Sedimentibacter sp. (assembly GCA_018436705.1). Taxonomy (GTDB): domain Bacteria; phylum Bacillota; class Clostridia; order Tissierellales; family Sedimentibacteraceae; genus Sedimentibacter. Next base: position 67,936 of record JAHDLA010000023.1, read on the forward strand.
GTCTCTAATACTTTCTTTACGTAATCTTTATCTGTCTTTGTTTCCTCTGCAAGGAATTCAATATCTGCATCATTTGGTACAACATCATAATTTTTCAAAGCATTTTTAATAAGAGATTTTCTCATGTGTTCTAAGTCTGCATCATTTGCTTTAATCAATGACGGATGTGAAGGAAGAATTATATTTTTACCCGGAACTTCATCTTTTGGATCCCCAAATTTTACTTCTATTCCGTTTTGTCTTGCAAATGAAAGCTGTGGCTGTATATGCTTTCCTGCTCCAGTGTATTCAGTTTCCTGTACAACTATCATCTGATCTTGGTCTAATTCTTGTGCCAATGCAAATGCAGCTGTTAATGCAGTGTTTCCTGCAGGCCCTTTTTCCAGTCCTTCAAGACTTGCAAGAACTTCGGTTATATAAAATACTTCGCCTTGACGAATTGTTAAATATCTATCCATGTATCTTAACGGTCTTGCAGCTGAACGAGGAACATCTGATCTGTCTGGCCATGTTGTAAATGGCATTCCAAACCCTGTATGTCCAGTTGTAAATGACTTTCTATTAAACTGACTGTCAGAAGCCATATGCAATCCTGACAAGTCAACACTTGCTGCAACTATTTTTGATTCAGCTCCTGCTTTTTTCAACCCTCTTGCAGTACCAGTTAAGTTTCCTCCGCCGGCATTTGTGCAAACTACCACATCTGGGTCCTTGCCGTGCTTTTCTCTAAACTGCATTGCTATTTCATATCCCAATGTTTCAACGCCTGCGATTGCAAATGGTGTATAAAGTGATGCATTGAAATATCCTGTTTCTTCAAGTATAGCCAAGAATGTATAGAATAATTCAGGTCCTACAGTAAGTTGTACTACTTCTGCACCCAGCGCTTCACATTTTCTAGCTTTTTCGATTATTTCAGGCTGTCCAATTCCTTTAGAGTCATAGCATTCCTGAACAACTATACATTTCAATCCATACATTGCAGCCTGTGATGCAACTGCTGCACCATAGTTACCACTTGTTGCTGAAACAACGCCTTTATATCCAAGTTTCCATGCCTGATGTACTGCTGTAGAGGCTCTTCTTGCTTTAAAGCTTCCAGATGCATTTGCTGCTTCATCTTTTATAAATATTCTAGCTCCCTTTCCTGCCGGTGCCATCTTTCTAGCCAGTGCCGTAAGATTTCTCAATTCTATTATTGGAGTATTTCCAACACCGTGATCTGATTGGATTTTTTGAATTTCTTCAATTGAAAATCCTGCCTCTCTCATCATTCTTTCGTAGTCGAAAGCTATAGAACCGCTCTCAAACACAGAGAAATCAAGTCCTGCTGCCTGCTTCATTATTTCAGGCCTTCTGCTCATTACTGCTGAATAGCTCATATCCTTACTCATTGTCAGCACCTCCGAATAAAAATTCTCTCGCTTGATCGCTGATTTTTATTAACTCAGGAACAAATGTACCAAAGTCATGCTTGTAGTACGGATTTGCTTCCAACAAGGTTCCTTTTTCTATACGTTTTGTCCTTGTTGTAACTGTTACTTCATCACCTATATTTGCATCCTCCTGCAGATATCCTTTAACCCACATTTCCAGCGGAACCTTTTTAGTATCATCCGGAACCTGAGGTGCTCTTTGTGACGGTTCTAATATATTTCTGTGTATTAAAACCCATTCGCCTTTTTTAATCATTATTGCACTTCCTTATTTATTATTTTATTTCTTAACATATATAAGTATCGATTATACTTTTTATTCTGTTGATAATTATTTAACTATTTTGCATTCAGGATCTATTAAATCTCTCATATCACCCATAATAGCTCTTGGAACAGGAAGGTCAATCATTGATCTTAATCCTGGTTTTGCATTGATTATCTGAGGTATCATGTTTACGCACATTGCAATTGTACCTATTCCTCCCGGAACTTCAGGTGAATTTACCATGTTAATATTTGGTGTTCCCTTAATTATTACATAATCACCTGTCTGTACTCCAACCTGCTCTGGCTCAATTTGTTGTGGATGATCCATTTCAAGTTTTAATTCTCCGTCAACATATCCAAAACCTTTCATTGCAACACCGGCAACATTTCCAGCTGCAGCAAAACCATAAGGAGATTTTCTGTCTACATCTGTAACTATAGGATCCATTGATGTAGTTATTTTATCTACTTTCCAACCGATGGCATCAGCAATCATATTGATTGATTCATGGAATCCTACGTGTCCAGCCAAGTGACCTGTTTCAACACCTTTTTTGAACTCATCCTCTGTAATTCCTATACCTTGTTCCTGCATAACAGTTGGTCCAAACGGAGACAAGCTGTTAACTCTTCTTGAAATTACATGGTCAACTGATTCACAGCATCCTGTCATAACAACAACAAGCAAGTCCATAATCAAACCTGGGTTAATTCCTGTACCAAGTATTGAAACGCCGTTTGCTTTTGCAATTTCATCTAATTTCTTTGCATGTTCAGGAGATTGAGCCTGCGGATATGACATTTCCTCAGCACTTGATACAACATTAATTTTTCTTTCCAAAACAAATTTAAGTCTTTCAAAAGCAACCTTTGTGTAAGAGTCTGTACAGCACAAAACAACATCTGCAGCCTTTTCCTTGATAACATCTTCAGGAGAGCCTATTAAAACTTCCGGTCTGTCTCCTTTTTCAACTCCGATTATTTCATACATGCTTTTACCGATTTTTGCTCCTCTTCCTACTGCACCTACGATATCAACACCTTTTTTGTTTAACAACATTTTAGCCATTCCAGAACCCATTGCTCCAAGGCCCCAAATAATTACTTTTACGTTTTGCATTTTAAATCCTCCTTATTTAAATAGATATATTATAGTTGCGGTCACACCGCATCAAACATAAATGTTAAAGCACATTTATTATTTACAACTTTAACACTTTATATAACCCCTTGAATACCTTGACTATATATTTAGCAATAACTATGCCAAACATTTTCTAAAATAAATAAAATATTTGTTTTAATGCTTTCACAACGCTTTGTAGTGTTTATATTTCAATAAATAAAATCATTTACCACTAAAAGTAATAAATTTATACATATGTATAAATTACATAAAAATACCATTTTTAAAATAAAAAAACGCAAAAATAGCAAATATATTTGCGTTTAGAGCAAATATATTTGCTATTTATTGCATTATTTCATATTTCTTTATTTTATGTTGAAGCGTTTGCCGCTTAATTTTCAATGCCTCAGCTGCTTTTGTTATATTATTCTTGTTATTTCTCAAAGCTTTTTCAATTATACATTTTTCCAAATTACTTAAGTATTCATCAATGCCCTCATCACCCATTTCGTGATCAACATTCGAATACTCTCTATCTGCATCAAGCAAATTAAAGTGGTTTAGCTTCAATATTCTTTCATTATCATCTGTCATGCTTATAGCAGCCATAACAATATTTTCAAGTTCCCTGACATTGCCGGGATAGTTATATTTCAAAAGATTTTCCTGTGCGTCCTTCTCTATAGACAATATTTCTTTATTTAACCTGTCATTGTATTTATGAATAAACATATTTACAAGCATCATAATGTCATCCTTGCGTTGACGAAGTGGCGGAACATTCAGCTGAATTACATTTAATCTGTAAAACAAGTCCTTTCTTATTTTGCCGTTTTTCAATATTATTTCCGGAGATTCATTGCTGGTTGAAATTATTCTCACGTCTATCGGTATATCCCTTGTGCCTCCCACTCTTCTGATGTAATTTTCCTGCAAAACTCTTAAAAGCTTAGCCTGAAGTTCATACGGCATTGAATTTATCTCATCAAGCAACAATGTGCCACCGTTAGCTTGCTCAAAAAGCCCAGCCCTGTCCATAGCGCCGGTAAATCCTCCTTTAGACGTACCAAACAAAAGCCCCTCAAGCAATGACTCCGGAAGAGCTGCGCAATTCTGCGCTATAAAAGGTTTATCCTTCCTAACACCTTCATAGTGGATGCTCTGAGCTATGAGTTCCTTACCAGTGCCTGTTTCTCCGAATATAAATACCGAAGCCGAATTTTTTGATGCTTTTTTTGCCTTCTCTATTACGTTAATGAAATTGTTGCTGCTCCCAACTATATTATTAAAATTATACTTCCTGATTCTTTTAGTTTTAGCAGTTTCCGGCTTGCCGATTTCATTTTGTAGTTTTAAAATAGTATGAGACATTTCGGTCATTTTTGTTATATTTTTAGCTACTTCAACAACTGCAATAACTTCGTCATTAATTACAACCGGAAACGTTGTATTGATAGTTGTTATTTCTCTTCCGTCCTTGTTAAGATAAGTTTGCTTAAGGTTCGACGTAGTAACACGAGAGTTAAGTGCCTTAAGCAGTGTGCTGTTATCTACATCCAGATTTTTGAACACTTCTCCGAAGGGTTTTTTCATTACTTCCTTGGTTTCCATTTTTTCAAGCTTAGACATTGCTTCGTTATATATTATTGTATTGCCACTATTATCCAAAACATGAACACCTTCATCTGTATAGTGCAAAATTTTTTGCATTATAAACAAATATTCTTTAGCCTTCATACTACTCTCCTTTTACTATTATGTCATTATATCACGGTGATATATTTTTTACAATCATATAAGTTTACATACCAATCTAATTGTTGTAAAATTAAATTAATATAAATATAGTAAAAATATATATTTTTTATAAAGGAGTACAAATGAAAAAAATTGAAAGTTTTCAGGTAAATCATTTGAAATTAAAAAGAGGAATATACGTTTCAAGAAAAGATGCTGTGAATGATTCAGCTGTAACTACATTTGACATAAGAATGAAGGAACCCAATAATGAACCTGTAATCAACACAGCAGAGTTGCATGCAATAGAACATCTGGGAGCAACATTTTTAAGGAATCATGCGGTTTATGACAAGCAAACGGTGTATTTTGGGCCAATGGGATGCAGAACAGGATTTTATGTTATTTTTAAAGGAGATTTAAAATCTATAAATGTTGTTGATATAATAAAAGAAATGTTTAAGTTCATTAAAGATTATGAAGGAGAAATTCCCGGAGCAGATCCGCGCTCCTGCGGAAACTACCTTGATATGAACCTGCCCATGGCAAAGTATGAAGCTGCTAAATTTTACAATGATATATTAATAAATTTAAAGGAAGAAAATTTAAGCTATCCTGAATAAATTTAAATGACTCAGCTAAACTTTTTAAGCTTTTGATACAGACTTGCCCTGTTTATACCAAGTATTTTTGCAGCCTTGCTCTTATTGCCCTGGCATATGTTCAGTGTTTCAAGTATTATTGTCTTTTCATAATTACTTAACCTGGAATTTAAGCTTCCATGGGCAATACTTTTTTTACCGCTCAAAATTTTTTCAGGAAGCTGTTCTTTTTCAATTGTGCTGCCATTTACAAAATTGTATGCTCGTTCAATAGTGTTTTCCAGTTCTCTTATATTTCCCGGCCACGAGTAATTAGCCAGATACCGCATTGCTTCATCAGATATTTTTTCAATATAAATGCCAAATTTATTGTTGTATTTCTTTATAAAAAAATCACATAATGCGGACATGTCGTCCATTCTGTCGCGAAGAGCGGGAAGCTCAATGGGTATAACATTCAGGCGGTAGTATAAATCCTCCCTGAATTCTCCTTTATTTATCTTTTCTATGAGGTTTTGATTTGTAGCAGCAATTATCCTTACATTGATTTTCTTGGGAGAATTTCCGCCTACTCTGTCTACCACCTTGTCCTGCAATACTCTAAGCATCTTTGACTGCATGTCCATACCCATGTCACCGATTTCATCAAGAAATATGGTTCCTTCATCTGCCAATTCAAACTTGCCTGTCTTTCCTCCCTTCCTGGCACCTGTAAAGGCTCCGTCCTCATAGCCAAAAAGCTCTGACTCCAAGATGTTTTCAGGTATAGCCGCACAGTTTATCTTAACAAACCTGTTGTTTTTTCTGCTGCTCGTTTCATGAATAGCGTTGGCAAACACCTCTTTACCTGTACCGCTTTCTCCTGTAATCAGGACGGTTGAATCAGAATTTGCCACTCTTCTGACAGTTTCCTTCAATTCGTTAATTACCGTATTGTTCCCGATAATATTATCGATAGCCAAATAGTTGCCCTGCTTTTTAATCAGATACTCTTTGTAGCTGTCCAGCTGCTTATTAGCTTCTTCTATTTTTTTATAAAGTATGTTTACCTCACTTGAGTTTTTAAAGATTATCCTTCCGACTGCTCCGATAATCTTTCCGTCATTCATTATGGGAATCCTTGAAGTAATTGCATCATGACCGTTTATCCATTGAATTTGTCCGGTCTCGGCTGTACCGGTTTCAATAACAACATGTAATCTTGTGTTCTCTATTATTTCGGTAACATGTCTGCCGATAGGGTATTCTTTATCTATTCCCAGGAAATCAGCATATGCTTTGTTGATTTTAATAATATAACCGTTTCGGTCTATCATGACAAGGCATTCAGAAGTATCATCAAAAAAAATTTTTAAAGCTTTGCACTCAATTTCATTTAGTGTCATCAATTCCGGCCCTCCTAAGAATACGTTTTCTATTAAATTAATTATATCATGAATGATTGATATCATAAATAACTTTTTTTAACAATCCTAATGTTTATGGATATTTTAATGTTATAAAAAGATACGGTGTTATAAAAATATACACTTTTGATTTAATTTGTAATAAGCGACAATTTAATTAAATCTTTTATATCAGGTGTATAAAATTGTAACAGTATATTGCCGAAAATCTCTGAATTTCAACATGATACAATTGGCATACTGCTTGCTACATTATAAATCAGGAACATTGCGTTTTAAAATAAATAAGGAGGAAGAACATGAGTACTTATCAAATTTTAGTGCCGCCTACAATTCTCTGTGATGCGGGCAGCATTGAATTATTAGGTGAAAAGGTTAAAACTTTAGGTAAAAAAGCTTTGATAGTCAGTGATAAGTGTATGTCAGACGCCGGATATGTTGGAAAGCTGCAGGGTATTCTGTCGAAACAAAATATCCCAAGCGAAACATATCTCGAAGTAAATGGGGAGCCTACTGATAAAATGGTTTATGATGGGCTTGATATTTACAAAAACAGTGGTTGTGATTATTTAATAGGTCTCGGCGGCGGCAGTCCCATTGATACTGCCAAGGCTATAGGAGTAATGGCTAATAACCGCGGAAGTATTACGGACTACATGGGACTGGGCAAAGTGAAGAATCCCCTGCCGCCTGTTGCAGCCATAGCCACAACCGCAGGCACAGGTTCTGAGGTCACTCAATTTACCATAATATGTGATACTCAAAATGATGCAAAATTGTTAATAGGCAGCCCATATATAGTCCCGTCACTGGCTGTGAACGACCCTCTGTTTACAATGAGCGTTCCGCCTAAAATAACAGCAGCCACAGGTATTGATGCATTCACTCATGCAGTAGAGTCATATATTTCTAAAAAAAGCAACCCATATACTGAGGTTATGTCTTTATCTGCTATATCCAGAATATCAAAATACATCAGAAGAGCATGGGCTAACGGTGATGACTTAGAGGCAAGAAGCCAGATGATGCTGGCATCAATGGAAGCAGGAATAGCCTTCAGCAATGCCTCGGTAACCATTGTTCACGGAATGAGCCGCCCGATCGGAGCTCTTTTCCATGTGGCACACGGTATTTCCAATGCAGTATTATTGCCGGAATGCATGAAATTCGCCTTGATGGGAGCCCCTGAGAAATTTGCAAAGATAGCCGAAACAATGGGAGAAAATATACAAAGCTTGACAACCATGGAGGCTGCAAAAAAGGCTGTCCAGGCAATTGTTCAGCTAAATGATGATCTTGAAATTCCAACTATTGCGGGCTTAGGAATAGATAAGGAGCAGTTCTTTGAAGCAATACCCAAGATGTCCAGAGATGCTATCGCAAGCGGCAGCCCCGCAAATGCACCAAGAAAAGCAACCTTTGAACAAATAATGCAAATTTATAAAAATGCTTATTAATAAAATTTCAGGAGGAAACAGAATGAGTGAAATAAAAATATTAAAACCATTTATAAACGGAGAATTTGTAGAATCAAGAACAGACAGTTACAGTGACGCTTTTAACCCAAGCACAGGAGAAATTATTGCAAAAGTGCCGTTGTGTACGACTGATGAGGTGGAGCTCGCAATTAAAAGCGCAAAAGAAGCTTATCCTGCATGGACAAATACACCTGTATCAAAAAGAGTGGAAATACTATATAACGTCAGGAATATCATCAATGAAAATATGGACGAATTAACACACCTGGTGGCGCTTGAAAACGGCAAGGTCTGGGAAGAAGCAAAGGGTGACGTGTTAAAGGCCAGAGAAGGAACGGAACAAGCAATCGCAGCTCCGTCATTGATGATGGGAGAAAGCCTGATGAACGTTTCGGCAGGTCATGACTGTGTGTTGTACAGGGAATCCATAGGAGTTTTTGCAGGCATAGCACCGTTTAATTTCCCTGCGATGATACCTTTCGGATGGATGGTGCCGATTTGTTTGGCTACTGGAAATACAATGATAATCAAGGCAGCAACCTTTGACCCTCAGTCAGCCTTGCGTTTTGCTCAAATCTATAAGGATGCAGGGTTGCCGGACGGAGTATTGAATGTTGTTACTTGTTCAAGAAATGAGGCTGAGATATTCTTGACTCATAAGGATGTCAAAGGCATTAGCTTTGTCGGCTCAACTCCTGTGGGCTTAAGCGTTTATTCAAAAGCCGCAGCGGCAGGCAAGAGGGTGCAAGCGCTGTGTCAGGCTAAAAACCATGCATTGATTATGGACGATGTTCCGGTTGAGAGAACAGCAGCAAGTATAATGAACAGCGCATACGGCTGTGCCGGGGAACGTTGCATGGCTCTTCCCGTAATAGTTGTAATGGATAGTATTGCAGATAAGCTAATCAAAGAATTAGCCGAGCAGGCAAGAAACCTGAAAATAGGGCCTTCCTATGACAAGACATCCAATCTTGGGCCAGTTATTAATGAAGCTCATAAGCAATCAATATTGAACTGGATTCAAAAAGGTATTGATGAAGGTGCAGATTTAATACTGGACGGAAGAAACGTCAAGGTTGAAGGATATGAAAAGGGCTTCTATGTAGGCCCAACCATATTTGATAATGTAAAGCCGGAAATGTCTGTGGGAAATGAAGAAATATTCGGGCCGGTGCTTTGCATCAAGAGAGTCAATTCATTTGAAGAAGGCCTGGAAGTAATGAATAATAATGAATTTGCCAACGGCTCTTCAATATTTACTCAAAACGGATATTATGCAAGAGAGTTTACAAAACGCACTCACGGAGGAATGGTGGGAGTGAATGTCGGCATACCTGTTCCAACAGGCGTGTTCCCGTTTACAGGTCACAAAAATTCCTTCTTCGGCGACCTTCATGCTTTAGGCAAGGACGGATACAGATTCTACACAGAATCAAAAGCAGTAACAACTCATTGGTGGGATGAGGAAGAAGGAAAAGTTAAAAAGGTTTCCACATGGGACGGTACTATTTAATAATAAATTATAGAAGCTTCATCTGACTTAAGTAAATAAAATTAAATTATCCTCTTATTCTAAATAAAATTGAGATTCTTCGCTGCTGCACAGGATGAATAACCCGAAAAGCCCGTCATCCTGAAATGCAAGTGAAGAATCTCATTATTTTTAATTTGAAGTTTTTAGTCTGTTTGCGTGTTTCCTTCTGTCCATTTCAGTAAGATGTCTTTTTCTTAATCTTATATTGTCAGGAGTTACTTCCACAAGCTCGTCATCATTAATAAATTCCAACGCTGATTCCAATGTCATGATTCTTGGAGGTGATAATTTTATTGAATCATCTGCTGATGAAGATCTTGTATTGGACTGTTTTTTGGCCTTGCACGGATTTACGGTTATATCCTCTCCTCTTGCACACATACCAATAATCATTCCTTCATACACTTTTTCACCGGCACTGATGAACAATGTTCCCCTGCTTTCAAGGTTATTTAAAGAATATGCTATTGCTTCGCCTTCGTCGTTTGAAATAAGAACACCGTTAATTCTTTGAGGAATCTCTCCCTTGTATTTCTCGTAATGGTCAAAGCTCCTTACCATTGTGCCTTCGCCTCTGGTATCATTTATAAGCTCTGTTCTGTAACCCAGAAGTCCTCTTGTAGGAACCATGTACTCAATCCTTACATAATTTCCGTCTGGAGTCATGGATATCATCATTCCTTTTCTTACATTCAGCTTTGAAATCACTGAACCCGAATATATTTCAGGAACATTTACAAATACTCTTTCAATAGGCTCCATGGTAACGCCGTCAATTTTTCTCAGTATTACTTCAGGACGTGAAACCGCAACTTCATAGCCCTCTCTTCTCATGTTTTCAAGGAGGATTGAAATATGAAGCTCTCCTCTTCCTGATACCTTATAACCGTCTACAGCATCTTCCAATGGTTCAACCCTTAACCCTACATTTACCTCAAGCTCCTTTTCGAGCCTTGCTTTAAGGTGCCTTGTAGTCACATACTTACCTGACAATCCAACAAACGGAGATGTGTTTATCAAAAAATTCATTGAAAGTGTTGGCTCTTCAATTTTAATTGTATCCATGGGTTTCACTTTGTTTTCTGTACATATCGTATCGCCTATGGAGATGTTTGGAATTCCTGACACTACTACTATTTCGCCGCTTGAAGCTTCTTTTACGCTTATTCTGCTGAGCCCTTGGTATATAAATATATTTGATACCTTTTGCTTTTCTACAGATCCGTCATGCTTTGCAACGGATACAGTCTGACCCTCTTTGATCGTTCCGGCTGTAACTCTTCCTATTCCCAATCTTCCTATATATTCATCATACGCAAGTGATGATATCTGCATTTGCAAATCTTCTCCATCTCTGTCAGGATACGGCGCAACGTGATTTATTATTGTTTCGAACAACGGCTTAATGCTGTCGCTGGGCTGATCTAGTTCGTACTGAACAATGCCTTGTTTTGCCACTCCGTACAATATAGGAAAGTCAAGCTGTTCATCAGTGGCATTCAACTCAACAAATAAGTCAAATACCATGTCTACAACCTCTTCTGCCCTGTTGTTTTTCTTGTCTATTTTGTTTATAAGCAGAATCGGCTTCAGTCCTATTGCAAGTGACTTTTGAAGAACAAACCTAGTTTGTGGCATAGGGCCTTCAATCGAGTCAACCAACAAAATTACTGTATCCACAGTCTTCATAATACGCTCAACCTCTGATGAGAAATCCGCATGCCCTGGCGTATCCACAATATTAATTTTATAATCTCCATGCATTACTGAGCAGTTTTTTGAATAAATAGTTATTCCTCGTTCACGTTCAATTGCGTTAGAATCCATTACTTGATCTACCATTTCCTGGTTTTCTCTAAAAACGCCGCTTTGTTGAAGAAATGCATCTACTAATGTTGATTTTCCCGCATCTACGTGGGCTATTACCGCTATATTTATTATCTTATTTTTCATATTTACCATCCTCTTTTTTTCCACTGATAAGTTTATTCTTTCTAAAGACATTTTGCAAGTTTTTTTTCATATATTACACAAATTTTTAATAAATAATTCAATAACTTGCAAATTACTAGCTGAGTATTCTATAACACCGCCATTCAATTTAATCCTCACACATAGTTTGTCTTCCTTAATTAATAAATACATTTATTGAATTTTACGAATTGATAAACACAAAAAGGCCTTTCGGCCTTTTTGTTAAGCATTTTTAATGCTTAAAGGGGTATTGGGAATATTTTTAGTTATCGGGGGGGATAACCAATTATTATTATATCAATTATTTGATAATAATACAAGCTGATTGTTTTACAAAACTACATTTAATTTAATTCAATATTTTATAGTCCCATATGCAATAGGTTTATACTTGTTTATTGCATAATAGAAGCGTCAAGATGTATGGGTGATAGCTAAGCTATTACCTTTTTGTTCTTATAAACAATTCTGCCACCTATTATGGTCATTGCAGTTTCATAATCAACATCCAATAAAGGATTGCCTTTGAATATTGCTATGTCTGCATCCTTACCTGCCTCGATGCTTCCAACTCTGTCAGCTATTCCAGTAATTTCAGCCGGATTTATTGTTATTGATTTCCATCCTTCTTCTTCCGGAAGTCCAGCCTTAACTGCCATACCTGCACACATAGGTATGTGTTGAATAGGTATAACATTTGAATCTGTTATAATAGCTATTTTTATTCCTGAGTCATATAAAACTTTAGGTGTTTCGAAGCTTTTATTTTTAAGCTCATACTTTGTTCTAGACCCAAAAGTTGGTCCAATAAAGCAGCTCTTGCCTGCTTCCTTCAATTCTTCAGCAATTAAGTGTCCTTCAGTACAATGATCTAAAGTAATGTCTAAATCAAATTCTTTGGCAATTCTAAGTGCTGTAAATATGTCATCCGCCCTGTGAGCATGCGCCTTCAAAGGAATCTCTTTTCTCATTACAGGCAGTAGAGCATCAAGCTTCAAATCAAAATCCGGCTTTTTGTCAGGATCTTCAATAGAAGCATCCAAATCTTCCTTATATTCCTTTGCCTCGTACAGTGTTTCCCTGAGCAATGCAGCTATGGCCATTCGAGTTACAGGAGACTTATGCTGTTCATCATATACCCTTTTTGGGTTTTCGCCAAAAGCAATTTTCATGGCAACAGGATCTTTTATAACCATATCGTCCACTCTTTTGCCGTATGTCTTCATAGCCAAAAATGTTCCGCCTATTACATTCGCACTTCCCGGTCCTGTTATCGCTGTTGTTACTCCACCTTCAATTGCATCCGTAAAACTTTGGTCCATGGGGTTTATTGCATCAATTGCTCTCAGCTGAGGAGTTATGGGTTCCGTATCTTCATTACCATCTGATCCTTCAAAACCTATGCCTTCTTCCCACATGCCTATGTGACAGTGCCCGTCAACAAAACCAGGAGAAACTATAAGCCCATCTGCATCTATTACCTCAGCATCTGCTGGTATATCCAGATCCTTCCCAACAGCCTTTATCTTTCCTTCTTCAATAATTATTTGTCCGTTTTCTATATCTTTACCTGCCATAGTTTTTATATAGCCGTTTTTAATTACAATCATATGTCCTCCGCTATGAATTAATATCTTGGAATAAAACCTACCTTTTTATAAACCTTTCTCAATGTCTTTCTTGCTACTACCTCAGCTTTTTCAGCGCCTTTTACATAAATTCTTTCCAGATAATCTTTGTTCTTCAGCAAGTAATCAATTTTATCCTGAAGAGGTTTAAGCTCTCCGATTATTATCTCTGCAACGTCCTCCTTGAATTGGGCATAACCCTTTCCATCATAAAGAGATACTATTTCATCGGATGATTTACCGGTTATTTTAGAATATATATTTATCAAGTTCTTAACGCCGGGCTGATTATCATTATACCTTATAACGCCCTCAGAATCTGTTACTGCCCTTTTAAGCTTTCTTCTTACAGTATCCGGATCATCCATTAAAATTATAAATGAATTTTCGTTTGGATCTGATTTTGACATTTTGCTGGTGGGGTCCTGAAGACTCATTATTTTTGCTCCGTCCTTAGATATAAATGCATCCGGAACTTTGAACGTTTCACTGAAACGATTATTAAACCTTTGAGCAATGTCTCTTGTAATTTCAAGATGCTGCCTCTGATCTTCTCCAACAGGAACTAAGTCTGCCTGATATAATAGTATATCTGCCGCCATAAGAACAGGATATGTAAATAACCCAGCTGGAATGGAATTGTTATCAAGTTTTTGTGATTTGTCTTTGAACTGCGTCATTCTCCCCAGTTCGCCAAAGTATGTTAAACAGTTTAAAACCCATGAAAGCTCCGCATGAGCAGATACATGGGATTGTATAAACAAAGTAACCTGATCTGGATCTAATCCTGCTGCAATATAATTAGCAAGTACCTCCAGAGTGTTTTTTCTCAAATTCTTGGGTTCCTTTGGAACTGTAATGGCATGCATATCTACTACACAGTAATAACTGTCATATTCGCCCTGAAGCTTTACCCAGTTTTTTAATGCCCCAAGATAATTTCCCAGCGTAAGTGATCCTGATGGCTGCATACCGCTAAATATAACCTTTTTATTCTCCATTGTAACCTCCATATATTAAAAAGAACCTTCCAGCACATAAGACGAGAAAGCCCTAAAAAGTCTGATTTTTTTGATTATACTACAATCATTTTTATTTGTCAACGTACTGAAAGACCGCGAAAAAAGGGATTTTTCACGGTCTGCAGACATTCATTACTGCTGTATGGTATCAGAATATGTGAGCGTAAATGATTTTTTATATAAATGAATACCTATTGGAAACCAAATTGCGGAAAACAGTAAAAGACTTATAATGTTTGGAAGAACAGTAATGATTCCCATCCCTTTTATAATTACCTCCTGCACTGTTTTTGCATAATATATCAAAGGCCAGGATATTTTCATTATTACTGCCAGAAGCCACGGCATCTGCTCTACCGGCCATACACATCCGGCAGTTGCAAATGTGGGCAACGACAGCATAAATTCAAACTGTGAATATTTAATCCTGTCCTTTGTTAATGACGCCATAACCAGAGACGGCCCCGTAAGCGCCAATATAAAGCAAAGTGTCATTATAACAGCTGTAAGCATATTCCCGGTAAACGGAACATGGAAGAGGGTTTTAAGAATCAAAACGCTTACAATCAGCGATGGTATCATTGCTATAAAACATGAGCTCACTATTCCCAGTACCTTTTTAGCAGTATCTCCATGTGTTATGTATTCGCTCTCTCTGAAAAAAGAACCTCCCATGGCCGCAAGCATAAGTTGCTGAATGAATATTGCCAGGAAACAAATCATAAGGTAATTCATGTAGGTCATTTTAGGGTCGAATAAAATTCTTTCGCCTATATTGTATACTAAAGCCATGTTTTCAGCTACAGCAGGCAGGACACCTTTGCCCTGTATAAGCTTCATTTCGATTCCAGCTGAAACAGATTGGACTATCATAGTAGCCTGGGCCAAAGCATTGTTTGCCGTAACAACATTTGAACCGTCTGTAATGACCAATATTTCAGAGGATTTATACGTTCCTACCTTGCTTTCAAAACCTTTCGGGATATATAACCCCATTTGCACTTCCCCATTATCAATAAGTTTCTGAAGCTCTTGTTTTGATTCGGGATAATTCGTTACCTGAAATCTTTCATTTGTAATAAAATAACTGTTTACAAGTCGGCTGAGGCTTGTACAATCTTCATCCAATACAGCCACAGGCACATCTTTTACATAATCATTGTAATATATGCCTCCAAAAAGAAGTGTAAGAAAAATCGGACCAATAAAAACAATTATCATCATGCCCTTGTGCTTAAATATTGAGCGAAATCCCCTTTTCATCGCGTTCATATAAGTCATCAGCCTTCACCTCCCAGAAATCAGATTTTTGCTCCGCTATAAGCATAACTCCTTCAGACAACAGCAACATTACCGCTCCAAAGATAAGCATATAAATTATGTCTCCGTAAATTTGATTTATTGAAAACCCTTTAAGGTATAAATACCGTATATTACTTACATAGTGAGTAAATGGCAGAAATTCAGCAAAACTCCTGTATCCTGAAAGCATCGACAACAGAGGCCATGTAGTTCCAGCCATTGCAGAATTAGGAATAAATACAACTGCTCCTGCAACTACGGCTATCATTCTGTTCTCAAACAGGGCAGAAATAAGAATACAGAATGCAGAAACTGAAAAGCTTAAGGCAGCGGATAAAATTACTGCATAGAATATGTTACCTTCAAAAGGAAGGCGGAATACCACAACCTGAAAAACAATATTAATCATGAAAGCAATTGTGCCGCACAAAGTATAAAATATAGTCTTGCCTGTTGAATACCCCAAACGCTCGCTTCTTCTTTTTTTATATATACCGTGATCTACAGCCACTGCAGCCACCAATGCTATAGCAGACTGTACATACCCTGCCAGCAAAATCGGAGACAGGAAATTATCAAAACTTTTTGTTGGATTATACAATGTTTGATTACTAAATTTTATTGCTTGGGCAATATTATATGCCTCTTCATACGGCATATCCAGCCTTGCCGTAAGCTGTTTAATTGCCGCTCCGGCTTTATATGTCAATAGAATTTCTGTAGCTTTTGTCTTCGCAGCACTTGTAATGGACATATGGCTTCCGTCATACACCATCATTACGGTAGGCGATTTAAGCAAGGCTATATCATTGTAAAAATTTTTCGGTATAACCATTCCCACCCTTGCTTTGCTGTTTTTCATTAGATATTCCAGTTCGTCTTCATTTTCCGGATGATAAACAACATTAAATATTTCATTGCTGTCAAAAGCGTCCGTAAGCTGCATGCTGAATGTGGATTTATCATAGTCTATAACTGCCATTGGAATGTTGTCAATAAATTCATGCGACAGTTCTAGACCCAGTACCAAAGCGAAAATTAGCGGTAATACAAGCAGCACTAAAATGCTCATTTTATTTTTCCTGAAGCTATAATATTCGTCTTTAAAGCTTTTTAAAATCATTGCACACACATCCTAATCAGCAAAATCTACGATAGCTGTCATTCCTGGTCTTATTAGCTCATCGTGATTATCTAATTCAACTTTTACTTCGTACGAAACAATATCAATGTTTCCATTTTCCGATGTAGCTTTTTTCACTGCAAAATCCGGTTGCTTGTTGATTGTAACTATTTTACCTGTAAATTCTTTTCCCTTGTAGGCCGGAAGATTTACATTCACCGACTGACCTTCCTCTAGGCTGCTAAGCTTATATTCATCAAGATTTGCGCTTACCCAGCACTTATCCATATTACTAACTGTTCCTATTGAAGTTCCTGTGGATACAAGCTCTCCCTCATCAGAATTTAATGCAGTAACGGTTCCGTTCATAGGAGATTTAATAAGTGTATCCTGCAGATATACTTCTACCTCCTGCTGTCCTGCTTTAGCTTGCTCCAGTTTGCCCTGAGCAGCCGTAAGGCCTGCTTGAGCCTGATTCACCTGAGCGAGTGCAATGTTTGAAGCTTCGTTTGCCTGATTTAGCAATGACGCACTAGACTGTACCCCTGCTTCAGCCATGGAAAGCTGTGCTAATGCTGCTTTTTTATCTTCCGATCTCGCTCCTTCTTTTGCCATATTCAGAGTTTGCTCTGAAACATCCATTTGTGTTTTTATCTCTTCAATTTTTTGTTTTGTAAGAGCTCCTCCTTCATAAAGGACTTTAGCTCTATCATATGTAGACTTCCATAAATTAAACGCACTTTCAGCTTGAGCCACTTCCTGGGTTCTAGCACCGTTTTCAGCCTTTTCGCTTACAGCCTTTGCCATATCTCTTTGACTTTGACTTGCCTTAAGCCCTGCCTCTGCTTGTTTTACCCTCTCCTGAGAAAGACTGTAGTTTCCCTGAGCCATCTCAAGCAATGCCTTCGATGCATCAACTCCTGCCTGTGCCTGTTCTATCTGCGCTTCCAGCTGTGCTTTTTTTGCTTGAAGCTCATCGCTTGATATTTCTACTATAGGGTCTCCAGCCTTAACTTTTTGACCTTCCTCCACATAAAACTTTACAATTCTTCCCGGTATTTTAGTATTTAGGCTCACGTCCTTTGCATATACAATACCTTGAGAGCTATCCCTACCAATGCTACCTGCGCTTACTTGAAACGCTCCTACAGTAATAATCATTGCCGAGCATATTACCACGAGAGAAACAACAATTTTTCTGATATTCCTACTTATCCACTCCTTATCGGAGACAGTTTTCAATGTATCTTTTAATCTGTTCATATGCTTTCCGTCCTTTCTTATTTATAAATTAAAATTCCTGCATCATTTTGATACTTTATTCTTGCCATTATGCTGTTGTATCTAATTTGAGCAACTTGAGCCTCAACCTCTGACAGCTTTTCCTGTGCCGCAATAAGTTCAATCACAGTACCGGAACTCTCCTCAAGATTCATCTGTTTTAAAAGAGAGTTTTCTACGCCAAACCCCTGCTCATACTTCAGCTTAGCAATTCTTACAACTTCCTCTGCATTGCCTACAAGTTCTTTTGATTCTTCCAGCATTTTATTCAATGCGGTCATTGTCTCATAAGACTGTACAATGTCGGATTCCACAGTTTTTTTAACCTGTTCAAGCTGCAGCTCTGCACCTTCCCTCAACAGCTTAGCCTCTTTAATTGCTCTGGAATTTGTTCTATATTCAGCTCTTGATGTAATTAGCTTTTCGTTTAACTGATATATAGCCAGTTGCCCCAAAGCCTGCTGTATTTCAAGCCTGTTTGTCAATCCTGATTTTATTCCTTTCTCAAGGCTTTCAACTTCTGCATTATTTGGCTCCACATCTGCCAGTGTTATTTCAGTATCAAAATCAATATTCATATTTTTTTTCAACTCTGTAACCGCATTATTATAATCAGCTTTTGCCAGATCGTATTGAAGAACTGTGCTGTCATAATACATTTTGCTCAGCAAAAGATCGTCTTTCGCCTTCATTCCGTTATCATAAGACAGTTTAACAATATTGTACTGCTTTTCTCCGCGCTTCATTGCAATTTCTTTAAGTTCTGCAAATTTTTTTGCGTACAATGCATCATAATAATTTTTGTTTATAAGCATTGCAATTTGATTTTTGTATATGCTTTTTGCATACCTAGTCACATCAAGATTGACTCCACCCATTTCTATCATAAGCTTGCCTGCATCATTTGCGTCAAGTGTTATAAAACTTCCATAATCAATCTTTACGTCAAGCTTTTCAGATGTATCCTTGAGAACTTCCTTAAACTGCTCTTTTTTTAACTCGAGTGTTTCCTTTGCTTCAGACAGCGCTGTGGAAGCTTCGCTTATTTTACCTTTTGATCCTTCCAGCTCATTTTCAACACCGGATATTATTTGTGAAGCAACGCTTTGTGCCATGCTTTCAGGGTATCCATTTTTAACTAACTCAGATACTATATTTGAGCCTGCCGGAATAACAATTGCATTCCCCAAGGGATCCTTAAATGGTATTGACTGTGGAGCTATACCTTTGCCAAGAAGCGCCTCCGCTTTATCCAGATTGCTTTTTGCATCTGTTAGCTCTCTCTGTTTATCAAAAAGCTCATTGTTTGCATCGTTGAGGGTTTTTTTTGCATCTTTAAGATCTTTGGCATTCTTATTTGAATTTTGATACAATACCTCAGCAATCTTAATCTTATTATCAAATATTTCAATAGTTTTATTATGCTCCAACCCGTATTCTACTGCTGATTCAGCGGTGAAATTAACAACATTTTTTTCCTTGGGTTCTTCCTCATCAGTATTCTCACTATCTTTTTCAGAAGATTTACTGTCTTTTCCTTCATCCTCAGGTAGCTTGTATGGTACTGTAACTTCCGTGCTGTCTTTAGCATCCGCATTTTTATCAGCTGCATATACCGGATATACTGACGAACACAGCAATATAGAAGCAATGCATATAAAAGCCGTAATTTTTTTCATATTCATCATTCCTTTCTTGTTTTATTAAAAAACATATACTTTAACACTGTTTGCTCTAGCTTTAGCTTTTTTTTCAAGGGTGCTCAAAACTGTATTATTATTTGGTAGAATTATGTTTATAACATTAAACCTCTCAATACAATCATTTAGTATATCAATAGGATTATCAGAAAAAAATATGAGCATCTGTGCGTTAAGTTTCTCTGAAATAGTAAACATATCTTCCAGCTTTCTGCTCAACTTTCTTCCCCATTTGCAATTTTCTTGAACATTTATTATGTACAATTGAGTATTTGTGTCATCAGCAATTTTTCTTCCCTTATTCAGGAACCCCCACCCCTCTGGCTGCGCCTCTAAAAAAACTAAAGTTGTTTTGATCTTCAATTCATCAGGCATTTTACACCTCACAATTTGTATTCCCTAAACAATTTTAAGTAATTATAATTTAAATGTTTGTATTTAGTATGGTATGAATTTGAACAATTGTGAACAACTTGGAAATAATGTTAACAAAAAAAAGCATAAGCCCCAGCTTATGCTCAGATATATATTCATTTATATTTCTTCTGTGTGTACCGTAAATTCAAATTTACTTCCCTTTCCGGCAGTGCTTTCCACTGTTATATTCTCACCCATTATATTGAGTATTTCTTTTGCAATGGAAAGGCCAAGGCCTGTGCCTTTTTTTGAACGCGACTTGTCACTTTTATAAAATCTATCAAAAATATATGGTAAGTCATCAGGCGAAATGCCCTCGCCTGTATCTTCAACTGAAACCACAACATATTTTTCTGCTATCTTTGTGGATATTTCTATAGTTCCGCCTTTTTTTACAAATTTATAAGCATTATCCAGCAATATTACCATGACCTGCT
This sequence comes from Sedimentibacter sp., assembly GCA_018436705.1. Lineage (GTDB taxonomy): Bacteria > Bacillota > Clostridia > Tissierellales > Sedimentibacteraceae > Sedimentibacter. The sequence continues at coordinate 88,412 of JAHDLA010000023.1, forward strand.
CAATCCTGTCATAATTGGTATAAACCTTTGGAACTGGGCTTGCAGAATATACAAGGCTGATTTCCTCGTCATGAAGCCTGTATCTTTCATATACCATTTCCAAGAGAGCTTTTAAATCTACCCTGCTTTTATCAATAACCGCCCCATCGTTCTGAAGCCTGGACAGTTCCATAATATCATCCACAAGCCTTGAAAGTCTCAGGCTCTCCTGATAAATTATATTATAATATCTTTTAATATCCTTTTCGTCAGTTACAATGGAATCCATAAGCGGTTCAATTAGCCCTCTTATGGATGTCAGCGGTGAACGAAGTTCATGAGATACATTGGCCACATAATTTTTTCTCATGCTTTCCAGTTTTTCTAATTCAGTAATATCTCTAAACAATATAACAGCACCTACAGCAGAGCTTTTTTCATCCTCTATTGAAGCTATTATTATTCTCATAATACGTCCATTAGCAGTACTATTTTTAACGATAGAATATTTTCCCTCAATAACCTGTGTAAGTTCTGTCAAATCCTCAGATATTATTTCTATTTCATCCACACATGTTTCCTTTATATCCTCCTTTAAATTAAACATGTCCAAAAACACTTTGTTAAAATGTGTTATATTTTTATTTTCATCTACCGCAATCATGCCCTCTTCAAGGCTGTCCAAAACTTTTTGAAGCCTGTTTTTTTCTATAAAAAGTTGTGATACATTTCTGTACAAGTCAACAGACATCTTATTTAAGGTTCTTCCCAAAAAACCAATTTCTCCTTTCAGAGTTTCATCAGCCCGAATCGAAAAGTCTCCCTCGGTCATAGAAAGAGCCACCTCTACCACATTCTTCACAGGTTTAACTATTCTTTGCAAAACAATGTATGAAAGAAGCGAAATAAACGGAATAACGATAAACAGAGAAATAACCACAGCCTTCATAAAACGAATCCTGTCAGGCAAGAAATCTGCTGCATGTTCTAAAGCAAAAGCGGCACCAATAATTTGATTTTCCTTTACAATCGGCATCCCCACAAGCACCAAAGGATTGTTCGGATAATCGTATAATTTAACAACCGTTTTTTTATTTTTTAAAATTTCACTGATTGAATCATTTATTTTTTCTTCTGTAGTATTGTCTGTTTTTTCTCCTGTGTTTATAAGAATTGTACCGTCAGAGTTAAATATGATATATTGTCTGTTATTCTCCTCCACGGAATTCATTATAATGTTTTCATATGTATTTCTGTCAATATTTCCGTCAATATAATTAAGAGTGTTCTGTTCCACAAGAGAAAGCGCAGGAATAAGCTGTTTCCCCATGTTATCCACCTTAATACTTTCCGACATTACAGCACCCAAAAAAGCTACAAGCACCGATGATATCATCAGTGCCAGTGAAATCAAGATTGTAAGGCGCCTAGTTATTGTATTTTTCACTGTTCTACCTCGAATTTATATCCAACTCCGTACACTGTCTGCAGACTCCAGCTTGTACCATCCTGAGGTAGCTTTGATCTTATTCGTTTAATGTGTGTATCGACGGTGCGCGTATCACCGTAATATTCATATCCCCACACTCTGTCAAGTATCTGCTCTCTTGAAAACACTTGTCCCGGATTAGAGGACAGAAGGTATAGTATTTCAACCTCCTTAGGCGTTGAAATTACAACTTCATTCTTGTACGTAACCTGATACTTTTTAATGCTTATTTTCAATTCACCAAACAAAAGGGTCAATGATTTTCCTTCCACTGCATTTTCAGTAATCCTTCTCCTTACAGCCTTAATCCTGGCTACTACTTCCCTGGGACTGAAAGGCTTTACTATGTAATCATCCGCTCCAAGCTCCAGGCCCAAAATCCTGTCAATTTCCTCGCCCTTTGCAGTCAGCATAATTATTGGCACCGTGCTTGATTTTCTTATTTCCTTGCATACGTCCAGCCCGTTTTTTTTTGGCATCATAATATCAAGCACAACCAAATCAGGTCGGTTATCTTTGACCTGCATCAAGGCATTCTCGCCATCATAGGCCGACATGCATGTAAAACCCTCATTTTTCAAGTATATTTTAAGAGATTCATGCACCACCGGATCATCATCACATATCAAAATATTGGTATCTCTCATCTGTCAACTTCCTTCTTATAATTTTTATCTCTATGCTATGAAAAGTATAACACAAAAATATATAATTGATAATATTGTTTTTCCAATAATTAATTTCACAATGAGTATATTATAAGTTTATTGCAAACGAGCTTCAGTTCAACAAATAGCTTTTAGTCAAAGCAAACGCAATAGTGTCGCTAAAGCATGGAATCAATATCCTTCGTATCGCCCGTTTCTTGTTTTAGTAATTGGTAATATCCTGTAGTAGAAACCGCAAATGCACTAACCGCATCAACAATTATATCCTTCATTGTATCCTCCAAGGCTTTTCTTCCAACCAAAGGAATTCCGTTTTTCAGCGTATGCTTTTGCATGTTAAGAGATAGCAAGCCGTCAAAAGTAAATTCATAAATCTCCCAAGCAGCTCCTGCTGCCAATGCAAAGCAAAAAGCAAACATTGCAACAAAAAACGGACTCAATTTTAGGTTAATGTAACTGGCATCGTTTAAAAAACTCACAAGCCAAAACCCTAGCGCCCCAAGCATTGCCCCACTGAATGCATGCAGAATTGTATCCCAGTACGGTATCAAATAGTAGAAATCCCGCACTTCTCCCAAATATATTGCACAAAATAAAAATATAAAATATAACACTTCCATATTATTTGGAATATCTATTGAAAGCCGACGTTCAACTATAGATGGAATCATCATTACAATCAACCCTAAAATACACTGTATAAGCATAAGAACATAATCACTTTTTATTTTAACATAAGCATCCGAAACGGTAAGCTCGGAAGGTGCCATTACTATTCTTACTATCGTATAAGCAATAGAAATTAATAAAACAACAAATAAGAAGTAACCCGTGATATTCTTCCAATTTCTTTTCTTTTTTTCATTGATTCCCGACATATTCACCTCTCAGTATTCATTAAGTTTGCAACTAATTATATCCTATTATTCTTAATATTATATTATGCTGTGCTTTAGTATTCTTTCTTTTTTATTATTTATAAAAAGATTCCCATTTTACTGCGGAAAATATCGCTAAAAAAGGAGCACCATATACATAAATATGATACTCCTTTTTATTCTTCAACAAATATATTATTATTCCAAAACATAATTCAAAATAACATCATTACCATTCATAAAATCCTCTATGGAAAGGCTTAACAGTATATCCGGCGTATATGCATTGCTGCCGTTCGTTTCATATTTTATACAAACCAACGACCCCCAGGCCGTTAAATATGCGTAATTAAAAATTTAAATTTTCAGTATATATGTAATTATAAGAAACAAAAGCTGCGTCATTTCAATGATTGTTCCTTCAACTGAATTCGGAAGCTTTTTTATTTTTTCATCCAAAATGCTCACAACGGCAACAAGTACAATATATGTAAGTGCAAGTGGAACAACCAGTCTGTAATTAAATATGGCAGCTGTAAAAAACGAAACTCCAAATGCTGCTATAATATGGTACCGCCCGCAGTACTTCATGATTGTCGTGTTGCTCTTGTTACGTTTTATTGCTGAGCTTGATATAATGAGACCTGAGTATCCTGCCGAAGCCATGACTATCAATGCTGTGGAAGGGACAATTCTGAAAATAGAAAAATACATTAAATTAATTAATATAATACCGATCAGTCCTGCAAGCTGCTCTGACTGATATTTTGGTTTTATATAATAATTTAATGTTTTGTAGGTATCTCTCATAGTTATAGTTTTTGTAACTATATTATAATATGATAGGATTAAAGCACTTACAAAAAAACCGTCATAGAATATTTTCAGAGACGAAATAATAAATGCAATTAAGCCAATGGCAAGTCCAATCAAGGGCAGTGCCATTATGCCGCTTTTATAATCTTCTTCATTTTCCTCTGCGTATATGGTAATATCAACACAAGTATATCTTTTCAGCATCAATACAATGCCTATTACAATACTTCTCAAGTCAAACATGTCTATACCCTCATTATTTTTACCATTATAACACATATGAAAAATTTATTAAATATGTTATTTTCAAACAATATTATGCTAAATTAGAGAATAAAATCTCATCAATATAAGATATGCTTCTTGGTATGTGCAGTAATTGTGAGGCTTGAAGCTTGTTCCGTAACCTTTAAGCAATCCTTTGTTTGATGCGAAATATATAATGTTTTTTTCAGATTTGCTAACACTTGAAATGTCATCATAATTAACAGACTTGTAGTCAGAAATATCAACACCTAATTCATTCCCCAAATAGTTAAATATTTTTGCAATCTCAAGCCTGGTTATATATTTATTTAAATCCGACAATCCATCAGCATCAATTAATCCTATCTGGTATGCTTCATAAAGCTTTTTTTCTTTAGAATCGCTCACGTTAAAGTCAATGTTTACTACATCTGCACAGCTATTAACAAAAATTTCACCTTTTACAGGGTCAATTGCTACATTGCCCTCATCGCTGATTAAGCTGAAAGTTTTTACGAATTCTTCTCTGCCAAGCTTTTTTTCTATTACATTCAAAGTTAGTACATAAAAATCTTCTCTTGTTACATAGGAGCCATACATTCCGTCAAATTCTTCAGGAATAAGAGCTGCCTCCTTCATAGCTTGTATAGTATCTAATGCCCAAGAATCAGGCTTTTGCGGCAAAGCTTCAAGCCACATCTTCGAATCCGCAGTTACGGACTTTAAACTTTCATCTAAAGCATGTGCTAAAACCTCAACCTTTTTATGTATAACGGTATAATTATCTTTATCAATAGTTCTTATAATATTGGGATGAATTTCATTGTACCATATTAAATCCACGACTTCATCTTCAAAGCTCAGGGAAGCATGCTTATTTACAAATACATTTTCATAACCGTCTTCCCATGTACCGTATGTGCACCCCTCATTTAATTTATCAAATTCTTTTTTAATTCTATCATGTCCGTAAGAATTAAATAAATAATCACTTACATAATGCCCCATCTCATAAACAAATCCTTCCTCGGATGCAACGCAAGAAGTATTGTACATGCTGCTTTGAAGTGTATTTATATATATATCAGCCGAATGTTCACTTAATTTATATTCAGAAAACAAATCCTTTATTTTTTCAGTCTTATTTACTATAATATTTGTTTCTATACCCTTATCAGAATAATACTGTGTTATTTCCTTTATAACCCCATCCGAGAATCTGCTTAACCCATGTTCAAGAACCAGCAGGCATTCTCTGTATCTTACATATTCCACGTCATCCGGAATAATTATGTTTATATTGTAATTACTTTCAAGATTTTTAATTAATTCTTCTTCATCTGAAGGTTCATATGCAAGACCGTATGCATATGTTCCTACAAAGCATATTGCAAAGGCAACACATAAAATTCTTATTAGTTTTATCATATTTCTACCTCGCTAATTTGGATTTTATTGCTTGCGTTAGCGTGATTATTAAAAAATTATAACATATTAGTAGTTTATAATCAATAAAATTGTAAACGTTTACTAAAAAAATCCTGTAAAAATTTGTTTCTTATTGTTATACTATTATATTATAAAGGAAAAATTTTATGAAAAAAACTTGCTTAAGGATACTAAGATGAAAATTACAATAATTTCCGTAGGAAAAATTAAAGAAAAATTTTTTACAGACGCAATAAATGAATATTCAAAAAGGCTTTCAAAATTCTGCAAACTGTCAGAAGAAATAATACATGACGAAAGGGCTGATGAAAGCTTTTCTCCTGCAGAAATAGAACAGGTGAAAATTAAAGAAGGTATAAAAATATTAAATAAGGTCGCCAAAAACACTTATACTGTTGTGTTGGATGTAAAGGGAAAACAACTTACTTCTGAAGAACTTGCCGAAAAAATCAATTCACTGGGAATTGGCGGAATTTCAGATATAACATTTATAATAGGTGGCAGTAACGGACTGTCCAAGGAAGTTCTGGATGCTGCAAACTTCAAGCTTTCATTTTCCAAAATGACATTTCCGCACCAGCTTTTTAAAGTAATTTTAATGGAACAGATATACAGAGCATTTAAAATTAATTCGGGTGAGGCATATCATAAGTAATTATAATTTATTATTGATTTTTCTTAATACTGTAAGATATAATTAACCTGTTCTTCAATATAGCTGGTTTCATTAAGTTTTACTTCAAACGGAATACTTTCTTCCGCTCTCACTTGTTTTATCTTTTGTGAATAATTAGTCGTATAATATATGTTACGGGGAAGTATATTATAAGTGATATGCCTAACTTTATGCAGAAAAATGTTAGCTATTTTACTGAATTGCAAAATTCTTTTAGCTCACTTTTTATTTCCTCTGAAAGGCTGTGCCACCTGACTCCCTGTATTGCTCCCTCCAGCGCGCACAGTCTGTTAATGCATGCAGAACTATCATTAGCCTTAATTTCAAGCCAAGCCTGTCTGCTTCCGACTTTCTTTAATTGTTCAGTTGTATTTATACCGATTTCATTAAGCTGTTCTTCAAGTTTAATTCCTATATTAGGTAATTTGCTTAATTCTCCCATTATTACCTCCTTCACAAGTCTTATTAGGCAACAGCGGTTAATAAAATAATATAATAGCCATACGCTAACATCATAAAGCTTCACTCCGACTCTATAAACGGTGAGTACATCATCAGCGCATGATTTTCTGTTATATATTGTTCTTCTATTAATTTTCCAGATAAGTTATATTTTTTTCTGTAAAGCTCGTTGTGTCTGCTGAATGCTCCCCAGTATTCGCTCTCAAATCTATGGTTCTTTTCAACTATCTCATACCTGCTGCAGGGTTTAAAATCAGTCAACCATCTGCCCTCTAAATATGCTTCTCCCACTTTAACTCTCAGCTGAAAGTTATCTTCCGTATCATTTCTTATCATAAGATCCCTGTATGGATAAACGCAGGTTGCTCCGCTGCCGAAAGGCTGAGTGCGGTTTGAATCCGGGAAGACATCAAATGAGTGGCGATATCTTTCCACAACCGTCAGCGGAGTATGAAGAGTCATCCAATATATCAGATTTGACAATTGACACAATCCTCCCCCAATTCCCATGGTATAGCTTCCGCAATATAAAACCATGCCTTGTACATAACCTTTTCTTGCAGTAGGATTTCCTATACATTTCCAATAGCTGAAGATTTCTCCTGGCTTTATTATTATTCCGTCAATTTTTTTAACCGCAAGTTTCAGATTGATAATTTTGTTGTATTGATAAATCATATCAACTTCCTTAAGCTTTCTGATCAATGGAGTATTATGAGAAAAATATTCATATTCCAAATTGCTTTCGGATTGGCACCCGGCATATTTATACTTACCGGAATGCCACAGCATATATCGCAAAGCTGTATAATATGCTTTCCCTACTATCAAACGCATTTTGCTTCTGTTAACCGGTTTAATGGTCAAATTGTCAGCTTTCTTCAATTAACTTCCCCTTTTAATACTTTTGAAAGTATTCATCTTTTAGCATAGAGTAAACCACCTGATCCAAGTATCCTCTCTCGGATTTGTAATTCTGCCTCAGCACACCGTCCCTGTACATTCCCACCTTTTCGTAGAGCTTTATTCCTGCAGAATTATCAGGATATACGTCTAACCAGAATTTATTCATTTTAAGATTTTCAAATGCAAACTTAAACAATCCTGTTATTACTTCACTGCCATATCCCATTCTTTTTTTTGAGATAACAAATCTCCTAAGCTCAAATCGTCTGGACTTATTATCCAGATGAATAAGACAAAACCCTACTGTTTCATTATCTTCTTTCTGTTTAATAACAAAAAGGGAAAAATCATTGTCCTTAATTTCTTCCTTATGTTCTTCATAAGTTCCTTTCCATACAAAGTCACTGTTATCCTTATGTTTTTCCATCTCCATAATTGTATCGATATCTGATTCCTTTGCATCATCCAAGTACAGTCTTTTAGTTTCAATCATTTTTGCCTCCTGTTAATTTTATGTTTACTACATAATATCATGCTTTGTGCTGTTATATAAGAATTTATCAAAAAAGTAATCCTTTAATTTGGTTTCAATGTACATCATTAATTATTATAACTGCATCTCAATAGTATTTTCTTTAAATCCCAATGATCTGTAAAATTGAATTGTATTTTTATTTTCAAATGCAACTGTTATTGTAATATTTGTGCAACCATTATTTTTCATCCACTCTATATGGCTGCTCATCAAGCTTTTACCAATTCCACATCCACGGACACCATCATATACATGTAGCGAGTGAGTTTCTCCTTCAACTCCATTAAAAGTGGATATGCAATAACCCAATATTTCTTTGTCTTGGGAATTTTCGGCAATTGTTATTTTTATGTGGTCTTTATCAAATGCACCAAAATTATTAATTCTCTCTTCAAAAATCAGATTTGAATACATTCCTCCAAAATTTTTTGATAATCTTTCATGGTACTCTCTGTTCTTTTCCCACAAACACTTTATAGTTGAAACATCGCTGAATGGTATATCTCTGTAATGAAACATGTTATTCCTCCATTATTTTTAAATTATGTGTTGCGCTTCCTTCAATGCTAAAATCCTATGGTATCGTTATCTCTATATATTCATTTTTGCATTCTTAGGTCATGTAAATATCAAAGCCATAAAAATATTATATAATAATCAGGATAATATTTCCACTGTTTACTTTAAACTGTAATTACATTTTATAAAATTATTATGGAACAATAGATATATTGACACATAAAATTATTTTATCAAAATTAATTAGGAGGCATCATATATGTGCGGTATTGCAGGATGGATTAACACCAAAGCAAAAATCTCAGGCAACATGGAAATAATGAAAAACATGACTGATAAATTGTTATCCAGAGGGCCGGATAATTCCGGCTACTATGAGGATGAAAACATAATACTTGGCCACAGGCGTTTAATAATTGTTGATGCCGAAGGCGGAGTACAGCCAATGATAAGGCTGATAGGAGAACACAAATTTGTTATGGTGTACAACGGCGAACTTTATAATACTGACGATTTAAGAAATGAACTAAAACTAAAGGGATACAAATTTGAATCATATTCAGATACAGAGGTACTGCTGGTCTCATATATTGAATGGGGTCCGGACTGTGTTAATCACATAAACGGCATTTTTGCATTCGGTGTTTGGGATGAATATAATAAAACTTTTTTTCTGGCAAGAGACCATCTGGGAGTAAAACCATTATTCTACAGCTTTAAGAATAATAACCTTTTATTCTCTTCTCAGATAAAATCCATACTTGCCCATCCTATGGCAGAACCTGTTATTGGGGAAGAAGGAATTATGGAAATACTGGGTCTTGGTCCTGCACGTTCATTAGGCAGTGGAGTATTTAAAGATATTAAAGAAATTCCGCCGGCTCACTGCCTTTTTTACAGAGACGGTTCCACTACACTCAGTGAATATTGGAAACTAGAAGCAAAACCTCACGAAGAAAATTTCGAACAGACAAAACAGTCTGTTAGAAGTCTATTGATTGATGCTGTTGAAAGACAGCTTATCTCTGATGTTCCGTTATGCACATTTCTTTCAGGCGGACTTGATTCAAGCGCCATTTCCGCAATATCTTCTAAATACTTGGAAAAACACGGCAGAGAAGCACTCAACACATATTCAATAGATTACAGGGATAATGACAAGTATTTTCATTCTAACATGTTCCAGCCAACTTCCGATCAGCAATTTGCCATAAAAATGTCCAAATATATAGAAAGCATTCACCATACAGTAATACTCGATAACCTAAAACTTATGAATGCCCTAGAGGATGCAGTCAAGGCAAATGACCTTCCAGGAATGGCGGATATTGATTCCTCACTGCTATTATTCTGCAGAGAAATAAGAAAGGATTTTACGGTAGCTCTGTCAGGTGAGTGCGCTGATGAAATCTTTGGAGGATACCCATGGTTTACACGCCCTGAAGATATAAATTCCGATACATTCCCATGGTCAAAATCAACAAAAGAAAGACGTGAAATCATTAATAAGGATCTATCCTATCTTCCGTTAGAAGATTATGTAAATCAAAAATATCATGATACTATCATCAAAGTATCTAAACTAAGCGGCGAATCAAAAGAAGAATCAAGGATGAGAGAGCTGTTTTACCTTAATATAAAATGGTTTATGATGACGCTTTTAAACAGAAAAGACCGCATGAGCATGGCTAACAGCCTTGAAGTAAGAGTACCGTTTGCTGATTACAGGTTAGTTGAATACGCTTTTAATATTCCTAATAAAATCAAATTTTACAATGGCAGAGAAAAGGGTCTTCTAAGAGAGGCATTGAGGGGAATGCTTCCTGATTATATAATAGACCGAAAAAAATCTCCTTATCCCAAAACACATCATATTGATTACACAAATGCTGTTCAAAGCAAAATGAGAAGCATCCTGTCAGATAGCAACGCACCTATTTATCAGCTTATTGACAAGGAAAAAGTCAGTGATATAGTGGAATCCGGAGGCAAATCCTTCAAAAAACCATGGTATGGTCAACTGATGACAGGTCCTCAGCTTATTGCATACTTCATTCAGATTAATACATGGATGCAGGAGTTCCATGTAAGCATTAACAAATAAGTACAATTATATTTTTTAAAATAGTGTACATGTCGTAACACTTTGAAATGAGTCGAATATGATATTAATGAGCTTGACTCAAATTTAAAAAGAATAAGGTGTTATAATGTGTTGCAATAATAGATGTAGATGTAGATGTGGAAACGGAAACGGTCAGGTTATGGGAGAATCTGAAATTCCCAGAATAGCACTGAGAGGACCCGGATGCATAAACGGCACAGGACGATGCGATGTGCTCGGAACTGGCGGAAGAAGATGCAACAATATATTAGGTGCCGGAGGAAGAAACTGCGGAAATTTCCAAGGCACCGGAGGCAGCGGGTGCAATAACAGCACTGCCGGAGCTAGCGGAAGCCGCTGTAATAATGTCCAAGGCTCAGGTGGAAGCTGCAATAACATTCAAGGCTCAGGCGGAAGTAACAGATGCCGCAGATGCTGCTGCAGATGCTGCTGCGGATGGCTTTGGAATTCACTTGAAACTCCTATAACTGTTCCCAGATAATATACCTGTCGGTATGTGCTACTCATAAAGCTGCTGAAAAAGCAACTATTAGCCCGATTCAGTAATTCATTTCTCTGTTATGTCTAAGCGCTTCGGGTACACAACTAAGTCAACTCAAAATTTTTCAGCAGCTTACTATTACAAGTACTCATTATCCTCATAATAAATTTACACTGATAACTATATAAACAAGTATAAATTTTTACATTAATTTTTTATTATAGAAATATTTATCAGTTTATTTTTTTGATTGATGATAATAATAAATATATAGCTTCATAAAATGAAAGGAGCTGTATATTATGAGCAGTAAGAACAAAATAATAGTTCCTGAAGCTCAGCAGGCCATTAATAATCTGAAAATGGAAATAGCGCAGGACTTAGGTATCCCTACAATAAACGGCACGACCTCTGAAATGTATCCTGCCATTGTTAATGGCTTGAGTGTCCGGGAAATGGTTCGAATGGGAGAAAAGATGCTTACAAACAAGCAAGACAAATCTCCTTCTGATAGAGATATTTTCTGACACTAAATAAAAAAACGCCTTCGGGCGTTTTTTTAGTCCATTTATTATTCTATTTCGAGTATGCTGTAAACAAGCTCTTTAGTTTCAGCTGTATCCATTATATAGAACGAAAGTCCATTTATTGTCTTTGAATTTCCCGGCAAAACGTGAAAATTTATATTTTCAGTTGAAAGTCCAATGCTGCTCACAGCTAAAGAAGTTGCCTCAGCTAGTGTAAAGTCTGTGTCCACATACGGGTAAACCTCGCTGACAACCTTAGGCAACTTAAAACTTAGCGCTTTTTTAATTGCTGATTTAATAAATCCCTGCTGAGCTTCTATTCTTCCCAAGTCACCTTCTGAATACCCCGAGTATCCGGAATAATTGGTTTTTCTGAATCTTAAAAATTCCATGGCATTATCGCCATCTATAGTCTGCAACCCGGCAGGTATGTTTATATCCAAAGGCGGATCTGAATACGGATCGGTATATCTCATATGAAACGGTACGTCTACCTCTACTCCTCCTACAGCATCAACTGCAGCTCTTACGCCATCATAATCAATTGTAACAAACTTATCCACTTCAATACCTGTAATGTTTAAGACTACTTTCTTTAGTCCTTCCATCCCTTTTACAGTATAGACAGAATTTATTTTGTTGTTTGCGCTGTTTACAAAGCCGTCTCTTTCCACGTATGTATCTCTGGGAATAGAAATTATATCGGCTGTCTTTGTTTTTGTATCATAACTTGCAAGCATTATTGTATCAGACCGTTCATGTTCTAGGCCAAGCAAAAGCACGTTTATTCTTTTTTCTTTGTTGTTACCTATTATATTAAATATATCTGAAGCATCCACATTTTGATCGCTGCTAAACCCGGCAAGAACATATAAACCAGCAGTCACAACCAGCGAAAAGCAAATGAGGGATGTAAAAAACACCTTAAAAAATCGCTTCAATTTTACTTCCTCCAAAATTAGTATCATTGATATATAATAACACAAATAATGTTTTTGTAAATATATTAAATCTTAATTTTTAATTAATAAAGGGAAACGAATTTCCGTTTCCCTTTCAGATAATTATAGAACTTAGAGCTTCTCATTGTATGCTTTTTCAAAATCCATTATAGTCAAATTACTTTCAAGGTATCTTGCATATGAATAAAGAACATCTGAAAGTCTATTGACAAATTTAAGGAGAACATCACTGACCTGCTCATGCTTTTTTAATGTTATTATTCTTCTCTCTGCTCTTCTGCATATGGTTCTGGCTACATGCAGGTATGCCGCTGCTTTCGAAGAGCCTGGAACTATAAATTTATCTTCTCCTTTTATTTCTGAAATACAGCCGTCGATTATTTTTTCAAGAGCCGCTATATCTTCTTCTGTTATCTTATATTTGTACCTTCCTTCTTCAATTGTAGCAAGCTCACCGGCTACAAAGAAAAGGCGCATCTGAATTTTTTTGAGAGACTCCCTTATATCTTCATCTTCAACAAATCTGATTGCAACACCTATGGAAGAATTAAGCTCATCAACAGTTCCGTAGGATTCAACTCTTAACGAATCCTTGTCAATTCTTGTTCCGTCATAAAGCGATGTCTGTCCTTTGTCACCTGTCTTGGTATAAATTTTCATAAATGCCTCCCATTACTATATTCTGTTATTGTAATATATACCCCGTTTTATGTGTTTTAATTATAAAAATTTACTCAATTCATCCGAAATTTTTCCGAATTGCTCCAGACACAGCATCTCTCCTCTGACACCCGGGTCAATTTCCGCATTTTCCAAAGCATTTTTAACAATATCCTTTGATATTTTCAAGTTGTTGCTCATTCCATTAAGCAAAGTCTTCCTTCTCTGTCCGAACGATGCCTTTATCACCCTAAAAAGTAAATCTTCATCCTGTACAGTTATTCTAGGTGTGCCCAGGATGTTGAATTCAATTACTGCCGAATCTACCTTTGGCCGTGGCATAAACACGGAATTCGGAACAATCATGGCAATATTCGTATCTGCCCGATATTGTACCGCAAGCGTTATAGCTCCGAATTCTTTACTTCCAGGTGCTGAATTAAGCCTTTGAGCCACTTCCTTTTGAACCATGACCACAATCTTTGAAACTTTATATTTTTCTTCAAGTATTTTCATGATTATTGGAGTTGTTATGTAGTAAGGCAAATTAGCAACTATTTTTACATCAAGTCCGGAGAACTCTTCATCAATAAGCTTATTTACATCTACCTTCATAAAATCATCATATATTAATTTAAGGTTGTCGTAATTCAGAGTTTCCCTATGCACCTTCTCCAGACTTTTATCCACTTCTATAGCAACAACCTTTTTCGCCCTGCCGCAAAGAATCTGGGTCAGAGTACCAAATCCCGGTCCTATTTCAAGCACTCCGGAATTTTCATCCAGTTCTGCTACATCTACTATCTTATTAATTATATTTCCGTCTATGAGAAAATTCTGTCCGAGGCTCTTACTAAACTTAAATCCGTACTTATCAAGTATATCCCTCATCACTCTTGGGGAGTATAGTTTTTTGTCATCCATTATTTATCCGCTACCTCTTTTTTATCTGCCAATATAACTGCTTTTTCCAGTTCGGATCTGGTTATACCGAATGAATTTATTCTTTTCAAGAATTGTTTTGCACTGCAATATCCTATGCCAAGCTCATCACCAACCTTGGCTCTTCTTTTGGATGCATTATCATTGCCTGCAAGGCCATAGTAGATCATATCCCTGTTAGTAAATTCCTGCCTGCATTCAGTTATTTCAGCCCGTGCATTTTTCAATGCTTCTCTTATTATGTCCGGAGAAGCATTTTCAACGCCGACATCACCGTTTTTGGTTGCTTTGTCTCTTGGAATAAAAGCATGCTTGCAGTTTTCTATTTCAGCTGAAAGCATATATCTTATTTTTTTACCGGGATAGTCCGGATCTGTAAGTATTATAATTCCTTTTCCTTTTGAAGCTCTTTTTATAGTCTTGATAATATTTTGGTTTAGTCCCAGTCCGCTTGTAGCTATAACCTGCGCATCCACAGCTCTCTTCACTGCGTTTATGTCTGATTTACCCTCAACGACTATTATTTCCTTAATCATAAGCTTTGCCCCTCATAACACTTTTAGAGCTTTCCAGCAGAGATTTAATTTTTGTAACCATAAGGTCTACAGCAACAAGGTTATTTCCGCCTTCTGTGACAATTATATCGGCATATTTCTTGCTTGGCTCTATAAATTGTTCGTGAGCCGGTCTTACCATACTCATATATTGGCTTATCACCGATTCTAGGCTTCTTGACCTTTCGTTAATATCTCTTACGATTCTTCTTAAAATTCTGATATCTGCATCAGTATCAACATATATTTTAATATCCAGCAACTCTCTTATCCTTTTTTCGTAGAATACCAAGAGCCCCTCAACTATAATTATCTCTTTTGGATCCACAGCAATCGTCTCATTCTTTCTGTTATGTATTCCATAATCATAAATCGGTTTTCTTACCGAATTCCCTTTTTTTAATTCCTTTATGTGCTCTACAAACAAGTCCGTATCAAACGCAAACGGATGGTCGTAATTTGTCTTGCATCTTTCTTCATATGTTAATGAGCTCTGATCCTTATAGTATGAATCATGCTCCATTATTGTAATACTCTTTTCGGGTACAGCTGAATATATTCTGTTAACTATTGTTGTTTTTCCCGAGCCGCTTCCTCCTGATATTCCTATAAATATTGGTTTTTTCATACATTCCTCACATGTAAATAATTTATAATAACAATATACACTATTTTTTACAATTTGCCTACATGAAAAAAGAAAAAAATCCGATTGATTTTTAAAAATTCTAAATTATAACGTTTTTATTATTATAAAAAATCTACTAATTAAACTGTATTTTTGTTTGAAATTTAACCGAACAACCAAAGTAATAAAAAATGGTCGTCATACATAATAGTTAGTACAACGAACCACTTTATTTTTGCAATCACTTTTTAACTTTATTGGTTTTACATTAGTGCACCCTGGATATAACCAGACTGAAATAAAAAAATTATTTGTAATCTTTTTATAAGTTTTTCGTTTTTTAACCCCTTTAGTACCAATTTATTTTAATTCCTGATTCTTCTTGTAAATCTGCTAAAGATTCTTCAAGATCTTTAGGCAAAACAAGTCCATTTTCCAAGCTTAACTTATATCTTTCCCATTCAATTTCTCCTGGGTAGTATATTCTTTCAGTACCCTTTGCTTTTGGAGTTGAATGCAAATATTCAATCATATTTTCTATTTTGTTATTAAAAATATTGGTATCCATAAATTTAGATACATCAATTACTATAAACATATGTGAAACATTATTTTTTTCTTCCATTGAAAATAACCAGCTTGGAACTTCATTCATCACTCCGCCGCCTGACAGAACACCTGTTAGGATTTCAACTAATAACGCTAATCCATATCCTTTATGAGCGGCCATTGGCTGCATCGCTCCCACATCCGGATAGCGACTTGGGTCGGTAGTAGGTAATCCTTCTTCATCAATTATCCAATTATCAGGTATAGATTTCCTGTCTTTTCTAGCTTGAACAACTTTTAAAGATGCAACTGAACTCATGGCTATGTCAAGAAAAATAGGCAAGTATCTTCCTGCAGGTACGCTGTATGCTAACGGGTTATTGCCCATAACCTTACCTTTGGCACCCGGGATTGTCATATTAGCATCAACATTGCTAAATACCAATCCTATTAAATTTTCTTTCGAAGCCATATTTGCATAATATCCTGCCGCTCCAAAATGAGATGCATTTCTTACCACAGAACATGCTATGCCATTGTTTTTTGCCTTTTTAATTGTTGATTCCATAGCTTTATATGCAGGCACCATACCAATAGAAGAATGAGAATCGATTAATGTATAACTTGGTCCATCAGTAACAACCTCACAATGTCCATTAATATCTATTCCACCTGCTCTCATTTTTCGTATGTAATTATGTAAATTTTTAGTTCCATGAGAATGAGTACCATATCCGTCAATTTCACTTAATACTTCTGCCGTAATTCTTGCATCTTCTTCTCCCATTCCTTCTTTAACTAAAACCTGAAAGCAAAATTTTTTTAAATCATCTAACTTTATAGTTTTCTCTTTATTATTCATATGTCCTCCTAAACACCCCAGTATGAAGAAAATCCTCCGTCAATTGGAATAACAGCGCCATTTACAAATGAGGCGGCACTTGAACAGAGCCATAAAACCGGTCCTGCAATTTCTTCAGGATTGCCGTACCTGTTCATTGGTGTTTTATCCAATACTTTTTTTCCCCTTTCTGTAGGTTCGCCATTTTCTTGTTCCATTAAAAATCTATTTTGGTTTGTAAGTAAAAATCCCGGTGCAACTGCGTTAACTCTTATATGCGGTGAATAATTCTTATTAAAATGTACTGCCATCCATTCTGTAAAGTTAGATACCGCAGACTTTGCACCTGAATAAGCAACTGTTTTAGTAAGCGGATGATATGCTGCCATAGAGGAAATATTAATTACGCATCCAGTTCCTGATTTAGCAAATAACTCGCCAAAAACCTGCGTTGTTAAAATGGCTCCCAAAACATTTAGATTAAATACCCACTCCAAAGCTTTTACATCTATATCAAAAAAACTAAGCTCGTCCGAGGTTGTTGCTTCTTTTTTGTTACCACCCGCACCGTTAATTAAAATATCAATTGTTTGATATTTTTCTACAACAAAATCACGAGCTTCTACTAAGCTCTCTTTATTCAATACATCTGCATTAAATGCAATGGCAGAACCTCCATCATTTATAATTTCATCGACTAACAAACGGGCTTTTTCTCCGTTATGACCTAGTACAGCTACTTTTACACCTTGTTGTGCTAATTCTTTTGCAATAACTCTGCAAAGCACGCCTGTAGCGCCGGTTATAACTGCAGTCTTTCCCTTTAAGCCAAAATTTAAGTTCATAGTTTAAACCTCCTGAAATAAATATTACATTGTCATACCGCCATCTATAACTATTACACTACCCGTCATATAAGCAGCCTCTTCGCATGCAGCAAACAAAACCGCGTGTGCTATTTCATCTACCTTACCAAGACGTCCCACAGGTTGTCTGTTTACAAAAACGGCTTCCATTTCTTCAGGATTTTCTGCATTGTCTATCTTTTCCTTTATTGCAGGTGTATATGTTGTGCCCGGACACACTACATTAACTCGGATATTATCCTTTACATAATCGGCTGCCATGGCCCTTGAAAGAGAAACAACTGCTCCCTTAGATGCACAATAAGCAGCTCTATCTATATGTCCTTTTAACGCAGCAACCGATCCCATGTTGACTATAACTCCTCCGCCTTGCTTTTTCATATGCTCAACTGCAAATTTTGACATAAAAAACGTACCTTTTACATTTACATCTATTGTCATATCAAAATCCCTTTCGGATGTATTACTTAAATTTCCTGGAATTACAATTCCCGCATTATTTATTAATATATCAATTCTTCCAAAATAACTAGCTGCTTCATTAACTATTTTTCCAGCCGATTTTATATTTGAAACATCCCCTGCAATGAAAACTGCTTCTCCTCCATTACTTTTTATAATATTAACCGTTTCAATATCTTCTCTGCCCTCGTCGGGTTTCGTAGCATTTACTATTACTTTAGCACCATTTTCTGCAAACTTTAATGCTATTGCTTTACCTATGCCCTTACGAGCTCCTGTTATTAAAACAACTTTATCCTTAAATTTCATATTTCCCTCCACTTTCTATTACTTGCTAAAAATTATATCCGGCAGCCACAGTGACAATTGCGGAACCAGTAAAATAAGCATAATTGCAGCCAACGCGGCTATCCATAAATATTTTGATTCTCTTAAATATTGTCCTATAGTGCAATCATATATCGTGCACACAACATACATACAAATACCAACAGGTGGAGTCAACAAGCCACATGTTAAAGTAAGAATCATAACTAAGCCAAAGTGAACAGGATCAACACCTATTTCTGTAGCTACCGGTACAAGCATTGGAGTTAATAATAATATTAACACAGTTGAGTCAATAAACATTCCTGCAACCAGCAAAAATATAATAATCAGTGCCATTATCAACAAAGGTGTATTCGTTATTTGAAATAAAAACGCCATTATTGACTGAGGAACGCTTTCCCATGTTAATACATAGCTTAGCGCACCAGAAAAACAAATTAACAGCATAATCATTCCAACGTCAATAATAGTTATATCAATAGCATGTTTAAATTTTTCCCATGTTAATTCCTTATATGCAAAAATACCAATCACAATTGTATAAACTGCAGTAAAAGCTCCTGCCTCTGAAGGAGTAAAAAAACCTGTTCTCATTCCTATAAACAAGAATATAGGAAACAATAAAGCCCAAATACATTCAATTGCTGTCTTAAGCATTTCTACAAGAGGTGCCCTTTTTTCTCTTTCAGGAGGTAATTTTAATTTTCTCGCAGTAAAAGCAACTGCTGACATCATAGCTGCAGTCATTATAACTCCAGGAATTATTCCCGCTGCAAATAACCTTCCAACTGAAACTTCTCCTATTGTTCCGTACAATATTAATCCTGTTCCCGGGGGAATTATCGGCGTTATTATGGAAGTAAAAGCAACGGAACCGGAACCAAACCCTTTAGGGTATTTCTTTTCTGCCATTGTTGGTTGAAATATACGTGCTTGCATGCTGGCATCACCAATAGCAGAACTACTAACACCACCCATTAACGCAGATAATACACAAGTTGTCTGGGCAAGCCCTGCTCTCATATGACCTGATAAAACGCTTGCCAGTTTAAGTAAATGTTTTGTTATACCGGTTTGATTCATTAAATTACCTGCAAAAATAAACATAGGAATAGCAAGCATAGCAAAATTTTGAGTCTGTGTAACCGTCAATTGAACAGGTATGGTTAATGTTAAGGTTTCTTGTCCCAGGAAAAACACTAGACCTGATATACCCATTACAAATGCTATCGGCATACCCATAATCATTAATATTGAAAAAGTAAGTACAACTAAAATCATTTATTGTACCCTCCTTCCCTTTAAGATGTCTTTTGTTTTTAATACAGTTGTAAACAGCATTAATAAACATCCAAAAGGTACTGACGCAGTTGCCCAAGAAAAACTAAGCCAAGGCAATCCTGCAAAAGTTCTATGGTATGTAGTAATGGATAGTTTTATTCCATATCCTATCATTATAAGTAAAAATGCAATTATAATGATATTATTTATTATTTTAATATTTAACTGTGCTCTATTTGAAAGCAGCTTTACAAACATATCTATATTCACAAGAGCATCTTTTCGCATAGCCGCATCTCCTCCAAGGAAAACTACCCATGCAAAAAGGAATGTAGAAATATCTACTGCCCATGATATCGGATGTCCAAATCTTCTAGTCATAGCTTGAACAAAAACAAGTAAAGTCATAAGCACTAAAGATATTTTTGCAATTGTAACTTCATACTTTCCAAGCCAATTATAAAACTTCATAAAATTTCACCTCAATAAATTTCTAAAAGGGACTGTTAATTAAACAGTCCCGTTACTGCTATTTATTTAATTTTTACCAATTTCTTCCCATATTGCCTTCTTAACTTCTGTTAAGTTTAATACCTCATATGCTTTTTCACCTGCTGCTTTAAATGCTTCAATATCAGGATCAGAATTTATTGTCATCCCAGCAGCTTCCAAATCTTTCTTTATATTTTCTACATTTGCTTCCATTTGTTTGGATACTTCTATGCCTGCTTTATCACATTCTTCGACTAATATTTTTTGATATTCTTCAGGTAAAGAATTAAACCATTCTGCACTGCAAACTTGGAAGTTTATAAGTAATATATGACCTGTATCATTTGCATAGCTTAAGACTTCATTTAATTTGCCACCAGGTATATTAGCATATACCAGTTCTGCTCCATCTACAGCACCTTGTTGAATCCCGCTATACATATCACCAAAGTTCATAGCAACAGGTTCAGCACCCAATGCTCTTACAGACTCCTGCCAAATAGGTGACCCCGGAGTACGAATCCTCAATCCTTTTAGATCTTCAGGTTTATCTATTTCTTTATTAGTAAAGAAATGTCTGTGTGTTTGCACCCAATTATATGATAAAACTTTTAAGCCAAAACTTTCAACTTCGTCTATATATTTCTGAAGAGTCGGACTATCTTTTAATTTTTCTACTTCTGCTAAATTATCAACAAAATAAGGCCCGTTCATTACTGCCATTTCGTTGACATACATTCCTAATCTTGCAGAATCAGTGTTATGACCTACGTTTACACCTTCTTTAGCCTGTTCAAGTATATCTTCTTCTACACCTAACTGGCCTGACGGGTATACCTCAATTATCAAACCGCCGTTTGTTCTTTCTTCGACAGCTTTGGACCAATTTAAAAAACCTTCATTAAATGGTTCTTTAGATGACAAAACATGCGCATGTTTTAAAACATATTGTTTCTCTGGTTTTTCTGCGGAATCACTTACGCTGTTAGTAGTGCTTTCATTGCCGCACGCAGCAAGCAAAAAAGCCATAACAAATACTAAAAACAAACTGATAATCTTTTTATTTTTCATCTTCTCCTCCTATAATTCAATTTATAATAAATTTGATTATGATGCTACATAGCATTGAGGCAGCATTAAAACTGCTTTACGTTTCATATTATGAAACTTTAGTTCGTATAATGGATTAGTTAGATTATACAATAAAAAGAAAACATTTGCAAGTGATTTCTTTACATAAATACAAATTATTAGCTCATTATTTTACAAAATATTACTATTTTCTGTACCCAATTTCTTTAGATATCAAAAGTGCATATTTCATGACTTCAGAAGCAATAGTTTCAACTTTTTCTTCAGTTACTCTGTTAGATGGCCCTGATACACTTATTGCGCCTTCAATTTCCCCATGGCGATTGAAAATAGGAGCGCCTACACATCTTACACCAAATTCATTTTCTTCATCATCAATAGCATATCCTTTGTTTTTAATTTCTTTTAATTGTTTTTTTAAGACATCTATATCAGTTATTGTTTTATCCGTTTTCATTTCTAATTTACTGTTATTTAATATATTTATACATTGAGTTTCCGGCATATTTGCTAAAATGACTTTACCTGTTGCCGTAGAATACATTTGTCCTCTTTTCCCAATAGTTGATGCCATGCATATTGTATTATTTGCTTCAACTTTGTCTATATAAACTATCTCATTCCCCTCTCTGACTACTAAATGCACAACTTCATTAACTTTTTCCATAAGCATTTTTGTAAATGTTTTAGAAGCTGATAACAAATCCATGCTCTCCACCTTTTTGCTTCCAAGTTCAAATAACTTCAAAGTTATTTTGTACTTGTTTGTATCCGCATCTTGAATCACATACCCCTTATAAATTAAAGTAGAAAGTAAGCGATAAACAGTACTTTTATGTAATCCTACCTCTTGACTGATTTCTGTTACACCCAATCCTTCATTGTAATTTGACAGAACTTCCAATATCGTCAGAGCTCTATCTATAGATTGTACTAAATCCATTCCTTTACCTCTCTCTTTGAAATTAAATATAAAAAAATCTTGATATTATTATATCAATTATATATAATATAGTAAATAGTTTCATTATGCAATACTTTATTTCGTATTATGGATTATTACAAATGGAGGTTGATATGATAAAACTAAATACTCTAAAAAGAATTGAGACAACCGGTATAGTTGCAGTTATTCGAGCTGAAAGCGAAGAAAAAGCTATCAATATATCATATGCCTGTATAGAAGGTGGAATTGATTCTGTAGAAATAACTTTCACTGTACCTAAGGCGCAAAAAGTTATTGAAGCATTAGTTAATGAATTCGGCGAAAAATTATTGGTTGGAGCAGGAACGGTTCTTGATAGCGAAACAGCAAGAATTGCAATATTGTCAGGCGCAAAATTCATAGTTGGGCCTTCCTTTAATATTGAAACCACTAAGCTCTGTAACAGATACCAGGTACCTTACATACCGGGATGTATGACTCCGACGGAAATAATTAAAGCAATGGAATCAGGAGTTGATGTAATAAAAATATTCCCTGGTAATGTATTCGGGCCTTCCTTTATTAAGGACATTAAAGGTCCATTTCCTAAAGCCAATTTAATGCCTACGGGTGGAGTAAATTTAGAAAACGTTGAACAATGGATAAAAAACGGATGTTTTGCTGTCGGTATCGGAGGAGCTCTGACTAATGGATCTAAAGAAGAAATAACTAATACGGCAAAAAAATTTGTTAAAAGTATTAAGGAAGCCCGCATGTAAGGAGGATAAAATTGAAAAAAGTTGTAACTTTAGGAGAAATAATGCTTAGGTTATCTACTCCCGGATATGAAAGATTTATTCAGTCTGATTCATTTGATGTCACTTATGGTGGAGGAGAAGCAAATGTTGCAGTTTCATTAGCCAACTATGGCTTAAATTCATATTTTGTTTCAAAATTGCCTAACCATGAGATAGGTCAATCTGCTGTAAACCATCTGAGAAGATTCGGAGTTAAAACTGATTATATAATTAGAGGCGGAAATAGAGTAGGTATATATTTTTTAGAACCGGGTGTATCCATGAGATCATCTAAGGTTATTTATGATAGAGCAAAGTCTGCTCTTGCTGAGGCCGATGCTTCTGAATTTAATTTTAATGAAATATTTAAAGATACTGATTGGTTCCATTTTTCAGGTATTACCCCGGCTTTAGGTGAAAAAGCAATAAAAATAACTGAAGAAGCCTTAAAATCAGCTAAAAAACATAATGTCACAGTTTCTGTAGATTTGAATTACAGGAAAAAATTATGGTCAACAGAAAAAGCACAGCAAGTAATGACTAAATTGATGCAATATGTTGATGTTTGTATAGGTAATGAAGAAGATGCAGAATTAACGCTAGGTTTTAAACCAGGTAAAACAAATGTTACATCCGGCGAATTAGAATTAGAATCTTATAAAAGTATATTTAAGCAGATGGTAGAAAAATTTAATTTTAAGTATGTTGCAAGTTCATTAAGAGAGTCCTATTCAGCTTCAGATAATGGCTGGTCCGCTTGCATTTATGACGGTAATGAATTCTATCATTCGAAAAAATACGATATCAGAATCGTTGACAGAGTCGGAGGAGGAGATTCATTTGCTTCAGGTTTAATTTACGGATTATTACAAGGTAAAGATTTTAAGGATTCTTTAGAATTTGGTGTCGCCGCTTCTGCATTAAAACACACAATATTAGGTGATTTTAATATGGTTTCAATAAAAGAAGTAGAAAAACTAGTTCAAGGAGATGGTTCCGGAAGAGTTCAAAGATAAAAATGAAGTCCTCACTTATAATTGTGAGGACTTCATTCTGTTTTTAATTTTATCAAGTAGCTTCAGATGGGCTACTCTAAAATATAAACTTTTACTTGTCTCATCCCATAGTTGTAACATACTGCACCGTCTTCAAAAAACAAGTCGATTCTGTTTCCCTTTATGGCACCTCCTGTATCGAGAGCCGTTGCAAAACCATAATCAGGACTGCCATCTGTAGAAGCTACGTATAGCTTCGTTCCAAGCGGGATTACACTTGGATCCACCGCAACCGTACCTGGCTGAGCTTTCGTGCCAGATGCTGTTATTCCATAGTAAGGATCACCGGGATACTTGCCACAGCTTTCATATGATAAATCATATGCACTTGCTATCATATCAAGCTCTTCTTCAAATCTGATTCCACCTCTTGATGTGACAACTTCATATTCCTTTGTTCCTATTTCAATAATTTCATCTACCGGATCAATGTATACTATTTCTTTTTTCAGAGACTTGGAAGTCAGCTTTCCGTCAGTATAGCATTCCTGGTAAACTGATTTCTTCATTCCGTCTGATCCTTCCTGAACTACTTTCTTATAGTCAACATATTTTTCATTGTTATATAATATTTTTGTTTCATGCTCTACTCCAGTTTTGTAAATATCATATTTTATTTCTTTTAATGAAGGTTTTGATATTGCCGTTAAGTTATTTTTTGTATCCGCAAACACATTCGCACCGATGTTTCCTTCATCATAATAATAAAGTGCAATAAAGCTCATTATCAATACTGCCATAATAAATGGGTATATTTTTCTTTTCATATTATCACCAACCTTTTAATTTTTCCCAAAATTGACATTTCTACCTGTCAAATAAAGGTGTAAATTTCCACTGGAAAAATTTACTTTTTGTATAAGTATTAACTTATAGCTCTCTGGCAATCCCTCTGCAAAATCCCATATTTTTTTGCACAAGTGCTATTATAACCGATTTATACAAATAAAACAAATTAATTTTTTCTTAAGTGGTATTAAGAAATTCGACTGCTGTGCATTTTTAAGGATTTTTTATATAAATTTCCCCGTAAATTACACATAGTATTTGCTTATTCTTATAAAATATACCAATTTAACATAAAAAATACATGAAAACAGCTTGTATCGTCCTTTATGGATACGCCATGAGCCGCTTTCATGTATGTCATCATTAATATTTACATTCTTGAATATTTATAATTTTTGTGTTTCTTGTATAATTCTTTCATTATTTTTTCAAACATAACTCCTTCGGATTTCGGAGTATTTGCCTTGTATGTTTCCTTAACCGCCTTAGAAATAAATACCGAGGCATCTTCCATAGCCTCCGGTAATTTTTTCCCTTTCAACAGGTAGCCTGTAAACAAGGAAGCAAACAAGTCACCGGTTCCCGGATACCTTGTATCAACGTACTCAAAGGGAACCTTCCAATATTCATCGGTATTCTTATCATAACACGCATTTATGTGTTCTCCCTCATGGGTGGTAACACCTGTTATAACTGCCGTGACAGGCCCCATTGAACAGAGTTTTTTTAAATACTCTTTCAAAGCAGAAATACTTATTGTCTCACCGTCATATTCTTCACCGATTAAAATTGCTGCTTCCGTCAAGTTTGGAGTAATTATGTCAGCCTTATTTACCAAGCAGCCCATTTTATGCACCATCTCAGATGTATACGTTTTATAAATTTCGCCATGATCGCCCATTACAGGATCAACTACTATTAACGGATTATTGTGTCCCTTCATTTTATCTATAATATCTATCATAATGTTAATTTGTTTCTCTGAACCTATAAAACCGCTGTACAAGCAGTCAAATTCAGCATCGTTTTTTTCCCAATTGCTGTAATATTCCTTCATATGATCAGTAAAATCAAAAAAATAAAAATATTTGTATTCAGAATGATTGCTGAGAAGTGCGGTTGGCAGAGGACAAACCTGACAGCCCAACGCTGACATTATGGGAATTATAACCGTCATTGAGCACCTTCCCATACCTGACATGTCATGTATGGCGGCTACTTTTGGAACATTTTTCATATGCCATATCCTTTCTTATAAATGTGCTACTATTATTATAAGCAATTTTGGCACTTTCAAAAGGTACAGATTGCCATAATTATAGGATAACAGCCAACACTGTCACTATAATTTAATCTGCCCATATATAAAATCTCCACAATGTTATAGCTGTTTTTCAAAAAAAAGCACCCTTATTTAGGTGCTTATTTATTCGATTATTTTATAAGACCTTCTGATTCAAGCCACTCTCTGGCAACTTCTTCAGGTTCTCGCTCATTTATATCTACTTCATAATTTAATTGCATCATTGTTTCAGAATCCAATAATCCAGCAA
This sequence comes from Sedimentibacter sp., assembly GCA_018436705.1. GTDB lineage: Bacteria > Bacillota > Clostridia > Tissierellales > Sedimentibacteraceae > Sedimentibacter. The sequence continues at coordinate 114,946 of JAHDLA010000023.1, forward strand.
TTTCTTCAAGAACATCCTTTATTTCAGGGTTGCTTTCCAAAACATCAGTTCTAACTATAGGAGCCCCATTATAAACTGGGAAAAATGCCTTGTCATCTTCCAGAGATACCAAATCATACGCAGGTATACGTCCATCTGTTGAAAGTCCCATTGCTACATCAACCTGTCCTTCCTGTAAAGTCTTGTACATAATTCCCATGTCCATTATTTTTATATCATCTTCGTCATGCGCATATCCGTAATGTTTCTGTACTCCCGGGTATCCGTCAGGTCTTATTGCAAATTCATGACCTACCGCAACTGTTAATTCCCCTGGATTTGAATTAACATATTCAGCTAAATCGCTAAGCGTTTTTATGCCAAGCTCTTCTGCCTCCGCACGTCTCATCAGCAATGTATAGGTATTATTTAATGGTGCATACTGGAGCCATGTAATTCCATTTTTAGCATCTTCATCTCTTACTTTCTCAAAAGCTTCCTGGGAATCTGTTATAGGTTCATCATGCTGAAGATGAGAAAGCCACGCTGTCCCTGTATATTCCCAATATAAATCAAAATCACCACTTTCAAGTGCCATACGTACTTTATCCGATCCAGCTACATTAGTTTTATCTTCCACATTAAAGCCTGCATTTTCCAAAGCAATTACAGATATTTTTCCTAAAATTATTTGCTCAGTAAATTCTTTTGAACCTACCTTAATAGTATTTTCGTCTTTACCACCGCATGCACTAACTGATACTGCTATAAATAGCAACACTAATGCTAACGCTAAACCTTTCATATGTTTTGATTTTTTAATCATAAAATTCCTCCTAAATAATTGTATTTTTAGTGAGTTCGAGTAAACTCATTAATAAGCCATTAGCTTGCAGTCCTCCTGCGCCATAAAAAAACAACCGGAATCACTGCACCTTTGGTTTATTGCAACCACAGTGCATATCCGGCCATAATTTAAAACTCAGACATTACCATACATTTTAATAGTTTTTCTATTCTTAGTAACTATAAATCAAGCCAACTACTTCAGTGTATCATACAAGTTGTTATTTTGGCTAGGGTTTTTACATAAGAAATTTCAAATAATTCGAAATTTCTTATGTAAAATATAATCTTTTATTTTCTGCATAGTAATAAACGAACAATTATACAAAAAAGAAACTTAATTTTTATGCAGCCTCTTTTTTAAATAAAAACATCCTTTACAAATGGTAAAACTTATCAAATAACTTCATGATTTAATATTTTTTTAAATTTAGTCATTTTTACAAAACGCATATTTATTTTTACATCTCTTCAAAATATTTTCATAGTAATAATAAAATACTCCCAAATCTCCTCTGTAATTATTCTTCCACGGTTTGTTACGTCCGCAGTAGTGAATAATCGATGTGTTATGTGCTACCCATCTCATATCCTTTTTGTTACCAATATTTTTCGGATTAGCATTATAAAAATTTAAATATCTGCCACTGAGATTATATATCAATGCATCGAGATGCATGGTTTTATCTGCATATACTCCGTTAAGAACATCCTGATCAGGAAGCAGCAAAAATAGTTTTTTATTTTCTATGTAATCATACACTTCCCTAACATCTTGGTTTTCTCTCAACTCCTTCAAATTCATAAGCATCACTCCAGAATTTATATATGTACTATCCTCCGGCATATCGAGCCTTATCCCGTTTATTTTCTTTAAGTTTTTATTTACATGGGATGCGGCGGCAAAATAATTGCCGCGCAAATCCACACTGTACAAATTACTTATCTCGTTGATTACAACAATGTCAGGATCCAGATACAAAATTTTGTCCATGTCTTGTGGAAGATATTTAGCTGCGAAAATTCTGTAATACATTTCCTTCGGATATCGATCTGTTACAGGCGCTCCCTCAAACATATCGTCAGGAATCACAACGTTTGTAATACTGCACATATCATTATCAACGCTTCTTTTAATAAAATTAAAATCATTCTCAGTCAGAGACGAATGTGCTAAATAAACATCAAATTTTTCATTACTGTTCGATGTTATAAGTGATGTAAGCATTACCGCCAACTGCTCTGCATAATTTGAATCAATCGTAACCAAAATATTCATAGGGGCAATTCTCCTCTTTTGACTATTCCTTTTACTTCTTATTGTTAATATTACTCTAATAAATTTGGATTATTTTTTCTGTTTAATATTTCAATAAACTCTTCACCTGTAATAGTTTCCTTTTCTAATAAATAACTTGCGAGCTCATGAAGCTTATCCTCATTTTCTTTTAAAATACTAATTGCTTTTTCATGAGCATTTTTAATTATTTTTAAAACTTCATCATCTATTTTGCTAGAAGTTACAGAAGAGCACGCTATGGAAGACTCTCCTCCAAGATACGGATTGCTTACACTCTCCAATGCCATCATGTCAAACTCTTCGCTCATTCCGTAACGCGTTACCATAGATCTCGCAAGCTTTGTTGCCTGTTCGATGTCATTTGATGCTCCGGTTGTAAATGTATTGAAAATAACTTCTTCAGCAGCACGTCCACCTGTAAGAGTGACAATTTTATTGAATGCTTCCTCTCTCGAAAGCAGGAACTGTTCTTCTTCGGCAACCTGCATAGTATAGCCCAGTGCCCCTGAAGTACGCGGAATTATTGTAATTTTATGGACAGGCGCTGATTCTGTCTGCTTTGCAGCAACAAGGGCATGACCTATTTCATGGTATGCTACAATTTTCTTTTCCTTAGGGGAAATCACAGCATTTTTTCTCTGATATCCTGCTATTACAATTTCAACAGCTTCCTCCAAATCATCTTGGGATGTTTTACTCCTTCCATTTTTAACCGCCCGTAACGCACCTTCATTTATTATATTTGCAAGCTCTGCGCCGCTGGCACCGGCAGTTGCTCTGGCTACGGCATTAAAATCAACATTTTCATCAAGCTGCACCTTTTTTGCATGAACTTTAAGAATCGCTTCACGTCCGGCAAGATCAGGCAGCTCAACTGGGATTCGCCTGTCAAACCTGCCCGGTCTCAGCAAAGCTCTGTCCAGCGACTCTGGTCTGTTGGTAGCGGCAAGTATAACAACTCCCTTAGTACCGTCAAATCCGTCCATTTCCGTTAGAAGCTGATTTAACGTCTGCTCTCTTTCGTCATTTCCCCCTATTCCTCCGGCACTGTCTCTTTTTTTGCCTATTGTATCTATTTCATCGATAAACACAATACATGGAGCTTTTTCCTGAGCCTGTTTAAATAAATCTCTGACCTTTGCAGCACCCATACCTACAAACATCTCAACAAATTCCGAGCCTGATATGGAAAAGAACGGGACTTTTGCTTCTCCCGCAACAGCCTTTGCCAGTAAGGTCTTACCTGTGCCCGGAGGCCCCACCAAAAGTGCTCCCTTAGGCATAGAAGCTCCAATCTCCTCATATTTTCCTGGATTATGAAGGAAATCTACTATTTCCGTGAGAGCTTCTTTAGCTTCGTCCTGTCCGGCTACATCTTCAAATCTTTTGCCGGTTTGAGCTTCTACATATATTTTAGCATTGCTTTTACCAAACTGCATTGCTCCCGGTCCCATTCTTTTCTGCAGCTGCCTTGACAAAAGCTGCCCCATTGCAATAAAGAACAACAGCGGAAGCACCCATGACAATACAGCATTCAAAAACGTAGAATTTTCCTTAGGTATTACCTTGGAAAACTTTATATCTTTATCATATGATCGCAGCCTGTCCACTAAGCTGGGATCATCCATCTTTCCTGTTATATACACGGTTCCCTCCTTAGAGCTTGAGAGAAAGGCAATCTGCCTGTCATCTATTTCCACTTCTGTTACATTTCCTGATTCAACCATTGATAGAAATGTCCCGTAATCAACTTCCACCACTTCAGATTGAAGCTTGTTCATATATGGAACTAAAAAAGCATTTAACATTACCATTACTATGATCACTATTCCATAATAATATATAAACGGTCTTTTTGTATTTTTTTGTTCTTTCATTCTTCCTCCTGCATTTATATCCTCATTATGATATATAAATATATAATAATATTATATCCATACAGCATTAATTGAATCTTAAAATAATAAAAACATGCATTTCACTTTTAAAAATCCAAATAATGGTATAAAAAAAAGATTGACAAAATTAGATTATTGGTATATTATGCAATATAAAATAACTAGCTGTGATGAGAAGCAGTAAGTTTGCATGGTCCAAAGAGAGAAAACTGGTGGTGAAATGTTTTCGTCCCTCTGCATATTGAACCCGTCTCGGAGCTTTCGGGTATGGCAACCCGAACGGCATAAACCGTTATCTGAAATGAGATACTGTACAGTAATTAGAGTGGTACCGCGGATATCCGCCTCTTTGTAGAGGCGGTTTTTATTTTTTATACCTTAAAACAGAATATGAGCTGTGATGAGAAGCAGTAAATTTGCATGGTCCAAAGAGAGAAAACTGGTGGTGAGATGTTTTTGTCCCTCTGCATATTGAACCCATCTCGGAGCTTTTGGGTATGACAACCCGAACGGCATAAACCGTTATTTAAAATGAGATGCTGCATTGCAGCAATTAGAGTGGTACCGTGGATAATCCGCCTCTTAGTGAGGGCGGATTTTTTATATGTACCTAATTTCAAAAAATTAATATATGGAGGCTAGTATGAAAAAAAATATAGGAATAATCGGAATAGGAAATGTGGGCTCAATGATGCTTCGCAAATTTATAGAACTTAGCTTATTTAAAGAAGAAAATATTTATATAGCAAATCGTTCGGAAGAAAAGCTAAAAAGCTTAAGGGAAAAATATCCATCAATAAATATATGCAAAAGTAACATGGAGCTGGCTCAAAGTTGTAACAATATCCTGCTATGTGTTGAGCCACTCAATTTACCTAAGGTACTTTTGGAAATTCAACCATATTTAAAGAAAGAAACTTACCTTATGGTATCAACATCCATGGTTGCTCATAAGGATATATGTAACTTTCATAAAGGCGGCATAACCATATTTATGCCGACGCTGATATCAATGGTTAACGGCGGTGTAACACTTACTTTTCACAATGAGCTTGTGAAAGATAATAAAAGAACTTTCTTCGAAAACATAATGGGTAGCTTCAGCGAAGTTAAAATAATAGGAGAAGAGGATATTAATTTAGCACAGAACATGACTGCAAGTTTTCCAGGTTTCTTTGCAGAAATAATGCTTGAATTTGTCAAGGCTGCATCAAGACGAAGCACAAACGTGTCTGACAATGAGTTGGAACACATGCTTCTAGTGTCTCTACTGGGCGCTTCAAGACTTCTGCTTGAAAAAAACATGAGCTTTGAAGAAACCATAAACCGTGTATCTACCAAGGGGGGCATAACATACGAAGGTGTAAAGGTATTTGAGGAAATGCTGCCCAATGTTTTCGATGCCGCACTTAACGCATCAACAAAAAGATATGATGAAATAACAAAATTGGCATCGGAAAGTATAGACAGCCTTACAAATGGTTGCAGTCAATGCTCGAAAGCAGTATAAATTAATTATAAGCAAACAATGAATTTGTTTTTAAGCATCTATTGTCAGAGCATATTAAATAATATATCCTGGCAATATTTCATATTCCTTGTTTACAATTGCAGCTTTATTTGCTTTAGCATACTTGAATCGCTCTTGTATCATTATTTTCCTCACATAAAATAATTTCTGAAGTATAAAGTATTTAGATTCCCTTACAGTCTATCCTCTTCAAGAACTGAATATAATTTATATCAAAACTTCTCTGATATATTCGCATTCATTAAATTCGGCAAATCTTTGTATACAGTCGCTAAGCGCCTTTTTTAACTTCTTAGTTTGCTTTACATTTTCCTCGTACCAAATATTTTTCACAATCATCGTTTTATTCTTACGATCACATACTGCCTCTACTCTGCCTATAAAACTATCACCATAAAGCAAAGGAAGGACATAGTATCCGAATTTTCTCTGTAATTTAGGAGTGTAAATTTCCCACTTATAGTCAAAATCAAAAAGTATCTTAATAAGTCTTCTGTCCCAAAGCATATTGTCAAGAGGAGCAATCAGTTCACAGCGTTCTTTTAGTTTAGAATCCTGTAATACCTCTTCAAGTAAATCACAGTCAGACGAAAGACAATACAACCTGTCTTTTAAATTTTCCACATTAACTCCAAGTACCTCTTCTCCTGCAAGCAGCCGCTTAAAAATCTCATTTCTCTCAGCTGCTTTTAGATTTATGATATTCAACCATGCATCAGAGGCTTTATTCCACAATAGTCCCACCGCACCAATTCTGCGCAATACACACCACTTCTGATAGTCGAGTTCGTTGGCATGTGGTCTGTGGGCATTCAATATCTTTGCGTCAATGCAATTTTCAGTAAGATCGTAATACTTAATTGTTCCTTTCTTATGATGTACTGCCAGTTCACCGCGAAAATACATGGTTTCAAGAGCAGCACGAGATAGCTTTGTATTACTCCAATACCAGTTAACCTTATTGTCAAATCCTATGTTAGCAGATGATACAGGCCCCTGTTTGCGTATTATATTTTTGATTTCTTCACATACCTTATTTACTTCGTCATGGCTCCTTCCGCCGTTTTTATACACCTCACGATGACGCCATAAATACTTCCAGTCAGCAGATTGAATAATTGCAAGGTTCTTATCAAAATGGTCAAGCAAGGCTCTGTCATCGTATAAAAGTGAATAAAGCATTTGCTTGGTAAAGCCTTTTACTCTGGATTGCAGTACCAGTTCGGCATTCTTACCACACACATCAATTGGATCATACTGAATACAACCTGCCTGACGTACAAAATCAATCACACCATTCCTACCCGTAAATTTATATTCATCTATAAGGCCGTGCTTAAGAAGTATAAATCTGCGGGCTTGCTTATTAGTTAAATAAATATCCCTCATAATTTTGTTTTCCCCTTTAACAGATTTCCATATAATTGACATCTATAAAGCTTTTTACTTGCCTTCTAATTCTAATTTTAGTTTTTCAAAAAACTCATCCATAAATTTCATTCTTTCTTTGCTTATTTCTTTTGCCTTATCAGTATATAATTTATCAGGAATCTTTTTTAGCTTAAATTCATATTCAATTAATGCCGAGTGTTTTGACCAATTTTTAATCCTCCCGTTTTCTGCAGTGTTTGATGAAAGATAATCGTCAATTGAATTGCTTAATGCTAACCCTTGTCCGCTTTGGCCAGATAACATAAAAGCTCGAGCAATGCCTACAGCTCCTATTGCGTCAATCTTATCTGCGTCAAATAGTATTTTAGCTTCTATCGTAATAGGTTTATTTCCTGTTCTATACCTGTGTGTTAATATGCAATGTTTAATTTTCTCAACTTTTTCTTTATCATAATCCATATTTTTCAATATATCGCCGGCCAATTTGCTCCCTAAGACAGCATGATCTGTTTTTCCAGTTTTATCCTGTATTTCATCAACTCTTGCAATATCATGAAGCAGTGCCGATGGAACAAGAACATCCAAATCTACATTTTTTTCATGCTCGGCAAGCATCAGACATAGGTTGTATACCCTCATAACATGGTCCAGGTTATGAGCAGAACACTTTAACTTATCACGGACTATTCGCAGAAGTTCATTATGTATTTCGTTATTGTTCATTATTTTCCTCCAAATTTTTTATAATTTAGCATTCAAATCAATAGTAATCTTGCCTTCTGAATATTCGAATAACTTATTTTTGTTTAGTGCATGTTTAGGTTTATCATCATAGTGTAAATCCCCTGTATTAAATACTGAAAGCAATATTCCTATTAATATCATATTTATTACAATTGATGCTGACCCGTATGAAAAAAACGGCAAAGTAAGTGGGGATAACAGTTGAAATCCTAAATTATAAATAACATATACAAAAACTTGCATTGTAAATGTAATTAATATAGAAGTTGATACCAATTTTGCCAAAACACTTTTTTGTTTCTTGCAAAGCTTAAATAAACGAATAATAAATATTATAACAATCATCATTACAACAATAAATGAAACCCAGCCTACTTTATGTATTAAATATGTTAGTAAAAGATCACTATGTTTACTAGGCAAAGTAACTCCTGCATATTCACCCAAAGAACCTTGTCCAAAAAGCTTTGCACCAGAAATTCTATTGCGCACAAAAATTGTCAGCCATCCTGAAGTTTGTGGTTCAAGGGAAGGATTAAAAACCCCTTGAAGCCTATGGAACATATAAGATCTCGTTGAAATTATTACAAGTATAGAAATTGTAGATACCAATGCAACAACTCCATAGACAAGAGAAAGTGCGTTTGATTTTTTTACATTAATCCAGCCATTTAAAATCGCTGCTGTCAACAACATAAGGCATGAAATTGAATAAATTATAATGCTTGAAATAGTCTTTGCATTTAAACAAATAACAGCAGGTATGAAAAAAAATATGCCCATTTGTATTATTCCCAGATAGCTTTTGTTTCTCATTTTATGTATAATTCCTGCAAAAATCGTTGGGAAAAATAGAAGTATAAACGAAAAAGTTGTTGGTGAAAAGTAAGGATTGTTATTCGTAAAAATTACTATAACTAAAACTATCAGTCCAAAAAAAAATTTTTTAGGATGTTTTCCGATTATAGTAAAATCTAAAAAATATGCTGTAGTCATAAATGCAAATCCAATTATAATGCTTAAAATATCCTTAGATATAGATATATTTATGTTTTCGGCAGAATTGTAAATTACAAAGTATCTAACTAAAAATCCAATAAATACCATAACACATGTTAAAATAACAATACTCCACTCAACTTTTGGTCTGTATGATCGGTCAAATTCTGTTCCAATCAGTACCGGATCACCCATTTCAATAATTGCTTTTTCCGTTGCAGTTTTATCATCTAAACCGCTATTTATAAATGCATTTTTTTGATCAACTATATGATCTTTTATTTCTTCCGAAATCAAATCATGAGCCTTTTTCCATCTTACTTGTTCACAAACAGTCTTTACGTATTCGTTAATATTAGATTGTTGCAATATTCGCACCCCCTTGCAAAACTTGATTAATGGCAAATGCATAAGCATCCCATTCTTCTTTTTTTTCTCTGAGAACACCTATTCCTTTAATTGTAATACTGTAATATTTTCTTACTCTAGAACTGTCAGCATTTTCTATATAGGAACTTATCAATTCTTGTTTCTCAAGGTTATGCAAAAGTGGATATAGTGTACCTGCTTTTAATGAGAATATATTATTTGATCTTTTTTCAAGTTCTTCAATCATTTCATATCCATACATGTCCTTATCTTCCAGTAGCCTTAACAAGAGCATTGATGTACTTCCCGACAGCAAGTTTTTATTACCAGACATATTTACTTGCTCCTCCTTTATATAGATTATCTATACAAATTATATATAGATAATCTATATATGTCAATACTTAAAGTATAATAATTACGATTCGCCACTTGCATTCTTCTGCTATCTGTTGATTGCACAATACAAACGATTTCTAAAAAAATATAATATTGACAATACAATCTTGTTGTGATAACCTCAAGAATAATTATTAATTTTGTTTATGGATTACATATGAAAAGGAGAAACAATAATGGCAAGAATTATCAGCGAGCCTTCCAGAACGTTTGGAGAATATTTGCTTTTACCAAGTTTAACCACAAAGGATTGTATTGTTGAAAATGTGGACTTAAGCACACCTATATGTAGATATAAAAAAGGCGATGAACCGGAATTAAAATTGAATGTTCCTTTTTCATCGGCAATTATGCAGTCTATTTCAGACAATAACATGGCAATAGCACTTGCAAAAAACGGAGGAATATCATTTATATATTGCTCTCAGTCAATTGAAAGTCAGGCAGAGATGATACGTAAGGTAAAGAAATACAAAGCCGGCTTTGTTATAAGCGACTCAAATCTGACACCTGAAGACACACTTAAGGATGTTCTTGAACTTAAAGAAAGAACAGGACATTCAACCATGGCGATTACTGAGGATGGTTCCTCAGATGGAAAACTTTTGGGAATTGTAACCAGCAGAGACTATAGAATTACAAGAGACCCTCTTGACAAAAAAACAAAGGAATTTATGACTCCTGCTGAATCTCTTATAGTGGGTCACGAAGGCATCACCCTTTCAGAAGCAAATGATATTATCTGGAAGCATAAGTTAAATGCTCTCCCCATAATTGATGACGAATTTAATCTTGTATACATGGTTTTCAGAAAAGACTACTCTGAAGATAAGGAAAATCCTCGATCATTGCTTGATAAACAGAAAAGATACATTGTTGGTGCAGGTATTAATTCCAGAGATTACAAAGACAGAGTCCCAGCGCTTGTTGAAGCAGGAGCTGACATATTGTGCATAGATTCTTCTGAGGGATTCAGTGAATGGCAACACGACACCATAAAATGGATTAAAGGAAAATACGGCGACAAGGTCAAAGTAGGAGCAGGTAATGTAGTTGAAGAAGAAGGCTTTAATTACCTTGCTGATGCTGGAGCTGATTTTGTTAAAATAGGCATAGGCGGAGGATCCATCTGCATAACAAGAGAACAAAAAGGCATAGGAAGAGGCCAGGCTTCTTCAGTATTGGATGTTGCAAAGGCGCGAGATAAGTATTATGAAAGAACTGGAATTTACGTACCAATATGCTCTGATGGTGGTATTGTACTAGATTACCACATAACTCTGGCACTGGCTATGGGTGCTGACTTCGTAATGCTTGGAAGATATTTTGCAGGTTTTGATGAAAGCCCGACTACCAAAATCAAATATGGCAACGGTTATGTAAAGGAATATTGGGGTGAAGGCTCAAACAGGGCAAGAAACTGGGCAAGATACGATCTTGGCGGAAAAGCTGGTCTTCAATTTGAGGAAGGCGTAGATTCATATGTGCCTTATGCCGGCAAACTTGATGATGGGTTGGGTTCAACTATCCATAAAGTAAAAAGCACAATGTGTAACTGCGGTGCAAAATCGATTAAGGAACTGCAAAAGAACGGAAAACTAACAATTGTTTCTGCTACCTCAATTTCTGAAGGCGGAGCTCATGATGTTATTCTAAAGAACCAATAATTACAATATAAAAGACAGCCTAGACTGTCTTTTATTATGCATTTTATATTATTTATTCTTCATCCTCATCATCTAGCAACTCGTCAATTTCAGCTTCGTCCAGTATTTCATCAAACGCTGTCGTAACTTTCTCGTATTCTTCATCTGATTCAATACTAAGAAGTTCAAAAGAGCCGTCTTCATGTTCTTCAAAGCCATATAAGAATACTTCACCGTCTTCCTGATTTTCAAGCGGTAAAAGAGCTATGTAATCTTTTTCTTCAACAGGGAATATGGCAATAATGGCGCATTCCATTTCTGTGCCGTCTTCGAGGGTGATAGTCATTATTTCTTCTTCATGTTCGTGTCCACAGCCGCATCCACAGCCGCAGCCTTCATCTTCGCCGCATCCACAGTCGAATAATTCATTATCATTCATAATATTTACATCCTTAATATTATTTTATCAATTATATTGATAGATATTTAAACTCTATCAGAATGCACTTTAAATTGCAAGAAATAATTTTGTATTATTTCATTAAATCTTTCTTTACAAAATACGGTTTTTTGTTTATAATAGTAGTGTAACCGGGATGTAGCGCAGTTTGGTAGCGCACAAGCATGGGGTGTTTGGGGCCGCAAGTTCGAATCTTGTCATCCCGACTAAACTAAAAGTTGTAATTTTGTTGGTAATTAGCCAATAAAATTACAACTTTTCTTATTATACATAACGTACCTTCTGGCTCAATTTGACAGGATTTATTTCTGATAGTATAATCTACTAAACACATTCTGTAATTAAAGTAAGGAGGGGGTATTATGAATCAGCTACGAACTCTATGTGTCATGGGCACATTTGATAATCAGGCAAACCAAGAAATACACCGAATAAAAGATACGCTAAAAATGCATGGTATAGCTACTGATGAATACGAGCCACACATAACATTCGGCATATATACAGAATTAAATGATGAGGATCTGTTACAGTGGATTGATAAAATTGCAAAGCAACAGAAAAGCATTAAAATCAACTTCAATCACTTTGGTTTTTTCACAGATGCTCGCTTATGCTTTTTAGCCCCCTGCTCAAGCTGGGATCTACTTGAGCTTCACTCAAACATACATAAAAAATACGATGAATGCTGTACTGATAAAGGATGCTTGTTCTCTCTGAAGCAAAACAGCTGGACACCTCATATGTCAATAGCTTCGATTGGTCCAGGTCAGGAACAGAAGATACTTTCAATCCTTTGGGAAACTTTTTCTCCATTTACAGCTGAAATTGCCAAATTGAAGATAACTTCTTCTGATATGAGCAAAGCCGTAGGCGCGTTTGAACTGAAGAAATAATTATCGCTCGCCTTGCACGATAATGAAACAGGCGGGCTTTTTATAACTAAATTAACCTGATAGCAACCAGGTTAATTTTTTTTACTGACACAACTCTTTATATTTTCGGCAAACCCCTTAGCTTTATGGTCTATATTTTCTATTTTATCAATATCTCCAAAATCATTTGCCGTCTCCATCAGCGCAAACTTTGGCGGCAACATAAAAGTCTTGTTTATGTTAAGCGAACTTATGAGCTGCTGTGCTATTATATCACTTCCACTAAACCCTGAAACTATAACCGAATATACATATTTGTCATAAAATTTGGTTTTCCTGAACAATGAAGTGAGCCTGTTAATTACAGCTGATAGGTTGGCACTTATGGAATCATTGTAATTAGGACACAACATTATGAGAATATCGCAATCAAGTATAGCAGGATAAACCTCTTCAACCATTACTCCTCCATAAAAGCAGTTAGTACTCTGTGAATAGTGCTTGCAGGCCTTGTACGGGCAACCCTTGCAGTCTCTCACAGACCCGTTTTCTATATGTATTTCTTTAATGTTGTAGCCTATAAGATTTGTTTTAACTTTATTCCATAGAGACAGCGTATTTGAGGTTCTGTAATTGCTTGCATGAAGCGTAAGTATTTTAGGATCTGATATTTTTGTTACCTTGAAATCAATTAATCTTTCTACAACATTTCTGCTGTCACTGAAGCATATTTCTTCAAGGCTCATACCGGGTATTCTTTTTTTCTGGGTACTGAAGCTTTTTAGTGAGCCCGTGGCTTCCGAAAGCGGCCTTCCCGGGAACATGCATCCTGCCAAATTACAATGAAGTATTATTTTTCGCGCAATATCTCGTGAATATAATTCATTGTCGCTATTTACAAGGACACTGCCAAATGAATTTTCCATAAAATTATCCCCTGACAACTTAATCTTGTTTAAGATTTTAAAAAGCTCAATATTTATTCCCAAATCTCCCAGATCTACCGCAAATAATATTCTTTTATTTTTCAGATTATTAATTTCGCTTGATTCTCTTATTATTTCAATCTCGTACCCTTTTGTGGAATATTCGTACATTTTCTGAAGCCTTTCAGAAACTTCTCCAGGCATTATTACAGTTAATTTAATCATTGCTTCACCCCCGTTATGCAAACATAGTTCAACTTAATTTTTTCAATGCATTATATGTTGTTTTAAGACGCTTAAATAACTCATCTGGCATTTTAATTTTTTCTATTTCCAGCCCTGATGAAATGTTTCTATTTTTAGCTCCCATAAATACTCCCCCTAGGTAATTGGAACTGTAATGCCACCTACCCTCCAATGTCAATATAATGGATATTGCACCAGACGACAGAGCAGGCGCTATATATGGCTTAAACCCGGTTTCACGCACCTTAAGGTTTGCCTGAACAGCAAGTTTTGTAAGCTCCTCAGAAAGTGAATTGTCATAATTAATTATACTGTTTGCAATAACTAAATCATTTCCATGAGGTCCGAACGCCCTTCCATCTGATAAATAAGATGAGTATTTGTCATCAGTTTTAGCATAATAAGCTGCTCTTGCATTCATAACCCCGAGTCCGTATCCCTTTATCTGCTCAGGAGCAAGTTTCCCTTCGCTTTCTTTGAGAACAGATGCACACAAAGGATCAACAGGGTCAGACACAACAGCAAATATTCCTTTAAAGTTATTTTTCGCAGCCATTACCGCATATTCTTTTATAAGCTTTTTATTTTCTTCAAGTTGAACAATTCTTACGTCAACACCTTCAGATCCTATTGGAGGAACCCCTTTTGAGGCGCAGAACACAAACATATCACAGTCAAACAGTTCCTCTTTTGAAATTCCCTGAACCTCAGGAAATGAATAAAAACCAAAGGGATAGGAGGTTTGATTCATTTCATATTCCCATCTTTTTACCTTATTCGGACTTCTATCAAATATCCCTATGCTTCCTATTGAATTCCCACCAAGCAGCCTAAGACCCGTAAGGAGCATGCTCCCCACGTCTCCAAGTGCTAATATATTTACCTTCTTCTTTATATTACATTTCATTGAAAAGCACTCTTCAAAGTCAGTATATGATGTATTTACTGCTTTTACCTTTCTTTGCTCAATTAGTCTCATTATTTTATCTTCTATATCATAGCATCGATCTGATAACTTCAACATTTCAAGGCTTTCTTCCAAGGCAAAAATATCTGAAGCATGCGACACGGCATAAGATTTTTTAGATTTATTCTTATCAACATTGTAAAGAAAATAAAGCTCATTAAGGTTATCCGGCAAACTTCCCAACTTTTCAAAATTGTAATTATCTCCAAGAGAAAACATGTACTTGTTATTATGTTTGTAATAAAACATCATTTAATAATCCTTTCCAGCTTTATAAGTTTTTCGATGCTACCGTCCATAAAGCCGGAAGCCTCCTTGTTAAGGTCGTAATATATGTTCTCACCCAAGTACGGAAGTCTGGGCGAAATCAAAACTTCTCCAAGCCTTTTAACCGTTAGCTTTTTCTCATACATCTCCTGATACTCTGATTCTAGTGCCTTAAGAATTGATCTTGCATTTTCAAGGCAGACCATTGACAAATTGTAAATTGATTCGTTTGTTGCCTTGCTTATATACATTGGAGAATAATACGGAAGTATTAGATTTATGGATGGAATCAAGTTCTGCATATTTTCATTATTCATCCACATGCCGTCTCCTCCTAAAAATGGATACATAAGATTTTCGTTAAACCATATTCTCAAATTCGGTATAAAGTATGCGTAATCATAATCTCTTCCTTGAATTTCCATCAGGTCCTTCCCTCTTCCTGACATAATTCCTACTATTATTTTTTTAACATCTACATTGTATCTTTTGAGTATTGGATCTAACTCTTTTATTCTGTATCCCTTGTGAAGAAGGTCATCAACTAAAATAACTGGCTTTTCAAAGGATTTTATGGTTTTCACCTGTATTTCTATAGGTGAATAAAAAGGGTACTCAGTTATCTTAAATGTACTTGCATCTGTTGAATATACCTTCTCTGTATGAAGAGACTTTGTAACCGTATTGGGAACAACCATTCCTTTTAAAATATTGCCAAATGGAACACACATATTTTCTCCCATTGCCCTAGGAAGCTGCATTTCATTGCTGACATTATTTATGCTGCAAATTTTATTAATAAGCGTTTGGTTAATCATATCATTGTCAATGGACAGAACCAAAGATCCTGGATAAAGCTCAGTCAGCGACTTTTGAAGCCTCTTTCTTGCTAATTCAATAGCTTCGTGAACTTTCTCACTTGCGCTAAGGGATTCTTTTATGAAGCTCTTCATGTTTAATGTAAGGCATATTGGGAATTTCATATCAACAGCATATACGGATTTATCCATGCTTTCATCGTGAATTTTTTTAAATCCCTGATGTTTTAATGTATCTATTATGGTGTCTGAGTTCGTATTAGACATATTGTTGTAATAAAGAGCATAAGTAAAATCATTTTTCAAGCAGTATGCAAGAGTTTCAGTCAGTATTATCTGTTCCATATTGCTATAAATCTTGCTAGGATTCATAAAAATACCGTCTATTATAATTATTCTTCCTGCCGTATTTTCTCTTACATAATTTGCAATATACTGACTTTGGAACTCACCGTATACCTCTGATGAAGCAATTTTATGAAAAGCCGAGAATCCAAGAAGTTTATTTGAATTCTTGCTGTCCCTTATAACAAGCAGCTTAATTTTTTTAGAGATAAGCTCCTCGCCGATATTTTCATATAAACTCGTATGCATGAAAATGTAGTGGCCTATTTCATCCACAATTTTTTGGCTCAGGTCATCTATTATCTCGATTGTAAACGGCTTAGATTTTAATATACCCTTATTTAAAGGCTCTCTTGTATAGAGATTCCTGTCATAAATAAAGCTCTGCGCCAGAGAATCTATTAAGTTAGATATATCTCTGTTATTATCTATGTTATCTCTTATCTGAGTTGAGCTTATATCTTCCAGATACATTGGAAGCTGAAGATCAACTATAGTTCCTTTGATTCTGCTTTTAGCATCTTCAGTCTTCTTGGCAGATGAAGGCACTTCATCCTGAGTGCGTTTAAACACAATATGATTAAAACTGTGTATTGAATGCTTTGTAGGTCTTGACTTGTATGCTGTAGCATTTAGAAGGACATCACTACCCACAACAATATATATTTCCTTTTTCGGAAACAATCCTTTAAGGGCTTTTAAGTCATTGGAACTTGACAGATTCACAGGCACATCGTCCGGAAACAAAAATACTCCCAATTCGTCGGCGATGGACATGTTAATTATCTGTCTTCTTATCATCCTAGGCTGCACTTTCTTGGACCATGAGAATTCATCAACCGATAAATACACCTCGTATCCAAGATTTCGTATTGCCGTTACGATTCCTTTGTGGCTCAATGAAAAAGGATCAAACGTGCCGGGAAAAAACGCAATGTTTTCATTTACATGTATATCGAAATTTTTATAATAAAATTCATAATCACTTATAAATCTGTATATATGATTAAATGATGACGAGTTGTTAAAGAAAAATAAATCTTCCAGTTCCTTTTCATTTATCAACGTCAAAAGTTTTTTATATACAATCAGAAATAATTTGTGCTTTTCTTTCAAGCTGAGAATCTTAGAGCCAAATATATTCTGTCCCATGACAAAAAATGTTTCTTGCTTTATTTGAGTATTATAATTTGCAAGCCCGCTTAAAATAATACCCAGCATTTTTTTAAGCCTCTTGTTATACGATTCTTCATCTTCTTTAAACCTATCTATGTACTCTGGATAATACTGCAATATTATGCCAAATGTATTAATTACCAGCACACTTACACGGGGATTGGTTCCCTTGTAAATTAAATTCAAATCTGAAATACATTCGTCAAGTTCCTTGGGAGGCAAAAGCATCATAAACCTGCCCAGATATTCCGGAATGTACTTTGCATATTGAAGTTCATCTATTTCAAGACCTTTAAATAGCTCGACCGCTATTTCATTTCTCTGTTCAATTGATAAAAGCGGCCCTATTTCAACCAGGGAATTTCCAGCCTTATTTCTTACGGATTCCTTGGCACTTACCTTCACCAAATTGGCAAGGTGTGTTGCAGTTTGAAGCAATGTAACTTCATTTTTGCTTTTTATGTTTTCCATAATAAAATCAATACTGATTGTTTTTACATTCCAAGGTGTAGCAGCTTTTAGGTTATTAAGAAACAATTCGGAAGTTTTGTATATACTGCTGCTCATAAGTTCATTGTATTTATCTGCAACATAATCAGGCGCATCTAGTTTTTTTGCTATTCTGCCCTTTAAATAATTTATACACAAACCGTCATTTTCATTTACTTGCAATGCAAATTCGCGCAGCTTATTTAATGATGCCTTAGCACTACTTTTATAGTTTACAAGCATATTAAAAAACTGAACCGCCATAAGGCTTATACTTTGTGCAGTATCATTGACGGAATCAAGTGAATACGAAATCACAAATTCCAACTGTTCTTTCTCATACAAGTCAATAGGAATACTCAATAAAGAATTTAAAATATTGAATCTGGCAACTCCGTCCGCATTAATTTCTTTTATATTTTTAATAAATATCTCAAGGTAGCTTTTCTTATCCTTATTTCTGCTTGAATTAATAACGCTGTCAACAAAAACTCTCAACGAATACCCAATCCATTCCTTATGGTTATCGGTTACCTTGTAACCCGGATCAAGAAACACACCCAAGTATTTATCCCATATTGATAGCCCTGTATTCTCTTCAATAAACTCAATTTTAACATCCTCCGGCAGCTCTTTTGAATGCTCGGGATCGTATGTTACAATTATTTTTCCCATAAGACCTGCTACCTGCCGCCTGATATCACCTTCCCTGTGCACCAGCATTTCGTACAGGAAGCTTAACGTAAACAGCTTCTCTTTTTGAGAAAGATATATGTAGTACTCTTCCAATATATTCAGATATGCCCTTAAGTTCTGCCAGTTCTGTTCGCTTCTTGCTGATTCTATCATACTTGAGAACACAACCTCATTATTAAGCTTGCTCATCAACGAAGTGTTGTGCTCTATAGCCATGTACTTAAAGTTTTCAACGACTTCATACCCGTCCAGAAGAGCATAGTCAACAAATTTAGCCGGCATAGGCTCGTCAGTTTTAAAATCTATATTAATTCCCTCATGCACTATGTAATTTTCAAAATCCTTAAGCTTGGAATAAACTCTTTGATATCTTTTCTCCTTTTTTTCGTCCACATTATCAAGCTTATCAAGTATAATCTGAAATGACTCACTCAAATCATAAATGTGCATTTCAGGTCCGTTCTTTGTAGACATATTTTTGACTCTGAAATCGGCATAAATCAAAATAAGAGATTCTAGCGGCAGATTTTCCAATTCAAGGTCCCATGTTGAGTGGTTTGTTGCAATAAGACCTATATTAGGCATATCGTACTTAGTAAACCATTGATCTGTATAGTAATAATGCAGATAAGCAACTCTTCTTTTTTCCAACCCTTTACAACCGTACTTACCTATATCATGTCCTGCAGCAGCGCCTGAAACAAGTCCCAAGTTGACATGCGACCCCACCTTTTTAAGCTGGCTGGCAATATGCATTGCCACGTAGTGAACTGCGGCAACATGGTTTAACGTATTGAACCCATTCACCTCATGGTCCAGCATCATAAGCTCATATATATAATTCTTTTCAAACTTATCAAGAAAGTTAATATATTCCTCCTGACTTGGTAAATCTTTTATATCATCATCACTTAAAAATTTAAAATCAGTAAATTTATCGAACATACCGCTGTTATGCCCATGTCGAAGTATTGTTTTCAACATTTCCAGGTATATGAGAGCGCCATTTTCGTATTTTGAATAAAGTCTGACCGTTGTTGCGTCAGGAAATGATTTATGCAGTGTATATTGGAATATGTATGACAGCCAGTCTTTAGGAGACTCATTGCAAACGTTATTTAATATATCGAAAGACAAATCCAGCACATCTCTGCATAATAAATGGTTTTTATTAATAAGTATAAGAAGGTTATTAACAAATTTTTTATTGATGATAGAAGACTGTATTTTTTCTTCCGTAACATTAATTTTTTTCAAAAAATCTTTTTTTGTTAGACTTTGCAGTATTTCCTTATGTAACTCATTCAACATAAATCTACTCATAATATACCTCATTAAATTAAAAGTTCAATGTAAACATTATACCATATGAAAGTTTATACTGCAATAAATTCATAAAGCCAGGAATTTAGCAGACATATAAATTCCTCTTGAAAAATTTATGATAAAGTATTATATTATATTATAAAAATTATGGAGGTTCATATGTACATACTAACTTATTTTCATGAAAACAAAGAGCATATCGGATTTTTAAGTGAAAACAGAAATGAAATCATTCCAGCTGCAGCTGTTTTTAAAAAATTAAATTTTCCGGCACCCTCGAATATGTTAAGCCTGATTGATATTTATGACAAGCTTGACATCGCAAAGCTAAACGATGCAATAGCTTCGTCAGACAGCCATCTTAAAATTGAAGAGGTTAAGATAATGGCACCCATACCTTACCCAAGGAGAAATGTACTGTGTCTCGGTAAGAACTATGTAGACCATGTTAACGAAGTCGGAGGACTTAGAAATGTTAATTCTGATATTCCGAAGAAACCTATATATTTCAGCAAGATCGCATATCCTGCAGTTGGACACAATGATGATGTTATTGCTCATTCAGAAGTTGTTAAAGAGCTGGATTATGAAGTTGAACTTGCAGTTATAATTGGCAAAGAATGCAAAGATGTCTCCAGAGAAGAAGCCGAGAGCGTGATTTTCGGTTACACTATAGCTAACGACATATCAGCACGTGATATGCAGCAAGATCACATGCAGTGGCACAAAGGAAAATCTCTCGACACTTACTGCCCTATGGGTCCGTACATAGTGCCTAAATCCTGCATACCTTTCCCGCCAAATCTGGAAATAAAAAGCTATGTTAACGATGAGTTAAGACAAAACGCAAATACAAATCAACTTATATTTGACATACCTGAAATAATAAGTGACCTGTCTTCAGGAATAACTCTCTATCCTGGAGATATAATATTAACAGGAACTCCGGCAGGTGTTGGAGCTGGCTTTAAACCTCCAAAATACCTTAATGCAGGTGATACCGTTGATTGTTCAATCGAAAAGATTGGTACGCTTTCCAATACTATAAATAGCTAAAATATATTATCCAGTGTTACACATTCATTTTCTTTTATAATATCAAACAATACCTTTAAGTGCTCAAGCTCTGCTTGAGCCATTACTTTATTTTGATTTCTAACAAATGACTTCAATTTTCCCATAGAAGCATCTATATTATCTATATCGTCTTGATTAACAAAATATATCCACAGTTCTCTGGTACCCTGCCATTCTTTATAATAATGAATCATATGAAGCTCAACATTATCCCAATCTCCCTCATCAACTAAATCACCTAATCTGTTTAATTCTTCTCGATAATATTCAGTCATTGGATCTATTGAGGTAAAATGTACCCAGGTCCATATTGCCATTAGTACAAGCAGAATTGTCAAGGATATTACAACCATTCTCATAACCTACCTCTCAAGAAAACTAAATTTGTCATTTTCATCCACAAATCCATACAGCACTTGATTTGGATTTAGTTTTTTCTTTTTTAACTCTTCTTCAAATCTTTTGTACGAAATCTTGTATTTTTTAAAATTATCATGCATTACTTCACCGTCCAGTATAGTCGCAATGGGAATTCTGATACATTTCTTGCCTGGATGATCATCCGGTGCAATAATGCTCATTTCTCCATTTGTTTCCATTATAATATAGTCCACATCTTCAATATTATTGTACCCCTTAAGACGCATCTGCCCCAATACATCATTTATGTTTATTCTAAGCTTATTCATTTCTTTTATATTAAATTTGCCGTGATCGATTATTATTGTTGGTGTTCCGCATATAAATTTCCTTGCTGTATTATTTTTCAAAGTTATATAGGAAATAAGGCACTGAAGAAACATTATTGTTGCCGTGGCAATAAATCCGTGGAGAAGCGGCTCACCTAAGTCCTCCATGGGCATTACGGCAAGCTCCGCAAGCATCAATGAAACTACAAGATCGTGAGGCTGAAGCTCTCCCAATTCTCCCTTTCCCATTATTCTCATGGATATCATCAAAACAGTGTATAAAATTATTGCTCTTATAACAACTATAACCATAGAAATCTCCGCCCTGAAATCATAAATACAATTATTCTTATATTTTTACCACTTACAAAAGTTATATACATTAAAAAACCATAAGAATAAAAGGGCATTCTGGGGACGGACCTTTGAGTGGACTGATTATTTGCACCACTCTGGAAGTGAACCTTTAACAGCCCACCATGATTTAAATGTTTCGCCGGAAAATCTCAGCTTTCTGTAAACGCTTGCCGTATCAGGGTTATGTGTATGCAGATATATTATTTCACAGGATTGACAAAAGAACATGGGACATTGACCAGACACTTCCCGCACACATCGGTAAAACCATCAACATCCGAGTGAAGCTTATCGTTGTAAAGGCACATTTCAAAGCATTTAAATCTGTCAAAACCATCTGTCTTCAAGGCATCATTAACACATTTTTCAACACACTTCCTGCATATACTTTTATGCTTGTACAAGCAATTTTCTTTATCATTTCTTTTAGTAGGCTCAATTTTTCCGTCTGTTATAAAGCTGCCGATTCTTCCGCAGCATCCTTTCTCGGTAATGAGCATATTGTTCAGTCCGAAGGTTCCCAATCCGGCAATATATGCCACATGTCTGTGAGACCAGCTGCTGATTAATTTTTCCTCGTCAAAATTATGAGTTGCAGGAGTGGTTATTGCTTTATAGCCTGATCCTTCTAATACTTCCTTTACATATGTATTTACATCCGATATAAGCTGATTTGTTTCTAAATATGCCCTTGCCCATTCCTTTGAGCACTCCCTGCCATCTATATTGCTTTTAACTATTGATTCGTGAAATGGGATAAAATATGCGACTACTGTTTGGGCTTCCTTTAAACTGTCTTTTGGCAAAACGTGAGAAGAACTGACTGCATCTTTAAGTTTGTAAAACATCTCATCATTTGCATCCGCATATGCAATAAGAGGTTCCTCCCATTTAGTCTGAACGTTTTTAATTTTTGAATAATCAGCTACATATTGTTTTATAGTATTTTCAATTTCATTTTTCAATTTATCATAACACATGACTTATACCCCCTATTATTTATCAAGCCGCTGCATGTTCGTTAAAATAATTGTAGCACTTCATTTTGTTTGTAGCAAGAAATATATCCCTTGGCTGGCAGTGGACTTTACACAAATAAGATAGAATATTATGTAATAGCGCAATCAGATGCTTGGGTATTCGGTGTTTGGAGAGATGCTTATAGACCATATAGATATTCTGATGCAGTACCTTCAGACAGACCTTTTGTGCAATATAAAACTGGATCTTATAGTCTTGATGTAGCAGAAAATGAAGATTATTGTACAGTTATAGAACCTCAGGAAATTGCAGATAATAAAAGTGTTAATAATGATATAAATGAAACTGTTAGGTTGATAGGAACTGTTACAAGTATTTCTGATGATTGGGTAATTGGAATAACAACACAAGACAACAGGAATTATCAAGTTAAAATAATAGATAATAATGAAACAGGATCACCACTAAAGGTTGGAGAAAAAATTGCAGTAGGATGTGAAGTTAATAAACGTGATAAGTCGTTATCGACATATGGAGCAAATATATTGGTATATAGTGTATACGAGGGAGCTACTTATTAGAAAGATTTTGAATGGTCAAAGGATACAAATAATTTTGTATCCTTTGATAGATTACTGTAGACTATCTACACAATTTTATGTATCATTAATTTACTATATATTTAACGAGGTGATATCATATGAAAAAGATAAGTATTTTAATTATGGTTATATGCTTAATATTGACAAGTAGTTGTGAGCTGAAAAAAGATGATGAACATGACGTTACCGGAGCTGATTTTAATTTGGAAGGAAAAATACTGAAAATAACCGGAATTAGTGTTCCAAGCTATTTTGCGGGAATGGCTAACTATGAAGATTTTGAAAACATAAGCTATCTTACAAACGAATTAAATAATATAGAAATAATATTCAATGAAGAAATTATTGACAAGAATTATACATTTGCATATATGCAATACGCAAATTACTATGGAATAAAAAATGAATATGATGAAGAAAACCACATTTTTATTAAATATAAGGTTGATAAAAACAAAATTATAATAACGCCCAAAGTTGGATATAACGAGGCAGGAATAATTTCTCTATATATACCTGAAAATTTGGAATCAACCTCGGGAAAAAGGATGAATAATGATAAAATGTTAGTTTTTGCCGCAAATATATTGAATAAGAACAATTTATATTCTTTTGAAAACTATGATTTGAAAAGAGATACAAAGAGTTTAATTCAGTATAAAAGATATAATGATGGAAACAGAATTGCATTTGTTAATAAGGAGTCTCAATTTTTAAATGATACATCTGCAACAGGCAGCCTTGTGCTTGAAAGGGGAGAAACAGTTTCTATATTAGACGAGGTGGATTCTCTATATAAAATAGAAGTTAAATTTCCAAAGAAATATACGAAAAATATGTTTGGTGACGATATATTATTTGAGGAGCATAGTGATTATTGCTCTGTTATTGGATATGTAGATAAGAATAATTTAATAGAACTGCCTGAACCATTAAATAAAACTTCTGATTACTACGCAATGCCCTTGTATGATGGATATAACACCAATGTGCACTTAATTATATCGGAAAAATTTATTGGAACACATGAAATAGTTATATGGGATCATATAAGCGAAGTGGATAAGGAAGATCTTCACGAGGCGGAAGCTGCCGCCATAAGCAGATTGGCTAATAATTTTACGTTTGGTAGAAAATATTTAACAATATATGTTGATGAAAAAGGAAATTATGACTATCCTCCAGATTATGAAGATAGGCATATGCCACAATATAAATGGAGCGAGACTGATTACAATACATACACTAAGGCATATAATATGTACTGTAATTATTTATTAGACTATTTAGAAGACTATATTTTTATTGACACGTTAGCCGATATAAAAGATAACTTAAAAAAGTACATAGCAAATAGTATGTTATTTGAAAGGACATGGATTGACTGGGGATATAAAAATAAACTTGAAGACAAAGGGTACTTCTTTAAAACAATAAAGGAAAATTCTCCTGAAAAAATATCAAATGTTATTGTCGAACCGAAAGATTCTTATGATGAAATTGGAAGCTATAATGAAGACATTGTAACAACTTTAAATAATATTAATAAGATGTATGACGGTGAAAGAATTCATAAAAGAATGTCAAAAATAACAAAAAAGTATATATTAAGTTCAATCACAGGTGAAATTATTCAAATAGATCGTGAAAATTCAAAATTTAATGTAGTTGATGAATATGATGGAGAAAGTTATAGTATTTTAATTGATGATTTTTCAGAAAATAATTTGAATTTAGTGGAGGGAGAAAGGATTTCAGTTCTTTGTTATTATGATTTCAATAAAAACGCATTTTATATTGATAAAATAGAATAATGGCCATCCATGGAGGACGGTTCTCATCCATGGGTGACATCCATGGGAGACGGTTCTTCTTGTCCAGGACATCCATGTCCATGGGGGACGGTTCTTCGAAATAACGGTAGCTGTATTTTTATTTGCTTGAGTAATCTATACACATCATTTGCACATTATTAAAATTCTATTATTTAATATATTTTGATACGCAGCAATGACAAAAGAGCAATTTTTTTGGATAGCGAAGATATAAAACGCTTTATCTCCGCACTGTTTGAAAAGCTGCTGAAGAAAAAATCCGTATATATGCTTACTGTTTAATGAACAAGCATGCTCATTTACTATTACATGAAGAAGATGACAATATAGCAAGATTAATGAAAAGAATTAGTGTTAGCTTTTTCTATTACTTTAACAAGAAATATAAAATTTTATTAATAAAAAATTGTGATATCAGAAACAAAATAATAATTTACTTAAAAGAAGGAGCTTGACCTATCTTCAAGACAAATATCTGCAATAGCAAAAATAAGCAAAGGTACAGTGCTTAAAATATTCAATGAAATGAGTTGAAAATGCCACAAGGAACCGTCCCCTCTGGGCATCCCCTCTGGGCACATCATATTCTACTTATGGTCCAGGTTCCTCCATTTCAGTTAATGGCGGAGTTACCATAACTTTAGGAGTTGCTGCAAGCTTTACAGGTCCTATTTCTGGTATAGGGTATGATGTTAATATGAATCATAAAACATATTCTAATAACGCTGTTACTCGATTACATGGTAATACAACTTATTATGAGTATGGTATAGGTAGATTTATATTAGATAAAAATATAACAAGATATTAACATTTTCTTACTTTGCTCATAAAATATTAGAGATTAGTCCCCTTGTAAACTGTATTTGGGGGCTAATCTATGTTATTATACTAGGAGGAGTTTTAATGAAAAAGGTAGCATTATATTGTATATTTGCATTAATGGTGATTATAGTGCAATTATTATTTGTGAGTTACTGCTTAAGAAATGTGAAGTTTTCGGTGTTAGTAAGGG
This sequence comes from Sedimentibacter sp., assembly GCA_018436705.1. Classification (GTDB taxonomy): domain Bacteria; phylum Bacillota; class Clostridia; order Tissierellales; family Sedimentibacteraceae; genus Sedimentibacter. Next base: position 141,196 of record JAHDLA010000023.1, read on the forward strand.
CTCATGAGCAAGTTTACACAGAATATTCAGATAAGATAATGGGCTTTGGTGGCGCAGTAGTAAATAGAACAATATTTCCTGTAAAGGTTGTAAATATAGAGCCGATTGATGGTAGGGGCGTAGAGTATGTTACTACTGCAATAACTGAGTGGGGATTTTCTGAAATAGAAAAAGAAGAATTGTTTAAGAAAGAGAGTTTAGAGGATAAGCTATTAAGACCTTTTTCAGAGTATTCGATTGGTTGTTTTTATAAATTTACAGGAGAATATATGGTAAACCCAGACATATATGAAATAACATATTCTATCTTTGGTCTCAAATTTAAGAAAATAGAAGGAATTAACGACAATTAGATTGGTTTAGATAAGTTAGAATGTCAATGGGACGGCAGGTTGTGTAAAAACGCAGTCTTCTCCATCACATAAAATTCAGCTTATGCAAATTTATAAATGGATATTAAATTAATATTGACTATTGAGCTAAATAGCAGTAAAATTGTAAAAATCTTGCAGGAGGATAAGTATGGAAGACTGCGTACGTATTGTTCAGGAGCATTATGATAGTGATGTGCAGTATGAGTGGGACAGACTCGAAAGACATCCTTTTGAATTTGCAATAACTACAAAAATGATGGATAGATATATTAAACCCGGTGACAGAATTCTGGATATAGGCGGAGGTCCGGGGCGATATTCGATTTACTATGCCCAAAAAGGCTGTGATGTCACTCTTGTTGATTTGTCCGCAGAAAATGTAAGGTTCGCTCTCCAAAAATCTAAAGAACTAGGTGTGAGTATTAAAGCTATTTCAGGAGATGCAAGAGAAGTGAGCGAATTTATAAAGGGAAAATTTGACCATGTATTTGTTATGGGTCCCATGTATCATCTGCTTGAAGAAAAGGATAGAATCAAAGCTTTAAACGAAGCTATATCTTTACTTAAAGACAAAGGAATGATATACGTTTCCTTTATCCTTATGTTTGCAGGAATGATTTTTGGAATGAAAACTTCTCCTGAAATGCTGCTTTTAGAAAGTGAACAGATTTTCATTGACGCTGTTATAAACGGAAAATCCTATGCTGGGGATGCATTCACAAAAGCATTTTTTATTGACCAAAAAAGTATTATTCCATTTATGGATAGGTTCCATCTTGAAAAAAAGCATCTTTTCGGTCAGGAAGGCATTCTTGCTCCATGCGAATTAAATTTTCTTAATCAACCTCAGGAAGTAATAGATAAATGGGTAGCAATCGCAGAGCAATTATGTGAAAGAGAAGAATTATTAAGCTATTCCGAGCACGCTATGTATATAGGTAAGAAGGTTTATACAAATTGGAGGATTGATTTTGAGTATAAAAGAGATTGAAATTAAAGGGAAAATAGCTAAAACAATATTGGTACTTATACTGACATGTTTAATATTCTCAGGCTGTAAAAACACAGAAGGAGATATTGAAAAAACAGAATCAGACATAGAAACTGATATGCCGGAACTTGATACAAGTGAAGATAATGACCAAGAATTAAGTGGTAAGATAATAGATGGGACCACAAATATAATAAATGAAGTAATAGAAGATAATAGTGAAATTGCAGAGAGGATTGACTATATCTACGATTATAATGGAAATGACAGAGATTCATCATTATATATCGCAGGGCTAAAAATTTTTGAGGAATTCAGTACAGAAGAATTTGGATATTGCAATGAAGGCAGCGTTGGTATAAATTCAGCTGAAAATATTTTAGAATTTTATATAACTACTTCTACAGGTCTTATGCCGGCTAGTGGTTCTATCACCGGTCCTGAGGTTCGTTTTAAAATGGATCTTGATACAAATGAAATTATTGAAAAAGAGTTTACACCGGCACCAAACTATGCTGAAGCTGCGGAACGTTCCCCTGAATATATTAATCCGGATTCTATTCAGTACAGCGAAAAAGTTATCGAACTAAGCGATGAACAATTAATTGAAATCGGATTGTATTTTAAAGAATATATCATGGAAATAGAGAATAGCAAAAAAGAAACACAAGATTGAAGCTATTGATACTTTATTATTGAGCGGCAAGCCAAAGTAAATTATTGACACTAGAAAGCAACAATGATTTACTTCGGCTTTCAGCATACGGCTCTTTGTCAAATGTATCAGTATGTTACGTCCAACTCCTTGTAATTGGGAGTGTAACAAATTACGTGTAAATGGATTTTTGGATTAAAAAATTTATAAATGTAAATACTAAAGATACAGCATAAATAAAGGCAACGCAGAGGTGCGACCTAAACGCTTGCTGTTCTTTATACGGTGATCGGGCGGTC
>JAHDLA010000016.1 GCA_018436705.1 Sedimentibacter sp.
ACCGCCCGATCACCGTATAAAGAACAGCAAGCGTTTAGGTCGCACCTCTGCGTTGCCTTTATTTATGCTGTATCTTTAGTATTTACATTTATAAATTTTTTAATCCAAAAATCCATTTACACGTAATTTGTTACACTCCCGAGAAGAAAATTCTTCACATACCGCGTAAATATACTATATTGTTCTATTTGGAGTATAAAAAAAGACTGAACTAAAATCAGTCTTTTTCTTATAATAGATACAGAAACTGCATGCATTACTTTTTATTCAAAACCTTTTTTAAATACTGTCCTGTATATGATTTTTTTACTTTTGAAATTTCTTCAGGAGTCCCTTTCGCAACTATCATTCCGCCGCCGTCTCCCCCTTCGGGCCCCAGGTCCAGTATATAATCTGCTGTCTTAATCACATCTAGATTATGCTCTATTACAATCACTGAATTTCCTGCTTCAACAAGCTTGTTAAGAACATCTGTAAGCATGTGTATATCTGCTATGTGCAGTCCCGTTGTCGGCTCGTCAAGTACGTACAACGTCTTTCCTGTTCCTCTTTTACTGAGTTCGTAAGCTAACTTGATACGCTGAGCTTCTCCTCCAGAAAGCTCCGGAGATGGTTGCCCCAGTTTAATATAACCGAGACCTACTTCCTGCATTGTCTTTATTTTGTTATATATTTTAGGAATATTTTCAAAAAACTCAAGAGCCTCATCTATTGTCATATCCAGCACATCGGAAATATTTTTCCCTTTGTATTTAACTTCAAGAGTTTCTCTATTGTACCTTTTTCCTTTGCATACATCACAAGGTACATATACATCAGGTAAGAAGTGCATTTCTATTTTTAGTATACCGTCTCCTCTGCATGCCTCACACCGACCGCCTTTGACATTAAAACTGAACCTTCCTTTTTTATATCCCCTTTCCTTTGCTTCAAGAGTCATTGCAAACACATCTCTTATATAGTCGAACACTCCTGTGTACGTAGCCGGGTTTGAACGAGGCGTCCTGCCTATAGGCGACTGGTCTATTGTAATTATCTTATCAATATTTTCTACTCCCAGCATTTCGTCATACTTTCCCGGTCTTTTTGAGTTCTTGAACAACTTCTGGTGAAGCCCTTTAGACAGTATTTCATTTATCAATGAGCTTTTACCGGAACCTGATACACCCGTCACACAGCACAGAACTCCAAGTGGTATCTTTACATCCAGATTTTTCAGATTGTTTTCTTTGGCTCCTTTAATCTCTATATATTTCTCCGCTTTTCTTCTTGTTTCGGGAACGTCGATTTTCTTTATTCCGCTCAGGTACTGACCGGTAATAGAATTTTTATTATTTTTAATATCTTCGAAGGTTCCTGACGCAACTACTTCTCCTCCGTGAGTTCCGGCTCCGGGTCCTATGTCCAGAATATAGTCAGCATTTTCCATTGTTTCCTCATCATGCTCCACAACTATGAGTGTATTTCCCAAATCGGTCAAATTTCTTAGCGTTTTTATCAGCATGCTGTTATCTCTTTGATGGAGCCCTATGCTTGGTTCATCCAATACATACAAAACTCCCACCAGGCTGGAGCCTATCTGTGTGGCAAGCCTTATTCGCTGAGATTCTCCTCCGGATAAAGTACTTGCATTTCTTTCAAGAGTAAGATAATTCAAACCCACGTCAGATAAAAATTGAAGCCTTGAATTAATTTCATGTATTATCTGCTCTCCTATAATCTTATTTACAGGGCTTAACTCCAATTTTTCAAAAAAATTCAGACTCTTTGTAACAGAAAGCTTTGTTATCTCATATATATTTTTATTTCCAACCTTTACTGCCAGGCTTATTGGATTCAACCTTGCCCCATGGCATTCAGGACACGGACTTTCATACATGTAATCCTCTATCCATTCTCTCATTTCAGGGGATTTTGTCTCCATATACCTTCTTTGAAGGTTATTTACCACTCCCTCAAATTCCTTCGTGTATTCCTTAAGTCCTTGAAATTTACTTATAAATTCAACTTTAACCTCTCTTCCGTTTGTCCCGTAAAGAAGCTCATCTATTAATTCCTTGGGAGCTTCTGCAAGAGGCTTTGATATATCAAAATTGTGATACTCCGCAATTGCTTTAAATATCTGGTAATAATATCCGTCCTCGTCGGCACCGTACGGCGCAATTGCTCTTTCACCTATAGTCTTTGTATAGTCGGGTATTATTAAATCTGTGTCTATTTCCTTTTTTACGCCCAAGCCGTTGCACGCGTCACAAGCACCCATTGGATTGTTAAACGAAAACATCCTCGGTGAAATTTCTCCAAATCCTATGCCGCAGTCTGTACATGCAAACTTTGTGCTCATAAGAAGCTCTTCGCTCCCCATAACGTCAATAAGCACCATTCCTCCTGAAAGTTCCAGTGCCGTTTCCACAGAGTCAACAAGCCTTTTTTGTATTCCGTCCTTTATGATAATTCTGTCAACCACAACCTCAATGCTGTGTTTTTTATTTTTTTCTAGATTTATTTCTTCTTCCAAATCATAAATTTCTCCGTCCACTCTGACTCTTACATATCCGTCTTTTTTGATATTTTCTAGGAGCCTTTTATGCGTACCCTTTGCCCTTCTGACCATAGGAGCAAGTATTTGTATTTTTGTTCTTTCTTCATACTCCAGAACCTTGTCTGTTATCTGATCTATGGTTTGGGTTTGTATAGGCTTACCGCAATTTGGGCAGTGAGGAATTCCCACTCTTGCAAACAGCAGTCTGTAATAATCATATATCTCTGTGACGGTGCCGACTGTTGAACGTGGATTCTTGTTTGTTGTTTTTTGGTCTATGGATATTGCAGGTGATAAACCATCAATAGATTCCACATCCGGTTTGTCCATTTGTCCCAAAAACATTCGTGCGTATGATGAAAGGCTTTCTACGTAACGTCTCTGCCCTTCTGCATATATAGTATCAAAAGCAAGGGATGTTTTACCTGAACCGCTTACTCCCGTAAACACTATCAGCTTGTCTCTGGGAAGCTCCACGTTAATATTTTTCAGGTTATTCTCCTTTGCTCCTCTTATTATGATTTTATCCATTAGTCATCCTTTCGTGATGATCCTTAGGGCATACCTCTAAGTTGCATGAGACTATGCCTTTTTGGAACAATTTATATTATAGTCTTTAGTTCCTTAATTTCATCTCTCAGCTTGGCAGCTTTTTCAAATTCAAGGTTTTCTGCAGCAATTCTCATTTCCTTTTCAAGCTCAATAATATAGGAAGCCATGTCTGTGATTTTTTTGCTCTTAGGCGTGTACTTAGCTTCATCCTCAGCCACCTTTGTGGCTTCAATCACATTTCTTACTCCTTTTTTGACCGACATAGGAGTAATATTATTGTCTTTATTATATTTATCCTGTATTTTTCTTCTTCTGTTTGTTTCACTTATGGCTCTTTCCATCGAACCGGTCATATTATCGGCGTACATTATAACTCTGCCGTCCGAATTTCTTGCAGCTCTTCCCACTGTCTGTATAAGCGATGTTTCAGATCGAAGGAACCCTTCCTTGTCAGCATCAAGAATCGCCACAAGAGATACCTCCGGAAGGTCCAATCCTTCTCTCAGCAGGTTTATGCCCACGAGGACATCAAACTCTCCTATACGCAGGTCTCTGATAATCTGCATCCTCTCCATAGTATCTATATCAGAGTGAAGATATCTTACACGTATTCCCGCATTTTTAAAGTAAAGCGTCAAATCCTCAGCCATTTTCTTAGTGAGAGTCGTAACAAGCACCCTTTGATTTTTATCTGTTGATTTTTTGATTTCATTCATCAAATCATCAATTTGATTTTCAACAGGTCGGACAGAAATAGGAGGATCAAGCAATCCTGTAGGGCGTATTATTTGTTCAGCAGTATTCTGAGAATGCTCAGCCTCATACGGTCCTGGCGTCGCACTTACAAATACTACCTGGTTTATTATATTTTCAAATTCGTTAAACTTCAGCGGCCTGTTATCCAGTGCCGAGGGAAGCCTGAACCCGTAATTAACAAGTGTTGTTTTTCTAGCCCTATCTCCGTTGTACATTCCTCTAACTTGAGGAACAGAAACATGGGATTCATCTATAATCATTAAAAAATCTTTTGGAAAATAGTCTAGAAGCGTATAAGGCCTTGCTCCCGGTTCCAGATTATTTATATGCCTTGAATAATTTTCTATTCCGTTGCAGTATCCCATCTCCTGAAGCATTTCCAAATCGTAGTTTGTTCTCTGCTCAATCCTTTGCATCTCCAAAAGCTTGTTCTCGCTTTCAAAGTATTTGAGCTGTTCCTGGAGTTCTTTTCGTATACTAACAACCGCTCTGTTTACATTTTCTTCTGTAGTAGCATAGTGTGTCGCAGGAAATATAGATATATGATTTCGTCTACCTAAAATTTCTCCTGTTACAGTATTTATTTCAGTTATTCTGTCTATTTCATCGCCGAAGAACTCCACTCTTATTGCATTCTCTGATGAGGATGCGGGAAATATTTCTAGCGTATCTCCTCGTACTCTGAAAGTCCCTCTTGTAAAACTTATGTCATTTCTTTTATATTGAATTTCAATAAGCTTCCTTATTGTTTGATCTCTATCTTTCTGCATGCCAGGTCTTAATGATATTACTAAATTTTCATAATCGATCGGACTTCCTAATCCATATATACACGATACACTAGCTACTATAATAACATCTTTTCTTTCAAAAAGTGATGCAGTAGCAGAGTGTCTCAGCTTATCAATTTCATCATTTATTGATGCATCTTTTTCTATAAAGGTATCACTGCTTGGCACATATGCTTCAGGCTGGTAGTAATCATAGTAGCTCACAAAATATTCTACCGCATTGTCAGGAAAAAACTCTTTAAATTCAGAACACAGCTGAGCAGCCAATGTCTTGTTATGAGCAAGAACAAGAGTCGGCTTCTGAATTTTTTCAATTATATTTGCCATGGTAAAGGTCTTTCCTGAGCCTGTTACTCCTAAAACAGTCTGATACTTTAAATTATTTTCTAATCCTGACACAATTTTCTTTATTGCCTCCGGCTGATCTCCGGTAGGTTTAAAATCCGACTTTATTTTAAATTCGCCCATTATTTCACCTCAGCTTTATCTAAACGTATGTTCGTTTTATTATATAATTTTTGATTATTTAAGTCAACATTATTATTTTCCCATAAAATTATAATTTATTAAAATTGGCATATAAAAAACCGGGAATCAAAAATACGATTTCCCGGTTTTGAATTAAATGATATTATTACTTATGCAATTGATAAGCCTACTATAAAATATCCAATTACAGCAATTGATGCTGATGTAAGCGCATATGGAAGCTGAGTTTTAACATGGTCGATGTGGTCTGAACCTGATGCTAGTGATGAAAGTATAGTTGTATCAGATAAAGGCGAGCAATGGTCTCCGAAGCATCCGCCTCCCATTACTGCCGCTACCGTTCCATAAATTACCGCATTTACTGCTCCGCCGGATAATTGGAAAGCCAAGCCTACACAAATTGGAGTCATGATTGCATATGTTCCCCATGATGTACCTGTAAAGAATGAAATAAATGCACAAACAAGGAATGTTAAGGGTAGTAGGAATGTAGGAGTCATCCAAGATTCAGTTATGCTTATAACATAATCTGCGGTACCAAGCTGCTTACTGATTGAATTCAAGCAATATGCCAGCGCTAATATTAAAATTGCAGTCATTACGCTCTTTATACCTTCTACTGAAGTCTCAACCAATTCAGACAGAGTTCCCATTTTTTGAAACAGCATTACAACAAACTGAAAAACCACGGCTGCAACAAATGCCTCCAACGTCTTAGCCGAGCCAAGCACAATATACGTCCCTAACGTTGTACCTATGATTATTAATGCCGGTGCAAAGAAATTAATTAGCAAATTAGGTTTAATGCCTTCGTTAGGTCTTATTTTTTCTAGTTCATTGCTTAAAAGCGGTCTTGCATTATCTGCAACAACCTTGCCTTCTTCCATAGCCCTTTTCTGTGCCTTTTTCATAGGACCGTAATCTTTAATAATACCAGTTGTAAGCAATCCTACCAAAACTACAGAAACTATACCATAAAAATTATATGGAACCATCTTTACCACAGCTAACATGGAATCATTAGCATCAATAAGCGGGCCTAATCCTACCAGCAGTCCTGCCATGTAAACGCCCCATGCTGAAAACGGTATCAGCGTACATACGGGTGCGGATGTCGAATCACATATAAACGCTAGCTTTTCTCTTGATACTCTTGCCTTGTCTGTTATTCCTCTCATTACTGTACCTACGTACAACGGGCTAAAGTAATCACTGAAGAATATAAAGATACCCAGGAGCCATGCCAGTACTTGCGCGCCCTTTGCTTTAACATTATATTTAGATACAAGTTGGGCAAATGCGTTAATTGCCCCTGACTTCTGAAATAAAGCTACCATCATACCTATAAATACTTCAATACCTACTACCCAAATAAAATCTGCGTTTCCCAAAGCACTTTGAATTATAGAAGTAAAACCGAACAATAAATTTTGGCCAGTTACCAATATGCCTATCAACACTCCTATTAAAATAGAAAACAAAGCATCTCTGGTTATAAAAGCTAATACAAGCGCTATCAAAGCAGGCATTAGCGATAATATTCCATATTCCATAAATAATCCTCCTATTTTTTATGCCCTTGAACGGACATGTTATATTGAACTTAAAATATCAGAACTGTTCAACTATTTTTTCCTGAGGTGTCAATGTTAATTTATGTTTTACAGCTGTTTCTTCTAATGTTAGTTTCCCTTTGTAGCATGTAAGGCCTTTTAATAAATATTTATTTTCTTTTAATGCTCTTTCACATCCTTTATTTGCTATTTCCAATGCATAGGGCAAAGTTGCATGAGCAAGTACTACAGATGCTGTCCGTGCAAATGCAGACGGTACGTTATCAACGCAATAATGCATAATACCTTCTTCAAAATAAATCGGTTCATCATGTGTTGTGGAATGACAGCTTTCTATTGCTCCGTTGTCATCGCAGGCAATATCAACAATCATTGAACATTTCTTCATAAGCTTTAAATCATCCCTGTATACAAGATGATCTTTTCTGGTTTTATTCCACAAAATACAGTTCATCAATACATCTGTTTCTTTTAAACATCTTAATAAATTTAACCTGTTAGAGTATAAAAATTCTACATTCGAAGGAAGTTTTAATTTAACCTCATCCATTATTTCTTTATCCACATCCAAAATAATAACCTTATTTCCTAAGCTTGCAGCAATTTCAGCAGCTCCCATACCCGAGTGACCGCACCCTCCTATTATAGTAATAACGGGTGTATCAACACCGCTTACCCTATTTAAAAGAATTCCTCTGCCTCCGTTTACAGACTGTCCGTAATGGAGTGCAGCCAAAAATCCTCCTTTACCGGCTAATTCGCTCATTGGGCTCAACAACGGGAACTTTCCGTCTTTGTCTGTAACATCCTCATATGCTATACCGATTACTTTACTCTTAAGCAATTTTTGAGTCATTTCCAGATGAGCATTTGAATGTATATATGTGAGTATAATCAGCCCTTCCCTAAGGTACTTGTATTCCTGCGGTAATATTTCTTTTACTTTGTAAATCATTTCTGATTCTTTCCATATTGTTTCACAATCCGCAATTACTGCACCTGCTTCTTCATAATCTTCATCTGTATAACTGCTTCCTATGCCTGCATTTTTTTCAACAAATATTTTATGCCCTCTGTTTACCATTTCTCGTACAGCTGACGGAACTGCAGCAACTCTGTATTCGTTATTTTTTATTTCTTTTACAACTCCAATTATCATTGAAAATCCTCCTTATGATTAATTGTTAGAATAAAGCTTTAATTTCTTCCAATGAATAATTTGAGAGCTTCAGCCCTTTCATTGTTCTTGCTTTTTCTGCCTTATAATCTCTATCCATTATTATTGATACCAGCTTCAATACCGCATCCATTGCAGGTGTTTCAACACTGATCTGCGCCGCTAAATCTGTTAAAAATACCAGTCCAAATCCGGCATCTTCATTAAAGTACCTATAGTTTAATGAAGGCTGGGCTTTTATACCCTTGAATCCGGGTGCCTTTGAGTATCCTGTATCATAGGTTGGCTCTGCCTGATATCCTTGCTCCACTCCCAAAACAGGATCAGGTATAACTGTTATTCCCAATTTTTTACCTATTGAAATTCTTTCTTCATCCACTGCCTTTAAAAGTCTCCCTACCGCAGGTGTTACGCCTTCTTCATAAAAATAAAAATTTCCTTTTGTTCTTTCTATCAATGCTGTATTCAATAATGAAACAACTGGATGTATGACCGGATTTGCATTTTGTAATGTTGTTTTCAATACATTCTCAGCCATTAATATATTGCTGTAAACGGGGTATATGTCACTGTATATTTCTTTTGTATACTTGGAAGGAAATGCCGCCAAAAAGTATCCTCCCTTTAACCTGTTATACACTGATATTTTTGCTTCTCCGGTTATTCTAACAGCATAAGGCAGTGTAGATGTTTCTGCTACAATTACTGTTTCATCTTTAATATCTAACCCCAGTGCATTTTTGAATACAATGCTGCCTGCGCAGGAACTTGGACATACAATATATTTTTGCCCCTTTCTTACATGGGCTCTGCATGCCTTTCCAAATGGTTCCGTGCTGTATGCCGGACCTACTGCAAAGACTAAATTAGCCTCAGGAACAACTTTTAATATATCGTGCCCCGCATATGAAATTTTTTGAAATCCGCTTAATTCTCCTTCTGAAAAAATTCCACCATTTTTGGAAATTGCGTCAATATTTTTCGGGAACTGTTCAAAATCAAATATGTTTACTTCATGCCCAGCCTTTGACCATTCAAACGCAACGGCAAGAGCACCGTTTCCTGATCCCAATATTGCTATTTTCAATTGTCAACCTCCCAATTCAAATTTCTCTATTTCAACAAAAGTTTGAGTGCATTAACAACTATATCTCTTCTTTTCTGCTCCTCTTTTTCTACTGTTAATTCAGGGTTACCTGTTGGATATGGTATTGCATGTGCCGGATAAATTCTTATCGCACCTACTGTTTTTGAAATAGGTGTGACCGTGCATACGTGTACTGCAGGCATTCCTGCTTTTTCAATCTGTTTTACTATTGTTGCTCCACAACGAGTACAAGTACCTCAGGTACTGGTTAATATAACACCTCCAACTCCGTCTTCTATAAATTTTTTTGCTATTCCTTCTCCCATTTTTGTGGCATCTGCAACCGATGTAGAATTTCCCGTCGTTGTTGTCAGATATGAATAAACACTTCCTATTACTCCCTCCTTTTCTAATTTTCTCATAATATCAAGCGGCGCTATCCTGTTAGGATCCTTGTTTGCATATACAGGATCGTATCCGGCATGAACGGATTCAAACTCTCCTTCTCTGAGCATACATTTGTCGGATATATCATACATTTTATATGTCTTAGCAGTTGCAGCAGGTATATGGTCTGGGTTTCCTAACGGAACTATTCCACCCGAAGTACATAAAGCAATTTTAGCAGACTTTAAATCCTTCAATGGTGCCGCCGGTTCTATGTTTTCATAAACCGATATTTCCAACTCTGTCTCAAAAGGTTTATCGTTAAGCCTTTTAAGCAGCATATCGACAGCTCTTTCTGCTCCGTTTCTCTCTTTAAACACGTTAATTCTTTTCCCCTTAGCATAATACTGCTCTTCAGCAGGGCTGCCCAATTTAACACCTTTCAATAATTTATTTGCAAATCCAGCCATAAGAGGAACTGCTTTTCTAATTGCGGCTGCAGACTTTCCAACTCTTAAAATATAAATATTCTTCTTATAAATTTCTACAGCAGGATTTTCTTCATATAAACCTGCTATTGCTTCAACCCCATACTCATTTTTTATAAATGAACAAACATCGCAACAGGCAATACCAAATCGTCCTGCATTAAAAGCAGGTCCGGCAATAAAAAGGTCAAATTCCAAATTATCCAAATATTTTTTAATAAATCTCTTTGATTTTTCCATGTTTTCAACATAGTAGTTGTCTCCGCATATAATAGTTGCAATAATTTCTGCGTCTTCTAATTTTCCTGAAAATGCATTTGCGTTACCTATAGGTCCTCTATGAAATTGAGGTTCTGTGTATGCCTTATCTTCGCCGCCTATTTGACCAAAAAATTGATTTGTGTAAAATACTATCTTTTTCATTTCCACCTCTTTATACAGTTGTTGCGCTTAGGTAAGTATTTCCCTGAAGGTTATGGCTTCCCATAATCCCATGAATTTCTACAAGCAATTTGCCGTCATTCTGTATTGAATTCACATTTCCACCGGTTGTTTTTTTTATTTCTGTTAGATTTCCTATGACTTTATCCATTTTAGGAAGCATGATTGTCTCATTGCTGTTTCCAGTGGATACAATTGCTCTTGCTTCTGTAACGCTATCCGGAAGTGATTCTGACATCCCGTCAATTCCGGCATCCTCATTGGTGATTATGACAGTCTTTATTCCCGCTTTCTCTAGATGACTGCATATAAGCATAAGATCTGTTGTCGGATTTCCAAAACCCTCTTGAGATATGATTGCACCTTGTGCTCCAAGCATCTTTGCATATTTAAATGACAACATGCAATTCCTATATTTTTCCTTTAGAGTTACCATTAGCGGATTTAGAACAATTCCCATAAAGTTTATTTCCTCACCGTGCTTGTTCAGCAATTCCCTGATAACAGCATTGTTTAAGTGATGGTACGTAGTTGTTTTTGAACCGGGAGAAACACAGTTTCCGCTTATAATGGCTCCATCCATTACCTCTAATGGAGTTATTAATGAAGGAACTATCTGTTTAGCATCTCTACCGTAAAAATATGTATCATGCAAAAGTCCCTGGCTCATGCAATTATATATATAGGCAACCCTGGGAAGGTCTGGATTTTCCTTGTGTTTCTCTCCAATACTTTTCCATTCATATTTTTCAGTTTTATAATCTTTGTACTTTAACCCTATTTCACCTAAAAACCTGGCGAGTTTTATGCCTGCAAGCCTTACTGATTCTTCATGTTCGTGCGGATCTACGTTATTTTCTTTAGATATAATCATTACAATGTTTAAAAGTTTTGAAAAAATACTGTATTGTGACGCAGGGCCGTTCATATCTATTAACCCCTCCTGAAAACCAACAATGGGGCCAGTAGTTACAACCGCGCATCCGCTTAATATGTACGTGATTCCATTTCCTGCCTCTGTCACTTGTTCTTTAAATACTCCTGGAAATATGTCCCCCTTCAGCTTGGCTCTTGGTTCTATAACATCCTTAACAGGAAATATCCTGACTGATTGTCCGGGTTTAGCAATATCAAAATCTACTTCCTTAATTCGTTTATCTGCCATAATTAATTTGCTAAGGCTTTTTTTGTTTAAGTGCAGTACATTATTTTCAATTCTGTTAAATTCGCCAAAAACAATGTCCTTAATTTGTATTTTTCTTAGTTCTAAACCCATTTTAGACTCCTTATATTAATACTATGAAATTTATTTTATTTGTTTGATTAAATTATAAGCAAGTTTTATGCCAACAATTGACCGGCTTAATTTCAACGTTTATATTAAAATTTAATTTCAAAAAATAAAAAGCGACAATATATCGTCGCTTTCACATAATTAATAGACAGTTTATTGTCGCTGCGACAATAAACTGTCTATTTACTGCTTAATATTAAGTTTATCCATTTTATATTTTAATGTTTGTCTTGGTATTCCAAGCAATTTTCCTGCTTTTGTCTTATTGCCGCCAGTAATTTTCAGCACTTCCATAATAATCTCTTTTTCTTGCTTCTCCAGTTTTTTCTTCAAATTATAATCATCTGGATTTAAAAGCGGCTTATTTTTGCTCGGATAATTATTTATTGAATTGCTATTAAAAATTCTGTCATATAAATATGCCGGCAAATGACAAATATCTAAAAACTCACAATCAGATACACTTACCATCGATTCTATTATATGCTTCAGCTCCCTTACATTACCTTCCCAAAAATAATTCAGGAAAAAATTCTCAAGCATGTTTGTTACTCCCTGAACTCTCTTTTCGTAGATGACATTATACTCATTTATGTAATAATTCACGAAAAGCAGAATATCGTCTTTTCTTTCTCTTAACGGCGGCAAAAATATCATCCCGCTGCTCAGCCTGTAAAACAAATCTCTTCTTAAATGCTTCTTGTTAATCGCTTCTAAAGGTTCTTCGTTCATAGCTGCAATAATCTTCACATCAACTTTCTTTTGAATATTTGACCCAACCGGCCTAAAGCTTCCGTCCTGCAGAACACGAAGCAGCTTGCTCTGCACATCATAAGGAATGGAATTCAACTCGTCTAAGAATATAATTCCTCCATTAGCTTCGTCAAATAAACCTTTTCTGTTTTCAGCTCCTGTATACGCTCCCCTGCACGTTCCAAACAGTATTGATTCAATTAAATTTTGTGGAAGCGCGGCACAATTTTGAATTACTACCTTGTCTCTTGATACACCGCTGTAATTTATCATGGCTTGTACAAATACTTCTTTTCCTGTACCTGTTTCACCATATATGAGTGTCGGGCTTTCAATTTTAGATTTTTTCTTTGCCAACTCGATTGCCTTTATCATTTTAGAGTCATTAGTAATAATAGAATCAAACGTAGATTTACTTACATCGTTAATTAGATTATCAGAGATATCATTCTCTTCGGCATAAGTTATTTCATCATTGTAATCCGTAAGATTCTCAATTGTTTTTATGTCTTTTACTAATTCTACCGCTCCTATTATTCTTCCGTTTCGAATTAGAGGCACTGTTATATTATGAGTACAGTACAAAATACCGTTGAAATCTTTATATTTTTGATATTTTTTAATAACAACTTGTCCCGTTGTTATACATCTTACTATTGAAGATGCATCTTTTTTAATAGATGGATAAATTTCAAATAAATTCTTATTTAAATAATCGTTATTGCTAATCAGGTCTGAATTTTCCCGTATTCTTTTGTCAAATCTTGTATTGTATGTTACAGTAAAATCCTTGTCAACTACTAAAATGTAATCAAGACTATTAATCTTAAGGCCTTCATAATCTAACATTTATACCACCCTGCCTCATCATTTTATACTAATTAACCTTCAAATATAACAATTCTGCCGTCAATTCTGTCTGACGATATCTCTAATATCCCAAAACTTTCTTTTCCGCATTTTGGCAATATTGTGCTTCCGGGATTAAAAAATAAAATTCGATCAATCACTTCATTTTGTGCACAATGTGTGTGCCCGTATATTACCGCATCCGCACCTTTTTCTCTTGCGTATTCTTTCAACTTGCTGATACCTGACTTTACATTATATAAATGGCCGTGAGTTATAATAAATTTTTTGCCTTCAATAATCTTATCTATTAATAGAGGCTTACCCGAAATAAAGTCACAATTCCCGGATACTTGAACAACCTTATCTATTTTAAGCTTTTCAGCAAATTTTTCAGCGTCCTTGTATTTATCTCCGCAATGAATTAGCATATTAAATTTACCGTATTTTTTGATGGTTTCTATTTGAGCATCAGGAATAAAATTATGACTGTCGCTTATCACTAATATTTTCACTTAGCTCCTCCAGTTTTTCCTTTAAATTCATCAACGCTCTTGCTCTGTGGCTTATTTTATTTTTTTCTTCTTCTGCCATTTCCGCAAATGTCTTTCCGGTATTTTCAACTATAAACAAAGGATCATAACCAAAACCGTTACTCCCTCTTTCTTCTAATGCAATTTTACCGTACAGTATCCCTTCGGCGTCCATTTTACTCCCGTCTTCGAACACTACGGCAATTACTGTTTTAAAATGTGCTGTCCTTTTTTCCATAGGTACATTCTTCAGGTTCTTTAAAAGCAGTGCATTGTTTTTTTCATACGAAACCGATTCTCCGGCATACCTTGCTGAATATACTCCGGGATCTCCGTTTAAAGCATCGACAAATAATCCTGTATCATCTGCTACTACTATTTCCTTAACCAGTTTATGAAGTCCTTCCGCTTTTTTAAATGCATTTTCTTCCAGTGTTTTGCCGTCTTCCTCAACATCAAATTCGGAAAACCCTATGTCATCTTTTGAAATGACTTCAAAAGGCATATCTTTTAATATATTTTTAATTTCATTTATCTTGTGCTTATTACCGCTGGACAATACTATTTTTCTAATCATCTTCCAATCTCCCTGCTGATTTCATCTCCCAAAGCTTCCCTTTGCAGCTTGTATAACTCCATGCATCCTTTTTCCGCAAGGGAAATTAAGTTTATCAAATCATTTTTAGTAAATGTAGCTTCCTCTCCGGTTCCTTGAACCTCAACGAATTCACCTTTGTCTGTCATCACAATATTCATATCCACATCAGCGCCTGAATCCTCTTCGTAGCATAAGTCCAGTATTGTCTCTTTATCTTTTATTCCTACACTTACTGCCGATACAAATGACTTTACAGGCATTTTTTCTATTTCATTTCTTTGCATCAGCTTGTAAAAAGCATCTGTCATGGCTACAAATGCCCCTGTAATTGAGGCAGTTCTTGTCCCTCCATCAGCTTGTATAACATCGCAATCTATCCACAGTGTTCTTTCACCTATTGCTCCTAAATCAACTACAGCTCTAAGGCTTCTCCCTATAAGTCTTTGTATTTCCTGCGTTCTTCCATCTATCTTTCCTCTATTAATGTCCCTTGGCTTTCTTATTTTTGTTGAACCTGGTATCATCGAATACTCCGCAGACACCCATCCTTTTCCTGTACCTTTTAAAAATGGAGGGACCTTGTCCTCTGCCATTGCTGTACATATAACTTTTGTATTCCCTGCTTCTATTAATACTGAGCCTCCAGGGTGCATTATATAGTCTCTCGTTATTTTTATTCGTCTTAATTCATCGTTTAATCTTCCGTTAGTTCTTTCCATTTTTACTCCCACTTATATATATTGGAAATATTATAACCTAATATTATTAGATTAACAATAAATAGAAAAATGTTTTTCGTTTTTTATTAAAAAATTAATGCTTATGCTCTCCTCATCCACTTGACTTAAATTTTTTAGAACTGTATAATAATTGATGTCTCAAATTTTATTTATTTTATTGTTCATTCCGATTACGATATGCAGGAGGTGTTTATTATATACGAGATAACAGCTATCATTATAAATAAAAATAAACATTATATTGAAAAAATAAATAACGTTCTTAACAAAATATCTGTTAACACCATTAACTGCAGTGATTTTGACGAAGCTGAGACCATATTGCAAAATGAAAGTGTTGATTATGTAATATCAGATTTGAATATTTTCAATGAAGTTTTTACTATTAAAACCTTCTCTGAAACATATCACAAAACTGATTTGATAATTGTATCCGAAGGTCTTTTATATGCGTGCGGAAACACTGATCTATTTCAGGGCGCTCTTGATTATATGGATTTTGAAAGTGAACTTCTAAAACTGCCTATAAAGATTCTCGAACATTATACTGATAAAAAAAACAATGACAGATTAAAAGAAGACTTGTTTAACAATTACCATCTAAGCAGCAAGAATGAAAAATATTTGAAAGTTCTTTCTCACTGTGAAAAAGTTGCAAAAACAAATCTCAGTATTCTTCTGATCGGAGAACCCGGAACCGGCAAGGAGGTACTGGCTAAATATATACATGCTTGCAGCCCGAGAGTGTCAAATAAATTTATAGCACTGCACTGCAATTCGTATACCGAAGAACTGATTGAATCGGAGCTTTTCGGAAAAGAAACAGAAGGAAGGTTTGAACTTGCAAGCAGCGGCACTTTATTTTTAAATGAAGTGGGTGCTATCAAAGAATCCACTCAAACAAAACTGCTTAAAGTGTTTGATACTAAAATGGTTTCTCGTATCGGAAGCAATCAGGAAAGATTGATTGACTGCAAACTTGTATCATCCACAAGCAAGGACCTTTACAAAGAAATTCAAGAAGGCAGTTACAGAGATGACTTCTTCTACAGAATAAGTTCAATTGTAATTAATGTGCCTCCCCTTCGCGAGCGCCCCGAAGATTTGGATGATCTCATTCAATATTTTCTTAAGAAATCTCAGGAGGAGTATGGAATTGTAATTAAGTCTATAGATCCTGAAGCAAAGAAATTTTTATATACTTATGATTACCCGGGAAATTTAAGAGAACTTAAGACAGTTGTAGACAGAATGGTGGTACTTTCTATAGATGGAAGGATTACCAAAGATGGAATACCTATTTTGTTTAATATAAAAAAGGAAATTACTCTGCCTGATTCTGAAAGCTACAAAAGCATTATTCCTTTTAAGGAATACAAAAGAGAATCTGAAGCAACTTATCTTCAATGGGTTTTAAACCAAACTGAAGGAAATGTAACTGAAGCTGCAAAGTTGCTGGAAATAAGTTCGAGACAGCTGTTTAATAAAATTAATGAATATGATTTAAAAAAATAAAGCAACGAGAAACCCTTATTACAGGGTTTCAGTTGCTTTTATCTATTTTTTAAATTGGTATCTATTTTTTACACTTGTAATGACCATCATTATCAACAAAAAGATTCCCACATATCCGTTTATTACGTAAACAATATTAACAAGTCTGTCAAATGGCACCTTTAATCCAATTATTGCGCCTATTACTGCCAAGATAGCTGTGACGGTTTTGAATTTTACTGTTTTTTCTTGAGCAATTCTGACTGATACCGTCCACAGTAAGGGAACTGCAGTTGTATATATTCCAGCCACAACTGTTAATGAGTACACTATTGCCACTGAGGGGTGAATGCCTGAAGCAATAACCAGTGATGGTATTTGCGATCCTGCTACTTTTTCAATGTTTGCAATAAGTCCTAAGGCTACAATTAAAACCGCAGCTGAAAATGCAGCCGCACCAAACACGGCTCCCATTGCCGCTTCTTTTTTGCTATTGGCACTTGCGCCCATGGATGACATAAATGCAGCAAGCCATAACATGCAAAAACCCACATATGAACCTGCGGCATACAGCCAATTAGTAGATGCTTTCATCAAATTTAATTTAGGAATTATTTCGCTAGCCCGTCGCAATCCATCTATGTTTTGAAATATAGCTACAAATCCCAGAACAATAGACATAACTACTATCACAGGACCTATCTTGCCGATAATATCGACTATCTTCCCTAGTCCGAACACGACGGTTACTGCTGCTAATACAGCCATAATAATTCCGCCCACCGAATTAGAGATTCCATATTGTTGGTTTAATGTAGCTCCCGCACCTGCAATCATAACGAAAAATGACATATAAATGAACACAATAGAAAAATAGTCGTAAAACTTTCCTATTTTTTTCCCGCAGTAATATTCAAATATATCACTTCCTTTCGGAAACTTATGTTCATAACCTGTTGTTATAAAACTTACGCCAACATATAAAAACAAAAGGAATATAACGACTACTCCTGCAATACCTTTAAATCCATAAGAGGAAAAGTACTGCATTACTTCCTGTCCTGTTGCAAAGCCTGAACCTATTAAAAAAGCAATGAATGAACCTGCAAAAGAAATGACTTTTTTCATACTTACCGTATTGCTAACCATAATATCCTCCTGATTTGTTTTTTTATTAACAACTATTGCGGAAGGAATAGTCAGATAACACAATACGTCCGCATTATCTGACTATTGTGTTGTATTATTCTTCAAATACTGTTTGTTCAGTCACTTCTGTCTGTAAAGCTCTTAAAGCCCTTTCTACAAGTTTTCTTCTTAAGTTCTTGCTTTTTTCTTCTCCAAGGTTTGGATCTCCCAACGGGTACGGTATTCCTATGGCTGGTATTATTCTGTTCGCTCCTATGGTAAGTGATATAGGTACTACTGTACACATATGAACAACCGGAATTCCAACTCTTTCAATTTCTTTTACCATCGTTGCACCGCAACGCGTGCAGGTGCCTCAGGTAGATGTTAGGATAACTGCTCCCACTCCGTCCGAAACTAATTTTTTGCTGAAATCTTCTCCGAACCCTTTTGCATTGCCAACGGATGTACCTGTACCTGTTGTGGCAATAAAGTAATTTGCAAGCTCTCCAATAACGCCTTCCTTTTCCATTTCTCTCAATACATCCAGCGGAACTACTAGATTTGGGTTTTCAAGTACATATGCTCTATCATATCCACCGTGAACGGTCATGAATTTATCTTTTGTCAAGCTTTCCATTCCGGTAATATCATATGTTCCATACTTTGTTGCACTTGATGATTCAATTCTGTCAGGATTTCCTTGAGGAACTATTCCTCCTGATGTTACAACGGCTACTTTAACTTTTGATATATCTTTTACGGCAGGATTTGGAGCAACTCTATCAAATACCGGCATAGGATATTCAGTTTCATATGACTCGCCTGCAACCTTCTTCAGTATTAAATCAATTGCTCTTTCTGAGCCTCTTCTTTCGTTAAAATAATTAACACGAATTCCTCTTTCTATATATCCTTCCTCTGCAGGTGATAGTATTTCTTCTTTATTAATCATTTTCTTTGCCAGCTTGCAAATTTTTGGCATTGCTTTTCTCATGTCGGCTGCCGAGTTTGCTGTTTCTATGATGTACAAATCACTCTTAAACATATCTACTCCGGGATTTTCCTTGTACATACCCGTAACTACCGGAATTTTAAATTCTTTTTCAACAGCTTTTGCAACAGCACCGCATGCCACACCATATCTGCCTGCATTAAATGCCGGACCTGCTATAAATAAATCCGGTTCATAAGGCCTTATCAAACTTAGTATTGTACTTGTGGCTTCATCGATATGTCCTCCAAAATAAGTATCGCCACATATCACCGTTGCCACAACCTCGTATCCCTCTCCCAGCCCTGACTTCAATGCAAGGCCCGGTCCAACTATGCCTTCTCTTACTTCCGGCCTAATATCTGCCTTTTCTTCTCCTCCTATACTTGCAAAAAATTGATTTATATAATGAACAACTTTTATCTTTTCCATAATATCCCTCCTTAATATCCTTTAGCGGCTAGCTTGTTATATCCGTTAGCAATTGTGGAGGCTATCACAATTTGCAGTTCGGCCTCTATACTTCCGTCAGGTTTTAAACTTCCCTCATAGCCGCCTATCATAGTTTCTATGAAGTCGAGAGTTCCGATGACCTTTTCCATCGGCGGAAAATCAATAATTACATTTCCGTTTCCACAGGATACCAAAGCATCTCCTTCTTCAACCGCATCTGCCAATGACTGCGATTTTCCGTCCCTGCCAGGGAACTCATCTGTAATGAGAACTACTTTAACACCTTTTTGACTAACTTTTTTACAGTTCATCATTAAATCGGTATCAGGATTTCCATATCCCTCTTCAGTTATCAAAACTCCGTCAAGTCCTAAAAATTCGCATAATTTTGCAGTCATATCTGATGACCTTTCTTTATCTGCCAGAAATACATTTTCATTTGTAAGTATAACTCCGATAAAGTTTAAATCTTTTCCATGCCTTTTATATAAGTCCTCTATTACCGGATTATTAAGATGATGGAAAGTTGTAACCTTGTCACAAGGTGCAACACAATTTCCACTCACTATAGCTCCATCCATAATTTCCGTCGGATACATAAATGTGGGCACCATAACCTTAGCATCTACTCCGTAGTAGTACGTATCATGCAGCAGCCCCTGTGATTGGAGCATATGAACATAACCTATCTTAGGTAGATCCAGATATTCTTTTGCCTGTTCTAATATAGGCTTGGTTTCATAAGTAACGACTTCATCAGGCTCTATATTTCTTCCTGCTTCTCCGATGTAAGCAGCAACCTTCAAGCCTGCCATTCTCCCTGCTGCTTCATAATCATGGGTTTCAATGCCTTCCACAGGTTTGATAACTATACATACATTGTTTGTCTCAGAAAACGGAGTATATTTTGCAGCGGGGCCTGACATATCAATTAAGCCTTCTTGAAATCCTACTATTCTGCCGCATGTTATTACCGTTGCTCCTACCAGTGCATTCGTCCTTCCGCTTCCTACCTGTTTTACTTTATTGATTGTACCCGGAAATATTCCTCCGCTTCCCGAAACTTTAACCCTTGGTTCAATAACATCCTTAACCGGAGCTATGCGCACTGATTCACCCGGTCTGGCCAGTTCGACATCGGCAGACGCTATTCTGTCATCTTCAAGTACAAGCTTTATTATCTCATCTTTGTTTACATAAAGCGTTCCTTGCAAAACCTCAGTCTTTTCACCGAACTGAACATCGCTGATTCTAATTTTTCCTAATTCTAATTTCAAAACTTTCTACCTCCTTTTTTATATAAGCCCTTTTTGTTTATTTATATAACATTAAACATAGGGGTTTTTACCACGTTTTCAATTAAAGACAAATCAACTGTTTTAAAATCCTCTTTTATTTTTTCATTCCAAAGAGGCGTCTGTTTGAATTTTAAAAACTTTCTGGACGCTTCAATACTGTTTTCAATCAAGACAACAGATTTATAATCGGTTTTTTTATTACCGCTCACAATTATGGATTTGTATGGCGTTTGGTTTGGCTTTAGGCTTCCTGACATAGGATGAGTTAAAAGTTTGCATCCGGTATGGATTAAATCTCGTGTCATTTCCAGAACATCCATGTAATTTCCATTTTCCATGTAAATTACTTCATAAAAACTATAATATTTTTTGAACACCTTAGAATTGTTTGTTATTATAATTTTATTCATGTGCCCTCTCCTCTTATATTTACTTCTACAATATTGTTAAGCAATATACATACCAACTCTTACGTTAGATATAAATATTTTTTTGGTATTGAAATTTCAATATAGATAAATATCATGATAAAATATTGTTTGCTATTATTTTAACATTTTTAAAACAACAGTGAAGTTTTGTTCTTGACTACGAAAGTATTTTCTTATATCATTAAAATAAGCACGTATATAGGAGGGATTCCGATGAAGGATATTAAAATTTTGATAATGGGAAAAAACAAGCACTACATTGATGCCATCATTTCTTCAGTTGCAAAATTAACTAATAATATTAATTTTGCTGACAACTCTGAAAACGCATTCATCGAACTGTCAAACCTGTCATATGATTTTTTTATTACTGATTTATCACCATTTAATAAAGAATATACAATCAGCTGCTTTACAGATGCTTTTTCTCAAACAGATTTAATTATAGTTTCTTCTACTCCGTCATACATTGAGGAAAGCTATGCCTTAAGAGGTGGAGCTAAAGAATATATAGATATAAAAAATGGTATTGAAACTCTCAATAAAATACTCGCAGATTTACACAAGAATAAGAAAGACAAAGAAAAATTAAAAGAAAATTTATTAAATACATATATGATGTCCAGCTATAACGACAGCTATAATAAAATGCTTCTGCAATGTGAAAAAGTGGCAAAATCTAAGGCAAATGTACTGTTAATAGGTGAATCGGGAACCGGAAAAGAGGTTGCTGCTAGGTATATACACCTCTGCAGCAATCGATCAGCAAATAACTTTACAGCAGTAAACTGCAGTTCTTTTACAGAATCGCTTTTGGAATCAGAACTGTTCGGTTATGAGCAGGGTTCCTTTACAGGTGCTGTAAAATCTAAGCAAGGTAAATTTGAACTGGCTGATAACGGTACCTTATTTTTAGATGAGGTTGGCGAAATAAATTTGTCTACACAGGTAAAGCTTTTGAGAGTACTTGAAACAAAAAAAGTCGAACGCCTGGGAAGCAATAAAGAAAAGCTCATAGATTTCAGACTTATATCCGCAACAAATAAAGACTTAACAAACGAAGTTTTGGCTAATAATTTCAGAGAAGATTTTTTTTACAGGATAAGTTCAATTGTTATAAGAGTCCCTTCTCTGAGAGAGCGGAAAGAAGATTTAAATGAATTAATAAATTTCTTATTGAAAAAATCTCAAAAAGAAAACGAAATTGCAATAAATTATATTGAGCCTGAAGCAGAAAAATTTTTGCATTCTTATGATTATCCCGGAAATATAAGAGAGTTAAAGAGTATCATAGATAGAATGGTCGTACTATCCAACGATGGTGTCATAACCAAGGATGGAATTCCTATTATGTTCGATATACGTAAAAAATCTAATAAATCAACTGATGATATTCAAGACTTTACAAGCTATGACAAAGTAATTACATTGCAGGATTTCAAAAATAAAGCTGAGTCGGAATATCTGCAGTGGGTTTTAGATCAAACAGGCGGCAATGTAGCGGAAGCTTCAAGGCAATTAAGTATAAGCTCAAGACAGCTGTTCAATAAAATCAATAAATATGATTTAAAAAAATAACAGATAAAAACTTCTGGAGAGTTTTTATCTGTCTATTAATTATCAAATTATTTATATACCTACTTTATCAAGTTCTTTCAAATCATATCTGTTTATTATGTCAATAAGCTTAATTGCATAGGATGAATCTGTAGCATAACCACATCTTCTCAGTGCCCAGGCGCCCTCGGTGCTGTCAAACATAACTGCTCTGAAAGGCGCATACCTTTCTTTTGTTAAAAGAAGTTCATTATGATCATTCCAGCTTTCTCTAACATCATTGTATGCTCTGAATTCAGCATCTACTCTAAATGAAACGCCGTTGTATTCCTCCCACGTGTTTGACGTTACAGAACCGGCTGAAGCTGTTCCTTTTACACCAAAAAGATTGTTTGACAACTGTCCTGTATATTTGTCTACCGGAACGCTCTGTCCCCATCCTGTTTCAAGAATGGCCTGAGCGGTTTGCAATGCAGCTGACATACCTGTATTATTTTTGGTTTCTACAGCTAAGTCTGAAGCAAAATCAAGGAATTGATCTTTTGCCACAATCGGAAGTGCTGTATATATTTTTTCTGTGTAAATTGTAAATTTTACATCTTCTGTTTTCAATACTGTTCCATTATAAACCGCTTCTGCCCTTAGGCTCCACAATCCTGATTCAGTAACTCCTGGTGTATATGATTGTCCTGAAAGAACCTTGCTTACACCAGTTTTCAAGTTAGTTAAAGTATACTTAATATCATTTAAAGTTACATTACTTTTTACATTTAGATTGAACGTATCAGTTACAACCTGACCAGGTCCTACACTTTGTAAAAACAATTTAGGCGTACCTGTAACATTAACATTAATCTTGCCGCTTTCATATACATTGCCTGCCGTATCCTTCACTCTTACGTAGAGTGCCTTGGCTCCAGCCATTTCAGGTCCAGGAAACCATGTATAGTTTCCGTATCCGGCTTTATAAAGAACACTCTCTTCTCCCGTAACAGAATCCACCAATATGTACTCCGTTTCTGAAACATTAAAGTTTCTTGAGGCTCTGAGAGTAACTGAACCGTCAATAGACTGTCCTGCTGTAACTCCTCCAAGATACAAATACCTATCAACATCAACCTTTACGTTAACATAATCACCATAATATGGAGTTTTGTCCATATCATAAGCAATTACTCTCAAAGACATATTCCCGTTGTCTTCCATAACGGGAATCATTGTAAATCCCCCTAATGGATCTAATTGAGGTGAAATATAATATGCTCCTGTATCCGGATTAATTATTTCATATTGAACATATGCAGCAGAGAAATTCAGTTCTGCATTAAGTGGTACGCTGTCAGCTGTAACCAATTCTCCCTCATCAAGACCTGTTAATTCAATTTTGGGGGATATGTTTACATTTACATTAATTGCATCTCCCGCAAGAAAATTTCCGTTTTTATCATAAATAGCTGCTACAAGAATTTTATCTCCTTCATCTTCCATTGAAGGAATCCATTGGTATGATGAACTTAATTCGCTTCCTCTTGCAACAATAAAACCTTTTTTCGTATCCGCATCCAAAAGCAAATATTTTATCTCTGCAGATCCGCTAAGAGAGCTGCTCCCAACGTCTGTTTTAAGGCTTGTTGTACCGCTGATAACTTGTCCAGACTTAACAGATGATATGTTAACGTCAAAAAAGGATTCTATTTCAGATTTTTCGGAAGAATCGATTACAACTGTCCTTCTTTCACCATTCCATTCAATCCCTACTCCCAAAGCATTGCTTACGAGCCTTATGGGCACAAAAGTGCGGTCATCTTTTATTAATGGTGCAACGTCACTTAACTTATATGTTTTTTCAGTATCATTAACGTATTCAATTAAATGACTGTCTATAGCAAGTTCAACTTGCATGTCATCTTTTGATATATGTACCGTTCTGCTGTCATTGTCCCACGTCACCACTGCATCTAATTCTTCCGCAATAACCCTTAGGGGAACCAGTGTTCTGTCATTTTTTATAAAGGCTTCCGGTTCAGCCTTAATTTCTTTCCCGTCAATCATCAACTTAATTGGACTCTGGGCATACACATTGGGGTTAATATTAGCGAGCGTTGCAATCATTAAGATTAAAATGACCACCTTCCAATTAAATATCTTTTTCTTCATTTATTCACCTCTTCTTTCATTTTTCTACATTATATCATATAATATGTTAAGTGTTTATTACATAATCATTAATATATAAACCGATAAATATAAAAGCTCTCTCGTAATGTGAGAGAGCTTTATAGGATGAAAATTAATCAAGATTTCTATTATATTTTTTAATTGTTATTTTGCCAAAGCAGCACTTTCTCCTGCAATTTTTCCGAATACGGTAATATCTGCCAATGCATTTCCGCCAAGTCTGTTGCTTCCGTGAATACCACCTGTAACTTCACCGGCAGCATACAATCCCTTAATTATCTGTCCGTCAGAACCTACAACCTGTGATAGTTCATTTATTTCTACTCCGCCCATTGTATGGTGAACAGTCGGAACTCTTGCACCGGCATAGTATGGAGCGGTATCAATCTTATCAGCATATAGTGTTCTACCGAATGGATCTTCAATCGTACCGTCTACCGCCTGATTGAAAGTTTCTACTGCTGCAGTAAGATTTTTTTCATCAACTCCTATAAGCTCAGCAAGCCCTTCTAATGTATCTGATTTGTATGCCCTGCCTGATTCAACCAAGCTGTCTATACTTTCATTGAAATTATTTATTGTATCTCCTGTAGGATACGAGTGCTTGTCAACTATTACCCACATATAAGCATCTGTCTGCTCCATAAGAGCCTTAGTCATAACGTCTCTTCTTTCACCTTCATCTACAAATCTGTTTCCTTCTTTGTTTACAAATATACGGTTTTGAACTCCCTGTTCAATATTTCCGCTTAAACTTCCTGTAACAGGATCTCCCATCGGAAGAAGCTGAATATGTTCCATTCCCAATATCGAAGCGTTAATTTCTTCAGCCATAATAATTCCATCTCCTGTTGCTCCTGTATGGTTTGTAGTTTTAATATCTTTTAAAGATGGCCATAAAGTATTGTACTGCTCACGCATCTCAACATTTGCACCAAATCCTCCTGCTGCAAGTACAACTCCTTTATTTGCATTAAGTGTTACTTTTCCTCCATTCCTGTCAGCATATACGCCTTTAACTACTCCACCCTCAATGATGAATTCTTCTGCCTTTGTTTCAACCATGATTTCAATATCGTTACTGTTTTCTTCAATATAATTCATATAGGTCTCAATATATCCTGTTCCCAATGGTTTTTCAGGCTTATGAGCACGTGACCAGAGTCCTCCCAAGACAGTAAAAACATAATCCTTGAATTTCATTCCAAGACTTTCAAGCCATTCAACAGCAGGAAGAGAGTTGTCCGCAAGTATGCCTATCAACTTGGTACTTCCCAGCTTATCCCCTCCGTTATATGTCTGAAGCTTGTGCAATGTAGGTGAGTCAAATAGCTGTGTACTACCGGAGTCTCTATATTCTTCCCATTCTTTCTTTAATGTTTCCTGCCATTGTTTTACTTCAAGGTCTGTTTGATCTGCACTTATTATGCCTTCAACCGTTTGTTTCTCAAGGTCAGTCATCGTTAATGATGCTTGCCTGTTGGAATCTGCCCCATTATAAGCTGATCCTGAAATAATTGTATTTCCACCTACCTGAGGCATTTTTTCGATAACAATTACAGAGGCACCATTCTGATGAGCTGACACTGCAGCAGCAAGCCCTGCACCACCTCCGCCAATAACGATAACATCGGCTGTCTTATCTATATCCTCTGCTGTTTCGTTTTTTTCTAACTCTTTGCTCTTTAACATTTCAATATCGGCCCCTGCTTTTTCAAGAGCAGCTGCTATTGCAGACAGTATTCCTTTGCTTGAATAAGTTGCACCGGATACCATTGGTATGTTAAGCGATGTGTTTCCTTTTACTTCCATCACAATCTTTTCTACCGCTTTATCTCCTAATCCGGAGGTTTCGGTATGATCTACCGTTATATCTGTTATTTCTGTTTCCGTTACTGTTACAGATGCTTTTATTGTTCCATGGAAGCCTTCTGCTTTCCCCTCGTAAGTTCCGGGAGTAAAAATAGCTTCACTCTTATTTGCATCGTCTTTATCAATCGTACCTGATGCACATGCCGCTAAACTTAAAATCATAGATAATGCTAAAATAATACTTATTACTTTTTTAAATTTCATATTTCCCTCCTGATTAAAAACTTCATTAAATGCATTCATTGAATGTATTCATTATAATATATAGTTTGTTATTTATCAAGCAATTTTTTATTTATATTTTTTGTTATATTTATTTAATTATGTTATAATATCTACTATATTTTACTAATTTCAGGAGGTTCGAAGTGAACAGCCGTTCAATTCAAGCGCAAAAAACAAAGGAAAAAATTTATAATATCAGTATTAAATTATTTAAAAGCAAGGGCTTTGATAATGTAACTATTCAAGATATTGCTAAGGCTGCAAATGTTTCTGTAGGATTATTCTATAATTATTATAAATCAAAAAATGATATCCTTCTTCAGCAATACGTAAAGGCCGATGAGATATTTAACGAATTTGTGATCAATGGTGTTAAAGGGCGTACAAGCAAGGAAAAAATTAAAAACTATATGCTTTTTTATATAAAATTTGTTGAAGAACAACCATTCGATTTTATTAGAATTCTTTATAACAACAGTAACACTTTATTTATAAAAGAGGGAAGAGCAATGCAGACTCTTCTCAACCCAATTATTGAAGAAGCAATTGATGCCGGAGAAATTACTGTACCCATGAAGGTAAATGAAATTAATGAATATCTGTACCAAGGTATGAGAGGCTTAATTTTTCACTGGTGTCTTTATAACGGCGGCTTTGATATACATAGAAGAGCAGAAAAATATCTCGATCTGATGATAAAAGCTCTATAGAACATCCATTTAATAAAGAAAAGGCACCTGGGGTGCCTTCTTTCGGATTACAGATAAAGCATTATAATAATTACTGCATGGGATGAATCACTCCGCAGGCTATTCTGACTCCGGATGCTCCTGAAGGCTGAGTCCTGTAATCATCCGGGTTTTTGTGAACTATTACTGACTTTCCTATAACATCCTGAACTTTAAATTTATTAGTAAAAAACGCCATTCTTGCATATCCGTTATTTGAAAATATAACCGGGAAATCACCTGCATGATTTCCATGTGGTTGATTTGTAGGGTTCCAGTGTCCTCCTGCCGCACCAAACGATTCATCTGATTCACCTGGTTGACAAATTCCGTATTCATGGATATGAAATCCAAGCGGCCCTACAGGAGCATCCTCTCCCGAAGCAGGTTTATATATCGGCAACCCGACAAATTCAGTGAACACTTCTGTACCGCCGGGAACATCTGTAAAAATTACCATTCCATGAATATTTGGCGCCTCTCGGCCTCCGGATACATATGCTATCGCACTGCTGTACTGGCTATTGTTTAAATATCCATAGTTCTTCGAGCAAACGTATCTATTATTATAACAATCCATTTTGACCTCCAATCTATTTAGTACTTTATTTTATGGATTTTTATATAAATAGTTACATACGCAACTGTCATCATAATTTTTTACATGCTAAAGAAAATTTTCAGCATATAAAAAAACAACCAGCCTATAGCTGATTGCTTTTTTGCTCTTGGAGGGATTTTATTATTCTACCTCTGACCATTTTGTTATTTCGCCTGTATATACTTTTGTAATATCTTCTGATGATAAATCAGAAATTGGGTTTTCATTGTTAACTATAACTGCTATACCGTCCATTGCAAGTACATGCTCGTTAAGCTGAGATTTTTCTTCATCTTTAAGTTCTCTTGAACTCATTCCTATATCATAGCTTCCGTCGATAGCTGCCTTGATTCCCTGAGATGATCCGTTTGACTGCATTTCGAATGAAACATTTGGGTTAAGTTCTTTGTAAACTTCTTGAAGTTTTTCCATAAGTGGTGTAACTGAAGTCGAACCAGCAAATTTGATTGTTCCTGACATATTTGAAGCAGTGTATTCAACAGGGTCTGAAACTGATGAAATGTAGTGTTTTTCTTCAACTATCTGCTGACCTTGAACAGATTCAGTAAAGCTTATAAAATCTTTAACTAAATCACTCTCTTCTCCCTTTGTAACAAGTAAAAATGGTCTTGCTACAGCATAATCTCCGCTCTTAATGTTATCAATTGTAGGTTCAACTCCATCAACATTTAATGCTTTTATTCTTTCGCTTGCAGATCCTAATGAAATATATCCTATACCATATTCGTCTCCCTCTACAGCTGTTATTACTTTGTCTGTTCCATCAAATTCCAAAGCTCCAACAACCAGCTTGTCTATCTCTGTTCCGTCTTCTTTAACTTTAATTTTCATAAGTTCATGGAATGCGCCTCTTGTTCCGGAAGCAGCATCTCTTGCAATTACTGTTATGTCTTTATCAGTGTCAAAAC
The DNA here is from genome assembly GCA_018436705.1 of Sedimentibacter sp. Classification (GTDB taxonomy): domain Bacteria; phylum Bacillota; class Clostridia; order Tissierellales; family Sedimentibacteraceae; genus Sedimentibacter. The sequence continues at coordinate 28,940 of JAHDLA010000016.1, forward strand.
TCGGTGCCTGTTCCTCAGGTTCTTGTTCTTGTTGTTGTTCTTGTTCTGCAGGCTGTTCATTGTTAGGAGCCTGTGTCTCAGTCTTAGCACATCCTACAAATGCCAAAGACATTACTAATACTGTTGAAACTATCGATAATATTTTTTTAACACTCATTTATTATTTTCTCCTTCATAATTTTTCTTCATTCACTATATCTTTGGTTAGTAAAAAAGCAATCATCGTAATGTAAATGATTTGTAAGTTTTTAATAAATTTTCAAAATATTCATTTCAAAAATTTTAACATATTATTTACTTTGCGAAATTTAAACTTGCTTCAATACTTTGAATCACTTTCCCACTATTCATAGCATAATTTTGTTGTATTCTAAGCTGTTGTTTTGCAGATTTTTTTAAGTTTGCCAGCTTCTCGGTCATATCAAACACATTATCAATATTTGAAGTTTCATTGTTTACAACAACACATGTAAGCGAAATAAAAGGAAACTTCTCAATTTCTCCTTTTCTGTTATAAGAAATTATGTATCCTCTTTTTTTGTCAGCGTCACTATAATAATTCAAAACTTCTCTTTCAAATTTTTCTTTAAGCAACATGAAATACTTCGAATTAACACACTTGTCCACAACTGCTACAAAATCATCCCCACCAACATGCCCGACAAAGTACAATTCATTGTGTCCTCTCAATATATCCGACAAAAGCATTATTATCTTATCTCCCTTTTCAAATCCATACACATCATTAAAAACTTTAAAATTATCTATGTCAAGATATGCAACGCTGTATTCAGAAAGGTTAAACAATATGTGACTTAATGTCTGTTCTATAATTATATTTCCAGGAAGACCGGTTAATGGGTTTTGATGTTTTGCTGCGGAAACTTCAAGCTCCGTTGATTTTTGAAGGAGGTCTTTAATAGTTACTGTTCCAGAATACTTATTGCTGCTTGTTACAACTATAAAATCATAAAGCTTTTCATTAGGACGTTCCATAGCCAAATTAGAAACTACATTAACAGGCATATCTTCTTCTACCTTCAAAAAATCTCTGTCCATAATCTCAGAAATATATTTGTTATAATAAAGTGAATATCCATAATTTCCGCTTAATTTTACCGCTATGTACTCTCTTGTTACAATTCCAACCGGAACATTATCATCAATAACACATATCCCAAAACAGTCTTTATTTTTCCTGAACAGCTCATAAACATCATATACTCTGACGTTTGGATGAACCACAATAGTTTTTTTTGATAAATTTATTATTGTAATTTTTGATGCAGCACCTAAAATAGAATAATTTTTTCTTGCATTTATTACTTCTATTGATTTTAAAACCGTCTCTTCAATATCTCGTATTTCTTCCTCTGGCCTTTGAATATAAAACCCCTGTCCGTACTGTACTCCCAAATTAATAACAGTATCCAGTTCTTCATAAGTTTCAATCCCCTCAGCTATGATTGATATATTGGCAGCTTTAGAGAATTCCACCATTCCTTTCACCAGTGAGTATCTTAGCCTGTCCTTGTTTATATCACGTATAAGATTCATATCAAGTTTTATAAAATGAGGATTTACTTCACTTATTAGATTAAGACCTGAATAACCAGAGCCCGTATCATCTATTGCAATACCATAGTCCTGATTTTTGTAATAAGTGATTATTGACTTAAAGCTATTTATATCTGTTATAACGTTTTTTTCAGTAATCTCAAAAATAATATTATTGGGATCTATACTGTATTGCATCAAAAATTCTCTTGTAAAACCTCTCTTGAAGCTCTCGTCATTCATTGTATATGGGTTTACATTAATAAATAATTTTTTATTGTATGGCGGAACCATATAAACAAATGCAGCTTCCAGAGCTTTTGTCCTGCATAACAGTTCCAGCTGCCACAAACAGTTATGTTTTGCTGCTTCGGTAAAAAGTTGATCCGGATTTTTTATTGATGAATTTTTGCAAGTTATTCTGCTCAATGCCTCATGTCCAAAAACGCTTCCGTCTCTTAGCAAGATTATAGGCTGAAAAACAGTTTTTATTAGCTTATTATCAATTATATAATTTAAATCTTCCTGAATCTTATGTGGCATCTTGTCAACTCCTAGCAATTGTTTCGGATAAATTTAATGCTACTCTATTGAAATCATAGTTTTGATAAATAACTGTAATATTTTTGTAAACTAAAAGTAAATTTCTCAAAAATAATTTATATGAAACGAGGTAAATAATACAAACCGTTTACGAAAATTTTATATGCTGATTACACAAGCAAATTATATTGAAGATGTTTTATATAATATTACAAAGGAGATAATTATGTTTAAAAAGGTATTTAAGATTATCAATAAAAAAATAATCCATACGCTTTCTTCCATTTTAAAATTTATAAAACTTAAGACAGACGGTTTAAAATCTGGCAGAGGAAAAAGGCAATATATTAGTAATAAAAAGATGAACTTTGATAACATGAAACTGGGAACTAAGCTGGAGGCTTCCTTTGCAGTAATTATAATCCTATTTATAATTCCAATTTCTGTAAGCATGTTGAAATATAATGAAACTGTTAAACTATTAAAAAAAGTTAATGATGTTACTATCCCCGAGGTATATTACGCATCTTCTGTATCTGATAATCTAAAAATAATTGAAAAAAATCTATATGCATCAACACTGACAGACAACAAAGCAAAAAAAGATGATTACATAAAAGAAAGCCAATCTTTGTACAGTGAAGCCGTAAAAAACCTTGAAAATCTCAAAGTTTTTTTAAACAGTGATACAGAAAATGTAGATACTATACTTAAAACTTTGGAGGAAGAAGCTAGAATAAGGGATGTCGTAATGACAAGCAAGTACAAAAGCGATGCATCTCGAATGATTTTTAATTCTTATGATCCCATTATCATTAAAATAAACTCAAACCTTGATTTGATAACTGAGAAAATAAATGCTGAGCTGCAGGAAAACGCCGAAGAATCTGACAAAGCATCAAAATTCACCTTAATGCTGACAATAGCCGCTACAACAACCGTAGTACTTCTTGGATGGATAATCTCAAAATCCATAGCAGCCAGCATTGCAAAACCCATAATGCAAATAGAAGACTTTGCGATGTCATTGTCAGAGGGAAATCTAGACTGTGAAATAGAGTATGAATCAAATAATGAAATAGGACGATTAGCTGAAGACCTACGAAAATCCTCTTATTCCCTAGCACTATATATAAATGAAATCGATTATGCCATGAAGCAATTATCAGAAGGTAATTTGGATATAACAACAAGTGGAAATTTTAAAGGTGATTTCAAAAAAATAGGACAATCCATTGATGCATCAGTAAGCCTTTTATCAGATACTCTCAAGGGTATAAGCCAGTTGTCATCAGAAGTATCTTTAAGATCAAGCCAATTATTAACAAATTCTCAAACCATCTCAAAAGGAGCGGCTGAGCAGTCAAGTTCAATAGAGGAATCACAAACAGCAATTGATGAAATATCTGAATATGCAAAAGCTAATACAGAAAACACCCATGATGCAAGAAATACATTGTATAAAATCGATGGTGAAATTACCAGCTGCAGCAAAAGTATGAACGAAATGCTGGACACTATGTCCGAAATAAGCAAAAAGTCCAGTGATATAGAAAAATTTATTAAAGTTATTGATAATATAACTTTTCAAACAAACCTTTTAGCACTAAATGCCGCAGTTGAAGCAACACGCGCAGGCAACGCCGGAAAAGGATTTGCCGTTGTAGCAGACGAAGTAAGAAGTCTAGCGCTAAACAGCTCCGAAGCTGCTAAAAACATTGCCAGTATTATTGATGAAACCTCACAGGCTATACATAATGGAAACAAACTAGCAAATGAAACGGCTACCTCTCTGTCAAAAATTGTAACAAGCTCAAATGATGCAACAATTAAAATATCAGAGATTACAAAAGCTTCCGAGGAACAGCTATCAGCCATAAGAGAAATAAAATCTGGAATTGATCATATTTCAACCATAGTTTTGGCAAATTCCAATGCAGCTGAGCAATCTTACGCTGACAGCTGCGAGCTGTCCTTAAGATCTCAAAAGTTGCATAACATGTTAGGTAAATTTACACTGTAAAATAAAACAGCTCATTAAAGAAATAGATTAATAATATTCCTTCAATGAGCTGTTTACCTCATTTATTATATTATAGTTTCATAGCAATTATAATAATTGCATCAATTGATTAAAGCACTGTTCCAAACAACATAAACAAGGTTTCCTTTATAATAAAACAAAATGACCTGGTGTGCTCTTTCAACCCTTAATTCGTTAGCTTTTAATGATGTAGGCTGAAGTATAACATTCAGACTTCCTGTCTCATCGATGAGAGTTGCGCTTAAGTACTTATCCTTGTTTGGTATAACATAACTTTTTCCCATGTGTATCAAAGCTTCCGGAACAGTCTTTAGTTCTGTTATATTTTCTAAACGGCCGTTTACGATAAAGTGCTTTATTACTGGTTCAATTTCTTCTGTATAAGGTATTTTTAAGATGTCCGCAACTGTGCTTTTATTTATTTCTATAGAGTTGCTTTCGCCATTTTCCAACCACATGTCGCATATAGCTTTTAAATAACTCTCATGTGATGAATTTGACATAACAAGCAGACCCCCGCTCCTGCTTCTGTCATCCCTAAATATGCCCGTTTTTATTTCTCCCCTTAAATGATCATCTCCTATGCGCTTTACCCAGAAAACTCCATTGCTGTAATGCGATTCATCATTTAGGTAGTAGCTTACAAATTCCTCTAACCCATTATCCATATTTTCTTTATTTCCATAAAAAATACCAACTAAATTAAAAAGCTCCGGCAGATCTTTATTATAAAACTTTTCAATCCCGATATCGGTTATGTTGCTCGGCAAAGCCCATGCTAAGCTCAATATTTTTCTTCCTTCATCAGCCCTTGAATTTATGCCAACTATTGCTTCGTCGTCATTTGTCAATGTGATAATACTTTGATATTCGCTAACTTCATTTATTTCTTTAACAAACCATTTTAACTGATTCTCATTTAATACCTTTTCAATATTTGGTTCAGAGATGGGAAATTCATAATATACTTGTTCATTATTACAGGACACAAAAAACAATATAAATGCTGCACAAAATAATATAAAGATTTTTTTCTTCATATATTAATCCCCTCTTAAATTTAATATATTAGTACGCCCTTAGTATAATCTCAACTATAAAGCTAACCACCATTAACAGCCCCTGAAGCTTGAAATATGATGCCAGCTTTGAAATCATATAGCTTATTTGAACCGAAGTATCATCAACATTTGAAAATATTGCTTCATCAGCATGTTTTTTAACTTTTAATAACTTAGAGCCCAAAATTATTTGTATAATACCTGGCACGGATCCTATAAGGAATGCAAATAAGCCTGCAATTGCAGCAATAATACCAAAAATAATGTATATTACGCCTATAATTCCCGTCCATTTACTTAACTCCTGCAAATCTTGATTCATAATATTTTAGTAAGGTATCAGCAAGAAGCTGTGCTCACTAATTCTCACCCCCTGCATATTTTTATTTTATGCTTTATTTTTGTTTAAATAGCAATCAAAGCATAAAATCGTTTTATTATACCATAATTTACCTAATCATTACAAGAATTAAAAAAACGCCAACTTATTTAGCTGGCATTTTACTTAATTATACTATTAAATTATTTTTATTATAGCTGCAGGTAAATGTTTAATAATATCACCTGCGGTTAATGAGTATTCTCCTAAGCACTCTGCTCCCATATCTCCGGCCATACCATGCAAGTAAACAGCAGCTCTGAGTGCATTTTTTATTTCTATTTGCTGTCCTATTAACGAAGCAATTATTCCCGTCAGTACATCTCCGCTGCCGGCTGTTGCCATTCCAGAGTTTCCAGTAGTATTAATAAATGCATCACCATCTGGACATGCAATTACTGTACGTGCGCCCTTTAACACAAGAAACACATTATATTTTTGTGAAAACTCGGAAGATTTTTCGATTATATCATTACTTAAATAGCTAATATCTTTTTTTAGCAATCTTGCCATTTCCCCGTAGTGCGGCGTCAAAACAACAGGCTGCTCGTGACTCAATAATTTATTTAAGTCAAGCTTATTTATTCCCTCGGCATCAATAACCAACGGTTTCAAGAAATTACTCAAAAGATAATTTAGTATTCCATCATAATTAATTATATTACTGCAACCTGAACCTGTTACCGCTACATCAGAATAGTCAATTATCTCTTGCTTTAACTTTTCAAAAGAAAAATCGTGTGCATCATAAGTACATGTTATTGCTTCTAACGCCATGGACTCAACTACATAATAAATTTCATCCGGTATAAAAGATTTAACCAGGCCTGAACCGCATTTAAGTGCAGCATTAAGATTAAGCACCGCTGCTCCTGCCATTCCCTTAGAACCGGATACGAATCCCACTTTGCCATATGTTCCCTTGTGAGAATTTCTGCAGCGTTTCTTAATAATACCTTTAACATCGTTTAGCTCAGTCAAATGTACATAATTGTTATCATTAAGTTCCAGAATCGGAATTTTATCTGTATTGCCTAAAATAAAATTATCCACGTTTTCTTTAATCATTATTTCTCTAATCGACCCTCTTAATCATTCTATTTATTAATATAAAGCTTTATAGATCATAAAATATAGAAACCCATTGCTATTAAGATAAATTGTATCATTAAATTAAAATTTGTTCAATGAAATAACTTTGTTTATTTCATAAATAATAATTTAAATATCTATAATCTATTTATATATTTTTTACTAAAATGCCTTAAATTTTTCACCCTTTTCTATATTTTACTGTTACAATCAGAGCCCTTTATCAAATTGCAGTTATATATTAATTAAACAGAATTTTTCTTGCTTCATCCGGTGTCGCAATTTTCCGATCAAGTAATTTTGCAATTTCTCTAACTTTTGAGACTGGCTCAGAGTTGGATTTTGCAAGTACCCCCTTAGAAATATATAGATTATCTTCCAGGCCAACTCTAACATTGCCGCCTAGCACCATAGCAGCCGTAGTAATGTCAAATTGATTTTTACCTGCTGCTGCGCATGACCAAACAAAATTTTCACCTAAAACTTTTTTAGCTGTATTATATAAAAACAACAGATTATCAACTGTCGCCGGCAATCCCCCCATTATACCGAGTACAAATTGAATATAAACAGGCTCTTGTAATAATCCTTTTTTTACAAAATAAGCAATATTGCTCAGCATACCAACTTCATAAACTTCAAATTCGGGTTTTGTTCCATTCTCGCTCATTATGCGAATATAATCCTCTATGCCTTGAAATGTATTGGCAAAAGGTACTTTATAGGTATTTTTGACAAATGGTATTTCCCAATCATATTTTGGCTCTTTTATTTTATCGGCAATTGGTGAAAAGCAGAAGTTAACAGAGCCCGAATTACATGATGCTAATTCAGCCTTACAAACAGGAACTGCAGCTAATCTTTCTTCAGATGTCATACCTATAGCTCCGCCTGTTGTAATTCCAATTACTACATCACATTTGCTTTTTACTCCTTCAACAATTTTTTTCATAAGCTCCGGGCTGCCTGTTGGTTGTCCATTTTCCGGGTTTCTGGCATGTAAATGAACTACAGCTGCACCGGCTTTGTTTGCAGCAACAGCTTCATTTATTATTTGTTCCGGTGTAATAGGCAAATATTCTGACATGCTTGGAATATGAACAGCGCCGGTTATAGCGGCTGTAATAATAACCTTATCATTCATTGTATTTCCTCCTGAAAATTTTGTTTAATATATTACAAGCAAAATTCATGCCAATAAAAAAGTATTGAATTAAGCTATCTTCAATACTTTTTATTATATTATTGTTGTAAAAACTATACATTACGTAGCTTTTTATTACAACAACACACATTATAGATATATATCGTATTTTTTTAGTTTATCATATAGAATGCTTCTATTTATTTTCAATAGTTTGGCGGCAGCAGTTTTATTACCCTTTGTATGAATTAAAGTTTTTATAATGGCTTCTTTTTCTAATTGATTTTTTTGCGCCTCTAAAGTGGTAATTTCCCCTTGCTCTCTTATACTATAATTATTTTCCTCTTTTATTAATCTTGGTAAAAGGAAATCAAAGTCGTTTATAGTAAGTGTAGAATCTGAAGACATAACACAAGCACGCTCAATAACATGCTCAAGTTCCCTTATATTTCCCTTCCAATTATATTGCTCAAACAATTTATATACCTTATCAGAAATGCCGCTAATGAAATACCCATTATCTCTGTTAAATTTTTGTATGAAATAGTCACATAGTAATGGTATATCATCTAATCTTTCTCTCAAAGGAGGAATTTTCAATTCTACTACATTTATTCTATAATATAAATCTTCCCGAAACTTTCCTTCGGAAACTAATTTCTCTATATCCTTATTTGTATTACAGATTATTCGGACATCTATAGGAATAGTCTTTAATCCGCCAACACGTTCTAATTCTTGTTCCTGAATTACTCGCAACAGCTTGGATTGTAAAAATAATGGCATCTCTCCGATTTCATCCAACAGTATAGTTCCGCGGTCGGCAAGTTCAAATTTTCCTTTTTTCCCTCCCTTGGTTGCTCCTGTAAAAGCCCCTTCGTCATATCCAAATAACTCAGATTCTAATAAATCCTTTGGAATTGCCGCACAGTTTATTTTTATATAATTAAACATTTTTCTATCGCTTAATTGATGAATTGCATTTGCAAAAACTTCCTTGCCTGTTCCGGTTTCGCCTGTTATAAGAACAGACAAATTAGAGTTTGATATTTTAGGAAGTATTGATTTTATTTCTAATATTTCATTTGATTGGCCAATAATATTCTGTATAGAAAAAGTATTATTCCTCAAATTATTAAGTTGTTCGATATATAATTTATTTTCTTTTTTTAATTTATTTATTTGATTGCTAAGCACCTCAATTCTTTTTATATCATGAAAAGAAGCGGTTGAAATAACTCCTTGAATGGTTCCGTCCTTATTTTTAAACGGTATACGATTACAAATTACTTCTTGACCATTTTTCATACGGAATAAATGACCTATTTCGGCTTTTCCTGTTTTTGCTACAATAATAAGTCTTGTATTAGGTATAACCTTTTCGACCGGCATACCTTCAGCCTTTTTAGAATCAATATTAAGTATATCAGCGTAATTATCGCTCAAATATCGTATAATGCCTTTATGGTCGACAATTACAGTAAAATATAGAGATTCCACAGCAAGTCTTAAATAATCGTTTACATTCAATAAATCCTCTATCATATCTTGACCACCTTTGCTAATATTTATTATCATATCATATGCTGTATATTTTAACAATGTATATATTAAATTACAGTGATGATGGGTGAACTTTATTATAATTCTATAGCCCTACAGTCTTTTTGACAGGTTGAGAGCAGGATGATATTACATCCTGCTCTTACTAATAGTTTCTCAGATTTGTTTATTTTAATTCGTATAATTCAAATTATCACGATACTTTTTTAAATTTGCATCTCCTCCAAGGTATCCGGGACATCCGGAGCTTTTGGGGCTTTAAAAAATGGCTTGCCACATGGAACACTTACACCTACAAAGGATAGAACTGTAGCTATTACTGAATAAAATCCTACCAATCCGTCGCAGAAAAGAGCCCATCCGTTTATAATATTAAACCATGGTGGTAAAAATCCCATAATTGTGAGCCCTGAACCAAGTACCCCCACCCCTCCGAAGAAAAAAATGAGAAAATCCACTTTGGGAGCATATTTCAGACCGGGTAGGACTAAAAATAGGTAGGCACCAGCCATTGCAAGAGCCAGTCCAAAAAGTGAGTAGTCAAGGGGTATTCCCCACTTGGCAAAAAGTGGAGCAAAAGTATTAAAAAAACCGCCTATTGCACCAAAGACTGTACCGAAGAGGAGGAATGTATTTCCGCCAAAGCCATTACCTTTATTAATCAGAGTAATTCCAGCAATCATATAAGTAATAAATACTCCGAATTGAAGGAATCCTATCGCAAGTCCACTACCATCTGCAAGCAAGCCTAAATCTGCAGCCCAAAACGCAAAGCATAAAATCGAAAAAACAAAGGTTCCTACAGGAGAGCTATCCGCAATCCCTTGATAATTTTTGACTGTTACATTAACTTCTTGTGCATGATCTATATTATTTTTCATAAAATCACCTCATTTTATATTCATATAGAATATATTATCCAAAATACCTGCGATAGATATTTTCCGGGTCATGGGATGGTAAAAAATATTCGGGTTCCGGTTTTTCACCAAGTAAAAGTTGTTTATAATGTGTATCATAAGCTCCGAAGCAATCAGTCGTAAATGCTCCGGTAAGAAACCTTAGAGAACCATCCGATATAGGTGTAATGTCGATAATTTCACCATTCATCAACGTCATTTTATCAAGTTCAGGAAACAAACAATACTTTGCAGATGGAATGTCTCCGGTTAGGACGTAGCGCCCTTTTTCTGTTGGGACAACGATTGCCTGGCCGCCTAAAGAATGGCCTACGCTTAAATACAATTCTAAACCATTGCTCAATTTAACATCACCATCAACAAAAATGATTTTTTTCAACAACTTCAAACGATCTGCTGTATCCGGAAAATAATCCATACGGGCTTGCTGGAATGCATATGGGTTTAACAGGTTAGCATATTCTGCTTTTTGAATGTATGTTACCGCATTTGGAAACAGGTCGATATTTCCGCAATGATCATAATGTAAATGAGTATATATGACAGAGTCAATATCATTAGGAGTCAGACCCTCTTTTGCAAGTTCATCCAATAATATTTGTGTACTGCCCTTGGGATTTACATCACCGATTGCCATCTGCTCAAAATAACTTTCCCTCATGCCTGTATCAACCAGAACATTTTCCTTACCATTTCTTAATAAAAAACCTGTGAACGGAAAATCTACTATCACATTTTCGTCTATACCTGCTGCAAATGTACTTTTTGGTAAAGTAAGTTGACCATAATATAAAGCTGTAATTTTCCAATAATTCAATTTGTTAACCTCCTTAATTTATTAGTCTTATTGTGTACACGTTTATATAGAATGCAAGTTGTATGCCATAAATATATTTTATAAATTTTTAAATATTGCAGAAAGACTTTAGAAGGCAAGTTATAACCTTAAAATGTGTTTGCTGCATAAGTATTCCAATATTATTGAGAAAATGTGTGTATAATGGAGTACACTTTGTTACCACATATGTATAATTATATGTACATATATAATGACAAAGTTTATTTTTTTGTATATAGAAGCAATATATTAGGATATTGAAACCTTCCGCAGCTGAACAATTATTATAAAAAGCTTCTGATAATAATCAAATTAATCAGAAGCTTTAAAGTTATTTATTTTAATAATTCAGGCAATTTAAACATATCTAAACATTTCATAGTGGGGAATGGTATTAAACCGGCTTCAAAATCTTTAACAATTTTTACGATCATATCATTTGCAGGAGTTGGAATATCTAGTTTCCTTCCCCATTCACAAGCAACACCATTTATTTGGTTTATTTCGCACTTTATTCCCTTTTCCATATCTTGAAGCATACTTGCTTTTAATTTTCTATGAGGTATAAAATATTCTCTTAACCATTGATTTGCTTTTTCCAATCCTTCCTTATCATCAAATTCTAAACCGTAATAACTCCACCCCGGTACAATATCTTCTAATTGTATTCCTCTTTTACGAACAATCTTTACTATCTCATTTCCAACATGAGCTGCGCATGCTGTAGCTTTATCATTGTCTAATATCTCAGCATATGTTACGCCTAAAGCTGCGGACATTCCGCTTAAAGTTGCATTTTGTATTAGTTTTGTCCATCTGATACCTGGAAGGTTCTCAACTATTACACATTCTCCGGCTAAATTTAATATTGAAGCAATTTTCTCTATTCTTTCAGTTTTTTCACCATTACTTTCCCCAATCTCAAATCTCATTGCTGAAATATCAGATGTCAGTTCTGAAACACCAGGTCTAAGCCAACTGGCCCCCCAGCCTACAACACCTCCTACAACTTTTTCCGGTCCAACTATTTTTCCTACACTTTCTTCCGGGATACCATTTTGTAATGTACAAACTACACTATTAGGTCCAAGGTGAGGAAGAAGCTGCGGCAATGCTACATTATTATAGGTTTGCTTTGCCATTAAAATAACTACGTCATAAATTCCCTCCATTTGGTCAGGAGTTATTGCAGTTACCGGTACATTATTTAATTCCATTTTTCCCACTACTGTAGCACCACTTTTATTTAGTTCATCAACATGGGCCTTATTGGCATCAATTAAAGTAATATTTCCTCCGTTTTTAGCAATTAATGCTCCTGTAATTGTTCCTAGGGATCCAACCCCCATTATTGCTGCTCTCATAATATTTATCTCCTTCTAAAAAATATTTGTATAGTATGAGAATTTTCAAGCAATTTTTATGCCAATTTCAAGTCGAATATTATCGTAATAGCTTTATTAACAAGTACTTACCTTTATACTATTAAAAAATAAATATTAGTTTTTTGTTTTATAAATTATTATATATAATGACAACTAATTGTATTTGTTTAAATTAGTATTTAACTGTAATAAAATACCTACAGATATTGTTGATATTTTCCGACGCTTTTCTAGTCAGTCATTAATGAAAATAATTTTTATAAATCTAAAAATTTCAAAAAATATATATTAAGCTGGCAATAGACTTGAGAATAAGCATTTATAGAAAAATATTTATTAAAAATGTTATTGGCATGTTAATTGCTACTATACAGGCAAGCATTTATAAATTAATAAAATCAAAACAATATTTAAAAGAGAGGTGGTTTATTATTTATTAAGCGTTTCTAAGTTATAATTAAAATATACTTTTCTTAATTATTTAGAGACGCCAAATTAAAACTATTTGTATCAAAATTAAAACTTTAAGGAGGATATATGGAAATAATAGGTATTTTAGGATTGCTTTTAGCTATTGTTGTTTTAATCTTTGGCGCATATAAAGGTATCGGCGCACTTCCATTAACTTTAGGTGCTGGTTTGGTAGTAGTTTTATCAAACAGTATGCCTTTTTGGGAAAGTTATGCGGAATTTTATATGGGTGGTTATGTAGGGTATTGGAAGAGTTACTTCTTAATATTTGTATTTTCTGCATTATATGCTAGGATTATGGAAGATACAGGTGCAGTTTTCTCTATTGCTTATAAATTTATCGACTGGTTCGGCAAGAAGAGAGCAATGCTTGTAGTATTACTGACAACTGCAGTGCTAACATACGGCGGTGTAAGCTTATTCGTTGTAATATTTGCCATTGGTCCAATAGCAATGCTTTTGTTTAAAGAAGCAGATATAGCTAGGCGTCATATAGTAGCGCCTTTGGTTACAGGTTATGGAACATTCACCATGACATCTTTGCCTGGTTCTCCACAACTGACAAACGTTATTCCGTCAAACTATCTTGGAACAACACTGACTGCTGCGCCGGTGCTTAGTATCATAGCAGCTGTTATGATATTTGGAATCTCCTATGCTTATTGTAAATATGTAGAAAAAAAATCCAGAGCTGCAGGTGAACATTTTTCTTTTCCTGCAAATGTTGATCCTTCAAAATATGAGATCGACAGGTCAAAACTTCCGCCGGCAATAACTTCATTTATTCCTTTGGTTTCTATTGTAGCAATAATTATATTGTTAAGAAACATTATTACAACTTCAACTTTTTTAGTTGTAATAGCAATGGGTACAGCAACAATATTAGCTATAATTTTAAATTATGGAAGACTTAATAATTTTAAGAGTATTTTCAATCAGGGTATGGGGAGTGCAGTAGGTGCAATTGCAGGCCCATGTGCAATAGTTGCATTTGGAGTGCTTGTTAAGAACGCTCCTGCATTTCAAAATATTGTTGATTATGTATTAAGTTTACAAATGAACACTTATGTATTAGCTATAGTAGGTACTTCAGTCATTTCAGGTATAACCGGCTCCTCATCAGGTGGTCTTACTATAACTTTGGAAACTTTGTCTGAAAAATTCATATCATCAGGCGTTAACCTTGGAATACTTCACAGACTTATTTCTATTGCATCAGGTACTTTGGACTCACTTCCACATTCAACATCTTTTTTCCTTGTATTTGACTACTTAGGAGTTTCTCATAAAGAGTCATATTTCCATGCATTCGTAGTATCAGTTATAGCTCCAATTATTACTATAACAGTATGTGTTATCGGAATAATTGCATTAGGATTATAGAAATTTGTTTTGCAATTGAATAGAGTTGTTGCAATAATCCAGCTATTGGCTATGTGCCAATAGCTTTTTTAGCGAGTGGCTTACATTCCCGGGAGAGTAAAACGATATTAATACTATGTTTAAATTTCAATACTTTAATGGTGTTATAAATATTTTTATTAATTTATAGAATCGTCCTTCTTATATTTATCGCTTTTTAAAAAATATTTTATGAGTAATACAATTGCGACAAGTATAACAAAGCATACTACTCCTAACATTACTGTAGCTTGCAAATCCAATAGACTTCCTATAATCATAGCTAATATAATTGAGATAACAGACACTATGCCCCAATAACTATTATATTCCTTCTTTAGCTTTTTTTTAGCTTCTTTAACAATTGGGATTTCCTCAACAATATTTATTTCATCATTTAATAAATAATCAATGGAAATTCCAAATATTTTACTAAGTTGAATTATATTATCTATATCCGGCATAGTTTCGTTTAATTCCCATTTTGATACGGCTTGTCGAGATACAGCTATTTTTGAAGCAAGTTCTTCTTGTGACATTCTCTGATCTTTTCTCAGTCTTTGCAGCTTTTCTCCAAATGTCATTCTTTTCCCTCCTCAATCTTCTTACTATTGATTATATTACTTTTTGTAGTTGCATTCTACCATCTTAAGATGGAATTTATGCAACTACAGGTTGCAACTGATGTGAAACCCTCTTATAGCTACATCTTCTGAGAGAAAAGCAAATCAGAATTTTAAAAAACTAATGGTGAATGTCAAACAGAGCAAGACATTTAAAAATATTATCAATCAAAAGGAATATTAATTATGAAAAAATCAAGTGTATTTTACTTATACTTTGCAGTAAAATAAAAAGACACCGACCTATTTCAGTCAGTGCCTCTCATCTAGTGGTTAATTACATATTGCTTACTTTTTCATGGTCATGTGCTTCTTTATATTTTAAGCGAGTAGCTTTACCTCCCCGAATGTGTCTTTCGGACTTGTTTTTAAGCAAAACCTTCTTTACTTCGCTTGCAGCTGGAGGGTTCAGTTTGGGAAGTCGTTCTGTAACGTCCTTATGGACTGTGCTTTTGCTGACGCCAAATCTCTTTGCCGTCTGCCTTACAGTGGATTCAGTACTTATAATATATTCCGCGATTTCCATGGCTCTGCGTTCTATGTAATCTTTCATGTTTAACCCCCTTTGGCATTATACCGTCTTATTTTAATTTTTATGCATTTCTTTGTCCTATTAGAACCTTTATACACTAATTAATATAGTCCATTGGGTTAACATTTTTTCCATCAACAATTAATTCAAAGTGAAGATGTGCTCCGTCAGCTGCCTCAATGCTTGCTGTTTTCCCTACATTTCCTATAGTCTGACCCTGCTGAACGTGTTCTCCTGTCTTAACACTTGCTGATACTAAATTGTTATATAGTGTTTTAATATTGTTCCCGTGGTCTATAACAATCTCCGTTCCTGTCAGTTCAGATGTATTTACAGATTCTATAGTTCCTGCAAATGCCGATTCAATTAACAATGTATCTTTGGGCTTTATGTCAACGCCCTTATGTACTCTCCATTCTCCTATAGATTCATAATAAACTAAATCCTCCATTGAAAATTCCCTGTATACTTCCCCTGCCAACGGAGTTTTCATCATTTTTAAATCTATGCTTTCATTTTCCGGCTGGTCTTTTTCCTCATCATTGTCTTTTTGTGCATTTTCATAGTCCTCTATTATTTCTTCAACTTTGTCCTTGTAAGGGTCAACGTTAGCTCCTATATTTTCGCTATCTGAATTATTCCCTGCCATATTGTTCCCGTCAGGATCAGGACTTGATGTATATCTCCAAACTATTGCAGTTGCTAAGAGAACAATACAAAGAGCAATTATAAAGAAACTAGTATCCTTATGTTTCAGCCTAATAAAGAAATTTTTCATTTTCATCTTTGCATTTTTAAATCTATTTTTTTTCATTTAATCCTCCTGTTTTTATGCTTCTTTATTATCTGAGGATAGTGTGTCCCATTTTTTTTATTTAATACAAAAATGTTCTATTTTTTTTGATTGTTCATAAAATATTAGTAAAACTTATGATAAAGGGGGTTAGTTTAATGTTAAACCGTCTGATTTATGCTCTTATTATATTTATACTGCTGTTGACCATACCAAACTTGAGCCTTGCATTTCTAGAACAAAAAATGAATATGCCAAGTGCAGCAGAAATTATAGATAATGAGCAATCAAGCACATATGAAGAGGTAACAAGTGATGATAATCAGGAAGAATTTAAAGAAGTAAATATTAAGGAACCTGAGCTGATTAAAGTGTACAACTTAAAGACAAAGGAAATTATGGTAATAGATTTTGAGGAGTATATTAAAGGTGTTGTTGCTTCTGAAATGCCTGCAGAATTTAATATTGAAGCGCTAAAAGCTCAAGGAGTTACAGCGAGAACATATTTGCTGTATAGATTGAAAAAATATCCTAATGGGCATCCTGATCACCCGGGCGCACCAGTGTGCACCGGCACTCATTGCCAGGTATGGACGTCTAAAGAGGATCTTATTGCATCTCACGAAGAAGGCTGGTATGAACAATATTGGGGAAAAATTGAAGAAGCCGTTGAATCTACAGAAGGAAAAATATTAACTTATGAAGGAAAAATAATTGAACCGCTTTTTCATTCAACAAGCGGAGGAAGGACTGAAAATTCTGAGGATGTATTCTCAACAGCAGTTCCATATCTGAGAAGTGTTGAAAGTCCATATGAATCCGAAGCTCCAAAACTTCATGATTCTATTAAAATATCTGTCGATGAATTCATAAACAAATTAAACTCTATATATGGAAATTTAAATCTTTCGCGCGATAACCTTAACGACAAGATTAAATTGGGAGAGATAAGCGAGGGCGGAAAAATAAAATCTATATACATAGATAATACTGAGGTCACCGGAAGGGAAATGAGATCTCTTTTTAATTTAAACTCAACAAATTTCAGCTTCATACAATCCGGCAATGAACTTGAAATAATTACAACCGGCTACGGTCACGGAGTTGGAATGAGCCAATGGGGAGCTGAAGGAATGGCCGACAAAGGCTATGATTACGGAGAAATATTAAAGCACTATTTTACTGATATAGAAATAGTAAATATGAAATAGTTGCGAGCTATAGGTTAATGTTACAGTCACATATTGTAACATTAACTTTTTATATACAATAATTTTGCAATATGTTATTATTATATTAAAAGTATGTAGAAAGGATTGTTGAAATGATATTTATAAATGAGCAAGCTTATAAAGAGTTTAAAGCTCTTTTAGATGATGCAAATGTTGAATCCTATAATATAAGGATCGGACTGGATAGAGTAGGATGCAGCGGCCCTATTTTTAACGTATATGTAGACGAAGCAACTGATAAGGATGATGTTGAAAAAATACACGAAGTTTCATTTATTGTTGAAAAATCGCTAAACGAGCAATATGGTGGTTTTATAATAGTTTCAAGTGAAGAAAATGGTGGAAACGGCGTCGGTCTTAAACCTGTAGTACAGCCTTCATCTGGAGGATGCAGCGGATGCTGTGGAGAATGCCACTAAAAAAACGGCCTAAGCCGTTTTTTTATGTTAAAATTATTCTTATTCTGCTACATATGGTAACAATGCAATAGTTCTTGCTCTTTTTATTGCTCTTGTAACCATTCTTTGATGCTTAGCGCAAGCACCTGTAATTCTTCTCGGTAATATCTTGCCTCTTTCAGTTGTATACTTTTTCAATTTAGCAAGATCCTTATAATCTATATGTGTAGTCTTTTCTTGGCAGAATTGACAAACTTTTTTACGAGGTCTTCTTTTTGAGTAATTTCTTTCGCTTCTATCGTTTCCTTGTCTTGAACTCACTTAATGTTCCTCCTTCCCTAAATATCGGTTTTTTAGAATGGGATATCTTCGTCATCTACCGGCTGGAAAATATCATTGTCTTCATCTGGAAAGTCACCGAAAAAGCTGCTATCTGGCTGTACCGGTTTTCCTTGTTGTGGTGATGATTGATCTCTTCCACCAATAAACTCTACTCTATCTGCTATAACATCGGTTGTATATCTTTTTTCGCCTGTCTGTGTAGTATAGCTTCCTGTGGAAATTCTTCCATGCACTGCACACATACGACCTTTTGCAAGGTAGTTAGCACAGTTTTCTGCTTGTTTTCCAAAAACAGTTATACCTATAAAATCCGCAGTCTGTTTTCCTTGTGATGCCGCTTCTTGTTTCTTTTCTCGTGACATTTCTCTGTCTACCGCCAAAGTAAATTTAGCAATAGCCATACCTGATGAAGGTACGAATCTCAGCTCGGGATCTCTTGCCAGTCTTCCTATTAATACAACACTATTCATATTCTTCCCTCTTTTTTATTATTCTTCTACCGTAATCATTTGTCTAATTACGTTTTCGCTGATTTTACAAATTCTGTCTATTTCATTAACAGCATCTGCGCCTGCAGTAAATTCAATAAATACATAGTAACCTTCTCTTTTTTTGTCGATTTCATAAGCAAGTCTTCTCTGACCCCACTCATTAACCTTTTCAATTGTTCCCTGTCTTTCAGTTATTATGTTTTTTACTTTTTCGATTTCTGCATTTCTTACATCTTCTTCTAAATTAGATAGTAAGATTAAAGCCGCTTCATATTTTCTCATCTGAGTCACCTCCCTTTGGACTTCGGCTCTTGTTTTCCCAAGAGCAAGGATAGCTTATATATTATAGCACTGCGACTATTTCAATACAAGCATTTTTTATAAAAATATATTTTTTATTAGTTTACAACTTTATTTGGTACTCAGCTTCTTCATTGCAATAGCTGCATTTTTCGGATTGAACCTTTAGGACCTCAGGAGCAGCTTCCGACTCGTTTACAGCATCATCAATTGCCATATCCACATGAATACTGCATGCATATATAATTGGTTTTTTTTCCATTTTTTCTCCTAAATTTCATAAACTCTGCTTGATCTGTCTCTGTATGTCATATCTAAGCATATACCCGGATTTACTTCTATTGAATTTTCTTTTAGTATATTTTCCACAGTTTTATACGCCAACTGAGGAAAATTATTTTCCTTACTCAAGTGTCCCAAAAGGACTATTTCCGTTCCTCTTTTTACAACCTTCGTAATCAAATCACCGGCTGTATCATTGGACATATGACCAAATTCTCCTAACACTCTCCTTTTGAGAGGCCATGGGTACGGACCTATAAGAACCATATCTTCATCATGATTTGATTCAACAAGCAGTAAATCTGAGCCTGTTATGCTGCTGACTATTATATCATTTATACATCCCGTATCTGTCACAAGACTTATTTTTTTATTACCATGAAATATATTATATCCCACTGGATGAGCAGCATCATGAGATATATCAAACGGTGTTATAACTAAATCTTTTATTTCAGTTTGTCTTTCAAGAATTTTAATATTTTCAGGTTTTATTTCTCCCAGGCACGACTTCATTGCATCCCAGGTTTCTTGATTGGCATAAATAGGTACATTCAGTCTTCTAGACATAATTCCTGCACCTTTAATGTGATCCACGTGCTCATGGGTAATAAATATAGCATCAACCTTTTTCGGGTCTTCCCCTATATTAACAATTTCCTGTTGTATCTTTTTTCCGCTTAACCCTGCATCTACTAGAATTGTCGCATTATCTGTTTTTATATATTGGCAGTTCCCGCTGCTTCCGCTGTATAATGAACAAAATTTTAATTTCAACTTGTCCTCCCTTTATGTACCTGCACTTGAATCAATTTATACTATCATATTATTTTAATTTTTACAAATACAAATTATGTTGAAATCGGTTTTAAAAATCGAAGCAAATTACAATAAAGCATACCTTTGATCAGTGTAAAAATTAATGTATCATACATAGCAAAGTTAAATCATATAAATTTATTATGTAGGAATTCTGTAATATAAATAAAACTTATTAGAAGGATATTATGATTATTAGACTTAAATTTAAAGTGTTATTAATTTTTTCAGCATTTATATTAATAATAGGTCTTTATTTGTCTTTTTTTGCTGATAATGCTCATGTAGTTACAGCAGACAGCAATAAAGATTTTATAAAGTGGGTGGATTTTAGAGTGTCATATGATGCAATGGATAAGGCCTTAAAAGCTGATATAGCAAGCGTAGATGAAGATGTTAAACTTAATTGGGTTGAATTGCTTGCTTATCTCGGCACCAGGTATGGAGGAGATTTTGCAAGGTATAAGTCAAAAGATATGGATGTACTAATTAACAAATTAAAAAATGGCACCAGTATTGAAGAACTAACAAAAGACCTAAAACATTATGGTTATTATTTTGAGGCATATTCTGCAGTGCTAGGAAATTTCGTAGGCCCTTATGAAATACAAGTTAAAGACGAAAATGACTCTTCCAAAAAAGTATGGGTAAAAAAATACGGCCTCAAAGTTTTTTCTCCCATTGCAGCAGGGTACGGCTACAGCCACTATGATGATTTTGGAAACTCCAGAAGTTACGGCTTCAGAAGAGTTCATCTTGGTAATGACCTTGTCGGTTCAGTAGGAACTCCTATTGTAGCTGTGGAAACAGGAAGAATTGAAGCTTTAGGCTGGAATCAGTATGGAGGATGGAGAATAGGAATTAGAAGTCTTGACAATATGAGATACTACTACTATGCTCATTTGCGAAAAGATCATCCTTATGTTAAAACTTTAAAAGAAGGAGATATTGTATATGCCGGAGATGTAATCGGCTACTTAGGGATGACCGGCTACAGCCGAAAAGAAAATGTAAATAACATTAATACACCCCATCTTCATTTTGGAATGCAGCTGGTATTTGATGAATCTCAAAAAGAAGCCTTGGCAGAAATTTGGATAGATGTTTATAAAATCGCAAAACTGCTAAACAGAAGCCGTTCTTCAGTAGCTTATAATAAAGATACACAGGAAAGCGAAAGAATTTATGACATACGGTTTCACAATGTTCCTGAAAGAACCCTGCATTACAATACTGAGCCTGCAGTTGCACCATAAAATAGAAAGCAAAAAAACAGGAGGGGTATAATCCCTCCTCCATAGTTTGCTAATTATTTTTATCTTCAAGTTTCTCAATAATCTTTAACATTACTGCCGCAGTTTCGGCTCTAGTCAAATACTCATCTGGGCAAAAATTATTAGAGTATTTGCCTGCCATTATACCATTAATATAAGCAGCTTTGACATTTTCAATTTCTTCCTGGTTTAAACCTCCTAAGTCAGAAAAAATACTGTGTATGTCAAGTGCCTTAAATTCTTCATTATCGTTAAATATGTTCCTTATCAGCTTAGCTGCTTCCTTTCTTGTTAATTGATCTCTAGGATTCAGCTCGCCTTCACACTCATTCAGCAAACCCAGTTCATTTACGTGCCTGATATAGTCCTCGGCCCAGGGGTTAATTTCACTGGCATCTGCAAAGGGCAAAGCATTTTCTTCAATTGAAACCATTTCATTGTTATTATTTTCGTTATCTGTATTTTTTCCGGCAATTTGCTCTTTATTATTTTCGTTGTCTGTGTCTGTCTCGGCAAGTTGTTCTGTATCATTTTCTTCTTTGCTATCATCCGTATATTTATATTCCGGTAAGTATTCTTCTTTATCATCAATTACCTTGCTCAGAAAAACTAAAAATTCTTCTTTAGTTGCTATTTTATCAGGGTTAAAGGATTCTGCCTCGTTGATTACCCCTTTATGGAAAAGCTCCATAATAATCTTTCTTGCCCAATGGAAAGATATATCATTGAATACATATCCTCCATGCTCAATATCTCCTGTTCTCAATAACCAGTTTCTTTCAATCCAGCCTTCTCTATTTTCATCGATATATACCTTATACCAATAGTAGCCATTTTTCAAAATTGGGCCTTCGGTTATTGTACCTAGCTGGTTTTCTTTCAGCTCATAAATGTATTTTCCTGCCGGAACATCCCTAAGCTGATATTTTGACCTTACTCCGTCAGTTCTTACATAATCTCCTACCTCATACAAAACAATATTTCCACTGTTAGTATATGAAGGCGTTGGAACAACTAATGACCTGCTCGGCTTCCCTGACTGAGGCAGGTAGGAAAAATCAATATTATTAATTTTCTGTCCGTATTCTTCTTCAGCTATATCGTAAATCAACTGCTGATATGTGTATTTTTTTGCATATGAGGAAAGCATGTTAGGATTGTTGCTTTGTGCCCATCCGTTATATGCCCAAAGAGCAAAGTACCAATTTTCAAGTATATTGGGGTCCATGTTCCCTACGCATGATACACTTTGATATGAGCTCATACTCCACTTATTAAGAAGCACATCTGCTCCAGCTTCAATATTGTACATAATGTCATATTTCAGCTTATAAGAATCATAGCCTCCATTTCTGTTGCTGACCTGCATAAGGCCTATACTGCTGCCGCTTATTTTTGGATTTCCGTCACGATTAAAATGTTCGTATACGGATTCCACCCTGGCTATTGATTTCAATATTACTGAAGGCACTCCTCGTTTTAGAGCCACTTCATTAATCATTTTTTCTATTTCCTCACGCGGGGGATTGTAATTAGCAAATACAACGTAGTTAAACGTAAATACAAAAATAAACATCAACATTAAAATTTTGAGGGTTTTGGTTTTCAATATTTTCATATCTACAGCCTCCCATTCTAGATTTTAACCGTTAACTGTTGACTTGTATACGGTCAATTAAGTTTAACACTTCATTTTTTACCTTATCCAATGTTTCTGCGGATTGTTTTCTGCTTTCCCCCTTAACTGAAAAATATGCTTTTAGTTTTGGCTCCGTTCCAGATGGCCTCAGTACTAACCATGAACCGTCTTCAAATGAAAATTTCAATACATCGGATTTTGGATATTTTAATTTTTCTGTCTTTCCGTCCAAAAGATTCAAGACTGTTCCCAATTTGTAATCATACACATACGGTATATTTTTCCCTGCTAAAGAACTAAGCTTATTTTCTCTGAAATTATCCATTATTAATTTCATTTTAGAAAGTCCGGAAGCTCCTGTAAAACTCAGCGAAACAGTTTCTTCCATATAAAATCCGTGTTCATTGTATATATCGTCAAGAATATTTACTAGTGTTTTCCCTTTTTTCTTATAATATGCAGCCATTTCACAAATGAGCATAGACGCTATTACCGCATCTTTATCTCTTACAAAGGTTCCCGCTAAATATCCATAGCTTTCTTCATAGCCAAATAAAAATCTGTATTTCCCAGAGTCCTGAAAATCCTGCATTAATTCTGCTATATATTTAAATCCTGTCAATGTGTCAAATGTAACAGCATCATACTTGGATGCAATGTCTCTTCCTAGCTCGCTTGTAACAATTGTTTTAACGACCGCTGCATTTTCAGGAATACGTCCTTGTTCACTCAATGACGAAAGTAAATAATTCAAAAGCAGCACCCCGGTCTGATTACCGTTCAACGCTGTCATTTTGCCTTCATTATTTTTTACAACAAGGCCCACCCTGTCACAGTCGGGATCAGTACCTATTATAATATCCGCCACTGTTTCCTCTGCTTTTTTTATTGCCAATTCAAATGACTTTATATCTTCCGGATTTGGAGACTTAACTGTAGAAAACTGAGGATCCGGCAGCTCCTGTTCTTTTACAATAGCGACATTATTATATCCAAGCTCGCTGAGTGTTCTCCTGACAAGTTTATTTCCTGTTCCGTGAAGAGGTGTATAGACAATTTTTATATCCTTGTCAACATCATTGTTGAGACTTAGACTTTTCACTTTATTTATATATATTGTATCAATATCTTCACCGATAATATGAATTTTCTCATTTCCTTCAGGTTCGATATATTTTATATCTTTAAGCATTACTTTGTTGATTCTTTCAATTATTGCATCTGCATCCTCAACAACCTGCCCTCCAAATCTGTCGTAAAGCTTGTATCCGTTGTATTCGGGAGGATTATGACTAGCAGTAATTACAACTCCACCCTTACATTTAAAGTGCCTTACTGCAAAGGAGAGCTCCGGTGTCGGTCGCAGACTTTCAAATAAAAATACGTCTATATCATTTGCTGCAAAAACACTTGCTGTTTTCTCGGCAAACTCCTTTGACATGTTTCTTGAGTCATATGCTATGGCAACGCTTATTGTATTATTACCATATTTCTCTTTCATATAATTCGATATACCCTGAGTTGCTCTTGCAACTGTAACGATATTTATACGATTTGAACCGGCACCTATTTTCCCCCTCATACCTCCGGTACCGAATTCCAGTTCCTTAAAAAACCTATCCATTATTTCTGAATCATCTTTTTCAATGTTTATAAGCTCTTTTTTCAAGGAATCATCAATATATGGGCTTTCAAGCCACATATCATATTTTTCTCTGAACATAGTTACCCCCTTATATTCAGCTTATCTAAATAAGCTCTAAATTCTTTTCCCAAGTCCTCTCTTTTAAGTGCAAAATCTACTGTGGCTTCAAGAAATCCAATCTTGCTTCCAACATCATAACGCCTGCCTTCAAACATATATGCATAAACGTCTTCTATGTTGCACAATGTCTTTAATCCATCCGTAAGCTGTATTTCGCCGCCTACTCCCTTTTCAGTATTCTCCAAAATCTCAAATATTTTAGGAGTAATAATATATCTCCCTAATATAGCGATATTTGTTGGAGCATTATCGCGATTCGGTTTTTCCACTAAATCCTTAACTGAATATACTCTTTCATTCACCTTACTTCCTGAAACTATTCCGTACTTGCTAACATTTTCCCATTCTACCGGCTGTACACCTAAAATTGTAGAATTATATTGTTCAAATGCTTCCATCATTTGCTTTAAACACGGTTTTTGCGCATCCACAACATCATCGCCGAGCAATACGGCAAACGGCTCATCCCCCACAAAAGACTTTGCACAATAAATAGCATGGCCTAATCCAAGAGGATTTTTTTGTCTGACTGTATGTATGTTTATCATCTTTGAAATGCTGCGGACCTGCTCCAGAAGTTCTTCTTTATTTGTTTTTTCCAAATTATATTCAAGCTCTACAGCTCTATCGAAGTGTTCTTCTATAGATCCTTTATTTCTTCCGGTGATTATTAACAAATCCTCTATTCCGGAAGCAATTACTTCTTCAACTATGTACTGAATTGTAGGTTTATCTACTATGGGCAGCATTTCCTTCGGTATTGCTTTAGTTGCAGGTAAAAATCTTGTTCCAAGCCCTGCTGCCGGTATAACTGCTTTTTTTATTTTCATATTTAACCTCTATCACATTAACTATTCAAACTCATCGTTTAAAGATAATAAGACTCCGACAACTGAAAATTGCCAGAATCTTAATATTAATTTGCGCTTATGATGCCCCATAATTGGTTTTTATATTGTCTGTTATTAATGAATCCTTCAATGCGTCCATATGTTCAAGTGACTGTCCCGTGCCTTTTGCGACACATGAAACTGCATCTTCGGCAATTGCTACATCCAAGCCTGTTCTTTTGGCAATCAGTTTATCCAAGCCGTGTATAAGACATCCGCCACCAGTCATAACTATTCCTTTCTCGCTTATATCTGCCGCCAGTTCAGGAGGAGTCTTTTCAAGAACTGAATGTACGGCATCAGCAATAGATGTTATAGTTTCTTCCAACGCTTCTAACATATCAGCCGAAGAAATTGTCAAATTAACAGGAAGTCCTGTGACAAGATTCCTTCCTCTTACCTCCATGAACTTCTCTTCTTCTTCCGGAAAAGCAGTCCCTATATTTATTTTAATATCCTCAGCGCTTCTCAGTCCAATCATTACATTGTATTTTTTTCTCACATATCTTACAATAGCATCATCACACTTATCGCCGGCAATTTTTATCGATCTGCTTACGACAATTCCTCCCAGCGATATAACAGCTATATCTGTTGTACCGCCTCCCATATCTATAATCATGTGTCCTGACGGCTTTGTAATATCAAGACCTGCTCCTATTGCTGCCGCTACAGGTTCTTCTATAAGATATGTCTTTTTAGAGCCTGCATTCATGCTTGCATCAAGCACCGCTCTTTTTTCGACTTCAGTCACTCCGCTGGGAACGCATATTATAACTCTCGGTTTTATAATTGAGCTTCCAACTGCTTTTTTTATAAAGTATTTCAGCATTTTTTCTGTTATGTCAAAATCTGATATAACACCGTCCCTTAGCGGTCTTATGGCAACAATATTGCCCGGAGTACGTCCGAGCATTTTTCTGGCTTCCTCTCCAACCTCAAGTATTTTATTGGTATTTATATCAATTGCAACAACAGAAGGCTCATTTATTACTATTCCTTTGCCCTTAATATACACTAATACACTGGCAGTTCCAAGGTCGATTCCAATATCCATTCTGAAACCCATTTTTATCCTCCTGAAATTTTCTTCTTTAGCTATATTTTGCAAAATAATTTAAAAAATTATGCAAAATATCTCATTAACTTATAATGATAAAGATTATACCATATAACCACATTAATTTCAATTTATTTTGCTTAAAAGCGGTAATTTTAAGAGAAAATTAAAAAATCATTCAGCCGTGCAGGATAATTCTCAGAATTCCTCTAAATTTCATATCCTGCACGTGAATGACTAATTTATTTTTTAAGCAATTTTTTAATTTTCTGAACAGGATCCAATAATTCGCTTAATGACCCGTCATAGTTCAGGGTATCAATAATATTGGCTATATATTTTGACATGTCAACTTCAGTATACCATGGTTTATCCAAAAGTTCAGGCTTTCTGTAAATCATGTTTGTTGTAAATATTTTCGTTATTGTTCCATCATTGTATGCCTTATCAAATTTGGCTAATCCTTCTGTAAATAAACCGAATGAAGCAAATACATATACATTTTTTGCTTTTCTTTCTTTCAGCTTCTTGGCAACATCAATCATTGAATCTCCAGATGCAATCATATCGTCAACAACAATAACATCCTTGCCTTCTACATTATCCCCTAAGAATTCATGGCTTACGACAGGGTTCTTTCCATTTACTATAACAGAATAATCTCTTCTCTTGTAGAACATTCCCAGATCAAGTTCCATAACTGAAGAATAGTATATGCACCTTGCCATTCCTCCCTCATCAGGTGAAATAATCATCATGTGATTTCTGTCTATTGCCACGTCCGGAACAGCCCTTACAAATGCCTTTATCATCTGATAATGAGGATGAAAGTCCTCAAATCCATGCAGAGGAATAGCATTTTGCACTCTCGGATCATGAATATCGAAAGAAATGATATTTTCAACGCCCATGGATGTGAGTTCCTGCAATGCCAACGCACAGTCCAGTGATTCTCTCGTGGCTCTCTTATGCTGTCTTCCCTCATAAAGCATCGGCATTATAACAGTTATTCTTTTTTCTTTACCATTCATGGCTGCTATAATTCTTTTTAAGTCCTGATAGTGATCATCCGGGCTCATTGGAACATCCATACCGTACATTTTGAATGTTGTTCCATAATTAAATACATCAGATATTATAAATACATCATGTCCTCTTACAGTTTCATTAAGAACACCCTTCGCCTCACCTGATCCAAATCTTGGACACACAGCATCTAACAGGTATGTTCTTACGGGAACAGAGTCCTCTGAATATATAACACCATTTTTATCCTGTCTCCATTCCTTTAGATAATAGTCTATTTTAGCTGCAATTTCTTCGCAGCCCTTCATAGCTATTATTGACAATTCACCAAACGGCTGAGGTTCATTGTAAGTATAATCATTTATATTCATTTCTTCCTCCTGTTCAAATTAAACGACTTTCTTATTTTCTTTTACATTCTATCAAATATTTTATAATTGTCAAAACAAAGTATAATAAATATTGTTAAGATATTTTAATAAAAATAAAAATCTATAGAAATATACTTACGTATCTCTATAGATTTAATTAATCTCACTTGTAAATTTTAGCTATATTTGCCGACAAGTCTTCGTATGTAAACGGCTTATGTATAATAACTTCCCCTTTACTTATCAGCTCCTCATAATCTGATTGCTGAGCGAAACCGGTAATAAAAAAAGCTTTTGTTTTATTTTTAGTTTTTTTCATTTCCTCATACAGCTGTTTTCCCGACATTATAGGCATTGATAAATCTATTACTGAAAAAGCAATTTTGCAGCTGTATCTTTTGTAATACTCCAATGCTTCCAACGGTTTACTAAACTTAACAACGTCATATCCCAAATCTTCAAGCAGCTCTGTTTCAACATTAAGTACATTTTCATCATCATCAACCAGCATAATCAAATTACTATCAACATCAATCTTAGCACTTTTATTGACTGAATATTTTTTGTTATACACCGGCAGGAAGATTTCAAATCTTGTTCCCCATCCTGTTTTGCTTCTTACATTAATAAAGCCGGAATGCGATTTTACTGTCCCAAAAACAACTGATAGTCCTAACCCTGTTCCCTTTGTTTTAGTCTTTGTTGTGTAATAAGGCTCGAATATTTTCATGAAAACATCCTCGCCTATTCCCGAACCATTGTCTTCAACATAAATTGTTATGTATTGCCCAGGCTTTAAGGTTTCCCCATGACTTAGAACCATTTCTGAAAATACAACTGTGTCTAAAGTTCCTACTTCAATTTTACCAACTGAATCATTCATGGCGTCCCTTGAATTTAATATAAGATTTACAATTAAATTCTCGATTTGAGCCTCATCTCCCAACACTGACTTGTTTGCGGCTCCATACTTATAGCTAAGTTCTATTTTTTTGTTTAATATGGATTCTACCATCATGTAAGTGTTGTCCAATACATTTTTCAAATTAACCGGTTTGTTTGTGCTGCTTTCCTTTTTCGAAAACATAAGAATCTTCTTAGTTAAATTCGCTGTGCTTTGTGAAATGCGAATTATTCTTTCTGAATATTCCTTAACTTTTTTCAAGTCATCAGCACGCTGTATCATTGTCGCATTTCCAATTATGCTCATTAGCTGATTGTTAAAGTCATGAGCAATTCCACCAGCTAACTGACCCAACGCTGCCATCTTTTCACTCTGCCTTCTCGCTATGCCTTCTATCTCCTGCATATCTTGAAGGCCTTCACTACCCATCTTTTTTGCTAAATCTTCTCTTACAATTAATCTCATCTCTTCGCTACTAATCATTTGTTCCCCTTTACCTTCGCTAATTATTTTTAACAATAAGGTAAATATACAATGTAATTTTGCAAAATTTTGTAGAAAAATGTAAGAAATAAAAAATAATTTTTATTTTTTTGTAGTTTCTTCGAATACAATTTTACAATTATAGTATTTATAAATAAAACCTATATTTATTAGTTACATAAAAAAGCAACATTCAACGTCGCGAAGAGCGTCAAATGTTGTTTGTAATGGTGATCCATCGGCGATTCGAACGCCGGACACCTTGATTAAAAGTCAAGTGCTCTGCCTGCTGAGCTAATGGATCATATTTTTAATGAACTTGTACATAATAACCTCTGTGTCTAAATTTGTCAATGTTTTTTTAAAAAAATCGATAAATTAATAAGTTATTTTATATATTTCATATTATACTACTATGTATTTTATTGATATTGACTTATTTTTTTTAATTTGTTAAAATTAAAGAAAAAACGAGGTGTTACTATGGCATTTAATATGGTTGCTTCCCATGCAGTGTGGCCTATGGAAAATGATGCAATATTTGGGCTTGCTGCAAAGGCAAAGGAAGCTATTGATAAGTACGGCAAAGAAAACGTTATTGATTCTACTCTTGGAGCGCTTGTTGACGATGATGGAAATCTTATTTGTCTTGATACAGTATACAGTGAATTAAAATCACTTCCAAATGCTGCAATAGCAGCATATGCTCAGGTAGCGGGACAAGCAGACTTTTTGGAAGCTGTTCAAGATGCATGCTTTAAAGAATATAGACCAAAAGCTTATATAAAAGCAGTCGCAACCCCTGGAGGAACAGGAGCTGTAAGACATTCAATTTGGAATTATACTGAGCCGGGAGATTCTATACTTGTTTGCGACTGGTTCTGGTCACCATATGTGACAATTTCGGAAGAATTTGGCAGAACAGTTACAAATTATGAATTCTTTAATGATAAGGGCGAATTTAATATTACTTCATTCAAAGAAAAATTTGAGAGCTTAATTGATAGGCAAAAAAGGCTTGTCACTGTATTAAATACTCCTGCTAACAACCCTACAGGATACAGTCTGTCTGATGAAGAATGGGATGAAGTTTTAGACATCGCAAAGGAAAAAGCTAAAGACCCGGATAATAAAATAATATTTATGGTCGATGTTGCTTATATTGACTATGCCGACAAAGATAGAAGAAAGTTTTTTGCCAAATTCTCTAATCTTCCTGAAAATATACTTATACTGATAGCATACAGCATGTCAAAAGGATATACAATGTATGGCATGAGATCCGGAGCAATTATCGGTGTTTCTTCAAATGAAGAAATAGCTAAAGAATTCTATTATACATGCATGCACGCAAACAGAGCGAACTGGTCGAACGGAACAAGGGGCGCAATGTCTGTTATGACTAGTATAGCCAAAGACCCTGCTAAAAGAAAAGCTTATGAAGAAGAAGTAGCCAAATACAGAACAATGTTAAAAAAACGTGCAAATGCCTTTGTAAAAAGCGCAGAAGAATGCGGCTTAAAAATTTTACCTTACAGAGATGGATTCTTTGTCAGCATACCATGCAACAATGCAAAACAGTTGTCTGATGAATTAATAAAAGAGAAGTTGTTCGTTGTTGCATTAAAGAAAGGACTAAGGTTTGCAGTTTGTGCGGTTTCTGAAGATAAATGCAAAATAGCACCCGCAAAAATAAAGGAAGTAATGGACAGGTACAAATAATCAGAGCTAATTTAAGCACCGACGGAATGCGCCGGTGCTTTGTTATATATTTTTTTCTTTAATATAAGGTATAAATTAAATAATATTTTCCAGTCGTTTTATTCAAATTAACTACTATAATTTTGCTTGCCCAGCAATTCTTCCGACTTTGTTTTCCATTTACCAGACAAATAATATGGCCCTGAAATTAAAAGCCAAAACGCCCATCCAACCGCGTAGCTCAAAAACATGTATTCTTTTCCATAATTATCTGCTATATAGTACGCTGCCGGAATTCTTCCAAGCCAAAGAGATATTATAGCACCCATCATCGGAACAATAGATTCCCCTGCGCCTCTTATTACAGCATTAATTGTAAATACAATTGCCAACAGTGAAATTGCAGGCATAACATTTTTCAAGTATATCATCCCAGACTCAATTACCGCAGGATCTGAATTAAACATTCCCAGCAATGAAGGCCCCAATGGAATAATAACCAGGCACGCTAAACAAACCATGACAGACAATCCTACTGCCGTAACAGTGCCCTTATGAACTCTGTCCATTCGTCCGGCGCCAATGTTTTGCCCCGTAAATGTTGTAACTGCATTACTAAAGCTCTGAATAGGCATAAATGCAAAGGTATCAATTTTATTAGCAGCATTAAATCCGGCAATAAAGTCAGAACCATATCCGTTTACGAGAGATTGCAGACTCATAATTCCTATTGAAAAAAGTGTCTGTTGTATTCCTGCCGGAAGACCCAGCTTTACTATTTTACCAAATATAGCTTTATCAAATTTAAACTTAAAAACCGGAAAATCTAAAACCGCATATTTTCTTTTCATATATATAATTCCAAAAATCCAAGAAGCCATTTGTGCTGTGATCGTTGCTACTGCAACACCGGCAACCCCCATACCAAATACAATTACAAGAATCAAATCGAGAATAATGTTCATTACGGTTGCTATTGAAAGAAACAAAAGTGACGATTTACTGTCGCCAAATCCCTGCAGTATTCCGGCATTAACATTAAATCCAAACCCTCCTATCATACCGCTGAATATAATCATCATATATGTTTTAGCCATAGGCAGCGCATCGATTGGGGTGTTAATGAGTACTAAAATAGGCTCAGACAAAAAAATCCCTATTATAGAAATAGGTATAGATCCTAAAATCATTGCTGTATAAATAGTCTGGGCAGTCCTCTGAACGTTATCCATATCACCGGCTCCGACA
The DNA here is from genome assembly GCA_018436705.1 of Sedimentibacter sp. Lineage (GTDB taxonomy): Bacteria > Bacillota > Clostridia > Tissierellales > Sedimentibacteraceae > Sedimentibacter. Next base: position 61,511 of record JAHDLA010000016.1, read on the forward strand.
TATTGAGAAATAAGAATTGTAGCTCCCAGCCCAAGGCCAATAAACATTGCAGCCATCATAAATATAATCGGAAATCCTGTCCCTACAGCCGCTAATGCCAACTTCCCTACATAATTACCAACAACAATACTGTCTACCATGTTGTATAATTGTTGAAATATATTTCCTATAAGCATTGGAAATGCAAAAGTGAGTATTATTTTTAGCGGACTGCCGCAGGTCATTGTATTCATAGATGAATTTTTAACTTCTATTTGGTCTTTGTTCAATTAACCACCTCCTTAATGTGTACTGTATATTATAGCATTATTTTATACAAATACAATACTGATTTTTTATAACAAAAAAAGAGAGTTTTTCTCTCTCGAATTGGCCATAAATTTATAAAGGCAGTAAATAATTTTTATCTTATTATCATTCGGTTTGTCCATAACCATATATAAAGTCCTTTACACGATTATAGCTATTTTCATCACCAACAAAATAAAATATATCATTTTCTCTAAATGAAGCATATGGACCTGGAGACAGAATAATAGAACCATCTCTCTTTATGGCAATAATAGTTGCGTTCGTATTTTGCCAAAAGTTGCTTTCCGACACAGTTTTTCCTAAACAACTTGAATCATCAGTGATTTTTATCTCAAAAGGTACAAAAGGGTTAATCGATTGAAATCGCTGTGTATTTTCTAATAACAAATCAAAATTGGACTTTATATAGCTTATTTCTTTTTTTTGATTGTCTAGACTGTTGTACAATTCAGCTATTATAGAATTGACTGTTTGTTTATCGCTAAAATGTCTTATAAATTTAGCTGCATTCTCATAGGATTTAATAATAACGCCGCTGCCCTTCACAGTATCTACAATTTCTAAATCCGCAAGAACATTTATTGCCCTTCTCGCCGTTTCTGGCGAAACATTATATCGATTTGCTATCGAAGACCTTGCATATACTTTCTCGCCAATTTCAAAATTGTGTTCAACGATTCTGGAAGCTATATCCAAGGCTATTTTCTGATATACAGAACTCTTAACTTTATTGTCCATATATTTGTCCTTTCTTCGTACTGTAATAATTATTTAGTGTACTTTCCTTTAAATATAATATATATGAATTTATAAAGATTCGCAATAAGATTTAAATTACACACAACCAAAAAGGCACCCTTATTAGGATGCCCGTTCTTCAATGCTTTATTCTATAAGCCCTTCTGATTGAAGCCATTCCCTGGCAACCTCTTCAGGTTCTCTCTCATTTATGTCTACTTCATAATTTAGTTTCATCATCGCCTCAGTATCCAGCAATACAGCAATCTTTTGAAGAATCCCCTCTATTTCAGGGTTGCTTTCCAGCACTTCACTTCTAACAACTGGTGCTGCATTATAAACAGGGAAAAATGCCTTATCATCTTCCAAATTAACCAAATCATACGCAGGTATACGTCCATCTGTTGCAAATCCCATTGCAACATCTACCTGCCCTTCTTTTAGAGTTTTATACATAATTCCAAGATCCATTATCTTTATCTCATCTTCGCTTTGTGTGAATCCATAGTGTTCTTGTACCCCAGGATAACCGTCAGGTCTTATTGAAAATTCATGGTCTATTGCCACCCTTAATTCTCCGGGATTCGAGTTGACATATTCAGCTAGATCACTTATAGTTTTTATGCCAAGCTCTTCAGAATCTGCGCGTCTCATCATCAAAGTATACGTATTATTTAATGGCGCATACTGAAGCCATGTTAATCCATTATTTGCATCTTCATCTCTTACCTTCTCGTAAGCTTCTTGAGGATCCGTTATAGGATCATCATGCTGCAGCTGAGACAGCCATGCTGTACCGGTATACTCCCAATACATGCTGAAGTCTCCGTTTTCAAGTGCTAAACGCACCTTGTCTGATCCTGCAACACCTGTTTTATCTTCTACTTGAAAACCTGCATCTTCCAAAGCAATTACGGTTATTTTCCCTAAAAGCAATTGCTCAGTAAACTCTTTTGAGCCTATTTTAATGGTATCATCGCCTTTGCCTCCGCATGCACTCAACGATACTGCTATAAGTAATAATACTAATGTCAAAATTAAACTTCTTACACGTTTTGATTTTTTGATCATCAAATCCCTCCTAATTTAATTTATATGTTTTTCAAATGATCTTCAAATAAACCCATTAAATAATCTGCCAATAATGCAAGTAACGCTGAAAGAACAGCTCCCAATATTACAATCTGCCATCTGTTTATGTTATTTCCAGCAATAATTAAATCTCCCAGTCCTCCGGCTCCAATAAAAGCAGCTAGTGTCGCAGTTCCTATATTTATTGTAACGGCAGTACGTATTCCGGCCATAATTACAGGATATGCTATAGGAAGTTCTATTTTTGTTAAAATTTTTGTTGCTGTCATACCCATACCTTTTGCGGCTTCAAGTATAGATTTGTCAACACCTAGTATTCCTGCTAATGTATTGTTCAATATAGGTAGTAATGAATAAACCCAAAGTGCAAATACTCCTGATTTAAAACCCACACCTAAAAAACTAACAAACAATGCCAATATTGCCAAACTTGGAACAGTCTGTCCAATATTAACAATGCCTACAACTACATTTGTAAATCGCTTAAATTTAGGTCTCGTAAGGAAAATACCCAATGGTACCGAAACCACTATTGCAGCACCTGCAGAAGCCATTACCAATTCTATGTGCTGACTTAATAGTTTAAAAATTTTACTATACGTAACATAATTCGATACAATTTTATCTTGAGGATAATTAACAACATAAAAACTGTACCCTATACCCAAAGCTAATAGTATCAGAGGAAATAAAAATGCTCCTATTTTTATTTTTTTATTATCTGTGCTAGTCATTGTAGCTCACCGCATTCAATATATCATTAATTCCGATCCACCCTTTTAGATGGTCCTTTTCATCTGTGACATATATATATCTTTGCCCTATGCGAAGCATCTCAGACAACGCATCATTAAGAGGCATTCTTTCCTCCACTATAACTTCCAGTTCTTTCTTAAAATCACTTACCGATCCATCTTTTCCTTCAATGTCTTTTAGCTGGATAAACCCCTTCAATCTATCATCTTGTTCAGTTATAGCAATTGTTTTTAAATCTTTTTGCTTCATAGTAGCAATTGCTTCTGATACAGGAGTATTCATATTAACACTTAAAGTATTATGCATTACTTCTTCACACCTTATAAGATTTAACCTCTTAATAGATCGGTTTCCTCCCACAAGATTCTCTACAAATTCATCTGCAGGTGAACTCAATATATCATTTGGAGTCCCCTGCTGCACTATTTTCCCCTGCCTAATTACAACAATCTTATCCCCCATTTTTATTGCTTCATCAATATCGTGCGTTACGAATATAATAGTCTTTTTTATTTTATCTTGGACGTGTAAAAATTCATTTTGAAGCTTGCTCCTTGTTATAGGGTCAAGTGCTCCAAATGGCTCGTCCATCAACATTACAGGCGGATCCGCAGCAAGTGCTCTGGCAACTCCTACCCTCTGCCTCTGCCCTCCGCTTAAATCTGAAGGCTTTCTGTTTTTATAAATTGCAGGGTTTAATTCCATAAGCTCAAGCAATTCATCAACTCGTTTATTAATTCTTTCCTTGTCCCACTTTTTCTCTTTAGGAACAGTTGCTATGTTTTCTGCAATCGTCATATGAGGAAACAATCCTATATTCTGTATTACATATCCTATATTTCGTCTTAACTCAACAGGATTTTGGTTTTTAATATTTTCACCGTTAATATAAATGTTTCCTGATGTTGGTTCTATTAATCGGTTAATCATTTTCATAGTAGTTGTCTTTCCACATCCTGAAGGACCTACGAGTATACATATTTCTCCTTTTTTAATGTGAAGATTTAAATTATCAACTGCCGGATATTTTGAATTCAAGTATTTCTTAGTAATATTTTCAAATTTTATCAAATAGCATTACCTCCTATTCCGTCTACTTTACTTCTACCTTTTTTTGTACAATATATAGTACTCTGTCCATTATAATCGCCATTAATGAAATCATTATTGCTCCTATAATAACCATTTTATCATTTGTCCTCTGAATACCTTGGAAGATATAATCTCCAAGTCCTCCTGCACCAACATAAGACGCTATTGCACCCATTCCTACTCCCATAACAACCGCTGTCCTTACTCCTGCAATGAGTACCGAAAAAGCTAACGGGAGTTTAATCTTATACATAATTTTAAAATCAGACATTCCCATGCCCTTAGCAGATTCTATTATTGATGGATTGATGCTTTTAATTCCCGTATACACATTCCTTATTATCGGAAGCTGAGTATACAAAACCAGCCCTATAATAGCAGGGGTTGCTCCGATATGAAAAATCGGAATTAATACAGCAAATAATGCCAGACTTGGAATTGTCATAAGTATTTCAGCAACATTCAATACAAGCCTAGAAGCTTTTTCATTATATGTTATTAAAACACCTAATAAAACACCCATAACAATTGAAATCGCCATAGCGATTAGAACCATCAGCAAGTGTTCCCATGTTAAATCCAGTATAGTGTTTAGACGACTGATGAAAAAATCAATCAAGTTCATAATATAACCCCTTTCTTGTTAATAATAAATACAACCAACTACTTAATTGTATCATACAAGTTGTTGGTTTGGCTAGGATTTTTTTAAAATCATTACGTATATAAAGTTTATTTCATTGTTATTTTAAAAATAAATATACAAAAAAGCATCAATCAGTTTAGTTGATTGACGCTTTCTCAAAGTGTTTACATTCTACTTAAACATGGTTGTTCTAACACGTTATTAAAGCAGCTTATTCCTTAAAACTATAAGTTACTTCAGGAATATTTTTTTTGCTGTTCATATCATTTAAAGCTTGAATTTTATATGGCAGACTGTACAAGTGAATAAATCCGGAAGCATCTTTCTGATCAAACAAGTCCCCAGTAGAGAATGACGAAATTGATTCATTATATAAAGCATAGTCAGATTCCATTCCCGCAAACTTAATTGTTCCTTTGTATAATTTTAACTTAACTGTTCCTGTTACTTTTTTCTGAGTAGAATCTATAAATGCATCAAAGGCATCTTTTAATCCTGAAAACCACATAGCATTATATACAAGCTCGGCATATTTTTGACCTATCATTTCTTTGAAATGCGCAGCTTCCTTCTCTAAAACAAAGCTTTCCAAGTATTTATGAGCTTCAAGCAGCAAAGTTCCTCCTGGTGTTTCATAAACTCCTCTTGATTTCATTCCAACAAGACGATTTTCAAGCAAGTCTATTACTCCTATTCCGTTAGTTCCTCCCGCTTTATTTAATGCAGTGAGCATCTCTTCACCGTTTAATTTTTTACCATTTAATTTAACAGGTATTCCTTCATTAAATTCTATTTCAACATATTCAGGTGCATCCGGTGCTTTTTCAACTGTATTAGTCATCACAAGAATTTCATCAAAGTCAGGTTCAACCGCAGGATTTTCAAGCATTCCACCTTCATGGCTAATGTGGAGAATGTTCTGGTCTCTTGAATATATTTTCTCTTTAGTAATACCGTTAAGGTCAATATTCTTAGCTTCCGCATAATCTATAGCTTCTTCCCTCGAAGTTATATCCCATATACGCCAAGGTGCTATAATTTGAATCGACGGGTCTATTGCAGCTATTGCTGTTTCAAGGCGAACCTGATCATTTCCTTTACCTGTACATCCATGTGCAATATACTTAGCCCCTTCTCTATGGGCTGTTTCCACAAGCTTCTTAGCAATCAAAGGTCGTGCATAAGCTGTTCCCAAAAGATATTTACCTTCATATGCAGCATTTGCTTTGATTCCTTTATATACATATCCTTCAACAAATTCATTTACTACATTTTCAATATAAACTTTGCTGGCACCTGAATTAATAGCCTTGCTTTTTACAATCTCCATATCATCTTCCTGTCCTACGTTAACGCAGCAGGCAATAATATCTAAATCATTATAATTTTCCTTTAACCAAGGAATAATAATTGATGTATCCAATCCTCCAGAATATGCTAATACTACTTTTTCCTTTTCCATTTTTCTATCCTCCGATTTATTTATTAGTAATTAATAATTGTTTAATGTATATTTATGCCTTTAGATATTTTATTCAAAATCCACCAGTCCTATTTTGAACATACAAAAAACTGCTTATAAAGAGGCAGTTTTTTACACCGCGGTACCACTCTTCTTTAAGCAGCTTGCTCGCTCTTTCATAGTAACGGTATTTAACCGTATTCTCATACTGCTACTTCTGAGAATCTTTTCATGGATTCTTTTCCATTAAATATCACTGCCGGCCTCACACTCTGTACCAGCTCGCTGAAGCTAGATTTAATTTACTGTTCCAATCATTAAATTTACATAATAAATTATTTTTATCCAATTATAAGTTATGATTTTACATTTGTCAATATCTTTTTTTAATTTTTTTCATAAAATATTATATTTATTCTATTTTCTTTAATTCTAATGAGATTTCATTTCATAGATTATTACAGTCTTCTCAAAAAATATTAAAAGAGGATGCTTAACAACATCCCCTTATTATGGTGGAAACTATAGGGCTCGAACCTATGACCCCCTGCTTGTAAGGCAGATGCTCTCCCAACTGAGCTAAGCTTCCATACATATTTATTACCTGTGAAAAAAATGTTACCATAACACAAATCATTTGTCAATAGGTTTTCTTATCAATTTATACTATTCCTAAACATATAAAAGTTAAGCCAAGTCCATTTAAACATATTAATACTTTTCACCGACTTAATATAACCGGTTATAATTTTATCAACTAAATTAAAAAACATTTCAATAACATATATTCGTAGCATTTCTTATTTTAAATTTTCAATTAAAGTTCTTTGATGAAGAGTCACTATTTGTCAATATATGAATACTATAATTGTATCTATTGCTGAAAATCTAAATAGCAAAATCATTAAGGAAAGGAATGAAAACTTTGCATATAAATCATAATGATAATTTCGTACCAATGGTTCCATATATGCCTGAAAATCCTGTGCCAGGTTATGCATACGTACCATATCAAATAGACCCCTTATATTTTAACAATATAAATGAAGCCTTCGTCCACGGTACATTGTTTCCCGAATTGGTTACTCCTTATATGGAATTCTTTCAAAGAGAGGTGCAATCATGATTAACAACGGTCGTAATATTAATATGTCAAACGAACAACGTCTTATGCTTTTAGACATTCAAAAATTGGAGTTCGCTATATATGATTTGTCTCTTTATTTGGACACCCATCCAAATGATCCTGTTGCTTTGCATAGACATAAAGCATTAGCCGAGCAGCTTATGCAGATTCTGCCTGTATATGAATCGAAATTTGGAATCATGTCGATAATGAGTCAGGAAACTGGCAACACATGGAGCTATATGAACAGTCCATGGCCATGGGAAATGTAATTTAAACAATATCGCAGAAAGGAATGATTAAATGTTTATATATGAAAAAAAGTTACAGTACCCTGTAAGAGTTTCAAATAAAGACTTAAGAATGGCGCAGGCTGTCCTTAACCAATACGGCGGTGCTGACGGTGAAGCAAGTGCAAGTATGAATTATCTTACTCAACGATTTAATATGCCTCTAAACGAAACTAAAGCATTACTTACTGATATAGGCACGGAAGAGTTGGGGCATATGGAAATGGTTGCAACTTTATTTAAAAAGTTAATAAAAGGGGCCACTAGAGACGAATTGATAGCAGCAGGACTGGGAGGATACTACGCTAATCATGAAACCTGCCCGTTTTTACTGGATTCATCTGGTGTTCCATGGGATGCAAAATACACTCAAGCGAAAGGAGAGCCTGTAGCAGATTTATACAATGACATGGCCGCAGAACAAAAAGCCAGAGTTACCTACGAAAACCTAATTACTTTAACAGATGACCCTCTTGTGAAAGATACGTTAAGGTGGCTGCGAGAGCGAGAAGTAGTACATTTCCAAAGATTCGGCGAAGCCTTAAGACTAGTTGAAGAATATTCTTCAACTAAAAAATATTTTTAATAATTGATAACAATGTGTAGCACCTATTCGTTCAAATTAAATAGGTGTTACTTTTTTAATATATGGATAAAGCAGGTAATAATAAAATATTACCTGCTTTATTCTAATACCATGTTTGATTAGAGAGAATTATTTATATCTAATTACCAAAATTTTAATAAATAATAGCAACCAGATTCGTTAATTAATATTACATTTTATATTTGACATATGTCAATTTTAATTATACATGATTTCTGATATATGTCAACAACTTTTTAAAAATACACAAAAAAATCACCTATATAATACATAGGTGTTAAGCATTTGCAGAATTTTTTTTCATATATGTTTTAATCGCATACATTAGCGGAGGCAAAAATATTAGCTGGATCAAAATGCCCGGTAATCCTGTTAATACCGCTCCTTTAACATACATAAACGGATCCATTTTTACTCCAAATAATTGAACCAGAGCAGCAACAGTTAACCCCGCAGCTATCCTTCCTGATATCATCGAAATAACCAACGATGGAATTATCGACAATTTAAACTTTCTTGTAGCTAATGCTGCTGTAAGTCCGTATACACCAAGTTCAACCGCCATTATAACTGCCATAGGAAACATAACGGGCATTCCGGTCAGCAATCCACTTAAAATGGGTGTTACAATTCCTAAAATCAGAGCAAAATGAGGTGAAAGCAAAAATCCTCCAATCAGTACCGGTATATGCATCGGCAAAACAATTGGCCCTGTCATTCCAAACATATGAAACATCATTGGAAGTATTACACCGCTCGCAATCAGCAATCCGCTTAAAACTAATTCTTTTGTTTTCATACTATTTTTCCTCTTTATTTTTGATTTTATCTAAAAAAATTTCAATATTATTTAAAAGTTCTATACTATTCTTAGTATCTAATGATAGCGTTTCTATCGGACACATCCCTGTTTTATCTCTGTTTTTAATAAAAGGTGTCCTGATTTCATACTCATATATTATGTTTGTTTCTTTTAACACTTTGATTGCATTATCAGATATTAATCTTGTCTTTAGTTCCTTTACTTCCGCATATTTGCAAATCATCGCTGCAGCCTTTCCTGTGACCCTGTCCGCAACACTTGAACCTTCAAGCTCTGATTTATGCTCCATAACTGCTGTATATAAAGGCTCAATTCCCTTGCTACGACTTAAAAAAACCGTTTTTCCATTTTTTACAATTACAAGTGTTAAATTGTCCTTTTCCAATAATTCAGATGCTATGGTTATATCTTTCATCAATTACTCCTTTCAAAAACAAAAATCTTTGAAGAACAAGCTCCTTTATAATTTGATTAGCTTAAATACACCATATTTTTAATTTAAGGTTCATACTATGAAGCATGATTTTCAGAACTTAGCATAACATTCATTTAGTTTTTTTTCAATATAAAATCATTAATATCTTCAATTAAAATAATATTAAAAAATTATAATATTATTAAGCTACAAACCAACGCCCTACTGTGTCAGCTGCAGAAGATGATGGATAGAATGTTTTGAAAATTCGATAGAAATATAATTCTTGTTTAGAGCGAATATGAATATTCTCTTCTTTTAAAATTCTTTCTCTGTCCATCTTAAGTTCTAAATCAGAAATGCATTGTTCAAATACTGTTTCAAGAAAATCCTTTGTTCCGCTTCCCTCAGAAAATTCAGCTTTCTTTCGCCATAAAACCTCCTTCGGAAGGTACTCTGCTTTGTCAAAAGAAGCGCGCAAAAGCCATTTTTCTATTTTCCCATTCTGAGGGGACTTCATTTCTGTTGGCAAATTGAATACATAGTTTATAAGTTCTTCGTCTAAAAACGGAACACGTCCTTCAAGAGATTGAGCCATGCTCATACGGTCCATCCGTTGCAGGTTAATATTATGAAGCGAATCAAGTACTCTCGCTAGCTCATATTTTAATTTCTGTTCATCCGGCATATTTCCCATATATGCGTAACCAGCAAAAAGCTCATCTGCACCTTCCCCCGAAAGTATAACCTTCACATGTTCGGCTGCAAGCATGGACACAAAATAACTTGGTATAGCACTTCTGACAAGCGAAGGTTCAAAAGATTCTAAATGGTAAATAACCTTAGGAATAGCCTCCAAAACATCTTGTTCTGAATAGATGTACTCGTAGTGATCTGTTCCGATGTAATCCGCAACACTTTTTGCTGCATCCAGATCTTCACTTCCCTTAAGGCCGATACAAAATGACTTCATAGGCTTACTGCCATGATTATATTTACTAGCAATTGCCGCAATAAGACTGCTGTCAAGCCCACCACTTAACAGAACTCCAAGAGGAACATCCGCCATCAAACGCTTTTTTACCGCATTTTCAAGCAACAAACAAATATTTTGTTGAATTTTTTCCAGCGATTCCTGCCCGTAAGAAGATTTGCGGCTGATAATGTCATGAACAGTTCGATAAGGAACAAAACCTTCTGCAATCGTAAAGTAATGTCCTGCAGGAAATTCTTTAACTTCATCCACCATTTGATATAGACATTTCAACTCTGAAGCAAAGTAAAATTTTCCTTTTTTTTGACCATAATACAAGGGTTTTATCCCCAATGGGTCTCTCGCAGCAAAAATGTCAGAGTTCGAACTACGACAGTCTGAAATAATAAAGGCAAACATTCCTTCCATATAGTTTAAACATGCTTTTCCGTATTCTTCATACAAATGTAGAACAACTTCACTGTCTGAGTTGCAAGAAAACTGATGCTTTTGCAAGTGCTTCCTTTTTAAATGTTCGTAATTATAAATCTCCCCATTACAGACAATCCATGAAGTTCCGTCCTCATTGGAAATTGGCTGAATTCCATTATCAGGTCCAATAATAGAAAGACGGTTATGCCCTAATAAGCAAATCGGTGTATCTTTTATAGAGCTTTCATCCGGTCCCCTGTAATTCATTATATCCATTATATTTTCAAAGCAATTTTTGTCTGCATCTGTATAATTTCCAGCTACTCCAGCGATACCACACATATAGTTAACCTCCATTTTTTGTAAATTCATAAAGTACAGTATAATTGAACACAAAAACCGATGCAAGGAGCAAATACTGTACTTAGCTATGGTTAGTATGAATTTACATTACAAATAAGCTCACAAAACATACAGATACAAAAATCCTCTAGGAAACTTCTTATTCTTCTCCAAAGCTTTAAGATTGCTTTAAAATTCAGTTTAATAAAACAAAAAATCCTCAGCCAATTTCTGCTAAGGATTCTATTTATTAATAGCCAATATAAACGTTTTAATTAAGTCTTCTACATATGGCAAATACTTAGGGTTAAGATTAGACAGCATTTTGTCTATTGAAGATAAGTCATTTTCGCATTCTCTTCCCAGTACTATGTAATCTGCTGACGTACTTAAAGCGCTACAAATTTTGTATAGAGTAACGGAAGACATACCTCTTCGCCCAAGTTCTATCTGAGCTAGAAACTGAGGAGAAACCTCTATGCACTCTGCAAGCTTTTCACGGCTTAGTTTTTGTTCTTCTCTTTTCAGGCGAATCCGATGCCCTATTTGAGCATCCAAACATTTTTTCATATGCACACCTCACAGCATTATTTTATATGAAGCTAATAGTTTATAAAATAATCTTAAAGACATTGATTTTTTTAAGCTAATAGCTTATAATTATATTGATAGTATATGCTTATGTATATATAATATTCTTAACATAAATTCATGTTATGCTATAGGAAAGATTCACCTAATAATAATAGCCTTTAAATGGTGAAACTATTAGCTTCAAAACAGCGAATCAAAAAGGAGAAGTTATGGCAAACCTCATAGAAAATTTAAACGACTATGATCTTATGAAAAAAGCATTTAATCACTTCCGTCTAATAGATTTTCAACATAAAAAAATTGTTTCTGAACATTCAACAAATTCCCATGGCCTTGATTTCTCTGAAATTGATTGCAGCGATTTTTTAGATACGTATAAAAAATGTATTGAATCGGATTGTACATCCTATAAAATAAAACAACTCAACAATTGTTTATGCTTATTTGTGCTTTTACCCGTTAAAATTAAAGAGTCTAAATATATTTTAGAATGCTCTGCAAACATTAAAGAAGAAGCAGAATCACATAGTTTCTGCAACACTCTTGAAAATACATACAAGCTTTCTATTACCGACGAACTAACAGGAGTTTATAACAGAAGATATATAAATCTTACACTACCAGACAACATCAACAGCTGCGCAAGAAACAACCTCCCATTATCAGTAATCTTTACAGATTTAGACTTTTTTAAAAATGTTAATGATTCGTATGGTCATTCCGCCGGCGATTATCTCCTGTCACAGTTTGCAATTGAACTAAAACAAAGTATACGGCAAAGCACTGATTGGGTTGCTAGGTATGGCGGAGATGAATTTTTAATCTGCTTAGTCGGCGCAGATAATAAAAAAGCTAAAAAAATTGCCGAAAGAATACGAGAATCCATTGAGAAAAAGAGTCTGATATATCGCGGGAAAACATTAAAGACCACATGCAGTTTCGGAATTTATACTGTTAATAATTTTGACATTCTACCAACTTACGAATCAATTCTTAACGAAGTAGACAAGCAACTATATAAGGCGAAAAACTGCGGCAGAAATCAAGTTAAACAATAATTAGATATATACATCAGGCATTCGCAATGTAGAGATTACCGCCATTATAAAAATCTCCACTGGTTTGCTTAAACCTTTTCTTAATTATAATAAACCATAATTAATATTATTAACTAAAATTAATATTATTAACTAATCTTCTTATTTTTGTGCAAAAAAAGAGAGGATTATAATTGACTTTTATTGTAACATATAAATACAGGAGATGCTGAAATGGAATATAGAATTGAAAAAAAAGAAGCCTTTGAAGTTATAGGAATAAACAAACCTATGCACTGTAAAATTAAAAGCCAGGATTTTGGAAGCTGATATGGCAATGTGGAATCCATGGCGAGGCTGTCACAAACATAGTGAAGGCTGCAAGTTTTGTTATATTCATAAAGGTGATTTCAAGCGAAATATTGATACCAATAAAATAGTAAAAACCAATAATTTTTATGCCCCCATAGAAAAAAACAAAAAAGAAGAATATAAAATTAAATCTGGGCAAACAGTATATCTGTGCTTTTCTTCTGATTTTTTAATTGAAGAAGCAGACGATTGGAGAAAAGAATGTTTTCAAATGATGAAGGAACGATCAGACGTACATTTTATCTTTTTAACCAAGCGTATAGAGCGATTTATGGACCACATTCCTAATAACTGGGATAATGGTTATGACAATGTTACTGTAGGTTGCACCATTGAAAATCAAGCCACGGCAGATTATAGACTGTCTATCTTTAGCAAACTGCCTATTAAGCATAAAAATATTATTTGCCAGCCGCTACTAGAAGAAATTAATATTGAAAAATTTCTTGATGATATAGAGTTGGTTGTTGTTGGCGGTGAGTCAGATTATAACGCAAGACCACTAAATTATGATTGGGTATTATCTGTACGAGAACAATGCAAAATTAAGAGTACACATTTTGAATTTCGACAATGCGGAACATATTTTATAAAAGATGGAAAGAATTATACTTTGAATGTTCGTCAACTTTGCAGTCAAGCCAGAAAAGCAAATATAGACTTTTAATTTGAACCGCTTGTTATAGTGGTTAACATGCTTATAAGCCAATTTTATACTGGACAACATTCACATAAAACTGACACGCGCAAAACATTAGTTATTGAAAATATAACTTATAAAATAATTTAATTTATGTAATATACATGGAGGATAAGTGCAGTTGAAAAAGAATAAAACTACAAAAGCTGTTTTTTTCATCCTTGCAGCTATGTTTTTAATTGTGTTTTTAATTGAATTCTTGCTTGCATACATCCCGGCTCAAATGTCGGAAAAGCACACTAACGAAATTGTTAATCTTTACTTTCAAGATACAAAATATACTCTTGAAGCATTTAATGAATCCTGGCAACCTAGTACACACGTCTACAAACTAAGCTCTGTTGCAGGACATACAATACCTGTTTACTATATTTGCCAAGACGAAGAATATGAAAATAAGACAATAATCTTGGTTCATTGGCATGAAAGCAATCACATGGCAATGTACCCTTTGGCAGAGGTTTTCTTAGAAAATGGTTGGAATGTAGTTTTATATGACCAGCGTGCTCATGGCAAAAATACCGCTGCAACTGTCACCTTTGGATATTTGGAAAGTCTTGATCTGAAGCAGGTTGTTAACTTTGCGAAAGAAAAATCCAACAACAATACTGTCGGAGCTTTAGGCCAGTCTATGGGTGCTTCTACAATAGCATATTATTCTGGAACCGAGCATGCAAATGAACATTTGGACTTTGCTGTTATAGATTGTCCTTTCAGCAGCATGTATGATGAAATATATTGGGAAATCTCTCAAGCAAAAATTCTTCTTCCTGCCAAAGCATTGACATCATTTGGAAGCGTTTTTAATAATTTAATTTATGGATATTCGTTTTCGGATGTGGATATGGTAGAACAAATTAAAAATAACAATATACCAACACTCATAATGCATAGTAAAGTCGACAGAAAATGTCCGTACTATATGTCGGAAAATCTTTTCAATGAAATACCTCACAGCAAAAAAAAACTTATAACATACAAGGGTTCAGAACACCTTTTCTCTTTTTGGGATGAACAGGACCGATATAACACCGAAATATTTTCATTCATTGAAAAATATATTAACTGAAAATAAGTTATTGTATTTTTATGGTAATTTTGTAAGTTTAAGCAAAAACGATTTCTTTAGTTTACAAAATGCAAAACAGATGATATAATATTAACAATTGAATAACATCTTCAGGGCAGGGTTAGATTCCCTACCGGTGGTAAAGCCCACGAGCCGCAAGGCATGACTCGGTTAATTTCCGAGGCCGACAGTAAAGTCTGGATAAAAGAAGATACAATTGCAGTTTTCTTGTAAACGCAATTTCTGCTCTGGAATTTATTTATTCCAGAGTTTTTTATTTGCAAAATATAGCATAATATACTGTAGTGAATAAATACCCTGAACGATTTGTTCAGGGTATTTATATTTCTGGAGGTATTATATGACAGATATAGAATATATGCGCCTTGCAATTCAACTGGCAAGACAGGGCTGTGGATGGGTAAACCCCAATCCTATGGTAGGCGCCGTGATTGTAAAAAACAACAAAATAATTGGGCAGGGTTATCACAAAAAATACGGCACACTACATGCTGAACGAAATGCAATTGCAAACTGCGAATCTTCACCAGCAGGTGCAGTGCTTTATGTCACCCTTGAACCATGCTGTCATTACGGCAAGACACCTCCCTGTACAGAAGCAATTATTGAGAGTGGTATCAGCCGCGTGGTAATCGGCTCTTCCGACCCTAATCCATTAGTTGCAGGAAAAGGTGTTTCAATTCTTCGATTTCATGGAATTGAGGTAACAGAAAACATATTAAAAGATGAATGTGATGAGCTCAATAAAAGTTTTTTTCATTACACTCAAAACAGAACCCCTTATGTAGTTATGAAGTATGCCATGACTTTTGACGGAAAAATTGCTACCTCCACCGGCAAATCCAAATGGATTACCGGAGAAGCAGCGCGACGGCATGTCCATGAACACAGACACCGCTACTCTGCCATTATGGTTGGTATCGGTACCGTACTATCAGATGATCCTCTGTTGACCTGCCGGATAGAAAATAGCAGAAACCCTATGCGCATCATTTGTGATACCCACCTGCGAACGCCCCTGCAATCAAGTATTGTCAAATCAACAGATGTTGCTGGCACTATTATTGCCACAGCTGTAACAGATCCAAAAAAGCATAAACCTTACTTGGAAGCAGGCTGTGATATCCATGTGCTTCCTGAGAAAGATGGCCACATTGATTTAAACTATCTGATGAATGTGCTTGGTGAAAGAAATGTTGACAGTATTTTGCTTGAGGGCGGCGGCACTTTAAACTGGTCGGCCATGCAAAGTGGAATTGTAAATAAAGTTCAGGCATATATTGCTCCTAAACTATTTGGAGGAAACGGAAAAACACCGGTGGATGGACTTGGTGTCCACTCTCCTGAAAATGCCTTTCTGCTGAGCCAACCAACATTTACGATGGTTGGTGAAGACATTCTATTGGAAAGTGAGGTTATTAAATGTTCACAGGAATCATAGAAGAAATTGGAAAAATGCAAAGTATCCGTAAAGGAAAGGATTCCGCTAAAGTCACTGTTCAAGCCTTTACCATATTGGAAGATATTCGCCTTGGAGACAGCATATCTGTCAACGGAGTGTGCCTTACCGTTACTTCTTTTTCTCAAAACAGCTTTATTGCTGATGTAATGCATGAAACACTGAACCGTTCTTCTCTTGGAGTCCTGCGCACAGGAAGTCCGGTTAATTTAGAAAGGGCGATGCCTGCAAACGGCAGGTTCGGCGGGCATATTGTATCTGGGCATATTGACGGAATTGGTACAATTTCATCAATTACCAAAGATGATAACGCTACATGGTACACCATAAAAACAAACCCCAATATTTTAAGATACATTATAGAAAAAGGATCAATTGCAATAGACGGCATCAGTCTGACAGTAGCTAAAGTTCATAAAGAAAGTTTCAGCGTGTCCGTCATACCCCATACCGCAGCGCAGACTATTCTATCGGAGAAACGCATTGGCGATATTGTCAATCTGGAGAATGACTGTATCGGAAAATATATAGAACGGCTTATGAGCGCACCGCAGTCAAACAGTAATATTACAGCCGAATTTCTTGCTAAAAACGGTTTTTAAACAGGAGGAAAAAAATGTTTGAATTTAGCACCATTAAAGAAGCTCTGGAAGATCTTCGACAGGGCAAAATTATTTTGGTAACAGATGATGAAGATCGAGAAAACGAAGGCGATTTTATATGTGCAGCACAGTTTGCCACTACTGAAAATGTAAACTTTATGGCAGTGCATGGCAAAGGGCTTATTTGTATGCCCATGAGCGCAGACCTTTGTGAAAAGCTGCAGTTTCCACAAATGGTCAGCGTCAATAAAGATAATCATGAAACTGCATTTACGGTTTCTGTTGATTACGTATCAACTACTACTGGCATCTCCGCAGCAGAGAGAAGTGTCACTGCTATGAAATGCGTGGAAAATAATGCAAAGCCGGAAGACTTCCGCCGTCCGGGTCATATGTTTCCGCTTCTTGCTAAGAAAAACGGTGTTCTAGAACGAAACGGCCATACAGAAGCTACTGTTGATTTGATGCGGCTAGCCGGATTAAAAGAATGTGGATTATGCTGCGAAATAATGCGCGAAGACGGGACTATGATGCGTACACCGGAACTGATTACGCTAGCGCAAAAATGGGGATTAAAAATGATCACCATCAAAGCTTTGCAGGAGTACCGAAAACAACATGACAAACTGGTTGAAAGGGTAACATGTGCATCTCTGCCCACACAGTACGGCGATTTTAAGATTTACGGTTACGTCAACAAACTTAACGGCGAACACCATGTGGCTCTAGTCAAAGGAGATATTGGAAATGGTGAAAATATTTTGTGTCGTGTTCATTCCGAATGCCTGACCGGTGATGCGTTTGGTTCTCAGCGCTGCGACTGCGGCCAGCAGTTTGAAGCAGCCATGAGACAAATTGAAAAAGAAGGCCGCGGAATCCTGCTTTATATGCGCCAAGAAGGCCGTGGGATTGGTCTGATTAATAAGTTGCGTGCTTATGAGCTTCAAGATCAGGGCATGGATACACTGGAAGCTAATCTTGCCCTTGGATTTCCGGGAGACTTGCGTGAATACTTCATCGGAGCACAAATTTTGCGCGACCTTGGAGCTAAAACACTGCGCCTACTCACAAACAATCCCGATAAAGTCTACCAACTTTCTGATTTTGGAATACAAATCAAAGAACGCGTTCCAATACAAATGGAAGCTACTGAACATGATCTGTTTTACCTAAAAACTAAGCAGCAAAAAATGGGCCATATTTTTAACTACGAAAAATAAAGGAGATTAATCATGAAAATATTTGAAGGAAAATTTGTATCAAAAGACATTAAAATTGGAGTTGTTGCTGCCCGCTTTAATGAATTTATTACAAGCAAACTACTGAGCGGCGCTCTGGATGGACTGAAACGACATGAGGTAAGCGAGAATGATATTGACATCGCATGGGTTCCCGGAGCCTTTGAAATTCCACTAATTGCCTCAAAAATGGCGAAAAGCGGAAAATATGACGCTGTCATCTGCCTAGGTGCCGTTATACGCGGCAATACAACTCACTACGACTATGTGTGCAGTGAAGTTTCCAAGGGCATTGCCAACATATCCTTAAACAGTGATATTCCTGTCATGTTCGGTGTACTGACCACCGAAAATATCGAACAGGCAATTGAGCGTGCAGGTACTAAGGCTGGAAATAAAGGCTTTGATTGCGCCATCAGCGCTATTGAAATGGTCAACTTGATTCGTGAAATTGAAGCGTAGCATATCAAAGATAATGCCACCCTCCCGTTGGATAGTATATAACTATAATTAGTTTTATCCTTATGAAATACGCTATTAATACAGAAAAATACGAACCCATTTGCAACTAACTTTAAAAATGGGTTCGCGTTTATGAGTCATATGCAGATACACATTGACGTCGATTTTAAAACATGCTAATATTAAACTATTAGGAGGACTATTCTATGTTGCATTCTGTTCGCATTAGAAAATAATAGGCAATAAAAAAAGCAGTTTCATTCTTTTAGGTGAGCTTTTTTGTTATGCTTATTCTGCGAGCATTACGCATTATAAATTGTAATAGCTAAAAAAACAGCTATGCTTTTTTGTTATATCTTTCGTATGCAGAACTTAAGCTCACTTTGTGTGAAAAAGCCTGCATTTTTTATTGCCTTTTTTGTTTCGCAATAAAAAATATAGGAGAATACACATGTCAAAAAACAAAATGTCTTGCTTAGATTATACAAATAAAATATCTGTTTCTCAAAATTTCATAACGAATCAAAAGCTTTTAGAAAGAATTGTTCAGCTCAGCAGCATTAAAAAAGGTGATACTGTTCTTGAAGTTGGTACTGGAAAAGGCCATTTAACAGAGGTGCTTTGTAAAAAATGTGGATATCTTTATTCAGTTGAAATAGATAAAGGACTATTTGAAAAAGCAAAATCTAGGCTCTCTAATATTTACAACCTTCAGTTGATTCATGGCGATTTTCTAAATTACAAATTGCCTTTAAAAATAGAGTATAAGGTTTTCTCTAATATCCCTTATTTTATTACTACAGAGATTATTAGTAAACTAACAGAAGCGCCTAATCCACCTAAAGACATATGGGTTGTTTTAGAAAAGGGAGCATCAAAAAGATTTATGGGAAATCCTAAGGAAACCAGTAAATCTTTGATATTGAAAGTAAATTGGGAAATGAAAACTCTCTACCACTTCAAAAAAGATGATTTTCATCCTACCCCCTCTGTTGATTCAGTGCTATTGCATTTATCAAAAAAAAATAATCCGGATTTGGATAAGGCTGATTTTTACTCCTTCAAAAAATTCGTTGCTCATTCATTAAAATATGGCTTGGTAAGCAATGGAAGTCTATTAACAAAGAAACAGGTTTCCATGGCTTTGAAACTTGCAAATTTACCTCAATTATATAAAGACGAAAAAATCCTTTATATTCAATGGCTTTGCCTGTTTCGATGCTATAAAAAATTTCATAGATCATGAATATTTGAACACAAACACCATTATCTAACTGTTAATAGTTTCTTATGCCCGACTGCGCAGCGCAACCGGGCTTTTTGCAAACAGGTCCTTACTTAATATTTAAGCAGACAAATTTTTTATAGATTTATCTATTTGTCCTTCAGTTGCATTTTCGACAGCAATATTAAGAAAAGGACTGATATCAGCATGGTCAGCAGTGTGGTGAACAACATAGTCCAATGAATAGCAACTTTTTCAAGAATTAACCCGTAAATCAAAGCACCAATCGGCATGCCTCCCTTTGTTATCATGCCGACTATTGAGAATATGCGGGACATATATTCATTTGGTGTAGCTATTTGAATATATGTCTGCACAGGAATATGAATAAGCATGAGCACAGCGCTTAAAAAACAAACAACAACCGCAAGCAAGAGAAAGAATGTTATTGTATCGTTTCCCAAAATCTGTATACTGAATGGGAACAGCAACGCCGTAAAGAAAACCAGACCCGCTATCATCAGGCTGCCGCCTATGGTCAGTGATTTTCTAAGCTGTACACTCTTGCTGAACAATGCAGCCACAAGGATACTGCCCAATAATGCCCCGAGGATAATAAACATTTGAAGATATCCATACTGTATGTCAGAATACCTTAGACTTCCACGAAAGAATACAGGCATTACCACATTAAAAATTGGCTAAACCAGAGCAAAAGTAATCAAAAAGTACACACACAGCTTCCCGATAATTTTATTATCCAGAATAAATCTGATGCCATCCGTCAAATCTGATAACAATCCGGAGTTGTCCCCACTTTCATTACTCTTGACGTTATGGTATGAAATCAACATCTCACTGGATGCAGACAGGAGGAAGGATATTCCGTTAAGGAAAAACAGCACGGTAACGCCTACACCAGCATACAGCATTGAGCCTATTGCAGAGCCAAGCAGCACGGATATTGTCCTGAGCGCTGAAATGCCGGAGTTCACTTTTGTCAGTTGTGACTGCTCCACAATTTGAGGTACAATCCCTTTAGTAGCAGGATCAAAAAGCCCATTAAGCGTGGCAATTAATATTTGTGCCATCAGCAATATAGTCAGATTTATCCGGCGGAAATACGAGCAGGCAAACAGCAGCAGAACAACACCTGCGCTGGCAAAATCCGTTGCCACCATAATTGTCTTTCGGTTGAATCTGTCCCCGAGAACTCCGGCTAAAGGGTAAACCAGGACGGTCGCCAAGAACAGAAAAGAATATATGCCTACCGTAGCTGCCGAGCCTCCCATATCAATGATGTACAACGGCATGACTATCATTTGGATGCTTGCACCCATATCGGACACACCCCTGCCCAGTAAAAGCAATACAAGATTTTTATTGATTTTTTTCCTTGAGTTCTTCATGATGCACCTAATTATCTTCTAAAACTTCAATATAACCTTCCGTTCCGTTCAGACGTATTCTCTGGCCGTCCTTAATTCGTTTTGTAGCGCCGACCACTCCAACCACTGCGGGCATGCCGTATTCTCGGGTGATAACAGCACCGTGAGACATCATGCCTCCGACTTCTGTAACTAGCCCTGCCAATGACACGAATACTGGTGTCCAGCTTGGGTCCGTAAAAACAGTAACAAGAATATCTCCCTTTTCAATATTGGCGTCAGCGAGACTTTCTACCACGCGCGCACGTCCCTCTACAATACCGCTTGATACGGCAAGGCCTGCGATAGCACCATTTGGGATGTCAGATGAGTAGGAAACAGGCGGAACCTCTCCGTCTGAAAAAATAATACGCGGCGGTGTCAGTATCTTATAGGATTTATAGGCTTTTTTGCGCTCAAATATGATATTTTTATCTGCCTTGCCGTTTTTTATCACTTGTATCAATTCTTCCAATGAAAGATAGTAGGCGTCACATGCTTCATTCAATATACCCTTATCCACTAGGCGTTGAACCTCACGCATAATCACTTGCTTATATATATCATAGTGACACATCCAGAAATACTTGGTATATTCCCGCACACCGACAAATTTACGGTATATTTCAATTTGCCTGCGAAGCTTCCCTGCCTTACAGATGCCATGCCTGGACTCCATTTCTGATACAAGTTCCTCCGCAAGCTGTTCAGCTTCCTCTTTGCCTTGTGAAAATGCAGTCATTGCGTGTCCTGCCGGCAGATTTTTGATGTTGTTGATTAACGCGGTGGAAAGCTGACCTGGATACTCACGGAACCGCTCACGGGTAATATCTATCTCTCCTGTACAGCGCATACCGTACTTAGACAGAAACTTCTCTAATTTATCCGCGATTTCTGCACCGCCCTCAATTTGGCGCAGCTCGTCAAGGGAAAGCTTTTCACCCGCCCGCTCCAGATAGGCAACAACCTTCGGATGATTTCTCGCTGCATCCGACACCTCGCAAAGTTTTAATCCCATTTCCGATGTAACATTGTGTCTTACCGACTTTGACAAACGGTTTGTGACTGTTTTTTCACCCGTCAGCTTTTCTATGGATTTGTTTATGGCATTTCCAACCATCATGGTCATGAGCGTGGTTCCCGCACCTGACGGGTCATACAGGACTTTTCTGAAATGTTCCTGCTCATCAATGATGAATTGAATGGCATCAACTCCCGACAATTTTCCCAGTTTGCTCCGGATAGCATCAATTTCAGTATTTTGCCTTACCACATAAGCGTCAATGTCCGATTCGTCATTATGGCGGTATATTTTTAGCGCTCCTGACAATACGCCCCATCTGTCAACGACCGTCGTCAGACCTTTAGGTCCATTAGGAATGCCTCGAAGATACTCTTTCCTGTCAAATATCTTTTTTAATGCCTCATGCATAAGCGGGTCCTTAATTCTTGCTTCGGATATGGCTCTCATGCGCCCGCCTGGCTTTGCAATGTCATAGGTAATATCCATGAACATATGACCTCCTAGTTCCATTACCGAAAAGAAATTGGATTTTTGCAGCATGGAAATTCCTAAAGGCAAGACTGTGTCGGTCATCATTTGCAAGTGCCCCACCGATATGGCGCAATGCTTATACCCATCGGGACTTTGCGGCGTAGGAAACAGTGTCGTAATTGGTCGAGCCTGCACAATATAAAATTTGTCAACGGCGTAGCACCATTCAATATCCTGCTCACAGCCAAACGCCGTTTCAATGAGCTTGCCTATTTTAACCAATTCCAAAAGACGTGTTTCTTTAAGAGGTGCTTCACCTTCACCGCTCTTTTGAAGTTCACCATCTCGCAGCTTCCATTCAAACGGGTTTTTACGTCCGGATACCAAATCCTCACCTAATCCTCTAACAGCTTCAATGACAGTTGTATAGCGGTCTGAGGTCATTGGATCCGCCGTAAACATTACCCCCGAAACCTCAGAATCCACCATTTTTTGAACCACAACGGCAATTGTTACTCTATCATGTTTAAACCCATTTTTAATACGGTACGATATAGCCCGTTCATTGAACAATGATGCCCAGCATTTTGTAATTGCACTGCAGATGTCCACGACTCCGCATACATTTAGAAATGTATCCTGCTGTCCTGCAAAAGACGCACCGGGTAAATCCTCTGCCGTCGCACTTGAACGCACGGCATATGGAGATGAAATGCCATAATCTGAAAGGGTTTTATCCAATTCGGTGACAAATGATACAGGGAAAACAATGCTTTCAATATGCTCCTTTATTTGAATGCTAAATTGCCTGATTGAGTCTGTCTGATCTTCTTTAATCTCCGCCAAAGTTTTTAAAAGCTTTTGAATTTCTGGCACGGCAGTCACAATTTCCTCATAGCACTGAGTTGTAACCACAAATCCGTCCGGTACGGGTATATCTGCTATGCCGTGCAATCTTGCGAGGCTTGCTCCCTTGCCGCCTGAAACAGACAAATTTTGTGTCTCCTTATTTTTAAGACCAATCAAATATTTTTCCATTACTATTTTCCTCCTTGTCTAGATAAAACGCCTTGCAAATAATATCCATATATGAATCATAGCCCTTCATTATTTCATCAACAGGAAGCTTCTCTAGGTTTTCACCCTCATAGGACCCTTTGATTTCTGAAAGATATCCGTCCAGCGCCCAATGGATTAATTTTATTGTCTGTTCATCCCGGAATTCAGGCTTTAAAAGCCTCATATCCGAGTTTTTATAAATAATATCCTCCCTTATCCTTACACCGCGTTCCTCCCTTATCTTTTGAATATCGTCACAAACTTCCGGTGATGTTTCACAATTACATTGTGCTATAAAATCGGTTATGCTCGGATATCTTTTAAATGTTTCCAGCTTAAGTTTTGCTAATTGTTTTAAAATAACAGGTAGAACTCCGCTTTCACAATCAACCCGACTGTAAATTTCTTCATCCAGTATTGCTCTAGCATAGCGGTAAAGATAAAGATACAAATTTTTTTTGTTGCCAAAGTAGTGAAACAGCATTCCTTTTCCAATTTGTGCTGAAGTCACGATATTGTTTGTTGACGCATTCTCATATTTTTTATATGCAAACTCTGTAATAGCCGCATTTAGTATTCTTTTCTTTTTTTGTTCATCCAATCTCTCAAAAAAATCTTTCATGGAAACCACCTTTCTCTTAAACACATTAAATCGACCAAAATGGTCTACGCTAATAGGATAGACCATTTTGGTCGATTTGTCAAGTTTTTTACGTAGCCGATCCAATGCGAATATATAATTCCACAATACTTCTATATAAAAAGACAAACCAATTTTTATTAATTTAAAAATCGGTTTATTTAACGATAGGAAAAAGCCCCAACACACAAACTGCGTGTCGAGAATCCAGACTCATACCAAAACCTCCTTAACACAAAAATGCAGCACCCACTTTTGGTACTGCAAACTTCAATTACTATTGTAGATATAAAAAAAGCTACATCTTCATTGATTTTTTATCAATAAAAATGTAGCTTATAACTTGGAAATATGTTGCAAATAAAATTTTCCCGAGGAGCAAGATCTTGGCTGCTCCATTGCTCCAATAAATTGGATTTATCCGCCTTGTACTTTCATTCTATAGGCACAACAAGCTTCATCACAAAGATTCGATGTGCCTCTTTCGCAACCTTGAAGCTTCCTTGATTGGGGCATCCAGTTTAATGGACTTTATACTGTAGAGGAAAAAGCACATCTAAAGGTGGTCTATGCCGATAAGCAGATGCTGGAGGAAAATATCGTCCGCAAGCACACAGCCTGCCCTTATGGTGGACGAAGAAACCGGGGAGATATCGGAGCCGTCGCGGGCGCCGGCACTCTTCATGCCCCTGTGACAGAACCGGCTGAAAACACTACCAAACGCCGCAGTCATCTGAGAACCTAAATGAGCTGAAGCAAATGAGTTATTTCAACCACATTTATTCCTCCTCGCCTGATGATCTTCCCCATCGGGCGAGGGCTGTTTATATCTACCTTTATCGGCTGGGAGCTCTTCTGGATCAAACCAGTGATACCTGACAGCGTGGCGCAACTCGGCAAGCAGTTTAAGCATCTGGAGCCAGAGCAGATAGATCAGCGAAATGGTGGAGGTCATGATACGGTACATTACAAAAGAATAGCAAACAGCTAACAAATCAGAGCCTCTTTTGCAGGGGCTCTTTTTCTTCTCTTGTTTGTCTTGCTTTTGTCTCTGATTGTAACTTATAATGATACATGAAAAACTAATATTATATAATTAGAAAGGAAGACCATAACGACAGCAAAAGAAAAATCTATGCTGATTGAACAGGCCAGTAAGATCTATACTCTGGGACTAATCGTAGAAAAGTGCAGAAAAAAACTGGGACGATTAATTTATAAACTTAGCAGGCGCCCCACTCAAAATAGTATTTTTTGAAAATCTTTCACCGTCTCGCATAATGACCCACAAGTGGGTTCATGGTGCGAAATTTGGGTTATGCACTGATCCCATAATGGATTGTGCAATTTACTACATTGAGATATACTTTTCATGACATCGCTTGGTCCAAAGGAATATTTAGGAGTATTATACAATCGTGTAAATTTTTAATGAAGGGTTGAGAGTATGAACATATTGGTGAATAAAAGCATAATAGATTTTCGCTTAATGTTGAGAATGTCAAAATATTTAAAGTATTTTGGAATTGACAGCAGCGCACGAAATACTACACTTTCCTTAAAGGCTTTACACACTGGAACAATGCAACAGAAAATAGAGATTTTGCCGCCGATCAGTAGCAAGCCATTGACAGAGCAGTAAGCACCAGCGGCGGGCGAGTCGGGGAAAGGCAGAGAAATGTTAAAAAATATTTAGGAGTAGAAAGGAGAAAAAATGAAAGAAGAATTGAAGCGAGGAATTATTACGCTGGTTGTATTTATCGCACTCTATTTCTTGTTACCTATGCTTATTCAATATAAGAGCTATGATGTTTATGTGCAATCTATATGCTTGCTGGCATCGGTAATTGGAGCAGGTTGTTACTGGGTAGGAAGCAAATGAAACAAATAAAAAAAGTCCTCATTTGGGCAATGTCATTAAGTTAAGGTAATTAAACTGAAGTTTAAGAACAGAGTATTTTAATAATGTATACCCTGTTCTTTTTTGTTTCTTTTAACACTGTTGTATGATAGAAACTTTAAAAAGTCTATCCTTTCGGTAGTTGTCATCTACTTTTCTCTTATGATTATTGAGGCATTGTTTGCTTTTTTGATAAGCTACCTCAAACTGAATCTCTTAGAGCCGTTTCACTATGAATCGGAATTTGGCATCATTGTAATTTGGATTGCATCCCTTGTCTTAGTGCTATTGGTCCAAGGCTTCAAAAATGTGAAGTGCAAAATTCCTATGCCCAATGTGTATTGGGTAAGTTTGCTGGCCGTACCTTCAGGAACAGTAGTGATGCTTTTTGCCATTTTTAGTTCTTCAGGTGTTTCACACAGTCTGATATTGGTTTGTATGGGATGTGCTTTGGCAATCAATATTCTGACATTTTTTCTGTATGATAAAATTTCTTCTTTGCTTGTCAATCAGATGGAGCAAAGATTAGCGCAAGAACAAAGCCGCTTTTATGGGCATCAGGTTCAGATAATGAAAACGTCTGTTGAGAGCATGCAGGTATTGCGGCATGATTTAAAAACAAACTCTCACCATTATATGGATTAGCACAAGCTGGACAATCCGAGGAACTATTAAAGCAACTTTCGGAGCTGACTTCTTTCTATGGTGTGAATCAAGAGTATGTAAACAGCGGAAACAATACCATAGACAGCATTATTAACTTCAAATTGAATTCATCTAAAAACCTAAATATTTCAGTCTCCGCCGATATTCTGATCCCGGAGGAGTTATCGTTGCCGGCATTTGATACAGCTGTTATTCTCGGAAATCTTCTCGATAACGCAATCGAAGCAGTTGCAAATACTGATGACTGATGGATCGATATAAAATTGAAATATACAAAAGGGCGCCTGATAATTGAAATTAATAACTCCTATGATGGAAAATTGAAAAAGGTAGGTGACCACTTTGTTTCCTGTAAAGCCGATAAGGAAAATCATGGGTTAGGTCTAAAGAGTGTTGAAGCAGCCTTGAAAAACTATGATGGAGCAATGCAAATTTCGCATGATTCTGGCAAATTTACAGTAAAGGTATTGCTTTACCTTTGTAAATGACATTAGGGAGGGAACAATGAAACATTTTGCAAATTTACTTACAAATAAACTTGTAATCTGGAATATTATAAAACCCGAGGATCGGGAGTTGTATGCTTATGGCTTTTGGCAAGGTGCTATTTTAATCTTCAACTTTATTACGGTAGCCATCATCGGGTGGATATGTCATATGCTCTGGCAGAGCTTGATCTTCATGCTGGCCTACGGAATTTTACGGCCAGTAGCCGGAGGGTACCATGCAAGAACTCAGCGAAATTGCTATATTTTCTCTATACTGTTGTTGTTGGTTGCCCTTGGGCTACTATACTGGTTTCCTTGGACTCCAGCACGTGGTATTTCTATTGCTACATTAGCTACCTGTACCGTTTTCTTGCTCGCTACTGTTGAGGATGAAAATAAAACCTTAGACAAAACAGAGCAGGTTGTTTATAAAAGACGGAGCAGATGGGTTTCTTTCTCATTGCTATGTATTGCAATTATTTTGATAGTAGTTAGAGAAGCTGAAACTGCATACTGCAAACACAAGGTAATTGAGGGCACGGTAGATGGCAAATCCATAGCAGTCGGTGAAGATGTGCTGAAAACCAAATCCAGCTTCCGCACCCTTCCGTTACTGCCATCGGTGGAAAAGCTACTTCTTGCAGAAAAGGGAAAGCAGGAAATGTACCGAAAGCTATTCAAGCGCTCTTACTGCCGAGATTACCTCGACTACATCTGCCTCGACCAAGCGGGGAAACCATGAGCCCTAATTATGTGACATAACACTTTAGCTGGGTGCTTGAAAAAGCCGACCTCAAAAAAATCCGCTTTCACGATTTGAGACACCCGTATGTCAAGTACACACCGAAAATAATTTTCCGCAAAAACAGAAATCCAAGGGTACCATATCTGATACCCTTGGATTTCTGTTTTTGTGCGTTTAAATGCACTTATAATGTATTTTCTCCATGAGAAGAAATCAATTCATCGCATCCCACTCTCTGTGCAGTAAGATAATTAAGTTTACGTATTTCTCCATCTATTAGAAGTACTGATTGTTCTGCTTGCAATACCATCATTTCATACATGGTAGCAATTGCATCTTGATAGATATTTTCTTTTTTACATATCTTTGAATCCATCTTCGTAGAAAAATCCCGCTGCTTTTGCTGCATAGATTCAAGAAATCCAATTGCCTTTTGTCGCTTGTATTCTAAGTCTTTAAGCCAACTATCCATAAATCTCCTTACGTGCCTCAGCTTTATCAACTGTGCTCTATTAAGTCTGAGATATTGTATGGTATAGTTTGCCGGTTTAGACCTATTATATGCATAAAGTTTGTCATCTTCTCCGAGAATAATAATTTCTGAAGGTTCTTCTTGCATTGGATCAACAAAGCGGTCTATGTTATCTTCACAAACATGGTGTTTACATTCTTCGCAGTTCCGATTACATCCATCTGCTTCTGAAATCCACAAATCTCCTTTGTATGAATTGCACCGTGGACAAGAGTATCGTAAATTTTCGCATTTTGCAGCCAATTGAGAAAAATATTTTTGCGGTTTAAAATGCTCAATATTGAATGTCGCGCCAGGCGATTCACTTTCAGAAATTGTACAATAAGCACATGTATAATTTGTGGATTCTCGCAAGTATTCTCGATAGCTACTATATGACTTATACTCTGGAGGAGAAATATAACTCAATTTTGTCATTACGGCATCAATCATTTTTCAGTTCCTCCAAATAATGATTGAGTTTGGCATTAAGCTCCAGTAGCTTTCTTTCATTCTCTTCTTCACGTAAGGTGAACTCATTTGTAGTTTTCTCATACATCAGCGCTTTTTTCAATTCAACTTCTTGTTGTGCATCAAGCACTTTTTCAAATTGGTCGAGTAATGTTTGTATTGCTGAAAATTCCGGTTTGAATTCTGAATCTCCCTCTTTCAGCATTTCTTGATATTGTAAGACCAATGCCTGATGTTGTTTATTAAGCCACAATTCTGTATTGTAATTATCTACACATTTTACTATTCGCTGAATGACCTCCTTTGGAGAGTCGGTAATTTCATTTTTCAAAATAAAGCCGTTGAAATAATCTGGATTTCCCGGATATGAAGCAGTTGTTAGTGTAAGACGCGGAATTTTTAAGTACAATGCAATCCATGCAGAAACAAGAATGCCGGTAAACGAACATGTGAGCTGATAATCAATTAAAGCCACATTAAAATCGGTTTCATAATGTGAGACATCGTATTTTTCAATAGAATCCATCCCAATAATACTATCGTCCACTTCAATAGTACCTAAAACACTGGCTTCATCTGCTCTTTTTAGATTATTAATCAATCGGGTCACAATTCTTTTGTCATCATCTATTACTAAAATATTTATAGGCATTATGCGTCCTCCTCCGGGGCCTCATGCCTCGGTATACTCAATTTAAAATGAGTATTTGGAAAATCATCTGTAAGTTTGATAGTTCCTTGATACAACAAAAGGGTATCTTGTACAATTGTTAAACCTAATCCCGTTCCGTCTGAATAAGTAGAAAATAGAGGTTCAAATATCATAGAACGGTTTTCTTGGGATATCGCCTGCCCATTGTTAATCGAATGAACAGTAATGACACCATCCTTAAAGCTTAAAATGAAATTTAAATACTTATTACCAGTAGCTTTTTTTAGTGCTTTATAAGCAT
Source organism: Sedimentibacter sp. (assembly GCA_018436705.1). Classification (GTDB taxonomy): domain Bacteria; phylum Bacillota; class Clostridia; order Tissierellales; family Sedimentibacteraceae; genus Sedimentibacter. Next base: position 91,751 of record JAHDLA010000016.1, read on the forward strand.
TGGTAATTAGATTTGTAAAAATAGTATCAATATCTCCCTCATAGCCCCAGAGATACATATCTTTTTCTTCTCCAACAAGTTCTACCGATGGTATAACATTTATGGCTTTAAATGCATTTTTATGTTGTTCTATAAGATTCAATAATATCGAGTTAATATTTACATACCGCGATCGATCCTGTTTTTCTTTGCGAAGATAGTTTCTATAGAAATCCGCCTTTTCATCTATTAGTATCAAATCTTCGCGTAAATCTATGAGCAGCTGTTCAAGTCCATTTGCGGATTCCAGTAATGAAGCATGTTCAGCGAAAATATCATTAATTATTGCTTTAGACTCTACCGTTTGATTTAGTGCTTCATGGCCAAACATTGCTGCACTTATTCCAAGTGTCGCTATATTACGATATATCTGCATTTCTCTGCTTCTAAAATCCGTCTGTTTTTTATAGTAGTTATAAGCATATTTTAATTTCTCTAATGATGCTTCAGCTGTTGAAACAATTTTTGACACATGAGCTTCAACTTCAACCATATGTGCCGTTCTTTGTTCAGGTGTTTGTGCATCTTTTGTTTCAGTTACCGCTTGTTTTAATGTTCCGATTTGGCTTGTAAAAATCGCAACAGCTTTTTGAGCATTTGCCAGAGCCTTTTGCCCTTCCTCTTTAACTTTCCTTTCTTTTTTCTTCCTTGCGTTTAATTGCAATTCTGTATATTTATTAAATGCTTCATTTACAAAGTCTTTAAGTGACAGGAATTCCGGTGTTTCATACATATTTTCTCTACTTAAAACATCTTGTAACCCTGGGTTTTGATCGCGGGTTATATAAACAACGCCAATAGTATTGTAAGTAGCAATTCTAAATTCAGGAGAACCAGTACGCTTTGCATTCAACTCAAGCCAGTCATTATCTGCATCTCCAAACGGTAAAATACGAAACCCATCACGATATATTTTTACTCCGCTAAAAGTTTCTAAATACTCGTTCATATCCTTATTTTCAATACTTAAGCTCCTGTATAAGCGTTTATCCTTTAAAAACACAAATGCCTCATATGTTACAGGCCCGCAGGATGTATTAATATTTTGAGGGGAATAGGTATATTCCTGATATATATCAGCTTTACTAGCGCTTATGTTAGATTTAATAAACACTCGTATTTTTGCACTCCCATCTTCTTTGATTTCTCCATACAAATGTGCTTGCGCATATGTAATAAAGTGTGAATCTATAAACTTTCTTGATTTTAACACATCTGGTGCAATCAAATTAATTCTAACATTTCCACCTGAGAATTTATACTTTTTGTAGGATATCTTATTGATATCTAAGGGACGTAATAGTTCAAGCTCCTTTTGTAGATTGAGAAGTTCATCTTTCCCCCATAAATCTCTAAGATCCTCAAGAAATAATGTTGTTCCATGCTGATTTATATCACACGGGATTTTAATCACTTCATGTTTTAAATTTGAAAATTCCCCATCATATGTTTCATATTTGTCCCAGTCTATTGAAAACGAAATAGCAAAATCATCCCCACGTTTAGTGCTAACAATTTTTAACCTTTTTGCAAGGCGTTCTACTGAAAATCTTCCAATCCCCTTCTCGCCCAATTTACGCCGCCCCTTTGGCGAAAAGGGGTTATGCACCTTATTGTCAGTTCCAACCATCATCCATTTAGTTGTAACATCCACAAAGGACATCCCGTCACCATCATCAGCAATTTTTAAAAGAGCCACATCTGATAACAGATTTTGAAATTCAACTGTAATATTATCAGCGTCAGCGTCATAAGAGTTTTTTACTAATTCGGAGACTGCTACAATGGGATTAGATATGAGGTTTCTTCCAATTAGTTGGCTAAATCTGGATGTAAATTTAAAACTCACTTCTCCGATTACATTATTTTCCACGATTATCTTCCTCCCTTTGGTAAAGCTTCATTCGACGCATTAAATAACGATTACGTATAGTTTGTAACAATTCTATATCTTCTGATTTCAATTGGTTCAGTACAACAGAATCTACATAGTCAATAATCTTCCAAAAAACCGCACCATTTCGAAACAATCTATCCAATTTTTGAAGATCTTCATCCTGGATAACTCTATAAGGAATCGCAAGATCTTTAAATTCATTTGGTACTAGTTCTCCAACACCTCCACCGTAAAAGCGTCCATTATACTCGCATAAGGCTAGCGTTAAAGAATTATAGAAACAAAATGCAAAAGAGGCCGGATGCATTTCCGAATTAAAACGAATGTTATAAACAATATCGGTCGTATGAACACCTGCAAAGTTGACAATTATTTTTGGAATCCAGTGAAACCGCTTAAAAAAACATACTTCTCCGTTTTTGATTATAGGAACATCATACCATCGCGTCCGTTTTTTACATTTATACCGATCATTGATTTCCTTGTCTTTTCCTTGTTCTAAATATTCACAAAGCGCCTGAGAAAAGGAACTTTCCTGTAATCCATTTAAATTCAAAAGATACGTGCGCGTATTTGTATTTTCCAAAGATAAAAAGTCTTCTGCTTTGAAAAATAGCAAAGGAGGAATTGTGGAACCTTTAGTCAATATGGGAATGCATTGGGTTTCATTAACATCCAATGTGTTAATGGCTTTTTTAGTGAGTATAAAAAAAGAGTTTGCTCCTGTTACTATCCCTGGTGATATATCACCAAAAGTCCTAACCTTTGGAAACATATTGGAGATAAATTTTAATTGCTCTGTTTCAGTATCATTTAAAATACAATTTGACCATTTCTTCAATGGCTTATTACGCATAATAACACTCTGAAAAGTCTGAGTTGTATCGATTTCGCTTATAAGTGTTGTATATTGAATGTAAGGTTTTTCTTTTTTCTCATTACTTAGATAAACTAAGCAAACATCCTGTTCTATTTCAGTAAAAATCCTATCTTCAAAAGTTGTTATTTCAATCGTATTAAATCTTGTTTCTAAAAATCCTCTCAATCTCTCTGCATATTGTACTTGTAAAAACTCAAATGGGAGAATAAAGAAAATTGCACCATGCGGAGAAAGTAGTTTTAAGGAAGCAAGTATAAAGGAAACCCAGATATTTTGAAATAACCCATTATCTAAATTAAAATATTCAACAACTTTAGAGGACAACTCCCATTGCTCCTCTGGCAATGCCTTTTTGCTAATATATGGAGGGTTTCCAATTATTAAATCATAGCTCTCACTGTGTTCCATGGCAAACTTTAAAAAGTCACAGCAATAAATATCACAACAGTCTGAATAAGTCTCCTTTAAATCTTCTACTTTGTTTTTTTCTAATTCAACTAATGAAATATGGCTACCAAATCTCCGCAATGGATTTACAAATCTTCCATCTCCAGCCGATGGCTCAAGTATGGTCTGTGGTTTAATGCGCTTTTGTGCATAACCGACCATATATTCAATTAATTTTTGTGGTGTATAAAATGAACCTGTTAATTTATTATCCATATTTATCGTTTTAATCCCTCACTATTTTCAAGCAAAACATTACCTAATTCTGAGGAATAGTCATGATATTCAGATAAAATATGTATGAGCCTATCGTATCCGAAAAGACGATTTCTATTTTGAGCGTTGTATTGTTTCACTAAATCTATTTTTAGTAAATATTTTATAGCTTTAGATACCGTATTAAATGAGATCCCAAGGCGTTTGGCTGCAATATTGACGCTTGTAATAGGGTTACATTTCAGATAATTATATACTACCCATACACTGTTGCTAGATGGACCTAAAACCTCAAAGCATTTTTCATCTATTTCAATAATTTCCTCATACTTCGCAAATAGCTGTGCAGGAACATGTACCGTAGCGTAAACTGCATGAACAAAAAATTTGATCCATCGTACATATCCACCACTATACTGTGTTGACTTAAGTAAATCAAAGTACTCATTTTTGTTATGATATAAAAATTCAGATAGGCATAAGGAAAGAGAAGCTTCATTTATCGTTCTGCGTAACAGCATAGATGAAATAATTCGTCCTACAATACCATTATATTGTTCAAATGGATAAATCATCTCAAACTGATAATGGGCAAGTGCCGCCTTAACCAATATGTCCATCTCTTTATGGTTATATAAAAAGGCTGATATATCTGCCAAAGCAGGCAAAACATTCTCGGGAGCTGAAGGGTTATATACTTTTTGATTAGTCGATATATTTGTAAGGAAAGTCTGGTTCTTTCTTAGGGTAATTGCATTTTCTGCTTCTGCACCATATAACGCAATGCCACAAATTTCACTTAGGTTCTGAGCAGCTATCGATTTATCTTGAGCGTATTTATAGGCTGATACAAGATTTTTCACTGGAATAGTATTGCTTTGGTTAGTTCCTTTACCAATAAGTACATCATAATAGGACGGATTATCATAGTCTATCCATCTGGAATATGTACATTCTTTCAGCAACATCAATTCGCTAAACGCACTCCCGTTAGGTGCATATTTAATTAGTCCCTCTAATACTCCTATCTTATGGTGGGCAGAACTTAACAATATGGCTAATTCATCATCCATTTCATATAAGTTCCCACTCATCAGAGGGCGCGGAGTGAAAGTGTAGTATGTATATTTGAGTTTGTCATTGCTATGTTTAATATATTCACCCGTATAAGGAAGCATTTCACAGACCCCTGTAACCATTTTTATTTATTTCAGTATACCAAATTTTCGGAGATAAAGAAAGCACTATTCCTGAAATTATTTCAAAATATCAAGGAATAGTGCAATATGTACCTCTATTCGAATTCCACTAACTAGACATTCATGCGCCAGCTTACTGCTTGCAAATGGGATATCAATGAAGCAAATCCAGATATGGTTGGGGCACAGCACTTTCTCGACCACAGCGGACATTTACTCGCATCTGGACTTCCACGCACAGATCGAATCCGGCTTGGTTATGGACGGGATGTTTGAACGAAACCAAGTGGCTGAACCTACTGGGCTTGCAGCGATCAATTGATTTTCTACGGACTGCTTTATCAGAATACGGCAAAGCCTTATATAACAAGGGGTTAGGCGAATCCGTTTTCTACAAAAGCAGAAAAAACGCCCTCAAAAGAGAGCGTAGAAAAGGCCAAAAAAGGAAGAGCCTGTTGCGGATATTGACCGCAAACAGGCTCATATGTCATTAGGTCAAAATAGATACACCCTATTCATGCAAAGAGCTTTTAAATTTCAGCTTCCGAACGTAATGGCGCTAATACTCCATATAATTTTTTCAACTGCAAAATTGAAACATCTATCAAGGGTTCATACATAAAAGAATTCAAGTGAATATTTTCAGCTGTCATTAAGCTAACTTCCTCTAAAATTGGCAACAGCTCTTTATTAGTTCCAGCACATTGCTTATAAAGAGAAAGTAGCTTGCCTGTTTGATTAGAATCTATTTCTTTTATCTGTTCGTCAGTCCCACAATCATCAGTGATTTGCTGAATCATGAACTCTTCAGCGATTAATCTAATTGCCATTGAAAGTGCAATTTTATTCTCTAAAGCAATTTCATCAATATCTGGACTTGCCGAAATTTTGTCAGCAACATCTATAATAAGACTATAAACAGTCTTATCTTTTCTATTTGTAGATATGCTTTTATTTTTTTTCCAAACATCATTTATGATTTTTTCAAGATCTTCTAAAGAGATATTCTTGGTTGTCTTGCCATCAGAATAATTGATCATATGCAATAACTTTGTTAAAAACAGGTAATCAGATGCCTCTTCTGAATCAATGTACTCTACAATATTACGTATAAAAGGAATAGAAGCTATTAATATAGTATCATTTTTTTCGAAACGCTCTTTCCATGAGGTCTTCTTCCACAGGAACTTTACTACCAACAATAGCTTTCACAGACGCTAAAAATTCATTTTTTCTATCTAATATATCTTGAGTTACCAAATTATATTTTTCTTGCAGACTTTTATTCATAAGTAAGTTAGACATCCTTTTTGAATAGAAGTCTGCATCGTAGGACTCTATAACAAAGATTTCTTCGGATTTAATAGGCTCACTTTTTTCATTTTCTATTGTGTATGTAGATTCTCTACCAAATACTTCTTCCTTAGGGGATTCTCCTTTACTAATGTCCTTCAAAGTCTTAGTGAAAGAAGTTTTCATAGAGCCATTAGATGCATAAATAATAAATGCAGCTTTATCACTAAAATCAAATTCCTTCTCAAACTTTTTAATCCCGTAGCAATTCTCTAATTTTATAGCGACTTTTTTCATAAAAACTTCCCACTCTTTCCGCACAAATTAATTTTACTCATATGAGTTCGATCTGTTATTTTATTCTTCCATCCTTAGGCCTCACCGTATCCTTGGGTATTGCCCAAGTAACCCCAAACCGAACAGCGCCCGGTATTTTTCCCTGTGCGCAGAGCATCTGTACCCGGCGTGGAGTGATTTCCCATTTTTCCGCTGTTTCTTTCGATGTCATATAGTCATTAAAACGTTCCTTTGCCGAATAAATATTGTATATATTATATATCGCAGCAGCGAACAAAGCAATCAGATTCATGTAAATTATGGAAATATTCACAGTATTATAGTGAAACGGCTTGGAAAATAGCAGAAAATCTGTCCAAGAGAGAAAAACCGCCAGCTTTTGTGGCGGCTTCTCCTGCTATTTTTATTTACCCGGCAGATCCTGTTCATTTCCGTATTGCCCTTAAAGGTAATCCGGATGCTGTCGGCGGATAAAACCTCCACCTTGTTGATCACAGCTTGACCACATCCTCCCGGTATTCTTTAAGGCTGAGATCGGTATGTTCCATCATGTAAAGCAGCTCTTGAATTCGGGCTTGTTTGTTTTCGGCGAGCATAACCTGCCCTTGGTGTTCACCAAACTGACCCTGCAGCCCCTTAATCTCTGCTGCGATTTCCTCAAACTTGGCATCAAAATAATCCGCACCGGCGCTGGACTTGGAGCTGAGTTCCACTAAATCCATCATCACGCTCTGCAGCTCGGCGATACGGTTTTGGATAGCCGTTTCATTAAAGCTGTCATCATCCTGTGAACCGATGGCAAGCCGCAGGCCTGCCTTGAGGGTTTCGATGACATCGGCCTTATCCTCATCCATCCGGTCTATTTCATGTTCTACATGCTCTGGCGGTTCGTGTTGGTGCGTATAGTTATCCGTTGAGAGACACAGGCTTTTTTTAAGAAATCACCTATGTAAGTATCTGTTATGAAGATAGTCTAATGTCGCTACAGCAGATGCGCAGCGGTGTAGTCTGTAAAGACCAACACATATAAAATCCCTCCAAACTTTACGGGTTTGGAGGGATGCTTTAGATATTCAGGCATGAAGAGTAACCCGCCAAAGCGCCGTTTTTTTTATTTGGCGGGTACAAAAAAAAGCCGATCCCCATGAGTCCCCTCAATGGTTACCGGCTCTGTGTCTTAGCATCTGGCTCTGTTATATTGGAGATATTCAAATTTTTTACGTTAATGATTATTTCATGTTTGCACTTGGGACAAAACAGAGGAAAATTCTCCAGCACCGTATTGTCCAGCAATTTTATTCGTGTTTTGCTGTTGCAAATTGGGCACAACAACCATTCTTCTTTTCTCAAAATGTTATATTACCTCACAGTCCTAAAAGTATAGTATTATAGTGGAATCTGAAAATGTGCTATATGCTACTTCCTTTTTATCCAGGAAAAACATATAAGCACCCCGATTAGGGCTACCGCTCCCATAACAATATACGGTAATTCGATATTGCTTTCATACAAATATCCAGCTAACAGGGGGGCAACGACTTTGCTAAGATTTCCGGCAGTGCTGGCAAATCCCATGAGTGTCCCTTTGTGCTCATTGGCTACTTTTGAAAGACTTGCGTTTAGAGTGGGTACCGTAATAGCGGAAGATACTGCGAACAGGCTGAAAACCACCAGCACACTGGCAAAGCCTGATGTCAATACCATAGCAAAGGCAACCAACGCTTTGCAAAATAAGCCTATCAATATTAGTCGCTTCTCGCCAGTCTTTTTCTCTAAAGGGCCGGTCAAAAAGCCTTGTACTACAATCAAAACACCTGCCAGCACCATCCAAGCAACACCAGCCTGCCCGGTGGTAAACCCAAACTTATCAACAAAATACAACCCTGTGATACCTTGCAAGCCGGTTTGACAGAAATTCACGATGAAAATAAGTATCAGAATAATTCCTGTGGAACCAAGAAGCATACTTCTTAGGTGTGCAAAATCAAAGGATACTCTTGTGCGCGACTGTACAGACCGCTCAATTGACTCCGGTAAAAGTGTTACAATTAATATGAAGGCGATGAATGAAATACCGGCTCCTATAAAGAATGGAAGTGCAAGCGAATATCCTGCTAGAATGCCGCCCAATAACGGCCCTATCATTACGCCTACACTCATTGAGGCCCCAAGCTGGCTCATATTTTTGCTTCTTTCATCCTCCAAGCTGGAATCTCCCACATACGCCAAAGACGCAACAGACGTAGCGGATGACAAAATACCGGATAAACTGCGGGCGATAAACAGCGTCCAAAATGAGGAAACCAAACCAAACAGGAACAAGCTGATAGCATAGCCTATAATACCAATACTGATAATCGGCTTTCTGCCGATTCGGTCGGACAGCGCCCCCCAAAAAGGGGCGCATACTGTTTGCGTCAGCGCATATACGGCAGTGAGCCAGCCAAGTTCCCGACCACCCGCACCGAGGTTTTCCATATAAAACGGCATAACCGGAATTATTAGACTATATCCTAACGCAATCACAAAGGTAGCAAGCTTCAAGGAGAACATAGGCTTTTTATTCATTGATCGTCACCGTTCCCACCGCTCCGTCCACTGTTATCATTTGTCCGTTCTTAATAGTTCGTGTGGCGGTATGTGTTGCCATGACGGCAGGGATTCCATATTCTCGGGCGACAATACTTGAATGGCTGAGCGGGCCGCCAATGTCGGTTACAATCGCACTTGCGGAGGCAAATAAAGGTGTCCATGCGGGAGTTGTAGTAACAGCAATTAACACACTTCCCGGTTGAAAGCTTTCAAAATCTGCAGAGCTATTCAGTACACAGGCAGGAGCTGTCACAACGCCTGTACTGGTGCCAATGCCCGTCAAGACGATTTTCCCATCTTTCCGCTTCTGCAGTGTTTGTGTCATAGCTTTTTTATTTTTTTCCGGCAGTTGAGAGGGGGACACATAGCTCCGGTATTTTTCGAGTTCCACCTTTCGAGCAGGTATTGCCCCATTCATATCAGATAAAGGGATATTTTTATCCAACTGCCCTATGAGTGCTTCCAATTCCGATTTTGTGAGCCAGTAAATATCATCCAGCTGTAAAATAGCTCCACCGCGCACGAAGCGTTCTGCAAGTTCCTGAAACATACGGCGAATCAACGGATGCCCCATTCCCATCAAATAAATAGCGTTTTCACGCATGGGGGCCGTTTCCTGCGCCCAATGGAGCAGCTTCAAAAACAGTTTTTTACGAGGGGCACCTATCTGCTGTAAAATTGCTTCTTCTGCCTGTTTCCTGCGTTTTTCAAATGTGACTTGGCGTAAAAAAGGACTTTCCCCTTTTCCTTCCACGAATGTTTTTATGGATTCAAGGGTAGGCGTAAGCGTTTCCGGCGGTGTGGAATACGCAAAATCAAATTCATAAGCGGTACGGCCAAACTCTTTGAAATACTGATTGATTCGGGTTTTCCATTCTATCCATGCTTCCTGCGAAACTCCGGCAGGCAGAACTGAGGACATCAAATCTTCCGCTATTTTTGTTGTCGGATTATTTCGCAGATAAAGGCTCATGGTGTTATTTTGCTTTATCCATTCCGAGAGGCTCCACAGGTTCTTTTCCGATTGCAGAGCAATCGTATCAAACCCAAGCAGGAAAACGGAAGTATCTGTTATACCGGCACGGCGGGCGGCTCTTTGAAATAATTTTGTAAATAATGTTTCGCTGATAGAGGCAGCGGGCAATGTAAGCTGAATCCTTGTAAAATAAATACACGCGGCATAAAATACGGTCTGAATCCCCTCAATTATTTGATGTGCATTTAGTGTATGTAGGGATATTTCTTCCCATTGTTTAATTACAGCCTCAAATTCTTTTCGAGCCGCTTCAAAGCGTGCAACGCTGTTCTTTAGCGCCCGGCGCAAAGAGCGGGGCGAAAGGGATTTGACAGCAATCAAAAGTGGCTTTGATTTAGCGGAAAGATAGACATATCCATTAATAATCGTATATGCTCCATTTTCCGGCAATAACTTTTTTGCACTTTTATCAAACATATCTACCCATAAAAGCTCCGACGCATGGTTGACGTTTTCAAGGCCAAGCGTGGCAAACAAGGGCGTAACAGGATTTGGCAAGTGTTCCGCAAGACTACCCTTTGTGTAGATAACGTCTTTTTCCGGCAACACCCATTCCGGCGGCAAGACAGTAATTGGACGAGCCTGCACAATATACAATTTATCTTTTTCCAGTGCCCATTCTACGTCCATAGGCATTTGATAATACTTCTCAATTTTTTGTCCAAGCTGTGTCAGCCTCATCACTTGATCTTGGGTAAGAGCACGTTTTTTTCTCAACCGTTCAGGAACTGGGATTTCTTCTGTTCCGTTTGAGGTACGAACCGCCATAATCTCTTTGTTTGCAACTTCATACGATACCATTCGTTCGGCGTTTTTATCCACAGCAATTGTATCGGGAGTGACTAAGCTGGAAACTACTGCTTCACCAAGTCCCCATGCGGCATTAATAATCATTTCGCTACGTCTGCCATTGATAGGGTTTAGCGTAAACATAACGCCGGATGCATCGGAAAATACAAGCTTTTGTACGACTACGGCAAGCGCGACAGCCTCTTGCTTTATATCATTCTTCACACGATAAGCAATCGCGCGAGCTGTCCACAGGGAAGCCCAGCACCGCTTTACAGCGGCAAGGACTTCATTCTCACCCTGTATGTTAAGATATGTATCTTGCTGGCCCGCAAAAGAAGCGTCAGGCAAATCCTCAGCGGTCGCAGAGGAACGAATAGCCACCGGAATGTTTCCTAATCCGGCATAAGCGGTTTTAATGGCGTCCGACACTTCCTGTGGCATTGCTCCATTATGGAAAAGCGCCCCCATCTGCTTAGATACATCTTCTAGCTGGCTGGTATTGTTGGAATCAATACCGTCCAGCAGCTTATTAATTTTAGGCTGAATATGATTCATTTCAACAAAAGTCTGGTATGAGGCAGTTGTAACATGAAAGCCGTCCGGTACAGGGATACCCTCTGTCAAGAGCTTTGATAAAGACATACCTTTTCCACCGACCATTTCAATGGTTGCCTGTTCATGTGCCAAGGGTAGGATATAATAAATCATAATTTTTCACCTCCATCATTCATAATCCCGTGCAGAAATATATTCATTGTTTCCTCCAGCATCTTTTCCGGACTGGCTGACGGTCGGGATGTGTAGACGATTGCTATAACAGAGTTAATTAACAAACGTGCCATAAGATCGACATCCGTTTTGCGAAAAATGCCTGCGGTCACTCCATTTTCAATTACGGATTTTATAATATCCTGATATGCGTAACGCGCAGTTTTCAGCCGCTTTTGATATTCTTCTTCTAAGTAGTCAGATTCTGTATTTAACCACATCAGAACAGTTCGATACTGCTTTGGCACCCCAAGATGATTCAGCATAATTTTTCTAAGACATTGTTCCGGCGAGGATTCTTCAGCAATAATTCTCTGAACCTTTTGAATGGTTTTTTCGATTTCCTTTTCAACTGCATATACAACAATCTCGTCTTTCGTTTTAAAAAAATCATACAGACTGGACTTTCCCATGTTTGCTGAAACTGCGATTTCCCGCATTGATGTTTTTGGAAATCCATTTTCCTCTATGAGCCGCAAAGCAACAGCAATTATTTCTTCCCGACGAGCTGTTTGCTGTTCGGGTGTAAGCATAACTCCTTTTGGCATATGACAATACCTCCTTATAGCGACCATTGGTCGTTTCTTGTGCTTTTATTATATAGCGACCATCGGTCGCTTGTCAAGATTGATTTTTCACTTAAACTTTGTTATATTCAATATTTCACCTATTGATTTCCATCACCTCCCTCTGGAAAGAAAAAAGAGCCGATGGTCACTACATTTTCAGTGACATCGACTCATCGGGATTACAGAATTCGTATTCGCCGGTTTCCTCGTTAAGCAAATATCCAATCTCTGAGAGGTTTAAGCCGTGAACCTCAGAGGCCAGCTCCAGTGCTTCCTTAGAACCACCGAGAGGAATGTTACAGAGCATTTCCTCGCCGTTTTCATATTCCTTTTTCCCTGTGTTATACCCGAAGTCCTCGTCTGCCCATTTATGTTCAAAGAATAGATCAGGGTATTTCGCTGCCAGAGCAGCAATGACATTTTCCGGACGGCTCCATGCGGTCTGGAATTCAATATGCTCGCCGTCAAATTCTTTTGGCGTATACACAGGATCGTAGCCGTAGCTGTTCCATTTGGTTTCCCAATGAGCAATTGACCAGTCGGACCAGTTATCTTTGCCGTACTTCTCACGCTCGGCCATACCGAGATTTCCACGAAAGATATGCTCAGGAATCGGAATGACCTTGTTAAAGTCAATGCTGCCAAGGCCGATTTCATTATTTTTAATGGCTTCAAACATAACCCTGACTATTTCCGGATCGCCGGACACTCTTAAAATGTTGGTTACATGATTTGGCATTTAGCTCATGCCTCCCATCGTCATGCCGAAGCCGAAGGACTGGATGCCTTTCAGTTCATCCTCCGGCTCATTTTCGTAATCGCACCATTCATTCTCTCTGTAGATATGAGGAAAGAGAGGGCTGAATAACCGCAGGGTTTGCAGTTCATTTTTTATGATGCATCTGTCCTTTCATTTTGATTTCGAGCAACAAAAAAAGCGGCTGTGTTTTTCAGTTACGAAGAACACAGCCGCTTCAAAATTGCCCTGCAGGGTATTGGCTTTATTAAATTGTTTGCCGGACTGATTCCGGCCTAAAACGAGAAACACCCCGCTTTCTTGTTAAAAAGCGAGGCGCATCTATGAAAAACCAGGGTCTTGAATTCTTCATTCAAAACCCTCGTCAGGCCGCATAAACACTGGCTTTTTCAGCGCTGCATCTATTTTGACCTAATCTTCTGGCGGAAGCGGTGGGATTCGAACCCACGTGCCCCGAAGGACAACCGCATTTCGAGTGCGGCTCGTTATGACCACTTCGATACGCTTCCCAAATAAGATTCCATATAAGTTTAACTAAACATCCCTTTTTTGTCAATAGTCATATTTCCAATATGCTTAATTATAAGCTCGGCTTATGAGTGGAACTGCAATAATGCTTTAAATATTTTAACTAATCAGCCGCTATACACTTATTTTCATAGTATAGCGGCCTAGTTTATATATTATTCTAAACTGTGCATTTAATAACAGCCTTGCCACCCATATAAGGTCTGAGTGCTTCAGGGATATTTACCGAGCCGTCTGCATTCAAGTTATTTTCTAAAAATGCTATCAGCATTCTCGGAGGCGCAACCACTGTATTGTTTAATGTATGAGCAAAATATTTATTTTTATTTTCATCTGCAATTCTTATTTTCAGTCTTCTTGCCTGAGCATCGCCAAGGTTAGAACAGCTTCCAACTTCAAAATATTTCTGCTGTCTTGGAGACCATGCTTCAACATCAACTGATTTAACTTTTAAATCTGCTAAATCTCCTGAGCAACATTCCAGTGTTCTTACCGGAATATCCAATGTTCTGAACAAATCAACCGTATTCTGCCACAGTTTATCGTACCACATTGGGCTGTCTTCAGGTTTACATACAACAATCATTTCCTGTTTTTCAAATTGATGAATTCTGTAAACACCTCTTTCCTCTATTCCGTGTGCTCCCTTTTCTTTTCTGAAGCATGGTGAATAACTGGTTAATGAGTATGGAAGTGATGTTTCCGGTAGTATTGTGTCGATAAATTTTCCTATCATTGAGTGTTCGCTGGTGCCTATTAAATATAAATCTTCGCCTTCAATTTTATACATCATTGCATCCATTTCAGCAAAGCTCATAACTCCTGTAACCACCTCGCTGCGTATCATAAATGGCGGAACGCAGTAAGTAAATCCGCGATCTATCATAAAGTCTCTGGCATAGGAGATAACTGCCGAATGAAGTCTTGCTATATCCCCCATTAAATAATAAAATCCGTTACCGGCAACCTTTCTTGCGCTTTCTAAATCAATACCGTTGAATTTATCCATTATATCTGTGTGATAAGGAACTTCAAAATCTGGAGTTAAAGGCTCTCCAAACTTTTCAACTTCAACGTTCTCGCTGTCATCTTTTCCTAATGGAACGCTAGGGTCTATGATGTTTGGAATTGTCATCATAATTTTGAGTATTTGAGTTTCTAATTCTGTTTCTTTTTTTTCAAGAGTAGCCAATTCTTCTTGATTTGCCACAACTCTTTTCTTCAGCTCTTCGGCCTCTTCCTTTTTTCCCTTTGCCATCAATCCGCCGATTTCTTTTGAAATTTTATTTCTTTCTGCTCTCAATGTATCTGCTTTTAATTTTGCTTCCCTGTTTTCAGCGTCTAAAGCAATCACTTCATCTACTAAAGGCAGTTTGTTATCCTGAAATTTATTTTTTATATTTTGCTTTACTATATCAGGATTTTCTCTTACAAATTTTAAATCTAACATATTATATCCTCCATATAAAATTCACAGACTCCATCACAGATTTGTTTACTCCCTATCGGTGGTACAAATGTAATTGAGCTGTGTAAGTCCTACATCCATTCTTAAGAAAAAACCGTTCTAAAAATGGATGCAGGAATATAAAAAAACTCCCGTCTCTGATTTAGAGACGAGAGATACTCGCGGTGCCACCCTAATTATTATACAAATGTATAATCACTTGGTAAGTTATCGCCATTATACGTCCAGGTTAATTCCCTGAAAACTCCGGAACGGATTCAATAATAACTGTATCGGTTCACACCACCCACCGACTCTCTTAAACAATAAATTATTTACTGCTTTCCATCATAGTCATTTATTTAAATGTAATATACCCTAAGGGACCAAATTTGTCAAGCTTGATTTGGCTATTCATCAAAAGTTTATTTAAATTTTTCTATGATGTAGCCTTATTTCCGAATATTTCTTTTTTTAATTTTTCACCTGTTGGCGTTATGGCAACTCCACCTTGAGCCGTTTCTCTCAATTCAGGAGGCATCTGCTTTCCTACCTTGTACATAGCCCATACAACTTCGTCAAAAGGTATCTTGCTTTTTACGCCTGCCATCACCATATCCGCTGTTGAAAGAGCGCTTACCGCCCCCGCAATATTTCTTTTAGCACAAGGAACTTCAACCAATCCTGCTACCGGATCGCAGACAAGCCCAAGAACATTTTTAAGTACAATTGCCGCAGCATCCAAAGCCTGCTCAGATGTTCCACCCATCATTTCTACAACTGCAGCTGATCCCATTGCCGCAGCCGAACCGCATTCAGCTTGGCAACCGCCTTCAGCTCCTGCCAATGTAGCGTTCTTTGCAATTATTATACCTACGCCGGATGCCGTAAATAATGCATTGATCATGTCGTCCTCGGACTTTTTTAACCTTTCTGCTGCAGAAATTATAACAGCAGGAAGGATTCCGCATGAACCAGCGGTAGGGCTTGCCACTATTCGCCCCATTGCTGCGTTGACTTCAGACGAAGAAATAGCCCGGGCCATTGCTCTCACCATGAAATCGCCTGTCAAAGTTTTACCGCTGTCGGCATATTTTTTTAGTCTGAAGGCATCTCCTCCGATTAAACCGCTCACGGATTTAATTTCTGTCTCCTGTGCCGTTGTTGAGGAATCAATCATTACCTGAAGACTTTTTCTCATTTTTTCAATAACTTCTTCTCTGGTAAAACCAGATCTTTCGATTTCGGACCTTATGGCATATTCACAAATCGAAATATTTTCTTTTTTACATAAATCTATTAACTCTGTGCCGCTTGAAACAAACATTATTTACCTCCTTCAATAATCGGATTTATGACCTTAACATTCTCGATTTCTTCTATTTTTCTGATTTGAGTAATTATATTTTCGGAAATTAAACTGTCTGTTTCCAGAGCCATTGTTGCCATTTTCCCCTTTGCACTTCTATAAACTCGCATGTTAGCAATATTTATATTGTTGTTGTATAAAATAGATGATATTTTTGATATAACTCCAGGCAAATCTCTGTGGTGCGTCAATATTGTAGGGCGTTCACCGGTAAATTCAACATTCTGCCCATCTATGTTAAATATTAGAATATTCCCTCCACCTATGGAACTTCCGGTTACTTCTGTTATTTGTCCATCTTTTTTTGTCAAAACAAATTTGACTGTGTTTGGATGAACATCTCCCAAATCTGTTTCAGTAAATTTAATCTCTATATCATTTTCAGCCGCAATTTCAAATGACTTTTTTAAATCTTCATCCCATGGGTCCATATTAAGTATGCCGGCTACAAGAGCTTTATCAGTTCCGTGCCCTTTATACGTTTGAGCAAATGAACCATGAAGCAAAAATTCGGCCTTAACTATTTCTCCGCCTGCTATAATACCGGCTACCTTAGCTAACCTTGCTGCACCGGCAGTATGTGAACTTGATGGCCCAATCATTATTGGTCCAAGAATATCAAAAACACCATAATCTCGCATTTTATTCTCCTCGCAATATATTAATATGGCTTCCTTGCGGAAGCCATTGCAACCTTAATTTTCTGGTTGAGTTTTATTTAGATATTGTGTCAACTATCATTGCAACTGCCTGGTCTCCTGATACATTGCACGCCGTTCCAAAGCTGTCCTGCGCAATGTATAAAGCAATCATTAATGCAATCATGGGCTCCGTAAATCCTAGAATTACTTCCAAAACACCCAATGAAGCCATAACTGCACCTCCGGGAACTCCTGGAGCCGCAACAATTGTAATGCCCAGCATTGCTATAAATCCCAAGAAAAGATTAAAGCTCACGGGCATTCCGTTTAACAGCATTACAGACATCGCACATGTAGTAAGTGTAATTGTGCTTCCTGACATGTGAGTAGTTGCGCAAAGCGGTATTACAAATTCCCTTATTCCTTTTGAAATACCCATTCTTTCAGAACATCTAATATTAACCGGAATAGTGGCAGCCGACGACTGTGTCCCCAAAGCTGTCAAATAGCCTGTTATCTGAATCTTCAAGCATGAAAATAAGTTTTTCTTTGAAATTGCAGTTCCTATAGCAAATTGAACTATGATTATTATTAAATGCATTGCAATAACTATTAAAAATACTTTCCAAAATACCGAAAATACTGTTGCAACCTGACCTGTATATGTCATATTTATAAATATACCAACAATATAGAGCGGAAGCAATGGTATAATTATATTTTCAATTACTTTTGTTATAATCTTTTGAAATCCATCAGCAGCTTTTCTGAGGGGGTCGTTGTTTACAGCAGCAATTCCCAGTCCCAGAATAAATGCTAGAACTAATGCCGAAACAACAGGCATTATTGCAGGCATTTCAACTGTAAAATACGGTTCTAAAGCAGCTGTACCTTCTGTTATATCTGCTACTGCACCTTTTACTATAAATGAAGGCAACATATTAATTCCTACAAAGTATGCAAATATACCTGAAAGTAATGTAAAACCATATGCTATCACAACTGTTACGCCGAGAAGTTTTCCTGCACCTGTTCCCAGTTCAGCGATACCGGCAGTTACAAACCCTAGTATGAGCAGTGGTATGATGAAACCCAAGAAGTTGCCGAATATTGAGCTTATTGTAATAAAAATTCTGTTAAACCAAAGCGGTGCAATACTTCCAAACGCCAATCCAGCTATAATACCTATTATAATTCTAGGAATCAACCCTAGTTTGAATTTTTTCTCCGTCATAATTTCTCCTTAAATAATTATTACCTTTATTGTTTTAACATAAATATAATTTTTACATAGTTCGGTTTGAGCTTGCAAAACTATATTATATTTACTAAATAACATTAATATTCTTCGTTTCCGGCTAAACAATGTTAATATAACCTAAATATTTCTTTTTATTCTTTAGCGTTCGCCGTACTTTCATTTAAACCTTTCAACAAAAAATCAACCTGAGAATTAAAAATCCTACAAATTGATTTTTTTACCTTATAGATTTTTAAATGTTTCTACAGCATGTTTCAGTTTGTCCACAATAGGAAGATTGTACGGACATTTTCCTTCACATTTTCTGCACCTAACACATGCAGTAGGTTTAATAGACAAAGCCTCATACTTAGATCTTCCATATTCAGGCAAGTTATATCTTGTAACGTATCCTTCATAAAGAAATACGTTTGGAATATCTATCCCTTCAGGACATGGTTTACAATATCCGCATCGTCTGCAAAAATCATTTCCCAAAAGCTCGACTTCCTTGTTTACCTCTTCCTGCTCTTCCATTGTAAGAGGTTCCGAACATTCACCTACAGATGCATTTTCAGCAACCTGTTCAATTGAATCCATACCCGGTATTGCAACATTAATAAGATTACTGTTAACAATATATTTTAAAGATAGCTTTTGTTTGGTAAATGCGCCTCCGGCCATTGGTTTCATAGCTATAGTGCCCATTTTCTTTTTCAATGCTTTTTTAAATAATTCTACGCCCTGCGATTCTACAGGATTAAAAGGAAATTGTATTGTTTCAAATTCATCATGCTCTATTGCTTCCATCATAAGTTCCTTAAGGTGTCCGGTTATGCCTATGTGTTTTATAAGCCCCTGTTCTTTTGCCTCAAGCAATGCCTTGAGTGCTCCGTCATCAGAAAACACCATATCAAGCTGCTCCTGCTTTCCCACGTTGTGCACTTGAAATAGATCAATATAATCAAGCTGCATGTCGCTTAAGCTTTTTTGTATAGCTTTTTTCATCGACTCGTAGTCATAGCTCATAGATTTTGTTGCTATGTAAAAATTTTCTCTTCCGGCTTCTTTTAGTGCATTTCCAATGTATTTTTCACTTACCGTATATGCCTGAGCAGTATCAATAAAGTTAATTCCTCTGTTTTTCGCTTCTATTATAAGTTTTGTTGCATATTCCTGATTCACTCTTTGAATTGGTATTCCTCCGAAACCTATGACAGAAACATACATTCCTGTATTACCCAGCAATACTTTTTTCATCTTATTCTCCCTATCTTAGTTATCGTCTTCTTTCACACAATTATTAAAATAATTATACAACTACTCTAGTGTACCGTCAACATTCTTCAAACCCAAAAAGCAAGCATCCCGCAATTTATTTATTGCGGGATAACTTTATGATTTGGAAGAAGATAAAAAAAGTATTATCTAAATATAGTTATTTGCAAATTCTCTCTATTTATTCATATATTTTTATAATACTTAATACTAATTAACAGAAGAGGGTGATTATTTGAAAAATTATTTAATTTTTCTGTCTGTTTTTGTTGTAGGTATTTCCGTTTTCAGATTCATTTATTTAGAAGACGGCCTGTCAATTATTATTAATGTATGTTTCCCAATTATTGCAGGTATAATTATTGCTTCTATTTTTAATCCCATATTGGTCTTCATTCAAAATAGATTAAAAATAAAAAATAGGTATGCAGCAATTACATTTACCTTTTTATTTATTATTTTTATAATTTCAATTATAATTACAATTATTACACCAAATATTATATTAAGCATAAGACAGTTAATGAAAGACATCCCCATATTGTTTTTTAAAGCAAGCAAATTTTTGTCTGACTTTGGCAGTGAAAATGAGCTTCTGCAAAATTATCTTACTGAAATAACAAACAGGTTTTCTTACTTAATGTCCTGGCTTCTTAATTTTGCATTTGAAAAGGTCATAAATATATTTTCTGCTATAGCAAATATGCTTCTTTCTATAATTATCGCTTTTTATATCTTAGTTGATAAGGAAAAAATTGAAAATTGGACCTTCCGTTTAAGCTGCACTATTTTCGGGAAAAAAACATCTGTTGAAATGTTCAGAGTTATGCAAAGTCTTTATAACAATGTATCAAACTATTTGGCAGGAAAAATAATCTCCTCAATAATATCGGGAATATTAATGTTTATCGGATCAAAGTATATAATAAAATCGCCCTATCCTGTAATTGATTCTATAATTATCGGAGCAACAAACATAATCCCTTACTTCGGTACTTTTATTGGCGGCATTCCAATACTGTTGATAAATGTTCTTTATGACTCTGAAAAAGGATTTTTAATGTTTATTTATATACTTATATTACAGCAGATAGATAATCTTGTTATTGACCCGAAAATTTTAAGCAGCAAGCTCTCAATCAAGCCAATTATTATAATCATTGCAATTATAATAGGCGGAGGCTTTTTTGGACCTATAGGTTTATTTTTAGCTACTCCTGTTGCTGCGCTTGCAAAAACTTCAATTGATGCTTTTATGAATTATAAACTAAAGGGGAATTCAGATAATTTTTCCATTAAATAATCTATACAAATATTTTCTTATTTATATTGATTTTTATAAAAATTGTGCACATTTGTGGATAAAACTGTTGACAACTGCCTAAAAAAGCATAAAATTTGTGTATAACTTCCTTAAACAATTTAAGAAGCCTGTGCATAACTCAAATTAACAAAGGTGAATTTTTAATATGTGGAACGATAAAAGATATCATTCATTAGACTATGAAATGAAAAAAATATTTGGCGAAAAAGGAATCAAGCTGTCTATAGACGGTAACTTTACCTGCCCGAACAGAGATGGGACAATAGGACGCAAAGGCTGTATTTTCTGCAGTGAAAGAGGATCAGGAGATTTTAATTCCCAAAAAGAAAAGTCTATTCCTGAGCAAATTGAAGAACAAAAACAAATTATGTCAAAAAAATGGAAAAGCAATACATATATAGCTTATTTTCAAAACTACACAAATACATACGATACTGTTGAAAGCCTGAGGAAAAAATTTTATGAAGCAATTAACTGTGAAGATATTAAAGGGCTAGCCATAGCAACTAGGCCTGACTGCATAAGCCCGGAAATACTGAGACTTTTATCAGAGCTTAACTCCAAAACATTCTTGTGGGTAGAACTGGGCCTTCAGACTATTAATGATAATACTGCAGTATTTCTAAGACGAGGATACAAAACAGAACAGTTTGATATAACCTGCCACACCCTCGAAACTGCCGGTATACGAACTGTAGTTCACTTAATATTTGGGATTCCCGGGGAAACAAAGAAAGAAATGCTTAAATCCGTTAAGCATATCTCACAAAAAAATATATGGGGAGTAAAACTTCATATGCTTCATGTTTTACGCAACACTGACTTGGCAAAGTACTATCAAAAAACACATTTTAAAATACTAACTTGTGAACAGTATGTTGATGTTGTATGTGATGCACTGGAACTCTTGCATCCGGATACGATCATTCACAGATTAACAGGTGACGGAAAAAAGTCAGATTTAATAGAGCCCAGATGGACTCTCCATAAACTTAAAGTTCTTTCAGACATTGATAAAGAGCTGAAATCAAGGGACAGCCTTCAGGGTGAAAAATTGCCATTGTAATGTTAATGTAATAGTAAGTCTGCTTATTATATTATATAATTATTATTAGAAAATACTGTATTACAGTATTTTTTTATTTAATTAAATAGGGTGTATAAAAATGAGAAAATTTTTATTGATAGCAACAATTTTAATAATTGCTCTCTCCTCACTGACAACTGTCTATGGACAAAATTTTTCTGATGTAAGCAGCGATCTGCAGGAAGCAGTGACTCTTCTATCAGGTTATGGCATAATTCATGGATATCCGGATGGTCAATTTAAACCGGATAGAGATGTAACACGTGCAGAGATGGCTAAGATAGTGACGGTGGCAGCCGGATACTTTGAATATTCGAAAAATATGACCTCTGTATATGAAGATATGCATGGACATTGGGCAGAAAGTTATGTAGAACTTGCAAATGTACTTAACATAGTAAAAGGAATTTCACCCACTACATATGGACCGGATAATAAAATTAAATTTTCGGAAGCTTATACTATGATAATAAGACTCCTTGGATACAGCGACGAATCTTTAGAAGGGCTTTGGCCCTCTAATTATTATAAAAAGGCTGTAGAACTTAACTTGTTTCAAAACATTGATACTAATAAAGTATATGCCTCCAGAAGAGACATTACTCTTATGATTTACAACGCACTGGAGTGCGATTTGGTTAAAACAAAAGATAATAATACTGTATATTCCACGGGGAAAAAATTAATTTCTAATATAGGAAAAGAAGAAACAAAGGAAATATCTATAAATGATCTTAAGATAGAAAATTTTGATTATACTGATTACCTTTTTAACAAGTGGGATGTACATTATGATATTGACGGCAATACAATTCATTTAACAAATCCTAGGTATAATGAATTTTCCGGCTCTGTAACAAGTTTGCTGACAAACAGAGTTATATTTGTTACTGATGACTTTGGAAATGTCAGGGCTTTCCAGCTTCCAGACATACCTATAGTAATAAACGGCGCAAAAAGTAGCTTTAGCAATTTAGGCGACAGCCGAATAAAAGTAATATATAAGGATGACTCCTTTAACGGTGATGTTATTGGAATAATCGCCTACAAGGAAACAGATGTGGCAGTAATTGATAGAAGCAGCCTTTATAAGGAAGGCAGTAAGTCTTTTGCAGGTAAAAATCTTCCTCTGAAAAGCAACGGTGAAATCAATTACAGCAAGCTGCACATTTCAGGAGATGCATCAACCTTAGAAGAAATTAAAGCTAATGATGTAGTATATTTTTATGAAGCAAAAGATACATACAGGGGAGATTCCCTTACAATAAATGTTTTGAGAAAACAAACAGAAGGTGTGGTAACGGGAATTCAAACTGTAGACAACAGCACATTTTACACTGTCAACAACATAAGTTATAAAACAGGAGAAAACTTTATATTCACAGAACAGGTTTCCGTTAACGATAATGTTGAATTACTTTTGGATAAAAACAATAATATAGTTAAAATTAATATACTTAGCTATGGAAAATATCCTACTACTTTTGGCATAGTTCTGTCCTCTTCAGATAGCAAAAACGGAAATGCATCGGTGAAAATACTAGACGAATTCGGGAGTTCAAAAACATATTCTCTCGCTGATAATTCAAGCGTAGTCACCATTGTTGAAGATGAGAATAATTTAATCAAAAAAACATATCTAAAAAAGAATGATATTGTTAAATTTGATCCTGTGTCAAACGAAACCCTGAAAATTATAAATTATGTTTCATCACCCACATATATTGCCAACAATTACACATCCGGCACACAAACTTTATCAAACGGGTATTGGATTTCGTCTGACTCATTTATAGTATACGAAACGAACGGCAAATATCAATTGCTTGAACCATACCAACTCGATACTTATCTTGTAGGAAAAGCAGTTGTTGGATATAACGGACATATTGACGTATTATATTTAAGCAAAGGTATTAAAACCGAAAGTGAAATAACCGTTACTCCGGAAGTTCCTCAGACATTTAACGGTACAATTTACGGCATTATTAAAGGTGTCACAAAAATTGATGATGCTACAAGCCATGTACAGTTCTTTAACAACAGCAATGTATTTTCAGTCTCAAACACATCAACCGCAGGCAAAAAAACGTCACTGGTTTTAAATTCATATGTAAGAGCTGAAATAACAAATGGAACTATTACAAGCATTGAGAAAGTAGCTTCAGAAACCGACAGAGTTAAAATCACACAAATTTATTCAAATCAATTCCTGATAGATGGTATTACGTATATGGAATATTCTCCGAATTTGTCCGTATATATATGCTCAACAGACAAATCAGGAAATATCACGAACGTCAAGACAGAATCAAAAGAAAATATAAAATCCGGTTCAACCGCACAGCTGTATGATTTATATGGCAGCTTTGACGGGATAATCGATGTTGTGCTTATATTTAATTAAACTAAAGGTGCGGACTTAATTAAGCCCGCACCTTTAGTGTCTTAAATTTAATTCATGAAAGCTAAATTATTTTAGTCGTAAAATCTTCTATATTCCACACATCCGTAACAAAGCTCTCATAAAAGTACGGCTCATGGCTTACAAGCAATAACGTTCCCCTGAATTCGGACAATGCCTTTTCCAATTCATCCTTCGCTTCTGTATCTAAATGATTTGTTGGCTCGTCTAAAACAAGGAAGTTCAATTCCTTCAATAATATTTTACACAATCTTACTTTTGCATTTTCGCCGCCTGAAAGCACCTTCATCATACTTGTTATATTTTCAGTTGTCAGTCCGCATCTTGCCAGTTCCAGCCTAACCTCATGGTTTGTAAGAGATGGATATTCGCTCCACACTTCATCCAGTGCAGTATTAGTGTTATTTTTAGAATCTTCCTGCTCGAAATAACCGTATGCCACATTTTCACCAAAAGATACGTCGCCGCTTACAGGAGGAATTATTCCCAGCATTGTTTTTAAAAGAGTTGATTTACCAAGGCCGTTTACCCCTGTAAGAGCAATTTTTTTATTTCTTTCTACCTTGAAGCTCATGGGATTAGTCAAAGGTTGATTGTACCCAATAACAAGTTCCTCTGCTTCTATAAGAAACCGGCTTGGTGCCTTCGTTTCTTTAAATCTAAATGAGGGTTTGGGTTTGTCTCTGGGCCTTTCCAATACATCCATTTTCTCCAGCTGCTTCATACGGCTGTTTGCCATGCCTCTGGTAGCAACTCTGGCCTTATTTCTTGCTATAAAATCCTCTAATCTTTCTATTTCTTTCTGCTGTTTTTCATATTCCCGTTCTTCTTTTTGCTTGTTCAGCTGATAAATCCTCTTAAATTCCTCATAATTTCCAACATATCTTGTTAAACTGCAATTTTCAACATGGTAGATAATATTGCAGACATTGTTGATGAAAGGTATGTCGTGGGAAATAAGAATAAATGCATTTTCATAGTTTTGAAGATAGTTTGTAAGCCACCTTATATGATTTTCATCTAAGTAATTTGTAGGCTCATCCAATAGCAGTATTATAGGATTTTGGAGCAAAAGTTTTGTAATCAGCACTTTTGTCCTTTGCCCTCCGCTCAGTTCATCAACAGTCTTATCAAGACCGATATCTGTAAGCCCCAAGCCATTCGCAACTTCTTCTATTTTTGAATCAATAATGTAAAACCCGCTGCTGTCAAGTATTGTTTGAATATCTGCAGCATCCTCCATCATCTTGCTGACTTCGTCATCATCTGAGGATGCCATATCCTCATAAAGCTTCATCATTTCCTGCTCCATTTTAAACAAATCGTCAAAAGCAAGACGAAGATTTTCTCTTATTGTTGTTCCGGGCTTTAAAGCAGAATGCTGATCGAGATAGCCTACCGTCACTCTTTTTGACCACTCAACACTTCCCTCGTCAGGCATCAGTCTACCTGTAATAATATTTAAAAATGTTGACTTTCCCTCTCCGTTGGCTCCTATAAGAGCAACATGCTCACCTTTTAGAAGTCTAAACGACACATTTTCCAATATTGCACGTGCCCCAAATCCGTGAGTTACATTTTTTACGTCTAAAACACTCATATATTCTCCTCATAAATAATACAAAATTTATTTCAATTTAACTAACTATAATTATCTAATACCGTCATATAATTATCCCTTATCCATTGCCTTATGTAATAATAATAAATATTGTATTCATTGTAAACACATTTTTTAATTTCAACAAATTTCACACTCAATTTTTTTTACATTTAATTGATTTAATTAAATGGGTTTGATATAATTGAACTGTAAGTAAATTTTAGGAGGAAATATTAAAAAATGAACGAAAAGTTAAGACCTGCCTGGGTCGAAATCAACAGAAAGAAAGCGATTCACAACTTTTTAGAAGTAAGAAAGGCTGTTGGTCCGGATGTCAAAATCTGTGCCGTAGTTAAAGCTGATAGCTATGGCATGGGAGCAGTGGAACTTTCTAAAATGTATTTAGAAAACGGTGTCGACATGTTTGCCGTTG
Source organism: Sedimentibacter sp. (assembly GCA_018436705.1). Classification (GTDB taxonomy): domain Bacteria; phylum Bacillota; class Clostridia; order Tissierellales; family Sedimentibacteraceae; genus Sedimentibacter. The sequence continues at coordinate 117,908 of JAHDLA010000016.1, forward strand.
CAGTAATTTCCGAAGCTTTAGAACTCAGAGAAGAAATAAAAAACAAAGATATTTTGATTCTGGGCTATACTCCTGAAGAATTTTACGATGATGCAATAAATAATGACATAACATTGGCAATGTATAATTTTGAACTTGCAGAAAGATTAAACTCTGTTGCCAAAAAATTAAATAAAAAAGCAAAAATACATATAAAAGTTGAAACCGGAATGAATAGGCTTGGATTCCTGCCAACAGAAGAAAATGCTGATAAAGTAGCAGCTATTTCTAAAATGGAAAATATAAGCATCGAAGGCGCGTTCTCTCACCAAGCGAAGGCAGATGAAAAAGATAAAACCACAGCTCACAAGCAAGCTGCCCGATTTGTTTCTTTCATGAATATGCTGGAAAAAAGAAATGTTTCTATTCCGATTAAACATATTGCAAACAGTGCAACAATAATAGATATGCCTGAGTATTATTTTGACATGGTAAGGCCAGGAATCATACTTCCAGGATTCTATCCGTCAGATGAAGTAAATATGGAAAAACTGAAATTCGAAATATGTGTAACTTTAAAAGCAAAAGTAGCAAATGTAAAAACAATAGAAGCAGGAGAAGGCGTAGGCTATGGACATCTGTTCCATGCTGAAAAATCTACTGTTGTTGGAACTATTCCCTTAGGATATGCAGACGGATATTCCAGATTGTTATCAAATAAAGGCTACATTGTTATAAAAGGCGTTAAATGCCCAATATTAGGGAAGGTATGCATGGATCAGTTTATGGTTGATTTGTCAGAGGTTAAAAATCCTCAAATCGGAGATGAAGCTATCATCTACGGTGACGGAACCGACGGTGCAATGACTGCCGAGGACGTAGCAAATATGAGAGGCACTATCTCATATGAGGTTCTCACTAATCTAGGCAAAAGACTTCCAAGAAAATACGTTTAGGAGATAATTATGAATTTTGATTTAGTCAAACAAAATGATATTGAACTCTATGAAGCAATGATGGAGGAAAAAAACAGACAAAATATAAACATCGAGCTTATAGCCTCTGAAAATTTTGTTTCAGAAGCAGTACTTGAAGCAATGGGAAGCCACTTGACAAATAAATATGCCGAAGGATACCCCGCAAAAAGATACTACGGTGGATGCGAATTTGTTGATAAGGTTGAAAATCTTGCCAGAGAAAGAGCCAAAGAAATTTTTGGAGCAGACCATGCTAATGTACAGCCCCATTCAGGCTCAAATGCAAACTTTGGTGTTTACTTCTCAGTCCTGAAACCTGGAGACAAAATACTGGGAATGGACCTTTCACAAGGCGGCCATTTAACACACGGAAGCCCTGTAAATATGTCCGGATCATACTTTAATGTTGTTTTCTACGGAGTAAAAAAGGATACTGAAACTATTGACTATGATGAAGTAAGAGAAATCGCAAAACGTGAAAAGCCAAAATTAATCGTTGCAGGAGCAAGTGCATATTCACGATTTATAGATTTTAAAGCATTCAGAGAAATTGCTGATGAAGTTGGAGCATACTTTATGGTTGACATGGCACACATAGCAGGTCTTGTGGCCGCAAAACTTCATCCAAACCCGGTTGAATATGCTGATTTTGTAACTACAACTACTCATAAAACTCTGAGAGGCCCAAGGGGCGGCATGATACTTTGCAAAAAAGAATTTGCTCAAAAAATTGACAAAGCCATATTCCCAGGAATACAGGGAGGCCCTTTGATGCATGTGATAGCTGCAAAAGCAACATGCTTCAAGGAAGCCATGGAGGATAGCTTTAAAACTTATCAGCAGCAGGTTTTGGCAAATGCAAAGGCTTTGTCACAAGAACTTTCAAACAGAGGATTCAGAATAGTATCAGGCGGTACCGATAATCATTTGATGCTTGTTGATTTAAGAAATAAAAATCTTACAGGCAAGGAAGCAGAAAAAATGCTTGATGAAATCCATATTACAACAAACAAAAACACTATTCCATATGACCCTCAAAGCCCATTTGTTACAAGCGGACTAAGAATAGGAACCCCTGCTGTTACAACACGAGGAATGAAAGAACCTGAAATGGTCGAGCTCGCTGCAATAATTGACGGTTTGCTGAGCAAAACTGAAAATGAAAAAGATTTAAGAAATAAAGTACTGGAACTAACATCAAAATTTAATTAATAAGGTTATAAAAAAACAAGGTATTAATATAATATATTAAGCCTTGTTTTTTTATTTTATTTATTTTATTGCTCTAATAAAATTTCAGTTTAATATATATAAACAACAACAAATAATTGTGTGCGTTTCAAAGAATATTGTATTTATAACACGGAAATTTATCTTGCAATAATACTTGCTGAGTGTTATAATCATAGAAATTTTATCAATAATTTGAGGAGAAGGTTATGAAAAGAAAACTATCTTTATTGTTAAGTTTACTAATGATATTTTCAATGTTCACTGCATGTGCAAAAGACCAGGGGACAAGCACCGGTGCAGACTCAGACAGCGATGTGATAAAAATTGGTGTGTTTGAACCGCTGACAGGTGAAAACGGCGGCGGCGGACTTCAAGAGCTTGACGGAATAAAATATGCAAATAAAATGTACCCCGAAGTCCTAGGCAAAAAAATTGAGCTGGTAATAGTTGATAATAAGAGTGATAAAGGTGAGGCAACTACAGCAGTTACAAGGCTTATCGAGAAGGAAAAGGTTGTCGCAATAATAGGCTCCTACGGTTCGGGAGTTTCAATTGCTGCCGGAGATATTATACAAAATGCCAAAATTCCTGCAATGGGAGCTTCTTGTACTAATCCTATGGTTACACAAGGAAATGAATATTACTTCAGAGCATGCTTCCTTGATCCGTTCCAAGGAAGGGTAATGGCAAACTATGCTTTAGAGCAAGGTGCAAAAACTGCAGCCGTTATTATGCAAAACGGTGACGACTATTCCATAGGTCTGGGCAATTTCTTTATTAATGCCTTTAAAGAATTGACGGGCGATGAAAACAGTGTAGTAGATGTATCTGAATTCCAGGTAAACGACACTGATTTTAATGCAATTCTAACAAATATCAAAGCTAAAAATCCTGATGTTATATTTGCTCCAAGCTCGGCAACAACAGCTCCTCTGATTATTAAGCAGGCAAGAGCCCTAGGTATGAACAGCTTAATAATGGGCGGAGACACTTGGGAAAATCCTGCCGTTATAGATGTTGCCGGAGATGATGCAAAAGGTATCGTTCTTTCAACATTCTTTGACGAAAACGATCCCGCTACAGAAGAAGCAAAAGTATTTGTAGAAGGATACAAAAAAGAACTAGGCGATAAAGAGCCTATAATACCTGCAGTTGCAGCATTAGGATATGATGCATACCTTTTAGTAAGGGACGCTATTGAACGTTCAGGCTCAACTGACGGAGATGCTATTAAAGAAGCTATACAATCCACTAAGGACTTTGAAGGTGTTACTGGAGTTATTAACTTTACTGAAGAAGGAGATGCCGATAAAAATATTGCTGTTATCAAAACAGTTGAAGACGGTAAATTTGTATACATCGATACAGTTGAAGTTAAATAATCTGCCTTTATCATCAAGATAGCAGACTGATGAAAAATTATACTGCAACACCTAAGGGCAGAAAACCTCAACGTATTAAACATACGTCTGGATTAAGCTGACTAAACGGTAGCAGCAGACTAAGGCGAACATACCGTTCGCCTTTTCTAGTTATTTAACTATTTTGGAGGAATAAAAATGACTTTTGAAATATTTATGCAACAGCTGGCAAACGGAATATCCATAGGAAGTCTTTACGCCCTCATAGCCATCGGCTACACAATGGTTTATGGAATATTAAGACTAATAAACTTCGCCCACGGTGATATTTTCATGATGGCAGCTTATTTTATGGTTTTCAGCATGGTAAACTTCGGACTGCCGTGGTATGTATCCATGATTTTGGTTGTTATAGCAACAATATTGCTGGGAGTATTAATTGAAAAAGCAGCGTACAAGCCTCTAAGAAGTGCTCCTCGTATGTCAATAATGATTTCCGCAATAGGAGTATCATTTCTATTGGAAAACCTTGCAACATATTTGTTTACCGGTGTACCTAAAGGGTTCCCGGATATACCAATTCTCACAAAAGCCATAAGTTTCGGAAATGTTTCTTTATCCGTTGTTACAGTTGTGACTCCCGTAATAACAATTGTTTTATTATATGTAGTACTTTTTATAACAAACAAAACAAAGATAGGCATGGCAATGAGAGCTGCCGCAAAAGATTTTGAAACTGCACGGCTTATGGGTATCAACATTAACAGAGTTATATCAACTACATTTGTAATAGGATCCGGCCTGGCAGCAATAGGTGCTGTATTATGGGGGTCAAAGTATCCTTCTGTATATCCTTTAGTAGGAGTAATGCCTGGCCTAAAGTGCTTTATAGCAGCAGTTCTTGGAGGAATAGGTAATACCACAGGAGCTGTTATTGGAGGTTTTATCTTGGGTATGGCAGAAATAATGCTGGTTTCTTTCCTTCCTTCATTAACAGGCTACAGAGATGCAATAGCTTTTATAATACTGATTATAGTGCTGCTGGTTAAACCAACCGGACTGCTTGGAGAGAAGGTGACTGATAAAGTATGATAAAGAACAATGAAAATCACAATTATAAAATATATCTAGTTGCATTTGCAATATTTGCTTTTCTTATTACACTTTTAGATTTGAAGTATATCGGTGATGACTATGTAAGACGTGTATTGAATCTGGCTGCAATCTACACAATAGTAAGTGTTTCCATGAACCTTGTTAACGGATTTACCGGATTGTTTTCCCTCGGTCAAGCAGGCTTTATGGCTATAGGAGCTTATACCGTAGCAATTTTAACTGTTCCCATTGATAAACGTGCTGCAATTTTTTATGTTATACCTCAAAACACATTCCTTGCCGGAATAGAGCTTCCATTTGTAGTGGCTCTTTTACTCGGAGGTCTGCTGGCAGCCTTAGTTGCAATACTAATAGGTATTCCGGTACTCCGATTAAAAAGCGATTACTTAGCCATAGCTACACTGGGTTTTTCGGAAATAATACGCATTGTCTTTACTAATGCAAAAACAATTACAAACGGTGCACTGGGGATTAAGAGTATACCTGAAATGCCAACTATGTGGGTTTTTTTCGGGATAATGATATTATCTGTAACTTTTATTGTACTGCTTATAAATTCAAGCTACGGGAGAGCCTTTAAGGCCATAAGAGAAGATGATATAGCAGCAGAGTCCATGGGTATAAATCTGTTTAAACACAAGGTAATGTCTTTTGCCATAGGTGCATTTTTTGCAGGAATAGGAGGAGGTCTCTTAGCTACTTTACTTGGTACTGTGGATCCTAAGCAGTTCTACTTTGTAGCGACCTACAACTTTCTGCTGATTATAGTCCTTGGCGGCATGGGCAGCATTTCCGGAACTGTTATAGCTTCCTTTATAGTTACCGTCGGACTTGAAGTCTTAAGGTTCTTTGATGACCCTCTTACTTTGTTTGGATATAATATTCCTATATTCAGAGCCGGATTTAGAATGGTAATTTTTTCTGCATTACTTATGGTTTTGGTACTGTTCTTCAGAAATGGTATCATGGGACAAAAAGAATTATCCTGGGGCTTCATAAAAAATATATTTAGCAAAAAAAACCTCCACAAAAAAGCTAAAAAAGGAGGTACCGCATAATGAGCGTTTTAAGCGTAAAAAATGCAGTGATGCAATTCGGTGGTGTTATCGCAGTTAACGACCTCAATATAGATGTTAAAAAGGGCCACATAGAAGCCCTTATCGGACCAAATGGAGCCGGAAAAACGACAGCCTTCAATGTAATTACCGGTGTTTATACTCCCACAAAAGGAAATGTTTATTACAATAATGACAAAATAACCGGATTATCTCCCGATAAAATAACAAAGATGGGCATAGCAAGAACATTTCAGAATATACGCTTATTTAAAGAACTTACTGTTCTTGATAATATTTTGATTGCAAATCATCTTCATGTAAAAAGCAATTTTTTTTCATACGCTATGAGAATGCCTTGGTCAAGATTAGAAGAAAAAAACATGAAACAAAAATCAGAGATGCTTTTGGATAAGCTTGGGCTTCTAAAATTAAAAAATGAAACAGCAAGCTCACTTCCTTACGGCGAGCAGCGAAAATTGGAAATAGCCAGAGCATTGGCAACGGATGCAAAACTGCTGCTGCTTGATGAGCCGGCAGCAGGCATGAACCCCAGCGAAACCATGCAGCTTTCCAAATTTATTCATACTATAAGAGATGAATTCGAACTGACTATTTTTATGATTGAACACCATATGGATCTCGTTATGGAAATCTCAGATAAAATCTATGTACTTGACTTCGGCCAGCTTATTGCTCAAGGTACGGCAAATGAGGTTAAAAATAATCAAAGAGTTATAGAAGCTTACTTGGGGGTGGAAGAAGATGCTTGAAATTAAGAATCTGCATGTAAATTACGGCGGTATTTCAGCGGTAAAGGGAATTAATATCACCGTTCCAGAGAAATCCATTGTTACACTTATTGGAGCAAACGGCGCCGGCAAAAGCACCACTCTCAGAACAATTGCAGGCCTTGTAAAACCCAGCGATGGGGAAATAAATTTTCTAGGTGAAAATATCATAGGCATGGATACAATAAATATTGTTGCAAAAGGTGTTACTTTGGTTCCTGAAGGAAGAAGGGTATTTGCAAATTTAACTGTATTGGAAAATTTAAAAATAGGTGCTTATCTTCAAAAGGAAGGTATTAATGAAAGTATAGATGAAGTTTACGATCTGTTCCCCAGGCTTAAGGAGCGCTCATGGCAACTTGCAGGAACGTTGTCCGGCGGAGAGCAGCAAATGCTTGCTGTAGGCAGAGCCCTCATGGCTAAACCTAAACTTATAATGATGGATGAACCCTCTCTCGGCCTGGCTCCTTTGATAGTTAATAATATATTTGACATTATAAAAGAAATAAATAAATTAGGTACTACCATATTACTTATAGAGCAAAATGCAAATAAAGCTCTAAAGGTTGCCGATTACGGTTACGTACTTGAAACAGGCAATATAACAATGGAGGGAAATGGAAGCGAGCTTTTGCAGAACGAAAAAATAAAAGATGCATATCTTGGAACTTCAAAAAAATAAAAATAAAGAGAGTTACTCCTCTTTATTTTTATTTTTTTGCTTTTTTAGACATTCCGCACATATTCCTGTAAATTGCAGGCTGTGTCCCGTCACTTTAAATCCTGTCTTCCTGCTTATTGACTCGTTCAAATCCTTTAACGGACAATTTTCAATCAATATGGAATTGTTGCACTTACTGCAGGTTATATAATGGCTGTGGGACAGCTCATTCAGTTCATAGGATGCCGTACCGTCTCCCTTAAGTATTTTTAACAGAACATTTTTCTCAGTAAGAACATGCAGCGTTCTGTACACCGTTGAAAGATTAATTTTATGATCATCCATTACTAGAGTCTTAAAAATTTCCTCCGCAGTGATAGGCTCTTTTGCAGATTCTATTACCGACAGTATAATATGCCTTTGCTTCGTATTTTTCAACGAAGATTTTTTTAGAAGTTCTTCAATCATAATTCACCTCTAATAAACAATATAAATTTATGCCAAAATTTAAGTCATATGAAGCAAAATTATGATGCTTCTTTCAGAGTCTTGGCACATCACCTGTACAAAATGTACAGTAAATATACATACAAGGAAGCGATCTCAGCGAATAAATAATTTAGATCGTTAAAACATCAAATAACATGCACTTAATTGCAATATATTGGCATTTGCAATTATACTTTACTTATTATAATTTGTCAACATGCCATGAAAATATAGCTTCTTTCTATTCTTGAAATTCCATAACCATTATGTATCGGTCATGTGATTTTCCATATTCGTCCATACTTGTTTCGGTTATCTTAAACCCAATTTTTTCATAGAGTCCTATTGCAGGCTCATTCTCAGTGTCCACAGTAAGAGACATTCTTTTAAATCCCTGCTCTTTAATATTTCCTATAATAATTTTCAAAAAATGGTATCCAAGCCTATTGCCTTGAAGTTCATCCGCTATTGCAAAATCAAACAAGTATACCTTTTCCGAGTCTTCCCAATCTCTCATCAAAATAGCCAAACCAGAAATGTTCCTCTTGCCTTCCTCTTTCAAAACATACACATTTCCATGCCTTATTTGCGGCACGAGCCCCCACTCATCCATGCCTAATTCTCCAAAAATATCTTCCCCAAAATCAACTAGTCTCCTTAAAAACTGATTATTGTAGTCCTGCACAAGAAATACCGTTAATCCGTCAATATTCTCCAGGCTGTCTACCACCTTTTTAGGCAAGTTTTTTACTTTGTCTAATTGCATAAACACCTCTCCTTTTTTATTTTCTCAAAATATTAATGCCCTAATTTTTTATTTTAATAAAATGAAAAAGGCCGCACTTACGACCTTTTTATTTATATCTTCAAATTCTTTACTAATTAACTGCTTCTTTCAAAGACTTGCCAGCTTTAAATACTGGTGCTTTTGAAGCTGGTATTGATATTGTTTCGCCAGGATTTCTTGGATTTCTACCTTGTCTTTCTTTTCTGTCTCTAACTTCAAAAGTTCCAAATCCAACTAATTGAACTTTGCCGCCTGCTACGAGTTCTTCTTTTATTGTTTCCATGAATCCATTTAAAGCTTTCTCTGCATCTTTTTTTGTAAATCCAGTTTTTTCTGCAACACTAGCAATTAATTCAGCTTTATTCATAAAAAACCCTCCTTAAATTCTTTTGTTTTTTTATCTAAATTCCTTATTGGAACTTTGATTTTTCCCATAGCTCATCCATTTCTTCAAGTGTCATATCTTTTAAGTCTCTCCCTGCATGAGTCTCTATGTATTTAAATCTTTCAATAAATTTATTTATAGTCCTGTTAAGGGCAATATCAGGATTAATTTTTACAAATCTTGATAAGTTAACAAGAGCAAATAATAAATCTCCGAACTCTTCTTCCATTTTTTCAGGATTATTTTTATCGTACTCCTCAAGAAATTCCAAGAGTTCTTCTTTAATTTTCAAAACAGCTCCATCTGCATTCGGCCAGTCAAATCCTACCTCAGCTGCTCTTTTTTGAATTTTATAGCTTCTGCTAAGAGGCGATAATGCTTTTGGTACGTTCTTCAAATTATCTGTATACGTATTTAATTTCTTTTCCTTATGCTTTGATGTTTCCCAGTTTTGAAGAGCTTCATCCACGTTGTCGGCCTTAATATCCCCAAATACATGAGGATGCCTGAAATACATTTTTTTGCACAAATTTGTTATGATATCATTTAAATTGAAGTAACCTTCTTCACTGCCAATCTCTGCGTGAAAAACTACCTGAAACAATAAATCTCCAAGCTCTTCAATGAGATTATCTATATCATCATTATCTATGGCATCCACCACTTCATAAGCTTCTTCCACAACATGCTGTCTTATAGATTCATGGGTCTGTTTCCTGTCCCAAGGGCATCCGTCAGGCCCTCTCAATATTTTCACAATTCTGCATAGATTAGTAACATTATACACTGTATTTTTCGAAATTTCAATAGGTAGAACACAAAAATATGTTGAAAATCCGTATTTTTTTTCTTGATCCAGCATGTACAAAGGAGTTTTTTCGACATTTTCTTTCAAAACATCAATATTTAAAATATATGAGTCATCAGAATATGTTTCCATGAGGATAAGTTTCAACTGTGAAGCCATTTCATGATCATATACCTGAGTTACTATATTTAAGGAATTTATATCGAAAGAAAACTCATCCGCCTCAAGACAATCCAAAACTTTAATAGATTTGTAATCTGAAAACCCCGACAGCTTTATGCATTTATCAAGAAAACTCATTCCATCAATTATTATTATACTTATTTGGTCTTTATATTCATTCAAAAGCTTTTTTGTTACTATATCGCCATAATATGGACTTCCTGCGGTACAATAATTAATTTTGCCGTAGGTATTTGCAGACTCAACTATTTTATCGGCCATTTTTTCATAAACTTCATCAAAAGTTTCATATTTTTCAAAAAAATTATCAAAGCATTCTATATTTATTTCTTTTTTAAGCTCTTTTACTGCTGGATGTCTTTCTGTCCTTGCAAATGTCGGTATATTTTCGCTTAATGCCTTATATGCCTTCACAGTCAAATCATCACGGTTTCCTGCTCCTAGTCCTATAATTTGAATAGTATTCATTTTATTTCCTCACAAACCTTGCTAGTTTTTCTCCTTTTGGTATTAACTCTAAATCTGCCTTAGTAATTGCCCCCGTTGCAAACAGGCATATAACATAAACTATAACAGCTATTGTTATTGAGCCAAGTGTCGCCAAATTCTGACTATGAAGCACAGATTTAAAAAATCTAAATGAAACACCTGTTGCTGCTGCCATTATTGCAACCGAAAGAAGTGATCTTGAGGACACCTGTATCAATTTAATTTTTATGCTTGTTTTATTTATATCATACCAGTTCAGAAGCGCAACTACAAAATAAGATATTGTAGTGCTTATGGCCGCCCCTTTTATATTAATTGATGGCATTCCGATAAGTATGTACGATAAAATTACTTTAACTATAAGTCCGGCAATCAAGTTTTTAACCGGATGAAACTGCTTATTAATAGATTGAAGAATCGCTGTAAATGCCTGCACCAATGTAAGGAAAATAACGCCTATTGCCAAAATTTCCAGCAATGCTCCGGAACTTGCATGTTTTTCCGGTCCCAGCGAAGAATACAGCAAGGCAATAACCGGTTCTGCAAGCATAAACAAACCTATACCGCAAGGCAACCCTATTATCAGAGACATTTTTACACCTGCATTTGCCGTTACATTTAATTTTACATTCTGCTTTTTTGTAAACGCATCAGTGATTGCAGGTACTAAGCTCATGGCAACGGCAGTTGAAAAAACTTGCGGAAAATTTATTAATGTTTGTGCAGTACCGCTTAACTCACCAAACATATCAGCTATCTGAACATTTGTATATCCTATTGCAGCAAGCCTGTTAGATACAATGTACGAATCCATAATTCCCATCAACGGTGCAATTGAAGCCCCAATTGTTATTGGTATTGCTATATACAGAAGACTCTTAACAATATTTTTTACAGGTTCCGTTCTATTATGCGATGATAATTTTATTTCTTCTTTAATTGATTTTTTTGTGAAAAGGAACATCAGATAAATGAGTATTAATGCCGCAACACCTCCTGCAGATGCACCAAACGTGGCACCTGCCGCAGCCTCTTCCAGCCCTCTTCCTACCAGCGCATACGCCAAATAAAGTCCAACCGATACTCTGAACACCTGCTCTATAATCTGCGATAAAGCAATGGGAGCCATATTCTGAGTTCCTTGAAAAAATCCTCTGTAAGCCGATAAAAGGGGTACAGCAAACAATGCAGGAACCAGGGCCAGCATTGAGTAGTATGCTCCCGGAAATCCTATTAAGGATACAAGATTTTTTGCAAAAATTAGTACTAGCAGCGAAGAAATTAAACCTATAAGAAACAATCCCCATCTTGACACTTGGTATACTTGGTATGCTCCTTCAAAATTCTTTAATGCCCTTTTTTCTGAAACTAATTTTGCAATTGCTGTTGGAAATCCTGCTAAAGATACAACAAGCAAAAGATTATATATATTATAAGCAGGCTGATAATAGCCTATGCCTTCAGTTCCTATCAAATTTGTCAGCGGTATTCTGTAAATTGCCCCCAAAATTTTTACAAGTAATCCTGCAACTCCTAGAATTGCAGCCCCTTTAATGAAGTTTTCCTTTGACATGATTATTCCTTTCTTGCTCAATAATTTATAGTTAAATATTCAGGTTTCACAACCTGTAATCTTCGGTAAAAAGCGGCAAGAACACACATCCTTATATAATACTCTTTTTTACAAGGTAAGTTCTCTTTCTAGTGTATGAAAAATATTAACAAATATATTATAATCTATTTATGTTTATTTTTCCTTAATTTCTGACACCTATGCTGAAATAAAGTTTATCACAGTTTTTCAACCTTTGAAAGAAAAATTTGTAATCTTTTTATTTTTTATTATTTGGAATATACGAATCTATGGTATAATTTTAATAGTACAATGCAAGGAGCATTTAATGGAAACACTAAAAGGAACAATAGCAGAGACAATTTTTCGCAACGATGAAAATGGATATACAGTTGCAATGATGGAGTGCGAAAACGAAGTTATTACAATAACAGGAATTTTTGGAACTGACATTGCGGGAGAAATGTTAGAAATATACGGAAAAAGAGTAACTCATCCAAAATATGGCGAGCAATTTCAAGTTGATATGTACACCGCTCTTCTGCCATCTGACTTGGATAAAATTGAAAATTACCTGAGCTCTGGGTTAATTAAGGGTATAGGCAGTTACACTGCCAAAAAAATAGTTGAAGCATTTAAAGAAGACTCTTTTAATATAATACAAAATCACCCCGGCAGGCTGACTGAAATAGACGGAATAGGCGAAAAAAAAGCAGACATGATTGCAAAAAGCTTTGCCGAACAATCAGATATAAAAGAAATAATGATGTTTTTACAAGATCATGATATAAGCACAAGCTACAGCATTAAAATATATAAGCAATACGGCAAAAACACAATTAATGTAATCAGAGAAAACCCTTACAGATTATCAGAGGACATTTACGGCATAGGTTTCAAACTGGCAGATAGGATTGCCGAATCTCTTGGCGTTGAAAAAATTTCCCCTTTTAGAATCTCTTCCGGAGCAAGATATGTGCTCATGGATTTTGCTTCGAGAGGACATACGTATGCGCCATACAATATGTTTCTCAACAACACCGCAAGTTTACTGGGAATCAGTTGTGATTTGGTGGAGGATGAAATTCGCAACATGGCATTTACAGGTAAAATACACATAGAAACAATTAACAATGAACGTGTTGTATATTACATTCCCTATCACACGGCAGAAGTCAGTGTATGTAAAGATCTGATCACATTATCTAGAGCGGATTTTAACTTGACAGAGGGGGATGCTTTTTCATATTTAAACAGCATCGAGAATGAATCATCCATAGTACTTTCTGAGAAACAGCGTGAAGCGGTAATACAGTCTGTTATTAACGGTGTGACAGTAGTAACTGGCGGTCCTGGAACCGGAAAAACAACCATTATCAGATCAATGATAAAAATATTCGAAATAATGAACAAAAAGGTTATGCTTTGTGCACCTACCGGAAGAGCTGCAAAAAGAATCACTGAATCAACAGACAGAGAAGCAAAGACAATACACCGAATGCTGGAATATGCTTATGGTGAAGACGAGAGCAGCCTTTCATTCAATAAAAATGAAGATTCTCCTCTTGACTGCGATGTAGTTATTGTAGACGAGATGTCCATGGTGGATATTCTTTTGATGAACAACCTCCTTAAAGCACTCAAAAGAAAAACAAGACTGGTTCTTGTGGGTGATGTGGATCAGTTGCCGTCCGTAGGAGCAGGCAACGTTTTGTCAGATATAATAAATTCGAACACCATTAAATTTATACGCCTTGATACAATATTCCGACAATCCGCAGGAAGTATGATTGTTCAAAATGCTCACGCAATCAACAAAGGACTTATGCCTATTTATAATAAAAAGGACACTGACTTTTTCTTTATGAGAGAAAAAAGCAGCATTGATATATCAGAACTGATTGTTGATTTATACAGCAACAGGCTTCCTGTAAAGTACAATCTGGACTCCTTAAAAGACATTCAGATTCTTTCTCCCATGAAAAAAGGAGATGTAGGTGTAATTGAGCTGAACAAAAAAATACAAGCGAACGTAAATCCTCCATCGAAGTTTAAAAAAGAAAAAGCTTTTGGAACATATACTTTTCGTGTCGGAGACAAGGTTATGCAGATAAAAAACAACTATCAGTCCGAATGGAAAATTTGCAGCGACGGCAGGGAAATAACAGGTGAAGGAGTTTATAATGGCGACATAGGGTATCTAATTTTTATTGATGAAGACAATCAGGAGTTAACAGTTCAATTTGATGAAGAAAAGGAAGTTGTTTACCCGTTCAATCAGCTGGATGAGCTAATACTTGCCTATGCCACTACGGTTCATAAAAGCCAGGGAAGTGAGTTTCCGGTTGTAATAATGCCTGTTGTTTGGGGTCCTCCAATGCTTCTGACACGAAATTTATTTTATACAGCAATTACAAGAGCAAAAAAACTTGTAGTGTTGGTAGGCATTGAAAAATATATGCAGGAAATGATTAACAACAGTAAAATTGACAAGCGTTATTCGGCACTAGATTACAGACTTCATTCTTCCTTGGAAACATACAATTTGTTATCGGAGGGCATTATTGAAATATGAACTCATACGCAGAATCCTTCTTAGAGCTTATTTATCCAGAAAAAAACACGTGTTTTATCTGTGAAACATATGATGAGAAGATAAATGACAAATATATTTGCTCAGACTGCGAAAAAAAAATAAAGAAAATAATTCATCCTGCATGCAGCAAATGCTGCAAGCCTATTGAATTTAATTCTTTTGACGGACTATGCAAAGAATGCCGAGGTGCAAAAAGATATTTTGAAACATCTCGGTCTCCATACGCATATGAAGGTATTATAAAAAAAGCCATATACAGCTATAAATACTACAATAAATCTTATTTTTTTAAATTCTTTGGAAATTGCCTCGTAGATTACATGAAAGATACAAATTATGCCGATTTTGATTTTATCGCTTCAGTTCCCCTCCATTTATCTAAAATGAGGAAACGGGGATACAATCAGTCAGAACTATTAGCAAGACACATATCCTATAAACTATGCATCCCATATGTGGATGCTCTTAAACGAACAAAAAAGACATTTAAACAAAGCGGACAAAAAAAAGAAGACAGAAGAAAAAATCTTAAAAATGCCTTTACTGTAAAAAAATCTGCACAAAAAATTATCAACAGCACGATTCTATTGGTTGATGACATATACACAACCGGATCCACTGTTGATGAATGCTCTAAAGCTCTAATTAAGTACGGAGCAGAAAAAGTCTATATAATTACAATAGCCAGATAATATTTATTGCAAATCTAACTTTTATATATATTTTCTTCAGTGATAATCATATCCATTTTGACATCATGAGGCTCCGACGGAACTTTGTCAAGCACCTGAAATTCATATGCCACAGCCACAGCTGCAGAACCTCTTTTTTTTCGGCACAGAATTCTGTCATAGTAGCCCTTGCCGAATCCGATGCGATTATGCTGCTTGTCAAACACAACTCCCGGAACAACTATCAAGTCAAATTCCTCCGGCTCTACCAGCCTGATTTTTTCATACGCCGGTTCATAATATCCAAACGGACTCAAAACAAGGTCCTCCATACTTTTAATTTCCGAGGGGATAATTACAGTGTTTTTTATGTCTGTATATGGTATTATGACTCCTTTATTTTCAGAAAGCATTTTGTTTATCAAATCAAATGTCATAACTTCATTTTTAAAGCTCATATATACAAATACAACTTTGCTGTTCTTATACTCATCTGTTGCCATAAGCTTGTTCATAATTACCGCACTTTTAAACGATGCGTCAGCATGTTCCATGCTGTTTCTTACTTTTAAAATTCTTTTTCTTAATTCATTTTTATTTTCCATTTCACATTCCTAAAAAAATATTGATATTAAAAAACTATACATAAAATTTATTACAGGGCCTATAACAAACCCTATACCCCTGAATATTATCAGCAAAAGCATAGCAAATCTCAACTGATCATAATATTTATAATAAAAATTCCAGACTCTTGCTCCGCCGATGCTCCCTAAAATATGATGGCCGTCAAGAGGAGGTATGGGTATCAGGTTAAATGCCATAAGCACAAGATTAATTGAAACGGTACTCCTCAATATTTCCCACAATATCTGAGTTGTCAGAGTATATGGCACAAACATATCAGTAAGCTTCATAAGCCCTACAAACAAAAAAGCCACTAGTAAATTAGCAGCAGGCCCTGCCAGCGCTACCAAAGCATCGTCTCTTCTCGGATCTTTAAAATTTCTTCTGTTTATCATAACCGGCTTTGCCCATCCAAACCCAAACAGCAGCAAACATAAGAATCCCAAGGGGTCAATGTGCTTAATAGGATTAAGTGTCATGCGGCCTTGCTTAATAGGAGTATCATCTCCCATAAGCACGGCAGCATAGCCGTGTGAAAATTCGTGTATTGAAATTCCAAGCAGAATACCCGGTAAAATCAATAATTTTGTCAATAAATAATTCATAAAGCCCCCTTTATATTATCCTAATATGGGTTTGGATTGAAATTTTAAGAATTAATCTTCATAGTCAGTAGAATCCGGAGATTTATATACTATTGCAGTTTCAAGCCTTCTTCCCTTAATTTCAGTAACCTTTATTTTAAGCCCGTATTCGTCAAGCTCCATTGTACTCCCATCTTCTGGAATTATTCCAAGCACGCCAAATACAAGTCCTCCAAAAGTATCAAAATCCTCATCTGGGAGTCTTATTCCCAGCTGTTTTGAAACATCCTCCAAGTATGCGGAGCCTTTTATCTTCCACGTATCATCATCCAGCTTCTCTATTGACGGAGGTTCCGGATTTAAGTAATCATCATCAAAATTTCCAACTATCTGCTCCAGAAGATCGTTCATTGTAATAACACCGCTCATTCCTCCGTATTCATCAAATACTACCGCAAAATGATTTCTAGTCTTTTTCATGTTCTGGAACAATACGTCAGTCCTAACAGTTTCAGGTACATAATAAGCTGCCTTAATAGCTTTGCTCATAACATTTTCCCTAGATTTATCAATTAATCTGAAATAATCCTTTACATTGAGGACACCTATGATGTTGTCAGCACTTCCGTCACAAACAGGATACCTCGTATGTCTGCTATTTGTAATTTTTTGCGCCCACTCTTCATCAGCTTCATCAAGCCATAAAATATCTACTTCGGTTCTGTGTGTCATTACTTCTTCAGCTGTTTTATTATCAAATTCAAAAACATTTTGAATCATTTCTTTCTCGTTGGCATTAATAGATCCCTTTTCACTCCCAACATCAACCATCATTCTAATATCCTCTTCTGTAACCTCTTCATCCTCAGAATTCGGATCTATTCCGATAAGCCTTAACACGCCGTTAGTTGATGCGGTTAAAAGCCAAACAAGAGGTGAAAAAAACTTAGATATGGAAAATAACATCCCTGACATAAATAAAGCAAGTTTTTCCGCATTCTTCATTCCGACCCTTTTTGGCACAAGTTCACCAAATACAAGTGTAAAGTAAGATAAAATCAAGGTAATTACAACAACTGACAATGTGTTTAATGTTGAAGCCGGTAAATTTACCCCCATTCTTATAAGCAACTCTGTCAATCTGCTGGCAAAATTATCTGCCGCAAATGCACTTCCGAAAAACCCGGCTAATGTAATTCCAACCTGTATTACAGAAAGGAAATAAGATGGCTGTAAAGTCAGCTTTGTAAGCTTAATAGCACGCTTATCTCCCTCAATTGCCATTTTTGCCATTTTATTATCATTCATTGATATAACTGCTATTTCGGCAGATGCAAAAATCGCATTTACAAGGATAAGAATTAACTGTAACATTATTGGACCCCATATCGAGCCTTCTTCTAACACTGTAAGAACCTCCCAAGTAATTTAAAATATTACAAGAATAATAACATACTTATTATAACCAGTCAATATTCATTTATTATTGAACGTTTCTAGCTATTTTATTATGTTTTTCTTTAAATAAACTAAACTTTTTCAATAAAAAGTTGATATATTTACACATATATTGTAAAATTAAATTAATTTATAAAAATGGAGGTAAAAATGTTTCTTGAAGCCTTAATTTTGGGAATAATTGTGGGTTTAATACGAAGAGGAAAAATTTCAAGGCTGAATTATGTGAGTTTTAGCGGAAAACCTTTTATATACATAGCAGCACTCTTATATCTTGCAATTATAGTCATGAATCTCGGTCTCTTTGATTATAACTCATCGTTGTATTCCGTCTTCCTTTTATTGGCTTATATTTTATCAGCATTGTTTTTAATTTCAAATATCAGTATGAAATTTATGGTTGTACCCTTGGTTGGATTAGGTTTAAATTTGCTGGTTTTTTTAGCAAACCGATTCAGATTTCCACTGGCTGCAGATGCGGCAGCAAGACTGTACGGAACTGAAATGCATGACCTTTTAATAAACGGAAAGATACTGTTTTTTACTCCTGCTGACGGTTCATCATTACACTTTTTAGGAAACATAATAACTATTGGAAACTGGATTATTGTCAGTGCTGGAGATATTATTTCCGCCATTGGTGTTGTCTTAGTTGTTCAGGCAGTTATATCAGACAAATTTATACAAACCAGAAACAGAATTACCTTTTCAAAAGATATTTTCAAATAAAATAAATGCGCCCACTTGGACGCATTTTATTTATTTTTCCTTACCAACTTCAGTTAATGCACTTGCAAGTCCAGCCAACCCCTGAATCTCAGACGGCACGATAATTTTTGTTGCATTACCGTTTGCAGCCTTTTCGAATGCTTCAAAGCTTTTTAAAGTAAGAACTTCTTTGTCAAGTTGTACATCCTTTATCATCTTCAAGCCCTCTGCTGTTGCCTTCTGAATGTTCAGAATTGCTTCAGCTTCACCTTCGGCTTCTCTTATTGAAGCTTCCTTTTTAGCCTCTGCTTTTAATATGGCAGCTTGCTTTTCTGCTTCAGCTTCAAGTATCATTGATTCCTTTTTACCCTGTGAAACCAAAATAGCAGCATTTTTTTGCCCTTCGGCAATAAGTATGGATTCTCTTTTTTCCCTCTCTGCTTTCATCTGCTTTTCCATGGCATTCTGAATTTCTTTCGGAGGAATAATGTTTTTAACCTCAACACGGTTTATTTTAATGCCCCATGGGTCTGTGGCATCATCCAAAACCTGACGCATCTTTGTATTTATTATCTCCCTGGAAGTCAAAGTTTGATCAAGCTCCAACTCTCCTATTATATTTCTCAATGTTGTTGCCGAGAGATTTTCTATTGCCGCCATAGGTCTGTCTACACCATAAGTATAGAACTTCGGATCTGTTATCTGAAAAAATACTACCGTATCAATCTGCATCGTAACATTATCCTTTGTAATAACCGGCTGAGGAGCAAAGTCAATAACTTGCTCTTTCAATATAACTTTTTTTGCGATTTTGTCTAGTAAGGGCATTTTTACATGTATACCCACACCCCATGTTGTTTGGTATGCACCAAGGCGCTCAACCACATAAGAATGTGCCTGCGGCACTATTCTGATATTTGTTGCAATCAGTGCTATAACAATAACAACTAAAATTATTGTACCTATAAATCCCATTTTTTACCTCCTGCTATTTTCTTTTTACTATAACCTTTGTTCCTACTATCTCTTTTACGACTACAAGTTCGTCCTTTTCAATTATATCGTCATCCATTGATCTTGCAGACCATATTTGACCCTTTAGCTTTACATGGCCTTCACCGTTTATGTTGCTTATTGTTGATTCAACCTTTGCCGTCTCTCCGATTAAGCTGTCAATATTAGTCCTGGCTTTACCCACCTGCAGCTTTTTAACAGCTATAGGCCTCGTAAGAATCAGGCTTGCAATAGACACAATCAAGAAAACCACTATCTGTACATGAAGGTCAAAATTCATCAAATAAACAAACCATGCAACTAAGGCTCCGATAGCAAACCAAATAGTTGTAAGACCCAATGTGGAAGCTTCAATAATTACGCACGCGGCAATTACCACAAGCCACGCCCATCCTATAAAATCCATAGCGCCTCCTAATTAATTTACTTGTATTAAGTATATACCATAATTCAATAAAGGTAAACAATTATTAATCTATTATTCCGCTAAGCACCTGGTATGGATTAACATAAGTATTATAAATGCTTACAGCGTAATGAAGATGCGGACCTGTTGAAAATCCAGTCGTGCCCACTGTCCCTATAATATCTCCTTTTGATACTTTCTGCCCTTTTTTGACTGCAATAGTATCAAAATGATAATATGATGTAAAAATTCCCATACCGTGATCAATTACAACCGTATTTCCCGGGGACAAAAGTCCTTCCATTGCAAATGTTACAATTCCGCTATTGGGAGCCTTTACCTCAGTCCCCAAAGGAGCAGCGATATCAATTCCCGAATGTCTTGATGAAGACTGTTCGTTGTTTACAAACCTTATTTCGGCAAAATCGGTCGTGAGCTCTCCTTCAACAGGCATAATAAATGTACCCTCCCAAAGCTTTTCAGAAGCAGACTCTGTTCTTGCAGGCTTGACAAGCTGCGAAAACTCATAGATTGCAGTATCATTATTATTTGTATCGTTCATATCGTCAGAAACCGTAAGATACTGAGTTTTAAACGATTTGTTTTTTACAGTAAAGCTCTTTGAAATAGTATAAGCATCTCCTTCTTCTCCTACTATATCAACATTAACGTCATATTCTCCCGGCTGAGCATAAAGGTCAATAGGGCAAATGAATACACTTTTTTCCTTGTAGCTGTACATTTCCGTCTCTGTTTTTACGGCTTCTGTCGATAAGGATAATTTTTCGTCACCATTTAAATTTCTAATATAGACAAGCAAAATATTACCCGGGTAATTTTCCTTTGTAACAATCTCTATACTTGCCGGATTGTCTACATCAACAGTAAAGCTTAACGTCTGACTTCCGTAAAATTCTAAGCCCTCCTTCAGCAGCCACTGGGCATGACTTTCAACTGTATATTCTCCGTCAGCCGTCAGGCTGCTAACAGCACTTTGTATATCTGTACCTGTACTTATAAGATTTCCCTGAGAATATACACGGACCACCTGGCTGTCTGGGACCTTTTCATAAGCAATGTCCAGCTGGTCATTTGGACCAATTTTTACTGAATTTGTGTTTATATCTCCTTTTATCTCTCCTTCTTTTTTTGCAAACACCCCATCAATATTTTTGTATGTCCAATTATACTTAATATTGGGATTTAACCTGCTTTCATTATAATCTAAAAAAGAATCATACAATGTTGATGCTATGTATGTGTAAGCAAAGTTTTCATCCAAAAACAATTCAGATGCTGTTTTATCATCAATCTTGTATGTACTTTCATCATGCGAAATATATGCTTCTTTGTTATTTAAATCAAAATGTATATTATAATAATCGGCATCGGAAGCTTTGTTTATAATAAGCTCGTAGGATATTAAATCTTCTGCTTCATCATAATCCTTATCTTTTGATTTTACCGCCTTTAAAATTGTCTTTGCAATTTCGCTGTCACCGGAAACAGATGTTTTTTCACCGTTTTTTAAATTAATTATTTCAATTTCAGAAACACCCCCAGCCATGCTGCAGCTTGCAAAAACAATCGTAAAAATCAACAAAGCTATTAAATATACCTTTTTCATAATACCTCCTTTTACTTCAGTTTATAGTTTTTGTTTAAAAACACGTTTTATACATTGTATTTAACGCACATAAATATATTCTGTGCAACATGTACCGATCTGCAAATAAAAAAGACCTCCGCATCATTCCGATACAAAACTAAAGTTTCTTAAATATAGAAATACTTTATTGTCTGAAAATGATGTGGCAGGTCACTTAAATTCATATAAAATTTATTATATCTATCTTTCTTCTCTGTAATAGTTCACTCCGCAGCCGGCAGGCTGAGAGTTTTCTTTTGACTTTTTAATTGATGTTATTACAAGAACAAGTGCAGTTATTACAAATGGAAGCATGTCGTAAAATGCATTTGGTATTGTAATTATTGTTTTTGGAAAATAATATTTTAGAACATTAAACGCTCCAAAAATAAACGAACCAAAGATTGCTTTTACAGGACTCCACGAAGCAAATATAACAAGCGCTACTGCTATCCAGCCAAGGCCGTTAACACTGTTGCTCATCCAAACTCCTCCGTTGATAATCATTGAGCAGTATGCTCCTCCTATTCCACATATTCCTCCGCCCAAAAGTACATTAATATACTTAAGCTTCGTAACTTTTATTCCGGCAGCATCCGCCGCTGCAGGATTCTCACCTATGGCTCTCATGTTGAGACCGGACTTAGTATGATTTAAATATAAACCACAAATAATTGCTACTACAATTCCCAAATACACGAAAGGATTATAGTTGAACAGCAGTTTCCCTAAAACAGGCAAGTCACTTAACCCCGGTATGTTTAAATTGTTAAGCTGCATTGTAATCTGCGCCGGAAGCTTGAGTGAAGTCGTATGTGAATTCACTATCATATACTCTCCTGCAAAATTCGAAATTCCTGTTCCAAATATGGTTAGAGTAAGCCCCGTAACATTTTGATCTGCCATAAAAGTTATGGTCAGTACAGCATATATTAAAGCTCCTAACATCCCTGCCATAAACGCCGCTATAAGTGCAATAAACAGGTTATCACTCATATATCCCGCCATAAATCCGGCGCAGGCTCCCATCATCATCATTCCTTCAACACCAAGATTCAAATGCCCTGCCTTTTCATTCAAGATTTCTCCTATAGTACCGAACAAAAGAGGTGTTCCAGCAAATACTGCGGCAATTAAAAAATTTATGAATAAGTTCATTACTTAGTCCCTCCTTTGTGTCTTTGTCCTAATGCAAATTTGTACCTTATAAAAAATTCACTTCCTAAAATAAAGAACAATATTATTCCCTGCAATACTGCAGCAGAATATGTGGACAATCCGTAGGTTGACTGCATTACACTGCTTCCCTTTTCAAGAATGCTGAACAAAAATGAAACAAGAAATATTCCCAGAGGATTTAAATTAGCCAGCCACGCAACTATTATTGCTGTAAAACCTACTCCGCCGGCAACAGAAGAAGCCAGTGTCATATCAGAACCGGCTGACTGAATCACACCTGACAGTCCACATATTCCTCCGCTTATTAGCATCGTTCTGAGAACTACCTTTTTGACATTCATTCCCGCATACTTTGCAGTTGATTGGCTTTCTCCCACAACACTTATTTCGTATCCATGTTTGGTATATCTCATATATACGAAAACAGCCACCACAAGTATCAGGGCTATTATCCATCCGAACTGCACCCCCAACACCTTATCAATTTGAGCGTTTGAAACAAATCTCGCAATTTTCGGGAACCCTGACGAGCCTGGGTCCTTCCACGGGCCGTCACGAAGGTATGATATAATATGCAAGGCTATATAATTCAGCATCAGTGTAAATAATGTTTCGTTAGTATTAAACTTCGTTTTAAAATATGCTGGAATTGCCCCCCACAAACCTCCTCCAACAGCTCCTGCAACAAACATTAAAGCAAGGAGCGCAAAGTGAGGTAAATTACTGTAAAACAATGCAAAATATGATGAAAATACCGCACCCATTATTATTTGTCCCTCTGCTCCGATGTTCCAGAATCTCATTTTAAATGCAAGTATAACTCCAAGAGAGGTAATCAGCAGCGGAATCATAATTTTAACAGTTGCCTGTATTGCCATTTTACTTCTAAAGGCACCTGAAACAATAGTACCGTAAAGCTCTACAGGGTTAAATCCAAGGCACAGTATAAACAATCCTCCTGCAGCAAGAGCCATTATAAACGCCATAATTCTAAGCCTTAAGATTTCCGTCTTTGATCGCTCTGCTCTTTTCACTGTACGAAATAAAGGTTCTCTAATTTTTGCTTTATTCATTATGGCCGCCCCCTGTTAAATTCATTCCTGTCATCATAAGTCCGATTTCTTCCTTTGTCGTTGTTTTTGCGTCCACAATTCCTTGAACTTTTCCATGACACAGTACCATTATTCTGTCAGAAAGCTCCAATAGAACATCAAGATCCTCTCCGATAAATAATATGGCTACATCTTTTTTCTTTTGCTCGTTAAGAAGGTCATATATAACATATGAAGAATTGATATCAAGACCTCTCACGGGATATGCAGTTATAAGTACATTTGGATTAGATTCAATCTCTCTTCCAAGCAGAACTTTTTGCACATTTCCGCCAGACATCATTCTAACCGGAGTATAAATATTTTGAGTTACTATATCCAATTTTTCAACTAATTGTTCTGAAAGTTTTTTTGCCGGTTTTTTATCTATGAAAAGTCCTTTATTATTTTTATAAGATTTAAGCATGATGTTTTCTACCATTCCCATGGAACCAACCAGCCCCATTCCAAGCCTGTCCTCAGGCACAAAGCTCATGCTTATTCCTAATTTAATAATTTCATCAGGCGTCTTGCCTATAATATTTTCCTTATGACAGAGCACTGCTCCGCTTTTTATTTTAACCAGGCCTGCAATAGCCTCACACAGTTCCTTTTGGCCACTTCCCGCTATTCCTGCTACGCCCAGAATTTCTCCACTTTTAAGTTTAAAATTTACATCTTTTATTGCTAACGTACCGTCGACATTTTCTACCGATAGCTCCACAACATTGAGAACAGTCTTGTTATTTGTTGTTTCAGGCCGTTTTATTTTGAGGCTGACAGGCCTGCCCACCATAAGCTCTGTAAGCTTGTTCTCATTTGTTTTTTTAGTTTCAACTGTATCAACAAGTTTTCCCTTCCTCAATATTGCGACACGATCGCTTATATTTAAAACCTCATGAAGCTTATGAGTAATAATTATTATTGCACTTCCCTGTTCCTTCATTTTACGAAGGATAGTAAACAGTTTTTCAGTTTCCTGAGGAGTCAAAACCGCAGTCGGTTCATCCAGTATAAGAATCTTTGCCCCTCTGTATAGCACCTTCATTATTTCCACAGTCTGCTTTTCACTTACAGACATATTGTAGATTTTTTTCTCAGGTTCAATTTCAAGTCCGAATTTATTGCTTATGTTTAGAATTTTATCTTTTAGTAATTTTGGTTTTTCATACCTTCCATCAGTGCCCAACACTATATTATCCATAGCATTGAAAATCTCAACCAGCTTAAAATGCTGATGAATCATTCCTATTCCATAATCTATGGCATCTTTTGGAGATCCGATTGCAGCCTCATTTCCCGCAATTGATATGGATCCTGCATCTGGATAGTATATACCTGCCAGCATATTCATCAGAGTTGTTTTTCCGGATCCATTTTCTCCAAGCAAAGCCAAAATTTCTCCGTATTTAATATTTAAATTTATGTTGTCATTGGCAACCACATTGCCGAACACTTTTGAAATGCCATTAAGCTCTATAGCATAATTTGATTCGTTTGACATTAGTTTACTCCCATCTATGTCCGGTATATTTTTAATACAAGACAATTGCAATAAATTATAATGTCATTCTGAGGAGGTGCAATCTAATAATTGCACCACTTGTTCAGAATGACAGAAAATAAGAGGATTTAATTAATTATTTAACTTCCACTGTTTTAAAATACCAGTTAATTCCTCCGGTAATTGTTGCATCGTCCAATGTCTTGCCTTCTTCTCCAACAGTACTTCCGTCATTTGTTTCAATAACTCCGTCAAAAATATTGAAGCTTCCGTCAAGAATTGATTGTTCTGCTTCAGCAATTGCATCAGCTGTTCCTTCTGCAACTACACTTTCATTAAGTGGAGAAATACCAACCAGTCCTTCTTCCATTCCTCCAAAGTAATTTTCATTTGTCCATGTTCCGTTTATAACATTTTCAACGGCTGTAGTATAATATGCAGACCAATCCCAAACTGCAGATGTAATTGTTGCTTTAGGAGCATCCTTAGACATGTCTGAGTTATAACCAATTCCCCACTTACCAGCTTTTTCAGCTTCAAGTTGAGGGTTAGGAGTATCACAGTGCTGTGCAATAACATCGCAACCTTCAGCAAGCAACGCTTTTGCTGCGTTAGTCTCTTCCTCAGGCGAATACCAGCTGTTAGTTACCTTTACATATACCTTTGCATCAGGGTTTACTGAATACACTCCCATTGCAAATGCATCAATTCCGCCTGTAACCTCAGAGTTTTGCTGTCCCATTGCCGCAACATATCCTACTAAATCGCTCTCTGTTTTTAAGCCGGCAGCAATACCTGTTAAATATCTTGCCTGATAAATTCTTCCGAAATAATTATTAAAGTTTGTATCGTTGCTCTTGTATCCTGTACCATGTGAAAAAATAACTTCAGGATATTCTTCTGCTAAAGCTTCCATTATGTCCATGTAACCCCAGCTTGTACCAAAAATAATGTTAGCTCCTTCTTCTATTGCTTCAAGTATTGCTGTTTCTGTAGCAGTAGGATCTTCATCATCTACATTGTTCTTACGAATAATCTGGCTGTCATCAAGTCCCAGTGCTTCCTGCATTCCAACTATTCCCTGGTCATGAGCGTATGTATAGCCCGATCCGTCAGCAGGGTTTCCTATGTGGATAACTGCCACTTTTATATCTTCCTTTGCTATTGCAGGAAATAATCCAGAATCACTCGGTTCAGTTCCCTCTGATGCCGGTTCTTCCGATTGAGGTTCCTCAGCCGCAGGCTTCTGAGCGCACGCTGCAAGTGAAAAGATCATTACAAGTGATAAAATAATGCTAAGAAATTTTTTCATTTTATTCTCCTAATTTTTTTAATATTTAAAAAGCAAGAAATAGACGTTTGCTTTTTATATCTTTCGTAAAATTTAGTGTATAAAACACAAAATGCGCCTGTTAATTCAGACGCATCATATAAATAAAATTCAAATACAAAAAATCAATAGTCAAACAATTTACGGTTGTTTGGTAGAAACTACGGAACCATATTATCCCTATTATATTGATGCGCATATTCAATTTCATATCATTTTACATTTTTATTATAGCAGAAACTAAAGAATAAGCAATAATTTTTTTTTATTAATTTTCGTAATAATAAATACTATTTTTAATTTATTAGTAATAAACTTCGTGTTTATTTTATGAGCAGGCCCACAGGACAATGGTCGCTTCCATAGTATTCAGGGTATATGAATGCATCTAAAAGTTTATCTTCAAACTCTTTTGATGTTATGAAGTAGTCAATTCTCCAGCCTACATTTCTTTCTCTTGACTTGGCAAAATTTGACCACCATGAGTATGCTTCCTCCTTATCAGGATAAAAATACCTGAATGTATCAATAAACCCTGCTTCAATCAGTTCCGTCATCTTGCTTCTTTCTTCATTTGTAAAGCCGGCATTTTTTTTGTTTGTTTTAGGATTCTTTAAATCTATTTCCTTATGTGCAACATTTAAATCTCCGCACATTACTACAGGCTTATGCTCATTGAGCTTAAGAAGGTAGTTTCTGAAATCATCCTCCCATTTCATTCTGTACTCAAGCCTTTCAAGAGCTCTCTTAGAATTTGGCGTATATACATTAACCAAGTAAAATTTATCAAATTCAAGAGTTATAACCCTTCCTTCGTTATCATGTTCCTCTATGCCGATTCCATACGCCTCAGACAACGGCTTTTCCCGTGTGAATACCGCTGTTCCCGAATAACCTTTTTTTTCGGCATAATTCCAAAAATCATGGTATCCTTCCAACTCTAGCTCAATCTGTCCTTCCTGAAGTTTTATCTCCTGCAGACAGAAAATATCTGCATCCAGCTTCTTAAATGAATCCATAAATCCTTTGTTCACACATGCTCTTAACCCGTTGACATTCCATGATATTAATTTCATAAAAACTCCTTTATACATTATATGTAAAAAGGGCTTATATTTTTCAAATTAATGACATTATCATCTTGAAAATCATCACCCTTTTATATTATTCATAAAAATTGAAAGTATGTTCGCCCCAATGCTATTTATCGTCGCACTTAAGCACTCCTCCTTGGGCGTAGTTCTCAAATTCCATTTCTCTTATTATAATCTTTACAGCTTCCTTCGGGCAATTAGCCGTTTCCATAACTGCCTGAGTTACCCTTTCAGCAAGAGCCCTTTTCTGTTCCACAGTTCTTCCTTTTAGCATTTCAACTTGAATAATAGGCATAATTTCCTCCTCCAATAATAATTTAGTCATTACTGATTATTTTTTTACTTATATATTCAGACAGTGATGTAAACAACATCGCCTGATATAATACATTGAATTCCACAACATCGCCCAGCTTATATTCTCTCTTACAATCGTGTATATCCAAAATTGTGTGATCGCTGCTTGCGCCCATTACAATTATATCCTTGTCCTTCGGCACAAGCTTTGACGAATCTCCAACATCCTGATTACCCAGTGCAATTATTGCTCTTTTTCGGATACCTCTATCTTCGTAGTAAGCCTGCTCTCCAAAAGCATTAACCGTCAGCTCTCCAATAGGGTGTGTAGGCTTTTCGTTTAGCTCTATTATCTGAGCCTTTAATATAAATGTATCTTTATCAAGTCCTTCTATGTTCGTATTCCAATAAAGCGGAAGATCCTGAGTATTTATAATTCCTTCTCCTAAGCGAAGATGATTGATTTTTTCAGGCACTTCACCTTTGACTAAAAGAGGAAGTGTGGTAGTTCCGCCTCCAGAAATAATATGCAATTTCCTTCCAATTATTTTTTCGATTTCTGCCGCGGCTTCAGCAAGCTCTGACAGATTTTTGTTTGTGGGTGCCACCGAGCCGTAGCAGCTCAGATTTGTTCCAACACCCTCCAAAACAAGACTGTTCAATTTATTTTCCGTCATCTTTGCCAGATCTGTCAGTTCATTTCGCGTAAAAACACCTTCTCTCAAATCCCCCAAATCATACATTAACACGACGCCGTATTTTTTATTTTGTCTTTCTGCTTCTTTGTTTAAGGCAATTAGCATTTTCTCCTCAGAAACAAGACATATATCGCTGTACCTTACGACATCCTCTATTTCACACAGCATAGGAATTCTCACAAGAAGCAAAGGAATTTCAATGCCCTGGCTTTTTATTTTCTTCAGCTGCTCAATTCTGGAACTTCCTATTTGCTTGCATCCGCCATCAATCATGGCACGAACGCCCGGGATAATTCCCCCAAATACTTTTACTATTCCGGCAACCTCAATACCGCTGTTACCGCAGAGTTTTGCAATAATTTTTGTGTTAGCCCTGAGTTTGTCAACATTAACTTCAAGTACCGGATATTTAACCATCGCTCTCTCCTTAAATTTTTTTGAGATTCTAAGCTCGTAAAAAAATTTCTTCAGAATATCTGAACAACTTTCCTCCAAAATCCCGAATTTCACATCTATCTGATGATTCAGCTTATCTGTTTGAACTATGTTCAATACTGAGCCACATGCTCCTGTTTTTAAGTCTGCAGTACCAATAACAAGCTTCTCGATTCTTGCATTTACAAGTGCACCGGCGCACATAGAACATGGTTCCAGCGTGACATACATAGTGCATCCGGGCAGTCTCCAGCCCCCCAGTTTTCTGCAAGCTTCTCTAATTGCCGATACCTCTGCATGCAATGTTGCATCTTTAAGCGTTTCTTTCTGGTTGTAGCCTCTTCCTACTATTTCACCATCCCGAACTATTACTGCTCCTATTGGCACCTCATTGATATCATAAGCTTTTTGAGCCTCCTTCAAGGCTTCTCTCATAAATAATTCATCCATCCAGCGATTTCCTTACATTATTTATACTATTATAATTTATTTTTTACCCATAAGTCAATACATATGTCTTTTATTACCTATTTACTTTTTATCAGAACAATTCTATAATTGAGATACAAAACAGGGAACATTTTATCTTAAAAAAACGTCTGATTAATTAAAGCATTACGATTTGTGACTTAAGTACGCAAAGGCTAAAAGGAGGACAAGTTGAAGGAAATAATAAAAAAAGTATCCGTTACCGGACTGTGCATTATATTAAGCGTAAATTCATTTGCTTATGCTGATGTGCTTGACGCTATAACTGATACGGAAATTACGGAAGAAGAAAACATAACAACTGAAAATTCAGATACTGAAGCAGAAGAACCGAAAACGGATAGTATAAATGATGAAGCAAAGCCAGAAGCTGCTTTTTCCGATATAGAAGAACACTGGGCAAAAGACTGGATTCAAAAGGCTGTTAATCTTGGGTTTGTTTCAGGATACGAAGACGGAACATTCAAACCTGACAGAACAATTACACGAGCAGAATTTTCAAAATTATTAAACAGTGCCATGCATACAGAAAAAACAGCTGATCTTGGGTTTTCTGATGTAAGCAATAATGAATGGTTTTATGAAGAAGTTCAAAAATCAATTGCATCAGGATTTTTCTCGGGCTATGAAAACAACACCTTCAGGCCGAACAACCCTATAAAAAGAGAAGAAGTTGCAAAAGTTGTAAGCTCTGCCATAACAACAGGAGAAGCTTACGGTGACGGTGCTGCCTTACTTTCAGATTATGGAACAATACAGGAATGGGCAAAATCAAGCGTTAATTCAGTTTACAACAAGGGATATATATTAGGATACCCCGAAGGACTGTACCTCCCCGCAAAAGCATTAACACGTGCGGAAGCAGTTAAAATAATTTATGAAATAATCGACAATGAAAATATAGAAAGAGGTTTCAATATAACAAACTATGAAGAAACCTATTCAAGTGCGGTTGTAGTAGGTGACCTGAATATTTTAGATTCCGTTGGAACAGGTAATGTTTATATAAAGAATGTTGTCGTGCTTGGTGATATAGTTATTTCTGCCTCAAAAGTAAAATCCGTACAGCTTACGGATGTAAAAGCAAGAAATATTATCGTTGTTGATGAAAACAACCCCGTAAAAATAGTGTGCAACGATAATATTGCAATAGCTAGGACTCAGCTTCCCCCTGTTGTTATTGTTCAGCGTATTGGGAGCAATGTAAGTATATAAAATATTTTCCGGAGACAGTACAGTTATAAAATTTTGCGCTGCCTCCGGAAGAGTTATATGAATTTATTAAAGCTTGTTCCAATACCCCTTTTAGCTGTCATTGCATCAAAAATTCCAATTATACATGTTATAGCTTAAAGAATTCCCCTGTTAAGCATGATTCCCCGCACACCTTTGCCTCCAACATACCTGCGCCAACAATTTTTCAGCTGTTCAATATCTGCTGTTCAGTATTTTACACCTGATACCTCCCCCCTGGCATCAAATGTTATCGAAAGGGATGTTCCCCCTAATTATTTATCCCTTTACTATATAGACAATTTATAGTCCAAAAACGTAACATTTTTTAAAAATTTATTAATAATTTATTAAATTGTAAAAAACAATCTCATTAAACAAAAAACTTAATACACCTTTCTGACAGAAAATCCTTCCTTAGCAAGACTGGAGATTATTTTTTGTATATGATCGTTTCCAGTTGTCTCTACTGTTATTTCAAGCTGAACCTTTGTGAATCTGTCACTTGCCTTAAACTGGTTATGATCAAGCTTTATTACGTTACCGTTTAATTCGGCAATAATCCTTGAAATTTTCATAAGCTGCCCCGGTATATCCGGTAAATCTACAGAAAAGCAAAAGATCCTTCCTCTGGATACCAATCCTTTATTAATTAATGAAGATATGGTAAGAACATCTATATTGCCTCCGCTAAGCACACTTACAACATTTTTATTTTTAATGTTAAGTTTTTTTAATGCTGCAACAGTAAGCACAGCCGAAGTTTCACATATGAGCTTATGTTTTTCAACCAGCAAGAGCAATGCCTCCGTAATATCTTCTTCCGTAACAGATATAATATCATCTACATATTTGCTTGTTATGTCATATGTGATGTTACCAGGACGTTTAACAGCCACCCCTTCAGCATTTGTGCTGCAGGAGTCGATTTCAAAAACACTGCCTTTTTCCAATGAAAGCTTCATAGCCATAGCACCAACCGGTTCCACTCCTATCACTTTGATCTTCGGATTAATGCTCTTTGCAATAAGAGCAATTCCGCTAATAAGACCTCCGCCTCCAACCGGAACAAGAATTGCATTTGTGTCCTTCAATTCACGAAGTATTTCAAGGCCTACTGTCCCTTGTCCGTATATAACACCATAATCATCAAATGGATGGATAAATGTATATCCATTTTCCAAGGACATTTCAACCGCTTTTTTATAGGACTCGTCATAAACATTTCCGTGAAGAAACACTTCCGAACCATATGATCTGGTGGATGCAATCTTAATTAGAGGAGTTATCTTAGGCATTACTATTACAGAAGATATATTTAGCTTTTGAGCTGAAAAAGCCACACCCTGAGCATGATTTCCGGCAGAAGCGGCTATTATTCCCCTCTTTTTTTCTTCTTCACTTAACCCAAATATTTTATTATACGCTCCTCTTATCTTAAATGAACCTGTAAGCTGCAAATTTTCAGGCTTAATGTAAACATTGTTTCCATACTCGCGGCTAAAAAATTCACTGTAAATAACGCCTGTCTTCTGAATAGTTCCTTTAAGATTTTCCGAAGCCCGCATTATTTCTTCGCCATGCTGACTAAGTGTGTAACTTGCTTGATTTTCTTTTTTCATATCATTCTCCTCCTGCTTTTGGCAAACAAAAAGCAGGTTCTCTCAAAGGACGAGAAAACCCGCGGTACCACCTTAATTGTGCCAAAAGCACCTCTCTTTACATTATAATAAATGAGACCTTCTAACGGGGTCTGCCGCTTTTCCTACTTATTTTCAGAAAAGTTCTCGGGAGTGATTTATATATAATCCGCCTACTGCTTCACACCAACCAGCAGCTCTCTTCAAGCCGGTAATTACATACATATCTCCTTCATTGAAATTAATTTTAAATTATTACAATAATACAGGCCTCAAAACAGCTTGTCAAGCATTTTTTTATTAAATATTACTAAAATTTAAATTATTTTACTATATCTTTGTCCAAAATATGTTATAATTGCTTTATCAGCCGCAGGAGAGGATAATCTATGTTTTGCTTATTAGCAGTATCTGATACGGAAGAATCCGATGTAGAAACGACTAATTATGAATATGCAGTGTATTTATATAAAAAGTACAACAGAACCCTTTGGAAATATGCATTTGCCCTATCTAAAAGTCCTGACATCTCAAATGACCTAGTGTCTACAACGTTTCTCAAGGTCATTGAACGTATAGAAATGATACAAAAAATTCATGTATACAAAATAAAATCATATTTAATGAGTATGGTAAAGAATAACTATATCAATTATGTCAAAAAAGAAAAATTAAATGTCGATCTTAGCTACATACCAGAATATGCGTACCACAGCAGTGATAGTGACATTATCGAAAAAATCTACGGCTCGGAAATTGAAGAAGCACTTGAACATATGCCTGAGCCGTATAAATCAATTCTGCAGTACCGCTATGGATATGATGAACTTTCATACGAAGAAATAGCAATTGCCTTGGATATAAACGTAAAAAGCATTAGGGTATACAAACAAAGGGCTGTAAATATGCTGAAGCAAAGATTGAAAGGCGGTGAACAGTGCAATGAATAAAAGCAATTATAATAATTATGATTTGGATTTTCTTATAAAAAAAGCTGCCATATCGCTGGCTGAAAAAGACAGCGCTCTATATGACATGCTGGAAAAAGACGAGTCCATTATTAACCCCAATCAGGATGAGCTGGATGAAAAAATATATGCAATGATTAATAATCATTTAGGCAAGGACAGCGCCAGAATAGCAAGTAAGAAGAGATTTAAAAGCATAATGTTCAAAGCTGCTGCATTTGTTTTAATATTGTTGTCCGGTTTTATAATACCTTTTGTCACTGTTGATGCTTTCAGAGAAAGAGTTTTAAATTTTTATATAGAAAATTTCGACACACATGCTACATTTACGCCTGAGGAAGAAATTGAACAGCTTGAGGAGATTACAATAGGGTATATTTCTGAAGGGTATATTGAAAGCGATAAATATAAATCTGGTAGTTTTTATACATTAACCTATTATAATTACGATAATAATTATATCTATATTTCTCATTACGATAATGCATTTTCATTTAATATAGATACCGAAAACTGCAAAAAATACAATGTAAATATTAAAAATAAAAACAGCTATATTTACAGAAAGTCTGGTTTTATTACATTAATTTTTAAATTTCATGAAAACTTAGTTGTAATTAATAGCAATGATGACAACCTAACTAACGAAGAATTAATAAAAATAGCTGAATCTATAAGATAATTGGTTTCCTTTTAAATGATTGTATAAGTAAAAAAATTGTAGGAAAATTAAAAATAATGTTACATTTTATCATTTTATATTGTCTTATATATAAAATATTATAAAACAAAGGAGAATGAAATGAAAAAAATACTAAGCTTAATTATCGTAATGTCTATTTTATTATCGATGGGAGTGCAGTCATTTGCTGCAGTTAATGAAATCCATTCAGGAGAAATTTCTCCAAGGTACATTAGCTTAATGAGCATAGCCTCAGGGCTTGATATTGACAGCCTAGGTATAGCTGAATGCAAAGCTAATATGTCACATAGATCGAGTGACGGTTCATGCAAATTAACTATGAAACTTCAAAAATCAAATTCTAGCAGTTGGAGCACCATAGCAACTTGGTCAAAAGAAGGCACCTACACTTGTGAAAATTCAAAGCTTAGAGCTGTCTCGAGTGGAACATACAGACTTTGCGTAATAGGTAAAGTTTATGATTCATCAGGGAATTTCGTAGAATCAGAAACTATATATTCTCCAACAA
Organism: Sedimentibacter sp.; assembly: GCA_018436705.1. Taxonomy (GTDB): domain Bacteria; phylum Bacillota; class Clostridia; order Tissierellales; family Sedimentibacteraceae; genus Sedimentibacter. The sequence goes on from JAHDLA010000016.1 coordinate 152,676, forward strand.
AAACATACTAAACTCAAAAACCAAGGACGATCCCTCGATCGTCCCGTTTTTTATTTTATATCCAAGTATTCTTTTGTATTTTCAAAATCATCACTTAGTTCAATGTTATAGACATCTGGTTTCAAATTTTCATCATTATTGTTATTGTCTTCTACGGTTATTTCCAAATAGTATTCTCTTTCTATGCTGGATGTAGTTTTATCATAATTGTAATTGGTCATTGCGGTAAATGAATCTTTCACATCCATGGATTGCCCGTCAATATCCTTAATCAAGTACGGGCGTATATCTTTTATGCTGATATCTTCAAAGAAATCTTCTGCATCCCTTCCATAGCTACTTATTTCAACATCTACATCATATTCATTTCCCGAGTAATATTTTTCGTCATACAAGTAGAAATATTTTTTAGCTTTTAATTCCTGCGAATTTAACAACCTATACGCAATTTCATCTTTTGCTTTATTGTCCTCATCTGCACCATCTTGAATCTTGTAATCTCTGACAAGATATTTGCCGTCATTCATATAATATGATATTACTATATTGCTCATGTAGGAATTATCCTTATTATAATTCTGATTTGCAAGAATTTCCTTATGAAGATCAATTGCAGCCTGAATATTCTCCTTGTCTGAAAACAATATTATATTTTGTTTTTTTCCTATTTCAGAAATATCACTGTCGCTTAACTCGCCATCAGTCTCCATGTATTTTTCTATCTCTCTGTGAACCCATGTAGAATTCCCTATATAAACAGCTCGCACGTCCTCTGCAGCTGGTACGGCTTCTTTATATTGATTAGCAAATAAGACCGTTCCTCCGGTCAAGGCAATAAATACAATCATGCTTGCTGCAAATACTTTTAAAGAAAGCTTAGATATTCTAAAAGATTTTTCTATGACAGCAATTATAAGATAATAAGTCAGAGCTGCCATGAGCAATGAAACTATAATTGAATTCACTATATTTTCGCTTAATGATGTAAATGAGAAAAATGCCGGAACTATCAAACACGCAAGCACTGATACAAAATACTTATAGCCGTCAAATACTATAAAGTTACCGGTGTTTTCGTTTTTTCTTCTACTTAACATCTTAAATATTAAAAGTGTTATGCCCACAAGTATAATTCCAAGCAACAGAAAATATATATAATCTACCGGTTTGTCAGCATATTCTGCAAAATATATGTATTCCAGCTTGTAAAAGGAGTCTACGAAGTAATTCATAAGAACTCTTGCGCTGAACCCGGCAACTATATTTTCCAATATAGAAAACATAAACTGAATTATGAGATAAATTATACCCGGCAAAGCAAAGTTAAATATTGTCATTGCCCCTGCGACCAAAGTATTTCCTGCCAGTATTGAGGATAAGGAAACAAGGAATATTCCAGCAGAAAGCCATGGAATTATAAGTTTAAATGATTCTAATATATCGTAATCCAGTCCTTGGAAGACTACTGACAAAACAATCAAAAGGAGCATGTATGCAGCAAAAATCAAATTTATTGCTACGTTTACAAAAATCTGCTCTCTAAATGAAGCAGGCTTTGATTTGTAATATGCCAGCTTAGAATCATTGTGCAAAAAACTGTTATCTACCAGACAATTAACAAACAGCAATACAAAAATCTCAAATATACCGAAAAATATAAAAAACTCTTTCTCCGATCCCAATATAAATGGAATCAGCATTGTTGTAACAAAAATTATTACCGTTGACAGAAAGAACCAATTTTTCTTGTTGCTTAGTGCGTTCAAAAACAGTTTGCTGAACAAATTATTTTTTTTCTGTTCCATAACCTGCACCTCCCAGCTCTGTAATAAATATCTCCTCAAGGCTCATTGAAAGTTTATCAAATAAAAGAACTTTAAATTTACTTTCCAGTTTCTTTTTAAATTCGTCCACATCTCCGGTCAGTGTACAAATATTAATACTGCCTATTTTAACAGATCTGATTATATTATATTCCGCAAATTCTGCCGCATCAAATCCGCCCTCCACTGCAAACTGGACTCTTTTTATTTCATCTTTCATTTTTTCAAGGTTTTCTTCCCTTAAAATTTTCCCTTCATGCATTATGCCTACTTTATCGCATATATTATCCAATTCTTTTAAATCATGCGACGAAATTACAACAGTCATTTCATTGTCTATTACTTCCCTAATCAAAATATCCCAGAACTTTCTCTTAATTACTGCATCCAACCCGTCAACTATTTCGTCCAGAAGCAAAAGTCTCGGTTTCGATGAAATGGCCAAAACAAAAGCAGCCTGCTTTTTCTGACCCTTGGACATTTTATTCAGACTTTTATTCTTATCAATATTAAAATAACTCACAAGCTCATTGAATTTTTCTTCTGACATTCTATCATACATAAGTTTTTCATATTCAAACAGCTTGCCAAGTGTGCTTTGATACGGAAAAAACAGACTGTCCTGCACATAATAAAAATCCTTTAAAATCTCTGAATCCTCTTTCACCTGTGCATCATCATAAAAAATTTTCCCGTTATCCTGCCTGTAAATCATCATTATATGTTTTAGTAAAGTTGTTTTACCGCACCCATTTGAACCAACCAGCCCGTATATCTGACTTTTTTCAGCATTTATGCTTACATTGCTTAAAACTTGAAAATCTCCAAATTTCTTGCTTAGATTATCTATTCTTAACATACTACCTCCTATTTCGTTTCCGGATTCAGCATTTTTTTTACCATTTCAATTATATACTCATCGCTCATGCCAATATTTTTTAAGGTTTTAAGTGCTTCACTCAATTTTTCTTCCATAATTTTTATATGTATACTCCTTAACTCTTCCGAATTTTTTACAAAGTTTCCCCTTCCTTTGACAGTATAGATATAATTGTCTTCTTCTAAACCCTTATATGCTTTTTGTATAGTGTTAGGATTGATTTTTACCATAGAAGCCAACTCCCTCACTGAAGGCAGCTTTTCGTCAGATTTCAGTGCTTTTGATAATATGAGCCTTTTTATTTCCTCATATACTTGCTCATACAAAGCTTTCGAGCTGTTGTTATCTATTTGTATCATCTCACACCTCCTTAAATATTATTGCATGCCAGTTTACCATTAACATATTCCACAAGCTTTCCTTCATATATTTCATTAAGCTCCAAATTATTGTAGTCGTCAGGTATCACAAGAGAAATTTCCTTATTAAATGGTACAATCCCCCAAAGCAAGTACGTAACAAAACTTGAACAAACATAGTAGTAGTGCCTTTGCAGCGGTATATTCATATAAATTAAAAATAAGTTCAAAAAACTGTATCTAAAGCTGTCCGGTTCAGATAAAAATTTCTCCAGTCTCCTAAGAATTATATTATAGTCGGCATCTGTAACATCAAGCTTGTATATTTTACATTTTGTATCAGGATGCATTTTAAATACTCCGCTATCCGGATTCTCCTTTACAAATCCTCCAATCAGGGGAAACCATGTTATCTTTCTCCCAAAGCTGAACATTGTTTTGCAGTCATCATCAAAGGATATAGAAATATGATTGTAAGGCTTTTTTGATACTGCCTTTAACGTCTTTGAAATAACTGTATTAGTTTGTGTAAGTACTATATTGATCTGTTTCATTTTAGTCTCCAATTACATAAATAATACTATATGTATTAATACACTTAGTACAGTAGCTGTATTATACATAATAATACACCATCTGTCAACATATTTTTTTAATACCATTCACAAAAAAATCATCCTCAGCTAAAGCCTTTATAATCTAAGACTTTGCTGGGATGATATCATAATTGCAGCCATGTAATCAGCTTATTTCTTTCTCAATATACAATAAATATATTAAATTTATATTGAACTATCTAGATGGTAGAATTAATTTTTTGTAATCTTCCAACTCCCTTTCGTTTGCCAGTACAAAATGCTCGGATTCTATTTCAGTCCAACTGGGTGGATTTTTGTCATAATCATAATGACTTTTGTCGGTATCATATACTTCAGGTTTTTTATTTTTTTCAACCCTTGGATTAGGAGTCGGTATTGCTAACAGAAGAGATCTTGTATATGGGTGAAGCGGATTTGCAAACAACTTCTCCGTTTCAGCCAATTCTACTATTTTTCCTTTATGAATTACTGCTATTCTGTCAGAAATAAATCTGACAACAGATAAATCGTGTGCAATAAACAAGTATGTCAACCCTTTTTGTTTTTGAAGCTTAGAAAGAAGGTTTATCACCTGTGCACGAATTGAAACATCCAGTGCAGATATAGGTTCATCGGCTATTACAAGCTCAGGTTCCATAACGAGTACCCTTGCTATTCCTATACGCTGTCTTTGACCCCCGGAAAATTCGTGAGGAAATCGACTGGCAAATTCCGGCAGCAATCCCACATCCAGCAGCGCCTGCTCAACCTTATTCTTTCTTTCTTTTTCTGTTCCATAGTTATTTAAATTATATAGGCCCTCTGAAACTATATAGTCAACCTTTGCCCTCTCGTTAAGAGAAGCCATAGGATCTTGAAATATCATCTGAATTTTTCTTGTAAGCTCTTTATCCAGTTCTTTATCAATTTGTCCGCTTATTTTCTTTCCATTGTAAATTATTTCTCCTGCTGCGGCAGAGTTTATTCTGATAACAGCTCTTCCTATGGTAGTCTTTCCCGACCCTGATTCGCCTACAAGCCCGAAAGTTTCTCCCTTGTAAATATTAAAGCTGACATTATTAACAGCAACAAACTTCTTATTTCCCTTACCAAACTCTACTTTTAAATTCTTAACCTCTAAAAGATTTACCTTACTATTCAACCCCGTCACCTCTTTTCACATACATTTCCCGCATCTTCTTTATCAGAGGAGGAGGTTCAACCTTGGGCGCTCTCGGATCCAGAAGCCATGTACGCGCTTTATGAGTAGACGTTACTTCAAAATAAGGAGGTCTTTTTTCAAAATCTATTTTTAATGCATGTGGATTTCTCGGAGCAAATGCATCTCCTTTTATCTCCTTGAATAAATTAGGAGGTGTCCCTTTTATTGAATATAATTCTTCTCCTTTAACTCCCAGCTGCGGAAGCGATGACAAAAGTGCCCATGTATATGGATGCTTCGGGTCAAAAAATACTTCTTCAGATGAGCCAAGCTCAATTATATCTCCTGCATACATAACAGCTATCCTGTCGGCAACATTAGCAACAACCCCAAGATCATGAGTTATATAAATAATTGTAAGGTCATATTTGTCCTGCAAATTTTTAAGCAATTGAAGTATCTGGGCCTGAATAGTTACATCAAGAGCTGTTGTGGGTTCATCGCATATTAATATATTAGGATTACAAGCAACTGCTGTGGCTATAACAACTCTCTGCCTCATTCCTCCTGAAAATTCATGGGGATACTGCTTATATCTTCTTTCAGAATCCGATATTCCTACGTCTTTTAAAATTTCAATAGCAATCCTTCTAGCTTCTTCTCCCTTAAGGTTTTGATGAAGCTCAATTGATTCCTGAACCTGCTTACCAACAGTCTTCAAAGGATTCAACGATGTCATGGGATCCTGAAATACCATTGCTATTTCTTTTCCCCTTATTTTTATCCATTGGTCCTCTGTTTTATATTCAGCAAGATTTTTACCTTTGTATACTATGGAACCCGATTCAATTCTGCCGTTAGAATCCAGTAATCCCATAAAAGATTTTGTAAAAACTGACTTCCCTGACCCTGACTCACCTACAATTGCCAGGCTTTCACCCTTGTGGAGCTCGAGAGAAGCTCCTCTTATTGCCGTAAGTTCTTGTCCCCGAAGGTTAAATTTTATAACTAAATTTTCAACAGATAAAATGATTTCGCTGTTTATTATCTCTGTAATAGATTTTCGCACCATAACTGCCTCCTATACATGATTTCTTGGATCGGCTGAGTCTGCAAAGACGTTGCCAATTACATAGAAGGATATTGTTACAATAGATATAACCGCAGCCGGAAAAAACAGCTGATATCTTTGATTTGGGTCCATAACCAAAGCTCTCCCCTCATTTACAAGATTTCCAAGTGATGGAACATCAAGGGGCAGCCCCATACCGATGTATGAAAGAAATACCTCATTGCCTATGGCCGCAGGTATTGCCAAAGCCATTCTGAGCATAATAACTGATACTAAGTACGGCAGTAAATTTTTAGTAATTATTCTTGATGTAGGTGTTCCAAGACACCTTGATGCTAAATTATATTCTCTGTCCCTTATAATTATTATTAAATTTCTTACAAACCTAGCCATCTGGAGCCATCCTGTCATACACATTGCAAAAATAATTGTAGGTATGCTGGGTTTCATAATGTATGTCAGAATTATTAGAACAACCGTAGTAGGTATATTATCCCATACATTGTATACTTCGGTTATAACTGCATCGAGCTTTCTGACATACCCCCAGAGTGCTCCTATGGTTATTCCCACCAATGCTTCAAACATTCCTACAGCAACTCCTATAAACAGTGATGTCCTCGCTCCGCTCCAAATGCGCGCCCATAAATCCTGCCCTATTGAATTTGAACCGAACCAAAACTCAGAATTAGGCTGAACATTTCTGTACTGTAGGTTTGTTTCTGGATTAATATATATCTGAGTAGGGCTTTTTTGATTTGGCATGTAAGGTTGAATTAATGTAAATAAAACAACAACTGCAATTAATATTAAAAGCATTACAGCAACTTTATTTTTCATGAACACCTGGAATGTTGATTTCCAAAATGAATAATTTGAATATCCGGTCAACTCACTTTTAGACTCATCGTAATCAGCAAATTCAAATAAGGATGGCTCTATTTTTTCAGCCATTTTAGCAGTTATTTTTTTTCTTGTCATTATCTGGCCCCTCCTTCACTTCCTAATTTAATTCTCGGATCAAAAGTAGCCATCAAAACATCACCAAGCAGCAATCCAACTATCCCTATAGATGAATACAGTAAAACAAGTGCCTGAACCAGAGTGTTATCCTGTCTCTGTATTGCTGTAACTAAAAGCCCTCCTGTTCCTGGAATTGAAAACAACGATTCAACATATATTGATCCTGATACGGTATATAAAATTGATGCAGGCAGGTATTGAGCCATTGGAACAAACGCATTTCTCATTACATGTCTCACCATAATTTCCTTGCTTTTCAGGCCTTTCGCTCTGGCAAGCCTTACGTAATCCTTATTTAGTTCATCCACCATGTAGCGCCTGATCCACATTGCGTAGTAGGCAATATTAACCAGAGACAAGCATATAACAGGGAGTATCCAACTCTTTGGATCTGATCTATCGTAAAGCAAAGGTAGATTAAATATGTCCGTAAAAAACACCTGAATCAGCAGATAATAAATTACTGCAGGTACTGCGTTAGCACCAACAACATAACATGTTCCAAACTTATCCCAAAATTTACCCTTGTACCTGGCCATTAAAACACCTAAGCTAAGCCCCACTAACAATGAAACCGTCAATGATGCAAGCCCAAAGCGCAATGATGTTATTAATTTATCTCCTAATATTTTTGTTATATCTACTCTCGGTCTGTAAGTAATTGATTTGCCTAAGTCTCCCTTCAGCAAACCGCCGTAAAAATTCTTTAATTGTATATACCATGGATCCAAAAGCCCCAGGTTCTGCAGCTTTGCTTCTATTTGAGCCTCGTCCAGCTTATCAAAGCTTGTTCCGAAATAGCCTTCGACAGGCATAAGGCGCATGAGCAAAAATACTATAGTAACAACTATAATCAATGTTAACAAGGATCTTACAAGCCTTGTTGCATAGTACTTCATTGTAACACCTCGCTTTAGATATATTCAAATTAATGCTTTAACCGTCTGAATAACATTGACTGTTAAAACAAATGAGGGCTTTCAGCCCTCATTTACAGGAACTATTTTGCTGCGCTCTTTAAAGCATCGTCACGAGCTGCCTGCCATTCTTCCTGAAATTTATTAAATTCATCCATGCTTATAGGCTCAGCCAGGAGTCTGGCTCCTTTCCATGTCACTGTAGCAATACCAAACGGCGCATAAGGCCTTTCAAAAGGAAGCACATATGATGCAACATATCCGTCTCCTCCACTTACATTGTACGGAATTACAAAAGCATTATTTATTAAATATGCTTCCGCGTCTGCAAACATTTCGTATCTTGCGGTCAAATCAATCAATTCAGCCTTTGCTTCATTAACCATTCCTTCATAGACATCATATAAATTTTGTCCTTCCGCATCTACATCTGTCGTATACTCAGGAAAATTATAGTTTCCGCCGCGTCTGAACGGATCTGTGTATGTCTGCGGATCAGCGTAGTCAGGACCCCAGTTGCATTTCATAAGTGAATAATTTCCTGCTCTCCTTGTTCCGTCAAGGAATCCCGTTGGGGCATGAGGTAGCAGTGCAATTTGAATATAGTCTGTTCCCAGCAATGTTTCCAACTGCTGTTTTGCAACCTGGGCTTCAAGTGCCCAGTATGAGCTGTTCGTATTATAAGGCATCAATATTTTTACAGGGAATTTAGCTCCGGCCTGTGTAAGTTCCTCAACTGCTTTTTCCTTCAAAGCCAAAGCATCTGTTTCGTTATAGAACTCCGCATCTCTTAAAGCTGCCAAATTGCCTGTAGCAGTATAATCTAATCCGTTCTGAGAAGCAAAGTTCGGAGGCGTTATGGTATTTATAATCCTGTACTCGGGATTATAAGGATCTTCGGTTGTCATTGTTGCTATTCTGTTAAATGCAGCCATAATAGACTTTCTGAAGCTGCTGTTGTTCACTGCTATTTTCCAATTCTCTGGTTCATATTCAGAATCAAACTTTGGATCAAAATTAAATGCATAGAAATATGTATAGGTTCCCAGCCTGTCAGGAGACACCTTATCCTTAAGTTCAGGATTATTCATCCATTCATCAAGATTAGAAGGAGGAATAATGGCATGTAAAACCTCTCCTCTCCTAAACAGCTCTCCTCCTAAAGCCATAGATTCTTTATTATATTTATAATTAAGCTCTGTTACAAAAATATTGTCTTTATCCCAATATGTATTGTTTTTCGTAAGTATTCTCTGCATCTGAGGCTCAAATTCGGTTAATAAATACGGCCCGTTATATAATATTGCAGAGTTTGCAATCCCAAAGTCTTCTCCCATTTCTTCAAGGAATGGTCCATAAACAGGGAAAAAACTCACGTAGGTAAGCATAGATTCAAAGTAAGGAACAGGGTCTTTCAGTGTATATACCAGTGTGTATTCATCTACAGCTTTAACACCTACTTGTTCAAAATCAGTTATTTCTTCGTTGTAATATGCCTCGGCATTTTTTATTACAGAATAGACAATGTTGGCCGATTCAGATTCATTTTTTTTAGTTAATATGTACTTGGCAGATGAAACGAAGTCATCAGCAGTAGTTTCCGCCACTTCATTTCCTTCGAAATCAACCCACTTAACTCCCTTTCTTAAGTGGAATGTCCATTCAAACCCGTCATCTGACACTTCCCACGATTCTGCAAGAGCAGGTTGAAGAACTCCATATTTGTCGTACTGAGCCAGTGTATCTACAAGATTAGCCGATACACTCATATCCACCCATGTTGTATTTACAAGATAGTTCAAAGTGGTTATCTCTTCTGCATAAGCATATTTGTATACCTGCTCACTTGCATATTTCCCATCTTCAGCTATATCCCCAACTTCTGCAGGTTCCTCCGCACCTGGCTGATTATCTACAGGTTCTTGCGTTGTCCCTCCAGTACATGCTGTTAAAATCAGCATTAAAATCAATAAAAGCGATATTAATCTTTTCATTTTCCCCCTCCAATATTAATATATAATAAAATTGGCAAAAGCCAATCTCATTACCCATGAATTCGTTTTCCCCCAATTATAAAAATGGTGCACCTGAGAGGAGTCGAACCCCCGGCACATGCCTTAGGAGGGCACTGCTCTATCCTACTGAGCTACAGATGCACTATATTTAGAAATACTACACCAATTTCACACATTTGTCAATATACTTAAATATCATTTTAATACAGTATTTATATATATTTGCAATTTACATATGTAATTATGAAGTATTAGTTCTTATTTTTAAAACAGTTGATACTTTTATGTTAAGATATCAACTGTTTAAAACAAGTTTATTCAAATATATTTTGGAAAAATCTTACTATCCTTACAAAAATATTTGCTTTTCCTATGTCTTCGGTTACAATGGCATCTACATGTCCAACTTCTTCTCCGTTTACAAAAATGCTTATTGTGCCTATTTTATCTCCCTGTTTTAAAGGTGCCTTTACAGTATCATTATATGAAGCTTTAGTGCTTATTATATCTCCATTTTTAATTATTTTATTATAGTCTGATGCAGGATAGACTTTTACAATACCGTTTTTTGAATTCTCTATATACACCTTATCTGCCGGTTTCGTCTTGTCAGCGAGCTTATCATATTCAAAATTGTTTTTCCCGTACTCCAAAAGCTCCTGCGTCTTGCTCAGTCTTTCCTCGTGAGTCTGAGCCCCCATAATAATTGCTATAAGCCTAAAATCCTGTCCCTGTCCTGTCACAGGCATAGTTGAAACCAGACAGATCCCTGCTTTATCCGTATAGCCGGTTTTTAACCCGTCAACACCTTCAATTACGCCAAGGGCAGGGTTAGTTGCCTCTTTTCTATAATTTCTTTCAGGGACGGCAAGTTCCTTAAGCTTAGTAACCTCTAATATTTGTGGATATTTTTCAAGCACCTGTCTCGTAAGCTTGTATATATCTGACACAGACATATGGTTTTGTCCTGTCTCTTCGTCATTTATAGGCAATCCGTGAGGATTAATAAAGCTTGCAGACAAAAGTCCTAATTCAGACGCTTTTTCGTTCATCATTTTTACAAAATTATCTACTGTTGTTCCAATATGTTCAGCTATTGCCGTCGCGCAGTCATTTCCTGAAACCACAAGCATTCCCTTTACAAGAAAGCTCAGTTTAACCGTTTCTCCTGATAACAATCCAAACTTACTTCCCTCTGTAGCGGCAGTATGTCCACTTATTACAACATCGTCATCCAGCGATGCCTTCCCATCTGTTATGGCATCCATCATAACAAGGTAGGTCATAAGCTTTGATATACTTGCCATTGCTAATTGTTCATTTATGTTGTAGCTATAAAGGACTTCCCCTGTTTCAAGATCTCCCAACAATGCAGCATTAATATTTTGATTAACGTTTATTTCACCAAATGCCGCGGTATTTGCTAAAATTATAATTAAAAGACATAAGGACAGTACCTTATAGAATTTTTTCATAAGTTTCCTCCAATCATTATTGCTACTATTATATAATAAAATTCGACAAAATGCATTATATAAATATGCAAATAATTATGTCAATAAATTACTTATGCCATTATTTTTTCCATGCTTCATTAACCTTTTGCACAATTAAGCGCTGCTGTGTAACTTGAATACAGCGCCATCCTGCATATAAAAAACTGATTTACTTCATAATTTGTAACAAAGTAAATCAGCATCTGGTTTTAGTTTTTATACAATTCCTTCAAAATTTTTATTTCTTGCGAATGGCCCTTCAAATCATTTGGTGTTTCGAGAAAAAAAGGCAATTTGCAAAGTTTTGGATGATTTATTATTCTTCCCATTGCTTCCAGCCCTATATATCCCTTTCCAATGTTTTCATGACGATCCTTGTGGCTTCCTAACGGATTTTTACTGTCATTCAGATGTACTGCATGCAACCTATCAAGACCTATTACTTTATCAAATTCAGCAAGCACATCGTCTAAATCATTTACAATATCATATCCATAATCAAATATGTGACATGTATCAAGGCATACACCTAGTTTTTCATTTAATTCAACACCTGAAATAATGTACTGCAGTTCTTCAAATGTTCTACCTATCTCCGTTCCCTTTCCCGACATGGTCTCAAGCAAAACAGTTGTTGTCTGTTCAGGTTTTAATATTTTATTAAGAGCACTTATTATTTGCCTTATCCCTGTTTCTGTTCCTTGCTTTGTATGGCTCCCAGGATGAAAATTATAAAAATTAAACGGTAAAAGTTCCATCCTTTCTAAATCATCCCTCATTACTTCCAGCCCAAATTCCCGTGTATGTTCATCTGAAGAGCATATATTTAATGTATACGGGGCATGCCCTATAACTTTCCCAAATTTATTATTTTCGATTATTTTAAGTAAACCTTTTACATCCTCTGTATCAATATCCTTAGCTTTGCTGCCTCTTGGGTTTCGGGTAAAAAATTGAAATGTATTTGCACCGATGCTTAACGCATCTTTTCCCATCGCTTCAAATCCTTTTGATACTGATAAATGACATCCTATTACTAACATTTATCCTCCATTTATTATATAGTTATCTTTTCATCGCCTCTCATATAGGGCCTTAAAACTTCCGGTATTGTTATTGAACCATCTTTATCTTGATAATTTTCTAATATTGCGGCAAATGTTCTACCAACAGCCAAACCTGAACCGTTTAAAGTATGTATGAATTCCGGTCTGGATTTTCCCTTGGCCCTGAACCTAATATTAGACCTTCTTGCCTGAAAATCTTCTAAGTTTGAACAAGACGAAATTTCAACATACTTTCCATAGCTTGGCATCCATACCTCCAAGTCATAGGTTTTAGCTGAGCTAAAACCTATATCTCCGGTACATAGTTCAACTACCCTGTAAGGCAATTTTAGCTCTGTTAATATTTTTTCCGCAAAACCTGTTAATAATTCAAGCTGCATATAAGAATTTTCAGGCGTTGAATATATTACCATTTCAACCTTATCAAATTGATGATTCCTAATCAAACCTTTAGTATCTCTTCCGGAAGATCCTACTTCCGCTCTAAAGCATGGCGTATATGCAGTCATATACATTGGGAGATCTGATTCTTCCAATACTTCACCTCTATAAATATTTGTCAGCGGCACTTCAGCTGTAGGAATTAAATAATAATCTTTTTTATTTAATTTAAACATATCATCTTCGAACTTTGGAAGCTGCCCCGTACCAAGCATGCTGTCTCGATTAACCATAGACGGCGGTGATATTTCCGTAAAACTGTGCTCCATCGTATGCTTATCAAGCATATATGCTATAATCGCTCTTTCCAATCTCGCCCCGTCTCCCTTAAACAACGCAAATCGAGCACCTGTAATCTTTGTTGCTCTTTCAAAATCCAGTATATCGAGATTTTTTCCCAAATCCCAGTGAGCCTTCAATTCAAAATCAAATTTTTTTGGATTTCCCCATCTTCTCACTTCTTTGTTATCATCTTCTGAATTACCTATTACAATATTTGGATTTGGTGTGTTTGGAATTATAAGAAGCTCTTGCTCAATATTAACATCAACTTCCTTTATTTGTAATTCTATATTCTTAATTTTTTCTGATAACTCCCTCATTTTAACAAGAATTTCCGATATGTTTCTGCCTTCCTTTTTCATTTGAGGCACGCTCTTTGAAACTCTGTTATGCTCTGCTTTCATATTTTCTATTTCAACAAGTTTTTCTCTTCTCAATTTGTCCAATTGCAGCACTTTATCTAAACTTATATCAACGTTCCTTCTTTTCAGCAATTCTTCAACTTTTATAGGGTTTTTTCTTATTTTTTTTATATCTAACATTTTATTCTCCTGTCATTCGTTGAGCCCTTAATCCTCGTATATGCTTGGAAAAGAACTTCCTTGGTATATAAAAACTCCCGTTCTTATAGAACGAGAGATAGTTACCGGTGCAATTCTAATTATGTATTGCCGGGGAAATTATACATAAAGCCTCTGATTCCTCGTCATAATTATTATAAATTATATGTGCATTCCTTTCGGGCACACAAATGCTGTCTCCACTTGCAAGACTGTAAATATTATTTCCAATATGACATTGAAACTCTCCTGCTAATACATAAAGATACAGCTTTGAATCATGGAGTATAGGTTTATCACTCATCCATGTATTTGGATTTAGTTTAAATAAAAATGCTTCAACATTGCTTTTTTTGTCGTTATTCTTTAATATAGGCGTAATAAATTCAAGATCAACATTAATATTTCCGAATTTCACCTTCGTTCTTTCGTTGTGCTGTATAGTTATCACATCTTGGTCATTACTTTCCGTGAACAGCGAAGATAATGGTACACTTAAGGCATCCGACAACCTTTTCAGGACAGATAGAGAAGGAGAAATAAGATCTCTTTCAATCTGTGATATGTAGCCGGAAGTCACATTAATTTGCTCTGAGAGCTCAACAATCGTTAAATTTTTACTTTTTCTTATGTTTCGTATCTTTTCACCAATCAATTTTATCCCCTCACCATATAATACTATGTAAATATTATACAACAAATACGATTAATGTCATCATATTATTTGTAAAATAAATTAAAATTAAGCAATAATTTAATTATAATTAATGATTTACTTAATTAATTTGATTAATTAATATTTTAAAGTTACTATAAAAAAATTTATATTAAATTAATTTAATTTTATAGTAGTATGTAAGTTTATTTTTATCTTTTCATATAATGCATACTATGATATAATAATCAATTAAATATATTTTTATGTTGAATGCAAAAGGGGATATAAAATGGCAGAATATAAGGACAAATATAGGGAAGAAGTTAACTATCTTGAAGAAATTATCGGACTATTAAAATATAGATTGGATGTAGAAACCGAAAAACTGGCTGAGCAGAAAGCTGATCTTATAGCCGCAAGAAAAGAAATGTGGGAAAACACCACTCATTCATCTTCTGATTTTGATAAACTAACTGATTTAAACCAGTATTTAAGTGCACTTAATTCGCAGACATTTAGCTATACAGAGATTGAGAAACGCATAGCTAAATATGAAAGAATGGTTGACAGCCCATATTTCTCAAGAATAGATTTTACTGAAGATGGATATGATGATACCGAAAAAATTTATATCGGACTTTTTAACCTGATGGATGAAGATACTCATGATATCAAGGTCTATGACTGGCGAGCACCTATTTCAAGTGTTTATTACAGATCCGAACTCGGCCCTGTTGAATATAAAGCACCGTCCGGCATAATAAAAGGTTCAATATCTTTAAAAAGACAGTATAAAATTACAAAAGGCAAGCTGGAATATTTTTTTGACAGCAACGTAAATATTGTTGATGAAATGCTTATGGAGGCACTTTCTAAAAACATGGCTCCTAAAATGAAAACCATAGTTGAGACAATTCAAAAACAACAGGATTTAATTATCAGAGATTTAGATAATGATCTTCTTGTAGTTCAGGGAGTGGCAGGAAGCGGAAAATCATCAGTTGCCCTGCACAGAATCGCGTTTTTGCTGTACAGAGGGTTAAACTTGAAATTAAGTGCCAACAATGTTATTGTAATTTCACCAAACTCGTTATTTTCAAAGTATATCTCTAATGTACTGCCAGAACTTGGTGAAGATAACATTAGAGAATATACATTTGAAAATATATTTTTAAAACTTTTTGACAATAATTTATCTGTTAAAAGCAAAAGCGAAAACTTTGAAAAAATTATATGTGCCGAAACCGAAGAAAAACGAAGCTTTTTAAGATCATGCGATGAATTTAAGGGCTCAAAGACATTTATTAAAATTTTAGAAAGATTCGTAAAATTTTTCGAGCGAAAAATCATTCCGTTTGAAGATGTATATTTTGATGGAGAAATAATTGAAAACCGCCAGCTTTTAAAAGCTTTTTTGCTAAGTAATAAGTTGAATATGCCAACGGCCAAAAAATTAAAAATCATTGAAAACAGGCTGTTAGATAAAGTTCATGACAAGAAATTTGCCAGAAGAGAAAAAATTGAAGCTGCAGTCAATATGTCAAAGGAGCATGAATTTGAGATTAAAGCTTTTACAAGGGTGCTGGCTGCAAAAGAAACATCTTCATTTATAAGCAGAATACGAAAATTCACCGAATTAGACTCTTATGAGCTGTACAAGAAACTGTTCAGTGATAAGAAATTAATCTTAAATTTAGCTAAAGGTTTAGAACTTCCTAAAAATATAGATGAAATCATTAGATATACACAAGAAAATATTACCGACCCGTACAATATTCCTTATTCTGACGGTATCGCAATGATGTATCTAAAAATTATTGCCGAAGGTGCTGATTCATTCAGCGACATTAAGCAAGTAATTGTAGATGAAGCTCAGGATTATTATCCTATGCATTACTATTTGTTGAAAAATCTTTTTAGAGAAGCAAGATTCACAATCGTAGGTGATATTAATCAAGCAGTTGAAAAGAAAAGTGATTTGTCTCTTTACGATGACATTGTTTCTATACTAAATTTTGAAAAATATAATAAAATATTTTTGAATAAAAGTTACCGCAACTCCTACGAAATAAGTAAGTTTTGTGAAAAGTTTTTGAAGGAAGACATTCATACCGAATACTTCAAAAGAAGCGAAGAAGCCCCTGAAGTAGTATGCTGTAAAGATGAAGAAACACTTGAAAATAAATTAATCAACAAAGTTAACGAATATTCATCTCAAGGTTATAATTCTATAGCGATAATATGCAAAAACAGAAAGCAGGCATCCGATCTATATTTTAAAATAAAAGGAAAGATAAACATTAAATTAGTTGATTATCAGGGTGAACAAAACCTAAGTGGTTCAATAATTGTTCCCGTGTACCTGGCAAAAGGTTTAGAGTTTGATGCCGTAATCGTATATGGAACTGATAACAAAAACTATTTAACCAGTTTTGATAAAAATTTGTTATATGTTGCGTGCTCACGAGCGTTGCACAGACTATCACTATACTACACAGGAAAAATCAGCAAACTTTTAAAATAATAAAACCATCAATTATGAGCCTTCATAATTGATGGTTTTTTAGTGCTTACTTTTAATAAATCCGTAAGCGGGTGATGGGAATCGAACCCACACAGCCGGCTTGGGAAGCCGGGACTCTACCACTAAGCTACACCCGCATTAAATATATAAGACTCCGTGCTTTACAGTATATCCACAATATTTTAAATAAATTTTACTTAGTACTGTCACATTATAGCATCATTACAGCTATATATCAATATGCGGGCAAAATTTTTTTAAAAAATTTAAAAAACACTTGACACAGAATTAAATAGATTGTATTATTATATTGTAATCATTACAAGTTAAGAATAAGTACATTTAATTATGCTTGTTTTAACTTTTAAAGCGCGTAGAGAATGTTTTAAAAATTATTAATTTGATGGAGGAGAAAAAATGGAAGAAATGAAAGTAACAAGAATGCCTTTAATAGGAGATGAAGCTCCAAGCTTTAAGGCTGTTACAACACAGGGCGAAATTAATTTTCCAGAGGACTATAAGGGTAAATGGGTTATATTGTTTTCCCATCCGGCAGATTTTACGCCTGTATGCACTACTGAATTTATGACGTTTGCATCAATGGCAGATGAATTTAAAGAAATTAACACTGAGTTGGTTGGATTATCAGTTGATTCCCTTTATGCCCACATTGCATGGCTGCGTAAAATTCAGGAGTTAGAGTGGAACGGTAAAAAAAATATTGAAGTTAAATTCCCCCTTATTGAAGACATCCGAATGGAAGTTGCAAATAAGTATGGCATGATACAGCCTGGACAATCAAACACTCAGGCTGTAAGAGCAGTATTTATAATAGATCCCGAATCTAAAATACGTACTATTTTATACTACCCGTTATCTACAGGACGTAATTTTGATGAAATAAAAAGGATAGTATTGGCTCTTCAAAAAGCAGACAGTGACAGTGTTGCAACACCTGCAGACTGGAGACCGGGAGATGACGTGATTGTACCTACTGCCGGATCATGCGGTACTGCAAAGGAAAGAATGGATAACCAAAGTGATGATCAATATTGTCTTGATTGGTTTATGTGCTTCCGCAAAGGAAATAAATAGAAATTAACCATCTATTGTAAATCGGCATACGGGATTCTCTCCCGTATGCCGATTTTTATACATAAATATTATCTACTTTATATTAAAGCAGGCATCCCAGAACTTATGCATGGATTCTGTTATATACTTATTCTTATGATATATTATTTTGAAATCACGAACAAAAGAAATTCCTTCTATAGGAATACTGAAAAGTCTCCCCTCTTCAATTTCCTTTGCTACCGCTCGTTGAGAAATAACTGATACTCCAAGACCTTCCGCAACTGCTGCTTTTATAGTATCAGCATTATTACATGTCCAGATTTCTGTCCAACTCAGTCCTCTTTCTGACATGGCATTTTCAAATGTTTTTCTGGTTCCGCTCCCAGTCTCACGCAGTATAAATTTTTCATTTTTTAATTCGGAAGGCTTAATAGATTTAAGCGTACAAAAACGATGGT
This sequence comes from Sedimentibacter sp., assembly GCA_018436705.1. GTDB lineage: Bacteria > Bacillota > Clostridia > Tissierellales > Sedimentibacteraceae > Sedimentibacter. Next base: position 171,068 of record JAHDLA010000016.1, read on the forward strand.
TTTTTCCGCATATCAATACCAAATAATCTTTTGCAAATGGTCTGCTTACAATATCCGGCAACGAAACCTCACCCTCAACAATTCCCATGTCAATTTTGTCCTGTGCTATAAGCTGCTGTATTTTTGAAGTATTATCTTCTACTACTTTAACTTGAATTTTAGGGTAATATGAAGAAAATGAAGATACAAGACCAGGCAGTACACATGCACCTATTGTCACACTTGCACCTATTCTTATAAGTGACCTTTCATTTAGAGAAGACATATCATTTTCTACATTTTTATTAAGACTTATAATGTGTCTTGCATAATTTAAAAGTTTTTTACCTGCATAAGTTATATATAATTTCCTTGATAGTCTTTCAAACAATTTTACTCCGTAGTGCCTTTCCATTTCCGCAATTGCTTGACTTACAGCAGATTGAGACACAAAGAGAGTTTCAGCAGCCGAAGTCATGCTCATTTCATCACATACCGTTACAAAGATATGATAGTGCCGTAGTGTCAAAATTTTTCCTCCTATAAGTAATTACTTATTATTTAAATAAGATAATAATATTTTACTTATGATATGTCAAGATTTATACTTTAAATAATATCACGGAAGTCATTCTTCCAAAAGAAATGAGGAGTAATTAATGAAAAAAATAATTGACAATATGCCGGGAGTCATAGTTGCATTTGCTATAGCTTTTCCCGCGTGGAAATTAGGAAAGATGTTTCCTGTTGTAGGCGGCCCGGTTTTGGGAATACTTTTTGGTATGATTCTTGCTTTTTTTAAAAGACCCGCCGTACTTGAAAAAGGAATAAAATATACTTCAAAAAAAATGCTTCAATATTCTATAATACTGCTTGGATTTAACATGAACTTATTTAATGTTTTCTCTGTGGGAAAGCAGACTCTTTCTCTTATGGTTTTTACGCTTACGGCTGCATTTCTTACGGCCTATATTGCAGGTAAAAGCTTATCCGTTCAAAAAAATACAAATATACTTATAGGCGTGGGAACTGCCATATGCGGCGGATCTGCCATCGCTGCAACAGCTCCAGTAATACGTGCCCGAGATGAAGACGTTGCTGTGTCAATTTCAACAATATTTCTTTTTAATGTAATAGCTGCTTTTCTCTTCCCTTTTCTCGGCCATGTATTCCATATGAGCGATTACAGCTTTGGTCTTTGGGCAGGAACAGCAATAAATGATACGTCTTCTGTGGTTGCAGCCGGATATACTTTTAGCGATGCCGCAGGAAACCTGGCTGTAATAGTAAAGCTTACAAGAACGCTCATGATTATTCCAGTTACTCTTGTTCTTGCTTACACTACTTCACGTGGACAAACTAATAACGATGGGGCAAATTATCAGTTTTCAAAGATATTTCCATGGTTTGTAGTTGGATTTTTGGTAGCTTCCATACTTTGTACATTTGCTCCTATTCCCGGGGAAATATCAGACTTTCTTGTAAAAACAGGCAAGTATGTTATTATTATGGCTATGTCTGCAATTGGACTTAATACAAATCTAATAAAATTAGTTAAAAACGGGTGGAAGCCAATTTTTCTTGGCCTATGCTGCTGGATAGCTTTATCGGTTACCTCAATTGCGGTCCAGTATTTGATTTTGAATGTATAAAAATATTTTTCTTATTAGTCAAAAATCTTTGGCTAATTAAAACAATTAAAATAAAAAGGCTCATATATTTTTTCTATATGAGCTTTTTATATTTATTAATAGAGCTACTGAGCGGATTTGAACCGCTGACCTACTGATTACGAATCAGTTGCGCTACCAGCTGCGCTACAGTAGCATAGTGTATTATATATGTTAGTCTGACAAAATCAGACTAACATATATATGATAATACTTTATCATCCTGTTGTAAACATTTTATTCTTCAAATTTACTAAAAAATTTTTTCGAGTCTATTCCGCTGGGCCTGTTGAAGCGCTTCAATTCAAACAATTCGCTTTCTTTGCCCGTTAATACATTAATACCTTCATAACAGGATAATGTAGCTTTAAATCCCAGTTCTTTTAGTATCTTATTGCATTCTACGCAAACAAAACCATATGGATATGTGAATGTTGTTGGTCTATATCCTGTTTTTTCTTCAATTATTTCCTGCAGCTTACCCACATCATTTTCCATTTGTTTTGTATATTCTTTGTAATCCTCTCCCTTCATTATCATGCATCCTTTTCTTTCACAAATATCATGCATTCCATATGAATGATTTTGAATTTCCACATAGGGAGATCCCACCAGCTCATTTACTAGGTCCCATGATAAATAAGAATATGAAGTATTTAATTCTCCTTCTTCAGTGCTTCTGTCAACAAATTCACCAACAATAGAAATTACAGCCTTGCAATCATATTTTTTTAAAAGCGGAAGCACATATGTGTAGTTGCTGTAATGACCGTCATCAAATGTGAGCATTATTGGCTTCTCAGGGAATTCCGCCTTATTATACACATAATTTATAACATCTTCCATATCAACTGTGGTATACCCTTGCTGCTTTATATAAATTAAGTCATTTTCAATTTCCTTTGGAGACACCGTATATTTCCCCAGCTTTTTTTTATCCTTTAACACGTGATGATACATAATTATGGGCATATTTACCGACGGCTTAGCAGCTGTCGAAATAACACTCTCAATCGGCAATCTAAAAGCCGACACAGCTAATAGTAAACATAACGCTGCAATTACTATATTCTTAATTCGAATTGATAGCAAAAAATCACCTCATATCGTATAATATTAATAATATGAGGTGATTTATCTATTTATAACACTTTTCATTTCAATACTTATATCATTACTAAAAACTACTGCATTTTTCTGCTTCCCGGCTTAACAGGCTCAGAGCCTTGAGTGCACAACGGGCAGCTGCCAGCATCAAACACTTCAAATTCAAGCTCTATAGCACTATAAATTGGCAGATCAATTTCACTTGATTTTCTGTCGACAATACATCCTATTCCTACAACCTTTCCACCAAGGTTTTCTAATACTTTTGCAGTTTCCATAGATGATTTGCCTGTAGTGACTACATCTTCCATAATCAGTATTTTTTCTCCCGGCTTAATCTCAAATCCCCGGCGAAGTGTCATTACATTGTTTTCTCTCTCAGTAAAAATAGCTCTTATTCCCATCTGTCTGCCAAGTTCATAGGCTGCTGTTATGCCACCCATTGCCGGCCCTACCACAACGTCTATTCCTAGGTTCTTCACCTTATCTGCTACCAGGGCTACTACTTTCTCTGTTCTGTCAGGATATTGCATAAGTTTTGCACATTGGCAGTACCTGTTGCTGTGTTTACCCGATGACAAAAGAAAATGCCCTTCAAGCAAAGCTTCACTGTCTTTTAATATTTGAACAACGTCTATATTCATTGCTACCTCCGCACTGTTATTTTAATATTTTTTATATTACATCACATCGCTACCGCAAATAATAATCAAATTTATAAACATTTTCTAATTCTGTTAAACTATTCCTCTTATTTCATCAAAATTCTTTATTCCTTCTCTATCCATATACTCTGTAAGGCCCTTAATTATATCTACTGCAATATCAGGTTTTACAAAATTTGCTGTTCCTATTTGAATTAATGAGGCACCTGCCATTATGAATTCAACTGCATCCTCTGCAGTCATTATGCCCCCTAGTCCACAAACAGGTATTTTAACTGATTTAACCGCTTCATGGACCATTCTAAGAGCTATAGGCTTTACACACGGACCTGATAGCCCTGCGTAGGTATTATTAAACACAGCTCTTCTTTTTCTTATATCTATTGCCATAGCCTGTATTGTATTTATGAGCGACAATCCGTCTGCTCCTGCTTCCTCACATGCAATTGACATTTCTGAAATACTTTCAGCATTAGGAGATAATTTTACCATTAACGGCTTTTTGCATATTTTCTTTATTTTTGAAACTATGTTGTATGCAATTGATGCTTTAATTCCAAATGCCATTCCACCTGACTTTACATTAGGGCAAGAAATATTAAGCTCTATAATATCCACATCTGAATCGTTAAGTTTATAAATGCCTTCAAAGTAATCTTCTTCGCAATGTCCGCCCAAGTTTGCAATTATTGCCGTATTATATGTTTTCATCCTCGGAAGCTCATCTTTAATAAAGCTGTCAACACCAGGGTTTTGTAATCCTATGCTATTAATTAAACCCATAGGAGTTTCCCATACCCTTATACCGGTATTTCCGTCTCTTTTATTCAATGTAAGTCCCTTGCTGCAAATACCTCCCAGGACAGACAAATCGTAAACTTCAGAGTATTCTTCCCCAAAACCGAATGTTCCTGAAGCTGTCAATACAGGATTTTTAAACTCAACACCCATTACTTTAGTTTTTAAATCAGCCATTTCTTTACCCTCATATCAGTTCTTCTGAAAAAAATACCGGGCCGTCCTTGCATGCCCTTTTATTTCCCTTCTTAGTCATAACGGCACATCCGAGGCAAGCTCCTATGCCACAAGCCATTCTTCTTTCCAGCGAAACATAGCATGCGATATTATTTTTTTTGCACTCGGCCATAATTTTATTCATCATTATCTCCGGCCCACAGGTTACAACAGCATCATAAGCACCATAATCAATATAATCTGTCACATAACCTTTTTCACCATAGCTTCCGTCTTCTGTAGTTATCAACACATTGCTTGCAAATTTTTTGAATTCTTCCACAGTATACACACAATCTTTAAATCCAAGATAAACATCCGCATTATTTTCTAGCTTTTTTGTCAGATACAAAAGCGGCGCTGTTCCAATACCGCCACCGATAACTGCAATCCTGCCATTTAATTTATCTGTATCAAATCCATTTCCCAGAGGACCAAACAGCTGCAATTCATCTCCGGCTTTCATTGTGCTTATTTTAGTTGTACCAGAACCTTCTGCTCTGTACAAAAATATTGCTCTGCTTTCACAGTTGTCATGAACACTTATAGGTCTTGGCAGCAAAAACGCATTATCAGTTGTTTTAAGCATAAAAAATTGTCCTGGATTAATTTCCCCTTCAAATTCTACTGATAATCTGAATATTTTATCTGCTATGGCTTGATTCTCCGTTATTTTGCTCCTAACTACTTTCATTTCTCCTCCCGGATAAATGATTTTATATCATCTCTCATCCTTATTGCTTCGTTCCTAGCACATAAACTGAAATTTTTGTCTCCGTTTTCTTCTTTTTTGTATGCCAGCAAAATTCCTCTTGATGAATTAACAACAGCACCATTTCCTTTTATAAGATACGCAGCAATGTCTTCGGCTTTTCCTCCCTGCGCTCCATACCCTGGTATCAACAGGAAGGCTGATTTTAACTTTTCTCTCAAAACTGAACTTTCCTCAACATTTGTAGCTCCTACAACTGCTCCTATTGAGCTGAATCCGTGCTTGCCCAAATTTTTCGCAGCCAGTTCCTCAACTTTTTCTGCAACAGTTTCATATAAAGGAGTATTCTCACCATTTGATATATATTGAAAATCTTTAGCACCCTTATTAGATGTTCTTACCAATACGAAAATTCCCTTGCTTCCTTTCTTAATATATTTAATAAATGGTTCCAAGCTGTCATTTATGCCCATATATGGATTTAAAGTAACAATATCTGCTTCAAAATCACCTGAAAAATGAGCCTCTGCATACATTTCTGCAGTCTTAGATATATCTCCTCTTTTTATGTCAGCAATGGAAATATACTTTTTTTCCTTTATATACTTCAGCGTTTCCGAATAAGCTTTCATTCCTTCTAATCCCAGAGCTTCATAGTACGCTATCTGAACCTTAAAACAAGCAGCTACATCGCCGGTAGAATCAATTATTTCTTTATTAAAGCTTAAAACAGCCTCGCCCTTCGACTTAAATTTTTCAGCAAAATTTCTAGGCAAATAACTGTAATCCGTATCCAGCCCCACACAAACATGACCTTTTTCCGAAACCTGTTCAAATAATTTATCCGCTAACATCTATTCCTCCATATCAATTAATTCTGTTCATATGCTGTATCACAGTAAACGCATCGATATACTATTTTTGATTTATCGGTAAGCTTGAATTTATGAACAATTCCCTGTTCTACTGATGTAATACATCTGGGATTCTTGCATTTTGCAATATTATCTATTTCTTCAGGAAGCTCTAAATTTATTTTATTTATAATTTCTCCATGATCAATTACATTTATAGTAATATTAGGATCAATAAACCCAAGGACTTTAAGATCCATATTAATATTATTTTCAATTTTTATTATATCTTTTTTTATCATTTTATTACTTTTAGCATTTTTAATTATAGCAACACTGCAATCCATCTTATCGAGATTTAAATATTTATAAATTTCCATTGCCTTGCCTGCTTGAATGTGGTCAAGTACCAGGCCCTTTTCAACACTGTCTATTTTTAACATTATTTCTCCACCCCCAATAATTTCATTATAAGTGCCATTCTTACAAACATACCAAACTTCATTTGCTTAAAATATACCGCTCTTGGATCTTTATCCACTTCTACAGATATTTCGTTTACTCTTGGAAGAGGATGAAGAATTATCATGTCGCTTTTAGCTTTCTCCAGCTTCTCCGCATTTAATATATAGCTGTCCTTTAATCTCACATAATCAGCTTCATTAAAAAATCTTTCCTTTTGCACCCTTGTCATATAAAGCACGTCTAAGTCTTCCAGAACATTTTCAATTCTTTCAACTTCTTCAAACTCAATATTGTTTTTAATTAAGATTTCTTCTCTTATATAATCGGGAATTTTAAGCTCTTCAGGTGAAATTAATATAAATTTGATATTTTTGAATCTTGATAATGCTTTTATAAGTGAGTGGACTGTTCTTCCAAATTTCAAGTCTCCGCAAAGACCGATGGTAAAATTATTTAGTCTTCCTTTTAAAGATCTGATGGTTAATAGGTCTGTTAATGTTTGGGTAGGATGCTGATGGCCTCCGTCACCTGCGTTTATAACAGGCATGTCTGTACTCATTGCCGCAACTTTGGGCGCTCCTTCCTTAGGATGTCTCATTGCTGCAATATCGGCATAACAAGCCACTGTCCTTATAGTATCCGCAACACTTTCTCCCTTTGCAGCTGAACTTGATTCGGCCGATGAAAATCCCAAAACCCTGCCTCCAAGCCTGATCATTGCCGCTTCAAAACTTAACCTTGTTCTTGTACTTGGTTCATAAAACATTGTTGCAAGCACCTTCCCCTTGCAAACATCAGAAAACTCAACCGGGTTTGATGCTATTGAATCCGCTAAATTTAATATTTCATCTAATTCTTCCAACGATAAATCTAATGGTTCTATCAAGCTTCTTCCTTTTAACATATATCCTCCTTTTTAGCCTCTCTGGACTACTTTAAAGTATTACCATATCATTAATTCTAATTCACAGTATCTAATTTAATCATAAATCACATTGAATTAAAAAAAGTCTTCCGCACTCAGCAAGGAAGACTTTAAAATCTTACATAATTGTTTGTCCTTCCCAGCCTCTCTGTGCCGGATTAAAGGTTATTTACTTTTTAATCATATTATACTATTTCCCTGAGCATGTCAATAGAATATTTAGTTGTTTGCATCATTATCATCTTGTTCCGACAGTGCATGGCTAACTATTTTAGTTATTCTTCTTTCAACCTCACGCCTTGGCAACCAGATTTGTCTTTCGCAAGTGGTGCATTTTATTCTGAAATCAGCTCCAACTCTGAGTATTTCCCAATCATATCCGCCACATGGATGCTTCTTTTTTAGTTTTACAATGTCACCTACATTTAATTGCATTGGCATAACTTAACTCCTTATACCATTACGGCATTATCTGATTCAGTAATCAATTCAACAATATCATACATATTTGATATGCTACCGACCTCTAATTTGTCCTTAATTTCAAAGAAATCTAAACATGTTCCACATGAAACAATTTTTACTCCTGCCTGTTCAATCTTTCTTAAATCATCCAATGATTCCGACCCAGACACCGTAAGCTTAACTCCTGAGTTTAAAAATATAATAAATTCAGGATATGGTTTTGTTTCTGATATTGTATAAAGAAAACTTTTCATTAATATTTTTCCCAATTCATCTGATCCTTTACCCAATTTATCACTGCCAACGACAAATCCTTTTTTGTCACCAGCCATGTTAACCTGCTTTGAACCTGCTGAGTTCGTAGCAGGGCCCTCTGGCAAACCGGAACTGCCCTTTGCAAATTGTATGTAAATACCATCATCTTTTTTCTCAACCGAGCTGTTGAATTGAAGTTTGCTTCCAAGCTTCAATATATTCTCTCTAGCTGTTTCATTATCAACAATTACTGTTAATTCAACTTCTCCTGCATCTGCCTCTTTTTTTGTCATTAATACAGGCTGTGGGCATGCTTTTCCTCTTGCATCTACTATTTTCATCTTTACCTCCTAGTTATTATAAAATCCTTTATATGATAAATAATTTAATATTATATTATTATCGTAAAATATTTTGCTTGATTCAGAATTCAGAATACTTTTTGACAAGGCACTTTCCTGCATAAAACCAATCAATGGAGAACTCAGAGCAAAAACTATATATAATATTATAGCACTTTTTAAAAGTCCTGTTCCAGCTCCGAAAAACCGGTTTGCCATATTTAAAATAGGAAGTTTAAATAAAACATCAATTATGTTTGAAAGAAGTACCAATATTACATATATTATCAGAAATGTTACTACAAAGCTTATGGATCTTATCAATATAATGCTTATATTATCTACATAAACAGCAAATGTATCAGTACCGGCTGCATTTCCTGAACTAATAATATTACTGATTACATTTTTAAGTTCCAAAGGTATGTTTGAATTTCCTTGAAATGACTCCATAAGTCTTTCTGACATTTTGCTTTCTAAAAAATTATGAACCTTTACAAAAAGCTTTGTGTTATTTAGCAGAAATTCCTCAACTATATAATAGAACTGCTTGCTTAAGAAAAATGATATTATTACCCCTAAAGTATCAAACAGTGTCTTTATAAAACCTCTTCTATAACCTTGAAAGCATGCAAAACCCACGAAAATAATTATCAATATATCAATGTAATTCATTTTAACCTCCTTTTATCATTGGTACATAGTTTATTTTAATTGTCCGGTAACAAGCTTATTTTTAGATAAGATACGAATATTTTTGTCTTCAGTAATGAAATCAAAAATGTCACTTTGCGAGTCCTCATATACTTTGTCTATCTTTGTTCCATGCGCCAAGTAAATATTTTTATCATTGTACACAAACAGCATATCTTTATATGCTTTTATTTTTTTTACCTCTGCCGGTGTCTTATATATAGATGATATTTTCCCTTCAAAATTATACGATATTAATTCGGTACTACCATCCTTTTCATACAGTATGTATATTCTTTTATTTTCCTTGCTTACAGCACAGTCAGTTATTTTATTATATATACTGTTTTTCCACATCAATTTTCCGTTAGTATTAAAATAATAAACATTTTTTGTGCCTATTGCAATAACATTGTTATTAACAATTTTAGTCTTTATCAAAATTTCGCCATCTATGTCAGCGCTCCAAAGTTCAACATCATCCAGCAAATTAAAATATATAGAATTACTTATCACTCCATCGTTAAATTTCAAGGTTATAATTGAATACGCCTCAGACTTATCACTTATGGATACACCGGTTATATTATCTTCAAAGTTTTTATTATCTACTTCCAGCACATTGTTTTCATTCATAATATAAAGGGAATTTTGCCCTGAGCCATTTTTTGTAATCATAAATATTTTATGATTTTCACGTGAAACATTTACAATATCTCCGTCAATTTCAGGTATTACATACTTTTGATTGTTCTTGTCAAGAATCTCTATTGTATTCTTAACATTTATAAAAATCCCATTTTCAATAACAAAAACTTGCTTTAAAAATTCTGAATCTTCATTTGACCATACTAAATTTCCGCTATAATCATAGTAAAATATTTTTTGATTATTATATGTTATAATACCATTATTAAAAAATTTATTGTCACCAAGAGTTTCTATATTGACGTTCTCTATATCTTTTACACGATACACCTTTTTTTCATCTAATAAATATAATATTTTTTTCCCATATATAAAAAATATTATTACGAAAAGAAGTATAAAAAGAAATATTATTGATGAAATCAGTTTCTTCATATTTTTATCCCAAATATTAATTTACCATATTATATCAAATTTATTATCACATTGCATTAAAAATTAATTAAATAAATAAAAACAAGAAAATCAAAATAAAATTTTCTTGTTTTTAATTTTTTTAAAAGATCCATTCTTCTGATAAATTATTGATTAGCAGAAATTTCATTTAAAGCTTTTGCCGCTGCTAAAATTTCAGGCTTTTTATTAAAAGGCCCTACCCCAAATCTCACAGCGCCAATTTTATCAGTTCCTATAGTCTTATGTGCAAGAGGTGCACAATGAAGTCCCGGCCTTACTGCTATGCCGTACTCAGTATCCAATCTATAAGCTACATCTGATGAATCTATCCCTTCAATATTTATAGGAACAACGCCGCATCTGTAGTCAATGTCTTCAGGGCCGTATATTTTAATTTTAGGGTTCTTTTTTATTTCATTGATGAATAGGTCTATAAGTTTTTTTTCGTGGCTGTAAATCGATTTTGTGCCCTTGTTTAATATATACTTTATTCCTGCATTCAGCCCTGCAATACCCGGAAGATTGTGAGTACCTGATTCAAGTTTATCAGGATAAAAGTCAGGCTGTACCATACTGCTGGATTCACTGCCTGTCCCCCCTTCCTTTAACTGTCTGATTACAGAATCGCAGTTAATAAGAAGAACACCTGTTCCCTGAGGTCCAAGTAATCCTTTGTGACCTGGCATAGCCAACAAATCTATATTATATTTTTTCATATCAATATCAAGAACTCCTGCGCTCTGAGAACCGTCAACAAGATATAGCAAATTTTTTCTCTTGCACATCTGTCCGATTTCTTCTATGGGCATTATTGTTCCGGTTAAATTTGATACATGAGTGGTAGCAACCAATTTTGTATTTTCCTTTACGGCTGCTTCAATATCCTTTACATTTACCCTACCGTCGCTTGCACACTGGACAATTGTATTTTCCACACCTTGCTTCTCAATCTCCTTAATAGGGCGCAGAACAGAATTATGTTCCATAGCTGTAGTTACAACATGATCTCCTGAATTCAATACTCCCTTTATTGCCTGATTCAAAGCATCTGTAGCATTAAAAGTAAAAATAACTCTCATAGGATCATCCAAATTAAACAGTTGAGCCAACAGCTCCCGCGTTTCATAAATCACTCTAGCTCCTTCTATGGCCATTGCGTGACTTCCTCTTCCCGGATTTGCTCCATATTCCGTCATTGCTGCCATAACGCTCTGGTATACAGTTTTTGGCTTAGGATATGTTGTTGCTGCATTGTCAAAATAAATCATACTATCACCTGCTTATATTTTTATTATATTATATGTTTTAATTTAAGTATTTGATAATCATTTATCCGCATATACTGTTTTACCTGCGCAAACAGTATACTTAACCTTCCCGTAAAGCTCCCATCCAATAAATGGAGAGTTGCTTGATTTAGAATAAAAGCTATCAACAACCCACTTTTCATTAAAATTAAACACTATTAAATCCGCTGCTAGTCCTTCTCTAATTCTTCCGGATGTTAAATTATATAGATTAGCAGGATTAATTGTCATTTTTTCCAACAGCTCCATAAGTGTCAGTTTATTATTTCTTACTAAGTAGGTTATTCCAAGTGCCAGCGAAGTTTCTAACCCAATAATTCCACTTGGTGCACTTGTAAATTCAACATGTTTCTCTTCAAAGCTGTGAGGTGCATGGTCTGTTGCAATAATATTTATGGTTCCGTCCTTTAACCCTTCAATAAGAGCCAGTTTATCTTCCTCCGTTCTTAAGGGAGGATTCATTTTTGCATTTGTTCCATATTTTGGAATATCTTCCTCTGTTAAAACAAAATGATGCGGACAGGCCTCAGCATAAATATCTGCACCTTTTGATTTTGCATATCTTATGATATCAACTGCTGCACCTGAACTCACATGTTGAATATTAACTTTTGCTTTCGTTCCCAAAGCAAGTGAACAGTCCCTTGCAATCATAACATCTTCTGCAAGATGTGAAGCACCTTTTATATTAAGAGTCTTTGAGATTTTTCCTTCATTAATTCCGGCATTTTTGACTAAATTTGGATCTTCTTCATGAAAACTTACCGGAACATTCAATTTTTTCGCTGCTTCCATAGCTTTCAACGCAATTTCCGAATTCATTAAAGGAAAACCATCATCTGTAAAACCGGCTGCTCCTGCATTTACCAGCATTTCCATATCAGTAAGCTTCGCGCCTTTTAAACCCATAGTTATTGCTGCCGTTTGAAGAATATTAATTGGAGACATTTCAGCTTTTCTTAAAACGTATTCAATGGTATCAATATTGTCGACTGCAGGTTTTGTATTAGCCATACAAACTACAGTTGTAAATCCGCCTTTTGCCGCAGCTTTTGATCCTGTTATGATATCTTCCTTATGCGTAAAGCCTGGATCCCTGAAATGTACATGTACGTCTATCAATCCCGGAGAAACTATCATTCCTTCTGCATCAATAATACAATCTATACCTTCCGTACTAATATCATTATCTATTTTTTTTATAATTTTATCTTCAATTAATATATCTGCAACTTCATCTCTTTTAGATTCAGGATCTATTATTCTACCGTTCTTTATGAGCATCATACAATTCATCCCTGTTAATTAATTTACAAATATTATATCATAACAGTTTATTTAGTAAAAGGATTATTGTTGATAATCCTTTTTGGTATGTGTTAATATATGATTCTATCTTTGACAGTTTAAAAAACAAAAAAAGCGTGAATGCATTGAAAAACATGGGCTTCAGCTCTTTACACTATATTGAAATTAGTTCACAATGTTATTGGTTATTGGTTATTATAAAAATTTTTCATTTTCATAATCAGTACAAAACTAAATATATCATAAATTATCTGTCAAATTAGTACGTATAATTAAATTTCCTGTTAGAATTAGATGAAAAGTTCCGCATTATAACCTCTTGTTTAGCAAAAGGATTATTATTGATAATCCTTTTTGAAATGTGTTAATATGTAATTATTAAATTTATGGAGGTTAAAATGTTTAAAGCTGCAATATTTGATTTGGACGGTACATTAATGAATTCGGCTAAAGATTTGGAGAGGTCCTGTAACTACGCCTTATCTAAATTCAACCTTCCAAAGATCGATTCTCAAAAGTATATGTTAATGTTGGGTTTAGGACGCGTTAAGTCAATTGAAATAATAGTAAATGAATTTTTTGGATCTGAACAGGATGAAATAGTCAAAAAATTTCTTATATACTTCAATGAATTTTATGATGTTCATATGATGGACAACACAAAACCCTTTAATGGTGTTATTGAAATGTTGGACAAACTAAATTCTAGTAATATTATAACGGCTGTTTTGTCAAATAAGCCGCATAATTTTACCTTAAAGCTTTGTAATCATTTTTTTGGCAATAAAATTCAGCTTGTATCCGGACTAAAAGAAGGTTATAAAGCAAAGCCTGACCCTGCATCTTTGATTGAAATAATTAATGACCTTGGATTAAAAAAAGAAGAGTGCATTTACATTGGTGACACTGAAGTTGATATAAATACAGCAAAAAATGCAGGCACAAAATCATTGGGGGTTACATGGGGCTTTAGATCGCGCGAATCTTTAGAACATGAAGAAGCTGATCATATTGCTTCTGATATCTCTGAAATGACTGACATTATTCTATCATAGCTCCAAGTACCTAACAACTCAGCTTAACACAGATATAAGCATAATTAAAAGAACGTCTTTCTTTCGGTATTCCGAAAGAAAGACGTTTAACATTTATTTTATTTTTTCAAGCATTTTTTCAAATTCTTCTTCTTGTTCTACAACATACGCATCTCTCTTAGCATAGTGCGTATGAAGAAGTTTATGAGATAAATGTCCGTTTGGTTCTTTAAGGAATTCTTCGTACAGCTTCATCACTTCAGGATTTTTATGTGATTTTCTGAGAGGAAGTGATTTATCAAGCTCGTACAGTGCATCTGCTCTTTTTATTTTTGGATTTACTTCAAGTCTTTCCTTAGCAGATACGTGTGATTGGCCGCCTCCATGGACGCATCCTCCCGGACATGCCATTACCTCTATGAAATGATACTGCTTTTCGCCGGATTTTACTGATTCCAGAACTTTTGCCGCATTTGCAGTTCCATGTGCAACAGCAACTTTCACCTCTGTATCTTTTCCGTCTATAGGAAGAACCACTGATGCTTCCTTCACTCCTTCAATACCTCTTACACCTTTATATTCAATGTCATCTAAATCTTTTCCTGTCAATATATCCGCAACAGTTCTAAGTGCTGCTTCCATTACTCCACCTGTTGCTCCAAATATCGCACCGGCACCTGTATATTCGCCCAATATGCTGTCAGGCTGCTCATCTGGAAGATTTTTAAAGTTAATTCTTGCCTGTTTTATCATATCTCCCAGTTCTCTTGTTGTAAGAGAAAAATCTACATCTCGAACACCGTCGACTTCCATTTCCGGCCTGTTGGCCTCGGTCTTCTTTGAAGTACATGGCATTATAGATACGCTCACTATTTTTTCAGGATCAATTTCCATTTTTTCTGCATAATACGATTTTACAATGGCACCAAACATTTGCTGAGGTGATTTACAAGTTGAAAGATTATCAAGAAAATCAGGATAATTTATTTCACAGAAACGAATCCATCCCGGTGAACATGACGTTATCATAGGAAGTTTTCCGCCGTTTTTAACTCTGCTTAAAAGCTCTGTTCCTTCTTCAAGTATAGTAAGATCTGCAGAAAAGTTAGTATCAAATACTTTGTCATATCCCAGTCTTCTCAAAGCTGCTACCATTTTACCCGTAACATCTGTTCCAACAGGGTATCCAAACTCTTCGCCCAAAGATGCTCTTACGCCTGGAGCTGTCTGTACAACAACGTATTTATCAGGATCATCTATTGCATCCCACACATCATCTATATAGGTTCTTTCACGAAGAGCCGCAACAGGACATGCCTGTATACACTGTCCGCAATATACGCATGGAACATCCTTCATGCTGTATCCAAATGCTGGAGCAACTTCAGTATTAAATCCTCTTTTCGTAAAATCAAGAATCCCTATTCCTTGGACATCTCTGCATGTGCTTACACATCTTCCGCAAAGTATGCATTTTGATGCATCTCTGATGATTGAATGTGACAGATTATCAATTTTAGATTCTCTTTTTTCTCCCTGGAATTCTATATCTTTAATACCCAGCTCATCACACAATTTTTGAAGTTCACATGTTCCGTTTCTCAGACATGTAAGACATTCTCTGTTATGATTGGCAAGAATTAATTCAACATTCATTCTAACTGCATTTCTAACCTTTGCAGTATTTGTTCTAACATTCATTCCATCCTGTACCTTAAGAACACAGGAAGCAGGAAGGTTCCTCATTGGAACTCCTTTTATATCAACTTCTACCACGCATACTCTGCATGCAGCTACTTCATTTATGTCTTTCAAGAAACACAGTGTAGGTATATCTATTCCAGCCTCTTTGGCTGCCATTAATACAGTGTAGTCCTTAGGCACACTTACCTGTATCCCATTTATAGTTACATTCACTTTATCCATATTTAACACCAGCCTTTCTTATTTCTTGATGATGGCATGGAATGTACAAGCATCCATACATGAACCGCATTTAATACATTTATCCTGATCAATAACATGAACTTCTTTAACCTTACCTTCAATTGCTCCAACCGGACAAATTCTTGAACATTTTGTACAGCCTCTGCAATCCATTGTTATAATATATTTTAACAGTGATTGACATACCCCTGCAGGACATCTTTTCTCAAGTACATGTGCTTCATATTCATCTCTGAAATATTTCAATGTTGAAAGCACCGGATTTGGCGCAGTCTGTCCCAAGCCGCAAAGAGATGTTTCTTTAATGTTCATTGCAAGCTTTTCCAGTCTGTCTAAATCCTCCATCGTTCCTTTTCCTTCTGTAATTTTATCAAGAATTTCAAGCATTCGCTTTGTTCCTTCTCGGCACGGTGTACATTTGCCGCATGATTCGTCGACTGTGAAATCAAGGAAAAACCTGGCTATATCAACCATACAATTATCTTCATCCATAACAATCATACCTCCGGAGCCCATCATTGAGCCCACAGCGATTAAATTGTCATAATCTATAGGTATATCCAAGTGATCTTTCGTCAAGCATCCGCCTGAAGGTCCTCCCGTCTGAACTGCCTTAAATTCTTTACCGTTTGGACAACCGCCTCCGATATCATATATAACTTCTTTTAAAGTTGTTCCCATAGGAACTTCAACAAGGCCGGTATTATTAATTTTTCCTCCAAGCGCAAACACTTTTGTACCTGGAGATTTTTCCGTACCAAAGCTTCTAAACCATTCAGGTCCGTTGAGTACTATCTGAGGTACATTCGCCAAAGTTTCTACATTGTTTATAATTGTAGGTTTTCCCCACAACCCTTTATTAGCCGGGAAAGGAGGCTTATTTCTTGACATTCCTCTTTTTCCTTCAATAGACTGCATTAATGCAGTTTCTTCTCCACAGACAAACGCACCTGCTCCAAGTCTTATTTCTATATCAAAATCGAAATCTGTTCCAAATAGATTTTTCCCTAAAAGTCCAAGTTCTTTTGCCTGTCTAATAGCAACTTCCAATCTATGAACAGCTATCGGATATTCTGCTCTTACATATATAAATCCTTTTGTGGCTCCAATTGCATATCCGGCTATTGCCATTGCTTCCAATACTGCATGAGGATCCCCCTCCAGAACGCTTCTGTCCATAAATGCTCCTGGATCGCCCTCGTCAGCATTGCATATAACATATTTTTGATCGGCTTTATTAGGTGCAGCAAAGCTCCATTTCATACCTGTAGAGAATCCAGCTCCGCCTCTTCCTTTTAGACCGGAATCTTTTACAAGCTTAACAACCTCTTCAGGAGTCATTTCGGTAAGCACCTTGCCCAGTGCCATATAACCATCCCTTGCAATATACTCCTGTACATTTTCCGGGTTTATTAACCCGCAGTTTCTCAATGCTACTCTTTTTTGTTTTTTATAAAATTTAACCTCACTTAGAGGCATAATTTGCTCATTTTTAGCACTTTCATCAAACAGATACTTACGAACAATTCTACCTTTTAACAAATGTTCTTCAACTATTTCATCAACTCTGTCAACCGTCATTCTTGCATAAAAAGTACCTTCCGGATAAATGATAACAACCGGCCCTTCTTCACAAAGGCCAAAACATCCGGTAACT
The DNA here is from genome assembly GCA_018436705.1 of Sedimentibacter sp. Classification (GTDB taxonomy): domain Bacteria; phylum Bacillota; class Clostridia; order Tissierellales; family Sedimentibacteraceae; genus Sedimentibacter. The sequence continues at coordinate 188,570 of JAHDLA010000016.1, forward strand.
ACGACTTGTACTTCGTTATCTAAATTAACTTCTTTTATTTTTTCTTCAAATCTTTCTTTAATTAAAGCTGATCTAGAAGAACTGCATCCTGTTCCGCCGCAAACCAAGACATGTGATCTGAAAATTTTCATAGTTTCTCCTCCATTTCTTAAGAACTGCTATTCAGCACCTATTGTATATTCACGTACAATGTTGTTATTTGCTAAATGCTCTGATACAATTCTCTTTGCTTTTTCAGGATTTACATGAATGTATGTTACCTTTTCCTTACCCGGAGCATAAACTTCAACTATCGGCTCATATGTGCACATGCCTATACAGCCTGTCTGAACTACCTGCACGTTTTTTAGATTTCTTTTAGCAACTTCTTCAACCAGTGTTGTCAAAACAGGCCTTGCTCCTGCGGAAATACCGCAAGTTGCCATTCCTACAACAACCCTGATATCCTTATCTGAATTTCGCATTTCAACATTTTTAATCGCTTCTTCTCTTAACTTTTTTAATTCTTCTAAAGATTTCATAATATGCCTCCTATGCCTTGTATTTAGATAATATTTCAGGTATTTTTTTAGGTTCAAGCTTGCCGTACACATCACCGTCTATCATCATTACAGGAGCAAGGCCGCAGCACCCTAAGCACCTTGTAGCTTCAAGCGTAAATAAATTGTCTGATGTCGTTCCTCCTACAGCCACATCCAGTTCTTTAGATAACTTGTCCAAAACCTGTTGCGCACCCTTTACATAACATGCTGTCCCGAGACATACACCTATTGTATGCTTACCTTTGGGTTCAATGGAAAACTGTGTATAGAAGGTTGCAACACCAAAAACCTCTGCTAGGGGAATATCAAGCTCATGTGATATAAACTTTTGAACTTCAATTGGCAGATAACCAAAAATTTTCTGTGCCTCATGCAACGTTTGCATTAAAACACCTTGAGTGTCTCTAATTGAATCAATGCACTCTTTAAGCATTATAAACTGTTTTTCGTTGGCTTTTACATCAAGACCTTTAATCAAAATAATAACCTCCCTACATTTTACGCGAATATATACAACATTATATAAAATTGTTAACATAATGTCAATCATTAATCTTAGTTAATATTAATACAAGTTTTTAACAAAATCGCTAATTCAAATTTCTGTTCATATTCCATATATTGTACCACATATATATTTATTTTTATCATGCCTAAATTGTTAAATTTTCTTCAATTTTTAGTATTATTTGTAACCGCTTCTCGTGTTATCGTTTTCAAATATTATATCACATTCCATCTCTTTATGCATTAAATATTTATATTTAAAATTTGGCATATAAAAAAACCACTGCTCTCATGCAGTGATTATTCTTCTATTTTTAATAGATCAAGTATTCTGTTTAAATCGTCGTTGTTTATGTACTCTATCTCTATTTTCCCTTTATTTTTAGCTTTTTTTATATTAACTTTAGAAGAAAACCGTTCAGTCAACATTTCTTCAACATAAACAATGTATTTATCCTTTTCAGGATAAACTTTTCGTCTTGTTTTTTTAGAATTCCTTACTAAATTTTCAACTTCCCTGACACTTAAGTTATCTTTTATTATTTTATCTGTCATTGCTACTTGCTTATCAGGAGAAAGACTCAGCATTGCCCTGCCGTGACCTGCTGAAATTTCATTTGATACAATTTTATTTTTTACGTATTCATCAAGTTTTGACAGCCTCATTATATTGGTAACATATACTCTTGATTTTCCAACAATATTTGAAACTTCTTCTTGTGTTATACCATAGTGCTGCATAACAAATTCATATGCATTTGCCTCATCAATTGGATTTAAATCCTCTCTCTGTATATTTTCAATCAGCGCAATTTCTGAAGCATTTTTATTTTCTATATCTCTCACAATGCAGGGTATACTTTTAATGTCGGCATTTTTACATGCTCTCCATCTTCTTTCGCCTGCAATGATGGCATAAAAATCTCCGTCTTTTCTAACAATTATAGGCTGTATAATTCCATACTTTTTAATGGACTCTGTCAGCTCATCAAGCTTGTCTTGTTCAAATATTTTTCTGGGCTGATTTGGATTCGGACATATTAAGTTCGTATCAATTTCTTCAATTCTCTGATTATCTTCTTTTTCCAGATCTTCCGGTATCAATGCCGACAAACCTCTGCCCAAGGCTTTTCTTTTTGCTGCTGCCATATTGTCCTCCCTAATTGTTTTTAATTAATTCTTCAGATAGCTTTATATATGCTTCGCTTCCCTTTGAATTTACATCATAGAGCATTATGGGCTGACCAAAGCTTGGTGCCTCAGCTAACCTTACATTTCTTGGTATCACAGTTTTGTATACTTTATTTTTAAAATATTTCTTCACTTCTTCCACTACCTGAGCAGACAAGTTTGTTCTTCCGTCATACATATTAAGAAGAACTCCTTCTATATCAAGTTTCGGATTTAATGTTTTTCTGACAAGTTTCACTGTATCTATAAGCTGTCCTACACCTTCCAATGAGTAATATTCACATTGAATTGGTATTAGTACTGTATTTGAAGCTGTAAGTGCATTCAATGATAATAAACCAAGTGACGGAGGGCAGTCTATAATTATAAAATCATAATTTTTATCAATTAAATTTATTTTTTCTTTTAATGTTTTTTCTCTGTACTTTGTATTCGTAAGCTCTATTTCCGCTCCGGCAAGTTGTATGTTCGATGGAATTAAATCAAGATTTTCTACTTCTGTGGCATACACTATCTTATTTATGTCAAAATTCTCAATCAACACATCATAAATCGTATTTTCAAGACTGTTTTTATCTACGCCAAAACCACTTGTTGAGTTACCCTGCGGATCTATATCAATACTGAGAACTTTTTTACCCTTGAGAGCCAACGCAGTACATAGATTTACATTTGTTGTTGTCTTACCCACACCACCTTTTTGGTTGAATACACTTATCACTTTAGCCACTTAATCACCCTCTACAAACTTTTTTTAGGAATTTTAACCTTTATTTCTATGAAGTCTTCCGACTCCCCCTGTTCGAACTTTGCGTCTATACCGGTTTTGACAATTTCGTTATACGCATTTTTTATGGTATTGATATATATTTTATAATTTATGAAGTTCCTTACGTAACGCTTGTCCCTCATCTTTTTTTCATTAATATCTTCCGAAATTGAATTTACAAGCTTTTCCGTTTCACTTACATTCAGATCTTTATTTATAATTTTATCTACTATATTTAAAAGAAGTTCCTCATCGCTTACTTTTAGAAGAGCTCTGGCATGACGCTCACTTAAGCCCCCTTGCCTGATTTTTTGTTTAACGGATTCCGGAAGTTTTAAAATTCTCATTTTATTTGCAATAGTCGATTGTGATTTTCCCAGCTTTTCCGCCAGCTTAGTCTGGTTTAAGTTAAAATCATCGATAAGCCTTTCAAATGCCATTGCTTCCTCAATAAAATCAAGATCTTCTCTCTGAAGATTCTCAATAAGTGCCATAGCAGCAGATTCCTCTTCCTTTACCTCAATAACTACTGCGGGAATTGTTTCCATGCTTAACAGTTTTACAGCTTTCAAGCGTCTCTCGCCGGCTACTACTTCATAAATATCATCATAAATTTTTCTGACAGTTATAGGTTGTATAATACCATAGTTTTTTATAGATTGACTCAACTCCTCCAAGGCTTTACCATCGAAAATTTTTCTTGGTTGATTCTTGTTAGGAATTATTTTATTAACATCTATATTGACTATATTGCTTATCAAATAACTCTCCCCCTTACACTAATGGATCTTTACTTGGTTTTCCCGCTTTTCTCGGGTATTTTGTGTTTGTTTGTTCATACTTTTCAATTATAACTATCTTTCTGACAATATCTGTGGTCGGCAAACTGACTTCTCTTACTTCTTTTATTTTTCCCCCCAATTTTTTTATGGCATTTTCAGAATCAGAAATTTCCGAGGAAATATTTTCGCTTTTGTATGCGGCAAAGGAACCGCCTACATTAACAAACGGAAGACAATATTCACAAAGTATATTCAAAGGTGCAACAGCACGAGATACGCAGATATCAAATTTTTCTCTGTATTTTTTGCTTTGCCCGTAATCTTCAGCTCTTCCGTGTATCAATTCAACATTTTCAAGCATAAGTTCTGTTTTAACCTTATCAAGAAAGTCTATTCTTTTTCTCAAACTGTCTAAAAGTGTGACTTTATAGCCATCATTGACAATTTTTAAAGGAAATCCAGGAAAACCACCGCCTGTACCTACATCTATAAGGCTTTTTGTTTCATTCTTGCAGTTGTTTTCCAACAGTAAAATACTGTCTAAAAAATGTTTAACGTAAATTTCTTCATCATCGTCTATTGATGTTATATTAATTTTCTGATTCCATTCTTTCAAAAGATTTCTATACTTTACAAATTTATTTTCAATTTCATCGTTGTATGGTATATTTAGTTTTTTAAATCCCTCTTCCAATGTTTTTATCAAGGCATTCTCCTTATTTAATTATTATTGTAAGTCATTAAATAAATTAAAAGCACATTAATGTCTGAAGGTGATACTCCAGATATCCTTGAAGCCTGGCCTATTGAATCCGGTCTGATTTTATTAAGCTTCTGCCTTGCTTCCAATCTCAGGCTCTTTACATTGTCATAGTCAATACTCTTTGGAATTCTCTTGTTTTCAAGCTTTTTAAACTGTTCTACCTGATTTATCTGCTTAGATATATATCCTTCATATTTTATGACCGTTTCCACATAGTCCTTAATTTCTTTCTTCAACGGAACTCTTTCTTCATCAAGCTCAGACGTATTATCATAGTTCAATTCCACTCTTTTTATAAGTTCATACAAAGTTGTAGGCATTTTAAGCGGAACACTGCCTATTTTCTCTAATATTTTATTAACTTCAACCTTAGGAGTTATTTTTATACTCTTTAGCCTGTCAATTTCACTTTCAATTTGCATTTTTTTGTTTTTATATTTTTGATATCGCTCTTCCGTTACAAGCCCTATCTTATGCCCCTTTTCAGTAAGCCTTTCATCAGCATTATCCTGTCTTAATAAAAGCCTGTATTCAGCTCTTGACGTCATCATTCGGTAAGGTTCATTCGTCCCTTTTGTAACCAAGTCATCTATCAGTACACCTATATATGCTTCCGAGCGATCCAATACAAGCGGTTCTCTCCCTTTGAGGCTCATAGCGGCGTTAATTCCGGCAATTAATCCCTGAGCCGCTGCCTCCTCATAACCAGAACTTCCGTTAACCTGTCCGGCAAAAAATAAATTTTTTATATTAATCAGTTCCAAACTTAATTTAAGCTGTGTTGGATCTATACAGTCATATTCTATTGCGTAAGCGGGCCTCATAATTTCTGATTTTTCAAGACCAATCATAGATCTGTACATTGCAATCTGCACTTCGTAAGGCAATGATGTTGACATACCCTGAATGTACATTTCTTTAGTATCCAGACCTTCAGGCTCAACAAAAAGCTGATGCCTTTCTTTATCTGCAAATTTCACTACCTTATCTTCAATTGACGGGCAGTATCTTGGACCGACACTTTTTATAACACCTCCATAAAGAGGTGATCTATCAAGATTATTTCTTATAATATTGTGAGTTTTTTCTGTTGTGTAAGTTATATAACACGGCACCTGTTCTATATCTACTTTGTCAGTCATAAATGAAAATGGGATTATTTCTTCATCCCCTGACTGCATTTCCATTGTTTCGTAATTTATAGAATCAGAATGAATTCTTGCAGGAGTTCCTGTTTTAAATTTTCTCAAATCTATTCCTAAATCTATTAATGATTGCGAAAGGTCATTTGCAGGTGCTAACCCGTCAGGACCTGACGAATAATTCAGCTCACCTATATATATTTTCCCTTTTAGGTACGTACCAGTGGTTACTATAATAGCTTTCGTATTGTAATATGATCCAAGTTTTGTATATACGTTAAAACTTCCGTCATCCTGTAATTCAATTTTTATTGCCTCTGACTGCAAAATTTTAAGATTTTCTTGGTCTTCCAAAACTTTTTTCATTTCAGTATGATACTTTCTTTTGTCAGCCTGAGCTCTTAAAGAATGTACTGCCGGTCCTTTTGAACGATTAAGCATCTTACATTGTATCATAGTTTTATCAATATTTAAAGCCATTTCTCCGCCAAGCGCGTCTATTTCCCTTACCAGGTGCCCCTTTGCAGTGCCTCCTATGTTTGGATTGCAAGGCATCATAGCTATAGAATCCAAGCTCATGGTCAAAACTACAGTGTTCATTCCAAGACGTGCACTTGCCAGCGCTGCCTCACACCCTGCATGACCAGCCCCAATAACTGTAACATCCACACTTTCAGCAAGAAAATTTTTTACTCTGTCTTCCATTTCATTCCTCTTTCTAGTTACTTGCCTATGCAAAATTCGTTAAATATTTTATCCATCAAGTCGTCACTTACAGACTTACCTACAATCAGACCCAAATATTCCATAGTTTGTTTTAAATCAATTTCCAGAAAATCAATAGTCACATTATTTTCAATTGATTTTAACACTTCCTCCAGGCTGTTTTTTGCATTTATGAGCAAGTTTTTATGTCTTGCGTTGTTTATAATAAGTTCATCACTTACATCTATACTTCCTTCAAAAAACATTCGGACTATTTTATCAATTATATCGTCCAAACCCTGATTATTAAGAATTGATATATTTATTGCTTCTGTTTCTATATCCTTATAACCACTAAAATCAATAATATTTTTCAAATCGGTCTTATTTTTTATATATATAACCTTTTTATTTTTAATATAATCCAGTATTTTTTTATCTTCTTCTTCCATTTTTCTTGAAGAATCAAAAATCATTATTACTAAATCAGCTTCATTAACTTTTTGCAGCGCTTTTTCAACACCTATTCTTTCAACCTTGTCCTCGGTTTCTCTTATACCTGCCGTATCAATTATTCTCAAAGGAACACCCTTGATATTTACATACTCTTCAATTGTATCTCTTGTTGTTCCCGGTACTTCCGTAACTATAGCTCTGTTTTCGTTCAATAAAAAATTCATAAGTGAAGACTTGCCAACATTCGGCTTACCTAAAATAACTGTCTTAATGCCCTCTCTGAAAATTTTACCCGTATCTGCAGTATTAATAAGCCTTTCAAGCTTTTCTACTATAAGTTCACTCTCACTTTTTACTTTTGAAATTGTTACTTCGTCCTCGTCATATTCCGGAAAATCGATATTTACTTCTATATTTGCAAGAAGATCCATTATTGTGCTTATAAGCCCGTTTATTTCCTTGGAAAGTCTTCCTTCCAAATGGTTAACAGAAATTTCATGACTGGTGTCTGTCTTAGAATTTATAATATCAATAACAGCTTCTGCCTGAGCCAAATCTATTCTTCCATTCAGAAAAGCTCGCTTTGTAAATTCTCCTCTTTCTGCAGGTCTGCACCCTTGCTCAAGAACAACTTCAAGTATTTTCTTTGCGGAGATAACGCCCCCATGACAGTTAATTTCTACAATATCTTCTCTTGTATAAGTATGAGGAGCTTTCATGTATGACAATAATACCTCATCAATAACCTTTCCGTTCTTATCAATAATATAGCCATAATGAAGATACCTTGGTTTTAAGGCTGATTTTTTATTCATTTCATCGTTTTTGCACATAAATATTTTATGGGCAATATTTAAAGAGTCACTTCCGCTTATTCTTATGATATTAATGCCTGCATTGCCCGGAAACGTAGCAATTGCTGCTATTGTACCTGAATTCATTTTACCACCGCTTCTTTCAATCATATATATTTTACATTAATAATCAATAAATGTACATAATAATTTGTATTCATATTCCTTTATTACTGTAGGATTACAATACATGTGTTACAATCAAATATTTAAAACTGTGGATTTGTGGAAAACTCTGCGAGTTTACACACAAGCTCCACAGAATACTACTGCTACTACTAAAATCTAATAAATAAATAGCGAGAATTACTCTC
>JAHDLA010000008.1 GCA_018436705.1 Sedimentibacter sp.
GCTTATCTTTGTCTTTCTTTACTTTGGTTCTTTTTTTCTTTGAACTCTCAAAGGTTCTTATGCTGTTTTATTGTCTAGGTTCTTCGCTGTTTTTTGCGACAGCTTGAATAGCTTATCACATCTTGTCGATGCTGTCAACTGGTAATTTCTTACTGATTCTTATCTTGATTTTATCTTAAGTTCAGTCCGTTGCCTGCTTTTCCAATCGAATACGCTCTATCATATTTTAATTTCATATGTATAAACAACTCGTTTTTCTTGAGACAGCTTTAATAGCTTATCAGTTTCATTTGATTTTGTCAAGGCTTTTTTTCTCAACATTTTTCTTATTTTCTTCATGCTTCGACAGCTTTGTTAGTTTATCACAATACTGTTTCATTGTCAACAAAATTTTTATCTGTTTTTCAACCTATATTTTCATTTTGTTTCAAACGGCTGAAGCACTTTTATATTTTAGCTCAACAACTTATTCATGTCAATCCCTTATTTTTCTTTTATACTACTTTTTATTATTACATTTTTCATAAAAAGTACACCTGAAATGCAATTTTTATTAGCATTTACAGGTGCATCTGATTAGATTATTATCTTATAATTATTTTCTATACAATTCTTCCTTGATACTTAATGCAACTGAATCATAAGGGTTGATTTTCAATGCTGTTTGAATGTCTTCCTTAGCTCTGTCCATTTGATTATTATACATTAATGCAACCGCTCTATTGCAGAACACTTCACAATTTCCAGGATCAATATTTAATAAATCTGTAAAAATCTCGGCTGCTTCCACATATTTTTTTCTGCAAAGCTTGCACAATCCAAGCTCATTCAATGCATCCTTCTGCTCATGCTCTAATTTAAGCACATTTTCAAAGTATGTCTCAGCTATATCGTATTGTCCTAGTGCTCTATATGCAAGGCCTATAAAAAACAACAGATTCCACCACGTTCCAAGTTGTTTGACCAAAGGAAGCAGAAGCTCCAATCCCTCTTCCGGTTTTTCTTTTAATACAAGATTATAACCTTTTTCAAAATCAACATACGGCTTTAGCTGTATTAATTCATTTCTTATCTCATCTATTCTCAAAGGGTCATCCTCGGTTTCCTGGTGCTTATTCCAAATAAGTTCTGCTTTAACATATTGCTGGCTTCTTTTATAGTAAAATCCGAGTTTATAAAGTGCTAGTGTAAATTTTTCATCATAGTCAAGACATTTTTCAAAGTATTTATTTGCTTCTTCTAAAAAAAATTGTCCTTTCTTCGCTTCATTTTCTTCGTTATATTTTAAGCCCATTTTTTCTAGGGCAGAAGCATAGACAAAACAATTTTTTTCGTTTTCTTCTAAATTCACCAACGCTTTGCCATAAACGACTCCTCTTTCAGATTCTTCTTCATCAAATTTATTTATACAATAGATAATATATGGTTTCAAATCAAAATTTAATTTTTCCAGCATTTTAATATAATCATCCATAAGCTCAAAATTAATATCTGAGCCGGCAATATAAATAATACCGTCTATGATGTTGCTTAGTGTAATACCGTCTACTGCATCCTGTTTCTTAATGTCTTCCAAAAGATTTTGTATCCTAACAGGTACAGGCAGTTCTTTGTCTGGGCTATATATGTTATTTTTAAATGTTATTGATGCACCTTTTTTTATAGTAATAAAAGAAATATCATTCCTTATTTTTTCATAAAATTCTTGAAAAAATTTATCTTTTTTGTTCATAGTTCATTTCCTCCAATAGTTCATTTATTATATACGTATCGCATCTATTAAAAATATTATCCTTTTCTTTATATACAAATAATGTGGCCTGATTACCTATATCTACTATTCTAAATTCATTTGCTATTTTTTCTTTTGCCTCTTTTCCAAAATACTTTTCTTTAAATTTAATGTCATATGCCAGATGCTTTTTTATAATTTTGTACTTGTCTTCCGAATTTCTGTTTAGATAGTCTGGTATATCTTCATAATGATTATTAAGCACATAATCATATTTTATGCATTCTGTGAATTCATCCGTCAAGTATCTATTATAGTCCATATATTCATACAATATTTTATAAAGCTTTTTTCTGCTGTGCGCCATTTTATATAAACTCTGATGTTTCCAGTAAAGGCTAAAATCTTCATAAAATTCAAATGCTGATTTAACAAAATTATTTTTCAGTATATAATTAAGCGATTTTTCAAAATACTTCTCATTATAATATCTATCAACTAGTTCTTCTATGTTTTTTAGTTTCAAGAGATCTTCAGCAGAAATATACTTTGTGCATATGACTTCATAGGGAGATGTTCTTCTATATCTTATCCCATGTTTTTCAACATCTGAATATATCTTTGTTCCTTTTAACACTTTTAAAAACCCTAGCTGTATTTTTTCAGCACTCATTCCATGTATTCCGTCAAATGACTTTTTAAATGTTCCATAGTTTTCATAAGGGAGTCCTGCTATTAAATCAAGATGAATATGAATGTTTTTCCCATTTCGTATACTGTTAATCACTCGTCTAAGCTTTTCTATATCCATATGCCTATTTATTTCAGCAAGTGTCTCACTATTCAAAGACTGAACACCTATTTCAAACTGAAACATATTGACTGGTACAGTATTAATGTAATGTAAAAATTCATCATTAATAATATCTGCCGTTATTTCAAAATGAATTGTCATGTTATTATTATTGTTTTCAATGATAAATTCCATAATTTCCATTGCTCTTTTATAATCGGCATTAAACGTCCTGTCTACAAATTTTATTTGCCTTGCCTTTGTATCTAAAAGTATCTTTAAATCTTTTTTTACTCTTTCAAGAGAAAAATTTCTTATTCTTTTATCTATTGAAGACATGCAAAAGCTACATCTAAAGGGGCACCCTCTAGATGATTCATAATATATAATTTTATCTTCAAAACTTTCCCTTTCTTCATATGGATAATTAATTATATCCAAGTTCATAATTGGATCTCTTTGTTTGTTTATTACTACATTCCCACTCTCTCTATAAGCAAACCCATCTATATTTCTAAAACAGGAATTGTCTTTTTGATATTCAAGCAAAAACTCTCTGAATGTTACTTCTCCTTCTCCAAAAATAACATAATCCACATACGGCTCATTATCCATAAATTTATTAATTTCAAATGAAACTTCTGGACCTCCGCACAAAATTTCGACGTCTGTTTTTGCTTCTTTTATTATATATGCCAATTCTTTTATGTATTCTATATTCCATACATATGTTGAAAAACATATTAAATCCGCATTTGCAGAAAATATCTCATCCAGTATATAGTCTTGCTTCTGATTAATAGTAAACTCTTTTATTTCCATGTCAATTTTATCGTTGTGACAAAATTTCTTCAAGTATCTTACTGCTAGATTAGCATGTATAAATTTTGAATCAAGAGTTATTAGCAAAATTTTCATATGTTCACCTTCATAAGCCCTGACTTATTTCTCAATATTACTTCATTTTTACCTCTTTTTATGACCAAGCACTTTCCCAAAAACGGATGAGTGAAGGACGAATATTTCAGTAGTTCTTTAACATCAGGTATGTTGCAATGTGGTACTTTAAGCTTTTCAGGATTTATTATTCCCTTTCTCAGTTTATATAAATATGAAGAAAAACTCGACAATACTGTTTCTTCACTTATTTCAGTTTTTATTTTTTCCTCTGTATCAAGCAGATATTGAAGAGATTTAAATTTATCAATCAGTTCATCCGTCATTAACTTGTTTTCTGAAAGAATTTTAATCCTTTCTTTTTCAAATTTTATCAAACTGATTTTATTAACTTCCATATTATTACACTTTAAAAAATCTTTAAAAGAAAAATTAATTACTCTCTCTCTGCTCAGTTCAGTTATATTTTCTATATAATTATCTTTGCTTAAATATTCGAAAATTGCAGATGAAAGAATAATTGTATTTAATATAGCTTTTTTGCTTGAAGAATAAAAAAACGTCGCTCTAAGTACTTCATTTAATAATACATCCCATTGTGTATTAGCTATGATTATAGGCATAATTTTATATTCCAGCAGTAAATCATCGCGTTCTGAAGGCTTTTTATGTTTATAATAATAGTCTAAATTATCATCATTTCCGTTTTTATAGCATGAGAATAGTTCAATTTCTTTTTCATATCTTTCTTTATCAAACATACAGCCAATAGTGTCTTCAAATGGCATAAGCGACTTTACCCCTAATATAAATAACTGTAATTTAATATCTGGAAGTTTGTCACCTGAATTATCTTCGTAGCAAAATTTAAGCAAACCATATATTTTTGATAGCATTCTTGCTCCTTAAAAAAAATAGAATCCACGTAATCCGTGGTTCTATTATACATTCTTAACTAAAAATAATAAAGTACCTTTTTATTTCTATGATTTCTTTTCTGTAGATTCATGTACAAAACTTTCTTCGTATTCATATGCAAACTTTAAAACCATATTTGAATAATCACTGACAGCAGAGTTTCCATTATTGTTATTTTCCATATATTCAATAAGTCCTATTTGTCCTCTGTTATAAGCAGTCAACGCCTTATGAATGTCGTTATTATACAATTCAACCAGATAAGCAATCTGTGTAATTGTAAGCTTTAAATTATATCTTGTTTCAAACAGCTTGTCAGGATCGTAAACATATCCCAAATTCTCTGCAACCGGTTTAGCTGTATTTTCCATAAGTTGTCCGAGTCCTCTTTCCCCTGCTGCCCCTTGCGCTACTGGATTAAAGTCGCTTTCTCTTTTAATAACTCCAAGCACTATAAAAGGATCTATATTTTTGTTTTTACACTCATTAACAAGAAATTCAGAATCATCATACTCAAAATTTGTTAAGCTGCAAATATATTCTATTAATTCTTTTTGCATCAAGAATGAATTTTTTAAATCATATATCATAGCATGTCTTCTAACTATGTCAAATTGATGATCTGATATATCATCAGCAACAGCAACCATGCTTAAATTCACCATCATAAAATAAGACAGCATGCATATAACAAGGAGTACAGCAAAATACTTTTCGAGCTTCATTTTATCACCCTTTCATGTTTGTTAACTAATTATATTTTTACTTTTTAATTAGGTCAACGAAAAAAGATGACATGTATTGTTGAAATGTGGAGCATTATGACAATACAAGGGTGATTAATAAGAAATCAGTTTAAAAAAGAACAACACTTAGGTTGTTCTTTAATATATTACATTCTCTCAGGTGTTTCCATGCCTAAAAGTTCCATGCCTTTTTTAAGAACCGTATTAACAGACTTAGTCAATAACAGTCTTGCTTTTTTCACTTCAACATCATCAGTTATTATAGGATTGTCATGATAGAATCGATTAAACTCTTGAGCAAGTCCTACAATGTACCTTGTAATGAAAAATGGCTCATATTTATCGTGAGAACTTAAAACCGCGGCTTTAAATCCTTCAAGCTTTCTGATTACATTAAATGACTCTTTATCCGTTAAAATAGAATAGTCCACATCATCACTGATTTTAATATCACTCTTGCGAATAACGCTGCATGTTCTCGCATATGTGTACTGTACATATGGTCCTGTTTCTCCTTCAAAGCTCAGTGTTTTTTCCCATGAGAACGTATAATCCTTTATTCTGTTGTTAAATAACTCTTGGAATATTACCGCTCCTATTCCAACTTGCTTAGCAACTTCTTCCTTGTTTTCCAAGTCAGTATTTCTTTCGTTTATTATGTCCATTGTTTTTTCAATCGCTTTGTTCAATACATCTTCGAGGAATACTACGCGTCCCTTACGTGTTGCAAGGGCACCATCCTCTAAGCTTACTGTACCGAACATAACATGCACACAATCTTCTGCCCAGTCGTATCCCATTAATTCAATAACTTTTTTCCATTGCTCAAAGTGCAGTTTTTGAGGTGCTCCAACTACATATATATTTTTGTAAAAATCGTATGTCTTTTTCCTGTACATTGCAGCTGCAATGTCCCTTGTAACATAAAGGGTTGATCCATCACTTTTTTGTATTACAGCATCAGTCAATCCATATTGTTGAAGCTCTACAATTTTAGCTCCTTCTGAATCTTTTAAAAGTCCTTTATCTTCAAGCTCATCTAACACTGCCTGCATCTTATCCGAGTAGAAACTTTCACCTGCATATGAGTCAAACTTGATGTTTAACATGTTATAAACTCTGTTGAACTCCTTAAGGCTAACTTCTCTGAACCATGTCCAGAGTTTTTTCGCCTCCTCATTTCCGCTCTCCAGCTCTTTAAACCAATACCTTGCTTCGTCTCTATATTCAGGATGTTCCTCTATTTCCTGGTTATATCTTACATAAAGTTTCAAAAGCTCTTTTATAGGATCATTCTCAATTGCCTCCACCACTTCAGGAGTTCCCCATTTTTTATACGCTGATATAAGCATGCCAAATTGAGTACCATAATCTCCTAAATGGTTAATTGTAATTGTATTATACCCTAAGTATTTATAAACCTTATAAATAGAATTTCCTATTATTGTAGTTCTTATATGGCCAATGTGAAACGGTTTGGCTATATTTGGAGAAGAAAATTCAACAATGACATTTTTCCCTTCACCTACGTTTGTACTTCCGTAATTTTCTTTTTCCTCGTATACAAGCTTTAATATTCTTTCGGCAAAATGTTTTTTATCTACGAAAAAATTAACGTAAGGTCCGGCGCTTTCAATTTTTTCAAATTCTTCCGTTGAATTTATTTTGCCTGCGATTTCAGAAGCAATAATTGCAGGAGATTTTCTGTATTTCTTTGCAAATTTAAAACATGGCACAGCATAGTCTCCCATATCCTGGCTTGGGGGTATCTCAATCATTGCAAGAGCTTCATCTAAAGACAGTTCATTTTCTATAGATGTAAACAACTCAGCTGCTCTAACTTTAAAATCCATATCTATCCTCCATAGGTTCTACCTATTATGTAGTAATTTATTTAATACTGCAATCATTTATTACGCTAAAAAGCTGCAAAGTATCTGTATGTATATAATTTTATTGTTATATAATAACACGGTAAATTTTATATGTCAATTTACAAATCCAGCTCTGTCTCCCCGTCTCCTTGAGTTATATGCCATTTGTCGTGTGCAGTTATTTCATCTAAAGTAACTTTATCTGACAGTATATTGGCAATCATCATATTATTTTTAGGCGGCTTTCTTGTAAGCATAAATCCATGTCCCAGCAAAACTTTTTTATATTCTCCGTAAAGTCCCGTTCCTACCACAACATATTCAATTTCATTGTCATAGCAGTATTTTGAGACTCCATTAGCCAAGGCATTTATGAGCCTCTCACTTGTTGGATCTGTAAAGAACTCCACCGCAGATGTCATCTTAGAACCATTGGCAAATGAATTGTGTAAAATAGCAAATCCTACTATTTCTCCATTATATTTTGCAAGTATAGTTACATAATCTACGTCTGGTCTTTCATTATACCTATAGTTCAAGTACTTATAATCTCTTACGAGGCATACATTATATTTTGATTTATATTTATCCCAGCATTGCTGGATGCTTTGAGGAACTTTGTCAAGAATTTCAAATTTAATATCTTTATCCATTACTCTTGTCAATCTGCTCTTCATAAATGTAGAATAAATCGAATTGCCTATCGCTGCCAGTAGCCCTATCTTTATTCTTCTTTTTAATATATTTGTTATTAATATAGGTTTTACATACACTTCCTTCTCAAACAATGTGGGCCAGCCGAATCTCTGATAAGCGGGATATGACTGGTCATTGGCAAGACCTATAACAACATCCACTCCATCTTGAAGTCCTCTCTCACAGGAATTCTGCGTCATTTTTCTGAATATTCCCTGCCTTTTGTAGTCCGGATGTGTCATTGATTTAACTGAGTGGGCTGTTAAAAGAATTTTTCCGTTTACGTACAACTCATTGGGAAGAAGCCCATCACAACCGATTACCTTATCTCCTTCTTTTAGTAAATACATCATGTTTCCCGATTTATTATAAGGGTTTTTTTCAAAAAGCCATTCATACATCTCTTTTTTACTGTTTGTATTTTCTCCAAAGGATATCACCGATAACTCTTCAAATGCTTCAAAATCTCTGTCCATATCTAATCTTACTATTTCTCTTTCCATACGACCTCCTGATAATTAATACCTGGTTTATCTTCTATTTTATGTAATTTATATTTTATTATAATGTTTATAGTATTAAAATGCAAAAGTAATTTAAAAAAATTGAAAACAAACATAGTTTTTCAGATTTGACAAATAAAATTACTCATATTATAATATAGGTTAATCTGATAAAAGAAAGGTAATAGGTGGAATGATTAGATAATTTGCTTTTGATTATGTAAAAAATAAACAAACCTGAAATGGTTAATTATTGACACATTATATTGAGAGTAAATTAATTTCCATACCTTATTTTATACAATGCATATTTTCCGTTGTTTATTTTTTGTTTGGTGTTAATTTTCTCTCTTAAGGAGGGATTTTTTTATGTCTTTAATACAAGTAAACAATTTGACATTCAGACATGAAACGAACTATAAAAATATATTTGAAAATACAACATTTGAAATTGATACTGACTGGAAACTCGGATTTATAGGAAGAAACGGCAGGGGAAAAACTACGTTACTAAAATTACTTATGGGTAGGTATAAGTACAGCGGTAATATAGAAGCTTCTGTAGAGTTTGATTACTTTCCTTTTAAAGCTGAAGTTGAACAAAACACTCTTGAAACCGTAAGAAATATAGTAGCTCCTTTCACTTACTGGGAAAAAGAAATGGACCGATGTATTCGCGAAAAATCTGATAGCTCAATTGAAAAATATGGAGAACTATTAGATTTATATGTCCATAACGACGGATACATTATTAATGAATTAATTGAAAAAGAAATAAGGAAGCTTTATGTTGATGCTGAAATCCTATCACGTAAATTCAATACCCTCAGCAGCGGCGAAAAAACAAAAGTCATGATTGCCGCACTGTTTCTGAAAAAAAACAATTTCCTGCTTATTGATGAACCTACAAATCATCTGGATTTAGAAGGAAGAAATTGCGTTTCCGAATATCTGAGTCAGAAAAGAGGATTTATATTGGTTTCGCACGACAGACATTTCCTTGACTCTTCGGTCGATCACATACTGTCAATAAACAAATGCAGCATCGAAATTCAGAAAGGAAATTTTTCTAGTTGGCAAGAAAATAAAAATAGACAGGATGCTTATGAAATAAATAAAAATGAAAAGCTTAAACGTGAAATTCTTAATCTCGAGGAATCATTCAGGAGAACATCCGGATGGAGTGATAAGGTAGAAGCATCTAAAATAGGAGAACACTCCTGTGACAGAGGATACATAGGACACAAAGCGGCAAAAATGATGAAAAGGGCAAAATCCATTGAACGGCGAAAACTTAAATCTCTTGATGAAAAGAAAAAGCTTCTTAATAATATTGAACAATTTAATTCCCTTAAAGTAATTCCCAAGCCTTATCATAAGGACACTCTTATATATGTTGATAATCTAAGCATATGCTTTAACAACAGAAAAGTAATTGAGAATGTAGGATTTTCAGTAAATCAAGGTGACAGAATTGCTTTAAGGGGCAAGAACGGTTCAGGAAAATCAAGCATATTAAAAGTATTGATTGGTAAAAATGATTGCTATGGCGGAACCGTCAATATAGGTAGTAACTTGATTATATCATACGTTCCGCAAGACACGTCTCTTTTGAAAGGCAGCTTTCAAAATTTCATAAATGACAAAAATATAAATGAAAGTGTCTTCAGAATGTTAATGTCAAAATTTGATATGTATTCGGATGATTTTTCCAAAAATTTAGAGGAGTTAAGCGAAGGTCAGAAAAAGAAGGTATTAATTGCCAAGAGTCTGTCAGAAAGTGCTCATCTATATGTTTGGGATGAACCACTGAACTTTATTGATGTATATTCTAGAATTCAAATACAAGAGCTTATAGAAAATTTCGAGCCGACAATGATTTTTGTAGAACACGATTATTCTTTCAATGAAAATATATCAACTAAAATAGTAGAACTTTAAATATTGATCAACCTTAAAACTTGCTCTTTATATTCTTTTCACTTCACTTATTCATTTATTTTTTCTTAATTATAGTGTATTATTAAAATGATAATACACTATTTTCTTGTAACTGTTATTAATTTATACGGTCGAAGATTAAGATCAGGCGGTGATATAATGAAATACTTAATAGGTATTGATGCAGGCGGCAGTAAATCTGAGCTTAAGACATATGATTTAAGCGGAAGAATTCTGTCAGAAATAGCTGGAGGAGCAGGAAATCCTGCTATAAATCTGGAAAATACGATACACAATGTTGTATCTCTTATAAATAAATGTACATCCAAACTTGGAAAAGAATGCATGCTTATTTCAATTGGAATGGCATCAGTAGAAACAGGTAATTATGCTGAACTAATAAAAAAATATGTTGAAGATTCATGTAAAATTGAAACTTTGGTTTTTAATGATGGAGAAATGGCTTGTAAAGCATATTTTCAAGAGGATGACGGAATATTGGCAATTGCGGGTACCGGCTCTTCGTGCTACGTTCAAAAAAATGGTCAGGGCGAAATGGTTGGAGGCTGGGGGCATATTTTAGGTGATGAAGGAAGCGGATATCATATAGTCATAGAACTTTTCAAAGAGATAATTTATAACATTGACAAAAATATTGAATTAGATAATTTAAGCGTGCGAGCCCTTAGGAAAATAGGCGGCTCCTCCCGATCCGAAATAATGAATTTCATTTATAATAATGAAAAGGATACCATAGCTGCGCTGTTTCCAATAATTGCACATTGTGGCGAAAACGGAGATAATCATGCTGAAACATTGCTGAATACGGCAGGGAAAAGCCTTGCAGAGCTTACTTCCACAGCTTATAAAAAAATGAGATTTAAAGGGCATATTACTATAGGAATAAAAGGCGGCGTGTTTCACAACAGCATAGTAATAAGGAAATCGTATATAAATGAGCTTAAGAAACAACTTAAAAGCTTCAGCATAATTGAAAAGGATATTTCCGCAACAAGGGCCGTGCTTCACTTATATAGCAATAAACGGTTATAAAACAACTCCCCATTTTGATTATAATAATCAAAATGAGGAGTTTAAAATTTACTATTTGAATGTTACAATTGTTACGCCATCTCCGCCTTCGTTGAATGTGCCCAGCCTGGATGACTTAACATGCTTGTGTTTTTTCAAAAATTGTGTTACTCCTTCTCGCAGTATTCCCATTCCTTTGCCGTGAATAACCTGAACCTCGTTTAAATTTGACATAAAAGCATCATCCAAGTATTTGTCCAGTTCAAGAAGTGCTTCTTCAAGATTAAGTCCCCTCAAGTCAACAATAGGGTTAATAGAAGATGTTTTCAACTTAATCATTCTTGATGTTCTTGTTTTCTGCTTCTCCTCTTCGTCAGATTTAATTTTAACTAAATCTGCTTTCTTAACCTTCATTTTTATGATTCCAACTTGAACCATTATATTTTGAGAACTATCAACATCCGAAATAATGTGTCCCTTCTGATTAAGATTTTTTACCAGAACAGCATCTCCATTTGATAGCTCCGCCTTTTCATCATAATTATCATCATTGAAAATTTGTTCCGTATATTGATTTTCATTTAGTTCCTTTGTCTTTTCATTCAGGCTCTGTCTTAGGTCATTAATGCGACGTACCTTGTCCTTATCCATATCCACATTCATTTTCCTGAGCTCTTTAATAATTTCTGATGCTTCTCTCTTAGCATTTTCTACTATTCTTCTCGCTTCATAATTTGCATCATTTATCATTTTTTCGCTTTTTTCAAGAGACTTCCTCTCTTTAGAAATAAAACTTGAATGTTTTTTCTGGCTTTCTTCATTCAATCTATCAATTTCATGCGTTTTTTCCTCAATGTATATACGTCTTTCCTCAATTTGCCTCAATGCGTCTTCAAATTCAACTTTATCAGTTTCTATAGTTTCCCTTGCTTTGTCTATTATTTCCTTGCTTAATCCTAGCTTCTTAGATATTTCAAATGCATTGGATTTTCCAGGGACGCCTATTAGTAGCTTGTATGTAGGACTTAGAGTTTCAACGTTAAATTCCACGCTTGCATTAATAACAGCTTTTTTTGTAAGTGCATATAACTTAAGTTCACTATAGTGTGTGGTAGCAGCAGTCACTATTTTTCTGTCAAGAAGGGTATCCAAAATAGACGTAGCTAGAGCAGCTCCCTCAGTTGGGTCAGTTCCTGCTCCTAACTCATCAAACAAAACGAATGATTTTTCATCCACTTCGCGCAATATTTTAACTATGTTGGTCATGTGAGATGAAAAAGTGCTCAAACTTTGTTCAATGCTTTGTTCATCACCTATATCTGCAAACACCGAGCTAAAAACAGATATTTCCGTACCATACTCGGCAGGAAGGTGAAGTCCTGCCATTCCCATCAAAGTAAAAAGCCCCAATGTTTTAAGTGAAACAGTTTTTCCACCTGTATTTGGACCTGTAATTATAAGTGTGGTGAATTCATCTCCTAAATATGCATCTATGGGAACAACAACCTTTGGATCAATCAATGGATGTCTTCCCTTTTTAATACGAATATATCCTCTGTCATTAATTTTAGGCTCTATTCCATTTATGCTTATGGCAAACTTACCCTTTGCAAATATAAAGTCTAACTCTGTTAATATATCTTGGTTTGAGACCATTTCAGACGAAATGTCTCCTATCATACCGCTCAATTCAAGTAGAATTCTTTCAACTTCCTTTTTTTCCTTAACTTTTAAGTCAGTAATATCATTTGTCATTTCTACAATGGCCATTGGCTCTATAAAAATTGTAGACCCAGTTGATGACTGATCGTGTACAATCCCTTTAACCATAGCTCTGTATTCTCTTCTGACAGGGATTACATATCTGTCATTCCTCATTGTAACAATTGTTTCTTGAAGATATTTTTGCATAGCAGATGATCCCACGATTTGATTTATTTTGTTTTTTATGGAATTCTGCTTAATTTGTATTTCCTTTCTGATACGTTTCAATTCAGGGCTGGCATCATCTGCTATCTCTTCTTCGCTTATTACTATGTTATATATATGTTCCTCTGTTTCCTTATTTACGTATATATCAGAACATAGCTTTTCAAGCGTTTCATAATAGGATTCATCTTTATTATTTAAGGTAACATAATTTTTTATCAATCTGCCTGCTCTAAGGGTGTCTGCACAGTTCAATAAACCCCTCAGAGAAATTATTCCGCCAACCGATCCTCTTTTTACATATTCTTTTATATCAGTAATTCCCCCCATTGGAGGATTCCCTTTTTCTATTATAATTGAAAGTGCTTCTGCCGTTTGCTTCTGCATAAATTTCACGCTGTCTATATCAGACGAAACGTCCAATTTTTTTAAATATTTTTTTCCGTTTACAGTTTCCGCAAACTCTGTGAGCTTCTCAATTATTTTATTAAATTCCAAAACCGATTTTGTTTTTTCCTTCATTGTACATTCCTTTCGTAATGTTCATAAAGTTCTCAAAAAACTTAATGCCTAATTCGTCATACACAGTAGCCTGCATACTGATATTATTTTTCTCCTGTTTCAAAAAAGAACGCTGAAGCGTTCTTTATTTATTTTAAATTAATGAAAAGCCCTACTAAACAGAGGTTTCCTCTTCAAGCAGTTCCATAAGTTCCTTGTTGTCTTTTTTAAGCTTTTCAATTTCTAATTGATTCTGAAAATTTTCTGTTTCTTTTCGGTTTAATTTTTCCTGCAACTCATTGTTGTTGCTGACTAAGTTTTCCTTATCATTATTTATCATCAACAGTTCTTCTAAATATTTTTCCTTTTCATCATTAATGCTATCATAATTATTCTTTAAAAGATCTGCACTTGCTTTATACTCTGCAATCACTTTATCCTTACTGCTAATTATATCATCTTTTTCACTGAGTTTATTCTGTAGCATAGCTATTTTATTATTTAATGACTCCACTTCTTTTTGTTTTGAATCAATAGTTAAACTTAATTTTTGGTGTTCGTCGTTAATGTTGTATATTTTTTGAGTTTTATCCTCATTAGAGCTTTTTAATTCTCGTATGGTTTTCTCAAGCTGTGAAACTACCTGTTCTCTCTCGTTAAGCTTAAGTTGTAGCTTTGATATTCTTCCGTTTAAACTGCTCTTAGTGTTATTCATAAAGCTCAACTCTTTTGTGAAATTTTCACGTTCATTCTTAAGCTCTTCGCAAGTTTCTTCCAGTTCTTCATTTTTGCTTTTTAATTCATTTATTAGAACCTCACTTTTTAAAAGTTGCTGTTCCTGCTCACTTATTTTATCCTGAAGTCTGGATATCTGAGAATTTAAATACTCCCTATCATTGTCTCTTGCCAGCAGTTTTTCTTTGTATCTTTCCTTTTCAATAACTGCTTCAGATGATTTTTCTATTGCCTCTTCTTTTTCTCTAATAGCAGTTTCTCTTTGCTCTTTCAAAATGGCTATTTCTTCAATTATCTCATTTTTATAGGACTCAACTTCATTTGTAAGCTTCATATATTTGTCAACTATAACAAATGAGGATAATATCAGTTTATCCATTTCATTAAATCTTCTATTTGAATTTGCTATCTGATTTATTTGATCATTTATAACAGTTTCTATCTGCTTTACGTATTCGGGACTTTCATCGGTTTTGACATTATATTTTTTATCACCAACAATTATTTCTATTTTATTCATCATCAAATCCCCTTTATTCTTCTTTTGATATTTGAATATTTTTATATATAGTAATTCTCTTTCGTGTGCATACAATTATTCAAGTTTATATAATAATATTAAAGTATACAACCTAAAATATCAATAGTTAATAATATTTTTTGACTATTTTTGATAATGAAAATAAGCTTTTCTTAATATTTTTAAATTTTTACAGTATTATCTTTTTATTCCGACAGTCCTTAACAATTTTGCCGAAACAAAATCTGCGATGCTTTGAGGGTCAAGCTTATTTTCTGCCAACAGCTCTTCAACTGACCCATGTTTTATAAAATTGTCGGGAAGTGCAATTATATTTACATCTACAGTTTTCGGTATTATATCTTTGATTACAAGGGCTGCTCCATAAAGTGAAGCTTCACTTATTATCACTGCATGTTCCGTTTTATTTACAGAGTTAATAATCAGCTCGTGATCCAATGGTTTTGTAAACCTTAAGTTAAGCACTTCAGCATCTATTTCGCTTTCTTTTAATATCTCTCTTGCTTCAATTGCCGTTTCCACCATTCTGCCGCAAGCAATAATTGTAACATTCTCTCCATAAGCTGCAATAACTCCCTTGCCCCTTTCTATTTTAGTTTCACTGTTACTAATATTCCTCTTGGAACTTCCTCGAGGATACCTCAATACAATCGGGCCGTCAAATTCATTCACCGCAAAATCAATCATGTTTTCAAACTCTCTGTAATCAGCAGGAGCCATAACTGTCATATTAGGGATCTGACAAAGAAATGCTTCATCAAATACACCTTGGTGAGTTTCTCCGTCGTTTCCAACCAAGCCTGCTCTATCAACAGCAAAAACAACATGGAGATTTTGTAATGCAACATCGTGAACCACTTGATCATATGCTCGCTGCAAAAACGAAGAATAAAGAGCAACAACAGGTATTATTCCATTTACTGAAAGACCTGCTCCCATTGTCACCGCATGCTGTTCAGCAATTCCGGCATCAAAAATACGTTCTGGATATTTTTTTGCAAACCCGGTTAATCCTGTACCATCAGTCATAGCAGCTGTTATTGCTACCACCTTGTCATTTTTCTGCGCTATTTCGCAAAGTTTATTTCCAAAAACATTAGAGTATGATGGTACTCCAGATTTTTTTAATTTATCTCCTGATACTACATCAAACGGAGAAACACCGTGGAATTCATTTGGCCTTAATTCTGCGTACTTATATCCTTTTCCTTTTTTGGTTATAACATGCATTATTAAAGGCCCTTCAATGTTTTTAGCAATCTTAAACGATTTAAGAAGTTCATCTATATTGTGTCCATCGATAGGTCCCATATAAGTAAGTCCCAACTCTTCAAACAGCATCCCTGGAACAACCACCTTCTTAATTCCATCCTTAGCTCTTTTCAGAAACTGTTTAAGTTTTTTCCCGCAAAGCGGTAAACCATTCAGCAACTTTTCAACATCTTTTTTTGTTGAAAGGTATCTTTCGTCTGTTCTTAATCTTTGCAGGTACCGTGATAGCCCTCCAACGTTTTGTGAAATAGACATTTCATTATCATTTAATATGATCATAAGCTTTGTATTACTTCTTCCGGCATCATTTAATGCTTCAAAAGCCATTCCTCCTGTAAGAGCACCATCTCCTATCACCGCTACGACTTCATAATTCTCATTTTTTAAATCTCTTGCTCTGGCCATCCCTATAGCTGCAGAAACTGATGTACTGCTATGCCCTGTGTCAAATGCATCATATACGCTTTCACTACGTTTAGGAAATCCGCTCATACCATTAAGCTGCCTGAGGGTATTCATCCGAGCTTTTCTACCTGTAAGTATTTTATGTACATACGATTGGTGCCCAACATCCCATATTATTTTATCATCGGGAGTATTTAATGCATAATGCAGAGCAATTGTCAATTCAATAACCCCCAGATTTGATGCAAGGTGACCTCCTGTTTTTGATACGCTTTCTATTATATATTCTCTCAATTCATCGCTGAGTGTTTTCAATTCATTAATATTAAGCCGGCGTAAATCATCCGGCGAATTTATCTTATCTAAATATTTCATATACATCCCTCGCTCCACCTCTTAATATTTAATAATTATATATTGTTATAATAAATATGTCAAAATTTTATTATTTATTGTTTGCACTAAAAATACGCTGTACTTTTTAGTGAAAATGTTATATCATAAATTATATTTTTTTCTTAATAGTATGTCAAAATGTTCAGCAGCAAATTTAAAGAAAAAAGCAGTATTAAGCATAATAAATGTTAAATTAGGAATTTTAATACAGGAGGGAAACATGAGCAAAAAATGGGTTTATTTATTTAAAGAAGGAAGTGCTTTACAAAAAGACTTACTGGGAGGAAAAGGGGCTAACCTGTGTGAAATGACAAATATCGGTCTGCCTGTTCCTCCGGGACTGACTGTCACAACAGAAGTCTGCACAGAATTTTATGTGCAGGGCAAAAAACTCACCGATGATATAGTCAGCCAAATCAAATCTAATCTAAAAATTTTGGAAGAGCAAACAGGAAAAAGTTTTGGAAATGCAGAAAATCCCCTTTTAGTATCGGTACGTTCCGGTGCAAAAATTTCAATGCCTGGAATGATGGATACAATATTAAATCTCGGACTTAATGATAAAACGGTGGAAGGACTAGCAGAAAAAACAGAAAATATGCGTTTTGCATACGACAGCTACAGAAGATTTATACAAATGTTTGGTGATGTTGTATTGGGCATACCGAAGCATAAATTTGATAACATTCTTGACGGAACCAAAGAAAAGAACAACTACAAGTATGATACAGAACTTACTGCCGAAAATTTAAAAGCTATTGTAGAAGAGTTTAAAAAAGTATATATAAAAGAAAAAAGCACCGAATTTCCTCAAGAACCCGAAACACAGCTTCTTATGGCTATTGAAGCAGTATTTAGATCATGGAATAACCCAAGAGCAATTACATACAGAAATCTTTATGATATACCTCATAATATCGGAACCGCAGTAAATGTGCAGTCAATGGTATTTGGAAACATGGGCGATACTTCAGGAACCGGGGTTGCATTTACAAGAAACCCTTCAACCGGTGAAAAAAAGGTATTTGGAGAATTCTTAATAAATGCCCAAGGAGAGGATGTTGTGGCAGGTATAAGGACTCCTCTGCCTATTGATAAATTAAACGAAGTTATGCCTGATATATTTAAGCAATTTATGAATGCTGCAGAAACCCTAGAGCGTCATTACAAGGATATGCAGGACATTGAATTCACAATAGAACAGGGAAGGCTCTACTTTCTTCAGACAAGAAACGGAAAGAGAACTGCAGATGCCGCTCTAAGAGCTGCGGTTGAAATGGTCGGAGAAAACCTCATAACAAAGAAAGATGCAGTTATGCGAGTGGATCCGAAATCGCTTGATCAGCTTCTACATCCTAAGTTTGACCCTGATGAACTAAAAAAATTAACTGCTGTTGCAAAAGGGCTGCCTGCATCCCCCGGAGCTGCAACAGGAAAAATATACTTCAATGCTGATGATGCAGTAGCTGCTGCAAATAAAGGAGAAGCTGCAATACTCGTCAGAAAAGAAACATCACCTGAAGATATAGAAGGTATGAACAAAGCAAAAGGTATATTGACGTCAAGAGGAGGCATGACTTCCCATGCTGCTGTTGTTGCAAGGGGAATGGGAAAATGTTGCGTTGCCGGCTGTGAATCTGCTCATGTGGATGAAACGAAGAAAGTTATGACAATAAAAGGCGAAACATACCGGGAAGGAGATTACATTTCTCTTGACGGAAGCACTGGAAACATATACAAAGGTAAGATAAAGACTGTTGAGGCCAACATATCAGGAAACTTTGGGACGCTCATGAAGTGGGCTGATGAATTTAGGAAGCTTGGAATCCGAACAAATTCAGACACACCAAAGGATTCAGAAACAGCCGTTAAATTCGGAGCAGAAGGAATTGGTCTTTGCAGAACAGAGCATATGTTCTTCGAAGAAAGCCGTATATTCTCTGTTCGCAAAATGATAATTTCGGAAACTGTTGAACAAAGAGAAAAAGCATTAGCTGAAATACTCCCTATGCAGAAAAATGACTTCAAGGGCATATTTAAAGTTATGGGCATCAAGCCTGTAACTATAAGATTATTAGACCCTCCTCTGCACGAATTTATTCCTTCTGATGAAGAAGATATTATTGCACTTGCAAAAGATATGGACGTTTCTGTTTCAAAATTAAAGGAAACAATTCACAGTCTGCAAGAATTTAACCCAATGCTGGGACACAGAGGCTGCAGACTCGCCATTTCATATCCAGAAATGGCAAGAATGCAGACAAGAGCTATAATAGAGGCTGCGATTGAAGTTTCCGAAGAAGAAAACATAAGTATAGTTCCTGAAATCATGGTTCCTTTGGTAGGGAAAAAAGAAGAGCTTGAAATACTGAGAAAGCTTATAATAGAAGTTGCAGAAGAAACTAAAAAAGAAATGAATTCCGATTTAAGTTATCTGATAGGAACAATGATTGAAATTCCAAGAGCATGTGTAACTGCAGATGAAATCGCACAATGTGCTGACTTCTTCTCGTTTGGTACAAATGACCTGACACAAATGACATTTGGTTATTCAAGGGATGATGCGGGAAAATTCCTTGAAGATTACAAGAATGCAGGTATACTTGAACAAGATCCGTTCCAGAGCATAGATCAGACTGGTGTCGGTAAGATGGTTAAAATGGCAGTTAAACTTGGAAAAGAAGCACAATCCCACCTTCACCTGGGTGTGTGCGGAGAGCACGGCGGTGACCCTGCATCAATAGAGTTCTTCCATAATACCGGTTTAGATTATGTATCATGCTCACCTTACAGAGTTCCTGTTGCAAGACTGGCAGCGGCACAAGCGGCTATTAAAAATAAATAAGATATAATCAGTATTAAACAATATAAAAAGGACACTGCTTTCATTAAGATTACAGTGTCCTTTATTAATATAGAAAATAGTATTTAAATATTTATTTATCAATGACCACCTTACCATCTGAATCTAATAATGGTGTTACTGCATTCATACCAGCTCCAATAGTCATTATGTAGTTGACTCCCGTCACTGTATCTACAACAATATTTACCCCACCAAAGCTCAATGACTGTTCTTCTTTAATAATAAATCGTTTTTCTTTTTTTTCTTTCCCAAACATATAAGTTCCTCCTACTCTCCAAATAGACCCAAAGTTATTTACGTATAAATAATCCTTAGTAATATTATAATTAAACCAATATTTTGGCGTAAAATAGCACTGTTTTTTATTTATAGAAAATATTTATCTGCTTTGTATTATGCTCACACATGCTTTTAACAGTAAATAATCTCACGGTTAACACAAAATTTTATGGTATCATTCTTCCTTTTGGAATACCAATGACATCATCTCTATGTCACCAGTTCCTCTTGTTTCAACAGGAACATATCCGCAGTAATCCCAACCACTCTCAACCCGTTTTTTTATCACTTCTTCAACTCCATCAAAACTATATTTTGTTCCTTTTCCAAATCCATAACCACAAAGCTCAGATTTAAGCCTTACAAACTCAACCTTTTTCATCTTGAAAACCTCCTACAAATCACGTTTCACAGCACAATAATGTTATATAATAATTTTATTTTTTCTTTTTTATAAAATAAGTAATAGCAACTATAACCAATAGTATAATAAGCGTTACAATAGTTGTTAAAAAACCATTTGATTTTTCTGTAACAAAAATAGCTGTAGGCCCATCAGCTCCACCAATAATATCTGTATATGAATTTTCCTTGTTTGCACATCCTGTAAATAATAAAACTGCCATTAAGGATATTAATCTTATTTTTTTCATGTCATAACTTCCTTCATAAAATATGAATAGTAATTATTATCATTGTACTGTAAGTTTTACCCATTAGCAATATAATTTTTATTATGTACTGTTTTCAGAAAATTTTATGTTTTTTTATTTTTCTGTTGACATTTTAGATTACACATGTAATACTTATAACAGATTACACGTGTAATTTTTATAAGGAGGTACTTTCATGAAACAGAAATTTCCACAAATATCTGACAGCGAATATGAGATTATGAAAATAATTTGGGCAAACTACCCTATTAAATCACAAGAAATCATACTCCAGGTAGATAAGGAAAACCATTGGTCAGAAAAAACAATTAAAACACTTATTAGCAGACTTTTAAAAAAGGAAGCCATTAAATATACAAAGGATGGAAAAGAATATGTTTATTCTCCTCTTCTAAAAGAATCAGACTACAAGCATATGGAAACCAAATCTTTTTTAAACCGAGTGTACAATGGTTCATTAAATGCTATGGTTGCACATTTTATAACTGATGAAAAAGTATCACAAGAAGAGCTGAAGGAATTAAGAGAGCTTTTATTGAAGGAGAAATCAAAATGATTCCTTTTATACAATTGTTAATTATGATGTCACTAAAAACCAGTGTGCTCATTTTTATCATATCGATAATAAAATTGTTATTCAAGCGGTTTCTTACAGTTAAAAGCAACTATTACATATGGTTTTTATTAATTGTTTCTCTTGTGCTCCCCTTTGGCATTCACAGCGAAATAAGCATATACAATTTAATTAAACTTCCGGTTGCAATTGAGTCGGCTAATAATCCAAGTGATTTCCTATCTCAGCAGAAAAATCTTAAATTGTATATGGATACAAAAAAAGATTTAATTTTAGAAACACACGAAGACAAAACAGCTTTATTAAAGGAAAACGGCAGTGATAATGGAACAAACAATCCATTGTTTTACTTAGACCAAATAAAAGAAAACAACCATACTGTAAACTTTATGGCACAATGTTTTTTTTATGTGTGGCTTACAGGTTTATTGATGCTAAGCTCAATTGTTTTCATGAGAACCAAAAAATTTCAAAAGAAAATAGAAAGCGAAAACATTGCTCTTAAAAGCAATATAAAGTCCATGTTTAATACATGCAAAAATCAGTTAAAAATTAAACAGGAAATTGAATTAAGGACTACAAGATATTTGACAACTCCAAGTCTTATAGGACTTTTTCACCCCATAATTTTTCTTCCTGAAAAAATTTTGAACAATTTTAAAGAAGATGAACTTAAGTACATTGTGATGCACGAACTTGCTCATGTAAAAAAACATGACATTTTAATTAAATGGATAATTTTAATCTGTCAGTTGGTTCATTGGTTCAATCCAATTGTATGGCTTGGATTTTCAAAAATGAAAAAGGATATGGAACTTGATTGTGATGCCTATGTATTGAATAACATTGAAAAAGACCAGTATATTCACTACGGAGAAATCATATTAAATTTGTTGGAGTACTTGTCCCAAGGTCATGCCATTCCCGTCAGCACAAACATTATAGATAAAAATTCAGAAATTAAAAGGAGAATTATTATGATTAGTAAATTCAACAAAAAAACTTATGGCTTAACATTGGTCAGCTTAATTATTATTCTGTGTATAGGCTATGTAGCTGTTGCAGCAGCAGTACCAAAGTCAGAAAAAGAAAATCAGCTGCCTGCATTAAAGGAATCAGTACAAGAATTACCTGAAGAAGAAACAATCAGTGCTTCTGAAGCAGAACAAATATTACAAAGCAAAGATGATTTATTGGGAAAAGATTATTCCTATGTATGGGATTTAATTGGAACACCATATATTAAAACCTATTATGTAAATACAAAAGATACATCAAAAGATGATATAGCAAAAAATATGTCTAGTGTAGCAGTTTATCCTATTAAGGACAGTGAAACAAACAGCGCTTTATACATATATTTTGATAAGGACTGCTTAGTAAATGTAGAATCAGATGAATTCTCAGAAATGTCCGGCAGCTCATGGAAAGATTCCGATTATACCGTAACTGTCAGAGCAGATTTAAAAGGAACAGAAATAGATGGCGAAGAGTTTAAAAATATGGATGATGAAACAAACATAAAAGAGTTAAGTGAAAAGTATACAGGAAAGTCATTAATTGAATTCAGAAATGATTTTAATCTTTCTCACGGTTGTTATAAAGCCATTAGCAAAAACAGCATGCAACTTGACATATATCCAATTGTAAGCAAATCATCTCCATCTCCTTATACAGGAATTTATGTTTATTCTGAAGCAGGAATGATAAAGAGCATAAATACAGGCATGGCCAATTTGCAATTTAAAAACTTGGACGAACTGTTTAAATAATAAATACTATATCCAAGATAAGAAAATTTTAAACAAAAAATTAGACACCATGCATGTGTCTAATTTTTCATTACTTAAATTCGTAATTTTCAATTGTTTTATTTTTATATGTATTGAACATAAATTTCAGCCCGTTGTTTTCATGAACTTCTGATGCATATGACAAGTACCAGTTCTCATCCTCATCAAAATTATGAAGAAAGGTGTCAGCGTTGGCTATTGCATCAACTTTAGTTATTAAAGCCTCACTGCAATAAGGATATAATTCATTATATATTTTCCCACCGCCTACAACAAATATGTCATCACTGTTATACTTTTTAAGCTCTGTAAACAGTTCATCTAAAGAGTGGCATATTATACAACCTTCTGCCTCAAATTCCCTGTTTGTTGTTAATACAATATTAGTCCTGTTCTTAAGAGGCTTAGCCCCTGGAAAAGACAGAAGAGTATTTCTACCCATAACAACAATCTTGTCTAATGTAGTCTTTTTAAAAAACGCCATATCATCAGGCAAATCAAACAACAAGTCTCCATTAAAACCTATTGCCCAATTTTTTGCAACTGCAACTATTAACTTCATAACTTCTCCTTACACTGCAATAGGAACTTTTACCTTAAACGGATTATATTTATAATCGTTTAATTTAAAGCTGTCAACCGTAAAATCATAAAAACTGTTTATAGATTTATCTATTACCAGCTCCGGTGAATCATGCTCTTCTTTCTCAATAAGTTCCTCAATAATAGGGATGTGTCTGTCATAAATATGAGCATCAGATATTACATGAACCAGTTCCCCCGCAACCAAACCGCTTATTTTGGCCATCATATGTACAAGAATTGAATATTGGACAACATTCCAGTTATTTGCCGCAAGAACATCCTGTGAACGCTGATTTAATATTGCATTCAGCTTGTTTCCTGAAACATTAAATGTCATGCTGTATGCGCAAGGATAAAGATTCATCTCATGAAGGTCCTGAAAATTATATATATTTGTCATTATTCTCCTGCTGGCAGGATTATTTTTTAAATCATATATAACTCTGTCTACCTGATCAAATTCTCCCTCACTATATTTGTGCTTGATGCCAAGCTGATAGCCGTAAGCTTTGCCTATGGAACCTGCTTCATCTGCCCACGAATCCCAAATATGACTGTTTAAATCATTTATATTATTTGATTTTTTTTGCCATATCCAAAGCAGTTCATCTATGGCTGCTTTAAAATTAGTTTTTCTTAGTGTCAGAATCGGAAAAGATTCCTGCAGGTTATATCTGTTTACAATACCAAATTTTTTTATTGTATGCGCAGGTGTTCCATCTTTCCACCTGGGTCTCACATTATAGTCCTTGTCCCAGACACCGTTAGCAAGTATGTCTTTACATGTATTTATAAATATTTTATCTGCTGTGCTCATTTCCGCCTCCCGGTTATTTTATTATATTATATATTAGAGGCAAGATGTTTACAAGAATTAATTAGGAAGCTTTAATCATTATTAATAACCCTTATCATAGCACGGATGGTAATATAAAAGTAATAATTATAGTTACAGGGAACCTAAGTTCCCTTTATCTTATAGAATTTTGATTTATAAAATTCTTTATTTGCATTTTTTCATCGAATCCTTTAATTTTTAAAGCCTGTGAATCTTCATTATCAAAATTTTTAAAATAAATGCACATTTCTCCGTCCTTTGTGTCATCATATCTTATGCATCTGAAACCATCATCATACATTTTTTTTATCTTTTCAAATTCGTTCATAATACACTCCCCTTTTGTTATATATTATATTATTGCCCATACAAACGAATTTATGACTATTTTTGCAAAAAAAAATAAGCCAGGGAATTACAATTGTAATTCATAGGCCTACGCTGTCCATAATTCTCTGACTTCATAGCTTTTTTCATCCAGCGAGTTTAAAACTTCATCATCAAACAAGCATTCTATTGATGGAAGTATTATATTTGCCGCATCCTTTAAATTGATCTTGCAGCTTACTCCAGAAAGAACACCAACTCCAATTGCACCAGAATTTTTAGCGAACAGCATATCATTGTAGGAATCACCTACTATAGCAACCTCGCTCGGCTTTAAGCCATACATCTTGCAAAATCTCTCACACATGTCCTTATGCGGTTTTCTTTTCATGATGCCGTCATATGCTCCGACAAAATCAAAGCAACCATTAAGGTTAAGCTTATTAATCATATGTTCAGCAGACTGCATGGAATCTGCCGTAGCAATACCCATCTTAATTCCCTTAGAATTCATGCGTCTGTATAACTCTTTTAAATCAACAATTTCTTTAAATTCAGCATCATCTCTTATCACTTCTTTTCTCAAAAGCTCTGGAACGTGTTTTTTAAATGCCTTTAAATCTACACTGCGATATTTATTAAGCACGAATTGAAGTTCTGCAGCCAAATCTTCATGAGATTTGTATGCCAACGCTCCAAACGGTTCAACTCCGTAATCGGTAATTCCTATAGATTTTTTTAACATTCTAAAAATTTCATCATCATGGAGATCATACTCATCCATTATTGCCATAATAGTTTTTATTGCCGCATCCTCCCACAATGAGAAGTCAATCAACGTTCCGTCTTTGTCAAATAAAATTCCTTTTATCATATTTTCACCTCCTTTATTTATTTTAATATTACGCCTGATTTGTAATTATCCTACATTGTGTTTGTAAAATAATTGTAAATCAAACTATATATATAATATCTTTTATTCCTTTAACAAGCCTTAATTTCACCTGGAGTATTATTATATTTAAAATGAAGAATAATGTTACTAATATGGTAATAATTCTCTGTATTCTGCAAATAATACCACTATGCAGAAATCAAAGGAGAAGACTACTATGAGAATACCAAAACATATAGGGCTTATACCCGACGGCAATAGAAGATGGGCGGAGAACAAAGGTCTCCAAAAACAGGATGGATATGAACACGGACTTGATCCTGGCCTTCAGGCCTTAAGACTGGCAAAAAAATACGGAATTAATGAAATTACATATTACGGTTTTACAACCGATAACTGCAAAAGGCCGCGAAATCAGATTGATGCATTTGTCAAGTCCTGCATCGACGCTGTTAATATGATTGCAGGGGAAAATGTATCTCTTCTGGTCATAGGCAACACAAATTCTGCAATGTTTCCAAAAGAATTATTAAAATATACAAAAAGAACAGTTCTTGGGACTGGGGAAACAAAGGTAAACTTTCTTGTTAACTACGGTTGGGACTGGGATATTTCAGCCATAGGTTCAGAAAATACAAGCAGAAAAAGCATTATGGAGTCCCTTAATTCAAGAGACATATCGCGCATTGACCTGATACTCAGATGGGGAGGAAGAAAAAGACTATCTGGATTCTTACCTGTTCAATCCGTGTATTCAGATATATATACTATTAATGAACTATGGCCAGATTTTAAGCCAGAGCAATTCCACAACGCAATTGAATGGTACAACATGCAGGATGTAACCCTTGGAGGATAAAAAAGCGCTGTTTAAAAATACATCCTATTATTTACCTCTTTTCTCTTTATGTCAATCTATTGACATATGCGGCGGTATATTGACATTGTTTATTTTTTGTTTATATTGCAACATATATACCCCGCATTAATAGATTTTTAATTACTCTGATGACCATAATTTGACACAAAGCAAAATATGTGCTCTTCAAAAACAGGTAAATAGCAGGATTTTCAACATTTGAAAATTGGTATAAAATATGCAATATAATGTATATAAACCAAAGAGGAGAGTGAACAAAAATCAGCAACATAGTTAAGGAGGAAATTTTGTGAGCCAACAAAAAGAACAATGGGGAAGTCGCTGGGGCTTTATAGCAGCAAGCATTGGCATGGCTATAGGAACAGGTAATATTTGGAGATTTCCAAGAATTGCCGCAAAAAACGGCGGTGGACCATTTATTATTGCTTGGACAATTGCTTTATTTGTATGGGCTATACCGGTGCTTATGGGAGAAATGGTAATAGGCAGAAAAACCGGGCTTGGCACCATTGGAGGATTTAGAGACTTTGTAAAAGACAAAAAAAATTATACATGGATGGGTACTTGGCTAGCCGGAGTGTGTTTGTTAATTATGTTTTATTATTCTGTTGTAATGGGATGGTGTGTAAAATACTTTACATTAGCAATATCAGGAGCATTTACTCCCGGCATGACTACTGTAGATACTCAATCCATATGGGAAGCATTTACTACGACGCCATCGCAAACTATTTTATTCCATTTCATTTCAATGTCAGCAGCAGGATTCATAATTTATAAAGGCGTAACAAATGGAATAGAAAAAGCATCTAAAATAATGATACCGACATTATTTGTACTATTGCTGACAGCTCTTGTCAGATCAGTAACACTTCAAGGCGCCGCAAAAGGGTTGGAGTACCTGTTTAATCCAAAGCTTAATATGCTGTTGGAGCCTAAGATCTGGCTGGAAGCATTTACACAGGCAGCTTGGTCAACAGGAGCCGGATGGGGTTTTATTATCACCTACGGAAGTTATACAAAGAAAAAAGAAGACATAGCGGGAAATTGCATGATAATGGGTATCGGAGATAACATAGGTGCATTAATTGCAGGCATGACCGTACTGCCGGCAATATTTGCTTTATCTCCCACGGTAGAATTTGCAAATGAAGCTATCGCACAAGGAAATACAGGAATAACATTTGTTTATTTAGCACAGCTATTTACAAAGTTGCCTGCGGGAAATGTTGTTGCCACAGTATTTTTTTTGGCAATGTCAATAGCTGCCTTATCCTCCCTTTTACCCATGATAGAGGTTGGCGTAAGAAATGTAATGGATCTTGGCTTAGATAGAAAAAAGTCAACTCTAATCATTATTATAGGGGGGTTTTTACTTGGCATACCTTCAGCTTACAGTTTAGATTTTTTAAATAATCAAGACTGGGTGTGGGGAATAGGTCTTTTGGTAAGCGGCTTATTTACTGCAATCATAATGACAAAATTCGGACTTGAAGAAATAAGAAACAAACATATAAATACTCCGTGGTCTGACATACACGTAGGAAAATGGTTTACCATATGTGTTAGACTTTTTCCAGCTATATTTGTTTTAATTGTCGGATGGTGGGTAGCTCAGGCAATTTCATGGTACCCGGATAACTGGTGGAATCCTTTTGAAGTATTCAGTGCAGGTACAATTCTGCTTCAAATTGCTCTGCTATTTTTGATTTCAGTATTCAGCCAAAAATATTTTACCAGACACATTGTTGCCGGGCAGCCTGTATATAATCCTTCATCCAAAGCAGATAAAACTGAACAATAAATTTAAGGAGGAGAAAAGAATATGTCTCCTATATCAATCGTAATGATGATTATAGTTGTAGGTTCTTACAGTATAGGTTTTGGATATTTCATAAACAAAGCCTTTAAATCTCAGCATAATAAATGATATGATAAATGATTATGCGAATAGGTCCATCCCCTATGTTACCTTAAAACACAGGACATGGAAACCTCAAAGTATCTCCATGTCCTGTGTTTATTTATTTAGGCATATTTATTTGTTTTTCTTTTGACTCTCTGTATAGTACAAATTTATTGCCTATGCTTTGTACATATTCTGCACTGACTGCTGCAGCTATTTCGTTTGCAGTGTCCTTTGCTTCAAGCATGCTATTGTTTAATATGCTTATTTTTATCAATTCTCTGGCTTCTAATGCATCGTCTATCTGCTTTATAACATTTTCTGTTACTCCGCCCTTGCCTATCTGCATTAATGAATCTATTTTATTAGCCAAAGATTTTAAATAACTTCTTTGCTTTCCTGTAAGCATCGTTCCTCCTAATAATAAAACTTCTTTCTTAATTGCTGATTCTAGTCCACAAAGTCAAATTCAATTCCGCATACATTTATTAAATCTCCTTCTTGTGCACCTAGCTCCCTCAATCTTTCTATTACCCCTTTGTCTATAAGAACTTTCTGAAAATTACTGAAGGATTCGAAATCATCAAAGTTTGTTGATGCCACAAGTCTTTCCAAGAAATCTCCATCAGCCAAATAGTATCCGTCCTGTTGTGAAACAGCTATGGTATCTCTTGCTTTTCTGTCAATAAAGCTTTCAACTTCCTCTTCATTAACAAACTGTATTTCATCTTCAATCTGCTGAAGCCTTTCGTATGCTCTTTTTTTCAGCAGGTCCAATCCATGATTTGTTGCAGCGGAAACCTCAATTATTTCATAATCATCCCCAAATTCTTTTTTAATTTTTTCTATATTTTCCTGAATCTCTGGGAGATCTGTCTTATTCAAAACTATTATTTGTTCCTTTTTTGAAAGTTTTTCGCTATATTGCTGTAATTCTTCATTAATTTTATAAAAATCATTAATAGGGTCTCTTCCTTCCTGTCCGGAAGCGTCAATAACATGTAATAGTAACTTAGTTCTTTCAACATGTCTCAAGAATTCAAGCCCAAGCCCTGCTCCCTCTGACGCACCTTCAATAAGCCCCGGTATGTCAGCCATAACATAGCTGTGGCCCTCTCCTATGCTTACAACCCCAAGATTAGGTTTTAATGTTGTAAAATGATAGTTTGCAATCTTGGGTTTTGCACTGGTTACTGATGCAAGTATTGTTGATTTTCCCACATTTGGAAATCCAACTAGTCCCACATCTGCAAGTAGTTTAAGCTCAAGGATAACGTCTCTGCTTTCGCCTTTTGTGCCAGGCTCTGCAAAACGAGGAGTACGTCTTATGGAATTTGCAAATTTAACATTTCCTTTGCCTCCGTGTCCACCTCTTGCCACAACAAACCTCTGTTCGTGGTCTTTTAAATCAGCCAAAACTATACCTGTTTCTTCATCCTTTACCAATGTTCCGATAGGAACCTTTAAAATAAGATCTTTACCATCGGAACCGTATTGTTTTTTTCCTCTTCCGTCCTGGCCGCTTTCAGCCTGATAACGCCTTTTGTATCTGAAATCCATCAGAGTCCTAAGTCCTTCATCAGCTACCAGTATTATGCTGCCTCCGTCGCCTCCATCACCGCCATCAGGTCCTCCCATGGCTATGTATTTCTCTCGCCTGAATGCAACGCTGCCGTTTCCGCCCTTCCCAGCTTTAACGCTAACCTTTGCTATATCTACAAACATCATATACCAACCTTTTCTTTTTATAAAACGCAATAATTTTCACCCTATGTAGCCGCTCTCTGCTTTATAATACAAAAAACCTACCTTAACGGTAGGTGCTTTTGCTTATTATGCTTCTAATTCACTTGGATATACACTAACTTGTTTTCTTGTTTTGTCTTTTCTTTCGAACTTCACTTTTCCGCTTACCAGTGCGAACAATGTATCGTCGCTTCCGATACCTACGTTTAATCCTGGATGAAGCTTAGTTCCTCTTTGTCTTACAAGTATATTTCCCGCCAATACGAATTGACCGTCAGTTCTTTTTACTCCGAGTCTCTTAGAATTGCTATCACGACCGTTTTTAGAGCTACCAACACCTTTTTTATGTGCAAATAACTGTAAATTTAATTTCAATAACATGGTTACACCTCCTCAAATTTAAGTGTAATATAATCGCTGTAATCTTCCAGTAATAATTCTATTCCTACCATGAAACACCTGTAAACAACATCGGTTTTATCATTGTTTTCCAATGTTCTCAAACTCATCAGTCCGGTTTCTTCATCAACACGGCAACTTATATTTTTAGCTTCAATTCCCGCAACTAAGTTGATTGAATTGAGAGCCGTATAGCTCAATATAGATACCGATGAGCACACTATGTCCATTCCATGTTCAGCGTAACCAGAGTGTCCTTCAACAATAAAGCCCTGGATTTCTTCGCCGGTTCTGTATATAGTAACTGTAATCATAGACTAACCAACAATTTTTTCAATTTTAATCTGTGTATATGGTTGACGATGTCCTTGTTTTTTTCTGTAGTCTTTTTTTGCTTTGTATTTGAAAATAATTATTTTCTTTGCTTTATCCTGTTTTTCTACTAAGCCTTCAACTACAGCTCCATCAACATATGGTTTTCCAACATTTAATTTACCTTCTTCTGCAACAAGTAAAACTTTATCGAATTTTACTTGCTCACCTTCAGCAATGTTTAATTTTTCAACTCTTATAACATCGCCTTCCTGAACTCTGTATTGTTTCCCACCTGTTTCAATAACTGCGTACATAAACTTACCTCCTCTTCCCAGTCTCGCCATTGCAGGTACATAAAGTTTTAACCTGATCCGTGCGGCTCTTACAAAATAAAAGTTTACCAAACAAATCCTTGTTTGTCAACTTATTTTTGCTTTATTATGCTATTAATATAATCCAGTTTCCCCATTTTTTCAATAACTATTTCATCGGTAAGGATGTTTTCGTCTTTTTTAAAATAAATTTTTATCCCGTACTTTTTTTCAATATTTTCGGCAATATCCATCCAATCATTAACTATCTTGTTGTTTGTGATACAACCGACACTTAATATTACCGCTTCGCAGGAGGTGTTTTTTTTGATTTTTTTAACTATACTCTCGATTTTAAGGAATATAAAAACTTTTGAACCGGTTCTTCCTCCGCCTCTGCAATGTGTACATTCCTCTGTTATTATATTAAAGAAATTTTCTTTATCTTTTTTTCTTGTTATCTCCATAAGATTCAGTTTTGTCATGCCCAGAATGTTTGTTTTAGCCTTATCTTCCTTAAAAACCCGCTTAGCTTTATTAATTATCAAATTTATATTTTCTTTGCTCTTAACGTCTATAAAATCAATTATTATAATTCCGCTTATATTCCTCAGCTTAACCTGTCTTGCTATCTCTTCAAGAGCACTAAGGTTTATTTCCAATGCTGTTTGTTCCATGCTTTCGCTTCCCACATATTTCCCGCTGTTTACGTCTATTACAGTTAATGCCTCTGTAACATCGATAAATATTGAGCCTCCGTTGTCAAGCTCAACTTTTCTTTCAAATAACATGCTTATCTGTTTTTCAACATTAAGCGTTTCAAATGCTCCCGGTGATTCAATTATGGAAATGTTTTTAAACTTTTCAGAATCATACCTTCTTATGAGAGCTAAAATATTATCCTTAGTTTTTTTGTCCTCCGCATATATTTGGTCTACCGTAGAATCAACGTAATCCATGAATAATTTTTCAACTATTGAATTGCTTTGGTATAGAAGCTTGGGAGCATAAGAATAATTATATTCCTGCTCTATCTGAGCGAATGCAGATGAAAGCAAGTTATACTCCTTCTCAACTTCTTCTTTTGGACACCCTTCGGAGAACGTTCGGAATATCATTCCATTTCCGTTCTTCATTATCTCTTTCCCGATTTTCTCCAGGCGCTTGCGCTCACCAATATCATTTATTTTTTTGGAAATATTGACTTCTGTGCTCTTAGGTATAAATGCAATGTATTTGCCTGAAAGAGATACATCCGTTGTAACAGCAATATTTTTCTCGCCCATTGGCTCTCTGGTAATTTGAACCAACAGTTCATCTCCCTTTTTCAAAACCTTGCTTATGTTTTTAACAGCTCTTTTTTTAATGTTCTTTTCTTTCAAAAATTTATCTGAAAGCAAATCATCTAAAAAAAGATACGCATTTTTTTCAAGTCCCACATCCACAAAGGCTGCTTCCATCCCAGGAAGAATATTAACTACTCGTCCCTTGTAAATGTTACGTATTACGCCCCTGTTAGTTTTTTCTTCATGCATATAATCAATTAGTCTGCCATTCTCTAAAATGGCAAACTGATCAAAGAATGCTGAACTATTAATTAAAATCTGTTTCATAATACCCCTCACATACTGACAATCAACCTTATAGTATAGGTTGCATATCCTTATCAAGAGCATCTACTTTCATAATCGTATGATAATCAACATTAAACGCTCTATCATTTATAAGCTTTAGAAGTTCATCAACTTTCATGCTTCCTGATTCAGAAGTAATAAAGACAGCTTCTATCTTAGCTTTATTATCTCCAGACTTTTCAGCCTTCAGATAACTTATATATTCTTTTGTGTTCATTTCTTTATTGACAAGCTTTTTTTTCTTGTTCTTTTTCTGCCTGATGTAAACTACACCTGTTTCAAGTATTTCAGACAACAGATTATTTAATCTATCTATATCTAAATTTTCAGATTCAATTCCTATTATATATTCCGCATAAGCGCATCTTGCCATAATTGAATTTGCATTATCTAAACAGCTAGACTTTATTATCTGCATTTCCTTGGGCATTACCAAATTCATTCTTCTTTTGAATTCCTCTGGAGGAAGGTTTTCGTTGAGTTCAATCTCAAAATACTCCCCTATGCTTTCTGTTCCGAGAGAAAGAGGAAATCCAAAGGACGTCTTCATGTGTGGATTGAAACCCTCAGAATATTTTGCTCGAATTCCCGCCCTGTTAACAGATCTTTGAATAAACCTTAACACATCTAAATGTGATATATACTTCAAATTTCCAGTCTTGCTATATTTATTTATTATTTTGCACATGCGGACAGGCACCCCCTATAAGTCTGTGATTGACACCGCAGTTTGTGCAACCGAGTCTGCAATCATGCGTTGTCATAGCTTCAAGTGATTTTTCATATTCGCTGACTAGATATTTCTTGCTTACGCCAACGTCAATAAAATCCCAAGGCAAAACTTCTGTAATGTCTCTCTGCCTTTTTGCAAAGAAATCCGGATCAACATTTGTTTCATTAAATGCTTCCATCCACTTATCAAAATCAAACATGTCATACCATCCGTCAAAGCGGCATCCTTTTTCCCAAGCACTTATCAATACTTTGGATAGACGCCTGTCTCCACGGGCGAACACTGCCTCGAGATAACTAAGCTTTGGCTCGTGATAACTGAAGGACACTTTTTTGTCTTTTATTTCTCTTTGCAGCATCTTAGCTTTATCATAAAACTCTTCTATACTGTTCTGAGCCATCCACTGGAACGGAGTAAATGGTTTTGGGACAAAACAAGATGCACTTGAATTGATTTTAAGGTTTCCTTTTATTTCTTCCCTAGGTCTTGCAAAAAACTTGTCTTTTATTTTGTATGAAAGCTCCTTTATTCCAAGAACATCTTCCATAGTTTCACCAGGCAAGCCAATCATAAAATACAATTTAACCGTCGACCAACCTAATTTAAATGCAGTTTCAACAGGTCCTAAAATTTGCTCCTCTGTAAGGTTTTTATTTATTACATCTCTCATTCTCTGAGTTCCTGCTTCCGGAGCAAATGTAAGCCCAGACTTACGGACTTCCTGCAGCCTTTGTATTATATCGAATGTCATTGAATCAAGTCTAAGTGAAGGCAGAGAGATACTTATATTATCATTTTCATATTTATCTAAAAGTTTTAAAGTAAGGTCTGGCAAGCATGAATAGTCACCGGAGCTCAGTGATGTAAGTGATATTTCGTCGTGTCCTGTAGAATTAAGCATGCTTTCCGCTTGATTAACAAGAGTATCGACCTTTTTCTCCCTTACAGGTCTGTAAACCATCCCCGCTTGACAGAAGCGGCATCCTCTTGTGCATCCTCTGAACAGCTCAAGAACTACTCTGTCATGAACAACATCAATGTAAGGAAGAATACTTTTGTCAGGATAATAAACTTTGTCCATATCCTTTATTATTCGTTTTGTAATGACGTCCTTAGCATTATTGTTTAATACTTTTCTTTCCTTAATAGTATTATCTTCATTATATACTTCCTCATAAAATTGAGGTACATATATTCCTTCAAGCTGTGCGGCTTTTTCTAAAAATTTAAGTTTGTTAAACCCGTTTAGTTTTTCTTTTTCATAAATACCCAAAAGCTCCGGCAAAAGTTCCTCTGCCTCTCCGACTGTAAATAAATCTACAATTTCGTGGAGCGGCTCCGGATTATATGCGCAAGGTCCTCCGGCAATAACAATGGGCATGTTGTCTGTTCTATCCTTTGCTCTTAACGGTATTTCTCCCAGATCAAGCATATTCAAAATGTTTGTATAGCTCATTTCATACTGAAGGGTAAAACCTATAAAATCAAATTCTTTCAGCTCATCCTTGCTTTCCAAACCATATAAAGGTATACTGTTTTTTCGCATTACTTCTTCCATGTCAGTCCACGGTGCAAACACCCTTTCACACCAAACATTTTCAATACTGTTTAGCATGTGATATAGAATATGAAGTCCCGTATGCGACATTCCTACCTCATAAACATCGGGAAATGCAAAAGCAAATCTAACGCTTACTTTTTCTTTGTCTTTAACAACCGAATTCAGTTCGCTTCCTACATATCTTGCAGGCTTTTCTACGCTTAACAACTCTCTGTCAAGCTTCTTTACATCTATCATGTTAATCCTTTCTATTTTGGCGGCGATTATTTGAGAATTATCTCTCACACTATTTATTCTGTTATATTGTACCATATAAATTCTAAAATATTTTATCATAGGCTAATTCAAATAACAACTTCAATTTATTTGAGATACTCATGAAGTTTTAATTCTGCGTTTAAGACTATAATTTTGTTGAAAAACCATGGCAAATATTATAATATAAAATAAGAAAAAAACGGAGGCTGAAATGAATTACAAAGAAGCAATACAATTTATTC
This sequence comes from Sedimentibacter sp., assembly GCA_018436705.1. GTDB lineage: Bacteria > Bacillota > Clostridia > Tissierellales > Sedimentibacteraceae > Sedimentibacter. Next base: position 35,728 of record JAHDLA010000008.1, read on the forward strand.
ATTCTACATATAAATTTGGCTCTAAACTAGGACTTAAAAACATTACTAAGCTGACGGAACTTTTGGGAAATCCCCAGAATTCCTATAAAATAATACATGTTGCAGGTACTAACGGAAAAGGTTCCACATGCAGCATGATACACGATGCTCTCATGGCATCTGGCTATAAAACTGGGTTGTTTACTAGCCCGTACCTGGAGAAATTTACGGAAAGAATTCAGGTTAACAGACAGCAAATAGATGACGAAGCTTTGGCCAGAATTACAGGGCTCGTAAAAGAAAAAATAGATTTAATGGTACGTGAAGGTTACAATCATCCAACAGAATTTGAAGTTGTAACTGCCATTGGATTCAAATATTTTGAAGAGCAGGGAATTGACTTTCTTATTCTCGAAGTTGGAATGGGAGGAAGGTTTGATGCTACAAATGTTGTAAGTAACGCACTTGTTTCTGTCATAACTTCTATAAGCTATGACCATACCGAATATCTTGGAGACACACTAGAAAAGATAGCTTTTGAAAAATCCGGAATAATAAAAGAGGGCTCTGATGTAGTAGTGTACCCCCAGGAAAAATCTGTTGTTGATGTAGTAAAAAATACAGCAAAAAATAAAAATGCCACTGTATATGAGGTGGAAAAGAGCAATATCGAAAAATTAGGTGGAGACCTTTCAGGTCAGCGTTTTAAGTATCTCAAAACAGATGTATTTAATATTCCCGAAGCAAAAATACGCCTTTTGGGTGAACATCAACTTTACAATACATTGACAGCGTTAAGAGCCCTTGAACTAATCAAAAAAAGAGGATATAATGTCACTGAAAAAGCCATTGTTGAAGGCTTTAAAAACTGTCGCTTTGCAGGGCGATTTGAAGTAGTAAACGAAAATCCTTCTATAATTATTGACGGAGGGCACAACATAAACGGCATTGAATACTTTGCAAAAGCAGTAAGGGAAAACTTTGGAAGCAGTAAAATTACTTTGTTTTTCGGAATGCTGAAGGACAAGAACCCTGAGGAAGTACTTCCTTTGCTTATACCATTGTCCAAAGAAATATTTACTTTGACTCCCAACAATCCGCGAGCAATGAAATCAGACTTCCTTGCAAATCTTATAAGCAATCATTCAGATGTTAAAGTTACAGCATTGGATGACTATAATGAAATTATTCCTATATTAAAAAACATAGATAAGGATGGCTGCATTTGTTTTGCAGGCTCATTGTACATGATAGGTGATGTACGAACAATTCTTAGAAATAACCAGTTCACTAATAAACTTTAACACAAGAAAAGAACGGCCATTTTACAACTTTCCCCGTGCCGTTCTTTTTTATATGTACTAAACTAAAAATCTATTAGCCCCAAACTTATCTTTAAGCAATCATTTACTTCTCCCATGAGATTTTTATCAAAACGGCCTATCTTCTCCTTCAAACGTTTTTTATCGATGGTGCGGATTTGTTCAAGCAAAACAACAGAATCCTTAGGAAGGCTGAAGTCTTCAGAACTAATTTCAATATGTGTAGGCAGCTTTGCTTTGTTAATCTGAGACGTAATTGCAGATACTATAACTGTAGGGCTATACCTATTCCCAATATCATTTTGTATTACTAACACCGGCCTTACGCCTCCCTGTTCGGACCCAATGACCGGACTTAAGTCGGCGTAATACACATCTCCCCTTTTTACAATCAAACTATTCACTTCCCAATAATTTTGTTTCGTAGCTTAAAAAATCCTCATAGTCCCCTTCTGAGTATTCTTCTGTAATGCTTTTATTTATATTGCTCATCTCTAAATATCCGGCCTTCATTTTGTTTCTTATTTCGAGTTTTCTTTTTTCAATTAAATAAAACCTTATAGATTTACGTATAAAGTCGCTTCTGTTGTTTCCTTCTTCTTTAACTGCATTGTCCAATTCTCTCAAAAGATTTTCGGGAATTGAAATCAATATTTTTTTATTGTCAGCCAAATTACACACCTCGATTACTCAAACTAAGTTCATTTAAACATATCTTATGTAATTTTACCACAATAATTATACAAGTTGTATGGTAACTTCTGTATTATTGTGAAAATTATTATTCCTCTTCATTCAGTCTTTCATATTGTATAGTTTTAACCAAATTATCGTTTTTATAAATAATAATTTTTTCTGGAAGCAGTGTTTCTTTGCTAAAGTTAAGAACATGCTTATAAATTCCGTCATAGTATACCAATTCGTCAGGTATAGTATCCGTTGAATTTTCAAACTTGGATAAGTCTAAATCATAGATTAGAGAATCTGTCAATTTGAAATTTTCTATCACAACGCTGTTTTCAGGAAATTTATCATTGTTCAAAACACATCTGTTACCGGATAAATAAGCGGTGTTCCAGCTTTGAGCTTTATTTTCGGATTTTAAGCTGTAATTTTTATCTCTGCATACAATGACAACCTTGTATTCATTTTCGCTGTTTTCGGTATAAACCTTAACTAAAGCTTCTCCTGTATAATTAACAGGAATGACATAGGGGTCTGCTTCTGTCTTTATTGAGCAACCATTTACGACAAACGCTAAAATAATTAACAACAATATCTTAAATTTCATCTCATCATCCTGCTTCCATCCATATATAATAGAATATGACGTCAAATGAAATTATATGACTAAATTATGGGCTGTTACTCTACAATGCAAAAAGCAGTAGCATATTCTTCTGTGTGAGAAATTGAAAGATGAATATTAGTAATTCCAAGCTCTTTTGCCCTTTTAAAAGCATTACCAGTTAAATTCACATATGGTTTACCGTCATCATTCTTTAATATTTCAACATGGCGAGGCCCGAAGTTTGAGAAACCGGTACCAAGGCTCTTAGCAACTGCTTCTTTTGATGCAAACAAGCCTGCTGCTGTCTGTGCATTGAATTTTCTTGAAATTAAATACTCTTCTTCTTTTCTCGAATATACTTTTTTTACGAATCTATCATTCTCCAGATTTTTCTTTATTCTTCCTACTTCTGTAATATCAACACCAATACCTATAATCATTTTGTTCTCCTAACAAAAAATTAATTGACAAACTGCAGCATGTACGTAATAATTATATTATATGATTAAATTTAATACAATTCTAATTTAACAAATCTCACAAAGGAGTCAATATATGAATAATGTAACAGTGGTTTCTCATCCGCTGATTCAGCACAAGCTGACGATGTTAAGGGACAAAAACACTTCCTCTAAGGATTTCAGGGAACTTGTAAGAGAAATAGCCATGCTTATGGCTTACGAGGTAACAAGAAATCTTCCTTTAAAAGATATAGAAATTGAAACACCTATAACATCAACTACCGGCAAAGCATTGGCAGGAGAAGATATTGCAATAGTACCTGTCTTAAGGGCTGGTTTAGGAATGGTGGATGGGATGCTTGATTTAATTCCAAACGCCAAAATAGGACATATCGGTCTTTACAGAAATGAAGAAACTCTGCAGCCTGTAGAATATTACTGCAAGCTTCCGAGTGACATTGAAAACAGAATAGTCATAATTACTGAACCTATGCTGTCAACGGGAGGCTCAATGAACGGTGCCATAGCTCTTTTAAAGCAAAAGGGTGCAAAAAGAATTAAATCAATTCACCTTGTATGCGCCCCTGAAGGGTTGAAAAAAGTTACTGATGCTCATCCTGAAATTGAAATATATACTGCTGCAATAGATGAAAAATATAATGACATCGGATACATAGTTCCAGGACTAGGAGATGCAGGAGACAGATTATTCGGAACAAAATAAGGATAATCGATTAAAACATAGGCGTGAGCTATCACGTCTTTTTTTTGAGGATAATATGAAAAATATATATAACAGAAATAAACAATTTATTGCCGTCTTAATAGTCATTGCACTTCCTGTCATAATTCAGAACGTCATAAGTATCGGTTTGAACATGATTGACACAGTAATGGTAAGCGAACTTGGAAATGATGCAATATCGGCAGTGGGGCTGGCAAACAGGATTTACTTTATTTTCACAACAATTTGCTTCGGAATATTCAGCGGTGCATCAATTTTTATAGCTCAGTACTGGGGAGCCGAAGACACGCAAAGCATTAAAAAGGTTTTTGGAATAGATTTGGCAATCGGTACAATTTTATCACTGTTTTTTTCTTTGGCAGTCTTTTTCTTCAGAGAACCCATAATGAAAATATTTATATATGAAATTTCCGTTATTCAGCCTGGGAGCAGATATTTACGAATTATATCTTTTTCTTATTTTTTTACGGCCATATCATTTGCTTTCAGCTTTAATTCCAGAGCTATACACAGGCTTAAGCTTCCAACTATTATAAATGCTGTAGCACTTATAATAAATACATTTTTAAACTGGGTATTAATTACAGGCAATCTTGGCTTTAAAGCTCTTGGCGTGGAAGGCGCAGCAGTAGCTACATTAACAGCCAGAATTTTCGAATTCTTCGCTCTTATATTGTTAATATACAAGGATAAAACTCATCCTTTGGCAGGAACTTTTGCTGAATTTACATCTTGGAACAGAATAATGCTGAAAAAAATACTTAAGACATCACTGCCTGTTATACTCTCTGAAACTGCTTGGTCAGTAGGCACCTCAGTTTACTTTATAGCCTACGGCTATATGGGATCATCCGCAATTGCGGTTGTTCAAATTGCATTTAACATATCTGATTTCTTTCAGACATTATTTTTTGGAATAGGAAATGCAAGTGCTGTAATGATTGGCAATGAAATAGGCAAAAACGACATTGATAAAGCCATGGAATACAGCAAAAAATTTGTCAGCATAACTATTTTTCTGAGCGTCGCTCTTGCTGTGGCTCTATTTTTCTCAAGAAATACACTTATAAATTTTTTCAATTTAGATTCTTTTACCAGTGAGAGCCTGAACAGAACGCTTATAGTTTTTTCGTTATATTTTACGCCGAAAATGTTTTCTTATATGTTTATATGCGGAATACTTAGAGCAGGGGGAGATACAAAATTCTGTATGTTTGTTGATATAATATCTATATGGATGATAGGAGTCCCTCTGTCATTTTTATCTGTATTAGTATTAAAACTGCCCATACATTTAGTTATTGCCGTCGTATTCAGTGAAGAACTTATTAAATCCTTTACTGTAATCAAAAGATATAAAAGCCAGAATTGGATAAATAACTTGATTATTGAATAGATACATTATATAAATGTATCTCTAGTTTTATTAACCGGGAGGCCTCATGAGACACATATTTATAATAAACCCTGCTGCAGGAAACGGAAGGTATCAAAATGATTTAGCCAACTTAATACATGCTGAATTGATGGATAAAGATATTGAATATGAAATCTATTTAAGCAAGTTTAAAGGAGATATTCGCAGCTACCTGATAAACAAATGTAGTGATAAAATAGAAAGTGTAATCTATGCCTGCGGAGGTGACGGCACTCTGCATGAAGTAATAAATGCAACACGTAACGTCCCTCATGTGAGTATCGGAGTAATACCACGCGGCTCAGGTAATGATTTTATCAAGAACTTCATTAAAAGCACACATTTTAACGATATTAATTTTCAAATCCATGGAAGTAGCGTAAACCTGGACCTTATAAAAGTTAATAATAAATATGCTGCATCTGTATGCACTATAGGTCTTGATGCAGATGCAGCCTTCCAAATGCACAAATTTAAAAAGATTCCATTCATAAATGGTTCAACAAGATACTATTTAGCCGTAATATATTGTCTGATAAACAAACTGGGAAATCACCTTGAAATTTCAGTTGACGGAAGTAGTGCTACAAACAGTTCCTACCTTTTAACAGTAATGGCAAACGGACAATTCTACGGCGGAGGATATAACTGTGCCCCTCTGGCTATTATAAATGATGGGTTAATGGATTTATGTCTGGTTAAAAAAATTTCAAGGCTTAAGATATTAAATTTAATGAACAGCTATAAGGCCGGAACACACTTAGAAAACCCTAAGCTTAGTAATTGGATTAGTTATAAAAAATGCAAAAAAATTAAAATTAAAAGTTCCAGGCCATTAAACATATGTGTTGACGGAGAAATATATCTCCATAATGAAGTCGCACTTGAAATAGAAAAAGATGCATTCAAATTCTGGATGCCAAAAGAAGTGCAAATTATAGGCAGTAAAAAGACCGTTAAAAACAAATAATGAGACATTTCGCCTCATTATTTATTTTATTAATTTATAGATAATTTATCAATCAAGCCACTTTTTTTCATTATCTCACTAATAAAAACAGTACCTGCTAAAGTAACTACTACAAATTCACCTATTCCTACATAAAATGCATTCCATAAAAATGGCGTGTTAAACAAATATGTCAATTCAAAACCAACTAAAAGCGCATTTGATATTACCGGGCCAAGGCTTGCAACCATCAATGATTTTTTGTTATATCCCAAAGTCTTCCTCACTGTTACTATAAACATAATAGCAATGAATGTTGCAAACGAACCTACAACAATATCAATTACTCCCAATGGACTTGCTATATTCGCCAGAACACATCCCAGGACTAGTCCAAGACCATATTTAGGTTCTATAAATGCAAATAACACCAAAACCTCCGCTACTCTGAACTGTAATTGCTCGTAGCTCATCCATGCAAACGCATAGGTTAATGCTGCATATGCCGCTGCTATCAGGGCAGTGCGTGTAATAAATTGTACATTATTTTTTTCCATTAAAAAAACTCCTTTCGAATATACTTCTCGGAGTCACTAAAAAAATCTTGATTTTTAAAGTGGGTGCCAAGAAAACACTTGAAATCCTTAATTTTAAGATTTCTATATTTGTTTGAAAAGGGACGGGATTCCGTCCCCATAAAATTATCTCTTGCTGAACTGTGAAGCTCTTCTTGCTTTTTTCAAACCATATTTCTTTCTTTCCTTCATTCTTGAATCTCTTGTCAAGAATCCGGCTTTCTTTAAAATCGGTCTTAATTCATTGTCCACTTCAAGCAAAGCTCTTGAAATACCATGTCTGATTGCTCCTGCTTGCCCTGTGTATCCGCCGCCTTTAACATTTACCAATACATCATACTGACCCATTGTATCTGTAATCATCATCGGCTCTCTTACTAAAACTCTTAATGTTTCATACTTGATATAATCATCTAATTCTCTTTTATTAATAACAATTTTTCCCGTTCCCGGTACTAATCTTACTCTAGCTATAGCTTTTTTTCTTCTGCCTGTTCCTCTGTATTGTGCATCCATCTATTTGTCCTCCTCCCTTAAAACTCGTATACTTGCGGTTGTTGAGCTTGATGGTTGTGCTCAGGACCTGCGTATACTTTTAGTTTCTTTAACATTTTTCTTCCAAGGCTGTTTTTTGGAAGCATTCCTTTTACTGCCAGATAAACCGGTTGCTCAGGTTTAGTCTTGAACAAAGTTCTGTAAGGAGTTTCCTTTAATCCGCCTGGATAAAGAGAGTGGTGTCTGTATAGTTTTTGGTCTAATTTTTTACCAGTCAAAACAACTTTATCAGCGTTAACAACTATAACAAAATCTCCGGTATCAACGTGTGGTGTATAAATTGCTTTGTGTTTACCTCTTAAAATTTTTGCAATTTCTGTTGCAAGTCTACCTAAAGTCTTACCTTCGGCATCGATAACATACCATGCCCTGCTAACTTCATTAGGTTTAGCCAAGAAGCTTTTCATCATGTTTCCTCCTGTATTTCTACTATTAAACTATTATTATAATGCAATATATCGAAAAAACCTAACTCCGGGGCATTGGAACAACGGTTTTTCTCTAATCTTATCATACCTAAGACATTTTATATTAAATTAATTTTTATGTCAAGTAGTTTTTGTAATTTATAAGTTTTTTTGCTGCCTATAATTAACTTTCATCAAAAATAATCCTTGCGGCTCAGCAGTCTTCCCCAGTAATTTTCTATCTTTTTCTTCCAAAGCTCTTTCTATGCAGTCAACATTTTTAATTCCCTTTCCTATGTCTATCAATGTGCCTGCTATTATCCTTACCATGTTATATAAAAATCCGCTTCCGTTTATATATAACTTTATTAGCTTATCCTCTTTGACAAGCTTAGCTTCATATACCGTCCTGACAGTAGTCTTCACATCTGAATTCGATGCCATAAACCCTCTAAAATCGTGGGTTCCTGTTAAAAATCCAGCGGCTCTTTCCATAATTTCAAAATCAAGGGTAGCCGGAATAAAGCAAGAGTATCTGCTGTAAAAAGGGCTCCATACTCTATCATTGTATATTTGGTACATATACGTCTTGTCATGAGCATCAAATCTTGAATTAAAGTCTAAAGGAACATCCACCGATTCAATAATTCTAATATCCGTAGGCAAGTTTGCATTTAGAGCAATCTTTATCTTGTTTTCTGGAATCTTTGTATCTGCAGTAAAGTTCGCTACCTGATCAAATGCATGGACACCGCTGTCGGTCCTTCCTGAGCCTGTTAAATTGACTTTTTGCTTCATTACAATACTAATAGCCTTCTCTATGGCTTCTTGGATTGTAGGCCCATTTAATTGGGTCTGCCAGCCATGATAATTTGTACCATCATATGCAATGTTTAGTTTAATATTTCTTACCATATTTTTATTACTATTATCGCCGCAAAATATATAATAAATACGCATGATGCAACGTAATCACCTTTTGTTATTTTTAGCTGTCTCATTCTTGTTCTATTTTCTCCGCCTCTGTAGCATCTTGCTTCCATAGCCATGGCAAGTTCATCTGCTCTTCTAAATGCGCTTATAAACAAAGGTACCAGCAAAGGAACAAGATTTTTTGCCCTGCTCATTATATTTCCACTTTCAAAATCAGCACCTCTTGATTTTTGAGCTTTCATTATTTTTTCCGTTTCCTCCATTAAGGTAGGAATAAATCTAAGGGCAATTGTCATCATCATTGCAAGTTCGTGAGCAGGAAGTCCAAACCTTTTAAAAGGATTTAGAAGAGCTTCTATTCCATCAGTCAAAATTATAGGTGAAGTAGTCAACGTTAAAAGCGAAGTACCCATTATCAGGAGTGTAAGCCTTATTGCCATAAACCCCGCCTGCTTCAAGCCTTCTTCAGTAATCTTAATAAATCCTGCCTGAAATAATATTTTACCCGGTGTCATTAACAAATTAATCACAAATGTAATTAAAATTATCATAAGTATCGGCCTTAATCCTCTAATGACAAATTTAATCGGCACCTTAGATAGATATATTGAAGTTGCCAGAAAAACTATAACTACTATGTAGGTTGTAAAACTTTCAATAAGGAACAAGGAAATAATGAAAATAAAAGTTATAATAATTTTTATTCTCGGATCAAGATCATGAATCGGAGAATCTACGGGATAATGCTGTCCGATTGTTAAATTTTTAAACATTTCTCTTCCTCACTTCCCTCAGAATCTCTTCTTTAGCTTCTTCAACTGTTATTATGTCAGGCTTTATATTAAAACCACGTTTTCTAAGTTCATTAACTATTTGGGCAACCTGAGGAACTCCAAGGCTTATTTTTTTAAGTTCATCAGCTTTGGCATATATCTCCTTCGTCTTACCTTCCATATATATCTTTCCTTTATATAACACAATTACTCTGTCAACCAGTTTGGCAATATCCTCCATACTGTGAGAAATTAAAACAACAGTTACATTTGCTTTCTTATGCAGCATTTTTATTTTTTCAAACAATTCATTTCTTCCAGCCGGATCAAGCCCTGCCGTCGGTTCGTCCAAGATAAGATAATTCGGTTTCATTGCAAGAACTCCGGCTATGGCAACTCTTCTTTTTTGACCTCCGGACAGATCAAACGGAGAAGCATCTTTAATTTTATCATAACTAAATCCAACCAACTCCAGAGCTTCTCTTACTCTTTTATCTATTTCATCCTTAGTTAGGTTCAAATTCATCGGCCCAAACGCAACATCTTTAGCAACAGTCTCTTCAAACAGCTGGTATTCCGGATATTGAAATACAAGCCCTACAGTTTGGCGTACCTTGCTAAGCAATTTTTTTTCTTCACCTACCACTATTTTGTCAACAACTATTGTACCGTGTGTAGGTTTTTCTAATCCGTTAAAAAGTTGAATCAAAGTTGATTTGCCCGAACCGGTATGTCCTATAATGCCAACAAATTCACCTTCACGTATTTCTAAATTTATGTCATCAAGGGCAACGGTTTTAAATGGAGTGCCCTCACTGTATATATATTTAATATTGTCTGCTTTTATAGACATAGCCAATCCACCAATTCCTTTACATCGATTATATCCCTGGGAACGTTCAGGCCTTCATCGGCGAGCTCCTTAGCAAGTTCAGTAACCTGCGGAACATCAAGCCCAAATTTTTTTATTTCATCAACATTTCTGAAAACTTCCTTAGGAGTTCCATCAAGCTTTATACTTCCCTTATCCATTATTACAACTCTATCAGCTTGTACAGCCTCATCCATATAATGTGTTATTAAAAGTATAGTCTTCCCGCTTTTCTTCAACTTATGGAGTGTTTCCATTACCTCATTTCTCCCGGATGGATCAAGCATTGCGGTAGGTTCATCAAGTATTATGCATTCTGAGTTCAATGCAAGGATTCCGGCAATTGCAATTCTTTGCTTTTGTCCTCCTGAAAGCATATGGGGAGGTCTTTTTCTATATTCATACATCCCCACCGTTTTTAAGGCGTCATCAACTCTTTTTCTTATTTCTGACGGTTCAACCCCTTGATTTTCAGGTCCAAATGCTATATCTTCTTCCACAATTGTAGCAACAAGCTGATTGTCGGGATTTTGAAAAACCATTCCGGCAGTCTGCCGTATGTCCCACAATTTAGAATCATCCTCCGTATCCATTCCATTTACATATATCTTTCCATCCGTTGGCAGAAGCAGCGAGTTTATCAGCTTGGCCAGCGTTGATTTACCCGAACCGTTGTGCCCTATTATTGCGGTAAACTCACCTTTTCTAATGTCTAAGTTAACTCCGTCTACGGCAAAAGAACTATCCTCGTTGTTGTATTTAAATTTTACATTTTCAATTCTTATAATATTTTCTATCATAACGCACCTGCATTTATTTTTTCACTGCATTAAATAATATCATTATTCAATTAATTTTACAACATTAAATTATCATCTAGCTTAACGTATTATGCAGAAAAAAGCAGCCCATAACAGGACTGCTTTATAACCCAATACACAATGCTTCACTTTTTCAATAGGCTTACCGATTCAATTACCATTGCCACAACTCCCGTAATGTAAATATAACCGGTTTCAGCTCTTAAATAATATAAGATAACAGCAGCTAAACTCAGCACTACAACTATTATTCTGCTTATTGTCTTATATTTTTTCTTTTCATTTTTATTCAAAGGCTTATTTTCAGTTTCGGACGGCGCGAGCCAAAAAACCATGAAAATAGAAAATATGATTCCAAGTACTAAAACAGTCTCCCCGTATTGCTTTAGATATGTGCCGCACAATGCTGATATGACAAATATAGAAAATGATAAAAGCATACACTCAACATGCGTTTTGGCATGATAACCTCCGGCAAAGATTCTAAGTCCCGAGAAAAAAATGATAAAAATTAAGAGCTCAAGTTTTTTGTTCAAAAGGTAAGCTGTAACAAAAAGAATTATAAGATTCAGCAAAAGAGACAGTAAAACCTCTATGCTGTATGCATACACAGCCTTTTCATTATCTGAGGAATTGAGCTTCGACCCAATTCCCTCAGACAAGAAAACAGAAATCTTATTTATCATTTTTCAACAGGCATTGCGGAACCTTTGGCTGGTTAACTAGAAATATGCAAGTCAATCCCATGGTTGTTTGAGCAGTAGCCACCAAAAATGCAGCAATACATGGCATAAAGGATAAAGTTTTTCTCACTTTACATTCCTCCCTTCAAACGTTAACAACATAATATATTATTTGTGGACAACATTCAATAATTTTTAACTCAAATTGCCTATTCGGTTATTTTTGTTGTTTGAGCGGCATTGCATGGCGTAAAATAAACTTGTAATCAGCTGCTTACAAGAATAGTTCCATGGTTATATTCAGATTGCTTCGATCTTCTTACATTTTTGCCATCATCTGTACTTCTACAACAAATACGTTACCTTCATAATTTAATTTCACAAATCCTCCGTATTTCTCTGCTATATTCCTAATGCTCTTAAGTCCGTATCCGTGCCTTGTTTTATCTTTCTTTACGGTGAGTAATTTGTCTCCTTGTTTATTAAGCTTTCCGCTATATGGATTTTCCGATTTTATTATGATGCAGTTGCCCAGCATATCTATTTTAAGATTTATATATTTTTCATCGCATTTTGCACACGCTTCAATTGCATTGTTGATAATGTTATTTAATATCCGGCATATATCCTCCTTATCAATATATATTTCATTTTCCTCTGTCAAGTTACTTTGAATATCAACATCTATATTCTTTGAGTTTGCTTCTTTAAGTTTGAAATTTAGAAATGATGTAATTATGTTATCCTTATCTATTTGAGGCAAGTGCTGTATATCCATTTCCCGGAGCTTTTTTTCAATATGTTTAGATATTTTATCCCTTTGGTTTAACTCATTGTAACCGTAAAGTATTGCCAGCTCTCCACGCATATCATGTCTTAAAATTCGAATTTCTTCCAAAACCGAATTAACATCAGAAAAATACGTGTGCTCCATTTTCATATGCTGCAGCTCAAGGTCATTTTTATGTTTCTCGTCCATGTCTTTTATTATTCGCTCTGTTAAGGCTATGGACACTATTGATATAAATGATACGCACAATGTAAGAATCACTAAATTGGTATTTACAGCTTCATTTTCAATTTTAATGTTTCCGTACATCCAAATAACCATAACTATTACGGTAACAGTTAAAAATAGTATTGTACCTACAAGGAAATAATACCTGTTATTAAGTAAGTCTAACTTTTCCTTGTTGATTTTTTTCTTCATAAACATATATGCATATACAAACATAGTCTGAGATATAACCATTACTTCAAATCTTACAAAGCTTTGTTCTTGAATTAATTTTAGATCCAATCCGGATATTGTAGCAATAAAAACAGCCGTCAATAATTCACACGTACCCAGAAATGCCATTACTAAGAACATTGTTACAGCTTTAGAAAATGCATTTCCTTCAAATACAATAATAGTGAAAGCATAAAATAATAAAATGTAACTTAAATATATAAAAGGATTTAATCCAATTGAAATATTGTAATTTAAAATGCACAATATCGCTGTCATAAATAAAATAGCAGTTTCCACTGAATACCTATATCTGAACCTTCGATCATAATTTAATTCAAACACTTTAAATATCACAAAGACTTGAAGAAAATTAACCAAAAACTCTATTAAATACCACTTGCTCATAATTTCACCGCCAGTCTTTTTAGTTTAAACTTATTATTCAATTCCGCCAAACACCTCCGGCTTGCCTCTTCTCTTGCTTCATTGCTGAAATAAACTATATTTTTTTTGATTGTCCTGACATTGCGCATATTTATCAAGCATGATTTACTGGCTCTTACTATGTAATCATTGTACTCCAGTTCTTTCTCAATACTTTCAAGTGTTTGCACAATTATTACTTCTTCTTCATACAAACGATGTATGTGTACTTTGCGATCTTCTTTTTTACGCAATATATAAGTTATTTCATTTACAGGTATCCGGTATTTTACTCCTTTAAAATCCTTTACATCCAAAAACATTACTTCTTTCCTGATTTCTTCGTTGCATTCACGCAGAGCATCTTCTATAATACTTGTGCTGACAGGCTTCAAAAGATAATTTTTGGCTTTGACCTTGTAAGATTCATATGCGTATTCTTTATATGAAGTCAAATAAAAAATAACAGGATCTTTACTTATTTCCCTAATCAGCAGACCTGTTTCTATGCCATTTAGTTCCGGCATTTCCATATCTAAAAATATAATGTCAAATAGATTTTTCTTAAACGCTTGTACAAGATTTCTACCTGAACTATATGTACTTATTTTGCAATTCATATTTATATTTAAGGCAACCGTTTTTATTATTTCGGTCACTATTTCTCCATATTCTATGTTGTCATCGCAAACAGCAATATTGAATCTCATATTTTCACATCCTTATAATAGTATATTATATCAAATAATGAAAATTTTTCAATGTATGATTATAAGAACTTTTAGCTTAAGTACACAAATTCAATCTTTAATTTGTTCGTTCTCATGCTGTGTGCACAAAAAAAGCAACTTAAATTTTTTTAAATTGCTTTTTTAAAACTGAAAGGGAAAAATCCCTATCAGTCATATTTATTTATTTGATGAACTCTATACAAGTTCAATTATCGCCATTTCTGCTCCATCGCCTCTGCGTGGTCCCAATTTTAGAATTCTGGTGTATCCACCGTTTCTATCCTTGTATTTAGGAGCAACTTCTTCAAATAGCTTACTTACTGCATTTTTATCATATAAATAAGCTGCCGCCTGACGTCTTGCATGTAGGTCTCCTCTTTTGCCCAGAGTAATTGTTCTTTCTGCAACTCTTCTTAATTCTTTAGCTCTTGTTACCGTTGTAACAATTCTGCCTTTATTAATTAAGTCAGCAGTCATATTTCGAAGCATTGCTACTCTGTGGCTAGTCTTGAAACCAAGCTTTCTGTGACTACCCATGCCTAGTCCTCCTTTTACAACTAATTATCATTTTTTCTAAGAGATAAACCCAGTTCTTCAAGTTTCTTCGCAACTTCGTCTAAAGATTTCTTTCCGAGGTTTCTTACTTTCATCATATCATCTTCTGATTTGTATGTAAGCTCCTCAACAGTATTGATTCCTGCTCTTTTCAGACAGTTGTACGATCTAACTGACAGATCAAGTTCCTCTATTGTCATTTCCAAAACTTTTTCTTTTTCATCTTCTTCTTTTTCTACCATTATTTCCACATCATTTACATGATCTGTCAATGAGATAAATAAATTAAGATGTTCATTCAATATCTTAGCTCCTAAAGAAACAGCTTCTTCAGGCTCAATTGTACCATTAGTCCAAATCTCAATTGTCAATTTGTCGTAATCCGTTCTGTTTCCTACTCTGGTATCTTCAACAGTAAAGTTTACTTTTTTTACAGGTGTGTAGATAGAATCTATAGGAATGACGCCTATGGGCTGACTTTCCTTTTTGTTTCTTTCTGCTACCACATAACCTCTTCCTTGTTCCATTTCCATTTCTATAATGAGTTCGGAACCTTCTTCAAGAGTCGCAATGTGCAGATCTTCATTTATTATATCCACATCTGTGCCTGTAATTATATCTGCTGCCGTAACCTCTTTAGGACCTTTTGCATCTATAAGAAGCTGCGCAGGTCCTGGTACGTTCATTTTAGCAGCCAGATTCTTTATATTAAGAATTATTTCTGTTACATCTTCTCTTACTCCAGGTATTGTTGAAAATTCATGCAACACACCTTGAATATTGATTGATGTTACAGCTGCTCCTGGTAACGATGAAAGAAGTATTCTTCTGAGTGAATTTCCAAGTGTTGTTCCATAACCTCTTTCAAGTGGTTCAACTACTATTTTCCCATATGTGTTATCATCATTTTTTTCAATTAATGTAATATTAGGTTTCTCTATTTCTATCATCCCAACCCTCCTTAGATGTGATGTTTGCCGAGGGTAATAATTCTTAATTCTTATTACTTAGAGTATAACTCGACAATCAGATGCTCTTCTATTGGTATTTCTATATCCTCTTTAGCAGGTGCAGCAATTAGTCTTCCTGCAAAGTTATCAGGATCCACCTGCAACCATTGTGGTGCAGTCTTCTTGTGATTTTCAATTAAAGCTTTGAACTTCGCTGAGCTTTGGCTCTTTTCTTTTACTTTAATTTCATCGCCTACTTGTAGAATCATTGATGGAATATCAGCCTTTTTACCGTTTACAGTAAAGTGACCGTGAACTACCAATTGTCTTGCCTCAGGTCTCGAGCTTGCAAAGCCTAATCTATAAATTACATTATCAAATCTTAGCTCTAACAGTTTCAACAGGTTATCACCTGTCTTACCAGCCATTTTATCAGCTATTTTAAAGTACTGTGCAAATTGGCCCTCTAATACTCCGTAATATTTTCTTACCTTTTGTTTTTCTCTTAGCTGCATACCATAGTTAGACAGCTTTTTATTATTTTGACCGTGTTGTCCAGGAGCATAGTTTCTTCTTCCTATAGAACACTTGTCTGTATAGCATCTATCGCCTTTTAAATATAACTTTAGTCCTTCTCTTCTGCATAATCTGCATACAGGTCCAGTATATCTTGCCATCTTTTCACCTCGTTTCTATTATACTCTTCTACGTTTTGGCGGTCTGCAACCGTTGTGTGGTATCGGAGTAACGTCTTTAATTAAATTTACTTCCAGTCCGGCTGCCTGTAATGATCTGATTGCAGCCTCTCTTCCTGAGCCCGGTCCTTTAACATATACTTCTACAGTCTTTAACCCATGTTCCATAGCTTTTTTTGCAGCTTCTTCAGCTACCATAGAAGCAGCATATGGAGTAGATTTTCTTGAACCCTTAAATCCTAATTGACCTGAACTTGCCCAAGAAATAGCATTTCCCTGCAAATCGGTAAGAGTTACAAGTGTGTTGTTAAAGGTTGACTTAATATGTGCCTGGCCTTTTTCGATGTTTTTACGTTCTCTTTTTCTTACTCTTGTAACTTTTTGTTGTTTTTTAGCTGCCACTTAAGTCCCTCCTTTTATTTTTTAGATTTTTTTCCTGAAACTCTCTTAGGACCTTTTCTAGTTCTAGAGTTGTTCTTTGTATTCTGTCCTCTTACAGGCAATCCTCTTTTGTGTCTCATTCCTCTGTAGCAGTTGATTTCTTTTAATCTTTTTATATTCAATGCTACTTCTCTTCTTAAGTCACCTTCTACAGGGCACTTGTCAATCTCAGTTCTCAACTGCTGTACTTCATCTTCTGTCAGGTCTTTAATTCTTGTACCAGGATTAATGCCTGTAGTTTTTAAAATTTTGTTAGAAGTTGCTCTTCCAATTCCAAATATATAAGTCAAACCAATTTCGACTCTTTTCTCTCTTGGTAAGTCAACACCTGCTATTCTGGCCATTAAGTCTACACCTCCTACCTTCGTGATTACTTAATATATTAACTTTTTTCATCTTAACCTTGTTTTTGTTTGTGCTTTGGGTTTTCGCAAATTACCATTACTTTTCCTTTACGCCTGATAATTTTGCATTTTTCACAAATTGGTTTTACTGATGGTCTTACTTTCATTGTAATACCTCCTTACTTTTTCCTCCAGGTTATTCTTCCTCTTGTCAAATCATATGGCGATAATTCAACAGCTACGGAATCACCCGGAAGAATTCTGATATAGTTCATTCTCAGTTTTCCAGAAATATGCGCTAAAATCTGGTGCCCATTTTGAAGCTCAACTTTGAACATAGCATTAGGAAGTGCTTCCAGGACTTTCCCTTCGACTTCTATTACATCTTTCTTGGACATTGATCACTCAACCTCCATTTCTTTAGATACATTATTTTTATAAGGCTCCAAAAGCCTTCTTACATATGCATCGTCTGGATTTTCATTTCTTTGTAACTTTTCTGCAAATTCTGTACATACTGTATTATAAATCACTAAATGCTTCACTTTCTTTTTTTTAGGGGAGCTTAGTTTCCTAAGTTCTCCATTACATACTAGAACATATTGTTCATCCAAAATCATGCTTATGATAAAGACTCTGCCTTTATCTCTGCCGGCTTTTGATTTAACTATCTGACCAATTTTCAAATCTGTTGTTGATTCCAATAAATCACCCCTATAATACGGTTAATAATTCCGGTTCTCCATCGGTAATCGCAACCGTGTGCTCATAGTGAGCCGATGGTCTCCCATCAACAGTCACTACAGTCCAGTCGTTGCCAAGTACCTTAACATTATATGTTCCTGCATTGATCATAGGCTCAATGGCAAGGACCATTCCTTCTTGCAGCCGCGGTCCCTTGCCGGGCTTTCCAAAGTTAGGTATCTGCGGTGATTCATGCATATTCTTACCAACTCCGTGCCCCACATAGTCTCTTACTACCGAAAAGCCTTGACTTTCTGCATACTGCTGTATTGCATGTGATATGTCAGACAACCTGTATGCTGTTTTAGCAAACTTAATTCCTTCATAAAAGCTTTGTTTTGTAGCTTCTACCAGTCGTTTTTTTTCGTCTTCGACTTCTCCTACATAAAATGTCTTTGCACTGTCTCCCACGTATCCTTCAAAGGTTGCACCTATATCTACACTGATAATATCTCCTTCAACAAGTTTCCTGTCTGAAGGAAATCCGTGAACAACCTCATCATTTACAGAAGCACATATTGAAAACGGAAACCCGCCATAACCTTTAAAAGTAGGTATTGCATTTTGAGATTTCAGAAATTCTTCAACCAATTGGTCAAGTTCCATTGTAGTAATGCCGGGTTTAATATGCTTTCTCACAAGTTCATGTGACTGCGCAACTAACCTTCCGGCCTTTCTCATTACTTGTATTTCTCTTTTAGTCTTGAGGATAATCATATTACTTATTCCCCATTTTCGCAACAACTTCTTTGCTAACCTCAGCTATTGGCTTTTCTCCATCTATATTTATTACTATGCCCTTTTGAGTATAATAATTTATAAGCGGTTGTGTCTGCTCTAGGTAAACATTGATTCTCTTTGCAACTGTTTCTTCAACATCATCTTTTCTCTGAAGAAGTTCACCGTTACATTTGTCGCAAATTCCTTCTTTTTTCGGTCTGTTGAATGTCATGTGATATGTCTGACCACAGTCTTTGCACACTCTTCTTCCAACAGCACGTTCAACAAGAAGTTCCTTTCTTACTTCTATGTTAACAACATAGTCTAATTTTTGATTCATACTTGCTAAAGCATCTTCAAGGGCATCTGCCTGGACAATTGTTCTAGGAAAACCGTCCAAAAGAAATCCGTTCTTACAGTCATCCTGCTGAAGTCTGTCTTTAACTAATTCAACTGTCAATTCATCTGGAACAAGCAATCCTTTATCCATGTATTCCTTAGCTTTTTTACCCAGAACAGTTCCCTCTTTTATATTCTTACGAAATATATCTCCCGTAGAAATGTGTGGTATTGAAAATTCCTTTACAATTGTATCCGCTTGGGTTCCTTTGCCGGCTCCCGGCGGTCCCAATAAAATTGCTCTCATTTTCCTTACCTCTCTTTACTTCAAAAATCCTTTGTAGTGTCTCATTAACATTTGAGCTTCAACCTGCTTCATAGTTTCAAGTGCAACACCTGTTACGATCAGCAATGAAGTTCCTCCAAAATAAATGTTTAAATCAGTAAATGACAATATCAAAGTTGGTATTGTAGCAATAACTGCAAGTGCAACTGCACCAGCAATTGTAATTCTGTTTAGCACTCTGTTTAAATATTCTGCAGTAGGTCTTCCAGGTCTGATACCAGGTATAAATCCTCCGTTTTCCTTCAAAGTAGTAGAGTATTCAAACGGATTGAACTGTACTGCTGTATAGAAATACGTAAAGAATATTATAAGCAAAATATTTAACAATGTATATACATATATTCCCGGGCTCTGAGCAGTTGAAAAATATTTTTCAACTCCACCAGCCATACTTGGGACAAAAAACGCCAATGTTTGCGGTATAGCTAAGAGTGTTGAAGCAAATATTACTGGCATAACTCCTGCCATTAATACTTTCATCGGAATATGTGTGCTTTGTCCGCCATACATTTTTCTTCCGACAACTCTCTTTGCATACTGAACCGGTACTCTTCGCTCACCTTGCTGTATAGCAATAACTCCAACAACGATTATAAGCGCAAATACCAGGAACAATATAATTTCAATAAAACTTACTGAACCATTTTGAGCCTGAAAAATAACTCTTCCTACATCTGACGGGTATCTTGATATAATACCAATCATAATAATCAGTGATATACCATTTCCTATACCTCTATCAGTAATCAACTCTCCAAGCCACATCAGAAATGCCGTACCTGCCGTAAGCACTATTATAACCGACACAATTGATAAAAAGCTCTGATCAATGATGGCTTGATTAAAAAATCCAACACTGTATGCAGTTGCTTGAATCAAAGCAAGTACAACAGTTATATACCTGGTCCACTGACCCATTTTCTTCTTTCCATCTTCACGCTTAAACATTTCTTCAAGCTTAGGAATAGCAATTGCTAAAAGTTGAAGAATAATTGAAGCCGTAATATATGGATAAATATTTAAAGCAAATATTGTAAAATCTTTGAAAGCTCCTCCGGACATCATATCAAAGAAGTCCAACAAGCCTCCTGCACTGCCTGAAAACATGTTACTTACTACAGCTCTATCTATGCCCGGAACAGGTATCACAGCCCCGAGTCTGTATACAACTAACATCAAAAATGTGAATGTCATTCTTTTTCTTAAATCAGGTATTTTCCATGCATTTTTCAAAGTTTCAAACAACTAGATCACCTCAGCTTTTCCACCAGCAGCTTCTATCTTTTCTACCGCTGTTTTGCTGAATTTATGAGCCTTAACAGTTAGTTTCTTTTTAAGTTCACCATCTCCAAGCACCTTTATTCCGTCAAGTTGTTTTTTAATGATACCTTCTGATTTAAGAAGTTCCGGAGTTATTTCTGCTCCATCTTCGAATCTATTAAATGTTTCAACATTAACCTCAGCGTATTGAGTTCCAAAAATATTTGTAAATCCTCTTTTTGGAAGTCTCCTGTAAAGAGGCATCTGTCCGCCTTCAAATCCTGGTCTTACTCCACCGCCTGAACGAGATTTCTGACCGTTCATACCTCTTCCGGCAGTTTTTCCTTGTCCTGTGGCTGTACCTCTTCCTAATCTCTTCCTGTTTTTCGTACTACCAGGATTAGGTTTTAATTCATGAAGTTTCATTTTAACACCTCCTTATAGTTTTATTCTACAACCTCTACCATGTGCTCTACTTTTTTGATCATTCCTCTGATTTGAGGTGTATCTTCTTTTTCAACCACTTGGCCTATTTTTCTCAAACCCAAAGCTTCCATATTCTTTATCTGATTAGGTGTTCTAGAATTGATGCTTCTGATTTGTTTTATTTTTATCTTTGCCATAATTTTCACCTCTTAACCTAGTATTTCTTCTACTGATTTACCTCTGACTTTAGCTACATCTTCAGGCTTTTTTAGAAGTTTTAAGGCTTCAATTGTTGCATTTACTACGTTTCTAGGATTACTTGATCCTAATGATTTTGTCCTTATATCCCTAACTCCAGCTAATTCTAACACTGCACGAACAGGTCCACCAGCTATAATTCCTGTACCTTCTTTAGCTGGTTTAACAAGAACTCTGCCTGCGCCATATCTGCCAATTATTTCATGTGGCACTGTAGTGTTAATCAGTGGCACTTCAATCATATTCTTTTTAGCATCTTGGATGGCTTTTCTGATCGCGTCTGGAATTTCGATAGCTTTTGCCATTCCAATTCCAACATGACCATTCTCATCACCAACTACAACTAAGACAGAAAATCTAAAGTTTCTACCGCCCTTAACAACCTTTGTAACACGGTTGATACTGATAACTTTTTCTTTAACGTCCAGTTGGCTTGCATCTATACGTCCACGTTGTTCCATGACTAACCTCCTTATTAAAATTCAAGTCCGCTTTCTCTTGCTCCATCTGCGAGTAATTTTACTCTTCCGTGATATAAATATCCGCCTCTATCGAAAACTACTGTATTTATACCTTTGTTTTTCGCTCTTTCTCCTACTGTCTTGCCTACCAGTTTAGCTGCTTCTGATTTAGTAAGTTCTGCTGTCTGTCCTTGCAGTTCTTTATCTAATGTAGATGCGCAAGCAAGAGTTGTTCCAGTAGCATCATCAATTACTTGAGCGTATATGTGCTTAGAGCTTTTAAATATATTTAATCTTGGTCTCTCAGGAGTTCCTACGATTTTGTTTCTAATACTATAGTGTCTTTCTCTTCTTTTTTGATTTTTATCAATTTTTTTAAGCACTAATACTCACTCCTTTCTCAATTATTTACCAGTTTTACCTGCTTTACGTCTAACAACTTCGTTAGTGTATTTAATACCCTTGCCCTTGTATGGTTCAGGTCTTCTCCAGTCTCTGATTACAGCTGCATAATTTCCTACTTGCTGCTTATCGATACCTTTTACTACTATTTTATTAGTTCCTTCAACAGCTGTTTCAATTCCTTTTGGATCTTCCATTTCAACAGGATGTGAAAAACCTAAGTTTAATACTAATTTGTTTCCTTGCTTTTGTGCTCTATATCCAACACCTACTATTTCAAGTGACTTAGAAAATCCGTCAGTAACTCCAACTACCATGTTGTTTACAAGAGTTCTTGTAAGTCCGTGGAGTGATCTGTATCGCTTTTCATCGTTGGGTCTTGAAACGTTGATTACTGAACCTTCAACTTCAATCGTCATTTCTTTTGGAAGCTGTTGTTCAATTTGTCCCTTTGGCCCTTTAACAACTGCATAATTGTTTTTATCAATTGATATTTCTACATTAGCAGGTATATTTACAGGTTTAATACCTATTCTTGACATCTTAGCACCTCCTATTCGTTATTATTACCATACGTAGCAGATTACTTCTCCGCCAACACCCTGTGTTCTTGCTTTTTTATCAGTCACAATTCCTTGTGAAGTTGAAAGTATAGCTATACCCAAGCCGCCTAAAACCTTAGGAGTTTCGTCTTTTCCAACATAAACTCTAAGTCCAGGTTTTGAGATTCTCTTAATTCCTGTTATAACTCTTTCTTTATTTTGCTGGTATTTAAGCTCAGCTCTTATTATACCTTGCTTACCGTCATCTATAACATCAAAACCCTTAATATATCCTTCTTCTAATAATATGTTAGCTATTTCCTTCTTAATTTTAGAAGCCGGAATATCAACAAATTCATGTTTTGAATGATTAGCATTTCTTATTCTCGTTAACATATCTGCGATAGGATCTGTCATTACCATGTAAGTAACCTCCTTCCATTATATAAATTTTACCAACTAGCTTTTTTAACGCCAGGTATCTGACCCTTATAAGCCAGTTCTCTAAAGCATATACGGCATATACCGAATTTCCTTAAATAAGCATGAGGTCTTCCACAAATTTTGCATCTTGTATATTCTCTCGTTGAGAATTTTTGTTTTCTCTGTTGTTTAACTTTTAGAGATGTCTTTGCCATTTCGTTCCCTCCCTTACTTACTAAAAGGCATTCCCATTAATTTCAAAAGCTCACGTGCTTCTTCATCAGTGTTAGCTGTGGTTGTTATGATTATGTCCATACCTCTTAATTTATCAATTTTATCGTAATTTATTTCCGGAAATATCAATTGCTCTTTAATTCCTAAAGCATAGTTTCCTCTTCCGTCAAAAGATGATTTTGAAACGCCTCTAAAGTCTCTTACTCTTGGCAATGCTATGTTTACAAGTTTATCAAAGAATTCATACATATGATTTCCTCTCAGTGTAACCTTGCAACCCACTGCCATACCTTCTCTGACCTTAAAGTTTGAGATTGATTTTCTAGCCTTAGTAACAACAGGCTTCTGGCCTGCTATCACCGTCAATTCCTCAACAGCGTTGTCTAAAAATTTCTGATTTTCCTTAGCTTCGCCCACGCCCATATTAATAACTATCTTTTCTATTTTAGGTGCCTGCATAATGCTTTTATACTGAAATTTTTCTATCAGCGCCGGCACTACTTGTTCATTATATGTCGCTTTTAATCTAGCCATATAGTTCGTACCTCCTTTCGAGCATTATTATAAAACTGAACCGCACTTTTTGCATGCTCTTACTTTTTTTCCGTTTTCTATTTTAGCTTCAGTTCTAACGCCTGATTTGCATTTTTCACAGTATATCATAACATTCGAAGCGTTAATCGCTCCTTCTTGGTGCAATATGCCTGCCTGCTGCATTTGATTAGTAGCTTTTTGATGCTTAGTAACCATTCTTACACCTTCGACAATGACTTTGTTCTGCTTTGGTAAGCTATTGAGTACCTTGCCTATTTTGCCTTTGTCACTGCCTGATATAACTACAACTTTATCGCCTTTTTTTACGTGCATTCTTTACACCTCCCATTAAAGTACTTCCGGTGCCAGCGAGATAATCTTCATAAACTTTCCATCTCTTAATTCTCTTGTTACAGGTCCAAATATACGAGTTCCTACAGGTGTCTTATCATCCTTTACTATAACTGCCGCATTTTCATCAAATCTGATATACGTACCGTCTTGTCTTCTGACACCTTTTTTTGTTCTTACGATAACAGCCTTAACTACATCACCCTTCTTAACAACTCCTCCAGGTGTTGCAGATTTAACCGCACATACAACTATATCGCCAATATTACCGTATTTTCTTATTGAACCGCCCATTACTCTTATTACAAGCACTTCCTTAGCTCCAGAATTATCTGCGACTCTCAATCTTGACTCATTTTGTATCATGACTTCTACCTCCCTTCAATTGTCTTAGGGTTTATTTAGCTTCCTCTAATATTTCAACTAATCTCCAGCATTTTTCTTTTGATAATGGTCTGGTTTCCATTATTTTAACTATATCTCCAACTTTGCACTTGTTCTCTTCATCATGTGCTTTGTATTTCTTAGTCATTTTAATCTGTTTCTTATAAAGAGGATGTGCTACAAGCTTTTCAGTAGCAACTACGACTGTTTTATCCATTTTATCACTTACTACTTTTCCAATTCTTACTTTTCTGTTGCCTCTTTCCAAAGTAAATCCTCCTTTCTTACTGCGCATTAATGTTTAATTCACGTTCTCTAAGAACTGTTTTAACACGCGCAATATCTTTCTTGACTTTCTTTATTCTCATCGGATTGTCAAGCTCTCCGGTTGCAAGTTGAAATCTTAAATTGAAAAGTTCTGTTTTTAAATCCAATACCGACTTGTTCAACTCTTCAACTGACTTATTTCTTAATTCATTAGCTTTCATTTGCTTCACCATCCTTTTCTGATGCCTGATCTTTGGTAACAAATTTGCATTTGATAGGCAATTTATGCATGGCAAGTCTCATTGCTTCTCTAGCTACTTCTTCAGCAACTCCTGACATTTCGAATAATACTCTGCCAGGTTTAACTACTGCTACCCAGTATTCAGGTGATCCCTTTCCTTTACCCATACGAGTCTCGGCTGGTTTTTTAGTTACTGGTTTATCCGGGAATATTTTAATCCAAATTTGACCGCCTCTCTTAACCGATCTAGTCATAGCTCTTCTGGCAGCTTCAATTTGGTTTGATGTAATCCAAGCTGGTTCTAATGCTTGTAGTCCGTAGTCGCCGTAAGTAACCTTGTTGCCTCTCGTTGCAACACCGGTCATTCTTCCTCTTTGTTGTTTACGGCGTTTTACTCTTTTAGGCATTAACATAATTATTCCTCCTTCCTTCAGGACTTATTACTTTCTATCTCTTTCTCTTTTAAAATTATTATTAGATCTTCTTTTTCTCTTGTTATCTCTATTATCGTTCATAGCTTTTACTGGTTCACGGTTATCTGATAACAATTGACCTTTCTTTCTAAGAACTTCACCTCTGCAAATCCAAACCTTAACACCTATTTTTCCGAATGTTGTGTTTGCTTCTGCAAAGCCATAGCTTATATCAGCTCTTAAAGTTTGAAGAGGTATTTTACCATCTGAATATCCTTCAGTTCTAGCCATATCAGCTCCGTTCAATCTTCCTGATACGCTTGTTTTAATACCTTTTGCACCTAATTTCATTGTTCTTTGCATAGACTGTTTCATAGCTCTTCTGAAAGATATACGCTTTTCAATCTGGCTTGCTATATTTTCTGCAACCAACTGAGCGTTTAATTCAGGAACCTTTATTTCTTCTACATTAATTATAACAGTCTTACCTGTCATTTTTTCTATATTAGTTTTTAAGCCGTCAACACCAGAACCGCCTTTACCAATTATCATACCTGGTTTTGCTGTGAACACACTTACCTTAATTCTGCTGGCAAATCTTTCGATTTCAATCTTTGCTATTCCTGCCTGATTCATTGTGCTTATTATAAACTCACGAATCTTGTAGTCTTCAGCTAAATTTTCGCCGAAACTCTTTTTGTCAGCATACCATTTAGAATCCCAATCATTGATTATACCAACTCTAAGTCCATGAGGGTTTACCTTCTGACCCATTTTTTACCTCCTTTGCTGTTCTATTCTCTCTCTTTTACTACAGCTCCAATATGGCTGCTTCTTTTCAGTATTTTATATGCTGCTCCCTTTGATCTCGGTCTCCATCTCTTAAGAGTTGGACCTTGATTAGCATAAACTTCGGAAACATATAATTTATCTCTATCCATTTCAAAGTTATTTTCAGCATTTGCCGTAGCTGATTTAACTACTTTTTCTAAAATTTTAGCTCCCTTACTTGGGTAAAATTTTAAAATTGCCAAAGCTTCGTCAACTTGCTTTCCTCTTACCATATCACATACGAATCTCATTTTTCTAGGTGATACTCTTATATATTTAGCAACTGCTCTTGCTTCCATTTAAGCTTGCCTCCCTTCTTATTTAACTTTTGAAGATTTATCAGTCTTATCATGTCCTCTATAAGTCCTTGTTGGAGCAAATTCACCGAGTTTGTGTCCAACCATATCTTCAGTTATATATACAGGAACGTGCTTTCTGCCATCATGTATAGCTAATGTATGGCCTACCATTTCGGGGAATATTGTTGATCTTCTAGACCAAGTTTTTAATACTTTTTTATTGTTTGCTTCATTCATTTCCACAATCTTTTTCATAAGACTAGGTTCACAATAAGGCCCTTTTTTTAATGATCTACCCATTCACTATTTCCTCCTTTCACTAACCTATTAAAACTATTTTGTATTTCTTCTCTTAACAATCATCTTGTCGGATTTTTTATTTTTCTTACGAGTTTTCAAACCAAGTGCCGGTTTACCCCAAGGAGTAACAGGTCCTGGTCTACCAACAGGAGCTCTACCTTCACCACCACCGTGTGGATGGTCGTTAGGATTCATTACGGAACCTCTTACTGTAGGTCTGATACCCATATGTCTTTTTCTTCCGGCTTTACCTATTGTTATATTTTCATGATCTAAGTTTCCTACCTGACCAATTGTAGCTCTGCAGTCCATGCTTACCATTCTAACTTCGCCGCTTGGAAGTCTAACCTGAGCATACTTACCTTCTTTAGCCATAAGCTGAGCTGAGTTGCCAGCTGAACGTACCATTTGTGCACCTTTACCAGGTTTTAATTCTATGTTGTGAATCAATGTACCAACAGGAATATTTCTTACAGGAAGTGCATTTCCTATTTTTATATCCGCATCAGGTCCAGAAACAATTGTATCACCAACAGCTAATTTATAAGGAGCTATTATATATTTCTTTTCTCCATCTGCATAGTTTATAAGAGCTATATTCGCACTTCTGTTAGGATCATACTCAATTGTAGCAACTTTTCCTGGAACTCCGTCTTTATTTCTTTTAAAATCAATGATTCTATATTTTCTCTTTTCTCCACCGCCCTGATGACGTACTGTTATTCTGCCGTATGCGTTTCTTCCGGCTTTATTCTTTAATGGAGCTAAAAGAGATTTCTCAGGTTCATTAGTTGTTATTTCTTCAAATGTTGAAACTGTCATTTGTCTCAACGCCGGAGAGGTTGGTCTGTATTTTCTAATACCCATGAGATTTTCCTCCTTTTTTTGATCTACTATCTTTTAATTACATTCTTGTGCCCTTAGTTAGCTTAACATAAGGGGTTCGCAGGGAAATTCACTAATTTATTTGCTCCTAACGTCGCATAAATTAGGAATTTTGTGCGTTTGACCTACCAACAATTTTTCTCTCCCTATCGGTCGAAAAAATTGGGTTAGGGCTTCGCGCAGTCTCATTCACCAATTTATTTGCTCCCTTTGGTCGCATAAATTGGGAATTCGTTGCGAAAGACCTACCAACAATTTTTCTCTCCCTATCGGTCGAAAAAATTGGGTTAGGGCTTCTTAAATTCCTTCAAAGAATTCTATTGTTTTGCTGTCTTCTGTTAAAGTAATTATAGCCTTTTTCCAATCGGCTCTTTTGCCAACATTCATGCCCATTCTCTTTTTCTTTCCGAGCATGTTCATTGTGTTCACACTTGCTACTTTAACTCCGAATATTTTTTCCACTGCATTTTTAATTTCAGTTTTATTAGACTTTTTATCAACAACAAAAGTGTATTTCTTTTCTGCCATTGCATCCATACTAGCTTCTGTTACTATCGGTCTTTTTATGATATCGTGTGGATCGCGCATTATGCGTACACCTCCTCCACTTTATTAACTGCTTCCTTCGTAATCAGGAAAGAATCACAGTTTAAAATGTCATAAACATTTATTGTGTTTATATATGCTGTTTTTACTCCTGGAATGTTAGCTGTTGCTCTAAGTACAGCTTCATCTTTTTCAGGAATAACAACTAATGTTTTTTTACCTGAATTAAGATTTTTTAAAACCTTAACCATTTCTTTTGTTTTCGGCTGTTCAAGCACTAATTTATCTACAACTATTATTTCTTGATCCTGAACTTTTGAACTTAATGCTGATTTAAGAGCCAGTCTCTTAACTTTCTTAGGAATTGAATAGCTATAGTCTCTTGGCTTTGGAGCAAATACAATTCCTCCGCCTTTCCACTGCGGTGCTCTTATACTTCCTTGTCTTGCACGGCCTGTTCCTTTTTGTCTCCAAGGTTTTCTGCCGCCGCCTCTCACATCAGCTCTTGTCTTTGCTGACTGAGTTCCTTGTCTTTGATTAGCCAAATAATTTTTTACAGCTTCATACATTACATGAGTGTTTACTTCTACACCAAATACGGCATCATTTAATTCGATATCGCCTACCTGGCTGCCTGTTATATCATAAAGAGCTACTTTCGGCATCTTTAGTCC
This sequence comes from Sedimentibacter sp., assembly GCA_018436705.1. Lineage (GTDB taxonomy): Bacteria > Bacillota > Clostridia > Tissierellales > Sedimentibacteraceae > Sedimentibacter. The sequence goes on from JAHDLA010000008.1 coordinate 64,763, forward strand.
TCCTTTCTACGCAATTATTATTTAGACTTTCTAACTGCTTCTCTGACCTTTACCAAACCTTTTTTAGGTCCTGGTATCGCACCTTTTACAAGTATTGCATTTTTATCTGCATCAACTTTTATAACTTCAAGGTTTAATACTGTAACTTTTTCATTACCCATATGTCCGTGAGCTTTTGTTCCTTTTACTACTCTTCCAACACCTGCAGAAGCTCCTAAAGAACCTCTTAATCTGTGGAATTTAGAACCGTGGCTCATATCTCCGGTATGATGTCCGTGTCTCTTAATAGACCCCTGGAATCCCTTACCTTTAGAAATTCCTACAACATCAACTTTTTCTCCGACCTGGAAAATATCAACGCCTATTTTCTGACCGATTTCGTAATCATCAATATTTGTTACTCTAAATTCTCTTAAAAATCTTTTTGGTTCTGCATTTGCTTTATCAAAATGACCTTTTATAGGTTTAACAACATTTTTTAATTTAATGTCTCCAAAGCCAACCTGAATTGCATTATAACCATCTTTTTCAATAGTTTTTTTCTGAATAACAACTATGTCGCCTGATTCAATTACAGTTACCGGAACAACATTTCCTTGTTCTGTGAACACTTGAGTCATTCCGACTTTTTTACCAAGAATTGCTTTCATTTTTACACCTCCTATTTTCTTACAGCGGATTGCTTTTATGCAATCATTCTAAGCAGAGTGCATTATATATTTTTTCTCTACTTGCTTTCTCTTATAATTTGATTTCAATGTCTACACCGGCAGGCAGATTCAATTTCATCAATGAATCTACAGTCTTAGGTGTAGGGTTAGTTATGTCAATCAATCTTTTATGAGTTCTTTGTTCAAACTGCTCTCTGGAATCTTTGTATTTGTGAACAGCTCTCAGTATTGTGATAACCTGCTTTTCTGTTGGCAGCGGAATCGGTCCTGCTACAGTTGCACCGGTATTTTTAGCTGTTTCCACAATTTTTTGTGCAGATTGATCAATTAATTGATGATCATAAGCCTTTAACCTAATTCTTATTTTCTGTGCGTTTGCCATTTTTTTACCTCCTTCTTCGTATGTCATCCATACAACTCGGAATTGTTCGATACACCCATCCGGGTGTTTCTTGTTTTAAAATTTCAACAATACCGGTCGCCCTGTTTTTTAACAGGACATACTCTGCAAAAATTCCCTGATTTATTAAGCAAAACCAGCAACCTTTTGCGTCATCGCATGTGGCAAGCTTTATTATAATATACCATTATTTCTTATAAATCAAGTAGTTTTTTTATTTGTTTCAAAAAGTTAACATTTATTACCTTTCCTTAATATATTTGTGTTATATTTATTATTTTAATGTTTGCACATGTTGAATTTTATTATATTAAGCGTAATTAATAAATTTATTCCATTTTAAAATATCATTAATAATTAGTGTGTTTTATTCTCTTTTTTCCTTAAAATTATTTCACCTAAAAATATTGCGTAGCAGTTAAAAACTGCTACGCAATAAAGTACAACTTATTGAAGTCGGTTCAAAATTCTTAAGTGTTTTTTTATGATATTAATAATCTATGTTATAATTTCTAAAGCGAATTATTTTTAGCCTTTATTCTTTTAGCGTTGATATCTTTCCACATTTCTACATCAACGCCTTTCCAAGAAAGTTTGTCAGGATCATAGTAAGGATCCTTGCCAGCTTTCATTTGTTGATCATAGTCTTTGTACAAAGCAACGCATTTTGGGAACAACATGCAAACCACTAACATGTTAATCCATGTACATGCGCCAAGAGCAAAGTCAGAAAGGCCCCAAGCTGTATCAGATTCAATGACACCCCATAAGAATACAAGTACAGGCATACCAAATTGTAAAATTCTTGTAATTGCTTTACGAGTGTTTTGTTGTGTTGGTTTTTGGAACAGGTACATAGCTGCTGTTTCTGCCTCATAATAGTAGCTGATTAAACATGTAAATGAGAATAATAACAGCATAAGTGCAATAAAGATATGCCCAAAGTTACCAAGAACTGTACTAGCAGCCATTTGAACATATATAATACCGCCTGTGATGCCTTCGGCAAGTTCAGGACTACCACTGCCAATGTAACCACCTGCTGTATTGAAGCTATCAGTTAGAAGAATCATAAGGCCTGTACAACTACACACGATAACTGTGTCCAGCCATACACCGGCAGCGTTTGATAATCCCTGTTTAACAGGGTGGCTAGTTTCAACAGCAGCAGCTGTTGGTGAAGCCTCGCCCATACCTGAAGCAGATGAGAAAGTACCTCTTTTAATACCTTGTTGAATTGCAATACCAATTGTACCTCCAAAAATAGCATTTAAGCCAAATGCGGAAGAAATAACATCAGAAATTAGTGCTGGTATTTTTGTAATATTTACTACTAATATTATAAGGGTAATTCCCATGTAAATAGCTGTCATAAATGGAACTATCGAAGAAGCTACGGTACTAATACGTCTTATACCTCCAAGAACTGTCACAAGTAGCAGAACTGCAATACAAGCAGATATAACAGTCATCGAAATACCTGTAGCTTGATTAAATGCGTCAGAAACCGTATATGTAGCAGCCGCAGTCATAAAGCAAGAAGTGCCCACAAACATAACCACAGCCATAAATTTACCGTATTTACCCCATCCTAGTCCGCGTTCTGCACAGTAAGGACCGCCGCCGCGGTATGCGCCGTCAACACGAATTTTATACAACTGGCCCAACGTACACTCAGCAAAACAAACTGCAGAGTTTGTCATACCTATAAGTATCATCCAAAACAACGCGCCAGGACCACCTGAATAAATTGCAACAGCAACTCCTGCTACATTACCTGTTCCAACGCGCATCGCCATAGTTGTACAGAAGGATGCAAAAGAAGATATACCTGAATCAGAGTCACCTTTTTCTATAATACGACTCCACATATCTTTAAAACGAACGAATTGAAAAAATCCTAATTTTACTGTAAAGTAAATGCCGGCACCACCGATAAGTAAAAGCATGCCAATGCCCCAAATGTAACCATTTGCCCAATTAACTACACTGTTTAAAGTATTTAACATAATTTCTCCTTGTTAAAAAATTTTTTTGAATCATTTGCAAATTCTCTTTGTTACTTTGTTACGCCTCTTAAATATTACATAACGCTTACTATGACTTGCTAAAAGCTTCAACCACCTCCATTTCTTTTTCAGCTATAATTTCCCTTCAAAATAATAGCTGATAATGTTTTCATAAATAATAAAACTTACCATTGCAAGTCCATTATAATAGTTGCAACTACTGTGCCAATTTTTATTTTCTTATAAAATTATGTGATTTAAATTATAGAATGTGATAAAATGGAGCATAACGAAGTTTATATTTTTGATATATGTAAATTTTCTTTTACAATGATGTACAAAAAATCATAATATTGTATGTATAATTATTTTACACATGTACAAAAACTATAACTATTTTCAAATCATACCAAGAATAATATTTAAACATAAAAAAAGGCTCAAGCATACTGCAGCTTCTTTTTTATATTCAAAAAGAGGAGCAAAGCTCCTCCTCATACAGTGATTTTCCTGCCACATCTTTGCAGTTTCGTTCACCAATTTATTTTATTATGCTTGTAACAACACCTGAACCAACTGTTCTTCCGCCTTCTCTGATAGCAAATCTTAATCCTTCTTCTATTGCTATCGGGTGGATTAATTCTACTATAAATCTTGCGTTATCTCCAGGCATACACATTTCTGTTCCTTCTTCAAGGTCGATCTGGCCTGTTATATCTGTTGTTCTGAAATAGAACTGTGGTCTGTATCCGTTAAAGAATGGTGTATGTCTTCCACCTTCTTCTTTTGTTAATACATATACTTCTGCATTGAATTTTGTATGTGGTGTTATTGTACCTGGTTTTGCCAATACCTGA
>JAHDLA010000026.1 GCA_018436705.1 Sedimentibacter sp.
AGCGCTATTTGCCCTCCGTCTTTTTCTTTTTCGATTATCAAAGTGCTCAGTCTTGCTCTTCCGGCATACAGCCCTGCTGATAATCCCGCCGGTCCTGCTCCGACTATTAAAACGTCATATACTTTGCTCATTTCACACCTCCAACATTTTATAATTTACTGTAAAGCAACTGCAAATTTGTATAATGTAGTTATTGCTTTATTTGCATCACTTTGTGACGGCTAATCACAGCAATATTGATGCTATTCTCTTTTTTCATGTTTTGTATGAAGCAGCATGTGAGATTTGTGGGACATTGGTTCTTCAAAATACTCTTCATACAGTTTCACTATATCAGGATTTTCATGAGAAAACCTTAATTTTGCATTTTCATCCAGATAATAAAGATTTTTTCCGCGTTCAAATGCCAGTTCCTCTCCGTCATGAATCGGCTGGCCTCCGCCGCCTACGCAGCCTCCCGAACAAGCCATTACTTCTACAAAATCGTATTGAGCTTCTCCTCTTTCGATTTTTTCAAGAAGTGACCGTGTATTTCCCAGCCCGCTGACTACCGCCGTCCTTACTTTAATATCATCAACAATAAAATCAGCTTCTGCAAGTCCTTCATTATCATTAAAACCTTGGCTTCTCACTGCTTTAAAAGCATCTACAGGAGGGTTCTCTCCTTTGATCAGGTAATATGCTGATCGGAGTGCGGCCTCCATTACACCACCGGTTGCTCCAAATATAACTCCGGCTCCGGTAATTTCCTGCATCGGACGATCACTTTCAATATCCTGTAAAGTATCAGGTCTTATATGGGCAGAACGGATCATTTTAACAAGCTCTCTTGTTGTAATAACTGTATCAATGTCATGGCCTGCATATTCTCCGTAAAATAATTCCATCTCGCGCTCTTCCTTTTTTGCTACGCAAGGCATTACAGATATTGTATAAATTTTTTCCGGTGAAACACCAAGTCTTTCTGCAAAGTAAGTTTTCATTACAGCCCCAAACATCTGTTGCGGTGATTTTGCCGTCGAAAGCTGTTTAACTAGATGCGGAAACTGGGACTTTATAAACCTAATCCATGCCGGGCAGCAGGAAGTAAACATAGGTCTGTCCTTAAGTTCACCGCCGGTAAATCTTTTTATAAATTCATTACCTTCTTCCATAATTGTCAAATCAGCTGAAAAAGTTGTATCAAATACATAGTCTACGCCCATACGCTTTAAGGAATCCATAATCTTTCCTACAGTAGCTTCTTTTGGTGTGAGTCCCAATTCTTCTCCCCACGCTGCTCGAACAGCCGGAGCGACCTGTGCAATCACAATCTTTTCCTTATCCGCAATGGCATCCCATATCTTTTCCGTATCATCTCTTTCTCTCAGAGCACCTACGGGACAGTGGGTAATGCATTGTCCGCACAATGAACAATTTGATTCTTCTATCTTGCCATTGTTAGAAACATTTACTGTAGTCCTGGAGCCCGTTCCTTCAACATCCCAAATATTAAGTCCCTGAACTTTTTCGCATATTTGAACACAACGCATGCATTTAATACATTTCCTGGAATCGCGTATCAGTGGGAAATTTTGATTCCATTTTTGTATCTCTAGTTCAGTTTTAAACGGAATGCTCAGGATATTTAAATCATTGGCTATCTTTTGAAGGCTACAGTTTCCGCTTCTTGTACATGTAACACACTGGCAGTCGTGCTGAGATAAAATTAATTCTACAGTCGTACGTCTATGTTTTCGCACCTTGGGGCTATTTGTGTAAATTACCATTCCTTCTTCAACTACATTATTACAAGAAGTAATAAGTTTATCTTTTCCTTCTAGTTCAACCATACAAACGCGGCAGGCACCAATTTCATTAATCCCCTTCAGATAACAAAGGCTCGGAATTGGAATTTCATTCTCTGCGGCAGCTTTCATAATCGTGGTATTTTCCTTAACTAAAATTTTCTTTCCGTTAATCGTGATATTTACCATAATCTTTCCCTGCCTCCTTTAAGTATTCCATATCCGAAGTGATCACAGCGCAAGCACCTAGATGCCTCCTGTTTAGCTTCTTTTTCTGTCATGCAGTTCTCTACACCTTCAAAATCACAAACTCTCTCACAAGCTTCCCGTTCAGTCAAATTCACTCTTCCGCAAGGACTATGATCATCCAGATTAACGGCCGGAATTTCTACATCACAGGAAATTTCGTGCCTATAGCCTAAATATGCATCAATGTTAGCTGCCACAACTTTAGCTGCAGCTATTGCCTTGATTACAGATGCCGGCCCGCTGGCACAATCGCCTCCCGCAAAAACATCAGGGAAGTTTTCAAAAGTTCCGCTGCTTTTTGTAACAATTTTTCCCCGTTCCACAGGTATACCAAACTCTTCGAAATGACGAATTTCAATATTCTGGCCTATTGCCACTATCAAAACATCGCATGGAATATAAACATCTTCTTCGCCGGTAGGCTTAATGCTGGCACGACCGTCTTTGATGGCGCTTACCATTTGCGGTGTGGCATAAAGCCCTTTAATATGGTTATGCTCATCCACATCCAGTGACGCCGGAGCTTTAAGCGTAAGCACTTCTACACCTTCTGCAACTGCTCCTTCTATTTCGCCTGGAAGTGCTGTCATATCTGCAACTCTTCTGCGGTATACTATGCTCACTTTTTTAGCTCCAAGGCGTTTTGCCGTACGAACTGCATCCATTGAGACATTGCCGCCGCCGATAACTGCAACTTCTTTCCCTGACAGATCCATAATCTCGTTCTTACCTACATTTCGCAAGAATTGTACAGCTGACAATACGCCATCTGCATCTTCACCTTTGAGCCCAAGTTTCTTGTCCGTACTAGCTCCTATGGTAATTAACACTGCGTCATACTGTTCTCTCAGCTCCTGAATGGTTATATCACGACCTATTTTTAAGCCATGCCTTACTTCCACACCGGTTCTCAAAACATTGTCAATGTCCTCCTGCAGCCTTTCTTTTGGAAGACGGTAATTTGGAATTCCATATCGAAGCATACCTCCAAGTTTTGGAAGCATCTCATATACCGTTACATTATGTCCCATTAACTGAAGGTAATATGCCGCACTTAAACCACCAGGTCCGCCGCCAAGCACTGCAATTTTCTTGCCGGTATTCTTCGCACATGCAGGAGGATCAACTATCCCAGCAAAATCTGCTGCCACGCGTTTTAACCCGCGTATATTTATGGAATCATCCACCATATTTCTTCTGCATCTGGCTTCACACGGATGTTCACATATATATGAACATGTCGTCGGGAATGGATTATCTTTTCGCATCAATCGAATTGCATCCGCATATCTACCTTCTCCAACTAATGCCACATATCCCGGAATATCTACATGTGCAGGACACAGAGACACGCACGGCACCGGCTGGTTATACGTGCAAGTACAACGTCCGTTATTTATATGCTCAATGTAATCATCTCTGTATCCGATCAACCCTTTGTATACCATATTGGCAGCTTCATAACCAATGGCACAGTCTGCAGAATCCATTATAGACAATGCTGTCTGTTCCATAACATCAAGAGTTTCCATCGTTGCATTTCCGTCCAGAACATCTTTAATAAAATGATTTAATTGACCAAGACCAATACGGCAAGGCACGCATTTCCCGCAAGTCTGAGCATGGCACAGCTCCAAAAATGCCCTCGACATATCCACCGGACATAGTCCAGGGGGACTGGATTCAATTCTTCGCTCCAAGTCCTTATAAAGTCCTTCCATTACAATTTTAGCTTTACTCGGTGAAGCAATTTCTAATCTGCTCATTATTAACTTCACTTCCTTACTTATATTTTTAAATCTCCATAAAGATTTCAAAGAATGCCTGTAAAGGCTGCGAAGTAAAAAATGTTAAATACTTTTCTACATGGCATTCAATTTGTTCAGATGTAAGAGCTGCTTGATATCCAATGCTTATAAAATATTATAAGCCTTGCTCATTACATACCTCATTTCTTGGTTACCAATATTTGTATAGCAAGATATATACCATATTGAAGATTTTTAATAATTTTATTTTGCTATGAAATTTTAACATCATTTATGCTTCATCGTTGTAATGGTTATAAATATTTTGTAATTTTTCTACAAAACAAGGTATTTTATTTCTCACTGAGAAATAATTTTCTTCACGTTCTAAACTAAAAAACTCTTCTATGCATAACTTAAGAAAGATAATTCTTTGTCTGCTTATAACAGGTGCCATAATTTTAAATTGCATCTTTGTTCATTGTTATAAATCATTTAAACATGCTCTGATTTTAATGCCTTTAACAATGAAGCACAGGCAGCGAGCATAACAAATATAAACGGAAATGCAGCCGCTATTGATATTATTTGAAGTGGTTTAAGCCCACCTGCAATTAACAGCCCTATTGCCATTAAGGATTGTACGATTCCCCACAGTACCTTTTTACTGTTCGGCGGATTTAAATTGCCGTTTGAAGTCAGCATTGAAAGTACAAATGTACCTGAATTGGCTGATGTTATAAAAAATGTACATACCAGAATCAATGCTGCTACAGAAAGCACTATACCCATAGGATATTTTTCAAGCACTGTAAACAATCCTGTTTCCGGAACAGCCGCTACTTTTTCCAGTGCTTCAATAGATAGGATACCTCCTTCTCCAAGGTGAATGCCTAGTGAACCAAAAATCGCAAACCATGCGATTGAACCTAGTGATGGTGCAAGTACTACACCAGCAATGAATTCGCGTATAGTTCTTCCTTTTGAAATTCTGGCGATAAAGACTCCTACAAATGGTGCCCATGCAATCCACCATGCCCAGTAGAATATTCTCCAATCCTGAATCCAACTGTTATCTCCGTAAACTACCAACTTAAGACTGTCAGGAATAATATTGCAGATATACTGTCCCAACCCATTAGTGAAATTGTTTAAAATTTCAACTTTAGGTCCTACAACCATGGCCAAAGCCATCAATATAAATGCAATAATCAGATTTACATCAGATATAATTTTAATACCTTTTTCTATTCCTGCCACAGCTGTCCATATATAAATAACTGTAATAACAGCAATAATGATTATCTGTATAATAAGCGTCGACGGAATTCCAAACATGTATTCCAAACCGCTGTTAATTTGCAAAACTCCCAAGCCTAATGAAGTAGTTACACCTGCAACAGTAGCAAACACTGCAAATACATCTATCGTCTTTCCCAATGCACCGTTAACTCTCTTCTCGCCAATCAATGGTTCAAATATAGAGCTAATCAGTGCAGGTTTCTTCTTGCGAAATTGAAAGTATGCCAATGCCAGCCCAATTATTGAATAATTAGCCCATGGATGAATTCCCCAGTGTAAAAATGAAGACTTTATTGCAAAATACGCAGCTTCAGCAGTTCCACCTTCCATGCCCATAGGGTTAACATAATGAGAAAGCGGTTCTGATATTCCCCAAAATACTAATCCTACACCCATGCCTGCTCCAAAAAGCATGGCAAACCATGAAGAAGTCTTATATTCCGGTCTGGAATCATCATCCCCTAAACGAAGTTTTCCGTACTTGCTAAAAGCAATGCCCATTATAAATATGACGAACAAAAGCATAGCCAATAAATAAAGCCACCCAAATTTTACTGTAAGGAAATTATATACAGCATTGGAAACATAGACAAAACTGTCATTCAATGCTACCGCCCATATGGCAATTCCTCCTGTAAGTAACATAGAAAGATAAAAAACATAATTTTTTTCTTTGATCAAACCACTTCTCCCTTCTTTTCCTTAATTACAATACCCGTTTATACCTTAAATACAGTTTGTTCGCTAACATCTGTAGCAAGGCTTTCCAATGCCACTTTAGTTCTGTGATAACGAAGCTTCCACTGTTCTTCTTTTGACGTACTTGGATCTCCTAACGGATATGGTATGGAAATAGTTGGAACGATTCTGTTTGCCCCTACTGTCAACGACACAGGAATCAAGTTGCACATATGCACAACCGGTAATCCGGCCTTTTCAAATTCTTTAACCATCGTTGCACCGCAACGTGTACAGGTGCCTCAGGTTGATACGAGTATTACAGCATCTACATTATCCTCTTGCAGATAAGGTAATATTTCATTTGCCATTCTCATGGCCTCAGCTTGAGTTGTTCCCGTTCCTACAGTAGTATAGAAATATGGATGAAGTTTTCCAAATACTCCTTCTTTCTCCATAACCTTCAATGCATCTATTGGTGTTATTACGTTAGGATCTGCATCTGCAGCTGCAGGGTCAAAACCGGCATGTATAGTTTTATATTCACCTGCTTTTAATGCATCCATACCTTCTATATTGTATCTTCCCCAGCGCGTAGCTGATGCAGACTGTATACGGTCAGGATTATCCACAGGTACAATTCCGCCTGTATTAACAAGTGCAATCTTTGCCTTTTTCAGATCTTTCAGAGCAGGGGCGATAGGAACACGTTCCATTTTCGGAATCGGAAGTTCTGTTTGAAATTTTTCTCCGTTTAACTTTTTAAGAAGCATATCTATCATTCTTTCAGAAGCCGGTGTACCTTCATTAAGCCACATCTGACGACGGATTCCTCTTGCAAAATATCCTTCTTCCGAAGCGCTTTGGATTTCTTCATCATTAAGTATTTTATTAGCAAGCTTAACCATTGCAGCCACGTCTTTACGCATCTTAGATGCAATATTGCCGCCTTGCATAATATACATGTTCTTTTTAAACATTTCAACGCCGGGATTCTCTATATTCATAGATGTCACAACCGGTACATTGTATTTTTCTTTTACAGCTTTACATATGGTTCCACAGGCAACTCCATATCGTCCCGCCTGAAATGCAGGCCCCGCAAGAAAGATATCTATTTCTTTTCCTTCCAGCATTCCCAATATAGTTTTTACTGCTTCCTCAGTATTACTTCCCATATAGTTGTCTCCGCATATGACTGTATGGGTAATCTCTGCATCCAATTTTTTGGCGAACTCAAGAGCAGGTCCCACTTTTCCTTCTCTGATTTCCGGAGCAAAATCAGCCTTATCTTCACCGCCTATTTGTCCAAAAAACTGATTAACGTACAAAATAGCTTTTTTCATTTTATCTCTCCTCTAAAATTCTTTCATTGTTTTGGGGGACCACCCACACACTCGGTCTCCGCAAAACATGGAGTTATTTTCCATAATAATGGAGCCATCCGGTCTTACTGAAGGCCCTAAGATTTCATCATCCGGCCATCCACCAGATAATCCGTCTCTTGCCAAAGCTTCCAGTTCTCCCAATACAGTCTCCATCGGAGGAAGTTCAATTAATTCAGACACATTTCCACAAGATACGATCGCGTTACATTTTTCATCCAATGTAACAAGAGGCTGCGACTGTCCGTCACGTCCAGTACATTCATTAGTAACGCCTACCGTTTTAATTCCAGCATCTTCTAAAGCAACATAGCATCCTATAAAATCTGCATCAGGGTTTCCGTATCCTTCTTCCGCAACAACGGCTCCATCAGCACCAAGAGTCTTTGCAATTTGAGCTACGAACAATGCAGAACGCTCTTTCTGTTCCAATGCAACATTAAGGTTAGACATTATAACACCAAGGAAATTAATTGTTTTTCCGTGCTCCTTATATAAAGCCTTAATGTTTGGACAATTCTGGAAATCATATGTGGACCACTTAGAGGAAACCGGCATAAAACTTCCCGAAACCATCGCTCCATCCAGAATTTCATTTGGGTGCATTACTGTAGGAACAACGTGATTCATATCCCATCCATATACTAAATCGTTATAGCCCATTTCTTCCATCTGAGACTGCGGCTGCATTACATATACGACAGAGAATAATTTTTTCAATTCATCCCCGCGTTTTGTAATTTCACCAAGTTCATATACCTCTTTCTCTTCAGGCTCTAATTCTTTCACACATTCCGCAACATACTCTGCAAGTTTATGTCCGGCTCTTCTTAAAGCATCATTCTTTTTCTGCTGCTCACGATGTTCAAACTTCTCGTTAGTGTCTGCTACAAGAACAATGTTATTCAATTCTCCAAACAAAGTGTACTTCTGTCCTTCGCCGCTCATGTCAATAATTCCGTCTTGGAAGCCTCCCCAATGTCTGCCTACCACTAATACACTGCAATTTTTCAATGCGTGTGCCGTTCCATTTCCTGCCGGCTGCAACGGCCCTGTATATCCCGGAAAAGCACTTCTTCCATCCAGCCTTATTCTTGGCTCAATGGCTTCCTTAACCGGACACATACGAATCTTGTCTCCTGGTTTCGCTATGTATAAGTCCGCTTCCGTGATACGTTCATCATTTTTGATAAAGTCCAGAGCTTCCTGTTTGTTTATTGTCAGGACTCCATTATCAAATGACAGTTTATCTCCGAAAACGATATCCTTTACATAGAAATTTCCTAATTCCAATTTCATGGTAAATCCTCCTTATGCTATTTGCATCTTAGATATCGGTGATACTGCACTTGCCTAATGCCACATCTTTTTCTTATTGATAAACACAATAATTTGTGCTATTGTATAATTTGGATATTATACAAATAATATCAATAAGCGCGCTTATTGCATGTGATATTGTATAAATAATATCAATAAGCGCGCTTATTGTCAAGCTATTTTTATAACTTCTTACTTATTTATAACTATTTTTCATAACTTAAATAAAAAACTACACGGCACTTTCAATTATGATTATGCCGTAAAGAGAGGGTCAATTTACTATGAAAGAGCTTGAATCACTAGAAAAAGAAGAAAGTAAAAAATATAATACAATTCGTTTTGTTAATGCAGCTCAAGAAATAATTGATGAAGAAGGGCTCAAAGGTACCTCTATACGAAAGATTTCTCAAAGAGCAGGCTTTCATAACTCGACTATATATCTGTACTTTAAAGACCTTGATCAATTAATTATGCTTGCCTCTATGAAGTATTTTCGAGAGTACAGTCACTCCCTTGAGTTGCAGAGCCAAAAGCAGTTATCTACCGTCGAAAATTTCCTTTCTATATGGAACCTATTTATTGATGCAATTTTAACAAAACCTCACATATTTTATAATTTTTTCTTTGGAAAGAGAAGCGACAACCTGAAAGAAATTATGAATTTGTATTATCAAATTTTCCCTGAAGAACGCGATCAGTTCTCCGAAGATATTGAATCTATGTATTTCGGCAGCAATATTAATGAAAGATGTTTAAATCTTTTGCGCCCGCTAATTAAAGAAAAAAATCTTGTTACCGATAAAAACGTATTTATGCTCAATGAGATTACCGTAAGTTATTGCAAATATAAACTAATGCAGAAATGCCAGGATCCTTCATTGGATTCTCAGCAGATAAAAAAAGATATCCTTGCTGCGATATCTCATGTTACAGGAATATAGATAAAATTGGCTTATTTGCTGATAACAGGGGTTAAAACAGAATATTATCTGCTAAAAAATCAAAATACTGATATAACCACAAAAAGCTGTCTATTAATTAACAATAGACAGCTTATAATTTTGAATCTATATTTTAATATTATTCATAAAACACGCTTACAACTAGAAAAGTAAGATCTGTTTCATGATTGTAACTTTGTGACTGCTTAATGTGCAATACCTTTTTGTCGCTTATAAAGTCATTAAGTTCTCCTTCCAAATTGTTAACGTCTATTGTTTCGCTTATATTTCCCTTAAAAATTTTAACTTTCACTTTATGCCTCCATTATTAGATATTTAATATTATAATTGTTACTATGCGAATGTTGTGTTTCTTACTTTCCATTTTTCTAATGCTATCCCTAGCCAAAATCCATAAATGCCCAAAGTAACAATTGTTAACAGAAACCATTTTACCCAATTACCAAAAAGTCCAATTGCTGTTCCGTTAAATTTTAATCTTTTTCCTTCAATCACAGTGTGGTTTGTTTTCCATCCATATACCATGCATAGTGCCCAAGGGTAGCATATCCCAAATGTTATAGCTGTAATCAAAGTTCCCAGAATGCTCCATCCGATTAATTGCAATAACCCTCCATCAAAATACGATTCTTGTCTTGAACTTAAGCCATTAATATTAACATTGACATCTAAGTTTGACACTTCCCAATCCCCCCTTTATAATAATATAATTACCAAAATTATACCAATTAAAACATTTATTATCAACACCATTTTACAATTTATAACATTTTTCAACTTTATTGACCCTTTATACAGTTAATTCAATTCATAATGACAACAACACAAAATGCTGATAATGTGCTGAAAAACAAATAAGCCATGACACTAAATATCATAGCTTATTTTAAGTAATATTCATTATTTACCTTATCCAGTAACGAATTGTCAAGGACTTTTTCATCAAGTAAGTAATTCTTTGTTCTTATATTAAATATAACACTTCACAAAAAACACAAATAAATAATATCATAATTGAATTTTCGCTAACTATTACCGTTAGCTTCGTGACTTCTTAAGTGCATAATGTTATAATAAAAATGCAAATATCACCATGCTGAAAATGGACTTTATGGTGCATAGAGAGGTAGAAATGAATTATCAAAAGAAAAAACGTAACAAGCAGGATAGATGCAATATTTGTGGCAAAATGTCCGACCTCACGTGGGATCACGTTCCTCCAAAATCCTGTTATAATAGTGGCTCAATAAAATATAATCAATTATTTGAAGGAATACCATCTGATAAATACGAAGGTATTTTCCAAAGTGGAATACGTTTTAGAAGTTTGTGCGAATATTGCAACAACAATTTATTAGGAGCAAACTATGATATTGAATTTTTAAAATTCACTTCGCAAGTTAGTCAAATAATTCAATCTCCGATAGTTTTACCACAAACACTATATTTCGAATGTAATATAAATAAAATTGCCAGAGCAGTTTGTGGTCATCTTATTGCTGCTAAAAATGAATATCTTGATGCTCCTATGTTTAATGAGTTGAGAAATTTTGTGTGTGATGAAATGGCATTACCGCCGTCAAACAGAAAGCTGCTATTTCGTATCTATCCACATTCCACGGTTGTAATAAATCAGGGATTTACGATTAAAAATGTTTTATCAAGAGAAAAACTAGGAAATTACCCACTTGGAGTATGTAGCATTATATCTTGTTATCCAACAGCTTATGTATTATGTGATGATGGTGGTAATTCTGGATTGCGAGATTTATTTGAGTTTTGTACTACAAATATTACTGATATTGTTAAATTCCCAATAGATATTAAATCATGTTTTTATTCTAACACATCAATATTCAGACATTTTTTATGGCCGTGTAATATTGGTGATGATAATTATTCTGTTGACTTGATGTTGGGTGGAAATGAAACAATTCTTGGAATTCAAAAAAGAGGATTTCATCAGTAAAATCAATCATAATTCACACGATAAAATAATATTCAATTAAGTAAACGGGTCAGAAATCTCAAAGCAGATTCTAACCCGTTCTTTTGTTTTAAAAGAGTTTAAAACCTTATTTTCATTTTTCATAGGCTATCCTACTTTGAAAGCAACTCACGAATGTCATTTTTAATCGTTTCCGCATTTTCTGTGCGGTAATTCTTGCAACAGATCATGAGCACAACGCTCTAAAATACGGCCATAGATACGGGCGTGTGCGGTATCCTTTGGATTTTTCAGTTCGGATAATGTCAAGTTGGTGGTGATAATAAAGGGCAGTCGGCTCAAATAACGGCTGTCCACAATGTTGTAAACTTGTTCCTGTGCATACTCGGAATTACGCTCAATCCCTAAATTGTCAATAATAAGTAGGTCAAACTCATTAAAGCTGGCAAAGTAGCGGTTTTTGTCCTCGGATAACATTCCAGAAAGGCTGTTCAGTATCTTGGAAAAGTTCGTCATCAGCATGGGAATGCCTTGCTCAGTAATGGCATTGGTGATACAGGAGGTAGCAATAAACTCTCAACCAATTTGCTTGCTTTTCTGAAGTTTTTCTATGAAGTCAAACCCTTTCGAATTATTTGCTTTTGTTTATCATAAATGTTGTATTTATTTTATTTTTATAGAATATTCCTTGCCCTGGGCAGTAATTAAAGCCACAACCGACTTATCACTATTTTGTACCTCTAAAGGAACTTCTGCTATATAATGAAGTGTACCAATTGTAAGAGGTGATATGGATGTTATATTAGCATATGCAAAATCACTTCCCCCTGATTCTTCTATAGTAGAGAATGATAAATATTCATATTTATCGTCATACTTAATTTTAACCGAACAAGCTTCGTCCGCAAATTTATCTGTAGCCTCCAAATTCTTATAATCAATTATTACATCTAGAAATATATTTCCTTCATTTTTGACTTCATAGTATAAATAATAAGATGTAGGATTAGGAGGTACTACCTCATTTGTAAAATTTGTAGATTTTACGGTTATTTCACATTTATCTTCTATAATAGCAGTTTCTAATAACGCTAATGGAGTAGCATTATCTGAATTTTCGTTATTTACACTATTAAAAGCATCTACTTCTTGCTCTTTTTCTCCTCTTAGAAGCTCAACTTCCTTCTTTAATTCTTCATTTTCATTCTTTAATTCTTCTACTTGTTTGTTAAGCGCTTCTATTTCATTGGCATCACCACTACTTTGCTGAGAGCAACCAACAAGCACAATCATTAATACAAGAAAAAATAATAAGTAATTTTTAATCTTCATTAGAACCCTCCCACAATTATTGTATGATAATAATACTATAATTTACATATTTTGTCAATCGTTGTAATTTTCAAGGTAAAGTATTTTTACTCAATTGTTATGTCATCGTTCTATAGAGGCAACAAAAAATATATCTGTATTGAATAATAAGTTTATATAAAATAATAGAGCCTCACATTCAAGCTCTATTATTTTATATTAGCAAACATTGGCGAATACGCGCCATAACTATTAATTTTTTAATTTTGGCGGAGAATGCGGGATTCGAACCCGCGATACGGTTCCCCGTATACACGCTTTCCAGGCGTGCTCCTTCAACCACTCGGACAACTCTCCAAAAGTGCTTTACAGCAAATGATATTATAACCTGAAAACATGCCTTATGTCAATGTTTTTTTGCTGTTTAGATTAAAATGAAAATTTGGAATTTCACATTACTGCCAGAGGTACAAATTAACCGGCAAACTCCAATAATTAATATATACTATCTTTGATTGAATTATTCGACTACAAGGAATTCAAGTAATTAATCCCTTCTTGAGTTACCATATTTCCTGCTCTTCCTTTTCTTGTTTCAATATAATTATTGTCATGCATCCATTTTAATAATGTTCTGATTTTGGAATCGCTTATTTTTACACCCTTTTCTTTGAGCTCATACATTAATTGAGTTCTCCCTATACCGTGAAAGCTGTCTGTATTTTCTTTTATAATACTTAAAATTAAAAATATATAATCGTTTCTTGAATTCGCAATTGATTTATTGTTAGATTTATTTGACATATAATTTGGAAATATACCAAGTGTCTTGTAATAGTTGACAGCACTTTCTAATTCTCTGACATTTCCATGCCAAGAGTAATTCAATATGGATTTTTTTTGCTCCTCTGTCAAATTATAATACAAATCGCCCAAAAAGTTTCCCGCCAACAGTAAAATATCTTCCTGTCTTTCCCTTAATGGCGGGATTTCAACGGGAATTACATTAAGCCTATAGTACAAATCACTTCTAAATTTCCCCTTGTGCACCTCATCTTCCAAATTTTTGTTTGTTGCCACGATAATCCTTACGTCAACATTTATCAGCCTGTCGCTGCCTATACGCATGATTTGCTTTTCTTGAATTACCCTTAACAGTTGAACTTGAAGATTTTGAGATATATCTCCTATTTCATCCAAAAATAATGTGCCCGTGTTAGCCTGCTCGAACAATCCTATTTTCCCACTCTTGCTTGCTCCGGTAAACGATCCGCTTTCATATCCAAAAAGCTGACTTTCCAGAAGTGATTCAGGGAGGGCTGCACAATTAACCGCAACAAAGGGCATGCTCCTTCTATAAGAAAAATTATGAATTGACTGCGCAAGCAATTCTTTCCCCGTACCACTTTCCCCTCTTATCATTATAGTAAAATCTGTCAGAGACGCTTTTTTTGAAAGGTTTATGCACTGCATCATACTGTCCGACTTGTACACAATATCACTAAAAGAATACTTAGCAAAAAGCCCTTTATCTATCAAATGATTTTTCAAATTTATCTCTAAATCTCTTATATCCTTCTCATTTCTAAGTATTATATAATAACCTACAATTTGATCCATAAGCATTACTGTAGTTTTTTCAACTGTATAATTCTCTTCGTTGATTTTAATAAGTCTGGTTTTTGTATTAGAATTGATTATTTTTTCAAAAGCTAATTTGTCAACAAAATTTCTTATACTCCTGTCGTAGCTGTTATAGTCAATTCCAAAAATAATATTTGATTTATTGTTCGAATATACTAGGTTATAATCATTATCCGTCAGCAGTATACTTTCATGAGAATTGAAAATCACCATGTTTAACATTTCACTTTTCAAATAGCTGTTTAAATAATTGCTTTTAAAAGTAGCATTAGGCTCAACAATGCTGTTCATATGTCTGATTATGTTTCTGTTAATAAGCTTGTGGCTTAATTGCAATTTTTGCATTATTTTAATGAGAGTGTCATATCCGATTTGTCTATAGCCGATATTTATAATATTTTTTATATGCTTCGGCACCAGATCTTCTTCATTGGGAGTTATTGCTATTTTAATAGCATCGTAATAATTATCCGTATCTAAGTCTTTTTCGTAAGAAATAAAATTAACACTGCTTATTCCCAGTTCGTAAAAAGTATTTGTTGTTTGAATGGTACTCTCATAAGAATCATTTACAACTAAAACATCAGTATTTTGGGGAATCGCAAGAATATCGGAAATAAATTTTTTATCAATACCTCTGGTCATAAGTATAACATTATCAAAATTTTGTATATGCTTTTTTAATGGGTATATCATATACTCAAACAAAACTAAAAATATATCACCCTCAATAGTTTCATCATCAAGAAGCTCATTTAAAAAAATATTGTTTACTTTTATATACTTTTCAAAGATAGATTCTAAATTATTTTTCAAATACTCGATTGCCGGCATATTATCTCTGTTTCTATAAATTACTGATATTATTTTCATAAAAGCATCCCCCTGCTTCAAAATTAATTATATTATTATAGCATAAATACTAAAATAATAGGATTAATTTTTATTTTAATCTTATTAAATATTAGCATTTAACTTGTTAAACTTTTTTGATAAGATAAAAACGTTAGTATTATCAATTAATGCTTTATTAAGCATATTGGCATACAAATTGCTTATATATAAATAAAAAACAATTTAAAGGAGGCTGCTATGTTTGAACTTTTTACTAATTTTACAAACTTTTTATGGGGCATGCCCTTATTAGTAGTTATTATGGTAACAGGATTTTATTTTACTGTTAAAACTCGCGGATTTCAATTTAGGTATTTCGGTTTTATTGTTACTAATATTTTTAAAAGCAATAAAGAATCAAAAAGCTTGGACGATAAAAAGAAATTAACTCCATTCCAAGCAATTTCAATTGCTGTCGGCGGATCAGTCGGTGTAAGCAACATAAGCGGTGTTGCAACAGCAATTGCTACAGGTGGACCCGGAGCATTATTTTGGATTTGGTTTGCTGCTCTCTTAGGCATGATAATTAAAATGGCTGAGGTTTCATTGGCGGTGTATTACAGAGAGACAGGCGATGACGGTACTTTTAGAGGAGGTCCTACATTCTATATTCAGAAAGCTTTGGGTAAAGAAAAAGGAGTTAAATTCTGGAAGCCTCTGGCTGTTATTTTTGGAATAGGTATATTTATGACATGGCCTATAACAATTCAGAATTATACCATATCAGAAGCTATAGGGACAACATTTAATATACCGTTCATAATTCCTTCCATTGCACTGGTAATTTGTATTTATCTGGTAACAGTAGGCGGACTTAAAAAAATCGGTGTTATCGCTTCTTATTTAATTCCTATAATGTGCGGATTCTATATTTTATGTGGACTATATATTTTATTAGTCAACATTTCAGAGGTTCCTAATACTTTTATGTTAATTTTTAAAGGAGCATTTACAACTCAAGCTGCGACGGGCGGTTTCTTAGGTGCCACAGTAGGAAGGGCTATGAGATTGGGTTTTGCCAGATCAGTTTACAGTAATGAAGCCGGTTGGGGAACATCTCCTATGGTACATGCAACCGCAGATGTTGATCACCCTATTAAGCAAGGCTTATTAGGAGCATTTGAAGTATTTGCTGACACAATATTGGTATGTTCAATTACAGGGCTTGTAGTTATAATTACAGGATACTGGAATTCAGGAATGTCAGGAGCGAACTTAACATTAACGGCATTTGAGTCAGTTATAGGCTATACCGCAAGAGTAATCGTAGCATTGAGTATATTTTTATTCGGGTTAACAACAAATACAGGCTGGTTTGCATATTATATGACTCTGCTAAACCATGCATTTGAAGACGGCTCAAAAACAAAGAAAACATTTACAAGGTTATTTGTTTTTGGAAATCCACTTTGGGGCTTTTTCATATTGGTAGCTTCTGTATATCTTGGAGGAACTCCTGAGCAAATATGGGTTTTGGCCGATTTTTCATCTGTAATACCTACATTCATTAACGTAGCTGTACTGTTTGTTATAGGCGGAAAATTTATTGAGCTTTTGAAAGACTACAAAGCAAGATATATGGGAATAGGTACAGTTGATCCTGACTTCAAACTATTTTATGAAGACGAGTTAAAATCTAAAGCTCAATAGCAAATAAAAGTATCATAAATAAATGTAATAAATGTTTATATATAATAATTAAATACTCTTTCGGAGTATTCTTAGGTTGAGACATTTAAGAAAGGGAATAAAATGGGACTGGATAAAAACAGCGGAATAACTATAGGAAAACTAAAAAAAGGCAAAAAAAACCTTATAACAGATGTTCAGGGAGTAAAAGTTGGTCATGTTACATTAAACGACGGTAGTGTAAAAACAGGTGTAACTGCCATTTTACCACATGGAGGAAATATATTTAAAGAAAAAGTGATGGCCTCATCATATGTACTGAACGGATTCGGAAAGAGCATGGGCCTGCTGCAAATTGATGAACTCGGAACTATTGAAACACCCATAATTATGACTAATACTCTCAGCATAGGGGTTGCCGCAAACGGATTGATAAAATATATGTTAGATCAAAACAGCGATATAGGCCTTGAGACAGGCACTGTAAATTGCGTGGTTACTGAATGTAACGACGGAAGATTGAATGATATAAGAGGACTTCATGTTAAGGAAGAGCATATATTTGAAGCAATCAGCAATGCAGCTGAAGATTTTGAAGAAGGCGCAGTAGGTTCAGGAACAGGAATGTCTTGTTTAGGCGTTAAAGGCGGAATCGGATCTTCTTCAAGAGTTATAGAGTTAGATAACAAAGAGTATGTTATTGGCGCCATTGTTATGTCCAATTTTGGAAACAAAGGTGACTTAACAATATGCGGGCAAAATATGGACGATAAAATGAAAGAAATTGACCTTAGACAAAAAGAAAAAGGGTCAATAATAATTATAATCGCAACTGACATCCCCTTGAATGAGAGGCAGCTAAAAAGGGTGGCAAAGCGTTCTGCTATTGGAATTGCAAGAACAGGTTCTCATATGGGAAACGGAAGTGGAGATATCTGCATATCCTTCACCACAGCTAATAATTTGAAACATTACAGCGATTCGGATATTATCGACACAAAAATGGTTTATGACGAAAATATCGACATTGTATTCAGAGGAGCTATAGAATCAGTAGAAGAAGCTGTAATAAGTTCCTTATACCATGCTGATACAACAATTGGAAGGGATAACAAAATGTCTAAAAGCTTAAGAGAATATCTGTAGTACTGCATATTGGTCAGTATATTCTTGTTTAATTTATTTTATAAATAAAGGAGCACATCATTTTTTAAATGCTAGTTGTGCTCCTTTTTCATGTTATTATCTTTCTGTTCCAAGGAAGAACAGTGCTATTGTACCTTGTCCTGTATGTGAGCCTATTACAGGCCCTATATAGTTTATAACAACTTCCTTAACATGCAGCTTTTCTTTTATTAAGTTGCCAAGATATTCTGCTTCCTCAAAGCATTCTGAATGACTTATGAAAACTGAATTATCTTCAGGATTTATGCATGTTGTCTCCATGCGCTCCAAAAGGGCGTTGATTGATCTTTTTCTTCCCCTCACATTCGAAACCGGAACTAAATATCCTCCGTTATCCACATGAAGTATGGGCTTAACTCCCAAAGCTGTTCCAATAGTAGCAGTCATAGCGTTTATTCTGCCGCCGCGTTTCAAATGATTTAAATCGTCTACAGTAAACCAGTGACACAAATGAAATTTATTATCAGCCACCCATTTCATAACCTCATCGATGCTTTTACCTTCCTGCTTCATCTTTGATGCATAGTATACCAGCAGCCCTTCCCCTAATGAAGCTGCAAATGTATCAATGCACTCAATTCTTAAATTGCTGTATTTTTGCAACAGCTCTTCCCTTGCTATCAGAGAAGAATTATATGTTCCGCTTAGTGCCGATGAAAATCCCAAGTATAAAATATCATTTCCATCCATAAGTATGCGTTCAAAATATTCCTCAAAAGTTTTTGCATTTATAAGGGTAGTAGTAGATCTCTCTCCTTTTTTTATCCTCTCGTAAAATTCATTTATGCTTAGTTGTCTGTGATCAGGATAGTTTAGGTAGTTTTCACCTTCAAAGCCAAATCCCAAAGGAATAACCACAATTCCATATTTCTCAATAATGTCTATAGGCAAATCCGCAGTAGAATCTGTTACTATAATATAATTTTTCATAATTTTATTTCCCTTCTATCATTATAATGCAGTTTTAAGATAATACTAACATATTGCTTCATCCATTACAATACATAAAATACATGATATGCAAATTTTAATACTCTGTTTTTATTCACTAAACATTACATATTTAGTTGTTTGTTTTTAGAAATTTGGGTATATATATTATAAACACAAATCTTTTATTAAAGATATTTCACAGGAGGAGTTAATATGGTAAAAATAGCTGTGATTTTAGGAAGCACAAAGCCCGGGAGAAACGGAAAAGCTGTTGCTGAGTGGATATATAAGCTGGCAGAAAATAGAGCAGATGCAAAATTTGAATTGGTTGATATAGCTGATTATAATTTACCTCTTTATGACGAGCCCTATCCTGCAATGATGCAGAAATATACAAAAGAACACACAAAAAAATGGTCGCAGAAAATCGATGAATTTGACGGTTACATATTTGTAACCCCGGAGTACAACCACAGCATACCCGGAGCATTGAAAAATGCAATTGATTTTTTGAATGTTGAATGGAAAAATAAAGCCGTCGGATTTGTGAGCTATGGAAGTGTAGGCGGGGCAAGGGCTGTTAATCACTTGCGACAAATAACAGGTGGACTTCAAATGGCCGATATAAGAGCTCAGGTAATGCTGAATTTGTTTACTGATTTTGTAAATATGAGCGAATTCAATCCTGACCCAAGGCACAATGATGAAGTATCCGAACTATTTAACCAGCTAATATCATGGTCTGAAGCTATGAAGACGATGAGAGAATAAAGAATTGGCCGTCCTAATCGGACGGCTTATTCTTTTGAAAACTGTTGTACAGTTCATAAAATTCATTTCTATGTTTTTTTAGCGTCTCAATAATTACAGGATCAAAATGGAGTCCGCTTCCTTCAATTACATATTCAAAACTTTCTTCAAACCCATAGGCATCTTTGTAAGGCCTTTTGCTGGTCAGCGCATCAAATACGTCTGAAACTGCCACAATTCTGGCGCTTAACGGAATATCTGTTTTAGACTTGTTGTTGGGATATCCCGAACCGTCCCACTTCTCGTGATGGCACTCAACTATTTCAATTCCCATTTTGAACATGCTGTATTTTTGCTTTACTATGTTGCTTTCTGCTGTTTTTAAAACTTCAACACCGTATGTTACATGCTTTTTCATTTCATCAAATTCTTCTTTTGTCAAGCGCCCCGGCTTTAGCAATATTCCGTCCTTAACACCAACTTTGCCGATATCGTGCATAGCGCTGAACCTCTCAATTCCCTTAATAAACTGAATGGTTATTTCTTCTTCATATTTTCTGTCATCCTGCAAGAATTCTGTAATTTTAACCGCATATGCAGTCATTCTGTCAAGATGGTCGGCAGTATCTTCATCTCTGGTTTCAGCCATCTTTGTCAGTGCCAGAAGTGTGGAGTAAAGCATTTCGTCAATAAATATATTTTTATTCAAGCTTATGGCAATGCTGCTTGATAAAGTTTTTAAAAAATCCACATGTTCTTCATTATAAACATCTCGCATAACATTAGAGAAAAATATAATTCCAATTGGCTTTTCATTAACACTCAAAGGAAGTGAAATTGAAGACTTTATTCCTTCTTCCATCAGGATTTTGTTATAATTTGCATCTTTATTTTTCGTATAACTATTCAAATCATTTATAATTCTTGGCGTCCCGTTTTTTACAATATTTTCAAGACTTGTTTTGCTTATTTCCGCCTTAAGCCCCAAAAGTTTCTTAGGGAGTTCACACAACGCAGGGTCGGAAATACCGTAGGAAGCTTCCAGTATTTTATCCTCATCTTTTAGCAGAGCAATTCCTATGTGATTATAAGGAATAAATTCTGAGAATGTAGAGTATATAAACTTTAAAATTCCTTCAAATGACACATCCTTATTCATGTTCTCTATTAGTTCTATTAATTTATCCAGCTTGTTAAAACCCAGATTAATTTCTTCAATTACAGGGTCTAATTCTTCATCGGGAATAATGTTCAAATTTTTATCTATAATTGAAATATTTGTTAGTTTGTTAAACAAATCATTTATAGGGTCTGTTAAATATCTATGAAATATTTTATCTGTATGTTCCATGATCCGCCTTCAGTGTTTTTTTGTGTATTTAATAGTATATCGGATAAACTATTAAAAAATCAAGTTTATAAAAGATGTTTATTGGTACAATAATAACACTTTAATAAGGCTGCCCTTGAATCGGACAGCCTCAACTATTATTTTCATATATATTTCTTTTTAATAACCATCCATTCTAGTGCAAAGTTACCGTCTTTGAATATTTTTTGTTATGTTTAATTAATCTATGGCAACCACTGCTCCGTTGTATGTTTCATCAATATATTGTTTTACTTTATCACTCTTCAAAGCTTCAACCAAAGCTTTAACATCTTCTCTTTCCTCATTTCCCTCTTTGACAACTAATATATTAGCATAGACCTGAGCAGCATCTGAGTATTGTTCTTCTTTTGCTAATGCATCTGACACTTTTAATCCGGCAGCAAGTGCATAGTTACCGTTTAATACTACAAAATCAACTTCGCCTATAACTCTTGAAACCTGCGCTGCCTCCAATTCAATAATTTCAATATTGTGAGGATTTTTTTCAATATCATTTTTCGTAGCTGCAAGTCCGGCGCCTTCTTTTATTTCAATAAGACCATTAGCCTCAAGAAGCAGCAATGCTCTTGCTTCATTAGTAGTATCACTTGGAACTGCTATTGCGGCACCATCCGGTATGTCAGATAGATTTTCTGACTTACCTGCATATATTGCAAGTGGTTCATAATGAATTGGAGCTATCGAAACCAAATTCGTTCCGTTTTCCTCATTGAAGTTATCCAGGTATGGTTTGTGCTGGAAGAAATTCGCATCTACGTCTCCGGCATCAACAACAAGGTTAGGCTGCACATAGTCAGAAAATTCAATTATTTCCAGTTCATATCCCTGTTCTGCCAGTATATCCTTAGCTTGCGCTAAAATTTCAGCGTGAGGTGTCGGCGATGCTGCTACGGTAATTTTACCTTTAGCCGTACCCTCTGAAGGCACTTCCGCCTCCGGTTTTTCTTCCGATGCCTGCTCATTGCTTTGGCACCCTGCAAATATTGCAAGTGATAGCACTAATATTGACACCAATAATATTTTTTTATATTTTTTCATAGTTATCTCCTTTATGTCGCATTTAATATGTCGCTGAGTTTATTATTCAGTATGTCCTTAGCTAGCTCGGATATATCTGGTGTTATTTCAGCTTGTTTTTTTAGACAGCTCTCTTGTCTGTCTTTTGTGCGATTTTCATTCCTATCATCTGAAGCAGTTGCACGAGTATAATCAAAAGAACCAGCGTCATAAGCATAATCTCGGTCTGGTACCTGTAATAACCGTATCTTATGGCTATGTCTCCCAATCCCCCTCCTCCAAGAATACCTGCCATTGCAGAATATCCCAGTATTGTTCCTATCGCAATTGTTGCGCCTACAATCAGCGAATTTTTGGCTTCCGGAATCATTACCTTAAACACTATGGTTAAAAGTGATGCTCCCATACTTTGTGCTGCTTCAATAACTCCTTGATCTACTTCTTGAAGTGAAGATTCAATCAATCTTGCTATAAATGGCGTAGCTGCAATTACAAGTGGTACTATTGTAGCAGTGGGCCCATAACTTTTGCCGGCTATAAATTTAGTCAAGGGTATAACAGCTATCAACAGTATCAGAAACGGAACTGAACGCCCCACATTTACAACAATATCCAGAAATCTATAAATAAATCCAACAGGATGTAAACCGTCTTTTTTAGTTATTACTAATGCTGTTCCAATTGGAAAAGCAAACAAATATGCAAAGAGTGTTGATACAACTGTCATGTATAAAGTGTCTCTTGTCCCTTCCAACAGCATCATAACCGTATCGTTAGCCAACATAACCAATCAACTCCTCTACATTAACATTTTTATTTTTTAAATAATTTATAATTTTCTCAGACTGCATCTCATCATCAGGAAGCTGCAGAACCATTTGGCCGAATGCTTGTCCTTTTATATCCTTTGTATTTGCAAACAGTATATTAACCTGGGCCCTGCATTCTAAAACCATGTTTGCAATAACTGGCTCAAAAGAAGACTTACCGTCGAATACAATGCGTATACATCTGTTTCCTGTCATCTCTTTTGCCGAAGTTCCGCTGTGGTAGACAAGCTTTTTAGCAGCATCAGTTTTCGGATTTGAAAACACATCTTCAACTCTGCCTTTTTCGGCCAAGTTACCTTTGTCTATGATTGCTACGAAATCGCATATCTCTTCAACCACTGACATTTCATGTGTAATAATAACAATAGTAATTCCAAGTTTTATATTTATGTCTTTCAGAAGTTCAAGTATAGAACGAGTTGTGGTTGGGTCGAGAGCGCTGGTAGCTTCATCGCAAAGCAGTATCTCCGGATTTGTTGCCAAAGCTCTCGCTATGGCTACCCTCTGCTTCTGACCCCCGCTCAGCTGAGACGGATATGCCTTTCTTTTATCCGCAAGTCCGACAAGTTCCAATAGTTCGCCCGCTCTTTTTCTTCCTTCATTTCTGCTTACACCGCCTATTTCAAGCGGAAAGCACACATTATCTTCAACGTTTCTCTGCATAAGAAGATTAAACTGTTGAAAAATCATTCCTACTTTTTGCCTAAGACCCCTAAGCTGTTTTTCATTAAGTTTCAGCAAATCCCTGCCGCCTATGATAACAGTACCTTTCGTAGGTCTCTCCAAAAAGTTTATACATCTGACCAAGGTGCTTTTACCTGCACCGCTCATTCCTATTATTCCGCATATATCGCCTTTATTAATGTCGAGATTAACTCCAGACAGGGCAGTCACTTTGTTATTCTGGCTGACATAATGCTTTTCTAAATCTTTTATCTGAATCAATGGAGTCGTACCCATGCTGATTTCTCCTTTACTTAGCTGCTAAATCTTTTACTACCTCGCTTGCGATTATGAGTCCCGCCACTGACGGAACAAATGATACGCTTCCAGGTGTGGCTCTCCTGCTTGTGGCTTTTTCCTCAGAATTAGGAGGAACACTCGCCTCTTCGTCATTTATTGGTTTGATAGGTTCTTCCTTTGAATAAACAACCTTTAATTTTTTTATGCCCCTCTTTTTAAGCTCCCGTCGCATTACCTTTGCAAGAGGATCCACGGAGGTCTTATATATATCTGCAACCTCCAGCATTGCAGGGTTCAATTTATTGCCTGCACCCATGCTGCTCATTACAGGAACACAGGCAGCCTCTGCTCTGACTATCAGCTCAAGCTTAGCTGATACTGTATCTATGGCATCAATGATGTAATCATATTTTGTAAAATCATATAGGTCTGCATTTTCAGGCAGATAAAATGTTGCATATGTTTCCACTACAGCCTTTGGATTGATATCTCCAATCCTTTCGGCCATCACTTCAACTTTCTTTCTGCCTAAAGTTTTTCTTGTGGCTATAATCTGCCTGTTTATGTTTGTAATATCTACCTTGTCATTATCAAACAAAACAAATTTACCCACCCCGCTTCGCGCAAGAGCTTCAGCAACATACCCTCCAACTCCGCCTATTCCAAATATAGCAACTGTTGAATTTTTTAATTTATCCATAGCTTCCTTTCCAAGTAAAAGCTGTGTTCTTGAAAATTCGTTTAGCATAATACCCTTTCTTTGCTTAAATTTAATCACAATATTTTATGTTTAGTTTCCTGCTGCTAATAATATTTATTCCCAGTTTTTGCACACATCAACCCATTCCCTGCATTGAGATAATTTTTCCAGCTCGTCTAGGGTGAGTTCTATTGCAGAATTTGAACTGCCGCACGCAGGAAACATTGTATCAAATCGTTTCATGGAAATATCAAGATATACATCTACGTTCTCCGGAAGTGCAAACGGACAAACACCACCTATGGCATGTCCGGTAAAGTTTACAGTATCTTCATGAGCAAGCATTTTCGCTTTAAATCCGAATTTTCCTTTAAATTTCTTATTGTCTACCTTTGCGTCTCCAGCCACCACAATTATCATTGCATTATCGCTGTTGTAAAATGACAGCGACTTGGCTATTCTTGCTTCCTCGGTTCCCAAGGCCTTTGCTGCCAGTTCTACGGTAGCTGTCGATTCATCCATAATAAGAATGTCATTATCCTTATTGTACTTTTTTAAGTATTCTCTTACTTTTTCTAAAGACATTTATATCCTCCTAAATATAAAAAACCCTCTTCGAAGAGAGGGTAAATGTTCTAACCGTCTCCTCATCTGCCAAAGATACCTTTGCCGGACTTAGCACCTTTCAGTAAACTGTAGGTTGCCGAGACTTCACAGGGCCGATCCCTCCGTCTCTCTTGATAAGAAGTTTTTCTTATTTAGTTGTCATGTGATACTTTACACTAATAAAGTATATTTGTCAACCTTATTTTTAAAATTTTCAAACATATTTGTTATTTATTAGCTTTTTATGCTATCAGAATTGAATTATTAACTTCTGCATATATTTAGTTTAGCATGCATATTAATCGGGTATAATATTATATATAAAAAATTATAGGAGGCAGTTATGAAAAAAATACTTGTTCCCATAGACGGTTCGCCTGTATCTCAAAAGGCAGCGGAAAAAGCCATAGAATTGGCAGAAAGATACAACAGCAAGCTTGTATTTATATATGTTGTAGATACCCGCGGAATATATACATACGATGTAGGCGGAATTATCAGCGTTCCTTTTAATTACCCAAAAATTACCGAAGAATTAATTCAAGTAAAAACAAAATTCTTGGATATTTTTGTATCTTCGTTGGAAGTTGATGATAAAAATGTTGAAAAAATAGTACTGCATGGCGAGCCTTCAGACAAAATACTGAGTTATGCAAAAAAAGAAAAGCTTGACTTAATTGTAATGGGCAGAAGAGGCTTCTCAGCCGTAAAAAGATTCTTTGTAGGTTCTGTTACTCAAAGAGTAATTTCCGATGCTCCATGTCCTGTGCTAATTATCAACGATGAAAACGACGAATAATTATTACGTAAAAAATATTATAAGTATAGCAGAGCCTCTACACGTAGGATCTGCTATACTTTTTACTTTCTTACTAACTTTTCTATTCTTAAGCTCTTTTTTAATTCTTCAAGTCTTCCCTTTGACATAGCAGCAACGCCTTTTAATTTGCAGTCAATATCAAGCTCTTCATACTTGAACACTCCCAAGGTGTGATATGGTAGCAGCTCTACTTTTTGTATCAATTCTTTGGGAAATGTATTGACTTCATCTTCTAGTTTTCTCATATCCTCAGGTGTGTCATTAATCCCCGGCGTTACAACATGCTTAAGCCACAACTGTGTCTTATTTTCTATTGCAGAATCTTTAAATATGAGGTAATCTGACATATCTCTACCGGTCAGACTCTTGTATTTTTTAGGATCAGGATGCTTTATATCCAGGATTACCAAATCCGCATTTCTTAAAATTTCATCATATTTTCCAAGCCCTACCCCAGCAGTATCTATTGTAGTGTGTATATTTTCTTTTTTGCAGAGCTTTAGACACTCAAGTAAAAATTCGGGCTGCATCAAAGGCTCTCCCCCGGAGAATGTTATACCACCGTTGTTATTCTTAAAATAATCTTTGTATCTTATTGCTTTTTCAATGATCTCTTCAGGAGTTACTTCTGTTCCACGATTAAAAGACCAAGTATCAGGATTGTGGCAGTACGCGCATCTCAACCTGCATCCCTGCATAAACACTACCATACGTATGCCAGGTCCATCCAGAGTTCCCAGCGTTTCTATCGAGTGAATATATCCTTTCATGCTACATCCTTTCGTGGAATGTTCTGCTAATAACATCCAGCTGCTGTTCTTTGGTCAGTCTGTTAAAGTTTACGGCATACCCTGAAACACGTATCGTCAAATTAGGATATTTGTCAGGGTTTTTCATTGCATCCTGCAACGTATCTCTGCTTAGAACATTTACATTAATATGATGAGCATTCTGTGCAAAATATCCATCCAGTATGCCTGAAAGATTATCTTTTCTATGTCTGTCCAGCTTGCCAAGAGTCTCCGGAACTACTGTGAAAGTATTTGAAATACCATCTTCACACACATTTTCATATTTTAACTTAGCTACTGAATTGAGAGAGGCCAGTATGCCGCTTTTGTCTCTTCCGTTCATTGGATTAGCTCCCGGCGCAAAGGGCTCACCTGATTTTCTTCCGTCCGGTGTAGCTCCTGTCTTTTTACCGTAAACAACATTAGAAGTTATGGTCAATACAGAAAGTGTGTGCTTTGCATCTCTGTATGTCTTGTGTTTTTTAAGCTCTCCGGAAAAGAACTCAAGAACTTCTTCAGCAATAAAATCCACCCTATCGTCATCATTGCCATAAGTGGGGAATTCTCCCTCAATGTTAAAATCAACCGCAATTCCGTCATTATCATAAACCGGCTTCACCTTTGCGTATCTTATAGCACTAAGTGAATCCGCAACTATTGAAAGCCCTGCAACTCCAAATGCCATAAGCCTTCTTACATTGCAGTCGTGAAGTGCCATAAGCCCTGCTTCATAAGCATACTTATCGTGCATATAGTGAATTATATTCATTGTATTAACATAAAGCTCCGCAACATATGTCAAAACTTTCTTGTAATTTGTCCACACTTCATCATAATTTAAAACATCAGAGGTTATTTTTTCTATATCTTTTACAACTTTTATTTTTCTTTTCTCGTCAACGCCGCCATTAATTGCCATGAGCAGAGATTTTGCCAGATTGCATCTCGCTCCGAAAAACTGCATGTCTTTACCTAATCTCATCGCTGAAACACAGCAGGCTATTCCATAATCATCACCGTACATAGGTCTCATCAAGTCGTCATTTTCATATTGAACTGCAGAGGTTTTTATGGACATCCCTGCGCAGTATTTTTTAAAACACTCCGGAAGATCTTTTGACCACAAAACGGTCATATTAGGTTCGGGGGAAGGATTCAAATTAGTCAATGTATGCAAAAATCTAAATGTAGTCCTTGAAACAAGTGTTCTGCCATCTTGAGACATTCCTCCCAATGATTCTGTTACCCAGTTAGGATCTCCAGCAAATAGTTCATTGTATTCCGGCGTTCTTAAATGCCTTACCATTCTAAGTTTCATAACAAACTGGTCTATTATTTCCTGAGCCTGTATTTCAGTCAGTACACCTGATTGTAAATCTCGCTCAATATATATGTCAATAAAAGTGCTCACTCTTCCAAGTGACATTGCAGCACCGTTGTTTTCTTTAACTCCCGACAGATATCCAAAATAAACTGCCTGAACAGCCTGCTGTGCATTTTCCGCTGGCAGTGATATGTCTATACCATACTTTGCAGCCATGGATTTCATTGAATTGAGAGCTCTTATCTGTTCCTTAATTTCCTCTCTCATTCTTATGTTTTCCTCTGTCATTGGCAAAGAAATTCCACTGTACTCTTCTTCCTTTTTTTCTATCAAAAAATCTATACCGTACAAGGCTATTCTTCTGAAGTCACCTATTATTCTGCCTCTACCGTAAGCATCCGGAAGCCCTGTTAACAGCCCTACACTTCTTGCAGATTTTATTTCCGGAGTATAAACATCAAAAACACCCTGATTGTGTGTCTTTCTATATGTGTGAAACACATCTTTCAACTCACTGGGCATCTCATATCCGTATGCCTCAAGGGACTGTTCAACCATCCTAATTCCTCCGAATGGATTAATCATTCTTTTCAGAGGTGTATCTGTCTGAAATCCAACAATTATTTCATTCTTCTTATCAAGATATCCAGGCTCGAAGCTGTCAATACCTGAAATATGTTCGGTATCCACATCATAAACACCTTTTTCCATTTCCTCCGACATAAGCTTTGATGCCTCATCAAGCAATTTTTTTGTTCTTTCAGTGGGTTCTGCCAAAAAATTTTCGTTGCCTTCGTAAGGAATGTAATTCTTTTGAATGAAATCTCTTACATCAATGTCGTTTGTCCAGCTTCCTTCTTTAAAATTTGTCCACGCTTTCATATATCCTCCTAAATTCAGCTCAGAAGGGAATAAAAAAACCGCCTGAGCTCAGCCCAGGCGGTCGACTTCCAAATTAATCACACTCCCTCGTGGTATTCCACTTCCGCCAGTCATGTGACAATATTATATTATATTAAAATTTTGTTATTGTCAATACATTATGATTGTCAATACATTATGCATTTTCTATTATATGGTTAATCTGATCTTCAAGCTGCTTAATCATGCATTCTTCTGTTACTTTTTCTTCATAAAGCTTAGACATTGCCTTATCTATGTGGTTTTTAGTATTTTTCACAGCATCCAGAGATTTACCTATCTCTGACTGCACAACCCAGTCAAATATAAGGCCGTCATAAAAATAATCAGAAAATGCATCGAATATTCCTATAGCTATTCTTTTACCGGTAATCATTTTTATATCAGAAAGTTCTCTCTTGAATCTTCCAAGTGCTCTTTGGGTATATTCCGCATACTGCCCTGCTTTGTTGACATGCTCATACTTTGCTGAAGGATTGATAATTTTGCCGATCATTCCGTCTCCGGCCCCCCAATTTTGAGCATTTTCCAATTCTTTTATTGTTTTTTCAATGTAATCTAGCGCATCTTCTCCTGCTTTTATAGCCTCATCAATTTCAATGATGTTAGCATTCATACTTTCTTTTCTTTTTATAATATGCTTAAGCTCTTCGCTTGTTTCTCTGTCCTCAAGATTAATCTCTTTCAGTTTCTTATTCAATAAATCTTCATATTCTGACTCACAAATTTCGACCTGATTAAGCTCATCAATAATTACCTTGGATTCCTTAGCAAGGAAATCAACATTATTTTTACATTGGTCATATTTAAGCCTTGCCTTAAGCAGCTCCTGTTTTTCTTTCTCAAGCTTTTGTTCTTTAGTTCCTAATATGGCGTAAAATAATGAAGTCATATTTGAAGATTCAAGCTTTAAAACATCTGAGTTTTCCTTTTCCAGTTCATCGGACAATTTGTTTAAAAGCAGCTTCTCCTTT
This sequence comes from Sedimentibacter sp., assembly GCA_018436705.1. GTDB lineage: Bacteria > Bacillota > Clostridia > Tissierellales > Sedimentibacteraceae > Sedimentibacter. Next base: position 30,068 of record JAHDLA010000026.1, read on the forward strand.
ATCATATCTTGTTCAGTATGTTTCAAAAGCAATTTTAATTTATTCTTTTTTTCCATGCACTTTTTTACATAACTGATTCTATCATTACTATCACGTTGCATATCAGTTCTCCTTTAATAGGCTGTCGAGTATTTTCAATATATATAAGACACTATATATTTTTTTAATTATAACATACATAATATATCGATTCAAACAGTTTTTACCCATTGCAAACGGGAATACGTTAGTAATTTTTATTATTTTGTTGGTTTGTCAAACATATGTTACACGCTAGAACTAAAAAAAACATCTAAAACTTGTTTAGGAGAACGCCATAATAAAGGACGCATAGGAAAATTGTTGTAATCTCTTCTATTGTATATACTTAATTGTTTAGAAAAA
>JAHDLA010000020.1 GCA_018436705.1 Sedimentibacter sp.
AGAGAGTAATTCTCGCTATTTATTTATTAGATTTTAGTAGTAGCAGTAGTATTCTGTGGAGCTTGTGTGTAAACTCGCAGAGTTTTCCACAAATCCACAGTTTTAAATATTTGATTGTAACACATGTATTGTAATCCTACACATAAGAGATTAAGGGCAAATACAATATTATTGTGCATTATGCTTTTTTATTATATAATTTTAAGAGATATATGCTATAATTTAACATTAAAGGGTGTGTAAAATTGGATAAAGCAGTTGAAATATTAAAGAAGTACTTTGGATATGATTCATTTAGAAACGGCCAAAGAGAAATTATAGAGAGCATATTGGCACGAAGAGATGTACTGGCAATAATGCCCACGGGAGGCGGGAAGTCTTTATGTTACCAGATACCTGCTATTATGATGGAGGGGACGGCACTGGTAATTTCGCCTCTTATTTCATTGATGAAGGATCAGGTTGATTCACTTCGTCAAATAGGGATACCATCTGCATTTATAAATAGCTCATTATCAATGTCTCAATTCAGAGAAATAATCAATGACGCTCAAAACAATAAATTTAAACTTTTATACGTAGCACCTGAGAGGCTTGAATCAGAAAGTTTTTTAGAACTGTTGAAAAAAATTAATATTTCTATGGTAGCTGTGGATGAAGCTCACTGTGTTTCACAGTGGGGGCATGATTTTAGGCCAAGTTATTTAAAAATAAGAGGCTTGAGAGGGTTGGCTGATAAGGGCGTAAATATTTCTGCTTTTACAGCAACGGCAACGCCAGAAGTAAAGCAAGACATAGTTAATCTTATAGGGTTAAATGAGCATTTTGAAATAACAACGGGCTTTGATAGAGAAAATTTAAAATTTGAAGTTGTGAGAAAAAATAAGAAATTACCTTATTTATTGGAATTTGTGAAGGAACACAGAGATAATTCAGGAATAATATACTGTCTTACAAGAAGGTTGGTCGATGATGTTTGTAGCAAACTTGTCGAATCGGGCTTCAATGCTGTGAATTATCATGCAGGTCTAAGTGATGTTCAGAGAGAAAAAAATCAGGAGGATTTTTTGTATGATAAAGCTGACATAATGGTTGCAACCAATGCTTTTGGAATGGGAATTGATAAATTGGATATAAGATATGTGATTCATTACAATATGCCTAAGAACATTGAGTCATATTATCAGGAAGCAGGAAGAGCAGGCAGGGACGGTGAGCCTTCCCAATGTATTTTGTTGTTTTCTGCCCAGGATGTTGTTATGAATAATTATCTAATAGATAACAGTGTAGGTGACTCTGGTTCTAAATCAAATGATTATATTAAGCTTAGAGATATGGTTAATTACTGCAATACTGACAAGTGTCTAAGGAAGCACCTCATAAGCTACTTTGATCCTTCATATACAAGGGAACAATGCGGAAATTGCGGAAATTGTCTAAGTGAAATTGAAAGTCGGGATATAACCGTTGAGGCTCAAAAAATATTGTCTTGCATTTACAGAATGGGCGAAAGATTCGGAAGCGGGATGGTTACAGATGTGCTGAGAGGCAGCGGTAATAAAAGAATAAAATCATTTAATTTTAATAAATTAAGTACATATGGCATAATGAAGGAATATGACCGGAATATATTGACAGAAATAATTTCATTTCTTATTTCCGAAGGATATATTAATGTGGCAGGTGATAAATTTCCTGTGCTGGCCATATCTAATCTCGGTTATTCCGTTCTGAAGGGAAAACAGACTGTTACTATTAGAAAATTAATTTCGAAGGACAAAGAAGCTACAATTGAAAAAACGTATAATATAAACCTGCTTGATAAGCTGAAATCACTTAGAAAAGAAATAGCATCCGGCCTTAATGTTCCTGCCTTTATGGTGTTCTCGGACGCTTCTTTGAAAGATATGTGCATCAAGCTTCCCATAAACAGAAACGAATTTCTTAAGGTACTAGGCGTGGGAGAGATTAAAGCAGAAAAGTTCAGCAGCAAGTTCTGCGATGTAATAACAACCTACATTGAGGAAAACAGTATAGAAAAGCCGATAGAAAACAACGATAGTGTAAAGTCCGGTGCAGAAGATGAACAGCATCTGGTAACTCATGAAAATAATGCAGAAGAATCAAAAAAGGAAGACACAAGGATGGTGAGTTTAAGGCTTTATAAAGAAGGGAAAAGTATAGATGAAATAGCAGCTGCCAGAAAACTGCTTCCCACCACTGTTGAGGGACACCTTGCAGACTGCATAAAACTTGGATATGAAATTAATATAAGAGATTTTATTTCTGAGGATGTTGAAAGACTTATAATTAATACATACAAAGAAATAGGCGGTACAAAGCTTAAACCTATAAAGGAAGCACTTCCGCCGGAAATAACATATGGTGAAATTAAAATTGCTCTGGCAAACTTATCAGGAGAAAGAAATGAGTAAATTATATATAGTGCCTACACCTATAGGCAATTTAGGAGATATGACTGAAAGAGCTGTTGAGGCTTTGAAGGAAAGTGATTTGATTTTAGCAGAAGATACCAGACATACACAGAAGCTCTTGAATTTTTTTGAAATCAAAAATCATATGCGTTCATATCATAAATTTAATGAGAAAAGCAGAAGTGGCGAAATTATAAGCGATATTGCAGATAATGACATAACTGTGTCGCTGGTAACCGATGCAGGAACACCGTGCATATCGGATCCAGGATATGAGCTTGTTAAAAGCGCAAGAGAGGCAGGTGTTGAGGTAATTGGACTTGCGGGAGCCTCTGCTGTAACAATCGCTCTGTCGGTATCGGGTATTGATACCTTTGAGTTTGCTTTTTACGGATTTTTGCCGAGAAAGAAAAGTGAGCTTGAAGATGCACTAAAAAAAGTAAAGAATAATCCTGTAAAGACATTTGTTCTTTACGAATCACCAAAAAGGGTAGTTAATTTGGTTAAAAACATCAAGGAACAAATGCCGGATGCTACTCTGTGTGTATGCAAGGAGCTTACAAAGCTTCATGAAAGCACATTTTATGGAAGCGTATCGTCAGTGGAGGAACAGCTTAAAAATCATGAAGATGTTGAAAGAGGCGAGTATGCCATTGTCGGATACAATAACAATTATGAGGAAAATGAGCAAAGCTCTGGCGGTGCAAGCATTCACGGAATATTGTTTGACAAACTGTTTCATAAAGAGTATTCTTTAAAGGAAGCCGTCAGTGAAGTTGTAAGTGAAGGGTTGGCTTCAAAAAATGAAGCATATAAAGCTTCCTTAGAAATAAAAAAATTTATAGAAAAATATTGACGGGGGAAATATGTTAGGCACAATAGTGAATTCATTAGCAGTAGCAGTCGGTGGACTGATAGGAGTCTTTTTCAGGAACGTGATACCCGAAAGAATATCAAATGCCATGATAAAGGCTGCCGGACTTGCTGTTATTACAGCTGGTATTAAGCTGAGCCTTACCGGCCAGAATCTTTCACTTTTGATAATGTCGGTAATAATAGGTACAGCCATAGGTGAAGTAATTGATATTGAGGGCAAACTTGACGGTCTTGGAGCAACTGTGGAGCGTAAAATAAAAAGCAAGGAAAATAATATCGCCCTGGGTTTTGTTACATGCACCCTTATTTATTGTGTTGGCTCAATGGCAATAGTAGGTTCTATACAGAGTGGGTTGACTGGGAATCATGAAATACTATTTTCAAAAGCTCTTTTAGATGGCATAATGTCGGTTACAATGGCAGCATCATTAGGTGTAGGCGTAGTTTTCTCAAGTTTAAGCGTATTAATATATCAGGGAAGCATTACATTGCTTGCTCAGTTTGTTCAATCACTTTTGAGCGATGTTGTTATAACTGAAATGACGGCCGTAGGGGGAACACTAATTATGGCTATGGGGCTGAACTTCTTGGAAATCAAACGTGTTAAGGTTGGAAATATGCTTCCGGCTATATTTTTACCCATAATATATTTTGTTTTTTTTAGTTGAGGTGTAAAGTGAATAACAAGAAATTAGTTCTTAATCCGATATTGATACTGATGATAAGCCTTGGATTCATAATTTGTTCAATCATACTATCAATCCCTTTATACGCTGCATTTATGGCTGGTTTAGTATTTACTTCTATTATATTAGTTAAAAGCGGATATAAGTTAAATGAATTATTGAAAACAGTGATAGATTCTGTTTATGAGATAAAAAATTTAATTGTTGTTATATTGTTTATTGGAGCTACTACATCAATTTGGCTTTCGTCAGGAGTTGTTCCCACAATTATGTACTATGGATTCACATACATGGAGGGAGTGAATTTTTTATTTGCGGCATTTTTAATAATGTCTGCAGTGTCATTATTTATGGGTACAGCTATTGGCACAATAAGCACAGTTGGCATATGCTTGAGCGGTATAGGAATGGGATTAGGGATTCCGAAGAACTTAATTGTTGGAATGCTTGTTTCAGGAGCATTCGTTGCTGATAAGATTTCACCGCTGTCAGGTCTTGTCAATCTGCTGGTTACAACAACACACAAAAATTATAGGGAAATTTTCAAGAGTATGATAATAACGTTGGTACCCACAATAATTGTCACGGCGGCTATTTATTTTATTCTGGGACAGAAATATACCGGAGGAGATTACAGCAAGCTGTTGCTTTACAAGGAAGCAATAGCTTCGGGTTTTAACATAACACCGTTTATGCTGATGCTTCCTGTAATAATACTGGGGTTGTCCATAGCAGGATTAAATTCAATTATTGTATTTTCTATAGGCATCGGTGTAGGTGCTGTTCTCAGCGCTGTCTTTCAAGGATCTTCCATTGTAGAGATTGTAAGCTCCATGCTGTTTGGATACAAAGGGAATACGCCATCAGCTGAATTGAACCAGCTTCTTGTAAGCGGCGGAATGGTGTCAATATTAGAGGCTATATTTATAGTTGTGACTGCATATGTGCTTGTTCGAGTGTTTGAAAAGGGAAACATACTTGTGCCTGTTATGGAAAAACTGGTTAACGGAATAAATACGAAAATGAGTTTAATATGCCGTACTGGACTTATGAGTACATTGCTTACTGTTGCAACGTGCGACCAGACTGCCGGAATTATACTTCCCGGCAAGATGCTTCAGGAAAAATATAAGGAGCTTGATTTGGATTATTCAATACTTGCAAGAACAATATCTGATACGGGGGTGGTGGTTGCACCACTGATGCCCTGGAATATTAATTCATTTTTAATCAAGCCAATTATGGGGATTACCGCTACCCAGTATGCTCCATATTCTGTGCTCTGCTATGTGTGTCCGGTAATCAGTATTCTGATTTCATATTTAGCTATAAAAAAACAAAAGGCAAAATGCAAAAATTTAAAATAAAAATAAGCACAGCTAGCAGGCTGTGCTTGAAAAATAAATGCAATTTAATTCAAACTTTATTTGCGGACATATGGTCAAATCCAGACTATATGTCCATTGTTTATGTGGTAAATATAATTTTTGATGGACTTGATTGATCTTATGATTCAGCGCTGGCATTATGGCTCTTCGGGGAATTATGATTGAAAAAAATACATAGTAATAAAGCAGATGCTGATGATAGAGCTGCCCCAAATATAAATGGCGCGTAGGAGCCGATATTGTTCCATAGTATCCCTGCAATTATGCTGGCAGGTAACAAGGCGATGCCTACAATTGTGGAATGAAGGCCAAGCATTGTTCCTTTTAATTCACGGGGTGATATCTCAGATATGAAGGCTCTTTCTACGCCTGTTACCATTGCAGTGTAGAAGCCGTAAATTATAAAAGAGATAACAAGCATCCACTTTTGAGATGCGAACGCAAAGCCTAGATATACGACTGCAAATAAAATATAACCTTTTATAAGAATTTTTTTTCTTCCAACCTTATCCGAGCGTTTACCAAAATGTATGGCAAGGGATGCAGCAGTTATGTTATAGATAAAGTATAAAAGAATCGTGTTTGTGCTTGTAAATCCTATGTCGGTTGCCTTTAGCAATAGAAAGGAATTGGAGGAGTTCCCCAGTGTAAAAATAAAGGTAACAAGTAGGTAAAGCTTTAAATTCCTATCTAGTTTTCCTGCATTGTTCCAAAAATGTTCCTTCTGTTTTATTTCTCTGTTGCCATGTTTTTCTTCAATAAAGAAAAACATAAAAAGGGCAATCAGCACGGGTATAATTGAGAGCGCAAATACAGTTCTATAAGCATTATCTCCAACTTTTTTCAATAAAAAGAATGATAAAAGTATTCCAATTGCAGAACCTGCCATATCTAATGCCTTATGTATTCCAAAGGCCTTGCCCATATGTGATTCTTCTGCGCTTTCAGATACCATAACATCTCTCGGTGCTGTACGAATTCCTTTCCCAAGTCGGTCTATTACTCTTGCTCCCAGAACTCCCACCCATGAACCGGCGAAAATCAATGCCAGCTTATAAAAAAGTCCTGACGCATATCCGACAAATGCAATTGCTTTTTTATGATGGTATTTGTCGCTGAAATATCCGCTGAACACCTTTAGAAGACTTGCCACACTTTCGGCAATTCCTTCAATGATTCCAACCAAAACAGGTGTGGCACCAAATGATGTAGTCAGATACAAGGGTATGAGAGGATATACCATTTGACTGGAAATGTCAGCAAAAAAGCTGACAAGGCCGAGAAAAACAATATTACGCAGATGATTTTTTGATGCGTTATTATTTTTCATTGTTTTCTTTCTCCAATAAATTATTATCTTGCTCAACACGCTTTGCCATATTTGGAAAATCAGCTTTACTCTCTGTTTTTGAACGATGATAAAGAATATCCAGCAATCGTGCAAATTCATTTTGGTCATTCTCGGTCAATGCCTCTAAAAGCCATTCGTAAAACATAGTTTCTATTTCAGTTTTTGAGTTTTTTAAGGTTTCAGCTTTTTCAGTTGCAAATAAAATTTGGCTGCGGCCATCACTTGGGTTTTTCTTTCGTGTCAAAAATCCTTTTGATTCAAGGTTTGCAGTCTGCCTTGCTGCCGCAGCTTTATCAATACCAAGAATCCTGCAAATTTCAGCTTGTGTAACTCCGGGCCGATGTCTAACAACATGAATTAAATCGAATTCAGATGAGCCTACTCCATAAGCTCTTAAAGTTCGTGTCGTAAATTTATTTATTTCACGTGCAATTTTTGTGAGTTTTCTTTTAGTTATATCCATTTAAACTGCCTCCAATTTAGTTGTAGTATCAACTAGTTAGATGATACTACAACTAGTTATCCTTGTCAACAAGATGCCAGGCTCTATTTATATATTGTAAATAAGCTTAATTATCAGTCGGGTATTAATTTTTGAATGATACATACTTAATGGCGCAATTACTGCATAATCAGTGCAAATAATATACAAATTTATTTATTGTGTTATTATTAAAATATAATCACTCATTACGTTAATTAACATTTTTCTCGCATATCCTTAAAAAAATAAGAATAACTTATAAAAAGCTTAATTTGAAAGAATCTATTTTTAAATGTTGCAAATATAATTAAGAGAATATATAATTGTGTAGGTAGATAAATATTATAACACATATTAAAAAAACAAAGATATAATATAACATAATTAATAATTTTAGGAGTGCTAAAATGCAAAAACTAACTTCGAATGTAAATGTTCTAAAATGGGTAGACGATGTCGTATCATTGACAAAACCGGCTAAGGTTATGTGGATTGACGGAAGCGAGGAACAATTAGACATACTGCGCAGGGAAGGCTGCCAAACAGGAGAAATGATTGCTTTAAATAAGGAAAAATATCCCGGATGCTATTATCATCGTTCACAGAAGGATGATGTTGCCCGCATGGAGGACAAAACGTACATATGTACAAAAAGCAAAGAGAATGCGGGTCCTACTAATAATTGGAAAAGTCCAGAAGATGCATACAAGCTTGGCAGGGAGATTTTTGCAAATTCAATGAATGGTAGAACTATGTATATTATTCCATATTCAATGGGACCTATAGGTTCGCCATTTTCAAAGATAGGATTTGAAATTACTGATTCAATCTATGTGGTTTTAAGTATGAATATAATGACGAGGGTAGGAAAAAAAGTATTGGATACATTGGGAGATTCCAATGACTTTGTAAGAGGACTCCACGGCAAGTGCACTCTTGATATAGACAAAAGATATATATTCCATTTTCCTGAGGATAATACAATCTGGTCATGCAATTCAGCATACGGAGGTAACGTGTTGCTGGGAAAAAAATGTTTTGCTCTTAGAATTGCATCATTCCAGGGATGGAAAGAAGGATGGATGGCAGAACATATGCTGATCTTGGGAATTGAAAATCCTAAGAAAGAAGTAAAATATATAGCTGCTGCATTTCCTTCGGCATGCGGAAAAACGAACCTTGCTATGCTTATACCTCCGGAGCTGTACAGGAAAAAGGGATACAAGGTATGGACAGTTGGTGATGATATAGCTTGGCTTAAGATAAAAGAAGACGGTAGACTTTGGGCAATAAATCCCGAAGCCGGATTTTTTGGAGTTGCTCCGGGTACAAGCGAAAAATCAAATTATAATGCTTTAATGTCATCAAAGAAAAATTCAATATTTACAAATGTTGCCTATAATTTAGATGATGACACTGTATGGTGGGAAAGAATGGACAACAATCCGCCGGAAAATGCGCTGGATTGGCAGGGTAACCCATGGAACGGCAAGAAATCAGGGGAAAGAGGAGCTCATCCGAATTCAAGATTCACAGCTCCGGCTAAAAACTGCCCATGTATTTCTAAAGAATGGGAATCACCTGAAGGAGTGCCTATTTCTGCAGTAATATTCGGTGGAAGGCGCGCTAAGACTGCTCCTCTGGTATATCAATCAAGAAGCTGGCAGCACGGCGTATTTGTAGGATCAACACTTGCATCAGAAACAACTGCTGCAGCTGCAGGAAAAACAGGAGTTGTAAGAAGAGACCCTATGGCTATGCTTCCATTCTGTGGATACCATATGGGAGATTATTTCGAGCATTGGCTTGAAATGGGTAATAAATTGAGCAATCCTCCTGAAATATTCCATGTTAATTGGTTTAGAACTAATGATAGAGGCGAATTTATGTGGCCGGGATTTGGAGAAAACTTCAGAGTGCTTGAGTGGATAATTAGGAGATGCGAAAACAAGGTTGATGCAGAGGCTTCTTCCATAGGATATGTTCCGAATGTAGAAGATATTAACAGAGAAGAACTGGGCATTTCAAATGAAGTACTACGTGAACTGCTTACAATTGATATAGATTCATGGATGGATGATGTTAAGAGCATTGAAGAATTTTACAATAAAATAGGAAGCAGGCTTCCAGCGGAATTGAAAACAGAGCTTAATACATTAAAGCAGAATTTGTCCAATTCAAGAGAACCATCTATTGCATAGTATTTAGAAATTAGAAATCCGGCAGGTATCTGCCGGATTTAGTTTATTGACTAATTTTACACTTTATATTGCGATTTCGCTGTTTTGTATTATGCTTAAATATCTGAGTGCTTCAATTGCGTCCCAGAAAAAACATTCTTCGCCTATGAGTTCTTTCATTCCAGATCGTTGGAACATATCCATCACATTTTCTTGAACTCCGCAAAACATAATGCAGGCTCCATTTTCAGCTGCCTTTTTCACAACTTCCTTAAATTCTCCAACAGCAGACTCATCGATGCTGGTTACAGCTCTCATTGAAATTATAATATTGTCTGCATTAAGAGAATTAAATGTAACTTGCTCAAGCTTATCCTTTGTCATAAAGAAAAGCGGCCCTGTAATATACATAATTTTTGTGGTTTTGTGATCTGACATTATCTTGTGGCCTTTTATTCTATCAATATCCACATCGCTTACATCAACTTTTAGCTGGCTGTTTTTTACCACAAATATCATTATTCCCATGAACACTCCTATTAAAATAGCAACGGTCAGGTCAAACATGACTGTTGCGACCATAGTTATGGCAAACTCTAGAATAGCATTTGCAAATTTTTTGCTGAATATATAATTTATTTCATTCCATTCATTCATGCGCCAAGCAGTAACCATAAGAACTCCTGCAAGAGCAGACAGAGGAATTACAGACATTACTGAGCCCAGCAAAAACATTGACGCAAGAAGCCCGACAGAATGAATAATGCTTACCAATCTTGTCTGTCCCCCTGATTTAATAGCTACGCTTGTGCGGGCAATCGCTGCAGTTGCAGGAACGCCTCCCAGAAAAGGAATAATGGCATTTCCTATACCTTGGGCAACAAGCTCTCTGTCTGCATTGAGCTTCTCGTTTTTCATCTTGCCGGCAGAAGCTCCGCAAAGAAGGCTTTCAATCATTCCAAGCATTGCGATGCTAATTGCAGGGCTTATCATGCTAGAAACATTAGATAAGGTCATGACGCCAAATGTAAGCCTGTTTTCAGACAATAAAGTTTTCGGTATATCGCCAACAACAGTAACCGGCAATTTTAAGATCCAGTTGACAGCAAGTGCAATTATAATACCTGCAAGAGAAGACGGAAATTTTGCATTCCATTTCTTAGGCCATGCAACCATTACTACAATTATCAGCAACCCAAACATCACTGCGTAAAGATTTGGCGAAAATCCCAACTCTCCGTATGACAAAAGCTTCTGCAGTGCATTTTCTCCCTTGGAAACTGTACCGAAGAAGTTATCTACCTGTCCCAGCGCTATTATTACGGCAATGCCTGAAGTAAATCCGGTTATAACCGGAGACGGTATGAATGACACAAGTTTTCCGAAACGAAAGGCGGCTGCAATGAGCAATATTACTCCCGATAAAAATCCGGCTAAGAAGACGCCGTCCATTCCGTTTTTAACGGCAAGAGACATAAGTATTGCTGACATGGCTCCCGTAGGTCCTGAAATTTGATATGAAGCTCCGGAAAGACCGCCTATAAGAAGTCCGGCTATTATTGCCGTAATAAGCCCCGAAGCTGCATCCGCTCCGGAGCTTACACCAAAAGCCAGCGCCAAAGGAAGTGCTACAGCTGTAACTGTCAATCCTGCCATAATGTCTTGAGATAATTTTTTGCCGTTGTATCCTTTGAACTCAAGCTTTAAATCTTGAAAATACTGTTTTATCATTTTTCTCTCCATTAGTTGTAATTATTATGATGCCAGAAAGAATGTTACCACTTAATCTGCCTAAAGGCAACAAAAAAAGCTGGTAGTTTCATGTTATTTTGCTAAAAACGTTTTTATGGAGGCTTCCTAAACAATCTGAATCTCAAGGATATCTGTCTAATTATATATATATGTTAATAGTGCGAATAATTTGTTCTGTTAGGAAATAGTTATAAAGTTACCCATTAAATTAGCTCTTTGTATTTTTCGTAAAATAATATATAATAGGTGTTATTAAACGACGGAGAAAAATATGAGAAATGTAAAGATGGTTATTCAGTATGACGGTTCACGTTATAAGGGATGGCAGAAGCAGAGCAAAAAGGTAAATACAATACAAGGGAGACTGGAAGATATATTATCCGGGATGACAGGAGAGGATGTTCAGCTTATAGGCTGTGGAAGGACTGATGCGGGAGTCCATGCTTTAAATTATACTGCGAATTTCCATACGCCTTCAAATCTGAACGTAGATGAAATGCAGGTGTATATTAATAGAAAACTGCCTGACGATATAGCACTGTTATCTATAAAAAATGCAAGTGAAAGATTTCATGCAAGGTACAATATACTGTCAAAGACATATATGTACAAAATTAATAATGGCGCATCCAAAAATGTATTTGAAAGAATGTATGTACATAATATTGATGAGAAGCTTGATTTGGGAAAAATGAGGGAGTGTTCAGAGATTTTAGTCGGAACTCATGACTTCCAAAGCTTTACAACCTTAAAATCAAAAACCAAATCAACAGTAAGGACTATTAATTATATTAATATAGAAGAAAAAAACGGCATTGTTGAAATAGATGTAAACGGGAACGGTTTTTTGTGGAATATGGTTAGGATTATCCTAGGTACGCTTATTGAAGCAGGAAAGGGTAATTTAAACAGAGAAGATGTTGCATCTATTTTAGATTCCAAAAAAAGAGAGAAGGCAGGACCAATGGCTCCTCCAAAAGCACTTTTTTTAAAATATGTCGAATATTAATTCCGGAAGATTAAATTACTAAAGGATGAAAAATAAATGAAAATGAAATTAGGAACACAAATAACAATTTTCTTTGTTATAATTTTGATTTTTTCATTAGGCAGTATGACATTTCTTTCTTACCACCAAATGAGAATAATATTAACTGATGAGCTTGAAGAAAAGCTTATGAATATTGCTGTATATGCATCAGAGGACTATATGGTCATAGACTGCTTAGACGGATATGAAAATTTTACAAATGAGGAACTAAATGAGCATATTGAAGAAATCCGATCTGAAACCAATGTAGATTTTATTACTGTATTCGGAATGGACAGATTAAGGCTTACACATCCGGTTAAGGAGAAAATAGGAAAAGAGTTTGAAGGGGGAGATGAAGGCAGAGCGCTGACAGAACCTTCCAGGTATATCTCCAGTGCTGTTGGTTCATTGGGCAAATCTTTGAGGGCTTTTTCCCCTGTTTATAAAGATGGGGTTCAGGTGGGGGCAGTTTGCGTAGGAAGTACTCTTGTTGAGATAAACAAGGAGACATTTGCCAAGACAGAGCAGTTTGTGCCTTTTATACTAATAGGATTGGTTTTAGGCATATGCTGTGCTTACATATTAACTACCAATATAAAGTATGAGATTCTAGGCATGGAACCCAGAGAAATAACGTTGCTGCTAAAGCAGAATGATGCCATACTTGAAAATGTTAAAGAAGGCATTATTACTCTGGATGAAAAGGGAAATCTGATTCAATTCAATAAGGAGGCAGCCAAAATACTTGGGTTGACTCGAAAAGACATGAACAGAAACATTAATATGTTCATCAACCTAGAAGATGCAAACAGGCTAATGAATGATGAAAATAACATTGAGGATTTTGAAGTTAAAATAAGGCCTGGTGTGACTGTTTTATGCAAGTACAATGTATTGAAAGATGATAAAAATCATATAATAGGTCAGGTAATAAACTTCAGAGATTTGACGGATGTGAAAAGAATAGCTGAAGAACTGACAGGCATACAAAAAATGGCATGGTCTCTGAGAGCTCAAAACCATGAATTTATGAATAAGCTGCATACAATTTCCGGCTTAATTCAGCTTGAGGAATATGATGAAGCCATTAAATATATTTCTAAAACATCAAGCAGGGGGAATGATGTGACCAGTACAATAACAGGAAGAATTAAAAATATAAATATTGCTGCAATTCTTCTTGCTAAATATTATAAAGCTGAAGAGCTAAGAATTAAATTAGAAATTGATAAGTCATCTTTTTTAAACAAGGTACCGGAACATTTAAATGATGATGATTTAAGCTCGGTAATCGGTAATTTAATTGAAAATTCTCTTGATGCTGTAAGTGTTGACGGAACCGGAAAAATACTTTTTAAAATGTCGGAGGATGATGATAAAGTAATCATTGACATAAAAGATAATGGACCTGGAGTACCGGAGAATATAAAAGAAAAAATATACGAGAGAAACTTCAGTACTAAGTCTGGCCAGAGAGGGTTTGGACTTTACATAGTCAAAAATATTATTGAAAATGCAAATGGTGAAATAACTTTGTCAACAGATAAAGGCACTTCGTGGCACATAGAAATACCAATAGAAGATGGTGATGAAAATGATTAATGTTTTGATTTTAGAAGACGATCCTATGGTAAGAGACATAAATTCAAAGTTCCTTTTTAAAATTGACGGATTTCATTTGGCTAAAGCTGCCGCAAACATATCGGAAGCTCAGGAATATATTAAACAAAGCAATGTGGACCTGGTTCTTCTGGATATTTATCTTCCTAAAGAAAATGGCATTGATTTTCTGAAATGGCTGAGAAGAAAAGAAATGGAAGTGGATGTAATACTTATAACAGCTGATAAGACAAGTAATATGGTTCAAGAAGCATTTAGATACGGAGCTGTGGATTATCTTATTAAGCCTTTTACATTTGAAAGATTTGAAGAAGCTCTTACTAACTACAAACAAAGGTATAACAAAATAAATGATCTTGATACAATTGAACAAAAAATGTTGGATAAATATATTTCAAAGAATGTTGCATTGAATGATAATAAAAACAGCGGTGAAGGAAGGGAATATGAAAAGGGGATTAATAAATATACCTACAATATTATTTGGAAAGAAATATGCAGGTCATCATCAGGAGAATTTTTAACGGCTGAAGAAGTGTCAGAAAAATCCACAGTCGCAAGAGTTACCGTGAGAAAATATCTTGAGTATATGGAAAGGGAAGGAAAGGTTGAGAAGCTGATTGAATATGGTAAAATCGGTCGTCCTCAGCATAAATACAAATGCAAGAAAAAATAATATCGTACCATAAAGATAAAGGTCTGCTGTTTCTTTTGTAGGAACAGCAGACTTTTAATATGTTGATTTGCAGATTAACTAAATACTACATAAATATAACGGATATAAAAGTTGCAATTAAAGTTATGATAAGAGGTATCAATACGCTGCATACTAATACATGTTTGTAAGCACTTTTATGGTTTAGACCGAGAACTGCAAACATCAGGAATAACCCGGGTGAATGTGGTAGTGTATCAAGTGCACCTGCAGAAATACTAGTAAGTCTGTGCAGTACTCCGAAGTTTGCACTTGAGCTAAGAAATGTATCTGAAAGTGAGCTGTACATAATTTTTAGACCGCCTGATGAAGAACCTGTAACAGCGGAAACAACCATTGTAGCAACTATACCCTGAACGTAGGTATTAAGATTAAGGCTTAAAACCCATTCAAGAATATTGCCGTATGCTACGGAGTTCTGCACAACTGTTCCGAAGGCTACAACGCCCGCAAGGCCTCCGATACCGCTTATACCACCTCCTAATCCTCTTGATACCAAATCTTTCATATTTTTATCTTTAAACTTTTCTAAATTTATAACAAATGTTAGAATGGCACCTGCAAGCATTGCTGTTGTTGCCAGCATAGTTGAATTTTTTATAAAGCGGCTTCCTATAATTATGATAAGTACTAATGCAATTATGGGAAAAAATGATTTCCACTGAGAAGGAAGTTCGCTGCGATCCTTAATTTCATACTTGCTTGAATTTTCTGTTAAGGCAATTTCAGTCCAGTGCTCGCCTTTGTTTTTTGCTTGTTTTTCCGCGTAGTTCATGTAAAACATAGACATTGCAAACATTGCTAATCCGCAAATTATGCCCATTAAGGGAGCAGCGGTCAAGGTTGTGCCGAGGTATTGCGTAGGTATTACATTTGTTAAAGCAGGCGAGCCAGGAAGAGCTGTCATGGTGTAAGTCGCCGAACCGGTTATGAGGCATGCCATAGTAAGATGACGAGGTATATCAGCTTCTCTGAACAATAAAAACATTATGGGAGCTACGGCATAAACAACTACAAATAAGCTTACTCCTCCATACGTCAGTGCACTTATTATCAATGTACAGACGAGAAGTACTTTATTTTTGCCGAACCAATCTATGAACTGATAACCTATTGATGTTGCGCAGCCTGATACATTCATTAGCTCAGCATATAAACTTGAGCTTGCAAATAGCAGGAAGTAGCTTAAATAAGCTCCTGTATAGCCCTGCATGTAGTATGTTGCAAATCCTTCCCAAATATTGATTCTATTAAAAATTATTACAACAAGTGATGCAAGCAAAGTCAGGGGCAAGGCACCGAGGCCTTTGTATGCACCGACTATCAGGACAATTACTGCAAAAATAAGACCTATAATAGCTATGGTATTCATATTATTTTCTCCTTATTATAATCTTGATGTACTCGGATTAATATATTTCTACTAGTTAACGAATATATTGATATTAACATACGTTTATTTATTTATACAAGTTCAGGGATATCAAAGAATTTCAAATTATCCATGCTTAGTGGAAGTTCCTTATTCTCTATACCTTTAATAATTTTAACAACAGTATCATTAAAAGGTGTTGGTACTCCGTGCTTTATTCCCTGCTGAACAACAAACCCGTTAATCATATCCACTTCAGTCTTTTTGCCCTTTTCCAAATCTTGAAGCATGCTTGCCTTTGCAGTTGTTTTGTCAGCATAAAATTTTCTGAAGCATTTTTGAGAAGTTTCAAAATGTTCCTTGGTATCAACTTTTCCGAAATCTCTCATATCCATTCCCATTGAAGGTTCAAATTTTATTTTTGTCTTATCACAAATTTCAACTATTTCTTTTGCAATATAGCTTAAGCATGCGCTGGACTTCGGGTTATCAAGCACATCTCCAAATATAGAGCCTGTAGCTGCAGACATTCCGCTCATACAGCTGTTGTATATTAATTTTGACCAGCGTGCTCCCATTAAGTTATTGACTATAGTAACAGGACCCATGTGCTCAAGTACTATTGCAGCTTTTTTTATCCTGTCTGTCAATTTACCGTCAATTTCCCCTATATCAAATAGAGTATCTCCTGAAGTAACATCCTGAGTAACCTCGGAAACACCAGGGCTTATAAAAGTAGCACCCCAAAGCACAGTACCGCCGATAGTTCTGTTTCCTCCTATATATTCGGAAACGCTGTATTCAGGAACACCATTTTGTAAAGTACAAACTATGCTGTCGCTGTGAAGAAAATTCTTAAGATATGGCAATGCCTCAGCATTTGAGGTTTGCTTTGTAAAAATAAATATTATATCATATTTACCCTTCATTTGATTTGGTGTAAAAGCGTTTACATCAACGGTAAAATTTGAGCATCCGATTATTCGAGCTCCATTTCTATTTAGTTCATTTACATGTTCAACGTAACTATCGATTAAATCTACATTCTGTCCATTTTTTGTTAAAAAAGCACCTAAAACTGTGCCCATTGCACCGCAACCATAAATTGCTGCTCTCATTATTATTTCCTCCAATTTAAATAAATTTTTTTCAAGGTAATAAAATGCAAATAATATGCCAATTATAAATTGAGGTATATCAGTCTTTATCTATATAGATATTTAAACTTTGTAGAGAATTTAATCAATAATACCGATGAAATTGATTAAAAGTTATACAATAAGTCAGTGGCTTGTAAATATAATCCCATCAATACCTAAAATTTGGGCTATTGGCACAAATATTGCTTGAATTAATAATTAAATATTATAATAAGAGGTATAGTTCAAATGATAGGATTAAAGATTAATGAATTGAAGATTGGACAAAAATCAACATATACAAAGACAATATCAGAAACGGATGTGTATCTGTTTGCGGGAATAAGCGGGGATATCAATCCGGCACATATTAATGATGAATATGCTAAAAATACAATTTTTAAAACAAGGATTGCCCATGGCATTTTAACTGCATCGTTGATATCTGCAGTAATAGGGATGCAGCTTCCTGGGCCGGGTACAATATATGTATCGCAAACGCTTAAATTTACAGCACCTGTGTATTTTGGAGATACAATATCGGCGAGCGTTAAAATTAAAGAGATATTTGAAGAAAATAATAGAGTTTCATTAATTACTTACTGCAAAAACCAAAATAATGATTTTGTATTAAAGGGGGAAGCTATGGTAATTCCTCCAAAATAGTTAGATTATCACTGAGCTTAGCACAATTATAAAATATTTATTTGGAACCAAAGATTATATAAGACCTCTAGACTGACATAAATTATGTGAGATGGAGGTTTATTATTATGGGCGTGAGAGCAAAGCAATGCTAGTTTACAGATAAAGATTTTACATATACCGTATGCTTTAATCGAAGACATTCTTTTCATTGCAAAGATTAATATAGATGTTGGATGGCCATATATGATATGGTACAATTAATTAAAAATATTGAACTAATCTATTATCACCAACTAAGGAGTGTGTTATGAAAAAATATGACGAGTTGCCGTATTATGCAATAAAATCAATGTATTATACTATTGTGACGGACGAAAATGGCTTAGTGAAAATTTTAAGTAAGAACTATCAGGAATTGCTTGGAATGGAAGAAAAGGACTATGTGGGAAAACCTGTTCAGAATATTATAAAGAATTCAGAAATACCTCGTGTTCTTAAAAATAGAAAGGAAGAAATAGGGGAACTATTTACAATGAAAAATGGTGAAACAGTGGTTTGTAACAGAATCCCTATATTTCAAAATGATAAATTGTTAGGAGTAATAAGCTCTGCTACTTTTTACAATTTAGATGAAGTATCAGCATTGCATAAGCAAATCGAAAATTTGAAGAAAGAAAATATGGAATATAAGAAAAAAATTCATGAATTATATTCCAAGAATCAGTTTTCTATTGATCAGGTTATTGGTAAATCAGCAAAAATAATTAAAGTTAAAAATATAGTTCGAAAATTTTCTAATTCAGATTTAACTATATTAATAACGGGTGAAACAGGAACGGGAAAAGAAGTATTTGCAAATGCAGTGCATAAATTAAGCAGCAGAAGTCATGAAAACTTTGTAAAGATAAATTGTGCGGCTATTCCTAAAGACCTTCTCGAGTCAGAGCTATTTGGGTATGAGCCCGGCTCTTTTTCAGGTGCAAATAAAAATGGAAAAATGGGGAAATTTGAACTGGCAAATAATGGAACGCTTCTGCTGGATGAAATAGGCGAAATGCCTCTGTCATTACAATCAAAGCTTTTAAGAGTTTTACAGGAAGGTGAATTAGAAAGAATAGGAGGACTAAAAACAATAAAGCTTAATGTGCGTATAATTTGCAGTACAAATAGCAATCTTGAGGAACAGGTTGAAAATGGATTATTTAGAAGGGATTTATATTATAGAATAAATGTTGTAGAAATAAACCTGCCCTCTTTGCGGGAACGTTTGGATGATATAGAGTCGCTCAGTAATTTTTTTATAGAAAAAATTAATAATTCATATGGCTTGGGAATAACAGAGATAAGACCTGAAGTATATACACTTTTTAATGAGTATGAATGGGACGGAAATATAAGGGAACTTCAGCATGTACTGGAACGCGCTTGCGTAATGGTCGGAACAGGGCCTTTAAAGCTTGAGCATTTTGAATTTTTATTGAATCGCTTATATAAAAAAGATAACCCAGAAAGCAATCAGTTGGCATTTGGCGGCAATTCATTGCCTAATATTACTGCTGAGGTAGAAAAAGAAAGCATTATTAGAGCTTTGATGGAAGCAAAAGGAAACAAAACTTCAGCAGCTAAAATATTAAATATTGACAGAAGCAGTTTATATAACAAATTGAGAAAATATGGCATTGGATTTTAAAAAAACTCTGTACTCCGGTTGATGGCTGCGGAGTTTTTATGTGCAGTAAAATTATTAGATTAAAGTGAGATAATAATTGTTGTGTGTAGAAATTAATCAATATTTTCAACACATGTGATTAAAAGTTCAACAGTAAAGTAATGTTGTTCATAAACAAAGAGTCAATTATCAGAGAATTAATTAAAATTGCTATTGGCACGTTTATTGCTTAATAAATAATGAAACTCACAAAATTATTTAAGGAGGCAGTACAATGAGTGACTTGCGCAATAAAAGAGTTATTTCTGCAGCCATTACAGGTTCTTGGCCTACAAGAAAAGACAATCCAAATTTATCTATCACTCCGCAGGAAATTGCAGACGATGTTTATGAATCATGGAAGGCAGGAGCAGCAATAGCACATATTCATGTCAGGAATGGTGATGGAACGCCATCTACTGACTTTAATAAATATAAGGAAACAATTGACTTGATTCGTGCCAAAAAGGATTGTGATGTATGTATTAACATTACAAGTTCAGGTAGTGTAGGATTCAAAGATGAAGAAAGAATTTATCCTCTAAAGCAGCTTTTACCCGAGATGGCATCCTATGACTGCGGGACTTTAAACTGGCAGCACAGAACCATATTTGAAAATAATCCGCAATTTCTTGAGAAATTAGGATTGGCGCTGCAAGAGTCAAACATTAAACCTGAAATCGAGATTTTTCATGCGGGTATGATTTACGAAGCTCTGCACTATTTAAAAATAGGTGTGCTTAAAGCACCTCTTCATTTCCAATTTGTATTGGGATGTCCGGGCGGAATGGCAAATACAGTGGAAAATCTTGTGTTTTTAAAGAGCTTAATACCTGAAGGCTCAACTTGGGCAGCATGCGGCATAGCAAGCGGTCATATGCCAATAATGATGACAACCATTGCTATGGGCGGACATATTCGCGTAGGAATGGAAGACAATGTTATGTATCAAAAAGGAGTTCCGGCAGAATCCAACGCGCAGTTTGTAGCAAGAGCTAAAAGACTGCTTGAGGAAGCAGGGCTTGAAGCAGCAACTCCGGATGAAGCAAGGCAGATTTTTGGACTTACTAGAAAGGTGTTTTAACACTGATAAATAATAAATCTTGTCAATCACTTTTATAGTAAAAATTATAATTAGTTTAAGGCAAAAATTAAAGGGCATTTAATAAGCGAGCTGATTCGAGGCAAATGATATTTTGTTTCGAATCAGCTTATATTATTTTATAGACGTAGTAATGTATTAAATCATTATAAAAATTTGTCAATATTATATCAAAATAAACTTAATGAACAATACTTTTTTAAAGTACCGGAATATTTACAACAAGAAATTGGAATGTTAGTATTAGTTGTAATTTTTCATTGAAGGCAAGGAGGAAAACGATTGAACTATTTTGAAGAAAGCCTAAAGTTACATGAAAAAACTAAAGGAAAAATTGAGGTTGTTTCAAAAATTAAGGTTGAGACAAGAGAGGATCTTAGTCTTGCATATACTCCGGGGGTTGCAGAACCATGTAGGAGAATTCATGACAAGGAGGATGATGTATATAAGTATACGTCAAAGGGAAACATAGTGGCTGTAGTTACTGACGGTTCTGCCGTACTTGGTTTAGGAAATATTGGTCCTAAGGCAGCTCTTCCGGTTATGGAAGGAAAATCCATACTATTTAAGGAGTTTGCAAATGTTGACGCATTTCCTATTTGTGTTGATTCCCAAGATGCAGATGAAATTGTTAAGACTGTAAAGCTTATTGCCCCGGGATTTGGAGGAATAAACCTAGAGGATATATCTGCTCCGAGATGTTTTGAAATAGAGGAAAGATTGAAAAAGGAACTTGACATCCCAGTTTTTCATGATGATCAGCACGGAACAGCAATAGTTGTTTTGGCAGGGTTAATAAATGCATTAAAAATTATAGGAAAAAAAATAGAGGACTTAAAAATTATTATAAACGGAGCGGGAGCTGCAGGTACTGCCATTGCAACACTGTTAACGGCAGCAGGCGCAAAAAACATTGTTGCTTGCGATAGAACAGGTGCACTGTATATAGGGCGTGAAAGAATGAATGATGCTAAAAATAGTTTAGCTAAGTTTACGAATCCTAAAAATGAAAAAGGAACATTGGCTGATGTTATGGTAAATGCAGATGTATTTATAGGAGTTTCTTCAGCAGATGTTGTTAAGCCTGAGATGGTTAAGTCTATGGCTGTTGATCCAATAATACTTGCAATGGCAAATCCTACACCGGAAATAATGCCGGATCTTGCAAAACAAGCAGGAGCAAGAGTAATAGGAACAGGGCGCTCTGATTTTCCGAACCAAATTAATAATGTTCTTGTTTTCCCGGGAGTGTTTAGGGGAGCGCTGGATGTAAGAGCCAGAGAGATCAATCTTGAAATGAAGCTGGCTGCTGCACATGCTATTGCAGACTATATCGGAGCTGATGAACTAAACGAAGAGAACATAATTCCAAGTGCATTGGACAAAGGAGTTGCTTCTGTAGTTGCAAAGGCAATTCAAGAAGCAGCAAAAAAATCGGGATCAGCAAGAATATAATTATTTTTGTTATAAATAACCTAGTAGGAGGATGTTATGAAAGAATACAAAATAATGGGAATGAACCTTCCGGTTTATTTTACATTACTTGCAGTAATTATTTTAGCTATAATTTTAGGCGTGCTGCCAAGCGGCATGATCGGAGCATTTGCATTTATGATGGTAGTTGGAGCTCTATTGGATGTAATCGGAAACCATACACCTATAGTAAAAACTTTTTTTGGAGGCGGTCCGATTGTTATTATATTCGGCTCTGCAGCGATGGTGTATTACAATGTAATTCCCGAAGCTGTTACTGAAAATGTAACGACATTTATGAAAGGCGGCGGGTTCCTTAACTTCTATATAGCTGCACTTATAACAGGTTCTATTCTTGGAATGAATAAAAAACTTCTTATCAAAGCGGCAATAAGATACTTACCTTGTATATTGGGAGGAGTTCTTGTAGCTATGGGATTCGTTGCACTAGGAGGCCTTGCATTCGGCCAATCGCCGGCAGAATCAATTGCGTACATTGGTATTCCTATAATGGGCGGCGGCATGGGTGCCGGTGCTGTGCCTATAGCAGAAGTTTTCTCAGGAGGACTGGGAGTTCCATCTGAAACAATATTGTCAAAACTTGTTCCGGCAGTTGCTCTGGGAAATGCTATAGCAATTGTATTCGGAGGACTTCTTAACAGATTAGGAAAAAAATATCCTAAACTCAGCGGCAACGGAAAGCTTATGGACATAGGAGAAGAAGAACTTAAATTCCAAGAAGAAAAAGTAGAGTTTACATTAAAGGATTTTGGCATTGGAGTTGCAATTGCAACAACATTTTTCACATTTGGACAGATAGTTGCATACTTGATGGAAAATTATGTAGGCCTGGATATCCACCCATACGCATGGATGATAATTTCAGTTGCTATAGCAAAGGTAATCAATATTGTACCACAGGAATACGAAAAAGCATGTTCAACATGGTATAAATTTGTTGCAGCTAACTGGACTTCGGCATTACTTATGGGAATTGGTATAGCTTACACAGATTTAGGTCAGGTTATTTCAGCTTTCACACCTATTTACCTGGTTCTTTGCTTCTTAGTTATTTTAGGAGCTACAGTTGGAACAGCGCTGGTAGGAAAATTAGTTGGGTTCTACCCAATAGAAGCTGCTATTACAGCTGGACTATGTATGGCAAATATGGGAGGAACAGGAGACGTTGCAGTTTTAACAGCATCTGACAGAATGGAATTGATGCCGTTTGCCCAGATTTCATCAAGGCTTGGAGGAGCGTTTATAATACTCTTTGCAACATTCTTGATACCTATATTTTTCTAAATATCTACAAAACAATTTTATAATCAGAGCTCACCTTTATGGTGGGCTTCTTGCATAGCTTAGAAGCAGTGTATATTAACATAAATTAAAGGAGAAATTATTATGCATGCTATTGAAAAAATACTTGCAAAAAATAGTGGAAAAAACGTCGTAAAAACTGGCGAAATCGTGACTGCAAAAATTGATTTTGCGGAAGTAAACGACTTGTATCTTCAAACAATCTATTCGTTCAGAGAAATGAATGGAAAAAAAGTTTGGGATAAAGAAAGACTCGCTTTTGTATTCGACCATTATGCTCCTGCTCCGACTATTAAGTCAGCACAGATTCATAAGGAAATGAGAGAATTTGCAAATGAGAATGATCTGACTTATCATTTTGATATAAATGCCGGCGTGTGCCATCAGGTTATGCCTGAGGCAGGTTTAATATATCCGGGTGCAATTGTGGTAGCTACTGATTCACATACGACGACCCACGGTGCTTTTGGCGCCATGGGAACCGGTGTTGGAGCAACTGACATGGCAACAATTATGATTTCAGGTGAGCTGTGGTTCAGAGTGCCTGAAATAATTGAAATAAGAATTGACGGCACTCCGAAAGAAGGTGTCATGCCAAAAGATGTCGTGTTGTACCTCATGGGTAAAATTAAGGCTGATGGAGCAGTTTACAAGGCGATAGATTTTACAGGAAGCTACATAGAGCAACTGGATGTACCGGGCAGAATGGTTTTATGCAACATGGCTGTGGAAATGGGAGCTAAGACAGCATACATGCAGCCGAACCAAAAAGTTCTTGATTATGTGAACAAAAGAGCGGTAAGACCGTTTGAAGTTCAATATACGGATGATGATTTCATGTACAGCGAATGCCATAAATTTAATATTTCTGATTTGACTCCTCAAGTTGCAGTCCCACACAGTGTTGATAATGTGTTTTCTATAGATGAGGTGGAAAGAATTAAAGTTGATCAATGCTTCATTGGAACATGCACTGGTGGAAGAACGGAAGACATTAAGGCAGCGGCGGATATATTGAGAGGTAAAAAAATATCAGACAATATAAGGCTTATTGTTATACCTGCATCTACGGAAGTTATGATGGAATGCATGAAAAATGGGTATCTGCAAGATTGTATAAATGCAGGCGCTGCAATTTCGACCCCCGGATGCGGACCGTGTTTAAGTGCTCATGAAGGAGTGCTGGCACCAAACGAGGTGTGTGTTACTGCTTCAAATAGAAATTTTCCCGGACGTATGGGAAGCAACAAGTCAAAGGTGTTTCTTGCGTCTCCGGCTACAGTTGCTGCAACGGCACTAACCGGATATCTGACTAATCCATGCAATTTAAAGCAGGAGGAATTATGGAAGATAAATTAAGAGGAAAAGTTATTGTTCTTGGAAACAACATAGACACAGACCAAATTTATCCTGGAAGATTTCTTGAACTTGTAAATCCTGAAGAGGTGGGATCTCATTGTCTTGCGGGTGTTGATGAAAATATAGCAAAAAATTTTAGAAAAGGTGATGTAATAGTCGCCGGTACAAATTTTGGATGCGGCTCAAGCAGAGAGCATGCGCCTATTTCGCTTTTGAATATGGGGGCAAGCTGTGTTATTGCAGATTCATTCGCGCGTATTTTTTTTAGAAATTCAATAAATCTTGGGCTTCCGCTGATTGTGTGCAAGGGTATTAGCAGCAGACTTAATGATGGAGACGAAATTGAAGTAAGCATCAAAGAAGGAACAGTTACGCTTGTGAGCAGCGGAGAGGTTCTTAACGGTGAAAAAATAGGGGAATATGCCATGAAAATATTGAATGCAGGCGGTATAAAACCTTTGTTTCGCGCAAAAATGAAAGAGCAGCAATAGTTTTTTACATGATCCATGTGAATTATCATTATTAACAAGTATTTTAACGCATTGTTTTTTGAGTGAAATATAGTATATATGAAGGAAGGCGGTATTATGAAAATTAATAGAAGTGCTTCAGCTGGAACGCTGGAATCAAGCGATATATATGTAATGGTGGAGCCAAATGAGGATGGGGTTGAACTTGAGCTTGAGTCAATTGTATACAACCAGTTTGGTGAAGAAATTGAAAAAACAGTAAGAGAAGTTTTAAGCGATATGGATGTTCAAAATATAAAGATTCAGCTTAAAGACAGAGGAGCTGTGGAATGTGCCATAAGAGCAAGAGTTGAAACAGCTTTAAGAAGAGCGGAAGGAGCGGATGACTAATGAGACGAAGTATGCTTTTTATGCCGGGAAACAATGCAGGTATGCTGTTAAATGCTGACACACTGGGAGCAGACAGCATAATTTTTGATCTGGAGGATGCAGTATCTCCGGCTGAAAAAGATTCGGCACGTATATTGGTGCGAAACGCAATGAAATATCTAAACTATGGAAATTGCGAGATAATAATAAGAATTAATTCTATTGATACGAATTTTTGGAAAGCTGATCTTGATGAAATAATTCCGCTAAGGCCGCAGATGATCATGCCTCCGAAGGTGTGCAGCCATAAGGATATAGAGGTTGTTGTGGATTACATAAAAAAGGTTGAAAAAAAACACGGCATAGATACTCCTGTGTCTATTATTGCACTTATTGAAACTGCATTGGGTGTCGAAAATGCTTACGAAATAGCTGCTTCAAGCGAAAGGGTTAAGGCAATTTTCTTAGGAGCAGAAGATTTGACAGCTGATCTAAGGTGCAAACGAACAAAAAAGGGTGATGAAATTTTTTATAGCAGAGAAAGACTTGTCATTGCTGCTAGGGCTGCAGGTATTGATGCATATGATACTCCTTTTACAGATGTGGAAGATGAGGAAGGGTTGAAAAAGGATGCTGAATTTGCTAAAAGCCTGGGATTTACAGGAAAGGCAGCAATTTCTCCAAGGCATGTAATGGCTATAAATGAAGTGTTCAGCCCTACTGTTGAAGAAATTGAATATGCGAAAGAAGTTATGGATATAATCAGAATTGCAAAAGAACAGGGAAAAGGTGCCATATCCCTCAGAGGAAAAATGATAGATGCTCCAATAGTCGAAAGAGCTCGTCAGACTTTGGAAGCAGCAAAGGCATTAGGAGGTGTATTATAATGAACAAGATCGTAAGCAGCTTGAAGGAAGCGGTTAAATTAAGCGGACTAAAGGACGGAATGCGCATTTCTTTCCACCACCATTTAAGAAACGGAGATTATGTAATAAATATGGTTATGGATGAAATTGCTGGCTTAGGCTTGAAAGATATTACTGTAAATGCAAGCTCAGTTTTTGACACTCATGCACCGCTTGTGAAACACATTAAAAACAAAGTTGTTACAGGACTTGAAGTAAACTACATGGGAGCTGTCGTAGGCAGAGAAATTTCATCAGGAATTATGGATAAACCGGTGGATTTTAGGAGCCATGGAGGAAGACCCAGCGATATTGAGACAGGAAAAACACCAATAGACGTAGCCTTTATAGCCGCTCCTACATCTGACTGCATGGGAAACTGTTCAGGAAAATACGGCAAATCAGCATGCGGTTCCTTAGGATATGCGTTTGCTGATGCAATGTATGCAGACAAGGTGGTTGTAATTACGGATAATCTTGTTGACTATCCTCTTTCTGACTTTTCAATATCTGAGACGTATGTAGATTATGTTGTGTGTGTAGATAAAATAGGTGATCCGTCTGGAATAGTATCTGGAACAACAAAAATCACCAAAGATCCGGTGGGACTTATGATGGCATCATACGCTACAAAGGTTATTCAGCATTCAGGGCTTTTGAAGGATGGATTTTCTTTTCAAACAGGGGCCGGAGGGGCATCACTGGCAGCTGCTAAATACCTTAAGGAGCTTATGTTAAAAGAAAATATTAAGGGAAGTTTTGGAATGGGAGGAATAACAGGTTACCTTGTTGACATGCTTGAAGCAGGGTGCTTCAAAGCATTGATGGATGTTCAGTGCTTTGATTTAAAAGCAGTACAGTCGTTGCGAGACAATCCAGCTCACAGAGAGGTAACGGCGTCCCATTATGCAAGCCCTACAACAAAAAGCGCCATAGTTGACAGTCTGGATGTTGTGATTCTGGGAGCAACACAAATTGACACGGATTTTAACGTTAATGTTCATACAGATTCAAACGGGTATATAATGGGAGGCTCAGGCGGACACAGCGATACTGCAGCAGGGGCTAAATTAACCATGATTGTAGCGCCTCTTACTCGAGCAAGGTTGTCAATAGTTGTGGATAAGGTGCTTTGTGTTTCAACACCGGGAAATACTGTTGATGTACTGGTTACACAGCGCGGAATTGCCGTAAACCCATTAAGACAGGATCTAAAGGCAAGGCTGGAAGAAGCAAAATTGCCTGTAGTTGATATACATGAGTTAAAGAATATAGCTGAAAAAATTACAGGTGTACCAAAGAATGTAGTAATGGGCGATAAAGTTGTGGGAAATGTAATTTACAGGGACGGAACAATAATTGACACCATTAAAAATACACTTAAATAAAAAGGTAAAGTATGAGTTCTGAAATGTTTTATGAAGAATACGGCTACCCTTTCAGTGGGAATAAGCTTTTAAAACTGAAGAAATTTCTAGCTATGGAGCAGCTTAGCTATGATGATGGCATAGAATACACCATAAATTTTTGCGACAGCAAGGGCAGTATTGCCGCAACTGGCTCTGTTGAGGGCAATGTATTAAAATGCATAGCTGTTTCTCAAATGCACCAAGGGGAAGGATTGTCAGCCAAGGTCGTTACAAATCTGATATCATATGCAGTAGGTAAAAGCCACAGTCACCTGTTTTTGTTTACAAAGACAGAAAATAAAAGTATATTCAGCGATTTGGGATTTTATATAGTTGCTGAGACAGATGATGTTGTGCTGATGGAAAACAAGAAAAACGGGATTTCAGAGTATGTCAATTCTCTGAAATCCTCAGCCGGTGAAAAATCAGGCATTGATATAGGGGCGATAATAGTTAACTGTAATCCCTTTACCAAAGGTCATTTGTACTTGATAGAAACTGCTGCGAAACAATGCGACAACCTCCATATTTTTGTTGTGTCCGAAGATAAAAGCGTATTTCCTGCAAGTATAAGGTATAAGCTGGTTAAAGAAGGAGTGAAGCATTTAAACAATGTAGTTGTTCACCCTACGTCAGATTATTTAATTTCCTCAGCAACATTTCCCACATATTTTATAAAGGATAAATATAAGGCTGGAGATATTAATTGTATTTTGGATTTGACTATATTTTGTGAATATTTTGCTAAAGAATTGAATATTAGTAAAAGATTTGTAGGTACGGAACCTTTTGATGCAGTGACTGCGTCATATAATACACAAATGAAGGAATTTCTTAGTAAGTATGGAATAGAAGTCATTGAAATAAAAAGATATGAAGAAAATAATCATCCAGTTAGCGCATCCGAAGTCAGAAAGCTCATGGCAGAAGGAAAATATGAGGAGATTAAAAAGATTGTTCCTAAGTCCACATATGAATTTTTAATGAGCGAAAAGGGAATGGAAATTGCCGAAAGAATAAGGAGCAGAGATGTCGGGAATAAACCTCAAAGAAACAGTTAAATGCGAACAAGTTACTATGATAGAAATGTTAGATGCTAGAGAAAGAAGAGTCTCAAGACAGCAGTATATATTGGCTCGATACAATATGACTCTTGTGTCATTTACTCTTAATATACCAGGAGCAAATAAAATATTTCCACTTGCAGCCAGAACATTTAAAGAAGGTAAAAAGCTAATTAAAAACCATCTCAGGCGACACAATATAGATATGAAATACCAAGAAGACTGTCTGGCTAAGACTGGGTTCGAATTTTTCGTTGCCGCAGAAGGAAACTCTGGTTACATTAAAGAACTTATGGTTGAAATTGAAAACTGTTGTGAGTTGGGGAGAATTTTTGACATTGACGTTATTGATAAAAATGGCTACAAGTTATCAAGAGAAGATGTGGGTTATGAGAGCAGAAGCTGCATATTGTGCAACGACATTGCACATGCTTGTGCCCGGAGCAGAAAGCATTCAAGTAAAGATATTTTATTGAGGATAATTGAAATAATGACGGAGTATTTCAACCTTCAGTTTGCTGATTTGTGCTCAACTTTCGCTTGCCGTGCTTTAATGTACGAAGTTATTGCAACACCTAAGCCGGGACTTGTAGACAGGGCAAATAACGGCTCTCATAAAGATATGGACTTATATTCATTTATCGACAGTTCAGCTGTTCTTATTCCGTTTTTCAGAGAATTTGTGTTGATGGGTGCTGAACATTGTGGAGATACTCCTCAAAAATTGTTTGAAAGGATAAGATACATGGGAATGAGAGCCGAGGACCAGATGCTTGCAGCAACCAATAATGTTAACACTCATAAGGGAATTATATTTTCTATGGGGGTGTTGTGTGCAGCCTTGGGATATATGTACGGTAACGGTTTTGCTATAGAAACTGAAGGTATTTTTGAAACTGCAAGGCAGATGACGCAAAAAGTTATGGATGATTTTCAAAATATAACACTAGATAACGCAAGGACCTACGGAGAGCGGCTATATGCAAGGTATAAAATATCCGGAATTAGAGGAGAAGCTGCGAACGGCTTTGCATCGGTGAAAAAATACGGCATACCTGTATTAAAAATATTAATAAACAATGGATTTTCATCAAATGATGCGGGAGTTGTGGTATTGCTTAATCTGATTGCTAATGTGAAAGATACAAACATAATTTCAAGAGCAGACATTGAAACACAAAAAAGAGTTCAAATTATGGCAAGGAAATTGATCAGCGAAGGGATTGACAGCATTTCTATGTCAGATATAAATGAAATGGATGTGGAGTTTATGCGTTTAAACATAAGTCCGGGGGGATGCGCTGATTTGCTTGCAATAACATACTTTGTTTATTTTATCGAAAAAGAAATGTATCAAGATACTAGTGTTTAAATGTTTTAGCATATAAGAGGTTTGTATAGTGCAAGCCTCTTATTTTTTATTTTCTAAAATACTCTTTACTTACTTAGTTTTATGTATTAAAATAACGGTATAATGCGTAACATATGTTACATAGAGGTGAAATAATGTACGAAGTAATAGATATAATTAAGGACAATCAGCTTTTTAATAATATAAGTAAAGCTGAGATAAGACAGATATTGAAATGCGGCAAAGCCAGAGTGGAGGAATACAAGGATAATCAGATTGTATTTCAAAAAGATGATAATGTAAAAAAGCTTGGTATAATTCTTGAGGGGCAGTTTAATCTGGTATCGTGGAAATTTAACGGAACAAGAGCTATTGTAACGACTCTTGAACAAAATGACCTGTTCGGAGAAGCCCTTGCGTTTTCGTCATCAAAGGAAGCGCCCTATGATTTGGTAAGCTCTGGAAACAGCAAGGCTCTTATTTTGCCGTACTCCGTATTTTTTACCATGTGCAGAGAAGTTTGCAATTTTCATAAAATCCTTATAAACAACATGCTCTCGATTCTTGCGGACAAAATTGTATTGCTTAATAATAAAATGCATATATTGAATACAGAAACTCTTAGAGGAAGAATAGCCATGTATTTATTGACACTTCATAAAAAGAATAACTCAGTTATATTTGACATGACTATGAAAAGGCAAGAACTTGCTGATTTTCTTAATGTTAAAAGGCCGTCGCTGTCAAGAGAGCTTTCGAAGATGCAGCAGGAAAATATTATAGAGGTACAGCGTTCAACAGTAAAAATAATTGACATGGACACGCTCAAAGAACTTGCGGATTAAGTAATGTGAACATATTAAACTATTGTTATTACGGTTAATAATTTAAAAAATATACTTACGAAAAAGTGACGTTTTTCAATAAGTTTCATTAATTGACAATGGAATTAATTAATGTTATATTATTATAAATATAGTTTGAACTTTTTAAAATTTCATAAAAAATTAGGAAATCATTTTATTGGTGGGGGTTATGATTGACATTAAAATTAAAAAAAACAAGGTAAATAGTAATAATTTATCGGTTACGGCTTATGACATTATAAAGGAGCTGATATTAACGCTTGAATTAAAGCCGAAAGAAATTATTACAGAGACTGATTTAAGTGAATTACTTGGTATTAGTCGTACACCTATTAGGTCTGCTTTGCAGAGGCTGGCAATGGAATCACTAGTTGAAATTACTCCTAATAAGAGCACATTTGTTGCAGATCTTTCAATAGATAACTATTTCGAGATATTTCAGGTAAGAGAAAGCTTAGAATTACTTTCCGTAAAGCTGGCAACATTAAACTGTACCGATAGTGAAATCGAACAACTTAAAGATATGGTAGAAATGCAAGATTTAATGTCTCAAAATATGGAAGCTTATACCAGGGATTTTATGATTATTGATAGAAGTTTTCACTTAGCAGTTGCTGAATTCTCTCATAACAAGTTATTAAAAAATGAAATTATGAAAATCAACGAGCTTTATTACCGCTATAACCATTATGCATGTATAATAAATCGCATAAAATTGACGGTGTCTGAACATAGAAGCATTTTAGGTGCAATTGAAAAAAGAGATAGCATGGCGGCAGAAAAGTATATGAAAGAGCATTTAAATGTTATCAAGGATGGAATTGTGTTATCTTTAATAAATAGAAGTTAGAATAGCTGGAAATCTAAATTGAATGTTTGCAAATTTATTTTATAGGTTTTATAAAATAAATTTGCAAACATTTTTTTT
Organism: Sedimentibacter sp.; assembly: GCA_018436705.1. Classification (GTDB taxonomy): domain Bacteria; phylum Bacillota; class Clostridia; order Tissierellales; family Sedimentibacteraceae; genus Sedimentibacter. Next base: position 32,007 of record JAHDLA010000020.1, read on the forward strand.
ATGCAAACATTCAAAAATTTGATAAAATACATATTAGTATACATTAAAAAACTAAATAAATAATCCAAAGAATAGTTATTTTAGAATTAAATGGCTATTTATAGGAAAAATATGCAAATTTTTATTTAGATAAAAGATTGACATAAAGTACACAATGATTATAGTAATTTAAAACAAATAACAAAATATTAAACTTTTAATATTGAAAAATAAGCATCTAATTACAAAATAGAAAATGTTAAATAAAAGATATACGTATACTTGTATACAATTACTATTGACAAATTATTTGAGCTGAACTATAATTAATGAAAATGTTGTCATTAATAAGTGTATTTATTATTAAGTAAATATTTTTTAATAGTTAGTAAGAAAACATTTACAAATAGAAAAGTTATATATTTAATTGGACAAGCTGTAGAAGGGAGGAGAAAAATTAATATATAAACGTCTAATAATATATAACTATAAACTATAATTGATAAATTAAAATTTAAAATATTTGGAGGGTTATCATGAAAAAAGTAATATCAATTTTGCTCGCTCTTACAATGGTATTTTCTTTGGCTGCATGCAGTCAAGATGCAAAAACAGGTTCGGAGACAAAAGATGAAAGCCAAGGAACAAGCGCAGATGAACCAATAGTATTAAAGATAGCAACTACTGTTCCCGACAGTTCTCCAAGTGGCGCAGTGTTGCATGAAGTTTTTAAACCTGAAGTTGAAAAAAGAACTAATGGAAAAGTTAAAGTGGAAGTTTATAACAACGGAGTTTTAGGTGGAGATCGTCAGCTTTTGGAAGCAATGCAGCTTGGTACACTTGAGGCAGATGTTGCACCGCTTTCGGTAGTGGCAAACTTTGACCCAGCATGTAATGCTTCAGAACTTCCATTTCTTTTTAGAAATAAGGAAACAGCATATGCAGCGTTGGATGGTGAATTTGGGCAGATGCTAGCTAAAGATTTACCAAGCAAAGGATTGAGGGTAATAACCTACATGGAGAATTCATTTAGAAACATAGCTACTGTTGATAAAAAAATTAACACTTTAGAGGATATGAATGGTGTTAAGATGCGTGTCATGGAATCTCCTATATATTTAAACATGTTTAAGGCGTTTGGAGCTAATCCGACTCCAATGGCATTTTCAGAACTTTATACTGCATTACAACAAAAAACAGTAGAAGGTCATGACAATGGTATAGTATTAACATACACAAATAAGCTTTATGAACCAATCAAGTATTATTTACGCTTGGAACAAAACTATGCAGCAACAGCAGTTATAGTGTCAGAACAATGGTGGCAAGGACTTTCTCCTGAAATTCAGGAAGCAATTACGGAAGCCTCTCAAGTAGCAACAGAATGGCAGAGAACTGAAAATACTAAATCTGAAAATGAATTAATAGAAGAAATTAAAAATGCCGGCATAGATGTTTATGAGATTTCTGATGAAGAAAAGGCAAAATTTAAAGAAGCAGCAATGGTTGTATATGATGAAATGGAATCTGTAGCTGGAAAAGATATAATAGATGCAGCAAGAGAAGTTGACGCAAAGTATGGAAAATAATATTTTATAAAAAATAAATCTATTAAAAATAGCTGCAGCTGTATGTGGCTTGCAGCTATTTTTTCATTAAGTAATTAAACCTTCTGCAAAGGCAGAGAGCAAAATTTAATTGAGGTGTATATCTTTGAAAAAGTTTTTAAAAGTATTAAATAATTTTGAAGAAATATTTTTATTGCCATCCTTCTGCTTCAGTGTTGCATTGCTTTTTATGCAGGTTGTATTCCGTTATGTATTTAAAAATTCATTAACTTGGTCAGAAGAACTTGCAAGATACATATTTATATGGCAGCTTTGGATTGGCATAAGCTATTGTACAAAAAATGGTACACATATAAGAGTTACAGTGCTTAAAGATTTATTAAGCGCTAAAGCAAATAGAATACTAGAAGTAATTGTTATAATTATTTGGTTTGCATTTGGATGCTTTGTAATTTATCAAGGATATGAAGTTGCAATGAGAATTGCTTCGTTCGGTCAGAAGTCTCCTGCAATGCAACTTCCTATGGTGTACGCATATATGGCTATACCTGTAGGGGCTACATTAATGAATATTAGGCTCGTACAGAATCTAATTAAATTATTAAAAGAGGAGGTAGCAGCATAATGGAAACCGCATTGTTATTTGTTCTTCTATTGGTTTTTGCTACTTTAACATTACCGATAGGCGTATCACTGGGCTTAGCTACGTTGATAATAATGAAAGAATTTACTAATATACCATTATCTATGATTAGCCAAAATGTATTTGCAGGGCTTGATTCTTTTGCATTGCTTGCAATACCGTTCTTTATGTTAGCAGGAAATTTAATGGCACTAGGCGGAATTGCCAGAAGGATTGTAAATTTAGCTGACTATGTTTTCGGTAAAATTACAGGAGGCTTAGCAATTGTAAATGTTGTATCATGTATGTTCTTCGCGGCTATTTCTGGTTCAGGGCCTGCAACAGTTTCTGCTATAGGATCTATTATGATTCCTGAAATGGAAAGCAGGGGATATGAAAAGAGTTTTTCTACCGGTCTTACTGCTGTTGCAGGTACAATAGGGGTGGTTATTCCTCCAAGTATACCATTTGTTGTATATGGGGTTGTGTCAGGAGCTTCGATAGGGGACATATTTATTGCAGGAATTATTCCTGGTTTACTAATTGGAATAGCATTAGTAGCCGTAGCTTACTTTATAAGTAAAAAGAGAGGATACAGGGGAAAAGAGAGAGAAAAATCAGATTTGAGTTTCTTTAAAGTTTTTAAAGATTCTTTCTGGGCTCTCATGGCTCCTGTTATTATACTTGGCGGTATTTATGGTGGTGTATTCACACCTACAGAGGCATCTGTAGTGGCAATTGTATATTCATTATTTGCCGGTATATTTATATACAAAGAACTTACATGGAAGATTTGGATTGATTCATTAAAAGCAACTGCAGATTTAAATGGTATGACTGGTCTTGCAATTGGTTTTTCAATGGCATTTGCATCATATCTTTCAGTCGAGCAGATACCTGTCACAATTGGAGCATTCTTAGAATCTGCTATTTCAAGCGATATATTAATGAAACTATTAATCCTTGTAATTCTTTTAGTTGTTGGATGTTTTGTAGATAATATATCTTCATGTTTGATATTAACACCTGTGTTTTTACCATTAGTAACATCAATGGGAGTTGATCCTATTCACTTTGGGATTTTTATGACAGTAGCTCTTGCAATAGGTTTTGTTACTCCTCCGTATGGGGCTAATTTGTTCGTAGCATCGGCAGTTGCAAATATGCGATATGAAAATATAGCTAAGGCAGCAATTCCGTTTTTGATTTCTATGGTTGTTTGTTTGTTGCTTATTACATTTATTCCTGATATTTCAATGTTTTTAGTATATTTAATGAGAGGATAAGCGCTATATAATGTGTAGTTAGTTGGAAAGCGGAGAGTGCTGATCTCTGCTTTTCATTGACAAACTAAACCAAAATTTTCATTTGTTAGAGGTATGTATATGAACGGAACAAAAAATACAAAACACAGATTTATTTATACTGATGTTTATAAAGATAGGGTAGTTCAATTGTATTATGACGGAATGAAAAAGAAAGACATAATTGAAGAATATGAAGTTTCTATGTATTTATTGAATAAGTGGATAAAACAATACAATAGAGATCTTAATTAAAAATTTTTTGTGAATTTGGATTTACGAATATGTAAAACGGAGAAAATAATGAGTGTTGTATCTAAATTAGCTAGGGATGTAAAGCTACCTAAAATGGTCAAAGTGCAACAAATATTTAATTGTGAAAAGTTGGATACATCTAATATTTCTTCTGAAGTTGATAAGCTGCTTAGTCAGGATAAATATAGTAATTCTATTTCTGAAGGCAAAAAGATCTGCATAACTTGTGGAAGCCGTGGGATCTCCAATATAGCTTTGATTATAAAAAGCATAGTAGATTATTGCAAGAAAGTTGGAGCAAGACCTTTTGTTATACCAGCAATGGGAAGTCATGGCGGTGCTACAGCAGAAGGCCAAAAGAAATTAATTGAAGGATATGGGGTTACTGAAAAATATATAGAATGCCCAATTTATTCATCAATGGAAACCATTGAAATATGTAAAAATGAGGAAGGTGTAAGTGTTTTTATTGATAGGTATGCAGCAGAATCTGATGGAATCATAGTATGCGGCAGAGTAAAGCCACACACTTGTTTTAGAGGTAAATATGAAAGTGGTCTAATGAAAATGATGGCAATTGGACTTGGCAAACAGCATGGTGCTGAAGTGTGCCATGAAAGAGGATTCAAAAATATGAAGAAAAATGTATATCTTTTTGGGAAAGCAATTATAGCTAATGCTCCCATAGTGTGCGGAATTGCTATTTTAGAGAATCCATATGATGAAACAAGACGCTTAGTGGCCTTGGGGCCAGATGAAATTGAAGAAAAAGAGCCTGAATTGCTGAATGAGGCACGTAATAACATGCCCAAAATTTATTTTGAAAAAACAGATGTTCTAATAGTTGATAAGATTGGGAAAAATTTTAGCGGGGATGGAATGGATCCAAATATAACAGGCACTTTTGCAACACCTTATGCATCCGGAGGTATAAATGCTGAAAATGTTGTCGTCCTTGATTTGTCAGATGAAAGTCATGGAAGTGCTGTTGGAATTGGAGGGGCTGATGCTATAACAAAGAGGCTTTTCGACAAGATGGATTTAGAAATGACATATCCAAATGCAATAACAGCTACAACAATTAAAGGAAGTAAAATTCCAATGATTTTAAAGTCAGATAAGGAAGCAATTCAGATTGCTCTTAGAACTACAGTTGACAGCGACAAGAATAATCCTAGGATTATTAGAATTAAAAACTCTTTGCAATTAGATGAAATTTATATTTCTGAAGCTCATCTTGATGAAGCTAAAATTAACCCTAATATAAAAATATTAAGTGATCCAGAGGAATTTCCTTTTGACGAAAATGGAAACTTATGTATATAAGTTGTGTACGAAGCAATTAATATACTGAAATTAATGTTAATATTAGATAAGCAACAGCTTCCTTAGCGTAACATTAGTATACATATTCATGTATACATGTATACAATAATAAAATAGCATTTTAAAAATATTAATCTATAAATAAAATTAGGAGGAAGTAAAATGATAGCTTGTAATGACAGGTTAGAAGCAATGCCTTTTGGGGGATTGTATGAAATCTTTGCAAAGGCAAACAGATTAGAAGAACAAGGTAAGAGAATAATACACATGGAAATAGGGCGACCAGATTTTGATTCTCCTGACTTTGCAAAGGAAGCAGTAAAGTCAGCATTAGATAAAGGGCAAGTACATTATACGGATATTAATGGGATAGAGCCTTTAAGAAAGGCTATTATTGAAAAGGAAGAAAGACGCTTTGGATTGAAATACGATTATGAAACTGAAATAAGTGTAACAAGTGGAGCTGCTGAAGCTATTGGAGTTATAATGCTTACAATGATGAACCCTGGTGACGAAATCATTTGTCCAAGCCCCTACTTTTCAGCATATAAAGAGCAGGCAATTATTGCGGGAGTAAAGTTAGTAGAAGTTCCTGTGCTTATGTCAGAAAATTGGGAATTAAATGTAGATAGAATTAAAGACAGAATTACATCTAAAACAAAGATGCTTTTAATTAATTCTCCTAACAACCCTGCAGGATATGTTTTGAACAAGGAAAATTTAGAAAAAATTGCTGATTTAGCAAAAACAAATGATTTAATTGTTATATCTGATGAATGCTACGATGAGTTTATATATGGTGAAAAACATGTTTCAATTTCAACTTTAGAGGACATGAGGGACAGAACTTTAGTAGTTAAATCAACTTCTAAATCTTTTTCAATGACAGGTTGGAGAATAGGTTATGTATTAGGATCAGCCAATGCTATAAAATATATAAATAAAGTTCATCAAAATTTTTCAACTTGTGCAACAGCATTTGCTCAATGGGGTGCAGTAGAAGCTTTTAAAAATGGTGACGAGTTTATAGACAGCATGGTAAAGGAATTTAAAAGAAGAGGTGACTATTTATATGAAGCCTTTACAAAGATTGATGGATTAAAAATGATTAAACCAAAAGGTGCTTTTTATGCTTTCCCTGATATAACATCATTTGGAATGTCAGAAAAAGACTTCTGTAATTATTTAATGGAAGAAGCAGGTGTAGTAGGCGTACCGGGAACATCATTTGGTGATTATGGAAAAGGTCATGTTAGATTAGCATATTGCCGTTCCTATGAGGATATTATTGAAGCATGCGATAAAATTAAGATAGCTTTGGGTAAACTATAATAAATAAGTGGGGTGCATTAAATGACTGTTAATATAAATAATTTAAAAAATACAATTGAAACAAATTTATTAGATTTTGTAGGTACAAGAAGTGATACTAATTCCAAATTGGAATTAAACGTAGAGAAATTTTATGAGAACTGGTTTAATAAAGTTAAATACTTTAAGGAAAATCCAGAGAACTGCGGGTTCTATGACATACCTGGTGACTACATAGGCAGAAGGGTTTCATGGTGCCTATTAAAAGGACAAGGCAACGATACTATTGTATTCATACATCACAATGATTGTGTTGAAACTAAGGATTACGGAGTTTTTGAACCGCTTTGCTTAAAGCCGTACGAGGTAGAACAAGCATTCAAAAATACCACTATTGAGCTTCCTAAGAAAATGAAAGAAGATTTATTAAGTGATAAATGGATATTTGGTCGTGGTGTTGCCGACATGAAGGGTGGTGGAGCGATTCAGCTTTCATTAATAGAGGAATACAGCAAAGACAAAAACTTTAAAGGTAATATTGTTCTTCTATCTGTGCCAGATGAAGAGAATTTATCAGCTGGCATGAGAGCTGGAGCACTTAAATTAAAGGAATTAAAAGATAAATATGGTTTAGATTATAAACTAATGATAAATTGTGAGCCACATGAACGAGATGATGAATCAAAACCAACTTGGTACGATGGTTCAATAGGCAAAATAATGCCTGTAGTCTATGTTAGAGGTAAGCTTACTCATGTAGGATATGTTTATCAAGGAATTAATCCTATAAATATTCTTGCTGAAATAATCAGGAAAACTGAATTGAATCCTAATTTTCTTGAAAGAAAAGGAAATACAACAAATCCTGCTCCTACATGGTTGTATCACAAGGATAGGAAGACTGTATATGATGTATCTTTACCAAAGGCTACATGCGGCTATATGAGCATTCTTCCTTTGGAAAAAACTCCTATGGAATTAATGGGAGAGTTGAAAAAAATAAGCGTTAAGGCTTTTGAAACAGTAGTTGAAGAATTAAATGAAAGCTACAAAAAATATACTGAGATGTCTGGGCTTGAGTATCAAAGATTAAATTGGGAGCCAAAAGTAAAATTCTATTCTGAGCTGTATAAAGATGCTTTAAGAGATTCTGGAAAAGAATTTGAAGAGGCATATATTAAGGTAATGGCAGAAGTTAAAGAAAAATTCAATAACAATGAAGTATCAACGATAGAAGCTGCAAACATTATAATTGAAAAAACATTAGAATATGTAAAAGACTTAAATCCATGTGTAATTTTAGCACTTACTCCACCATATTATCCAAGTACAAATAATATGATGCTTGGCGAGAAGTCAAAAAAGATTAATGAAATTATAGAACAATTAAAAGAATATTCTAAGGATAATTTTAATGAAGAAATTGTAGTGCAAAATTATTATACGGGAATATCTGACTTAAGCTACGCAATGTTTGTATCAGAGCAAAGAGATATTGACTATATAGAAAACAACATGCTTATGTGGAAAGATGTTTATTATATTCCATTAGAAGAAATTAAAGATGTGTCAATGCCAGTTTTAAATATAGGGCCTTGGGGAGTAGATTTGCACAAATATACTGAAAGAGTTAATAAAGAAGACTTATTCTATAAAGCTCCGTTATTTATAGACTTATTTATAACAAAATTACTGCACGAATAGAAGGAGAAAATAAAATGAGTAAAAAAATTGTTGTAAGCAGCGTATTAATAACTGATCCTGCTTATGAAAAGGAATTAATAGAAGAAGCAGGCTTTCAATTAAAATTTGTACCTAATGATGATAATGAAACATTTTTAAAAGAAGTAGTTGATGCAGATGCAGTTATTACTGCGGATAAAAAAATTACTAAAGATATAATAGACTCCATGAATAAATGCAAGGTCATCGTAAGACAAGGCATAGGATATGATACCATTGATTTAGCAACTGCTAAGAAAAAAGAAATCGTAGTTTGCAATGTACCAGACTATAGTATACAGGAGGTATCTGATTACACTCTTGCTCTTATGATGACAATTTTAAGACATACTAATACTTATAATGAACATACAAGAAAAGGCATTTGGGATATTCAAAGCGTTCATACAATTACCGGTTTTCCTCCGATGAGAAGATTTTCAACACAAACTCTTGGGATATTTGGATTTGGAAGAATTGCAAAATTAGTTGCTAAAAAGGCAAAGCCATTTGGGTTTAGAATTATTGCAACAGATCCATATGTTGATTCAAAGGTGGCTGAAGAAATGGGAGTAGAACTGGTTGACTTTGATACTGTGGTAAGAGAAGCTGACGTAATGTCTATAAACACTCCTTTAACACCTGAAACAAAACATATGTTTAATTTGGAAGTGTTTAAAAAGATGAAGCCGACTGCATTTGTTATTAATACTGGTAGAGGCCCACTTATCAAAGAAAAAGATTTATATGAAGCATTGAAAAATAAAGTTATAGCAGGAGCTGCAATAGATGTAACGGAGACTGAACCTTTACCTGTTGACAATGAATTATTTACACTAGAAAATCTTATAATTACACCGCATGCAGCTTTCTTTACCAGGGATTCATTTGAAGAATTAAGAAGAAGAGCATGTGAAGAAGCAATTCGTGTATTAAATGGACAAGAACCTGAAAATAGAGTGAATAAATAATAATAAGAAGCTGCAGCATTTTTATTTTGCTGCAGCTTCCATTTTGCTTGACTGTAAACGAATGCAAATGTATAATTGAGTATATGTGTAATCGGACATTTTATATGCAGGGTTGCTTCATCTGGGTGAAACAGAATCTGAAAGTTGTTTGTTTGCTATCATTAGGCAAAAGATGGGTTAAACCCTTGACTTTTTGCAGAACGCTTGCTACAGTATTTCTAAATTATGAGCATATAGCTGCTATATAAACTTTGTTGATTTCAAGGCTATCAAGTCTTAAAGAACTTTCTTTAATTGGTCATTCTGCTGACCTTTCAATTTATAATACCATCTTCCAAGAGTGTATAATTTAGTATTGCAGAGCAAGAGCTATGCTCAATAGGCTGTTTTGCTCAACTCTATGAGGCCTATTAATTAAAGAGAAATATGTATAAAAGAGTGAGAAAGGATGATACATTATGTTGCAATTGCCTCAGATAAAGACAACTGGTACATTGTCTGAAAAAACCTATGAAATATTAAAAAAAGCAATTATTCAACTTGAGCTAAAACCAGGTGAATTAATAACTGTAGAAAATATTTCAGAGCAATTGGGGGTTTCTAGAACTCCCATAAGAACAGCATTAAATAGATTGATAAATGATGGTTTAATTGAAATGATACCGGGGAAAGGAACATTTGTTAAAAGCCTGTCACAAAAAGAAGCAACAGATTTGTTAAATGTCCGTGAACTGCTGGAATGTTATTCTGTTAAATTAGCTGCGGAATTAAGGACAGAAGATGATTTAAAACAATTAGAATATATTTTGAATAAAGCAGAATTAACATGTAAAAGAAAGAATAAAAATAATCAAGAATTTTTAACACTTGATTCGGAATTTCATGAAACAATTGCCAGAATAAGTAGTAATTCATACTTGGAAAAACAATTATCAATGATAGTAGATAACTGCAGACGGTATTTAAATGCTACAACATTTGAAAAGACGATACCGGATGTATTAGTCGAACACAAGGAATTATATGAGCAAATTAAAAAACAGGATATCTTATTGTCTGAAGCTTGTATGAAAAAGCATATTACAAATATTAAAGATCGTATGATTTATTACATTAATTTAAATGAAAATATATAAAAAATTATTTAAATAAATTTATAAATACTAGATTTATATTAAGTAACAAGATATTTCACAAAAAGTGAAAAGTCTTGTTTTTTTATTCAAATTTCAAGATGAATTGCTTCAGTGTGCTTATGCTTTTTAGAATAAAGTAATTGTATATTGCGTATCACAGCGTTGATGCCTAATAATGGTATCTCCTTATATTTGCCGACTTAATAGCTATTGAAGCCGCGTACTTAATAAAGGAGTATATAAATTATTGAATGAAAGAATTTTCTGTGATAGAATAATGTGGAAGAAGATTTAGGAAAAAGCCTTGACATAACAGTCAGACGTATTCTGGCTGCGGACAAAAAAACATCGGATAAGGGGAGCACCCATGAAAATTAAATTTATTCATACGTCAGACATACATTTGGGTAAAAAATTTGAAATTACCAATTTCAGTTTAAAGGAACGGGAAAAGAGAAGACAAGAAATTTGGGATACTTTTGAAGAAATAGTTAAAGCAGCGAAGCTTGAAAAAACTGAATATTTGTTTATCGCGGGAGATTTGGCGGAAGGTGAATATATTAATTTTAAAAGCCTTAAAAGCATATCGCAGAAATTTGGATCAATTCCTGATACAAGAGTTATAATAACATGCGGTAAAAATGATCCGTACAATATCAACAGCATGTATGAATATGTTCAGTGGCCGAAAAATGTGTATATTGTAAAAAATACGGAATCGATTGAGAAACTTAATTTCAATGATACTAATGTGTGCATCTATTCTATGAGCTGGGATAATCATGAGTATAACGATAAGACTCAGGCGGTATATGATATTTCAGTTGATGAGAACAAAATCAATGTGCTGCTGCTGTGCTGCGATATAGATTCAGAATCAAAACTGCTTCCGATAAATATAGATATTATTAAAAATAAATTTGACTATTGTGCTCTGGGAGGGAAACACAATTTCTGCGCTTCAAGAGCCAACGCAGCGTATTGTGGAAGTCCTGAGCCTCTCGGTTTTGATGAAACAGAAGATCACGGCGTTATTAAAGGAACTCTTGAAAAAAAGAATACGGAATATAAAATGCACCCAATTGCAAAAAGAAGATTTATTACACGTCCTATAAAGTTGGATGCCAGTTACAGTTTCAATAAAATATTGGATTTAATCAAATTTTCTGGTGATACATTTTCGAATATTAAGGATTATGTTAAAATTGAACTTTCAGGAACTGTGAATACAGATGTATCCATGGAAGAAATTGAGAATGAAGCAAAGCAATTTTTTTATTACATAGAATTTGAAGAAAGCTATATTTATAAAAATCCAGAAGATAAAATATATGAACACAATGAATTCAACATAATCGAAAGTTATAAAATGCAGTTCGAAAATCAGAATGATAAAATTGAGCAGCAGGCATTCAAACTCGGTCTTGATGTTCTGCGCAAAGAAAAGGTGGTAAATTAGCATGTATATAAATAAATTGCATTTAAGAGCATTTGGAAAATTTGTATACAAAAGGCTGTATTTTGAAAACAAATTCAACATTATATACGGTGAAAATGAAGCAGGTAAAAGCACGGTGCATAATTTTATAGAAGCTGCTCTTTACGGGTTTGATGAAGATGAATCAGGGTTTGCCAGGTATGATAAATACAAGCCCTGGGACAGTAAGCTGTACAAGGGATCTTTGGGACTAAGGGACTTAAGCGGAGAAAAGTATCTTGTTGCAAGAGATTTTCTTCTGGGAACAACACAGGTTTTCAACAAGTCGGCAGACGATCCTGAAATGCGGGAAAAAACAATATCTAGCCCCGGTGAGCATTTTTTCAACATGAGTAAAATTTCATTCAGAAACACTGTCAGTGTGAGGCAGCTGGGAAACAAGACAGAAAAGGAGCTGGCTGACGAACTAAAAAATAAAATAATCAATTTGAGCAAGACAAGAGATGAAACTATTTCTTTGGAAAGAATACTTCACAGACTGAACAGTGTTAAGGAAGAAGCCGGAGATGAAAGCAACGACAAAACTCTTCTCGGTCAATATTCATTGAGATTAAATGAACTGAAAAATTCAAGAGAAAACTCAATAAATGCAAAACGTCAGGTTATGTTTCTTGCTATGGAAAAGAAAAAGACAGGAAGTAAAATACAAGAGCTGGATATACGTATTCATGAGCTTAACAGGCAGATTGCGGAGTATGATCTTTCAATAGATAAGGACAAGTTCTTAAGAGCAGAGCCTGTCCAAAATGAACTAAACGATATAAATGAAAAACTATCGCATTTTTCTGAGGAAGAGCTGAAGAGTTATTCTGATGCTAATTTCAAAGAGGCAGTTAAAATTGAAAGCGCATTAAATTTAATGTATAGCCAAAGAAAAGATCTTGAAGATGAGCTTGCTGAAAAAAAAGAAAAGTTGGATAATCTTAAATCTGATATTTGCAATAAGATAGATGAGCAGTTTGATATTGACAAGATTAACATTGATTATGCAAACTATAAAAACAATATTTCCAAAATAAATGATCTGAAGCTGAAAATAGATGCGGGGAAGCAAAGCATCAGCAGCATAAACATAGAAGAGATAGACCGTTTTATACAAAGCTACCGTAAAATAGAAGAAATTAACAGAAAAATCGAAGCTGCCAATATCTTTCTGGACAAAGGCAATTATGAAAAAATGAAAAGCTACAAATCAATAAAATCAGGAACTTTGATTTTATTGTTTATTATTGCATCAGCTGCGATTGGAGGCGTGTGGTGGGCAAGCATTGAATACAGTACTTATATAAAGGACTTTATTGACCGATACTATGTTTTGAATGAGTCCGTAAATATTTCTGCCGCTGCAGCGATGGCACTTATAGCAATTATATTTATTTTGATTGCAAAACCGGTAATAAACAGAATAAAAAGTGCAAAGAATGAAATTGACAGCATGGAGTGTGAGTTTGCGGACTATACAATTTCACTGGGCAGGATGGAAGAAGAAAAACAGGAAATTATCGAGCAGGAAAGCTGCAATGATTTCGACGAAATAACACAACGCTGCAATAAGCTTAGCAAAGAAAAAGATATGTACGAAGAAAAAAACAGGCTTATCAGCTATGATACAGAGTCATTAAATGTATCAGTTCAGGATAAGAATGATTTAGAGAAAAGTCTTTTGGAAATTCTTGCGAAATTGAATATAAAAGAAGTATCCGCCGAAAATATAAAAGAAGTGAACAATGCTTATGCAAGAATGGGTTCTGTAAAGGAAGCCATATTGGAATTAAGTGACTCAATAGAACAATTGAATCAGAAAATTGCTAAATTTGATAAAGAAATTAAGTTTGAAGAAAAAAGATTAGAAATAATACTTGAAAGTAATGCTATGGAAGATTTGGGAGCATTCAGGGAAGCGGTGGAGTACAGTGAGAAATATACCGAACTGTTGAACAACAAGGACTATAAGGAAAGTATTCTTAAAAAAATACTTGTTGACGAAGACTTTGAAGACCTAAAATGCAGAACAAAAAATGTCGGAAGTTATGAAATTAAAAAAATTGATAAAAAAGAATACCAGCTTAACATATACAAACTTGAAAACGAAAAATCAAAGCTGTTGGAAAGTGTCGATAATATATTAAAAGAAATTGACGAAATTGAAAGTAATGCAAGAAATCTCGCGGAAATAGAGGAAGAAATTGATTTTTATGAGAATAAAATCAATGCATTTAAACAGAAAATAAAAGTTGTTGAAGTTGCGGCGGACAGAATTATAAAAATATCCGATTCTATTAAGGGAGATTTTATGCCTTTGCTTAGGAAGTCCATAAGTGACAATTTCTCATATTTAACCGGAGGCAGGTACAGCGAAGTACTTATTGACGAAAATATGAATATCGCTGTCGTTGAGGAAGATAATAAAGACAGGAAAATAGAGCTTGAAAGCCTGAGTGGAGGTACGCTTGATCAGATGTATCTGTCACTTCGCATAGGTCTGGGGAATATTTTAAGCGGTAACCAAAACATTCCGCTCATATTTGATGACAGTTTTGTTCAGTATGATACGAGAAGGCTTAAAAACTCACTTGAAATGCTTGCAAAGGAAAGTGAAAGAAGACAGATTATACTGTTTACTTGCCAGGAACGTGAGGCAGAGCTTACTAAGCAAATGAATATAAAGTTTAATTACATAAAATTATAAGGAAATTATATGAAAATTTTTGCAATAGCTGATTTGCATTTTGACAGTAAAAATGAAAAACCAATGAATATTTTTGGAGACAATTGGATTAACCATGAAAAAAAAATTATTGATGACTGGGTAAAAACCGTCAGTTGTGAGGATCTTGTTTTGGTTCCGGGTGATATTTCTTGGGCAACAAAGCTTGATGAGGCAGTTGAGGATTTGGAAAAAATAGACGGACTGCCGGGAACTAAAATTATAGGCAAGGGAAATCATGATTATTGGTGGGCTACTGCCAGCAAATTGGACGGACTTGGATTGAAAACAATTAAGTTTTTAAAGAATAATAGTTATGAATTTGACGATGCTGTTATTTGCGGAACTAGAGGATGGGATACATTAAAAGATCATCAGGAGGATATTTCAAACGAAAAAATTTATATGAGGGAAATTAACAGGCTTAAGATTTCTCTTGATGCGACAAAAAAAAGCAAGGGCGTAAAAATAGTTATGCTGCATTTTCCTCCATTTGATTCTAACGGTATTCCAAATGATTTTTTTAATATGATTAAGGAGTACGGAGCCGAAATGTGCATATATGGCCATCTTCATGGAGAAGAAGGGCACAAAAATGTCAGGGAGGGTATTATCAATGACGTTTCTGTTCACTGTGTTTCGAGCGACTATTTAAGGTTTAAACTAAAAAAAATTATGTAGTAGATACTTGGTATTTGTCCAAAGCATTACAATATATTATATAGGCCTCATATAGGCTGGAAAGAGTATGCTGGGTGGATAAATACCGAGTTTTTTTATTATTACGAAAATAAATATGTTGTAATATGTCTAAATACTGTTTATGAATTGTATACAAATTGCTAATCAGGCTCTTGACATGGAAACAAATTTGAAGTATCATCTATTTGATATGGTTACGTTTTTTTATTATTAGGAGGGTAAGTATATGACTAAAATGGATGCGCTTGTAAAGAAATACAAAGAAAAAGGTTTATGGCTTGAACAAGTTGATGTTCCTACTCCCAAAGAAGGGGAAGTTCTTGTGAAACTTCATAAAACCTCAATATGTGGAACAGATGTTCACATTTATGAGTGGAATAAATGGGCTCAAGATACAATACCGGTTCCTATGACAATCGGTCATGAGTTTGTAGGTGAAATTGTAGAAGTAGGCAAAGGTGTTAAAGATTTGTACGCAGGTGATTTGGTATCGGGAGAGGGTCATATAGTATGCGGCAAATGCAGAAACTGTCTTGCGGGAAGAAGGCATCTGTGCAAGGATACAATGGGGGTGGGCGTTAACAGAACAGGAATTTTCTCCGAATATGTAGCATTGCCTGCAACTAACATTTGGCTTTGTGATAAATCACTCCCGGAAGAATTATACAGCATTTTTGATCCGTTCGGCAATGCTGCTCATACAGCCCTCTCATTTGATGTTCTAGGAGAAGATGTGCTTATTACGGGCGCAGGTCCAATAGGTGTTATGGCAGCAGCTATTTCAAAATTTGCCGGAGCGAGATTCATAGTTATAACTGATATTAATGACAGCAGGCTTCAGCTGGCTGCTAAAATGGGGAATTTCAGAACCGTCAACACAGCTAAAGAAAAGCTGAGTGATGTAATGAGTGAATTGGGTATGAAAGAAGGATTTGATGTGGGAATGGAGATGTCGGGTAATCACGTGGCACTCAATCAAATTATTGATAACATGTCTCACGGAGGCAAAATTGCAATGCTTGGACTTCAGGACACAAACACGGCAATTGACTGGAACAAGGTAGTATTTAACGGACTTCACATAAAAGGAATTTACGGAAGGGAAATGTTTGAAACATGGTACAAAATGCAGGCTATGATTAAGGCGGGACTTGATATATCGCCAATTATAACTCATAGATATCATTACACTGAGTTTGAAAAAGGCTTTGAAGCCATGATAAGCGGAAAGTCAGGAAAGGTTATTCTGGACTGGACTGAGAAAAAATAAATATTCAGAGGTGAAATATGTATAAGGAATCAAAACAAATTTATACTGACATTTTACAAGAAATCAAGGACAGCGGGCTTTGGAAGGAAGAGAGAATTATTACAACTCCTCAAAGAAGCAGAATAGACACAACCATGGTTGACGGCGTATTGAATATGTGCGCAAACAATTACCTGGGGCTTTCGGATAACAAGGATGTTATTGAAGCGGCCAAACAGGCCTATGATTCATGGGGCTATGGATTATCTTCTGTTAGGTTTATATGCGGAACACAGGGGATACATAAGCAGCTGGAGCAAAAACTAAGTGAATTCCTTAAAACTGAAGATACAATTTTGTATTCTTCAGCATTTGATGCAAATGGCGGATTGTTTGAAACAATAACCACGGACAAAGATGCAATAATAAGCGATGAGTTAAATCATGCCAGCATTATCGATGGTGTTAGACTCGCCAAGGCAAAAAAATACAGATACAAAAACAACAATATGAAGTCGTTGGAAGAACAGCTTATGCAGGCTGACAAAGACGGAGCACGCCTGAAACTTATCGCAACAGACGGAGTGTTCTCCATGGACGGAATAATTGCTGATTTAAAAGGAATCTGTGATTTGGCGGATAAATACAATGCTCTGGTAATGGTTGATGACAGTCATGCTGTGGGATTTGTGGGCGAAAAGGGAAGAGGAACTCATGAGTACAGGGATGTAGTAGGAAGAGTCGATATTATAACAGGAACTTTAGGTAAGGCTCTGGGAGGAGCTTCCGGTGGATATACAAGTGGAAGAAAAGAAATAATAGATTTGCTGAGACAGCGTTCGAGGCCGTATTTGTTTTCAAATACATTGGCGCCAGCGATTGCGGGAGCGTCGCTGAAAGTTCTTGAGATGCTTAGTGAAAGTACACAGTACAGAGATAAGCTGGAGGAAAATACAAAGTACTTCAGGCAGGAAATCAAAAAAATAGGGCTTGAAATAATCGACAGCGAACATCCTATAGTTCCAATCATGCTTGGAGATGCTGTGCTTTCTCAAAAAATGGCTGAAAAATTGCTGGAAAAGGGAGTGTATGCTATAGGATTCTACTATCCTGTTGTTCCAAAGGGAAAAGCGAGAATAAGGACACAGATTTCTGCAGCTCATTCCAAAGAAGATCTGGATTTTGCAATTAAGGCTTTTAAGGAAGTTAAGTCGGAGCTGGGTATTTAATTACCCGGGAAATTATTTGCCGAAAATTGCTTTAAAATGTAAGAGAAAAACTGCTTCTTGTCTAAGCAGTTTTTTTTTATTTTTATGCATTTAACCGCTTGAAAAACATGTTCACAAGGGGTATACTAGTTTGTAATTATATTACAAAGGAGGTATAAACAAATGAACAAAAAAGATATTAAGTGGTCTGAACTGGGGTTTAATTATATCAAGACTGATAAAAGATATATTTCACGCTGGAAAGACGGAAGCTGGGATGAAGGGCAGCTTGTTGAAGATAATAAAATATCAATAAGTGAAGGTTCTACATGCTTGCATTATGGACAAGAGTGTTTTGAAGGGTTGAAAGCTTACGGTACTAAAGATGGTGGAATTCAACTTTTTAGACCTAACGAAAATGCAAAGAGAATGCAGACAAGCTGTGAAAAGATAATGATGCCTAAGGTACCTGTGGAAAAATTTGTAGATGCATGCATGCAGGTTGTAAAGGCAAATGAGGCGTGGGTACCTCCATATGGATCAGGCGCAACATTTTATTTAAGACCGTTTGTAATCGGTGTTGGCGACAATATAGGCGTAAAACCTGCAGAAGAATATATATTTGGAATTTTTGGAATGCCGGTTGGACCATACTTCAAAGGAGGTATGAGCCCCGTTAACTTTAATACAACAGACGAAGACAGAGCAGCACCTAACGGGACAGGAAAAATCAAGGTTGGCGGAAACTATGCAGCAAGCCTTCATTCACATAACAATGCAGCAAAAAATGGGTTTGCTGATTGTATTTATCTTGATCCTGCAACACATACTAAAATTGATGAAGTTGGAGCAGCAAACTTTTTTGGAATTACAAAAGATAATAAATTTGTGACACCAAAATCTTCATCAATACTGCCGAGCATCACCAGAATATCACTTATGCAGGTTTCCAGGGAATACTTAGGAATGGAAGCAATAGAAGAAGATGTATTTATAGATGAACTTGACAAATTTAAAGAAGCAGGTGCGTGCGGAACTGCAGCTGTTATTACTCCAATAGGCGGCATCGAGTACAAAGGAAAACTTCACGTATTCCACAGTGAAACAGAAGTAGGACCTGTTACAAAGAAATTATATGAAACTTTATACAATATTCAGATGGGGGATATTAAGGCTCCAGAAGGATGGATTTACAAAGTTTTATAAAATTATGTAATAGAAACTGAATAAAAACCATCAATATGTTCGATCAAAAAGACACAGCTGATTTTTTACTGCTGTGTCTTTTTGATTTGAAGTCAAAGCAAGAAAAGGAATAAGGTATAAACATAGTAGCTTTAATTTTATTTTTGTAAAGCACTTTACAGTTTTATTCTAAATACTGTGTTATTCTTTTAGCTATAGATGCGGTATTATTTTTTTATATAGAGAAACTTAGTTATTAATATTTATGAAACAGTATAAGCCATACTTACAAATTACATAAATTGATTTGGTAAGAAAAGTGAATAGCTCAGTTTATTAAATTCCGGAGGTGTGAATTTTATGAAATCGTATACATTTGTGATTAATAGTGGATTGAATTTTACATACAAATCAGGAAATTACTTTTAAGCTAGATATGGCTAGAAATTTTATTATTTATAAGATACGTGTAATTGTTCATTATTTTAACAAATTATAAAAACTATTACTAAAAAAAGCTTTACATTAGTTTTCTATGCATTAGAAGAACTATTAAATAATTTAAGGAGGTGTAATTAAGAACTCTCTAGTAAAAGTCTTGGCAGCGAGTCATATTTGGCGGTTGGTAATATGGTTTATTAAGGTAGCTATTGAATGTATAAGTTTTATTTACACTATTATTAATGGACTGTACCATAATTTTATGCAATATTTACTAGAAGTTATATTTAAGAATTAGTACTCTAATAATGGATGGGAAAATAATTAAATGAAAGATAAAATAAGAAAGGAAGGCGTTATTATGAATAAAAATGATAAACTTGAGTTTTATGGTGGCAAGATGATGTCACTAATTCCTTTATTAATATTTGTTGTGTTTTGTGTTTTATTTTTCGTAATATTTAAAGTCTTCGAAATGGAAGGACTTGCAATGGGCGGTATTGTTGCAATTATTATTGGAAGTGTATTTTCGAAGAATTGGTCGAAATATTGGGGAGCGGTGGTAAAAGGTATGTCGTCAGATATGATGAATATGCTTGCTTTAATTTTATTGGTTGTTGGTATTTTTGGAAAACTTATGTCAAGAGGCGGTGTAGCACAAGGTTTTGTATGGCTGGGTAGCAATATGGGGCTTCAGGGCGGAGGGTTCATCGTATTTACATTTATTGCAACGTGCATAATAGCATCAGCTACCGGAACATCCATAGGAACATTATTTTCTGCATTTCCTATTTTTTATCCTTCTGGCATATTACTTGGAGCAAATCCACTATATCTTGCAGGCGCAATACTTTCAGGAGCTATTTTTGGAGACAATGTGGCACCGATTTCAGATACAACTATAGCATCGGCAACAACTCAAATCTATACTAACAAAGAAAGCAGTGCGGATGTAGGCGGAGTTGTTAAGACAAGATTGAAGTATGCACTTATTTCAGCTGTTGTTTCATGCATTTTGTTCTATATATTGGGGAGTACGGGAAATTATGATGCAGCTGGTAAGGAGATAATGGCACAATATATGGATCCCAAAGGGCTTATTATGCTAATGCCTGTTATCGTATTATTGGTTGTAGCAGTTAAAAAAAGAGATATATTTGTAGCCGTTACATGGGGAATTATTTCCGGAACTGCAATAGGTATTGTTTCAGGTATAATTGGGATGTCAGATATTATTTCTGTAAAAGATGGAGCATTGCAGGGTTTTGCAATTGACGGTGTTAAAAATATGCTGGGAACAGTAGTATATTTGTATGGTGTTGCAGGAATTATGGGTATATTGAGAGAAAGCGGGATGATGGACTACATTATTGAATCACTACTCAATAGTAAAATGGCTTCAAGCGTTAGGGGTTCAGAATTAATAATCAGTTTTGGCGTTATGATAAATTCAATTTGTTTAGGTGCTGCCAATGGACCTGCAATCATAATGTATGGGCCGATAGCAAATGAAATAGGTAAGGCAAAAAATCTTCATCCATATAGAAGAGCTAATTTAATGGATGGTGTAACGGCATCACTACCAGCAATAATACCATTTACAAGTGCATTCATATTTATTGTGGTAGCATGTGTCCAGGGATTAATGAATGATTACGTATTCATTCAGCCAATAAATCCCATGCAGCTTTCATATGCGGCATTTCACAGTATTGGGCTGTTTTTAGTATTTATGTTCTCAATATTTACGGGTTGGGGACGAACATATGAAGGACAAAACGGAGAAGAAATACCTGCAAAATTATATGAAAAAAAACAGGAAAAAAATAAAGCTACAATGTAATCTATAGTATAGAAGTAATTATGAATTGAATAGCCGGCAGGCGGTATGTGCAGCAAAGGCGAATTATCAGCGGAAAGCTGATAGTTCGCCTTTAAATTTGCCATCGCAGAATAAAAATTATTCCAACAACATGCGAGAAAGTCTTTCATAGTGTTCTAGATTCATTCTTTTAAAAGAATATTTATATATCATTCAAATAGGACATAATGGCTTCAATGTCCTTAATCAACAGATATCCGTTCATTTTTTTCAATATTCCCTTTGAATGTAAATCTGATATTATGTTTGAAACGGATACTCTGGATAATCCGGTCAAGTTAGCCATTTCCTGGTGAGTGAACTTCATAGCCAATTTATATCCGTCCGGAGTTCGAGTTGAATATTGATTTACTAAATGTACCAAGGCATAACAAACTCTGTAAGATGCATTATTAAATGAAAGCTGTTTTATGTCTTCTACCAGCAATCTTATTTTTTTAGCGCTTAAAGTCAATATATTTTTTGTGAATTCTATATTGGTATTTAATTGCTTCAAAAAATCTGATTTTAATATTAAGTATATTTCAGAGTCAGTTGATGCACTAGCACGGCAAATATTGTTTAGATTATCTATTGGAGACAATTCACCTATAAATGTTCCCTTGCCTGCAATGAAAACTGTCTTATCTTCACCGGTTAAACTATATATATCAAGTCGTACACGCCCATTTTTAATCAAGTACACATATTTACTGTTACAGTCTTGCTGAAAAATTACGTCGTTTTTATTGAATTTTTTTGGAGTCAAATTAGAAATTATGCAGCTCCAATTAATGTCATTGGTTTCAATCCATGGAGATAAGATATTATGTGCAATAATTTTATCACTGCCATTTTTTTGCATTTAAATCACCCCATTAACAGAATTTGTACAGAAAATAGTTTGTTTATGCGAATTACCTTTAACTGGTAGTGTCCGTAAAAATAATAGTAATAATAAGGCTTTGCGCAAAGCCATTTTCCTAAATAATAAATTGAATGGTATTAAGTATAACAGATATTCAATAAAATTCAAATAGAGCAAACAAAATTTTAATTAATAACTAAAGAATATTAAGCTTAGAATATTTATAATTTGTAAAGCAATTTACAGAATTAAACAGCGATATTTGTTAGTATTATATAGAAGGTTTAAATAGATAATTTGCATGAGTGCATTCATCTGTTTGTAAACGTTATTAAAAATTATAAGGAGGATTGTAAATGAATTCAATTGGCTTTATAGAAACAAAAGGATTTGTTGTAAGTGTGGAGGCTGTAGATGCAATGACAAAGGCGGCAAATGTAGAAATTGTTGATCAAGTCGAAATAAGCGGAGGATTTGTAACTGTAATAATCAAAGGGGATGTTGGGGCTGTTAAGGCTGCTGTTGATGCAGGTGCAGAAGCGGCGCAAAGAATCGGAGAAGTAGTTTCTGTACACGTTATTCCAAGGCCTACTCCAAATTTAATTGAAATTTTTTTACCTAGCAATGAGCAAGAATAAATTATAGGAAGGAGTATAGAAGGTGAAAAAATTTTATACAGAAAATGATGTTGAACGCAGCTTTGCTCAGGGTGAACTCAAAATATATATTAATGAAGATGATGTTATTACTTCCCTTGCAAAAGAAACTGCAAATAAAAAAGGAATTGAATTTGTTAGAAAAGATAAGTCAAATCAATCCGACATTCATGACAATTATCAATCACAAGTTGTTAACAAATATGACAGTAAAACAATAAAAAGTCCAATATATACAAACCAGCAAATTATTGCCCCTAAGTATAAAGGGCTTATATCAGATCAAGAAATTGAAAAGTGGAGATCAGAATTTCCAATTTTGAAAACGACGGCTCATTTAGGAAATTGTTCCCAAAGTGCACAGTCAATCAGAGTAAGAGAAGCAATAAACAGCTATCTTGATAACTGGCTTACAGTTGGAATGGACTGGGATTCGTGGGTTGAAGAAGTTAATCTTGCTAAAAAGGAGTTTGCAAAGCTGATAAATGCAGATCCCAGTGAAATTGCAGTTAGTTCTTGTGTCTCTGAAGCCATATCTTCAGTTGCAAATTCGCTGGACTATACCGGTAAGAGAAACAAGGTTGTTGTAACTGATGCGGAATTTCCGACGGTAGATTATATTTGGCTTGCAAACCAAAGAAATGGAGCAAAAGTAGACTTTATTTCTGTAAACGAAAATCATCAAATAGATATTGAAGAATATGAAAGATATATTGACGACAGAACACTTATCACTTCAATTACTCAAGTGTATTATTTGAACGGATTCAAGCAAGACATAGCAAAAATAGCAGAAATAGCACATAATAAAGGTTCGCTGATTTTAGTTGATGCATACCAGTGCTTGGGAACAGAACCGGTGGATGTCAAGAAGATGAACATAGATATGCTCGCATCAGGGTGTTTGAAGTACCTGTTTGGTATTCCAGGGATTGCATTTATATACATCAATAAAGATTTGGTATCAAAATTAAAACCTACTGCAACCGGATGGTTTGGGCAGGCGAATCCTTTCCTCTTTCAGACAAGGTACAATGATTGGTCAGAAACAACCAGCAGGCTTGATACGGGAACTCAACCGGTCTTGAATTCCTATGCTGCAAGAGCGGGGCTGGAAATAATCAATGAAGTTGGCGTAGAAAGAATCAAAGACAGAATAGATATGTTAAGTGAATATGCTCTTAAGGGATGTATTTCAAGAGGGCTTACTACTATTAGTCCGTTTGATGTAAATAAAAAAGGCGGTACAACTGCAATTGTGGTTGCTCCAAAAATAAGTTCGCATGAAATGGAAGTTGAGCTTAGAAAAAGAAATGTTATCGGTTCCGGAAGAGGAGATGTTATCAGAATTGCACCTCATTTTTATTCTAAACCGGAAGAAATAGACTATGCGCTAGATATGATAAAACAAATTCTAGATGAAAAGTAGGTGATTTTGTGTATATTTGTATAGTGCACGGAAAATGCGTTTCAACAATCAAAAACAAAAAATTAGCCGGCTATAGCCTTGTAACGGTACAAAGAATAAAAAAGAGTGGTAAATTATCAGATGATATTTTTGTGGCTGTAGATACCATCGGCTGTAGCATTGATGAAACTGTCTTAGTTACTTCAGGCGAAAATTCAAAATATGCATTTGATGCTAATGATATTCCAATCGATCATGTAATTGTAGGCATTGTAGATTCAGATGCTTCTAAATAAAAAAATAATAAATAATATGGAGGGTATTTATGAAATCAAAGGGCTTTATTGAAACAAAAGGTTTGGTTGCAGCTATAGAGGCAGCAGATGCCATGGTAAAATCAGCTAATGTAGAAATAGTGAATAGAAAAATTATAGGCGGTGGATTAGTAACAGTTATTGTTGAAGGAGATGTTGGAGCAGTTAAGGCAGCTGTAGATGCTGGTGCCGAAGCAGCAAAAAAAGTCGGAGAATTGGTATCGGTTCATGTTATTGCAAGACCAAACGAGGAAATAGATAAATTTCTTGGTAAATAATAGGCAGTCTTTCATACAGGAGGAAATGAACACTATATGGTAGAGGAAATGGATTTAAGGACGTTTATTATCATAGATAATATGCAGCCGCAATATGCTGCTATTACCGGAACAGTAGTAAAAGGAGATATTTCTCTTGCGGGTATGTGCCAGTTGTATGTAGAACTGGCTCCCGGAAGCGGTGTATATAACCTTTTGAATGCTGCGCTTAAGCAAACAAACGCAAAGCCGGGATTTCAAATAGTTGAAAGAGAATATGGAGAAATTGAGCTGCATTCTTTCTCGCCAGAAGATATAAAGCAAGCCGGACAGGCAATTTTAAATTTTTGCGAGAAAGGCATAAGCGAGAGAAGACATCCTAGAATTGTATCTGAACAAATTATATCGAATATTGATCCTTATCAGGCACAACTGATTAACAGGAGTAACAGGTATGGTTCTATTATTGTACCGGGAGAAAGTCTGTTTATTTTAGAGGTTGAACCTGCGGCGTATATTAGTATTGCAGTAAATGAAGCTGAAAAGAATTCCCAGACTAAAATTATTACTTTTGATCCTGTAGGGAGGTTTGGAAGAATGTATATTGCCGGGACAGAATCTGAAGTGAGAAATGCCAGGGAGGCGGCCATAACTGCAATAGAACGAATAGAAGGAAGAGAGTAATATGGCAAACGATATTTTTTCGGATTATATAAAAAAACAAAAAGATAAAACTCCACTTGTTTGTGCAAATGTTGATTCGGCGAAAGTACCCATGGATGAAACCATCAATATTTTAAAAGAAATCAGCTCTAAATTGGATGTGCTTAATAATCAGCAATGCAGTAGCGGTAATTTAAGCATGGCAGATAAACCTGAAGTAAAATTGGACGAAAGCGAAGCTTTTCAAAAACTTTCTGCACCTGTTGAAGATAGCATGGTTGACATTGCTATTGAAAACGGGAATATAGTATTGCCGGATAACGGTATTTTCAACATGAACATATATATAAAGAATGGGAAAATCCATTCGTTGGGGGATAACCGTGAAATCAAGGCTAAGCGCCGAATTAATGCATCAGGCAAATATGTTGTCCCCGGAATTATTGATCCACATGTGCATCTTGGCCTGTTTGCACCCTTGGATGATGAGCTTAAGTCTGAAACAAAGTCTGCACTTATCGGCGGTGTTACAACAATAGGCTGTTATCTTGGAAGTGAGGGCTCGCATTTCCAGACTGTACCGAAAATATCAGAGGAAGTTGACAAAAATTCATTTGTTGATATTTTCCCTCATTTGGTAATTTCCACAGATGGGCAAAGAAAGGAGATCCCAGATTATATAGAGCATTTGGGGGTTACTTCATTCAAGGTGTATATGAATGGCATACCGGGTTTGATACCTGATGTAGATGATGGTTTTATTTTGGATGTGTTCAGCGAAATTAAGAAGTCGCAAAAAAAATGTATTGTATGTTGTCATGCTGAAAACAGAGATTTAGTAAGGCGTGCGTATAATTTGGTCAAGGTTGAAAAAGGAGATAAAGCTACAATACAGGATTGGACGGATACACATCCGGACATGGCAGAAGAAGAAGCTGTGATACGCCTTTCATTTTTAGCGGAAAAAAGTAAGGTTCAAGTATATTTTGTACACATTTCGTCGAAGGAGGCTATAGATAGACTCCGAAAAATAAAGCAAACCAACAACTATATAAATATAGAGACAACCAGCCCATATCTATCAATAACCAGGAGCTGTACTAATGAAAAATATATAAAGATGGATCCTCCATTTAGGGACATTGAAGATGTTGAAGAGCTTTGGAACGCAGTTTCGGAAGGCATTGTTGATACAATCGGTACAGATAATGTGACAATGACAAGAAATGAAAAAAGAATGGACGATGATATCTGGAATACAATTTCCGGCTTTCCTGCTATAGGGACACATCTTCCGGTATTGCTCAATGAGGGAGTTGTAAAAAGGGGAATACCTTTAGAAATGTTAATTG
The DNA here is from genome assembly GCA_018436705.1 of Sedimentibacter sp. GTDB lineage: Bacteria > Bacillota > Clostridia > Tissierellales > Sedimentibacteraceae > Sedimentibacter. Next base: position 58,570 of record JAHDLA010000020.1, read on the forward strand.
GCAAAATTACAAAAAAGCCGGCCGAAATATTTGGTATATATCCTAAAAAAGGAACTTTGCTGCCTGGCAGTGATGCAGACGTTGTTATATTGGACATGAACATGGTAAAGGAAATTAAGGCAGCTGATACAAACTCCAGGTCTGATTTTTCATTGTATGAGGGAAAAAAAATAAAGGGCTGGCCCGTTACAACTGTTAAGAATGGTGAAGTGGTTGTAGAAAACGGCAATTATATAGGCAATCAATCTAACGGTAAATTTATTATGAGGAAATGATAAGGAGGTAAGTGATTTGAAGGAGATAAGACTGCATGGCAGGGGAGGGCTTGGAAGTGTAAAGGCTGCTGAAGTTTTGGTGTATGCGGCTGTTAAAGAAGGTAAGTATGGAAACTCAATACCCTTTTTCGGATTTGAGAGACAAGGAGCCCCGGTAACAGCTTTCCTAAAAATAAGCGACACGCCCATAAGAGCTAAGAACAGGGTTAATAATCCGGATATAGTTATGGTACTGGATCCTACAATTATGAATGCAGTAGATGTATTTGAAGGTATGAAGGAAAATAGCACATTGGTATTGAATACAAAGCAGAATATTAATGAAATAAAAGTTCCAAATGCTGTTAAAACTGTGGCATTGATAGATGCAACGGCTATTGCTCTTGATATTTTAGGAAAATCCATAACAAATACTGTCATGCTTGGCGCTTTTTGCAGAGTGACGGGACTTGTAGATTTGGAATTTGTTTCAGAAAAGGTAGAGGAACTTTGGGGAAAAAAGAATGTTAAAGCTATGGAAGAAGGCTTTGAATCAGCTAATGTTTATAATTTATAGTTTGAAAAAAGGGAGTTACTATGAAATATAAAAGTATACACATAGTACCTATAGGTACAGAAGGAATACATGTAATCAATACTGGCGATTGGAGAATACAGAGGCCTGTAATAGACCAGGAAAAATGCATTAAGTGCGGTATTTGCTTTTTACACTGCCCTGTAAATTCAATTGTCAAAACCAATGGAAAGTTTACTATTAAATATGATTATTGTAAGGGCTGCGGTATTTGTGCCCATGAATGCCCTAAAAGAGCAATTAATTTATTGGCAGAGGAGGAAAAATAATGCAGAAGGTTGATATACTGAATGGAAATAAGGCCGCTGCAATTGGTGCTTTAATGGCAAAACCAGGAGTTGTTGCAGCATATCCCATAACACCTCAGACTCCGGTTGTTGAATATTTTTCTGAGTTTGTAGCAAACGGTGAAGTGGATACAGAAATCAGTGAGGTTGAATCGGAGCTTTCAGCCATGAGTATAGTTACAGGAGCCTCTTTAGCCGGATCAAGAACATTTACCGCAACGGCATCACAAGGTCTTGCATTGATGTATGAACCGTATTTCAGAGCTTCAACCTTGAGGCTTCCTATTGTAATGGCAGTTGTAAACAGAGAGATGATTTCTCCTCAAAGCGTATGGGGAGGGCAGCAGGACTCTATGTCGGTCAGAGACGCAGGATGGATTCAAATTTATGCCGAAGACAATCAGGAAATATTGGATCTTATTATACAGGCGTTTAGAATAGCCGAAGATAAAAGAGTGCTGTTACCGATAAATATATGCTATGATGGATTTTATCTGTCGCATATGACAGAAAGAGTGCTTGTTCCGGAGCAGGAAAGAGTTGATGAATTCCTTGGAACGTATAAACCTGAACATATTTTATTAGATCCTGAAAAGCCGATGGGTGTAGACCCGTTAACGAACGGTGTTCTTGTAATGGAATACAGACATAAACATTTAGCTGGACAGCAGAATGCATTGACAGTTTTGGACGAGGTAGATAAGGAATATGGAAGACTGTTCGGCAGAGAGTATGGCGGAGTTATTGAAGAGTATAGAATGGAAGATGCTGAATATGCACTTGTAACTGTCGGTTCAATGTCAGGTGCAGCAAAGGATGCAGTAGATAAGAAAAGAGAAGATGGAATTAAGGTAGGACTTACAAGAATGAGGATGATAAGACCTTTTCCTAAGGAAAGAGTATGCAAAGCTCTGTCAAAGGTTAAGAGCTTTGGAGTAATAGATAAAAATGTATCGTTTGGATGGAATACAGGAATTGTGTATCAGGAAGTGAAATCTGCTATGTACGAAGGGGTTAATATTGTTCCTTCTGTGCCGTTTATAGGTGGTTTAGGCGGGGAAGATATATCTGTTGATATGATGCTTAATGCAGTTGATAAAGTTGTTTCGGCAGCAGCAGACTGTAAAAATTCCGAATGTTTTTGGCTGATGAATGAGGAGGAGGCATAACATATGAATATAATAGATAAATTAAGCTCTATGGAGGATATGGTGTCTCCGGGCATTTCAGCATGTGTAGGATGTAATGTAGAATTAACTCTTAGAACCTGTTTAAAAGTGTTAGGGCCTGATACTATTTTAGCAATACCGCCAGGATGTATGGGAGGAGTTGGTGTTGTTGGATGGGACATGGAAACAGGAGCGAAAGTCCCAGTGTTTTTCCCGCTTCTTGATAATGTGGCATCAATGCTTGCGGGGATTAAGATGCATTATGAAAAAGTTGGAAGGAAAGTAAATGTTGTAGCATTTGCAGGTGATGGGGCTTCAACAGATGCAGGTATGCAATGCTTGTCAGGCGCTGCAGAAAGAGGAGATAAAATCATATACATATGCTATGACAATGAAGGGTATATGAATACTGGTTATCAAAGAAGCAGTGCAACCACAAAATATTCTTTGACCAGCACTACACCGCTAGATAATAAAGGCCGCGGCGGAAAAAAACAAAATAAAAAGGACTTTCCTATGATTATGGCAATGCATGACATTCCTTATATGGCAACATGCAGTCCTGCATATATTCCGGATATGGTGGCAAAAGTTGAAAAAGCAATGGAAGCATCGGAAAGAGGTTTGGCATATCTTCATGTATTCAACCCCTGTCTTACGGGCTGGGGGATAAAACCGGAGCTAAGTATAGAAACATGCAGAATGTCTGTTGAAACAAATTTCTTTCCGCTGTATGAGGTAATTGATGGAAAGTTTAAAATAAGCAAGGAATTCAAAGATCCTAAACCGGTTAAGGAATACATTAAATATATGAAAAAATTTAAGCACCTAAATGAAGATGAAGTAGATGAAATTCAGATGTTTGTTGATAAAAAATGGAATAGGTTAAAAAAACTGGCTGCTTTATAATATGTAATATGTGAGGTGAATTATGGATAACAATTTAAATGCTTTATTTAATCCAGAAAATATAGCTGTTGTAGGAGCTTCTTCAAATCCAACGAAAGCCGGCTATACCATACTAAAAAACCTTATAGAAATTGAATATCCAAAAAAAATATTCCCAATTAATGTAACTAAAAATAAAATATTGGGATTGAATTGCTATAAGAAAGTTTCAGATATTGAAGACACGGTAGAACTTGTTGTGTTAATTACTCCATCTGAAATGATTTATAGTATTATGGATGATATAAATAAAAGAATGATGCAAAGGAATGACATAAAGGTCATAGTCTGTGCCGCAGCAAATTTTGGAGAAACAAGGACTGAAGAAGGAATTCGAAGACAGAATTATCTTATAGATACTGCAAGGAAATATTGTATTCGTGTTTTAGGCCCAAACTGTATTGGCGTTATAGACAATATAAATCGTGTGGATACTACTTTTGTTGAGACACTTCTTCCTAAGGAAACAAGAGGAAGGAGAGGTGGCATTAGTTTCATTTCCCAAAGCGGTTCGGTAGCTTCATCAATACTGATGGAAGGTGCGTCACAGCCTTTTCCGATTTCTATAAATAAGTTTGTGTCCATAGGCAATATGGCTGATGTTGATTTTGTTGACATATTGGAATATCTTGAGGAAGACTCAGATACAAAGGTAATCGGAATTTATATGGAAGGGTATTCCGACGGTAAAAAATTAATCAGTACAATGGCAAGAATAGCAAAAAAGAAGCCAATTGTTGTACTTAAAGTTGGAAGAAGCTCGGTAGGTGCTAAAGCTGCAAATTCTCATACTGGTTCTTTGGCAGGATCTGATGATGTGTATAGTGCGGCATTTAAGCAATATGGTATAATCAGAGCATATTCCTTTGAAGAATTGATGGATACCATGCAGGCGTTTAATTCATTACCTTTGCCGAATGATAACAATGTATTCATTCTTTCGCAGACAGGTGGTTTTGGAATTTACAGTACGGATGCTCTACTTGATGAAGGAAGCCTTAATATGCCTGTGGTTTCAGATAAAACAAAAAAGAATCTTATGGAATTGCTTCCTGATATGGCTAGTGTTTGTATACCTGAAGGTTATGCTGATATAACTGTTTCCGCAACTGTAAAGCAGCATGTGGAATCTTTGAGGATTGTTTTAGAGGATGATAATGTTGGCAGTGTAATATTTATTACAGTTGTACCTACATTCCTTCCAAGCAAGGAACTTGCATCAGAATTGGTGAAATTATTGAAGAAAGAAAATAATGTAAAGAAACCTGTTCTCATAAACATTATGTCTGGCAACTATGTTTGGGAAAGTCGCGTAATATTGGAGAAAAACGGTATAAGAACATATAGTAATCCTGCAAGATCCGTAAAGGTTCTAAAAAACATGTCTGAATATGCATTGTATCTTAAGGACATTAAAAAGGAGGAAGAAGTAAATGGATAATTATTTAAATGAGCTGGATGCCAACAAACTTCTTTCGAGTTATAAAATACCTATGGCTAAAAGTTTCCTTTGTAAGAATGTGGATGAAGCTGTAAGCAATGCAAGGTATCTTAAATTTCCGGTAGTAATGAAGATATTGTCATCAGATATTTTGCATAAAACAGATGCGGGATGTGTATTTGTAGATGTTAAAAATAAAGATGAACTCAGTGTTACATTTTATGAGATACTAGAAAACGCAAAAAAGTATAATTCAGATGCAAAAATTGAAGGTATACTTATTCAGGAAATGGCTGAAAAAGGTTTAGAAATGATAATAGGAATGAAATATGACCAGCAGTTTGGACCGACTATAATGGTTGGGAGCGGAGGAATATATGTTGAAGTCTATAAAGATGTGTCATTGAGACTGCTGCCTATTAAGAGGATAGATGCTGAAAAAATGCTCAAGGAAATAAAAATCAGCAATGTATTAAAAGGCTTAAGAGGTAAAATATATGATGATGAAGCTATAATTGATGTGTTGCTTAAGGTTTCAAAAATGTGTTTGGAAAATCCTAGTATAAAAGAGATTGATATAAATCCGTTGTTTGTATATGAAAAGGGTATGGGAGCAAAGGGTGTTGATGCTTTGATAAAAATTACTATTTAATTTGAAATAACCGATTAATTTCATGAAGTGAAGGTTTATCATTTAAATTTGTAATTAGTTGAACACAAAAACGCTGGTTTAACCGGCTTTTTTGTGTTTTAAGATATGTTTTTGCAGGACAATTGTTTTAAAGTTTTATTTGTATGACTTTTTAAGAAACTACAAAAAATATCTTGTTGATTAAAAAATTAGTATTGAAATTTTTTGTTTTTAGTATATAATGTATAGTAAAATTTAAATAAATAGCAATGCGCATAGGTGGGAAAATGGAAAATAAAGAAATACTGGTTACAGAAGAAGGCTACCAAGAACTTCTTGACGAACTTGAAAACAGAAAAACAAAATTGAGATATGAAATTTCAGAAAGAATAAAAGGAGCCATGAAAGAAGGCGATTTAAGTGAAAATGCCGAATATCATGAATCCAAAGAAGAACAGAATAAAAATGAGTCCAGAATAATCGTTCTCGAATATACTATAAAAAATGCTAAGGTTGTTAAGCACAACGAAAAAACAAAAGATATAATCCAGATTGGCAGCAAAGTTAAACTAAGAGATATTGAATTTGATGAAATTCTAGATTATAACATTGTAGGAGCAACAGAGGCAGATCCTGTGGCAGGGAAAATTTCTAATTTATCTCCGCTTGGATCAGAGCTGCTTGGAAAAAAGAAAGGAACAAAGATTAGTGTTTCATCTCCGGGCGGTGTTGTAGAATACGAAATTCTTGAAGTGAATTAAAGAAAGATTAAGCTTTGTGATTTATAATTACAAAGCTTGTATTTTTGTTGTTCATATTCGGATTTATAGATGTAATTTGCAGTAAATGCAGTTGCAATGTGTCGGCAATATGAATTTAAAGCAATATCTAGCGGAAAAACAAAAACTTGAAGAATTTCAGGATTAATTGTATAATACATTGAATGTATATGAAAAGGGGACAAAATGAGCGATATAGTAAAAAAAGAGGTCAAAAAGACCAGCATAGGCGGTCAGGCTCTCATTGAAGGAATAATGATGAAGGGTCCCGGAAAACTTGCAACTGCAGTGAGAAAACCTGACGGTGAGATTGAAATAAAAGAAAGTGAAATAAAACAGTTATTTAAGCATAAATTCTTTAAACTTCCTATAATAAGAGGAAGCTTTGTGCTCATTGACTCTCTTGTAAGCGGAGTGAAAGAGCTTATGTATTCAGCTGAATTTTACGGTGAAGATTATGAAGAGGATGCTCTTGATAAATTTATAAGAAAAGTGTTTAAGGATAAGGCAGATACTGCAGTAATTTATGTATCAGTTGCAGTGGCATTGATATTTTCTGTGGTCATATTCATTTTAGGTCCGACACTGCTGACAAATGTACTGAAAAATGTGGTAAAAAATACACTTTTGCTGAACTTAATTGAAGGCTTGATAAGGGTTCTGATGTTTGTAGGTTATGTGTATGCTGTATCTAAGCTTAATGACATAAAAAGAGTTTTTATGTATCACGGTGCGGAGCACAAAACCATACACTGCTATGAGCACGGTGAGGAATTGACAGTAGAGAATGTAAGAAAATATTCTACACTTCATCCGAGATGCGGAACCAGCTTTATGATAAATGTCATGCTGATAAGCATATTGGTATTTTCATTTTTTGGATGGCCCAATCCTCTAATGAGGCTTGTAGTTAGAATTTCAATGCTTCCTGTCATAGCTGGGTTATCGTATGAGCTTAACAGATATGTGGGAAGATGCGAAAGTGATAACATATTTACAAAAATTATAACTTATCCGGGTTTTCAGATACAAAAAATTACTACCAAGGAACCGGATGATTCTATGATGGAAGTGGCTATAAAAGCTATGGAAAGAGTTATCCCGCAAAACGGAGAAGATGATACATGGTAACAATTGAAAAATTGTTGAAAGACGGAATTAAAATTATTAGGCAAAGGGAATTTAACAATCCTTTTCTTGATGCGCAGCTAATCTTATCTCATCTGCTTAAGCAGGATAAGATTTATTTGCATGTTAACAGGAATAAAGAAGTTGATGATATTACTGCAGAAAAGTTTTACGATATGGTTGAAAAAAGGAATTCAGGATATCCTCTTCAATATATGACTAATTCTCAGGAATTTATGGGACTGGATTTTTATGTGCAAAAAGGCGTTCTCGTACCTAGACCCGATACAGAAGTATTGGTTGAAAAAATAATTGATACTATTAATACCGGACAGTTAAAGAATAAAAATATAAAAATTCTTGATATAGGTACAGGGAGTGGTGCAATTGCTGTAAGCTTGGGATACTACCTTAAAAATGCAGATATAACGGCAATGGATATCAGTGATACGGCAATTGAAACGGTAAGTATTAATATAAAAAGACATGGACTTACTAATGTAAGGGCATTAAAAGCGGATATTTTTAATTTTGATGCCTGTAAAAAGTATGATATTGTTGTATCTAACCCACCGTATATAGAAAGAGAAATAATAAGGACACTTCCCGAAGAAGTTTCTGTGTATGAGCCTAAGCTGGCTCTCGACGGAGGAGAAGATGGGCTTGACTATTACAGGCAGATAACAAGAGTGTTTGATAAAATACGTGGAGAAAATGCAATGCTTTTTGTAGAAATCGGGTATGATCAAAAACAAAAGGTTACAGAAATTTTAAATCGTACAAATATATTTAAAACAATTGAATGCAGTAAGGATTTGGGCGGAAATGACAGAGTAGTTACCGGTATGACATAGCTGTGCTTATTATAGAAATATCTAAAAACGATAACATAGAGATGAAGCCATGAGGTTGTTAACAATTATTTAGAGAAGAACCTTGTGGTAAAAACATAAAAAATTATAAGAATTCAGGAAGGTAGATTTTAATGTTAGAAAAATTGGAAGCTCTAAAAGATAAATATATAGAAATCAGCGAAAAAATTTCAGACCCGGCAACATTAAGCGATTCGCAGAAACTTCAGAAATTAATGAAGGAGCAGGCTCAGCTTGAACCATTGGTTACAAAATACAATGAATATATGGATGTTTCATCACAGCTCAAGGAATCAAAAGAAATGCTCAATGAAAAGCTGGATGATGATTTCAGAGAAATGGTAAAGGAAGAAGTTAAGGAGCTTACAGAAAAAGAAGATGAGCTCAGCAATGAAATAAAAATACTTCTCTTGCCAAAGGACCCCAACGATGACAAGGATGTTATTGTGGAAGTAAGAGCCGGGGTCGGCGGTGATGAGGCGGGACTTTTTGCCGGGGATTTACTGAGAATGTACTTGAGATATGCAGAAAGACAAGGATGGAAAACAGAGTTTATTTCTGTAAATGAACAGGGAGTTGGTGGATACAAGGAAGCTATATTCTCTATAAAAGGAAAAGGAGCTTATTCGAAGCTGAAATATGAAAGCGGAGTGCATAGGGTTCAGCGTGTTCCGGCAACCGAATCAAGCGGAAGAATTCATACTTCATCTGCGACGGTAGCTGTGCTTCCCGAGGTTGATGATGTAGATATTGAAATAAATCCAAATGATGTAAGAGTAGATGTTTTCCGTTCGTCAGGAAACGGAGGGCAGTGTGTAAACACAACAGACTCTGCGGTAAGACTTACACATATTCCCACAGGAATAGTTATATCCTGTCAGGATGAAAAAAGTCAGCTTAAGAACAAGGATAAAGCTTTTAAGGTGCTTAAAGCCAGACTTTATGACTTGTACCAGCAGGAGCAGAATAAAGAACTTGCTGATGCGAGAAAGAGTCAAGTGGGTTCTGGGGACAGGAGCGAAAGAATACGAACTTATAACTTCCCTCAGGGCAGAGTTACGGATCACAGGATAGGAATGACATTGTATAAACTTGATTCATTCTTGGATGGAGATATAACGGAAATGCTGGAAGCTTTACTAACTTCCGACCAGGCAGAAAAACTAAAAGAAATCGCTGAGTAATAAATATATGGAACGGATATGGAAATATTTTTTATACCCGTTCCTTAAATTCAAACAGGGGAAAGTATGAGAATAGATAAATATTTAAAGAATGCAAGAATAATTAAAAGAAGAACTGTAGCTAAAGAAGCCTGTGAACAGGGGAGGGTGCTTGTTAATGGAAAAGCAGCTAAACCCGGAACAGAGGTTGTCGCAGGCGATGAAGTTGAGATAATTTTTGGAACGAAACCTATGAAAATTAAGGTTGAACAAGTTCTTGAGCATGTTGTCAAAGATGCCTATAAAGAAATGTATAGTATAATTAGTGATTAAAGTATTAAATTATGGGTATATATAGATTGTTATGCTAATGGTTTAATTAAGAAAACTGCTATATTAATTGCAGGCAAAAGAAATCCGCAGCCTTTGGCTTATGGATAAATAAATTATCAGACGAGGTGTATTATGGAACTAAAAGGAAGTAAAACAGAACAAAATTTAATGACTGCATTTGCAGGAGAGTCACAGGCACATGTAAAATATACATATTATCAAAGCAAAGCTAAAAAAGACGGTTATGTGCAAATTTCAAAATATTTTGAAGAAACTGCCAGAAATGAAAGAGAACACGCAAAAATCTGGTTTAAGCTTCTGCATGACGGAATTGGTGAAACAACTTTGAACTTAGAAGATGCTGCTGCAGGAGAACATTATGAGTGGACGGATATGTATGCAACATTTGCAAAAGTAGCAAAAGAAGAAGGGTTTGACAAAATAGCTTACTTATTTGAATCTGTTGGTAAAATAGAAAAAGGCCACGAAGAAAGATATCTTGCACTTTTGGATAATATAAAAACAGGAAAAGTGTTCAAGAGAGAAGGAGAAACAGTGTGGATTTGCGATAACTGCGGCCATGTTCATTACGGAGCAGAAGCTCCTAAGGTATGTCCGGTATGCGCTCATCCTCAAGCACATTTTGAATTGTATACTAAAGCATATTAATATAATAAATACAAAAAAATTGTCAGCAAAAAATGCTGGCAATTTTTTTTGCTTGCAGTATGAATGTAATATGATATAATAAACAAAATAATGAATAATTAAAAATTATATTTAAAATTTAATATACTAGGAAAGGGATAAAAAATGGCTAACTTATGGAGTGGAAGATTTGAAAAAGGTATGGATAAAATTGTTGAGGAATTTAATGCATCTATATTTTTTGATAAAAGACTGTATGACTGCGATATACAAGGAAGTATTGCACATGTGACTATGCTTTGCGAGCAGGGAATAGTATCAGAAGAAGAAAAAGAAAAAATTGTTAAAGAATTACTCAATATTAAATCAGAAGTAGAAAACGGAAAAATAGAATTCAGCGTTCATGATGAAGATATCCATATGGCAGTTGAAGGTTTATTGATAAGCAGATTAGGAGATACAGGCAAAAAGCTGCATACTGCAAGAAGCAGAAATGATCAAGTTGCAGTGGATACAAGGCTTTATGTTAAAAAAGAGATTAAGGAAATAATAGAGAATCTAAAGTACATTGAACATGTACTGCTTAAAAAGTCAGAAAAATATTATGATAAAGTAATGGTCGGCTTTACACATATGCAGCATGCACAGCCGGTTACTGTAGGATTTCATCTTATGGCGTATTTCCAGATGTTTAAAAGGGACGTGGAAAGGATGTCTGACTGCTATAAAAGAACAGATTTCAATCCTTTGGGCTCATGCGCTCTTGCAGGTACTACAATTCCCATAAACAGGCATAGAACAACAGAATTGCTGGGTTTTGCCAACGTAACTGAAAATGCCATGGACTCAGTAAGCGACAGAGACTATCTATTGGAGCTGGTGAGCTCTGCTTCCATATGCATGATGCATATAAGCCGCATGGCTGAGGAATTTGTTTACTGGAATTCACAGGAATTTTCGTATATATCAATTGATGACAGCTTCTGTACTGGATCAAGCATTATGCCTCAGAAAAAAAATCCCGATATGGCTGAACTGCTCAGGGGTAAGACCGGAAGGGTTTATGGAAATTTAGTGCAGCTTTTAACAGTTATGAAAGGAACTCCTCTGGCATATAATAAGGATTTTCAAGAAGATAAAGAAGGCTTGTTCGATACTATAGACACTCTCAACAGGAGCCTATTAATCTTGGCTAAAATGATTGAAAAGACAGAATTTAACATGGAAAATATTGAAAAATATCTTAATAAGGGATTTTTGAATGCAACAGATGCAGCGGAACATTTGGTTAAGAGCGGAATGCCATTTAGAGAGGCTCATGAGGTAGTGGGTAAAATGGTAATGTACTGTGAAAAACATAGTAAGGATTTTTCTGATTTAACAGAAAATGAACTGAAATCAATAAATGAAAAATTAAGTTTAAATCTTCTTTCAGATTTAAGAATGGAAGGATGCGTAAGCGGAAGAGTTTCATACGGAGGTACAGCTCCAAAAGAGGTTTTACGGCAAATAGACTCAGGAAGAAATTGGCTGGAATCAATATAGCCATGATAATTTCTAGCTGTATATTTGTAATAAGTGTTAAATAAGTTAATAAAGGTAAATGTGGGATAAAAATTTTATAAATAAATTTAAGGAGGGCGCATGCTAGATTTAAAAATTGTTAACGGAAAAATAATTGATGTGGAAAACAGAAAGATTATTGAGGGAGACATAGGAATAAAGGACGGATTAATTACCTGTATAGGAAACGTTAATGAAGAAGCAGAGAAAGTGATAGATGCTGGTGGGCATCATGTATCGCCTGGTTTCATAGATATTCATATGCATGAGGAGGACTTTTCTCTTACAGGTAAAAAAGAATATGATATTTCCGAAACAATGTTGAGCATGGGGGTAACGACATGCGTAACCGGTAACTGTGGAAACAACAGGCAAAGCATCGAGGAATTATATGACTTTATTGCTGAAAATGGTAATCCGGTAAATTATATGACTTATATAGGTCACAATTTTTTAAGAAGGGAAGCGGGAAATGCGGATATATACCAAAAGTCTTCGAAGAGTCAGATTGAGGCAATGCAGTATATGGTAAAAAAGGCTGTTGATTTTGGAGCTGTAGGAATTTCATATGGACTTGAGTACTGCCCCGGAATTGATGCCGAAGAAGCTATTGCAATAGCAAAAGAAATAAAAGGGAGGGATGACCTGCTGCTGGCTGCACATTACAGAAAAGATTCGTTACACGCGCTTGATGCCATAGAAGAAATGGCATATATAGGCAGAGAATGCAGCATACCGTTTCAGATTTCGCATCTATCAAGCTGCAGCGCATATGGTAATATGGCAGAAGCTTTGAATCTCATAGATAAAGTTGCTGAAAGCGGACAGGATATTACAGTAGATGCATATCCATATGATGCTTTCAGCACATTTATAGGTTCTGCGGTATTTGATGAGGGATGTCTTGAACTGTGGAACAGGGACTATGATTCTATAATGCTTACAGAGGAACCTTTTAAGGGTAGATTCTGCGATAAGGATTTATTTGAAAAAGTAAGGAAAGAATACCCCAACATGCTGGCTGTGGCCTATGTTATGAATGAAAGTGAAATAGTACAAGCACTGAACCATCCATTAGTTATGGTAGCAAGTGACGGTATTTACAGAAACCACTCTGGACATCCGAGAGGAGCCGGAACATTTCCCAAAGTTATAGGACAGTATGTGAGAGATGAAAAGAAGATGGAGTTTTTTGATGCGATTTATAAAATGACTTATATGCCGGCAAAACGTCTTAAGCTTAAAAGAAAGGGAATTATAAAAGCGGGTTGTGATGCAGACATTACAATATTTAATTTTGATACAATAATAGATAAAGCAACTTTTCAAAATCCCCAGGAAAAACCGCAGGGAATAGGCTATGTGCTGGTAGGCGGGAAGATCGCGGTTGAAAATGGAAGAACAATAAATAATAAGCTGGGAAAATTCTACAGAAAAGGCGAAGCATAAATATTCTTTGTATAAAATTACGTTAAAATTGCAAAAAACTTTAAATTTGTCGAAAAAAATACTTGCTTGATGAATAATAATATGATAATATGATTAAAAATTAATATAAATCATTAATAAAGCACTGGGCGTATTAATATTTATTAATAAAGTAATCTATCAATTTTTCGTAAAAATTTAAAGGAGGACTAATATGGTAACAGAAAAGAAGAAGAAGAGTAAGGTGCCTCACACCTATGTAATTTTGTTTGCAATGATAATTGTTGTCGCACTCTTGACTTATGTGATACCTGCAGGTCAGTATCAAAAGATTGAATTGGAAACAGGAAGGATGGTGGTAGATCCTAATTCTTACGCACAGGTTGATTCAAACCCGGCAAAGGTATTTGACGTATTGAAAGCTTTTCCTAAAGGGCTTGCTGCGGCACAAAGCATAGTTTTCTTTATTTTTATTGTTGGAGGCTCATTTAATATAGTGAATAAGACAGGGGCTATAGAAGCTGGGATTAGCAAAATCGCCGTAAGCCTGAAAGGCATGGAAGGTCTTATGATACCGATTTTTATAATTGTGTTTTCTATTGGAGGTGCTACAATAGGAATGGCGGAGGAAGCGATAGTATTTGTTCCCATAGGCATTGCCTTAGCCAGGGCTTTAGGATACGACGCGATTGTAGGTATGGCCATTGTAGCTTTAGGCGCAGCAGCAGGATTTACTGCGGGAGTTATTAATCCGTTTACTGTAGGAGTTGCACAGGGAATTGCAGAAATTCCTCTGTTTTCAGGAATTGTTTTAAGGCTTGTTATTTTGGTATGTACTTGGGTTTTGGTTATAACATACGTTTATAAATATGCAAAAAAAGTAAAGAGTGATCCTACCAAAAGCCTTGTATATGATTTAGAGCAAGAAGAAAAACATAATGCAATTGATTTAAGCAACATAAAGAAAATGACTACAAATGATGTTTTGGTACTTTTAGTTTTTGCCGCAGGAATGGGTGTTTTAGTATATGGTGTATTTCAATATGGATGGTATATTACAGAAATAGCCGCTATTTTTCTGGCAATAGGTATTTTATCAGGAATAGTTGCAAAAATGACGCTTGATGATATTGCAAAGAATTTTATTGCAGGCGCTAAGGATATTGCAATGGGAGCCTTGGTTGTAGGGCTGGCAAGAGGACTGCTTGTAATTATGGAAGGAAGCTTAATTATTGATACTGTAGTTTATGGTCTGGCCTCTGCAATAAATGGTCTTCCGAAAGCTGTAAGTGCTGTAGGGATGCTTGTTGTTCAGTCATTTATAAACTTCTTTATACCTTCCGGATCAGGTCAGGCTGCAACTACAATGCCTATAATGGCACCACTTTCTGACGTAATTGGAGTTACAAGGCAGACAGCCGTTCTGGCTTATCAGTTTGGAGATGGTATATCAAATTCTATAATACCTACTTCAGGTGTTTTGCTGGCAAATCTTTCAATAGCAAAAATTAAGTATGAAAAATGGGTTAAATTTGTAGCTCCGTTGATTGCTCTTTGGACATTGATGGCTGCAGCGTTTATGGTAATAGCAGTATTGATTAACTATGGGCCATGATTATTCATATAAAAAAAATGCTCTCTTGATTTTGATTAAGAGGGCATTTTTTATATGTTTAAATTTGTTTTATTTTTCAGCGTTATCAAATTCTGTCTTTATTTTTTTGTATAATTCTTTGTTTTGCATAACTTCTGTTGCTGTTAAAACAAGTGCCGCTACTGTGTTTTTCATTTGTTCCTTGGCATAATCAGTCAACGTGCTTTCAGCCATTTCTTTCGTATGTCCTGCTATGTTCTTATTGTTAGTAATGTCAAAGTAAGGATGTATTGCCGGGCACACCTGGCTTACTTGACCTGCATCAATTGAGCCTGTATTCTTGGCAGGTTCATTCATAGTTATTCCGGATACTTGAAATATTTTTTCGCTGAATATTTCTGATAGGGTTTCATTTGTAACCATGTTGTCGTAGCTGAATTCATACTTTGTTATTTTTAGCTCACAACCGGTAGCTAAAGCGGCTCCTTTAGCGCAGTTTTTAATTTTTTCCAACAGTTCAAGATTGTATGTCTTTGATGTAGAACGGACATAAAACTGTGATTTTGCATAGTCCGGAACAATGTTTGCAGCCTTGCCTCCATTAATTATTACCCCGTGAACTCTTGAGTCGCTTTTTATATGTTCTCTTAATGCGTTTATACTATTAAATGTCTGTATTGCTGCATCAAGAGCATTTACTCCTTTTTCCGGAGATGCTGCTGCATGAGCGGTTTTTCCGAAAAATTCAAACTGTACCGGTTCAAGGGCAAGGGAGGATCCGCTTTTTGCATATTCGCTTCCCGGATGAGCCATCATTGCTATATCCACATTATCAAACTCATGGTTTTCAACATACGTAACCTTTGCTCCGCTCGTCTCTTCTGCTGGAGTACCGAAGACAATTACATTTCCGCCGATTTCATCTGCCAGCTGTTTCAGCACTATGCCGGCTCCTGTGCTTACGGTTCCGAGAAGATTATGACCGCAGCCGTGTCCGATACCTGGCAGTGCATCATATTCCGCCATATAAGCAATTGTCAGACCGGGTTTGCCGCTTTTGTATTCGGCTTTGAAGCCTGTCGGGACACCTGAGAAATTCTTTTGAACATTGAAGCCGTATTTCTGAAGAAGTTCTGTATGAAGCCTGCACGCTTCATGTTCTTCATATCCCAACTCAGGATTGTTGTAGATTTCCAGGCTAAGATTGTTCAGCTCGGGAGTTATATTTTTAATCAATTCTAATACTTTTTCTTTCATAATCCCTCCAAAGTAATTATTTATTTTTAAACTAATTATAAGAATGCAATAATATTTATACAACTATACTAATATATTAACAGTGTTGAAGGGCTATGTCAATTTAAAATTCGGATTAGTCTATTTTATTAATCAACCGCATAAATAAAAAATATATCTTTAAAAAAATCTTAATGAATGTTACAATGTACACAGATGGTTTAGAAAGGGTGAAGTAATGAAATATCAATCAAAAATTAACCGGCTATATGAGGATATGACTTCTGTTGTAAGAGGTGGTGTTCTTAAGGATGAACCTTTAAAAAATCACACTTATTTTAAAATAGGAGGTCCTGTGGCTATACTTGCAGAACCTGAAGATACGGAAGATTTAATATCAGTTTTAAAACTTGTCAAAAAGTATGAAACTGATAGTTTTGTAATAGGAAACGGAACTAATCTGCTTGTTGCTGACGAGGGATTTAAGGGTGTAATAATAAAAATCGGAGATAAATTCAGTTATATTGAAAGAAACGGAAACATTGTAATTGCAGGATCGGGATTATTGCTGTCCGCAATGTCGAAATTTATAGCGAGAGAGGGATTGGCAGGATTTGAATTTGCCAGCGGAATTCCAGGCTGTCTCGGCGGAGCTGTATATATGAATGCAGGTGCGTATGGCGGAGAAATGAAGCAGGTTGTAAAAAGCGTGAAATGCATTGATCGTGACGGCAATGTGCATAAATTTTCAAATAGTGATATGGAATTTACATACAGGCATTCAAAAATAACAGATTCAGAATACATTGTTCTGGAAGCTGAGTTTGAACTTAAGGAAGGTGAAATAGAAGAGATTTTGTCCTTAATCAGAGAGTTGAATGACAGGCGGATATCAAAGCAGCCGCTTAATCTTCCAAGTGCCGGGAGCACATTCAAACGTCCTGTAAACGGATATGCCTCTAAGCTTATAGAGGATGCAGGATTAAAGGGATTGATTCACAGAGGAGCGATGGTTTCCGACAAGCATTGCGGTTTTATAGTAAATATAGATAATGCATGCTGCCAGGATGTGCTTGAGCTTATGAGAATTGTGATAAGTACAGTAAATGATAAATTCGGTATAACGCTGGAGCCGGAAGTTAAAATACTGGGAACAAGCCTGTAACAACAGTGTAGAGGTGTTCAGATAATTATCACACAACTAACAATATTTATTAATAAAAAGAGGTATTTATGAGGACAATAGCTGACTATCATGTTCACTCAACATATTCCAGGAGAAACCATGGGAAGTCCACAATTGAAGAAATCGTACAAAGAGCTGTGGAAATAGGGCTTGAAGAAATTGCCGTAACGGATCATGGACCGTCACATTATTTTTACGGAATAAAAATGGAAAAGATTAAAGAAGCAAAAGAAAAAATAATTCAAATGAGAAAAAAATATCCTCAGATAAAAATCTTGATGGGGGTAGAGGCAAACATATTGGATTATAAGGGAAATACAGATATATCAGATGAAGTTTTAAAATATTGTGACATTATTTTATGCGGATACCATATCGGTACAGTGTTTTCTTCTCTCGATGATGCTTGGAAATTTACAATTATGAATAAAATTGGCAGGAAAAGCAAAAAAGTTTTTGAAGATATAAGAGAAAAAAATACAGAGGCCGTTATAAACGCTATGAATAAATATAAAATAAATATATTGACACATCCCGGAGACAAAATTCCGCTTAATACAGAATTGATTGCAAAAACTGCGGAAAAAACAGGGACAATTCTTGAAATAAATAATAGTCACAGTCATTTAAATGCAGAAGAAATTAAAATTGCATCGAAATATGATGTTAAGTTTGTAATAAACAGTGACGCTCACATAAAAGATAATATTGGCAGATATGAGAATGGTTTAAAAGAAGCTATGGATGCAAAACTTGATTTAAGCCGAATAATAAATTTAAGATAGAAAGAGGGGAGAATATGGAGTTTGTAATTATTACGGGAATGTCTGGCGCGGGAAAAAGTCAGGCTATCAATGTTTTGGAAGATATTAATTATTATTGCATGGATAATTTGCCTCCGGCTCTCCTTCCGAATTTTGCAGAGCTTTGCAAAAGTTCGTCAAAAGAGGTTAACAAGGTTGCGGTTGTTGCAGATATAAGAGGAGGAATTTTTTTCAAAGATTTGTTTAACAGTCTTGATGAGCTGAAAAAAATGGGGATACAGTACAGCATTATGTTTCTTGATGCATCAGATGATGAATTGGTTAAAAGATACAAGGAACAAAGAAGACCTCATCCTTTGAGTACGACCGGAACCATTGTTGACGGTATACACGAGGAAAGGCTGATGCTGGAGGAAGTAAAGAAACGAAGCGACTATATTATTTACACAACAAATATGAAGCTTGGCAGGTTAAAGGAAGAAATTCTTGGTATTTTTGTACGAGGTCAAATAACTCATAATTTGAATATTACAGTAATGTCCTTCGGCTATAAGTACGGTCTCCCGCAAGATTCTGATCTGGTTTTTGATGTTAGATTTCTTCCCAATCCGTTTTACATTGAATCTTTGAAGAATTATACCGGCAATGATAAAAATGTTCAGGATTACGTTATGGGATTTGATACAACGAATATTTTTATTGAAAAACTGAAAGATATGCTGCTTTTTCTTATGCCAAACTATATAAAAGAAGGAAAGTCGAACCTTGTTGTAGCAATCGGGTGTACAGGAGGAAAGCATCGTTCTGTGACAATAGCAAATAAAATTTCGGAAGTTCTATGTAAGGAAAATTACAGGGTTCTTTCCAACCACAGAGATGTAGATAAGTAAGAGAGGTATTTATGAAGCTGGTTGTATTTGGAGGAGGAACAGGCCTGTCGATTTTATTGAGAGGTTTAAAAAAGTATACCCGTGATATTTCGGCTGTCGTTACCGTAGCCGATAACGGCGGCGGCTCGGGAGTTTTGAGAGAGGACTTGGGGATGTTGCCTCCGGGTGATATGAGAAACTGCATTATTGCATTATCTGATGTGGAACCTACAATGGTCAGGCTTATGCAGCACAGATTTAAAGACGGTTATCTTAATGGACAGAGTTTCGGAAATCTTTTGATTGCAGCAATGTATGAACTTTTTGGAGATTATGAGCACGCATTGAAGGAGATAGGCAGCATTTTTAGACTGTCAGGAAAAGTGCTTCCTATGACGCTTCAGGATTCACAGCTTAAAGCATACTTGGATAACGGTGAATGCATATTGGGAGAAAAAGATATACCAGAGTTTGTTAGCAAGTCAGGCTGCAGAATAGACAGGGTTTCCCTTGTTCCCGATATGTGTGAGCCTCTGGAAGAGACCGTAAGAGATATAAAGCAGGCTGATATAATAGTACTTGGACCAGGGAGCTTGTATACCAGTGTTATTCCAAACCTGCTTGTTAGGAATATATCGGATCTGATAGCTGAATCAAAGGCTGCAAAGTTTTACATATGCAATCTCATGACACAGCCCGGAGAAACCGATAATTACAATGTATATGATCATGTGAGTGCAATTATCAAGCATAGCAACAGATATGTCATAGACTTTGTAATTGCAAATGATGAGCTTATATCAGAAAAACAGATAGAAAATTATAAGTTTAAGGGTGCAAAGCAGATATTAATTGATGATGAGCAGACTAGACAGCTGGAAGAAATGAATATTAAAGTTATAAGCAGCAATTTTGTTGAAATAAGGAAAAATTATATAAGGCACAATTCAGATAAGATAGGAAGGCTGTTGTGCAGTTATACAAAGGAAAAAATAAAGCCTAAGGAAGTGACATATGGAAAACATCAAGCTAAATGAAACACAGCTTAGGATAGTTGACGGAATGATAGACTGGGTAAGGGTTGTAGATAACAACAATACGGTTCTTTATGCAAACAGGAAGATGAGAGAAGAGCTGGGAGAAATTATGGGAAAGAAATGCTTTGATGTTTTCTGCTCGGAAAAAAAATGCGGGAACTGTATTTCGAGAAAAACAATAGAGCATGGTGTTATTCTGAAGAAAGAAGCAGCTGTCGGAGACAGGACATTTATGGTAATTTCATCACCTATTCAGGATGTTGATAAAAAAACAATATGCGCCGTTGAGGTTTTTAGAGACATTACTAATGAAAAAATACTTTCGAAAAAAATTAATGAAAGAAACAGGAAAATGAGTGAAGATATTAAATTTGCAAGAAATATGCAGATAAGAATGCTTCCTCCAAAAGGAATGTACAATGGACTCAGCATTGATTATCTTTATGAGTCGTCAGAATCATTAAGCGGAGATTTTTTTGATGTGTTTAAAATTGATGATGAAAACACAGGTGTTTATATTTGTGATGTAGTCGGTCATGGCGTTACAGCCTCACTTTTGACTGTATTTGTCAGACAGTCCTTAAGAACAATAGCTAAAGGAAACATGAGTATTGATAAAATTATGAAGGAACTTCATAAGACATTTCTTTCTCTGAACTTGGATTACGACAAATACTTTTCTGTTTTTTTTGGAGTATACAATAAGGAAACCCATGTGTTAAGATATGCAAATGCCGGGCATAACTCTGAACCCATTCTTCTTGGAACAAACAGTGAAATCAGCCTGCTGAAATCAAAAGGATATCCGATTGCCAATATATTTGATAACGTCAGCTATGATGAAAACAATATTAGCCTGAACGTTGGGGACAAACTGTTTTTATACACCGACGGGATAACTGAAGCAAAAAATTGTGAAAATAAGCAATACGGCGTTGAAAGTTTAGCTAATATAATTAAAGGCGGCGGAAGCATTTTAAAGAATTTAGAAAAGTCACTAGTTGACTATTGCAAGATCCATAAGGATGATTATGCCATACTTATGGCAGAAATAATTTAGCTAGAAAGAGGGGTAGTATGAAGGAAATATATCTTGATTTAAAAGGAAGCTTTATAAGTGATGCCGAGATTAAGGCTATTGCACCGGAAATTATGGAGGCTCAGGAACTGTTGCTTGATAAAAAGGGTATAAGCTCTGATATGACAGGGTGGCTGGATTATGCAAAGAGTATGGATATGAAAGAATACGACGAAGTTAAAAAAACCGCCAAATACATAAACGGCTGTAATGCCTTCATACTTCTTGGAATAGGCGGCTCATACTTGGGGGCAAGAGCTGCAATAGAAGCAATAAGGGGAGACTTTCACAATGAATTAAAAAGTCCGCAGGTTTATTATGCAGGGCAGAATTTAAGCGGCTCATACCTTAGAAATTTAGTAGAAGCAATTAAAAATAAGGACATTTGCTTAATAGTGGTTTCAAAATCGGGAACAACATTGGAGACTGCCGTATCCTTTAGAATTTTAAGAGATTTGATGGAAGAAAAATACGGCCGTGAAGCTTGTGAACGTATTTTTGTAATTACGGACAGGAGCAGGGGGGCGCTGAAAAGCATGTCCGGTCTAAAAGATTACAAGACATTTGTAATACCTGACAACATAGGAGGAAGGTATTCTGTAATCACGCCGGTAGGGCTTCTTCCCATGGCTGCGGCAGGATTGGATATCGACGAGTTTATTAACGGATTGAGATCAGCGCAGGATGAATACGATACAAGAAATTTTAATGATAACATCTGCTGTCAATATGCAGCTGCCAGAAATATTTTAAACAGAAAGGGCAAGGAAGTGGAAGTGCTTGTTAACTACGAGCCCTCACATGCATCTGTTTCAGAATGGTGGAAGCAACTGTTTGGCGAAAGTGAGGGAAAAGAAGGAAAGGGAATTTTTCCGGCATCGCTAAATTTCACCACAGATCTTCATTCTATGGGGCAGTTTGTTCAGGACGGACGAAAGATAATTTTTGAAACAACGTTAATGGTAAATAATTCTAAGTATGATATGACCGTACCTTATGAAGAAAATGATTTTGATAAATTGAATTATATATCAGGCATGAAACTTAGTGCCATAAATCGCAGTGCTTTTGAGGGTACTTTTATGGCGCACAGTGAGGGAAGTGTTCCCGGCATTATAGTTGGTGTATCTAAGATGAATGAGTTTTGCATGGGTAAACTTTTTTATTTTTTTATGATGGCATGTGCAATAAGCGGATACACTAATAAAATAGATCCGTTTACTCAGCCTGGTGTTGAAAATTATAAAAAAAACATGTTTAGATTATTAGGAAAAAGGTAAGAAATAATTATAATAATAACTAAAATACTGGATGAGAGAGTAAAGTTTTGTTTATTGAGGAGAAAATATGATAAAATTAGGCGAAATGCAAGAGTTGGAAGTAGTTAAAAAAGTAGATTTTGGAGTATATCTTAAAAATAAGGATGATGAAAGAAAAGAAGACAGAGTTCTGCTGCCTTTAAAGCAGGTTCCTCAAGATACAAAGACAGGTGACAGAATTAATGTCTTTGTATACAGAGATTCAAATGACAGAATTATTGCAACTACAAAAAAGCCAAGGATACAAATAGGTGAAATTGCTTATTTGAAGGTGGTTCAGCTTACAAGAATAGGAGCGTTTTTAAACTGGGGGCTCGAAAAAGATTTATTTCTGCCATTTAAGGAGCAGGTTGGAGAAATCAAATTGGGCGGAGAATATTTAGTTGGACTTTATATTGATAAATCAGACCGCCTGTGTGCTACTATGAACCTGTTTAAGGTGCTTAGAACGGATTCGCCGTACAAGGTAAATGATATGGTTAAGGGCACGGTGTTCAGTTTAAAGAGAGGGCTTGGAGCTATGGTTGCAGTTGATGGAAAGTATCTTGGCTTAATACACGAAGGTGAAATTTTAAAGCCTATGCATCCAGGGGAAGTTGTGGATGTAAGGGTAAGTCACATTAAGGAAGACGGTAAATTGGATTTAAGCCTGAAAGATGCGCCAAAGCTTCAAATAGACAGGGACGGAGAAAAGATTTTAAACATCTTGTCAAAGAATAAAGGGTTTATAAGAATTAATGATGATTCCAGCCCTGAAGAAATCAATGAAAAGCTTGGCTTAAGCAAAAGCTCATTTAAAAAAGCAGTTGGCAGGCTGATGAAAAAAAATGTAGTAGAAATGACGAAAGACGGAATCAGATTATCAGACAGTGACAAAAAATCTGAGCAAGGCGGAAATAGGAGACCAGGAAGTAAAACTAAAAATACAAGATTTAAGACATCAAAACGCAAATAGATATAAAACATCTTAAGAATATTGACTAATTTTAAAAAAGATAGTAATATATTATAGCCTTTCTAACTTAAATTTAATAAAAATAAAAAAATGTAAAGGAGAAAGATATGTCAACACCACACAACAGTGCCATAAAAGGACAAATAGCAGAAACAGTTCTTTTGCCGGGAGATCCGCTAAGAGCAAAATTTATTGCTGAAAATTTTTTAGATGATATTGAACAGTTTAATGCTGTAAGAAATATGTTTGGATATACCGGGACATACAAAGGTAAAAAAGTTTCTGTTATGGGTACGGGAATGGGGTGCCCGTCAATAGGAATTTATTCGTATGAATTGATACATATGTATGGAGTAAAAAATCTTATAAGAGTAGGTTCATGCGGAGCTTATGACCCAAAGCTGAATCTTTATGATATTGTTTTGGCAATAGGCGCAAGTACGGATTCAAATTATGCTTCTCAGTACAACCTTCCAGGTGTCTATTCAGCTACTGCATCATGGGAACTTCTTTCAAAAGCTAAAAAAACTGCCGATGAAAATAACATTACTGCATTTGTCGGAAATGTTGTTACTTCGGACATTTTTTATAACGATAATTCAGAAAACTGGAAAAGCTGGGCCAAAATGGGGTGCCTTGCAGCAGAAATGGAAACATATGCACTTTACTGCAACGCTTCCAGGGCAGGTGTAAACGCACTCACAGTACTTACAGTTTCAGATTCAATAGCCAATCAGACAGAAACTACTCCTGAGCAAAGAGAAAAAGGATTTAAAGACATGATGAAAATTGCTCTGGAGCTTGCGTAGGAGTTTATTATGAAAAAGAAAGCTTGGGAAATGGCATATGAATTGTTTTCAAATGCAAAGCCTACAGTACTGCATGAAGAAGAGCAGGGATGGGGACCGTTAAAAAAAATTGCTGATTTTTATGACAACATATTGAACCTTGATTGGGGTAGCAACGTGCCTGGTTCCGGTGCTCCTGAAATTTCTATGGTTGCTGCGATTCAGGCTCTAGAAAACAGAGGATACTCAGTAAAAAATGCATATGGGCTGCTTGAAAAAGGTTTAGAGGCCCACAAGTCAGGAAACAAGGTTGAGCTTCAAAAAATTTCAGCAGAGCTTAGAAACGAATTTCTTAATGCCAAAAAGAATGAAGAATCGCCTTACTGGAAATATACATATTATAATAATTTTGACCAATATGAAAAAAGCGTTAAATTCAAGGAAACCGTTGAAGTTGAAATAGGATCCGACAAATTTAAAGATCAGATAAAAGCAGCTTGGATGTCACAGCTTATTGGTGCGGCAATGGGTACAATGGTTGAGGGATATACGTCCAAAAACCTTTATGATGCTTTTGGAGATGTTAAGGGCTACATAAGAGAGCCGAATACATACAACGATGATATAACCTTTGAAATAGCATTCCTTGATGCATTTAAAGACAAAGGCTATGATGTGACAAGTAAAGATATTGCTTTGTCATGGATTGGACTTATACCGGTTGGTTGGTCTGCCGAAGAGCTGGCTTTAAGAAATATACGCTCAGGTATGATGCCGCCGGAAAGTGCCAAATGGAACAACCCGTTTAATGAATGGATTGGGGCACAGATGAGGGGAGCAGTATGCGGAATGGTTGCACCGGGTAATCCGAGACTTGCCGCAGAGCTTGCATGGAAAGATGCTGAAGTTTCGCACATTAACAATGGCATTTTAGGAGAGATATTTAATGCAGTGATGATTTCCATGTCGTTTGTAAACGATGATATAAAGGAAATTATAGAAGCAGCAATATCCATGATACCTTCAGATAGTGAATATTATTCTGTAGTAAGCTTCGCGTATGATTGCTGTAAGAAGCACAGTGACTGGCACGATGCATTAGCTGAATGTGAAAAAAAATATATAAAATACAACTGGATTCATGCTTATCCAAATGCATGCTGTGAAATAATCGCTCTTATGTTTGGCGAAGGAGATTATGAAAAAACGCTTAACATAATAACAATGTGCGGTATCGATGCAGACTGCAATGCAGGTATGATCATGCCTGTGCTTGGAATTCAAAAGGGAATGCGTATCATTCCAAAAAAACTTATATCATCTGAATTTGATAAACTTATAACCTATATGAGGCATTATGAGGAAATTAAGTTGGATGATTTGGTAAGTGATACTTTAAAATACATTAAAAAAGCTCAAACAAATAGGAGGATTTAAAATGAAAAAGGTATTTTCTTTACTGCTTGTAGTTGCAATGATTTTTTCGTTGACTGCATGCGGTACTTCTTCCGAAACACCGGAAGAAAACGGAGAACAGTATAAAGCAGCTCTATTGCTGAACGGAACATTAGGAGATAAATCGTTCTTTGATTCAGCTAATTCAGGTCTTCAGAAATTAAAGGATGAACTTGGTGCTGACAAATTTGACTTTAAAGTTGAACAAATGGGTGCAACTCCTGCTGATGAAACTAAATGGGAACCTACATTGCTTGAATACTGCGACAGCGGTGAATATGACGTAATAATAGTAGGTACATACCAAATGTTAGATCCATTAGTAAAGGCTTCTGAACAGTTCCCTGATCAGAAATTTATATTCTTTGATGAAACTTATGATTTTGAAGCAAATGTAAACAATAACAATATTTATAACGTTCTGTACAAACAGAATGAAGTTTCATTCCTTATAGGTGCTGCAGCAGCTATGATGACAACAAGTGATGAAATTGAAAATATTGATCCTGCTACTAAGAACATCGGATTTTTAGGCGGAATGGAAAATCCTATAATCAACGATTTCTTACTGGGATATATACAAGGTGCGAAAGAAGTTGAACCGGATATTAAAGTTGCAATAGGTTATGTAGGAAACTTCTATGACTCCGCTGCCGGAAAAGATATAGCTTTAACTCAATACCAGAGCGGTGGCGTTGATGTAGGATATAATGTTGCCGGTGCTGCAGGTCTTGGACAGATAGAAGCTGCAATAGATGCAAACAAATATGCATTTGGTGTTGACTCAGACCAGGCTGCTTTAATGCCTGAAAAAGCACATGTAATCCCTACTTCAGCTCTTAAAAATGTAGGAAATTCAATATATAGAGCAATAATGCTTGATTTGGATGGAAAGCTTGAATTTGGTAAGGCTGAATCATTAGGTTTTGCTGAAGGCGGAGTTGAGATCGTAAAAGATGAGCATTATGAAGAAATGCTTCCTGAATCAATCAGAACTAAGATTGATGAATTAGAGCAAAAAATTACAAGCGGAGAAATAGTTGTAGATACTGCAATCGGTAAATCTACAGAAGAAATACAGGCTGTTAAAGATTCAGTAAAATAGCATTATCTTGATGACTTTGTCATCGATATGACAGTCAGGGGTTTTCCCTGACTGTTTCTAGCTGTAAAAATGCGGTTATATTGTTAAATTACTATTAATTGTTAATAATTGATAGCTAATGCTAGCTGTTAACTATTAATTATTAATCATTAATAAATTCAATGGAGGATATCCACCATGAGCAATAAAGTGCTTGAAATGAAAAACATTATGAAGATTTATCCAAATGGGGTAGTGGCTGTAGAAGATGTAACACTGGAGCTTGAAAAGGGAGAAATTCATGCTCTGCTGGGGGAAAACGGAGCGGGCAAGAGCACGCTGATGAAGGTTCTTTTTGGGCTGGAGTCCCCTGAGCATGGGCAAATAATACTGAACGGTAATGAAATAGTTTTAAAATCCCCTCAGGATGCAATAAAAAAAGGAATAGGGATGGTTCATCAACACTTTATGCTTGTACCTTCGCTTACTGTTGCAGAAAATATAGTTCTTGGCGTTGAGCCTAAAAATAATTTGTTTATAGATATGAGCAAGGCAGTGGAGATATCCGATTCGCTGGCAAAGAAGTATAATTTTGAGATTGATGTAAAATCAAAAGTTGAAGAGCTTCCTGTAGGAATTAAGCAAAAGGTTGAAATATTAAAAGCGCTGTACAGAGGAGCCGATATATTGATATTGGATGAACCTACTGCAGTGTTAACACCTCAGGAAACCGATGAACTGTTTGTACAGTTAAAGAAATTAAAGGAGCTAGGTCACACTATAATTTTTATATCTCATAAACTGGACGAAATAAAATCCATATGCAATAGAGCAACAATCATGCGAAACGGTAAAAGCATGGGAACTCATGATGTAAGTAAAATTTCTACAAGTGAAATGTCAAGGCTCATGGTGGGTAGAGATGTTGTGCTTTCATTTGACAAAAAGCCTGTACAGCTTAAAGAAACGGTAATGAAAGTTCGAGATTTGAATGTGCTGGGGTCAACCGGTATAGCCAGAGTAAAGGATTTATCATTTGATTTAAAAGCTGGAGAAATTTTTGGAATAGCAGGTGTTGAAGGCAACGGACAGGGGCACCTTGTTGAAGCATTGACTGGGCTGACAAAAAAATATACAGGGGAAATAAAAATTTTTGATAAGAATGTAAGAGAAAGCAGTATATATGGTATACGAAAATTAGGTGTAGCACATATTCCAGAGGACAGAATGACTTTGGGCTGTGCTGCGAATATGAATATAATGGATAACATTCTTTCCAATCAGTATGACACACCGGAACACTCAGGAAGATTTATTCTGAAAACTAAAAAAATTGAATCAAGAGTAAATGAACTTATTAAGGAGTATCTTATAAAGTGCAAGTCCTACAGTCAAAATGTCGGAATGCTTTCCGGTGGAAATATTCAGAAGGTTGTAGTTGCCAGAGAATTTTCCACAGATCCTAAAATTATCATAGCCAACCAACCTACAAGGGGTATCGACGTTGGTGCAGCTTCGTTTATAAGGCAGAGAATAATAGAGTTCAGAGATGCCGGATGTGCAGTAATACTTATTTCGGCTGACTTAAACGAAGTATTTGAATTAAGTGACAGACTGGCTGTAATGTACAAAGGAAGGTTCGCCGGAGTCTTCAAAGATGTAAAGAACCTTACGGAAGAAGAGCTGGGTAAGTACATGCTGGGCATAAAAAAGGATGACAGACTGGAGGGAATAATATATGAATAGCACTAAAAAATTCGATATTTTTCGGACCGTATTATCAATCGGTATAGCATTATTAATTTCATTTATAATTATTTTTTTGACAACTAATGAGCCGTTGAAGGCTATTGCTGAGCTTCTCATCGGTCCGCTGAAGACAACAAGGCGTATAGGAAATGTTATTGAAGCAATGATTCCTCTTATATTTACAGGTGTAGGCATCAGTATTATGTTTGCGGCAAACCAGATAAATCTTGCCGGAGAAGGTTCCTTCCATATAGGAGGTCTTGTAGCAACGTATATAGCTGTAAATACATTTCTTCCCGGAGCTATAAGCCCGTTGGTATGCATTTTAATGGCAGGGTTTTTCGGATCAATTATTACCGCGGTTCCTGCGGTGATGAAAATAAAAACGGATTCAGATGTGCTGGTTTCATCCCTTATGATGAACTATGTGGTGACATTTTTTGCTTCATATATACTAAGTTACTTTTTAAGAGATCCAAGTGCCGGAGCTGTTGTATCATATGCTATACCGGAAGGTACGCAGCTAAATGCCATAATTCCTGGAACAAGGATTCATTTCGGCCTGGTCATCGCTTTGGCTGTTGCTGTTTTCGGCTATATTTTTCTTTATAAAACAAAGATAGGATACGAGATCAGAGTTACGGGAGAAAATGCTGATTTTGCAAGATATTCAGGTATTAACGTGTTGAAAGTTTCTCTTATTTCGCAGTTGGTGGGAGGATTTATTTTCGGAATAGGAGGAGGAGTAGAGATGCTTGGAATGTATAACCGTTTCT
The DNA here is from genome assembly GCA_018436705.1 of Sedimentibacter sp. GTDB lineage: Bacteria > Bacillota > Clostridia > Tissierellales > Sedimentibacteraceae > Sedimentibacter. The sequence goes on from JAHDLA010000020.1 coordinate 87,699, forward strand.
CATGGACATCTTCCTTGGGGTACGGCTGGGACGCCATAATAATTACTACTCTTGCCAGAAAGAATCCATTATATGTTCCATTTGCGGCATTTTTTCTTGCGTATCTCAGAGTAGGTGCTTCAAAAATGTCAATAGCCGCAAATGTTCCTACAGAAATAGTTACAGTTACGCAGGGGATTATAATTCTGCTGGTTGTTGCGGAGCAATTCCTGAGCAAGTATAAGCATAAGATGGTAGCCAAAGAAGCCAAAGCTACTTTAAACAACGTTAAGGAGGCCGAATAATGATATTAGATGCTCTTTTTTCACCGGAATTTTTAAATGCGGCTTTAAGAGCCACGACACCAATATTGCTTGCCGCACTGGCCTCGGCAATAGCTTCAAGAGCAGGTATAATTAATATGGCTCTGGAAGGAATTATGCTGTTTTCAGCATTGTTCGGAGTTTTATTTTCCGCAGCATTTCAAAATGCGTGGATGGGTTTGTTTATTACTATGATAATAGGCGGAATGATAGGATTTATGTTGGCGTTTTTTGTACTGAAATTGAAAACAGACGAAATTCTTGCGGCTATAGCCATAAACCTTATAGCCAATGGTGCAACCGTGCTTATTCTTCTGGCAGTATCAGGTGACAGAGGAGTGTCATCATCTGTGCCATCCGTTCCTCTGCCTAAAATAGATATACCTATTATAGAAAATATTCCGTACTTTGGTGAAGTTATTTCAAATCAAAACATAATAACGTATATTTCGCTTTTAATGGTAGTTGCCGTACATTTATTTTTATACAAAACGCCGCTTGGACTTAGAATAAGAGCCGTAGGCGAAAATAAAAACGCAGCGGAATCAGTAGGTATCAGTTCTAAAAAGGTTCAGTATATAGCGTTGATATTGAGCGGTGTATTTGCATCCATGGGAGGTTTTTTCCTTTCGGGAGGATACATGACAAACTTTACAACCGGTATGAGCGCGGGTAGAGGATTTATAGCACTTGCGGCAAGTGCTATGGGTGGAAACACTGCTATTGGATCATTCCTTGTTTCGCTCTTGTTCGGTGCAGCTTCAGCTCTGTCAAATATACTTCAGCTGGGGGCATGGCCGCATGAGATTATACAGATGATTCCTTATATTACAACAATTGTGGGTCTTGGAATATACAGCTATAACAGAATGAAGAAAAGAGAAAAATTGAACGGAAAATAACATGCGTATATTATCGGAGGAATGATGAAAAAAAGGAATATAATAATAGACTGCGACCCGGGTATAGATGATATTGTTGCTTTGTGCTTTGCCGTAGCAAATGAGGATAAATTAAATTTATTGGGAATAACTACTGTTGCAGGCAATCAAACAATAGAAAATGTCACAAATAATGCTTTAGGGCTGATGTCGTTTTTAAATAAGGATATAAGGATAGCAAGAGGTGCAAAAGGCCCATTATTGAGAGAAAAAAAACCCGCAAGCAATATACATGGGAGCAACGGGGCAGGGGACTATCAGCTGCCGCATACTAAGGAACTTTACTCTAACAATGCGGTTATGTTTATGAGAGATACAATAATGAGCTCTGAAGAAAAAACTACACTTGTTCCTGTAGGCCCGCTGACAAATATTGCGCTGCTTATTAAGACGTTTCCTGAAGTAGCAGAAAAAATAGAGCTTATCTCAATTATGGGAGGGTCTACAGATGTGGGAAATGTTACTCCTGCTGCGGAATTTAACATATGGGCTGATCCGGAAGCCGCAAGAATAGTATTTGATTCAAAGCTTCCTATTGTCATGAGCGGTCTCAATGTAACACATTCCACGGGACTGTTCAGAAAAGATGTTGACGATCTTATGAAAAGCTCCGGCAAGGTTACAAGAATGTGCGGAGAAATGTTGAATTTTTATTTCAGAGGCGATCATGTGAAGAAAGGGACATTTACACCCATACATGACGCATGTGCAATAATGTTTCTCATACATCCTGAGTTGTATAAATACAGGCATATGCCTGTGACTGTGGATTGTTCCGAAGAGTTAAGCAGAGGAAATACATTATGCGATACAAGAGAGTGGATTGACTACGGCGATATGTATCCGAAGGTTTTGACCGAAGTGGACATGGAAAAATTCAGAGAAATTTTGCTTAATAATTTGTACAAGCTGGATGAATTATATAAATAGTTAGAATAACGGGTATTGCTTTAGCAGAATAATAATTATAGCGGCATACCCGTTTTACAATATAAGGAGGATTGCATGGGTAAGGTAGTAGTAGTAGGTTCAATAAATGTTGACATGGTGTTTACTTCTGACATAAGACCAAAGGCAGGTGAGACTGTTTTGGGAAACACATTCTCCCTGATACCGGGCGGAAAGGGAGCAAATCAAGCAGTGGCTGCATCAAAGTTGTGTGCGGATAGTTTCATGGTAGGTTGCGTGGGAGCAGATACAAACGGCAGCTTTGCGGTTGATAATTTAAAATCTGCAAATGTTAATACCGGCTGCATACGGGCAGTGAATGATATTCCTACGGGAGTCGCAAATATAATTGTTGCAGAAGGAGATAACAGTATAATTGTTATTCCGGGGGCAAACTATAAGGTTGACAGAGAAATAATTAACAAATATAAGGATGTTATATTATCTGCGGATATAGTATTGCTTCAGCTTGAAATACCTCTCGAAGCTGTTGAGTATACATTGGATATCTGCGCAAAGAACAACGTTAAAGTTCTTTTGAATCCTGCACCGGCAGTTGAATTGAGCAGTTCAATGATAGAAAATGCATCGTATATAACACCTAATGAGCATGAACTGAAAATAATAATGGGGAAAAATACGGATGTGGAAGAAGAAATAAAAAGATATCCGAACAAACTGATTGTAACTCTTGGTTCAAAGGGTGTAAAATACTATGATGGAAGTGAAATGAAGCTTATTCCATCCAACAAAGTTGATGTTATTGATACTACGGGAGCAGGAGATACATTCTGCGGAGCGTTGGCTGCAGCGTTGGTAAACGGGTCAGATCTTGAAGAAGCAATAATATTTGCGAACAAGGCTGCTGCATATTCCATAACAAAACTGGGTGCTCAAAGCGGAATGCCCACATTAGAACAATTGGAAAGTGGAAATATTGTAAAATAAAAAATTGGCATTATGCCAATTTTTTTAATTACGAAATATATCAATTTATGCTATTGTTACATTTGCAGCCTGAGGTCCACGAGCACCTTCAACCACATCATAGTTTACTTTTTGGCCTTCTTCCAAAGATTTAAAGCCGTTAGCTGCAATTGCTGAAAAATGCACAAACACGTCTTTACCGTCTTCACCTGAAATAAATCCAAACCCCTTTGCTGAATCAAACCACTTTACTGTACCTGTTTTCATTAAACCCTCCATTTTTTTATAAATATTATGTTTTATAATGAAAAAGAACTACGACTGTAGTCCTTTCCACGTCTCCTTGAAACCAATATTAATATAAGTAAATTCTATATCTATATTAATTATTATTTCTAAAAACAATACTATGCTACAGTGACGTTGCTGGCCTGAGGTCCTTTTTGACCGTCTACTATATCAAAGTTTACCTTTTGACCTTCTTCCAAAGTCTTAAAGCCTTCTGAAACGATTGCAGAGAAGTGTACAAACACATCTTTTCCGTCATCGCAAGAGATAAAACCAAAACCCTTCTTGGAATCAAACCATTTAACTATACCTGTTTTCATTAAAAAAATCCTCCGATATTTAAAAAAGATAACTGTATTTTAACAGTTTTTTGTCTAATTTGCAATACATATTTATAAAAAAATAAAATTTTTTTTATAAATTTGAAATACGGCATGATAACAAGCATAATAATTTTTTTAGCGTTTGTGTAAATGTTTTTGCAAAATGCATAAATAGTTAAAAAATGCATTAAATTATCATAAATACGTTTGCACGAGAGAATGGTTTCACAGAAAAAATAAAGCTATAATCATCTAAAAAATTTTAATAAAAAATTGAAATATGTGTTAAGCTTTGATATAATTAATCAGTATAATATATTTCTTTTTATGGAAAATTAATTAGGTGACTACAAATGATAAAACATTTTTTGAAAGTTTTTTTTGCATCAGCTGTTTTAATATCATTTATTTTAAGTGTTACTTCGTTAGGATATATTTTTTTTGTAGACAAAGATGTTGTTATAGGTACAATCAAGCTGCCGGAATCAAATCTGCCGGAAAAACTGAAATTTTATGAGTCCAGCACATATGATTATAACACGACGTTAGGAATAGCCGCGAAAGATAAGAAAAGGTTCAATGTTTTGGTTGTGGGACTTGAAGGCCTGAGGACAGATACAATAATGGTGGCAAGCTATGATATGGAAGGTAAAACTGCCGAGTTAGTATCTGTTCCGAGAGATACATATCTTCCTAGAGATGTGGATGACAGCCCGGATATAAAAAAGATTAACGCTATGTACTCACGTGAAGGAATTGAAGCCCTGGTAAAATCCATAGAAGATCTTTTGGGAATTCCTCTTGAAAAGTATGTTTTGGTAGATTATGATGCTGTTATTTCCTGTGTCGATTTATTAGGCGGTGTTGAGGTAAATGTTCCGTTCCATATGATTTATTCTGATCCCTATGATGATCCACCGTTGTACATAGATATTCCCGAAGGAATTCAGGTATTGGACGGAAAGCAGTCACTGAACTTCTTAAGGTACAGAAAGGGATATGCGAATCAAGATCTGGGAAGAATAGAAGCTCAGCAGCAGTTTATAAAATCTGCTATGAAAAAAGCAATGGGTATTAAGCTTCCGGCATTGATAAAAGAAGCATATTCAAATATAGATACAAACGTAAATATAACTGATGTATTGGGCTTGGCCAATGATATGGTGGGCTTTTCAACAGATAATATTAATGTTAGAACTCTACCGGGAGAAGAAACAACGCTGGAAGGCTTATCTTTTTACATACCCGATGAAAGCGGTATTGCTGAAATGATGAATGGAATATACGGTATCGCAGATGTTGAAATGCAGAATTAGCATTTTATAAAATTGAAAGGCGGAATTATTTATGAAACAATTTTTTAAGGTATTTATATTTTCTCTGATAATATTCTCCCTGGTTGCTTCGGCAGGTATTTTCACATATTTAAAATATTTATCACCGGAGGAAATTGCTGAGGCGGCTCCAAGTGATAATGATATAGATGAAGAAGAGACAGATGATGAATTTAAAACTCCTTTAGAGCGAGCTATACGTGAAAGCAATAAAATCAATGTTCTCCTGGTGGGACTGGAAGGATCAAGATCCGATACAATTATGCTTGCCAGCTATGACAGGAAAACAAAAAAAGCAAGTTTGATATCCATTCCCAGAGATACATATTATTATAGGGAAGAATATGCAAAGTATGATGAACTTCAAAAAATTAATGCGATATATGGTACGGAGGATGACGGCATAAAAGCTCTTGTAGAAGCAGTTGAGGACTTGACAGGTATTCCTATTGACAACTATGCCACAATTAAGTATTCAGGGCTAAGGGCAGCAGTGGACGCTTTGGGAGGAGTAGAGTTTGATGTTCCTTTTCACATGAGATACACTGACCCGTATGATGAGTTGGATATAAATGTACCTGCCGGCAATCAGATAATATATGGTGACGATGCCATGGAACTGCTAAGGTTTAGAAAGACAAATTATCCGGGATATCAAGGATATCCCAACGGAGATTTGGGCAGAGTTCAGACACAGCAGGCATTTATGAAGGCTGCGGCTAAAAAAGCTATGAGTCTTAAGCTTGCAAGCGTCATAAGTGCGGTATATCCGCACATAAAAACAGATTTTACGTTAACTGAAATGCTTGGTCTTGTTAAAGATGCCATAGGTTTTTCTGCAGATAACATGGAGACTATGACATTACCCGGTACAGACAAAATGATGGGTAAGTTATCATTTTATCTGGCAGATGGTGAAAAAATAATACAAGAAGTGTATAAACTATATGACATAAATTTATCTGCAACAAATGATGATGAAAATGCAACGGAATTAAATTAATGAAAAGAGAGGTTCTTCCGATTACTATTGTAATAGAAGAATCTTTTATATAAGATAAGATTATAGGAGAATTTATGGACATTCAAAAAAGAGTCGATGAAATATACAGGGAACTTGTTGACATAAGAAGGGATTTTCATAAGAATCCTGAACTTAGCCAGAATGAATTTAGAACGCAAAAGAAAATCAGAGAATACTTAACTAAATGGAATATAGAAAACTATGTGTGCGCGAATACAGGAGTTGTGGGAATAATTCGCGGCAAAAAACACGGAAGGTGTGTAGGCCTAAGAGGAGATATTGATGCACTTCCTATCTGTGAAAAAAATGAATCTGAATATTGCTCTGTTAATGGTGGTGTTATGCACGCTTGCGGCCATGATGCACATGCAACCATACTTCTGGGTGTGGGGAAGATATTAAAAGAAATGGCCGATTCCGAAGAGTCGATCAAAGGAAATGTGAAGCTGTTTTTCCAACCTGCCGAAGAAACCATAGGTGGTGGGAAAAGAATGGTGGAAGAAGGCTGTATGCAGAATCCTGACGTTGAATATGTGCTGGGACTTCATGTAATGCCTTACATAGATGCAGGAAAGGTTGAACTTAAGTACGGAAAATTGAATGCTTCAACAGATTCAATAAAGATAGTGCTTAATGGAAAGCAGGCTCACGGGGCGTATCCCGACAAAGGAATTGATGCGATTGCAATGGCAGGCAGTGTAATTACGTCACTTCAGACAATCGTAAGCAGAAATATTTCACCTCTTAATTCAGTAGTTATTTCCCTAGGTAAAATTTCAGGAGGGGTAAAAGACAATGTGGTAGCGGATGAAGTTGAGATGTCTGGAACATTAAGAGCCTTGGACGATAACACAAGAAATTTTGTTAAACAGAGAATTGAGAACGTTGTAAATAGCACTGCTGCTGCATTTAGCGGTGAAGGAACTGTAGATTTTTATGACGGGTATCAGGCATTGATTAACAATGATGAGGTTGTGGATATAGTAAATGAAAATGCTGAAAAGGTTTTAGGCAGTGAAAACATTATATATAAAGAGTTTCCAAGTCTTGGTGCGGAAGATTTTTCATATTTTTTGGATGCTTCAAAGGGAGCATTCTTTCACCTTGGATGCGGTAATAGTTCAAAAGGTATAACATCGGCAATTCATACAGATACGTTTGATATTGATGAAGAGTGTCTAAAAATAGGAGTGGTTTTGCAAGTTAATAATGTGCTTTCACTTTTGGAAAAATAGGAGCGATTTATGCTGTAATAAGCGGCAGGTGCCGTTACATTAATAAATGGAGGGATAAAATGAAAGTATTTATAAGTGTGGACATTGAAGGTATAACAGGTGTTACTTCTTGGAGCGAAACAACACTTGGCAACTCTGATTACGCGCAGTCGGCTAATCAGATGACTAAAGAAACAGTAGCTGCATGCGAAGGAGCAATTGCTATGGGCGCAAAGGAAATATTTATAAAGGATGCTCATGATTCTGCAAGAAACATAGATATTACAAAGCTGCCAAGATGTGCAAGACTCAGTCGTGGATGGACAAATACTCCTGATTCCATGGTGGCGGGAATAGATGAAACATTTGATGCGGCAATTTTTATAGGATACCATTCGGGGTCAGGCACAGACGGGAGTCCGTTGGCGCACACCATGAATTTGAGCAATAACTATATTAAAATAAATAGAGAAAAAGCTTCAGAATTTGTAATAAATTCATATCTCGCAGCTGCTTATGGTGTTCCTGTTGTATTTTTGAGCGGGGATAAAATGCTATGTGAAAAAGCGAAGGAATTCAATAAATCAATTGAAACCCTGGCTGTCAAAGAAGGTGCTGGAGGAGCTGCTATTAGCATAAATCCGGATTTGGCCTGTGATTTGATTAAAGAAGGAGTAAAAAATGGGCTGAAGCGAGCAGGAGCGTGCAAGATCGAAATACCTGAAAAGTTCGAAGTTGAAATTAATTATAAAGAACATAAGGATGCAAAACATGCTTCATTCTACCCCGGAGTCGAACAGGCAGATTCCCATACAGTGAAATATACATCAGACAGCGTAGAAGAATTTGCTGTAACAAAAATGTTTATATTATAAAAAAGTTCAGATCTTCATCATGTGAAGTTATGTACCCCCAATAAGTTAGGCTTTATTGCGTAGTAGTTTTTAACTGCTACGCAATTATTTTATGCCGATAAGAGGCTAAACCTGTATTCTACAGTGCTCATCCATTCTAGTTTCTATTTAATTCGCTTCTAACTAAAATCATAAAGATCAATACTCACATTTCTGTAAAACATTCCGTTAAAACCTGCGGCAATGAAATTAATGACGTGAGAGCGTTAATAAACCTGGCATTTATGAATATGCATGACGAGATGAACTATTATAAGCATTTTCATAAATTGTAAATAATTGTCTAAAATGGGTTTGAATAATTAATACAAGGGTATTTATATACTTACAAACTAATGTAAGTAAGGACTTTAATATAATAAAGGAAGTGTTATAATGGATGTTTATGTGGCTAGACAGCCTATTTTTGATAGAAATATGAATGTGTTCGGTTATGAACTACTATATAGAAGAAGTATGAACAATTATTATGAGGGAACCGATGATGATCAAGCAACAGCTGAATTAATTAATAATGCATTTTTGACTATGCATTCCCGTGAACTTACAGGAGGTACAAATGCCTTTGTAAATTTTTCGCAGGATATGCTTGTTAAGGAAATACCTTTACTATTGCCGTCTGACTCAACGGTTGTGGAGGTTCTAGAAAGAGTTGAAATTAATGAAGACGTAATTGAAGCGTGCAAAAAGTTAAAAGAAAGCGGATATATAATAGCTTTAGATGACTTTGTTTTTAGTGAATCATATCTGCCGCTTTTAGATATTGCGCATATTGTAAAAATAGAATTTCCTGCAGTGAACTTGGAAGAACAGCATCAGCTTATAAAAAAGTATAGGAATAAAATCAAATTTTTGGCTGAGAAAGTTGAAACAAGAGAAGAATATCAACTAGCTCTTAAAATGGGATATGATTATTTTCAGGGCTATTTTTTTAGTAAGCCCGTAATTATAAAGGGCAAAGAGATAGATAGTCTGAGCATAAACCTCATGAAAATACTAGAGGAAGTAAATAAGCCAGAGCCTGAATATAAGAAAATAGCTGATATAATAGAAACTGATTTAGGACTTTCCTATAAATTATTAAAGCTTGCTAATTCTGTGTTTTTCGGATCAAGGAACAAAATACTATACACAAGGCAGGCATTAGTTCAACTAGGTTTATTAGAAATAAGAAAATGGATTTATGTAATGGTTCTAAAGGATATACAGCATGTTGAAAACAAGGAATTAATAAAGACATGCTTTATAAGAGCAAAATTAATGGAGCTTTTGGCAGTAGAAACAGGCAAGGCGGATAGACAATTTGAATATTTTACAGCAGGAATGCTTTCTTCTATTGATGTTCTGTTAAACAAAGACATGAATGAAGTAGTGGAAGAGCTTGTGCTGTCAGATGATGTTAAAGATGCGTTGCTTGGGAATGATAATGAAATAAAAATGATGCTGGATGTGGTAACTACTCATGAGTTAATGGAACCTAAAGTGTTGACGGTCAACGAAGAAGATATCGGAATATCCAGAGAAAAATTTATGACTATTTATTTAGAAACTCTTATGTGGGTTTTGAAGCTGGACTACTAGCTTTTAAACACCAATTATATTATCGAATTTTAAGATGTGCTGTGATAACAAGTTAGAATAGTGATACTTTTATTACTATTTACTTGATTATTGCAGCGTTTATTTATGAATTCTTATCTATAATCATATTATGCATGTTTTCTGTGCAATGCTGTAAAGAACGTTGACACCAGTTATTATAATAGTATAATTGTACTAATAATACATTAAGGAGATACTATGCTGCAAACAGGAAAAATAATTGAAGCTGAAATAATAGATTTAAATCACATGGGCCAAGGAGTTGCCAAAATAGATAATTTTGTGATATTTGTTCAGGAAGCAGTTCCAGGAGATTTATTGCGCATAAAAATAACAGAAACCAAAAAAAACTATGCTGTTGGAGAAATAACTGAAATTATAAAACCGTCTGATTACAGGATAAGTCCCATCTGTCCTTACTATGAGCAGTGCGGTGGATGCCAGCTTATGCACATGGATTACGGCGAGCAGCTTAAGTTCAAAAAATTTCGGGTAATAAACGAACTAAGAAGAGCAGGACTCGATTTTAATGATGCAGAAGTTCATGATACAATAGGAATGGATAACCCTTTTAGGTACAGGAACAAAACTGCATTTTCAGTTAAAGAAAAAGCAGGCGAAATAATTATAGGGCCATACCAGCAGGGCTCATACAATACAGTTAATATAGACAGTTGTCTTATTCAGAGCAGTGAAGCCGATGAAGTAATCACACTGTTTAAGATACTTATGGTTAAGCACAACATAAAAGCTTATGACAAAAAAACTGGAAAGGGAACAATAAAAAATGTTGTAATAAGGAACAACAGAAAAAATGAACTCATGTTCATAATAGTAACTGCATCAGAAAATTTCAAATTCAGTGAAGCCTTTATTAAGGAGTTGACAGGAGAAAATCCCAACATTAAAACTGTTGTACAAAACATTAACAGCAAAAACACAAACTTAGTAATGGGAAGAAAAAATCTTGTTCTATACGGTGATGGCACCATTAACGATAAAATAGATGAATTGAATTTTACAATATCTCCGGAAACATTTTTTCAAGTTAACCCTACACAAACAGAAAAACTGTATAATACGGCAATTAAGTACGCAAAGCTGCAAGAAGATGAAGTCTGTTTTGACATCTACTGCGGAATAGGAACCATATCATTGATGGCAGCAAAACATGCCAAAAAAGTCTACGGAATAGAAATAGTTGAGCAGTCAATTATAAATGCAAAAGAAAATGCTACAAAAAACAATATAACAAACACAGAATTCTATGCAGGCAAGGCAGAAAAAACAGTTCCAAAATTGTACAGACAAAATATAAAAGCCGATACAGTAATTGTAGATCCGCCAAGAAAAGGCTGCGAGCAAGAGGTCATAAGCACAATAACAAGCATGTCTCCAATAAAAATAGTATATGTATCCTGCAATCCATCCACCCTTGCAAGAGATATCAAGCTGTTGGAAGCAGGAGGCTACAAACTGAAAGAAGTCCAGCCGGTAGACATGTTCCCGTGGTCGGTGCACGTTGAGACCGTAATCCAGTTGCAACGCGTGGAGGCCTGATGAATAGTGAGGTTGCAGGGTCATAAATATATTTTGATGTATGAGAGGGCCTGATTCATGTTTTTGATACCTTTATTTTAATAATAAAAAACAATGGTTCTCAAGAGAGCGTCTCTCAATAATTATTTTTACAGTCTCAGAAAAACCTAATCAGCTTCCAAAACGGCGAGCGAGACTTTAATAGCGATGATTTAAGATTACCCCCAACGATTGTGTTGGGGGATACCAATATTTTAATATAAAGACTTGCTGTAATTATTTCCCGACAAAATCAATAACAATCCCTATTCCCTGCTCTACTGCTCTGTCATATGCCTCTTTGCCTACTATTATATCTTGAATACCCATACCTACTGACGCAGCTAATATAATTTCATCATCTGATGTTCTGCCTTTTGTTTTACCGATGATAATATCACCGATTTCTGCGGTTACAGAATCTTCTGTTAATTCATCAACTAATTCACCTGTCAACTCAAAGTGATGCTTAGCATCGTCATTAATTCTTTCTATTAAACATTCTCTAAAATCACCAACAAATTTATCAAACTTTTCAATAAATGTATTGCCGAAGTCCTCTTCAATAATAAGAACAGTAGAACCTTTTGCAAAGTTAATATTAGCTAAAAGTGGTTTATCAGATGTTGCTGCGGCGAGAATTATATCACAATTTTTGCATGCTTCTTGAATAGAATTATATTTAACATATGTCTTATCCGGGAAAGCAGCTTTTGCCATAGCAATAAAATTATCTTGAGCTTCTGCTTTAATATCAACAACTCTGATTTCTTCAATAGAAGGAACAGCTAAGCTAATCATAATAAATGCTGAGAATCCTTGAGCACCGGCACCAATAATTGTTAGTGATTTTGCATTGTTTCTTACTGTGTATTTAGCCATAACACCCATCACAGCACCGGTTCTGGCAGCAGTAATATAAGTACCATTCATTATAGCATAAGGCATTCCGGATTCGGGGTTATGTAAAAGGACTGTGCCAATCGTTGATGGCAACTTAAATAATTTAATGTTGTCACGATATACGGAAACAATTTTTGCTCCGGCTATTTTTAATCTTTTTAAATATGCAGGCATAGAGTTAATATAGCCTTCATAGTCCGGATAAATTGGGAGATGAAGCTTAACAGGGTTTACAGCGTTTCCCGCTGCGTATTCTGCTAATGATGTTTCTGTAAGCTCAAAAACCTTCTTGGATGGAACAAGTTCTTCAATTTGTTTGTCATTTAAGAATAGAATTTCAAAATCTTTTAATTTCATTGTGTAGATTCTCCTTTTTTATTTTTTAGAAGGATGTTTGTATTAGTTGGTTACATAAAGTGCAAGATATGTGCCAGAAAAAACGAGAATTTATGTGGGAAATAATGCTTATAATTATAAAATTTCATATTAATAAATTGAAAAAATAATGAAAAAAATTTGTGTGTCAAAATGAAATAGAATATTATATGTTGTAATAATTGCTATCTATTACTGCAATTGCGGAAGCTTTAGACATAAGAATTAAGTTTTCATATGTCATAATGACACAAAACTACAGATTAAATGTATCAATTTGAGATAGAACATAATTCAGAAGTTATAATAGTATTAAAATTCCGTTAAAATATGAATTTATTTTCATGGCACAAATCTTGCATTTGAATTTCTAAGAGGATGTTTTGTATTGTAATATTTATTAAAACTACAAAAAACTAATTAGAAAACAAGGAGAAATATTATGGATAAGGATATATCAGAAAAAAATAAATTTAAATTTCATATGCCCGATACCGCAGCATTTTTTATGATTATGATTTTAATAACTGCTGCCCTTACATTTCTTATTCCGTCCGGCACATTTGACAGGGTATTGGATGAAGCTACTAACAGAACTATAGTAATTGACGGAACTTTTAAATGGATTGACGCAGCACCGGTTACTTTTCAACAGATAATGTCATCACTATTTCGCGGAATAATTGACGGTGCTGATATAGTAGCATTTATTTTTATAGTCGGCGGTTCATTTGGTATTATAGGAGCGACCGGAGCATTCGAATCGGGTCTCGATACTCTTATCAGAAAATTTAACGGCAAAGAAGGAATCATGATTGCCGGTATTATGATTGCAATTGCCATTTGTGGCGGAACATTTGGCATGGGGGAGGAAGCTCTTCCTTTTGTAGCAATATTGGTTGCGGCAGCCAGAAAAATGAAGATGGGAAGAATAACTGGGGTAGCTATTGTGGTAATAGGAATCTACTCAGGTTATACCGCCGGTCCCTTAAATCCATTTAATACAGGAATAGGACAGGGAATTGCGGAATTACCTATTTTTTCAGGTATAGGAATGCGTATTCTTCTTATGGTTGGTTCTGTTTCAATCGGCGTTCATCATGTTGTATCCTATGGAAAGAAAATTAAGGCTGGTAAGATGAATTATTTGACCTTGAATGACGGTGATTTAGACTTTGAAGAAATTCAAATGGTAAAACCCTTGAACCAAAGTCAAAAGATTGTTCTTGGAATTTTGCTGATATCTATTCTTACAATGATTTTTTGCGTACTCAAATTTGGATGGTACTTTGAAGAAATTTCTGTATTATTTATAACAATGGGGCTTGCTTGTGGTATTTATTATTTTAAGAGTCTGGATGAAACAGGTAAAGCGTTTGTAAAGGGCGCTTGTGATATGACAACGGCCGTTATCTATTTTGCATTCGCCAGAGCTATTTTGATTGTAATGCAAGATGGTCAAATAATGGACACCATTGTGTATGCAATGTCAATTCCTCTTAAGAATGTAGATGGTGTATTTGCCGCATGGGGAATTTTCATTTCACAAGGTATTGTCAACTTTTTTATACCATCATCATCAGGACAAGCAGCAGCTGTTATGCCTATCCTAACTCCACTTTCAGATCTTATCGGCGTTTCACGTCAAACCGCAATTCTTGCTTATCAGTGCGGCGATGGCTTCTGGAATATGATTACACCAACACAAATGGTGGTCCTTGCGGCTTGTGGACTTGGTGGTATTAAATTCACAGATTGGTTCAAGTATTCTTGGAGACTTGTTGTAAAATGGTGTATTTGGACATTTATTGTTTTGGCAATTGCTGTATTAACAGGATATGGACCTTTCTAAGTTAAAACTATATAGATTAGGTCTGGATTCTTAAATGAGAATTCAGGCCTTTTGTCCAAATAAGGTATCCGACACTGAGGAGTAAAAAATATACGCAAGAAAAAAGGGCAAATAGCTGAAGAGGAAAGAAACTTATGATATAATGAATAAAAAGTGCGAGAAAGCAGTATTGCTGTCCGGGATCTGAATGGAGGATATAATGTTGGATTTAAAATCTGTTCGCGATTTTATAAAGGAAACTGTAGAGGTGCTGGCCATAGCTACAGATATGGAAGTTATTATTTGCGATAATAGAAGTATGGTACTTGGTGACAGCAATATCGAAGAAACTAAGGACATGGATTTCAGAAAAAATTTAGATATCTTGTCAGATCACTCTATAGTCAGACAGGCAATAGATGAAGGAAGAAGAATTATATACAGTGAATGTAAGAGGGAGAATCCCGCGTGCCAGATTTGTGTAAATTCGTCAACCTGCCTGATTAATTCCATTATTGCAATCCCTATTAAAGATAATGGGTCAATTATCGGAGGTATTGGGTTATACGCATATAATGATGAGGGGCAGCAACTTTTAAATAAAAAGAATGATAAATTAATTGATTTTGTTGAAAAAATATCTGATATGCTAGTTTCCAAGGCGCGTGAAAAGACGGATAAAATTGCGATTCAAATAGCAAATGAACAATTAAGATTGCTGGTTGAGTCATTGGATGAAGCTATAATTGGTTTTGATTCGAACAATACTGTTATTAATGCAAACTCAAAGCTATACAAATTATTTAACATTCCTAAGAAATCAATAAGGGTAGTTGAGGATATTTATGGTTACTTCAAAGATGTAAAATTATACGAATTTTTAAATCAATGTTTTGAAAAACGAGTACCTGAAAAGGCAGCAATTACATTTAAAGAAGAAGAACTTATTACTTTATATAAACCTGTAATAGTTGAAAATGAATATATGGGAGGATTAATTTACTTCAAAAAAGGGTCTGATATATATAAAGACATTAAAACAATAAAAAACAATTATTTCAACGTTACATTCAGAGACATTGCAGGGAAAAGTGAAAAAATGATCAAACTTAAGGAATCCGCAGAGCATTTTGCGAAAGGGCCTTCGAATATATTTATTCAAGGAAAGAGCGGAACCGGTAAGGAAATGTTTGCAAGAGCAATTCATAATGCAAGCTTAGTGTCTAATGGTCCATTTATTGTTATTAATTGCGCAGCTATACCGGAGAACTTGATGGAAAGTGAACTTTTTGGACATAAAGAGGGAGCGTTTACCGGATCAATGAAAGGCGGGCAAGTTGGTAAATTTCAACTTGCAGATAAGGGAACCTTGTTTCTCGACGAAATAGGTGAAATGCCTATTCACCTGCAGCCAAAACTTCTTCGTGCTATTCAGGAAAAACGGATTCAGCCAATTGGATCAAACGAATATAAGATTGTAAATATAAGAATAATTGCTGCAACAAATAAAGTCATTGAAGAAATGATAGAAAAAGGTGAATTTCGAGAAGATCTTTATTATAGACTGAATGTTATTCCGCTTTATATTCCGGAACTTAAGGAGCGGAAGACAGATATACCTATTTTGCTTGACCTGTTCTTAGATAAGTTTAATTCTATGCTGGATAAGAATATTTTAGATTTTGATGAGACGTCAAGAAGTGTACTGTCTAATTATGAGTGGCCTGGGAATATCAGAGAACTGCAAAATGTAGTAGAATATGCGGTTAATGATTGCAGCGGGCAATATATTGTGATTGATAATTTACCAAAAAAATTTTTAAAAGGATTAGATTCTAATAATTTTTTAAAAATTCAGCCATTGAGAGATATTGAAGAGTATTATATAAGGGAAGCTTTAAAAGTTTATGGAAATACCTACAAAGGTAAGTCAGATGCAGCCAAAGCTCTGGGGATAAGCAGATCAACATTTTACAGAAGGCTTGCATATCTGGGTCTTGATGAAAATTACGAATAAAAGGTTTCTGACAGTCACGAAAACCTTGATGTTTACACATGAAAAGCTTAAGTCATATGGATGAAACGGCAGCCTATTAAATTGGTTGCCGTTATCGTCATGTTGATTTCAGTGCATACTGAATTTTCAAGTATATTGCTGTATATTTCTCTGATTAGGATCTCATTTCTAAAAGCTTGCTTTTCAATTCCCTTTCGATTCGGCTCAGCTCTATTTCTGCTTCCTTTCTCTTATGACGCCCTTCTGCCTGGATGCGCATCACCTCATCCAGTGTTGAAATCAACGACTCATTGGTGATACGAAGTGTCTCGATATCCACAATTCCCCGCTCTGATTCCTTGGCTGTATCTATTGTTGCTGTTTTAAGTATTTCTGCATTTTTTCTTAGCAGCTCATTGGTCATATCCGTTACTTCCCTCTGAGCTTTTGCGGCCTGGACTGAATGTGTGACTCCCAGGGCTAAAACCATCTGACCTTTCCAAAGAGGAATTGTGTTGACAATTGTGGACTGGATTTTCTCAGCCATGATAGTATCATTTCCCTGAACCAAACGGATTTGCGGCGCCATTTGAATTGATATCATTCTGGTCAGCTCTAAATCATGAATCTTTTTCTCAAAGCGGTTGCACATAGCAATCATGTCGTTAACTGCCTGCGCATCCTCCGGCAAACCGCTGGCAGCCGATTTTTCCATCAGTACAGGTAATTCTTCCTTCTGAACTTTATCCAGCTTTTTTTTACCGGCCAGTACATACATAGAAAGCTCTTTAAAATATGTTTTGTTGAGGTCATACATTTTATCAAGCATTGCTATGTCTTTCAGAAGCTGTATCTGATTTGCCTCCAGAGACTCGCAGATTTTATTTATATTTACTTCCACCTTATTATATTTAGCCTTCATCGCTGTAAGCTTGTTTGTTGATTTTTTGAACAGCCCCAGAAAGCCCTTCTCTTCTTCAGCTACCTCAAAGCTTTTTAATTCTGTTACAACACCGGAAAGCATTTCGCCTATTTCTCCCAAATCCTTGGTTTTCACGTTGTTTAGTGCGGACTCTGAGAAATCTGCTATTTTCTTCTGCGCCCCTACACCATATTGAAGAATCTGATTGGATTTTGTCAAGTCAATTTGATTTGCAAAATCATCAACCACCTTTTTTTCTTCTGATGTCAGTGTGCTTTCATCAAATACCGGCTTTTCAGCCTGAGTGCTGTCATTTTTTACTGTTTCACCGTATAATTCCCCCTTAGAAGATGCTTTATCACTAAAAGGTTCAAGGATTAATTTAGGTACTTCATCATTCATATTTTTCTTCCCCTAGTTTATTTTATATTTTTTTGTGATAACCCTTCCTGCGCAAGCATGGTCTCCAATACAGAAATATCCGTGGACACATCCATTGCCGCATCCTGGAACAAATCATCCAGCAAATTCTCAAATGCAAGGTTGATAGTATCCATGGTATCTTCTATTTCTTTCTTGGCAGTTGATATATTTTCGCCTCTGATAGGCTGGTAGTTAAATTCTCTGTAAGCATTCAGCAATTTTAATGTTGTGGGCAAAAAATATTCCGTAAATTTCTTTATTTCAGGAAATTTTTCGGGATGAGACTCCACGTAATCAAAAATTTTCCCGGTTACTTTTTCAAGTCTGTCTAATTTACGGGAGATTTCTTCTCCCGGTATTTCGATGTTCGCACTCTTGATTTTCTGAACATATTGACGTCCTTCATTAATTGCTTTTCTGACTTCAGGCTCCAATGTATCCTTTTTGTTACAATTATCTTTCTCAGCCTGTTTCTGACGCAAAATATCTTCTTTTTTCCTTACCTGTTCCTCCATTTCCCTCATTCTCATATTTTCCTGGGATCTGAGATACTGTTCATAGGTTTCGTTGTTTAACATAAAACAGGTCTGTTTTTCATCAATGTGCCCTTCAGGGAACATTCCGATATCAATCATCTTCTGTAAATCCCTGGCTATATATTTGCTGCTTCGTCCTGTAACAGAAGAAGCATCCTTAATCATGAAGTAATTGCGGTCATACATCTGTGCCATGTACCTTTGGAACCTCTTTAATCTCCTTCGGATTCTGTTTCCGTTTAATAATAAAACCGAACTCGCCACAAAGCACGGAAGCAGTATAAAGGTTATGATATCAAACATAATGCCGATTCCAAGCTTAAAGCCTATTATTGCTAATACAATTGATGCAATTAAAAATATGCTGCTTCCGATTGAACCGAATACAGTAAGCAGCGTGCTTGAAACTCTTCCAACCGGAACAGTGATTTTATCTGACTTTGGGACTGCCTTACTTCTTTTATACACCTGTTGATTGTTGAAATTCCATGCTTGTGAAAATCTGTCATGACCATACTGACAATCATCAGTCTTACGCGACCGATTATTCCAGGCCTGATGATTCCAAGACTGATGATTATAACGTCTTCCGGAAATGGACCTTCTGACCTCATCAAGTGCACCATTAACAACATTCCTGACATCACGGTTCAGCCTGTTAAAATCCCCATTGTTCACAGCATCCTGAACAATATTACGAATTTCCTCACCTAAATTTAAACCTCCGCGGTTATTCATGTTACCTCCAAGTCCCTAATTGAATATCCCCATAAAATCCGATTTTTTTATTTGATGAAATTATACCATATACGGTTTTTTAAATCAATATTGAAAGATTGCCTTACTTATATATCTGATTATTTTAACATTGCGCTGTTATTTAAAATTTGTGTGTTGTATAAAAACAGTACATCCTGATCTTGTGAGAAGTCTATATAGCTTTCTAATAAATCAGTTGATATATACCGCAAATCAATTAAGGTGACTTTGGAGTACCCTTCAAGCATCAGCGGTGCTATGCTGCTTCCGAAGGAATCACGAAATAACAGCAATTCCTTATAATTATTGCAGTTTTCATTATAAACAGTAATCAAGGGCTTAGCCCCGGATAGAAATACGTCATAGGAATCCATTCCGTCAAACAGCTCTGCGGCATACACCTTACCGGAGGTATTCAGCTGATAATCATACACAACAGCATTTTCAATTATTTTATCGGTTAAATAAACCATAGTATCCGGCTCTGATTTAAGAGCTGCCTGACCATAGTAGGAACCGTAAAACGGATACAGCTTATGCTCAATATATTCGGCGTCGGAAGCTTTTGTGCTGTTTCCTAATTCTTTCAGCAGCAAATCTGCAATTTTAATAATTTTTTCTTGTCTCCAATGAATATCCGTTTTGTAATAATCTTCTACAGTCAATGCTTCAAACAAATTGATATATTCCATATTTCGGGTGGTTTGTTCCATAATTTCTGTCATTCTGTCGTAATCTATTGTCAGATAACCATTTTGAGCAGCAATAAAATAACTCTTATCCGGTATTATTGCATACTTTACATTTTTGCCTCCAAGATATTTTTCATATATTTCATTAAGTTTTTCAGCTGCATTGAATATAGATTTTTCATCCGTATTATATTGCATTTTCTCAATTATTCCATTTATTATATAAATATTGTTGTTGTCTTTTTGATTAAACATATTATATTTACCTAGTGCTTTTAACCATCTGAAATCATCCCGAAATACAAACTGGTCTAAATAGTACTTTTCAAATTCATCAGCTAATTCACCCCTGAAAAGCTTATCTGCGGAAAAATCAGGAACCGCAATAAGCCTGCGCCTTTCACTATATGAAAATTCATTATCCGGTGTTAAAGCATTGGCTAACATCAGGCCCCAGATTATCATAGCAAAGCCGACAGACACCACTATATTTTTTATATTATTTTTCATACTGCACCTCGATTAGAACCTGAAATACAAAAATGGATTAAACGAGCCGTCGACCAAGTAACCTGTTATTAATAACATCAACGATAAAAGGACAATTGGTTCTAATAAATTTAAAATATGTTCACCTTTTTTACTGCTTTTTATCTTATTTATTGCTTTAACAGTTAATGGAGTTGCTCCAAAAGCAGCAATAATCATCGTAAATCCATAGCTGCTTAAATAATAATCTGTCTTTGCATCTGAGAAGGGTATGTTCAAAATTCCAAACATTCCTTTAATATATTCGATACATTCTGCCATATTATTTGTATTGAATATCACAAAACTGATTCCCACAAAAAATAAGGTATATATATATCCCGCAATATCGGGCAATTTATTCAGAATCGAATTAAGAAATAATTTTTCCAAGCTTAAGAGAATTCCAAAATATAATCCCCAGATAATAAAATTCCAACTGGCACCGTGCCAGAGGCCCGTCAAAAACCATACAACAAAAATATTTCTAAGCCATCTGGCAGTACCTGCACGTCTTCCCCTCATAGGTATATACAAATAATCCCTGAACCATGTTCCCAGAGATATGTGCCACCTTCTCCAAAATTCAGAAATACTTTTAGAAATGTAAGGATAATTAAAGTTCTCAAGAAAGTGGAAACCAAAAATACGTCCTAATCCTATGGCCATATCACTGTAACCTGAAAAATCATAATAAATTTGAAGCATAAAGGATACGGCAGCAATCCAATAAAATAAAATCGTGCCCTCATCTGAATTCAGAAAAACCTGCCCCAGTTCTCCCAATGTGTTAGCAATCAGTACCTTTTTAGACAGCCCTACAATAAACCGGTTAACACCATAGGCAAAGTCTGCGACTGTATGTTTTCGTTGTGATAATTCCTGTTCAACCGTTGTATATCTTACTATGGGTCCTGCTATAAGCTGCGGAAACAGCGATACATATGCGGCAAAGCTGAAGAAATTTTTATTTGCCCTGGCATTGCCATTGTAAACATCTATAGTATAGGATAAAATCTGAAATGTATAAAAGCTTATCCCAATCGGAAGCACTACCTTTAAAGAACTTATTTTTATATTAAATAACCCATTTATATTTTCGATTAAAAAATCTGCATATTTGAAATATAGTAAAATGCCCAGACTAAAAATAATTGAGCAGATAAGCGGTAATTTCGCATATCTGCTCTTTCTTGATTTATCAATCCACAATCCATGAAGAAAACCCGATAAAGATGAGATTATCATCAAAATTGAATATACCGGCTCACCATAAAAGTAGAACAGTAAACTAGAAACAAAAAGAATAAAATTCTTGAATTTAAATGGCACTATAAAGTATAGCATTAATACTATCGGCAAAAAGCAGTAAATAAAGCTGATACTTGAGAATAACATTTTATTTTTCCTTTAATTGAAGAAATGCATCATGCAGAGCATTTCCGCCGTCGTTACTCATTATCAAAATTACCACATCACCGATATTGTCAACAATAACATTGTCAGGGTCTACCCCTACACATATCCACTTCCTGGGATCTGCATTTTCTTTAATGTCTGTTTTTATTTTTTCAATATCTGCATCTTCTTTTACTCTCACCAGACATAAAGAGTACGCAGAAGCAGACATCACAGGTTCTGAAGCAATTGCTTCTTCAAATTCAATATCTTCCTTGCCGAGAAAATAATCGGCATTTTCTGCTGTGATTTCTGTAGTTTGTAATCCATTTTCAATGTAATCCTTAAACGAGTCACTAACATCAGCTGTTTCATATATCTTATCCAGAATACTCTCAAGATTTCCATCAAGGTTGTTATTTTCAATCGGATTTGTATCCGCATCCTTTGATTGACATGCAGTAAAACTAATTACCAGGATTAATGTCAATACTATTAAATGTAATTTTTTCATAAAATTCTCCTTTTTAGTTACTATTCACAGTATCCATAACTCGTGTCCGAAACCGTGAGTGGATATTTTTCTTATTTTTCACCTTGACTTTGACTGTGAATAGTAACCCTTTTTAATAATAATGCATGCATTTCATAATATATTAGACGGTAAAATACTGATAATGTTCCGTAATATTTATTACAGAAATATTACATGTGCAATTTAATCTTTTTTTATCTGTCATGCACACTTTAAATATCCGTACAACTCTGCCGTTATTATTTAATGCAGTAATCAGATATTAATAAATATACTAACAACCTCTTATTGGAGATAGTTTCCAATAAAGTTTTTTTATTTTGTGTAACATTATAGTATAGCTATTCGTTATTATTAGTGAAGGAGCTCCGAGAGAGAAGGTGAAATAGTACTTGTATACTTCTTTTGCTTCCATTTGTTTATTCGACTTGGTCTTATAGTATATATTAACTCAAGGGGTGGAGTGATTACATTGCCAAGACTATTTTTATCTTATTATTCACTCATTGCCATGATATTGGCTTTAATCTTTGGATTTATCATTCTTTTATTCCGTCGTAATAGAAAAGAAAATAGTTTTATGAAGAGGTTTTTCTTATTACCAGTATCTTATTTATTGGGTCAGCTGATTATTAAAGGATTTACTACTTCATCATATACTGCTACACGAGATTTTTATGCAATGTTATTAATTATGATAGCAATATATATTGCTTCTCTCATGGCTTTAAACATAATTAGTGCGTATAAAATGGGAAAAAAATAAAAGGCATTTATTTGAAGTTTACTCTACGGAGATAATGTTTGTGGTTCTTTGATGGTTTATTTGTGATACGTTGTTTTAACTATTCTGAGTAATTATTTAGCGCCTCAGAATTTCTGAGGCGTTTTTTGTTGTATAAACAATAAAGACACTATAATTAAATGGAACTCTTATAAATGCTCATATACTACTATTATCTTTAACTTTTAGTCTTTTTTTCTCCATTTTTTTTGACAAAAGCATATCTGTATTATATGATTCATTAATAATACTAATTCTTGAAAAAATATGATTGTACATAATTTCCTTAGCTAAAAGAGGATCTCTTTTTTTCATTGCACTGATTAGATAGGTATGATTATTAAGACTCTCGTTTATAATATTTTTATCTACATATTTATTAAACTTAGAATAATCGTTCAATTTAAGCTCGTCTAAAATAGAATGAATAAAATTTGCACATAATATGTTACGGCTTAATTGAGCGATTTTATAATGAAAGTCAAAATCATTAGTATAAAAAAAATTAGCTATTTCATGTTTTTTTATATTATTATTAAGCATTTCTAATTCCAACTCATTTATTTCATCATCAGTAGATCTTATTGTTGCATAGTAAGCCATTTCTGGCTCAATAATTAATCTAGTTTCTAAAAGATTTTCTATTGTTGAATTGTTTTTTAGATTTTCAAAAAAATGCATATTGTGAATATTAGCTATTGCATTTTCAGATACAAATGTACCGATTCCAGCTTTGGAAGTTAGAATTTCAAAATTCACCAATATTTTCATGGATTCTCTCAAAATATTTCTGCTTACATTAAATGAAGATGATAATTCAATTTCACTAGGCAATTTTGTACCAGGTTGCCACTTTCCACTTTCTATTTGATCAACCATAATTTTAATAAGTTGATTACTTAAACTTGATTTATTTAATTTAGGTATCACAATTTCACCTCAATTTTGATATAATTACATTTTATATAATTAAATTATATAAATCAAGTAAAAAGTAAAAAAAAGTATTGCAAAACGTTTTCTATTGTAATATAATACAAACAAGTTCAATTGTACTACAACTGAACTTGTTGAAAAATAAAATAGAGGAGTGATAATATGACTACAACAATTATAATCATTATTACTACAGTTGCTGTAATCCTGCTGACTCTGGTTCCGACTTATGTCATTACCAACAAAAGCAAGACTACTGAAGAGGACTGGGCAATTGCAAATCGAAGCCTTCCTTTATATGTTGTGGTAGGAACGCAGTTTGCAAGCGCAATGGGCGGGGGCGTATTGGTAGCACATTTGGGAAATGCATATGCTAGAGGCATAGGTGTATTACTATATGGTGTCCTGGCCACTGTACCTTTTATTTTTATTATGTACATAGCTAAATGGCTGCGTTCTAAAAACTACACTACGATTCCAGAAATCCTGCGCACATTTACGAACAACAACAAAGGTGTAACCATTTTTGCTGCTTTGATGACGCTGATTGTACCGTTTGGATGGGTAACTTCTCAGATAACGGCATTTGGAAACATTTATTCAGGTTTGACTGGTCTAGATTATAATCTTATATGTATTGTATTTGCTATTGTAAGCTTATTTTTTATTATGCCTTCAGGTTTGAAAACAGTAGCATGGACAGACTTTATATTCTCCTGCTTTATGATTGTATTATGTACTATTTCATTAATTTATGCTTCTAATATAGGTGGTGGATTGAGTAAAACGTTAACGAATTTAAAATCAATAGACCCCAATTTGTTGAGTTTCAGAGGCTCTTTGGAAAATAACATAGGAATGACTACTGCGTTTCTATGGATTTTCTCTATATTGCCGGGTGGTGTTACTAACCAGATATATTTTCAGCGCGTCTGTGCAATTGATAGTGAGAAAAACGTTAACAAAAGTCTAGCCATATCTGCAGGTATATCTTTACTGAGTTTTTGTTGGGCAGTGTTCATGGGAATGACTATCAGATCAGCGAATCCTTCCATTGAAAACAATGCTGCTACAGCATGGTTTATGAACCAATTGCCAACATTTCTACTGGCCATATTTGCTGCGCTTATCTTTGCTACGTTAATGTCTACTGTTAGCTCAGGTATTCAGACGGCGGTTATGAATATCACAAGAGATATTATTCCTGTTATATCACCAAGTATGTCTGAAAAGAAACTGCTGAGTATTTCACGCCTTCTTTCTTTAGTTCTTATGGTTATAGCACTTCTGATGTGCTTAGTATTTACAGATACATTAGGTTGGTTAGTATCAACATATGCATTTTCTGCTGCAACGTTAGCTTGCCCTATTTTCATAAGCTACACATTCCGTGACAAAAACTTTATTACAACTCAAGGTGTTATTGCCGGAATGGTTGGAGGAATTGTAGGATGTACAATTGGAATGATTTTGAAAACTTCCATCAGTTATGCAGCAGTTGGGATTGGAATATCTTTTGTTTCCATGATGGCTGTATGTGCACTGACTTGCAAAAAGAAAACTTCTGCATTATAGTAACAAACTAATTGTAAATATAACAGGATATTGTTAATACTCATGTTTTTAAAACTTATGAAAGGTATGATGTAATGAAAAATAAAAGTATTGCAATAATTGGGGGAGGCAATGGTCGCAGGTATTTGTAGGATGGCTATCTTTGCGTGGATTTAGAACAAGGTTGTTTGATACCTTTACTGAGACAGTTTATAAATTACAGGCGTATTAATATGGAAGATATCCCTTATTCTCTAGAATTCATTTGTGCAATGGGTGATGTTGTAGCAGTATCTACACCTTGTTGCAAGGATATAATTATTATTGTATGAGCAATTCTGGTAGATGAGTTAGATGAAGGTAAAACTGCAAAGAACCTGGGTATTGATGAAATGAGTAAAGAAGAATTTAAAAAAATATTCCGCTGGTAACGGTCAGATGAAAGGAGAAAATGAAATGAGTGAAAATAAACGTTGGGCAATCGTAGGTGCTGGAAATGGAGGACAAGCATTTGCAGCTTATCTTGCAATGCAGGGAATAGAGATCTCAATCTATGATATTTTCCAGAACACTGTTGACAAGTTGAATGAACTTGGAGGCGTTTCTATTTCAGGCAATGGAAAATTAACCGGTTTTGGAAAAATTGCTTTTGCAAGCACTGATATTAGAAAGGTTATAGATGACTCTGATGTAATTTGGGTTATTCAGCCATCTATCTATCATAAGGGAATTGCTGAAAAGATGGCCCCTTACCTAAAAGATGGCCAGACAATAATAATAAATCCAATTTCACCACTTGGTACAATAGAGTTTCGTAAAGCATTAGATGACAATGGATGTAAAGCTGATATCACGCTAGCTGGTACTAGTACACTTCTTTTTGCTTGCCGTTTAATAGAGCAAGGCAAAGTTTATATTAATGGTCAGAAGAAAGAGTTAAGTATTGCAGCTTATCCAAGTTCCAGAAATAAGCAGGTTGAAAAACTGATAAAATCATATTTTCCAGAGTTCAAATATGTTTCAGATATTTTGGCTGTATCGTTTGAAAATATGAATTTTGAATTCCATCCAGGCCCTACAATCTTGTATACTGCTATGATTGAGAAAAACATAGATTTTGAGTATTATATTGATTTTGTGCCGAGTCAAGTCAAACTGATTGAAGCAATTGATAAGGAGCGAATGGAACTTTGCGCAGCATATGGGGTAGAAGCTGTAGATGCTACTGAGACTTTCAAAGAATTGTACGGTTATAAAGGGAACCTTTATGAAATGATTAGTAATGCTGGTTGCTATAAAGGAATCAAAGGCCCTAAGAGCCTGAAGGTGAGATACTTGATAGAAGATGTTCCATACGCACTTCGTGCTATTCAAACTCTTGCGAAAATTGCTGGAATTCAAACAACTGCTATTGATACAATCATTAACCTAGCTTATATTCTTTTAGGAGATGAACTCGATGAAGGAAGAACGCTGGCAAATTTAGGGTTAAGTGAGAGTACCACAGTGGATGACATTATCAGTATGTGCAGGAATTAAATATTTAGTAAATTATCAAGGAATTGAGGTTCTAAAACAAATGTTTTAACATTTATATTATTGTTAATTAAGGATCAAATTAAATATCTTTGCAAACCTCCAAACTAATGTAAAAGAAAATCTTTTAGTTTGGAGGTTTTAATTTTAGAGTAAAAAGAATGAATCAATAGAAAAGTCTGGGGGCGTGTATGCGGACCTTGAAATGACTTTTAAAAATTTATTTTAGCACATAAAACGGTATAATCAGATAAAAGTTAATTGGAGTTAAAATGTCCATCTCTGTAATATCCTAAATTATTCTAATCAAATTCTTGTAAAATCTACATAATAATGCTATAAAAAGGGAGGCTATAGTTATGCTCCAAATTAGACCGATTACAGATTTAAGAAACACCAATGAAATCTCTGATATTGCTCATGCCAAGAAAGAACCTATATTTATAACAAAAAACGGCTATGGAGACTTAGTTGTTATGAGTATTGAAACCTTTGATGCTATGCTTGAAGACCGTGAACTTGACGCGACTATCGCGGAGGCCGAAGCCGAGTATACTTCCGATGAACAGCTTATAGATGCGAGAGAGGCTTTATCGAGCCTAAAGAGGAAGCACTTTGTAAAATAAATATTCAGTAAAATTATTGCCTCGTGCATACCGTGATTTGGACGGAATATATGCTTACATTGCTGATACCCTCATAGAGCCTAGCATTGTTGTTAAATTAGTTGATTCTTTGGAGGAAACCGTTTTCAGTTTGGAGAGCATGCCTCAGCGAGGAGCTTTAAGAAAAAAGGGTGCTTACGCATACAAAGGATATCACCAGCTTTTTGTTGGCAATTTTATGGTTTTGTATCGCATTGCAGAAGCAAAGAAGCAAGTTATTATAATAACAATTCGATACTCAAAAAGCGAATTTTAGGAAGTTGCACCTCAATAGAGTATCTCAAACGTGTGCTATGATCGCTTTGAAAAGAAAGAGCCATAGGGAAATCTTTTCAATTCTGCATCTTTACCTTCTATTGACGCTCTTTTTTTATACTTTTCTAAATATTCTTCGGTCTTTTGATATTGCGATATTTTATAAAATTCATTAGTATTCATACCAATTTTTAATATCTTTCTTGCACTCTTGTTTGCACATTCATTATGCTTTGGACAATTTTTGCACTGTGCTAAGTCATAATAGTACTTGTATACTTCTCTTGCTTCCATTTGTTTATTCGACTTGGTCTTATAGTATATATTAACTCAAGGGGTGGAGTGATTACATTGCCAAGACTATTTTTATCTTATTATTCACTCATTGTCATGATATTGGCTTTAATCTTTGGATTTATCATTCTTTTATTCTGTCGTAATAGAAAAGAAAATAGCTTTATGAAGAGGATTTTCTTATTACCAGTATCTTATTTATTGGGTCAGCTGATTATTAAAGGATTTACTACTTCATCATATACTGCTACACGAGATTTTTATGCAATGTTATTAATTATGATACCAATATATATTGCTTCTCTCATGGCTTTAAACATAATTAGTGCATATAAAAGGGGAAAATAAAAAAAGGCATTTATTTGAAGTTTATTCTACGGCGACTTTGTTTGCTTGTCTCGTGTTCACCCTGACAGCTCCACTCTATATTTGGACTATATTGGGTATGTAAACAAGCAAGAGCCGTTGCATCTTCTGATGCAACGGCTCAATTTGTGATAAGTCAGATTATATTGTGTAGTTGAAATTATGTGCGAACAGAGGGTGTACTCATAATTTACCTGATAAATGGGAATTTACAAGTCAATTTCCTCTGGATAGCATTCATCAATCAAAATATATTTGCAGTTATATTTTTCACACATTTCAAGATAATGCGCATTATCCTCAAGTACAGAATTCATGGTACACCATGTATCATCAACACGGTTTTCTATTTCATTAGCATATTTTTTTATATCTGAAAAGTGTTGCATAATATAGTTTTGGCTCATTACAAGACAGTGATAGCAGATTTCATTCAGATATGCATCACTAAAATCCTCTTTCCAATCAAATGGGATGTAACAACCTTCCACCACAAGATTTTGCTTGTTTTCAATGGCAGTCTTAATCATTTCCCGAACAATCGGCCACAAATAGTCCTCCAACTCACTGTCATCTTCGGGAGTTAGATTTGTGTTTTCGCTTCGGATTAACCCCATTTTCAAAAGATCAATAGACAGATATGGATACTGGTACTTTTTAAGAAGCTTCTGTGCCAACAAAGTTTTACCTGTGTGAGAAGCCCCTGTAATTAATATAATCAATCGTACTCCCTCCAATTCAAAATCTGATTTGTAGTCCAGTTAGTATATAAATTTCTCGACATTGCTTGAATCATTTGCAACTTTGAGATTCGTGTTTTTTCGCCCACATGGGGAAATATGCTTTCTACTCCTCGGTGTAGGCTCGTTTTGCTAAAGGTTTTTCCATGATAAAGTTTGTAAGCTCTACACCATTACGAATGACCTTGTTTTCACTGACAACATGATAACCATGCTTTTCAAAAAATGGTTTGGCGGTTATAGAAGCGTGTGTAGCAAAAGCAGAAATACCGTGTATTTCAGCCTGCCGTTCAAGTTCAGTTGTAATTGTTGTGGCAATGCCTTTACCTTGGTAGTCTTTGTGAACAAATAGCCTGTCAAGATAGCCGTGATTGTCCATATCGCCAAATCCCACAATGATGTTATTTTCTTCTGCAACAAGCGTATTGTGTTCTAAAAAAGACTTGTCCCAAGCAACTATATCTATTTTACCGGTAGCCCAAACATCAAGTTGAGATTTCGTATAATCTTTTGCGTTAATTGTGTGGACTGTTTCATAAAACAGGTCTGCAATCTCAGTACAATCAGCAGTTTTATATTTTCTTATCTTCATAAATTCCCCTACACAAAGTTATATAAATTCGCTTTCCAAGCGTTAATTTTCCTCACTACCATCGGTTCGCAAAAACTTTCTTCGGTAGCTACATTTAATAATTTTAACACATTAAAGTGAGAGCTTCAATTCTCAAATTATGAACAATGGAAAGAGTAAGGAGTATAAAAATGCAAATCCGCTCACCGTCCTTTTGCGAGTATACTCTGGACGATTTTGGGTCTATAATGACCAAAGAACCGTTACACAAGTGTAGCGGTTCAATTTCTATATTATTTAGATTTAATTTATAAAATTATCTAGAATTCTTTATAACCATTCTTCTGGATGATTCATAGTTCTTTGTAATTCTTCAAAAAAGATTTTCAAATGATATCCTTCTGTTGTTGCATGATGAACCGTAACAGAAAGTGGCATCTGAATTTTACCGAATGTCTCTACAAATCCACCCGCTTCAAAACTGGGAACATAGTAGTCCTTAATGCCATGGTTGTGAAGAGAAAAGCTGTTGAAGGTAAACCATGGAATGCAGGATATGATGTATGCGTTGAGGAGCGGAATTCCTTTTGAGGAAAGAATGCCATGACTACTACCATGCTTTTTTATGTCCTCAATATACTGTTTATAAAAAGTGTGAAAACATTCATCATATTCTGTCCATAAAAGAGAAGTTGTCTTATCATCCTCATGAAATTGTGGGTAAGCTGGCGTGAGAGTTTTCCAATGACCAAGTACACCATCCTTAACTGCAACACGGAATTCTTCATGCTTACTGATTGCACGTGTAATTAGATAAAGATATGTGGGAAAAAATTTGTATCCTTTTGCCTTTAGTGTGTTGCGTAGTACAGTGACATCCATTGTTACATTTATTGTGTAACTGGTTGGAGCCATCTGAGTATAATAATAAAAAGCTTGTGCCATCGGCCATGTTTTCATATCAATGGGTGTGAAATTTAGTGTATCATTCATTCACCATTCACCCACAATCCATGTTGGTTACAGCCAAAGTACAGCTTGCCACCATAAAGTTTTGGGAAACGTACTTCACCACTTTGCTCTGGGTAAAGCCTAACCATAAGGATACGGTCACAAGCTATATAAGCAATAAAGTTAATGTAATGTTCCTTGGACATTTCATGGAGAAATGTAATGTAGTAATCATCTTCAATGGTTTCGACTTTAAGATTATGATTTTTATCGCTTGGTTTTGCTATGAGTGCAATTAATTTTCGCCCACAGCAGGACAAATCTGCTTCACCTGTGGAGGTTATAACATTTCCACAGGTTGGACAGACATAAAATTTTATTTTTTTCATATTGCCTCCGTCTGCATTGTTTGGGTCTAAATCACCTAACAATATTTTTTCAATATTTACGTTTAATACATCCGATAATTCATGGAGCAGAGACACATCGGGACAACCCAACCCACGCTCCCATTTTGAAATGGTTTTGTCGCTGATATTCATGGCATCAGCAAGCTGTTTTTGTGTTAGCTTTTTTTCTTTTCGTAGTCCATGAATCAGTATTCCAACCTTTTTGCAATCCATGATGTTCACCTCCATGTATTAAGAATAATCGCAGACAGACTATAATACAATAAACGCTCCGTAGAGTTTGAAAAGCATGTATAAAAGAACCCAAAATATGTCCCTTGTTATTACCGTCTCTTAAAAATTTTTTACGCCAATATTTTTTGATTTTACCATAATTAAAAGTCTGCTTCAACAGCCTAAATATGAACACAGGAGTGGAAAAATCAATATAAAAAATCGCTTACCATCCTTTTGCAAGGATACTCTGGACTATTCTCGGCTTATAGGTAAAGAGATAGCCACTACACAAGATTAAAGTGTGGTGGCTATCGTCTCATAAGATGCCAGTTATTCTGTGGAAAATCCGTGAGGTTTCTTAGTAGTTTCTTTTCCGATAAAGAACAATGTCAAAAATAGTGTTACTATTTCTGTAGTTGGTGCAACCAGCCATACACCCATCATCCCCAGAAATGCCGGAAGTGTAAAAATGCAAATTAGTAGAACAACTAATCCTCGTGCTGAGGAAATAATAGCCGACTCCTTGGCCTTCCCTATAGAGGTAAAGTAAAAAGAAGTGATTGTATTGATTCCTGAAAAGAGAAACGAAACAGCAAAAATCGCTACACCGGAATGTACCATCTGTTGCACCAAATCATTCTTTATGAATAGACCACTGTACCAATCAGCTCCAACCACTACCAGTAAAAGTAACACCACTCCTGCAATCAATACCATTGTGTTGGTAATTTTCCGCAGGCTCTTTGACAGAGAATATTCCTTGGCACCATAAGTGAAGCTAATCAGCGGACTGGCTCCTTGCCCAAAACCAATAAGCACCATGCTAAAGATATATGCTACATAGCCTACGATAGTAAATGCAGTAACACCATCAACGCCGATATACTTTAGTATCACAAAGTTATAAGCAAACATCGAAATACTAAGGGACATCTCGCCGATAAACTCTGAACTGCCATTGAGAAGTGTATTTTTAAGCACATCCTTTGAAAAAGTAAATTTATGGAGTTTGTACACACTTGACTTTTTGATAAAGAAGTAGAGTATGCACAGAAATGTAACAATCGCTGAAAGAAGTGATGCTGCTGCAATGCCTTTCACACCAAACCCCATCCAGCGAACAAATAAATAGTCTAACAAGATGTTGAGTAGCACGTTCAAAATATTAACTTGCATAAAAAATTGCGGTTTTCCTTCTCCACGGATAAACATACCAAAGGATGCGTTTATCACCATAACGGGAAGCTCTAACAGGAGAATGCCATAATAGTCTTTGAAAAATCCTGATACTTGTCCATCGGCATTTAAAAGATAAAGCATGGGGTCGAGGCAGAACCAGACAATCACACTCAGCAAAATTGTTGCAAGTGTTGAGGTGAACATCGTTTGATTAAAGATGCTGTTGCATTTTTTGGTGTCTTTTCCGCCCAGTGCAATTCCTGCGATTGCCACACCACCGACTGAAACCATTAATCCTACTGCAAGGTACAAATAAATAATCGGTAAACCTAAGTTTACCGCTGCAAGTCCCTCTGAACCCACATAGTTTCCGATGAAAAAGCCATCTGCTACAGTAATCAGAGAGGTTAGTACCATAGCAATAATTGATGGAATCGAGAATTGCAGAATGGTTTTTACTTTGTTATTTTTGATGTTTTCTAAATTCATATTCATTTCCTCCAATCCTTTGTTTACATCCTAAGGATAGCAGAGGAAGCAAAAATAAACTTCTGTATTTGTGCTCTATTGAATAGGAATGCAAAAATCAATTTCCATATACATGGTATTGCAATCAATTTTTCTGTAAAAATCAAAGCCGTATCGGTCGTCAATTTCAAAACCGCTTTTCGGTAGCCATACATTAAAGATGCTTTGATAAGCGGTATATATCTGATCCACTGTACCCTTAAAGTGATAGACAGCAAACTTGCCACCTATTAGTGTATAGATGTTTTCAAGGGCACAGTCTTGTGGTGCAGTGATGCACAGGTCATACAAGCACTCATCAATATGGGTAATAGAAGGATCATCATAGGTGCGCTCAATCAGCAATGTTTCATTGGTGATGAATTGCTGATACTTTTCTTGGAAGTTGCACCAATGGGTCGATAAATCCCGATAACTTCCCTTAAATCGCTCATAGATTACTCTGCAATCCGCAAGAGTATTAATAGAGATTTTTTTGTTGCATTCTTTAAATGACTCTAAACTGATATCAGCAACGCAAAAAATGGGGTTTGATAAGGATTTCTGTGCAATGCTTCGACGAAATTCAATAGGAGATAGGTCATGATACTGCCTAAAAGCGGAGCTGTAATTTGATGAACTGTAACCATATTTCCAGCCAATATCAGTGATGTTTTTATTTTTTTCAACTTTTAGTCGAAATGCACTTTGCTCCAGCTTCACACGTTTAATAAACTCATAGATGCTTTCACCAGTTTCTGCCTTAAATAATCTGGAAAAATAATATTTAGAAAAGTTGCAATGAGAAGCAACATCATCAACCGATAGGTCTTCGCTTATGTTATTTAAGATATAGTCTATTGCACGATTGATAGATTCGTTGTTTATCATGACTTCTCACTCCTGTCTTTATCTCAATAGATAGTAATAAGCCTAAGAGGGCTTGGTAAATAGATATTTGTAGTATGATTTTATCACAGTAAAGTAACATCTTCAAGTAACCAAATATGAACAACAGAAGGAGAAAGACCATCGTATTTTGCAAGGTTACTCCGGACTATACTTGGATATGACAGAAAAGATAAAGAGTACAGCCTTGCACCATCGGCAAGGCTGTACTCAACTTTATACGTATGATATTCTGCTTATGGAAAGCTGTATCAATTTTCATTGTTAGATGGCAAAGTCTGCATAAGGGCAAAGAAATGTTCAGGATCACCGGTATTAAAATATTTATACCAAGATTCCAGTGTGTTTGATTGAAAAACACCTAAATGCTCAATAATTTGTTTCGCCCACAACAAAGCTCCGGTGGAACTTGCAGTAATAAGGTTGTTATCCGCTACAGATGGCTTGTCTATATAGAAACTTTGCCCTTTATAACCAGGAGAAACCATTTCAAGAAATCCAGGACCATTACTGGTGTGCGGACGATTATTCAAAAACCCAGCATTGGCAAGTGCAACAGTGGCTCCACAGATTGCACCCACCACGGCACCTGCTGAAAGGAATTCACTTGCTTTTTCGATGATAGTTCCATGCTTTGGGTCGCCCCATGTATTTGCACCAGGCAATAGCAATACGCTTGTTTCATTCACAACCATATCCTCAATCAAGCAATCCGGCACAATGGTCAGTCCGCCCATTGTATGGATTGGCTCCTTAGAGAGACTAACCGTTTTAAGAGATATACTCTGTGCATCTTTTTTGAAAAATCGACCGGAATTCAGCTCCGAAATAACATATCCCAGTTCCCAGTCGGCTAAAGTATCAGGAACGTAAACATAGATTGTAAACATAAATGTCCTCCATTTTCATTGTTTTATTGATTTGTTTGCTTTTTTATTGTACCATGTAATTGTTGACAGCAGTATGGCAACAATTATAAAAGGAGAATATTGGTTCAATGAAAATAGACAGACTTGTTAGTATGATTATGATACTTCTCGATAAAGAACGGATAGGTGCACAGGAGTTAGCGGATATGTTTGAAGTTTCACCTCGCACAATTTACCGTGATATAGATACAATTAATATGGCAGGTATTCCTGTCCACTCCACATCGGGAGTGGGTGGAGGCTTTGAAATTATGCGAAACTATAAACTTGATAAAAAGGTTTTTTCGACTGCTGATCTTTCTGCTCTCTTAATGGGGCTTTCCAGCCTTTCAAACACAGTACGAGGTGATGAATTGGTAAATGCCCTTGCCAAAGTCAAGAGCTTTATCCCTGCCGATAAAGCGAAAGACATAGAATTAAAAGCAAATCAAATCCATATAGATTTAAGCCCGTGGACAGGTAACAGAAATATTCAACCGTATTTGGAAATTATCAAAACAGCCTTACAGGAAAGTAGGGTGATTTCGTTCCAATACTCAGCTCACTACGGAAATAAAACTGCACGAGTAGTCGAGCCGTATCAGCTTGTATTGAAAAATAGTCATTGGTACTTACAAGGCTACTGCCATAAGAGGAGTGATTATCGCTTATTCAAACTATCTCGCATATCAAATCTACAAATAAAAGATGAATTTTTTATACCACGAGATTATCAGAAACCGATTTTAGAATTTTCGGATATTTTAGAAACAATGCAAACAAAAATTAAAATTCGCATTCATAAAGCTGTGATGGATAGGGTGCTTGATTATTGTGCTTATGAAGAATTTGCTCCAGATGGCGATGAGTATTACATTGTTGATTTCCCTTTTATAGAGAACGATTACTACTACAATATTCTTCTTAGTTTTGGAAATAAATGCGAGTGTTTAGAGCCGTTATATATACGCACAGAAATGAAACGCAGAATACACGATATCGCTGTCTTGTACGAAAACTAAAATATGGATATTTTCAAAGCAGAAGAAAAAGAATCGCAATTCCAATAAACTATCGTCCTTTTGCAATAACACTCTGGACGATTCTCGGCTTATAACAAACAGTGGGCACTACACTAATAAAAAAGTGTAATGCCTACTTTCGTGATTAGTTTAGATTTAGTAGTGACGTTTTAGGCTTACTAATGTATTTGCTCACTTTACTTGCCATTGGCATTCGCTGCATTCTGAATCGTGAATAGAAATTATTCCACCACAATTTGGGCAAGTATATATTTCTTTTTGTTGCTTCATAAATTTATTCAACCCATTTTCTTTTACAAATTGGCTATTTAATATAAGACTTGCTCCATATCTGATATTATAGCTTTTTTCAAGATTTTTGATTTGTTTACATGGGTACTCGCTACACTCATAGCAATAAGAAACACCTTTTTTACCAACACATTCTTTAATTTTACACTTACGACAGTGTTCAGGCTTTCCAGCATCACTATTTAAGCAACCTGCACATGGCTTTTTATGATAGCAGTGCTTGTAGCAAACCATGCAATTCATTCCACAAGGAGCAAACATAATCGTTTCTATTGGTTCTTTTGGCATTTTCATAATAGCCCTCTTCTTTGTAAGGTTATATAAATTCGCTCACTAAACGTTGAATTTCTGAACTACCGTTTCAAAAAAGTTTTACTTGGTAGTTTTATATAGGTTAAGTTTACCATATTAAAGTAAGAGCTTCAATTCTAAAATTGTAAACAATAGAAAGGTTAAGGACTATGGAAACAAGAACCCATTTACCATCCTTACGCAAGGATACTCTGGACGATTTTGAATATGTAGCACAAAAGGGATACCAAGTCAAATAAATGGTTTGGTAGCCATAAGTAAAATTGGATTTAGTAGAACCAATCTAGGCTTACTAAGGTGTTTGCTAATTTTGTTCGATTAAGGTGTCAACCTATTTATATCTCTCGGAAACATTGTTGAAAGTCTAATATTTTGGAAGTCAAGAAGCTTACCTGTTAATCGTTCAAGACCTAATCCGAGTCCACCATGTGGAGGTAACCCATACTTATGAGCCATCAAGAAATCGCCAAACTCTTCGACATTCATACCACGCTTTTTCATTTTTTCTACTTGCATATTGTAGTCGTTAATACGCTGTCCGCCTGTTGTTATTTCCATGCCTCTAAACAACAAGTCAAAGGATTCGGTAATATTATGATTGTCTTTGCTGTCCATAGCATAAAACGGACGTTTTGAAGATTTATAGTGCGTTACAAATACAAAATCACAATTTGTTTGCTTTTTGATAATTTTACAAAGTAGCTTTTCTTCTTCAGGTTCAAAGTCTTCCAAGTCGGTAATTTCTCGATTATAAGTCTTTGAAATAAGCTCCTTCGCCTTTAAAAACTTAATCGATGGGATTTCTGTAATAACTGGAATATTCGCTTTTAACAATGAGATTTCCTCTGCATAATTGTTCTTTAGAAACTCAAAAGTATATGCAAGCATTTTCGTTTCCATATTGCAAATATCATAAAAACTTTCGATAAATCCCATTTCAAAGTCGATGCTTGTGTATTCATTTATATGGCGAGATGTGTCGTGTTTTTCCGCACGAAACACAGGTGCAATTTCGTAAACACGCTCAAAAACACCTACCGTTATTTGCTTGTAAAACTGTGGACTTTGTGCCAAAAATGCCTGTTTTCCGAAATAGTCAAGTGAAAAGATGTTGGCGCCACCTTCAGCACCACTGTAAACAATCTTTGGCGAATGTATCTCTGTAAAATTGTTCTCGTCTAAGAATGCTCGAACACCCTTACAAATACCTGCTTGTAACTTGAAGATTGCTCGTTCTCTTGCATTGCGAAGAGTAATAGGTCGGTAGTCAAGCAAGGTTTCAAGTGAACACGCCATCTCTTTATTATTGATTACAACAGGTGGTTCTTCTACAGACATGGATACAATCTCGAAGTCATATAATCTAAGCTCTGCACCTGTGCGACTGCGTTCATCATGAACAGCTTTACCGGATACAACAACACCCATGTTCTCTTTCATTTCCGATAATTTGAAGTTAGAGAATTCCTCGGAATACACACATTGAAACATACTCTGTTTTGTTCGTAGGATTACAAAAGCAAAGCCTGACATCTCTCTGATTTTATGCACAACTCCGTGAACTTTAACAATTTGACCGATATAGTTTTTTATCTCGCTTGCTTCAATATGTGAAGAAGCGATATTTGAATTAATAAATAACATAATTTCCTCCATAAATTTTTATAGTTAAAAGTAAATGTAGAAGCTGTCAAGACCAGCATAATCTATATGCTGCATACTATCACAACCTTTCAATGCGAATAAAATAAAAAATGCCACCTACGGTAAATACCGATGGTGACAATTACAAATAAAAAAGCTTTGTCACTCATCTCTTGCAAGCACGACAATTTGCACTTGCAACAGATAAGAAACAAAGCCGCTTCTCAAACCATTAGCAAGTGCTACATATCATCGTCCTTATTGAGATGAACAAAATGTAACATAGCTTAACTCCCTTAGTTTATTTAAATAAACATAACACGCATTAAATAAATTGTCAATACACAAAAAAACACTGTTTTGGGGGCTAATTAAGTGAGAATAGGAGAAGAATGGTAAAATTAGGTTGATAAATAAGTGGCTGACATATATACTATAGGTGAATGTCTGTAATGAATTGCATATTGTCTTGATAAAGAATGTAATTCATTTAATACAAATAGGGAGTATGATATTATGAATATTAATCTCATGGATAGAAAGATGATTAAAATGCCCTGCGCAAAGTCTGTAGGTATGAGTTTGGGCGACAATTTGCACAGGGATAGATATTTAGTCGCTTTTGATAAATAAATTCATATGTAGGCTTTGTTTCCTTAATTAAATAATAATTTTAAGGAAGTGAGCTTTATGAAATATATGAGGGTTGATAGAATATTACCAGATGATTTAGTTAAAGAAATTCAAAAGTATATTCAAGGTGAATATATATATATTCCTTCTGTTCCCGAAAAGAAAAAAAGATGGGGTGAAAAATCTAAAAGTCGAGATTATCTAAAAGCCAGAAATGCAAAGATTCTAAACCAATATATGGGTGGGCAATCAATTAGCAATTTAGCCGAAGAATTCTTTCTTTCAGATAGTAGTATTAAGAAAATTGTATATAAAAAAGATAAGTAGGTTAAAGCTACCACCCTTGTAATGTGTGGTAGCTTTTGTGTAAAAGATTGTGTAAAAGATGATATAGAAATGATTATTATCTTTCTTATAAATTGTAGAAGCCTTAAAATGGTATTGAAGATAAAATTCATTTAAAAATGAATTTGTAATTCTTCTCGTAGATATTATAACAAAAGGAGAGAATTAAAGTGAATAAAAAAATATCATTAATTCATTCTGCAAATTTAGCTCCAGTAGATTATGCTTATGCTGGACGTGTACCTTCAGGAATGGACTTATTATTTTTGGCGGGTTCATGTCCTATTAATAAAAACGGAGAAGTACCCGACTTGATCGATTATGAGCTTCAGGCAAAGCTTTGTGTAGAGAATTTAAAGGAAGCACTGAAGGACTGTGGGGCTACTTTAGAAGACGTAGTATATACCAGAGTTCTTGTAGCATCTCACAATCAGTCGGATTTGGTAACTGCGTGGGAAACAATAAGAAAAAAATTCGGTAATCATGATGTTCCAAGCACCTTATCTGGAGTTACAGTATTAGGATATACAAATCAACTGGTAGAAATTGAAGCAGTAGCAGCAGTTGTAAACAATACAAAATAATTGTAATAAAATTTTTGAATTAATTTTACTGTGTTTTAAGTAAAATAAGACATTGTAAGAATGTGTTTCCTGCTAATTTAATCAAATATTTATTAAATTCATAAACAAAACATTGGTTGGTTTTATTTTTTTATTTGGTTGTAATTTCTATGGGAAAAACATGTTAGTATATAGATAAATAGTAAAGGATGGCGCAACAAATAGTAACTTCCTTAAAGCTAAAGAAAAAAACATTTTAAAACGGAGGAATGGAAAATGAAAATTAATGATTTTAAACTTGAATGTTATTTTGGGCTTTACGAATTTACTGCACCTTATTTGCTAACTCAATCAGATTGCGAATCCATGACAACTAAGGAACTACTTTCTATGGAGCCTGGTGCCGAGGAAGCATATTTAAATCAATGGCTGGGATATACGGAAACATGGGGAGACCCGGAGCTAAGACAATTAATTGCTGCATTATATAAGACTATGACCTCAGATGACGTACTGGTTTTTCACGGTGCTCAAGAGGCTATTTTTGGATATATGAATGTAATGCTTAATGAAGGTGATCATATGATTGCCATGTATCCAAACTATCAGTCTGCGTATGAAGTAGCAAATTCAGTTCCAAACTGTGAAATTTCCATGTGGTATATAAAGGATAACGGTACAAAATGGGTTATGGATTTCGATGTTCTTGAAGCATT
Organism: Sedimentibacter sp.; assembly: GCA_018436705.1. GTDB lineage: Bacteria > Bacillota > Clostridia > Tissierellales > Sedimentibacteraceae > Sedimentibacter. Next base: position 128,320 of record JAHDLA010000020.1, read on the forward strand.
AATAAAACCAAATACTAAAGTAATTGCCGTTAATTCTCCAAATAATCCAACCGGATACACTTTTACAAATACTGAAATAAAGCAGTTATGCGAAATTTGCAGTAAACACGATATCTATCTATTCTCAGACGAAGTATATAAAGGACTTGAAATTGATGGTGAGAAGAGAGACTGGATGGCTGACCATTATGATAAATGTGTGTCACTAGGAGTAATGTCTAAGTCATATGGACTTGCTGGGCTTAGAGTGGGATGGCTGGTAACAAAAGATCACGAAACTTTAGAAAAGGTTGTTAAATTTAAACACTATACGAGTATTTGTGATTCAGCTCCATCTGAATTCTTATCCAAAGTTGCGCTTAAGCATAGCGATGAATTATTAGAAAGAAGTACCAGTATCATTAGAGATAATTTAAAGTTAGTTGATGAATTCTTTGACAGATATCCAAATTTATTTGAGAAAAAAGCAATAACAGCTGGCCCGGTTGCATACCATAAGCTTCTGATTGATATGCCTGTTAAAGATTTTTGTCAGCTTGCTGTTGACAAGAAGGGAGTATTATTATTGCCTTCCGATATTTATGGCATGGATGATCAATATTTCAGAATGGGATACGGACGTAGGGGTGTTCCGGAAAGCTTAGCTAAATTTGAAGAATTTTTAATCGAAGAAAAATTTGTTTAGTAATTACTTGGTCAAGCTTATTCGGTCATAAGGAGATATCACCGATATCATTCAAGAGAAAAAACGGGAAGATATTTTAAAATATCGATGCATATCGTATTAGAACAGGAAAAGATAAAAGTTTGCGGTTACTCTTGCTACTGGTGAAATCAATATTTAGGAGTGGAGATGAATAAAATAGTTACAGTGGATTGGCTTCCGGATAAAAAATCTAAAGAACCGGTATATCAGCAAATAGTGAATTATATATCTAGAAAGATATCAAATGGAGATTGGGCTATTGGATATTACTTACCTCCTCAGAGAGTGCTTGCGGAAAGATTAAAAGTAAACAGAAGTACAATATCGATTGCCTTAGACATTTTAAAGTCCTATGGAATAATCGAAGGAAAAAGTGGTAAAGGAACTGCTATCATAAGTAACACCTGGTCAATAATGATTTCATCAAACGAAGCTAATTGGGGAAGCTACGTGAAATCAGGATTCTTTAAGGAGAACCTTCCTACAATTCAATTAATTAATAAACTAGAATTTGTAGAGGGGATAACCAGATTAGGAACGGGTGAAATGTCTCCAAAATTATTTCCTAAGGAAGTTATAACGAATGCCATGAATTCACTTACACCAAAAATGAGCAATTTAAGCTATTTAGGTCCTTTAGGCTTAGATGAATTAAGAGAAACCTTATCACACAGATTAAAATCCTTTGGAATAAATGCAAGTCCTTCTAATATCTTAATTACATCTGGTTCCCTTCAAGCTTTACAGTTAATATCTATTAGCATGCTTAAACCTAATTCGAAGATATTTTGTGAAATTCCGTCATATATTAATTCATTGCAGGTTTTTCAATCTGCTGGAATGAAGCTTGAAGGAATTACAATGGATAGTGAAGGTTTGCAATACTGGAATATGGGTGAAGACATGAAATGCGGCGGTGTCTCTTCTTTACTGTACACTATTCCAACCCATCATAATCCTACTGGTATCGTAATGTCAGAGCAAAGAAGAAAAGAAGTTTATAAATTCTGCAGCAGAAATGCAATTCCAATAATTGAAGACGATGCATATTGGGAATTATATCATGGAGAAAAACCACCTAAATCTATAAAAGCAATGGATGTATCTGGATCTGTATTATATCTTGGTACAGCATCTAAATCCTTAGCACCAGGCCTAAGGATAGGATGGGTTGTAGGCCCAGAATCAATAATTGAAAGGCTTGGGGATGTGAAGATGCAGCTAGATTATGGTGCAAGTTCATTGTCTCAAATGGTTTTGAATGAAGTATTAATCAATGGCTCATACGATGAATTCCTAATTCAATTTAGAACGATTTTGGTTAGAAGAAAGAATAGGATGCTTGAGGCATTAAATCATTATTTTAAAGATATCGCGAAATGGAATAACCCTACCGGAGGGTATTATATTTGGCTTGACTTTATAGATGAGGTTCCAGTAGAGAAACTGTTTAATGAGGCACTTAATAAGGGGTTGCTGTTGAACACAGGCAATATTTATCACGTAAGCAAGACAAATTCTTTAAGACTTTCATTTGCATATGTTGATGAAGAATTAATAAATCAATCAATAAAGGAACTCTCAAGGATTGTGAGAAGCTTAGTTTAAATATATAAAAGAAGGTCTTGCAGGTTTTATAAAATAATACAATAATTTAAATAAGAGAATTACATAATAAATAAGCTAAAAATAGTATTAATATTAAAGAAAGGAAGAGAAAAGCTATGATAGATACCGAACGCCTCTCAATTGTGGAAGCAGTTGAATCGGAAATTGCTGCTATTATTGACATTGAAAGTCATAAGGATAATCGGAACTTTCTTTGGATTGGCACTTATGAGGAACATAAAGCCGAGATTGAAGACATTAACCACCTATTACTTGTTTTTAAATGTAAAAATAATCATGTTATTGTAGGATATGCACTTATAAGATTGGATTTCAAGTCTGAAATTTTTGAGCTAAGGAGAATTGCTATCTCCGATAAAGGAAAAGGCTATGGTAAAGAGGCAATGCTAGCACTTTTAAAATATGCATTTAAAGAAAAAAACATGAATCGTTTCTGGCTTGACGTATATCCAGATAATATTATCGGAATAAAACTTTATGAAGGACTCGGAATGCATTGCGATGGAGTGTTAAGACAAAACTATAAATCAGAAAGAGGTTATCTCGACCAAATTATATACTCTATGTTGAAAAGTGAATATTTCCTAATATTTGGATTGGCTCAGTTACGCGAGCCACGAGCCAGAGGGACGATTCCAAAAGCTAAAAAACAAGATTAAAAAGCATTTTACAAGTTACCGCTAATGCCATTGTTATAAAAATAGGTTTAATTAATTTTGAGCCGTGGATAAGTGCGAATTTGGTACCAAACCTTGCTCCAAACATCATTGCTATTGCTATTGGAACGCCATATAAAAAGTTCACTTTACCACCTATTATAAAGACAATTAATGAAGCAATATTAGTAGTGAAATTTATAACTCTTGCATTTCCTCCAGCCTTTATAAAATTAAATCCATATATTCTTATAAGACCGAAGATTAGAAAAGCGCCAACGCCAGGGCCAAAAAACCCATCATAGAAACCAAGTATAAAAGCAAAAATCGATCCGACTGTTATATTTTTTTTATTTGTTCCCACAAACTTATTCTCGACCCCTATAGACTTTGAAAATGAACTATAAATACCAATGAATATTACTAAAATAAGAACCAATGTCTGCAAAATACTTTCTGCAATCTTAAGAACAGTACACACCCCAAAGATTGCCCCAATGAAGGCAGAAGGGATTAAATACTTTAGAATTGTAAAATTTGTATTACCGGAGCGTATATACTTAATGGAACTAGTTAAAGAAGAAGCTGTTGAAGAAAACTTGCTTGTTCCTAATGTATAATGTACTGGTACACCAGCTATCAAAAATGCTGGAAGAGTTATAAGCCCCCCTCCGCCAGCTATTGAATCAATAAAAGCCGCAATAAAACATGCAAGACATAAAAACAAAATTTTTAATATCATGTAATCCACCTATTCTTACAATATTTTTGAATTGCTTAGCTAAGTATGATAATATAATACATAAATAAATATCATTTGTACAACGAATTTATATGAGTGTAATAATCGACATTTTCGATTATAAACGAAAATTAGTTGTGTTTTGGAGGATTATAATGGGCCAGGAAATATATAAAACTTTTATAATTGTTGCAGAAACAAAGAATTTCTCTAAAGCTGCCGAACGATTAAATGTTGTCCAATCAACGGTTTCAAACAGAATAAAAGAGCTCGAAAAAAGCGTGGAAAAAAATTTGTTTACCAGAAACAATAAAAGAGTTGAGATTACTAATGCGGGGCGTATACTTTTGCCATATGCAAAAAAAATTGTTCAGATGGAAGAAGATGGACAACATAGATTAAAAATTGGAGACCATTACGAAGAAAGTCTTTACATTGAAAGCGCGGACTCCATTTTTAGAGGAACAGTAATTAAGACTGTTGCATGGTATATGAACATTCATAAAAAAGTGGCTGTTAAGATAAAAATTCGTCATTCCGAAGATATTATACAAAACCTGTTAGATAATATGGTTGATGTTGGTTTTACATATATAAAACCGGTATCTAGCAAATTAGAAGTCTATAAATTTCAAGAAGAAGAGATTATACTTGTAACAAATAAAATGAATCATACTTATATTGATGGAATTAGTGCAAAAGAATTACAAAATATAGGCCTTTTCTATTCAGGAATAGGGGAAAAATTTAATGATTGGTTATATTCTTTATATCCTCATAATCATATTTTCCATCTGGATTTTAGTCATGCATCCAATTTAATTGAATTTTTAAAAGAAGGTATTGGATATGGATTTGTTTTGAAATCTGCAGTAAAAAATGAACTTTATTCAAATGAACTGATAGAAATTAAGCTTATTGATAGAAAGCCGCCCAAATTGCAGAGTTATATGATTATAAATAAAAAAAGAATCGATTCTCCGCCAATAAAATACTGGCTCGAGGCTTTACAAGGCTATGGTCATTCTGGGGATTGACCTTAAAATGGCTTTGAAATTTATTTTAACACATAATATTATATGGTATAATCAGACAAAATCCGTACTCGTAATATCATAGTTCTGAGTAAAGAATGCAAATAAAAAGATACGTATAAATTCTGAGTTTTCAGCATTTTGCGCGATATATTACTTTCACACAAATGGCGATGATTTCAGAAATTATATTGTGAGTTAGATCAGCGACTAAATGATCCTCAATATAGCCAATCACCTGATTTAAATCATGTAAGATTACTTCACTTTCTTAGTATCTACATAATACTAAAGCTATTTTAACGATACTCGATTTTTTTAATCTAAATAATATTGTATTGTTAAGCTTTTTCCAAAGTAAAGAAAAAAGCTATTCCATGTGCTGTATTGGTCACTCCGTATTCACTGGCATGAAGATCGAGAATATCTTTAACGATGGAAAGCCCAAGCCCCTTACCACCTAACCCCTTATTCCTTGATTTTTCAACTCTGTAAAATTTATTCCAGATATTTTGCAGCTCGGTTTCCGGGAGAGGTTCACCGGGGTTTTCAATTTGAACAAATACCGTATTTCCTTGATTTTCAGCAACAATTTTAATGATACCTTCTCCTTGGGTGTATTTAATGGCATTATCAATTAAGTTGGTAAGAACTTGCTCAATGCGAAACATGTCGCCTTTTACTTCCAGGCTTCCCGGAGGTGTTTTTAGATTAAAGATTTTCCCAGCAAGCTTGTTATTAACAGTATACCTTTCGACAACTGTATTTAAGAGACCGATAAGCGGGAAGTTTTCCAGCTTTAATTTAAAACTGCCGGACTCCAGCTGGGAGAGATCAAGCATATCTTCCACCAGGGAGGTCATTTTTTTTGCCTCATCAATAATAATATCTACATAATACTCCCGTTTGGCACCCTTGGTAATGTTGTCCTTGATTCCTTCCGCATAATTGCTGATGAGGGAAATGGGCGTTTTTAATTCATGGGATACCCCGGCGATAAAATCGTTGCGCATAATGTCCAGTTGCTTTTCCTTTTCAATGTCTTCTTTTAATTTTTCATTGGCTACTCTTAATTCTGAGATGGATGAATCGAGTTTGGCAGAGAGAAAATTCAAAGTTGCGGACAAACTGCCGATTTCATCCTGGGAGTGATAAGGACACTTAGCGGAGAAATCTAGTTCGGACATTTTTAAAGCCGTCTTGTTTAAGGTGACCAGCGGTTTTGTGATGATTTTGGAATAAATTAGGGATAAGGCAAAAATTAAAACTAGTGCAATAAGATAGAAATAAATATAAAACTGCCGGATAACTGCTGCGGCTTCTCCAATTGGTTGCAGGGAAGCCGCAGCTATTATAATACCGGATACTTCTCTGTCAATAAATATAGGGGAGATTCCCACCAGATTGTTCTGGCCGTCAATTTTGACGCCGGAGTTATAGATTATGACCTTCCCTTCATCCACAACCCTAGAGACAGCCATTGGATCAGAGGACCATTGCTGCATTCCGTTAACCAGCATTTTTATTTTACTGTCTAAATTGAAATTAATTATATCATCAACGATTGGTGGTGAAGCTGTGGAATCAGAACCGGGTTTTTTCACAATCTTAAGAATCATACGCTTTTTATCCTCAAAAATACGCAGGGTATCACCGGAGAGATTAAGGACAGCAGTACTGGCGTTATTCTTATTTTGAAATTCAGTTAACAATTCCGAGGAATCGGTATTGCTTGCCGTTAACTCACTATAAGCTGTGCTAAATTTTTTGAAATTGGCTTCAAAATCCTCTGCCTTTTTTTTAAGATAGAAGTCTTCGATAAATACGGTTTGCAACAGCATGGTCAAGCTGATAAAAAGGATAAAGAAGAAAGAGGTAATAACGAACAACTTAAAGGTAATACTTTTATGTCTCATTCTGTCACCTCAAGTTTATAGCCGATGCCTCGGACGGTAACGATGAACCTACCTTCGCTTTTTATTTTCTGGCGCAGCCTTTTGACATGGGAATCGACATTTCTTAAATCACCGTAATATTCATATCCCCAGACCTTGTTCATTATTGTTTCCCGGGAAAGCACTATATTCTTATTTTGGGCAAAATAAACCAAAAGCTCAAACTCTTTGGGGGTAAGTTCAATAGTCTCTTTGTTCAGGGTAACGGTATGAGCCGGTTCATTAATGAAGAGTCTTCCTATTTGCTGAACTTTCTGCGCTTGCTGAACAGAAATTTCCGTCCTTTTTAAAAGGGCGTTTATTTTTGCTACCAGGACTTTTAAGCTGAAGGGTTTGGTGACATAATCATCAGCACCGTATTCATAGCCTAAAAGCTTGTCGTTTTCTTCTGACTTAGCCGTAAGCATAATAATGAGGACTCGTGAATCTTTTTTGCGGATTTGGCGGCAAACGGTCAATCCATCTAATTTTGGCATCATTATGTCCAGAAGAATCAAATCTACCAGATGATTGTTGAAAAGCTCCAGGGCTTCAACTCCGTCATTAGCGGTTATAACCAGATATTCTTCATCATGCAGATAGTCAATCAAAATATCTCGCATCCGGGGCTCGTCCTCTACGATTAAAATTGTTTTATTCATAAAGCTATCACCTTATCCTTTAAATATTCTTTATCTCTCTTGAATTTCTTTTTCGTAAATATTTTAGCATAAGTGCTTGCCCTAGAAAAGGGGAAAGTGGGTTTTGTCATCAAGTTGCCATCCAAATACCATTAAATTGCCATATTCACTCCATAGTGTAGCCAAATTTGTTTAGTAAGATAAATTAGTTCCTTGTAGATAGGCGTTAATGTACTCCCATATAAACGACGGTATGGCGCATTTAGAGAAAAGGCAGGGTAGAAAGTTATGATAGGGAAAGGCAAAAGCAAAAACAAAAAAGACAAATTGGGAAACCTTACATATTCAAATAAAAAGCTGAACACTAAAAAGAAAATAAATTTTTTACCTTGGTTATTTCTTGGGCCGAGCCTGCTTGGTTTTGTCCTTTTTTATCTGCTGCCCTTTGTGAACGGGCTTTATTTCTCTCTGGTAGACAGCCCTTTTAACGGCAGGTTTGTCGGCCTGCACAACTACTTGGCTTTGTTAAAAAACCAGAGCTTTTTAACTGCCCTGGCTAATACAGGTAGATTTACCCTTGTCTGTGTCCCGCTGAATGTCATTCTCTCCCTGGGAGTGGCATTGCTCTTAAATCAGAAAATTCAAGGGAGCAATCTGTTTCGTACAATCTTCATCACTCCGCTGGTCATACCTGTGGCTTCAGTGGTGTTAGTTTGGCAGGCCTTTTTTGACATCAACGGTGTCTTGAATTCTGTGATTCATGCTTTAGGCTTGACGGCTGTAGATTGGCTGAAGACGGAATGGTCCATGGTGACCATCCTGGTGGTATACCTCTGGAAGAATATTGGTTACAGCATGGTCTTATTCCTGGCTGGCTTGCAAAGTATACCGGTTGAATACTACGAATCTGCCAGGATTGATGGAGCCAACCGCCTGCAGGAATTTTTCCGGATAACATTGATTTATCTGACCCCTACTACTTTTTTTGTCTTTGTTATCTCGACGATTAATTCCTTTAAGGTTTTCCGGGAGACTTACCTGATTGCCGGGGAATACCCTCATAGTAGCATCTATATGCTGCAGCACTATATGAACAATATGTTTATGGCTCTGGATTACCAAAAGCTGACCTCGGCAGCCTTTATCATGGCCGTCTTTATTGTGGCCGTCGTGCTGCTGCTGTTTATAGTGGAGCGCAAAATCAGCAAGCTGATTAACTAAGGGCCCCTTCAGGGAGAGAGCAAAAGACAAAGGGCTCGTACTTTAAATTAAATTTAGGAAAAGAGGATAAACAAATGCTATCACCTGGAAACTTATTAAATTCTCCAAAGCAGCAAATCCAGAAAATTAAAATCCATAAGATATTCTGCTTTATCATTCTGCTGTTACTGGCTTTCTTTTTTCTATTTCCCTTAGCTGTTACGATTACCAATTCCTTTATGAGCGAACAAGAAATCGCCAATAATTATGAGGCGGTGACGGATAAGAGTTTAAGTAGGTATAATGATGGCTTGACAAGTCCCTATGCTCAGTTCGAGCTGATCCCGGATCTGGTGGTCTTCAGGCAGTATTACGGCGTGCTTATTAAAAAAATTCAGTTTCTCTTAATGTTCTGGAACTCCGTGATGATTACCTTTCCTATTGTCATCGGGCAGACGGTTGTTGCCACTTTAGCTGCTTATGCCTTTGCCAAAATGAAGTTTAAAGGGAGAAACTTTTTGTTTTTTCTATATATCGTTGTTATGCTCATGCCTTTCCAGGTAACGCTGGTGCCCAACTATATCATTGCCGGCAAGCTGAGACTGTTGAATAATATTTTATCCATCATCTTCCCAGGTATCTTCAGTACCTTTGGGGTGTTTCTTTTAAAGCAGTATATGGAGCAGATTATGGATTCTTATTTGGAAGCGGCTAAAGTAGACGGTGCCAACGAATTGATGATTTTTTTGAAAATTATTGTGCCAATGTCTAAGGCCGGTATCGCAGCCATGGCCATTCTGGTCTTTATTGATAACTGGAACATGGTCGAGCAGCCGTTGATATTTTTACAGGATGCGGCCAAACAGCCCCTTTCCCTGTACCTTTCCAAAATAATTGATGGCGAAATGGGGCTGGCCTTTGCCGCATCTACCATCTATATGCTGCCGATGCTGTTGAATTTCCTTTATACCCAAAAATATCTACTGGAAGGGATCCGGCTCTCAGGTATTAAGGGTTAAGAAAAATGACAAAAGGAGGACAAAAAATTGCACAAAGAACAAACAACGAACAATGTGCAAAGGAATAAGACCATCGGACGCCTTAGCCTGATGTTTATTAGCCTGATGATTATCCTGACCTTTTTCTCCAATACCATAAGTAATTTGACCCTTCCTCGGGTTCAAGCTGCTCGTCCTGCAAACGGAGCTTTGATTAAAGAAATATTCGGGGAAGGGACGGTAGAGGCCAAACAGGTCTGGGAAGAATACGTCGAAACCAATTTACGAGTTACAGAAGTCTTCGTAGGGTTGGGGGACAGTGTAAGCCAAGGCCAGCCAATTCTCAGTTTGGATGTGAAAAGTCTTCAGGACAGTTACCTGGATGAACAGGCTCATTTAGAGCTTCTGGAGCTTTCCCTAGCCGGGACCGAGGATGTTCTGGAGCAAAAGCAAAGAGATTATGAGAAGATTAAAGTTCTGTATGAGAATGGTGCTGAAGTGGAAGTCAACCTCTTGAATGCGGAAAAGAGCATGGTGGAAGCGGAAAGAAACTGCGAAAGTATCCGGCTTAATTTGGAGATACAGGGCAGAAAGGTGGAAAGTTTGGCTCAAGAAGTGGCAAATGGCGGGGTCTATACTGCCCCGTGCGACGGGATAATTTCTGAATTGAATTTTGCCAAAGGAGAGCTGACCAATAATTTGCTGCCGCTTTTCCAAGTGGCGGATCCTGCTCAGGGATTCCTGTTGGTTGTGCCCGTTGATGATGATCTGGCTGATTATGCCAAGCCTGGGGATCCGGTTGCGATTAATATTTTCTCCCTGGACAAAAGGGCTGAAGGAAAAATTGCAAGGATCGTTGCTAACAACCAGGACCCGGTAGAACAAAAAGATTTGTGGATTGACGTTACGCTGGAAGGACTGGCAGGCGGAGAAAAGGGAGAAATCTACTTAAGCAAAAAAACAAAGCAATACCCGTCCTTGGTGCCTAACAGTGCAGTCTATACCGATAGCAACGGTTCTTTTGTCTATGTTTTGAAATCCAGAAAAGGACCTTTGGGTGAGGAAAGCTATGTGCAGAGACTCGACGTCAACGTGGAAGACAGCGATAACGAAAAGTCGGCACTTACCAATCTGATGATGGATGAAGTCATTATACAAAGCAATAAAACGCTTAAAGACGGAGATAGAGTTTTAAAGGAGGCGTCAAGTTGAAACCGGAGAAATCTAGGCCAGGCAGATTGTCTTGTCTTATGCTGGCTGCGGGAATATTCCTACTAACTTTAAGCCCCATCCTGGGAGCATCGCTTTGTGTCCACATGGCGGAGACTTACGGTCTGCATCAAACCCATAAGATTACCGCTTCTTGGCAGAGAAGTGCCAGCTTTGCGGGGAAAAGTCCGCTTACTTTGGAAGAGATAAAGCAGCTGGCTCAATACCACATCTGTGACTACGACTTGGCTTACGCTGCGGAGGTTTCGGCAACAGCCGTTTATCAGGAAAATGAGAGCCAGGTCAAGGTCTTGGGTGTCAATGACCGTTACCGGCAATTCCATCACCTACCTTTAAAGACTGGTAGCTTCTTAACTTCCGGTCACGAAAACCGGCAGGTAGCCGTCATCGATCAAAAGCTGGCGGAGAGTCTTTTTGGGAACTGCCATGCTGTTGGTCTAGAGATTGAACTCTACGGGCGCAAGTTTTCTATTATCGGAATAATAGATAGTGACAGTTCCTTAAGCGGAATGCTGACTGCGCCGGAAACCGGTACAGTTTATCTGCCTGCGGCCAAGCTACTGGAGCTTGACCAAAATTCCGGAATAAGCTATCTGGAAGTGGAAACAAAAACTACCGGCACCACGGGATCTAATACCGCCGTTTTGGAACAGGCCCTGACGGCAATTGGGCAAGACCCTGCCGAGTTTAAAATTACCGATTATACAATGGAGTTTCTTTTCTTGGAGCAAAAAAACCTCTTTCGCGATTTTCTTACTGGTATCGTTATTTTAGGTTTGCTTTGCGGTTTGTTAAGAAAAAAAATCCAAGATGTTGGCCATTTCCTACGCCAAAGGCTTCAGGAAAAATATATCCGGGAGATTCTTAAGGGGGACATAGGCGAACTGGTACTTCATATCGGCCTAGTATTTTTGCTTGTTGCGGGTATGCTGATTGTTTGGCAATTGATTAAATTTCCACTATATATAGGACCCGAAAATATCCCGGAGGAACTGATTGACCTTTCTTTTTGGGCCGATCTGCTGGAAAAGCGGATTCAAGGTTATTTCCAAGACGGTAAGTATTCGGCTTTTCCTGGGGAAGCTCAGTTGGTTCTTCTGCAGATGATCCAGAACTGGAATGTTTCTTTAAGTCTTTTCTTGGGCTGGCCGCTTTTTGCTTTGGGTCTAAAAATGTCTAAGGAAAGTTTTCATAAAACCGCACTCTTTTCCTGCGCCTGTCTGGTTACTGCTATAGCTCTGGGACTTTCTATCCAACTGGCAGTCCAAATGCCTTTAGCGGCAGGGGGCAAGGGAGTATTGTTGGTATTTAGCGCTGTTTTTTTAAGTGTATGTTTTAAAGGTGGCGGTGCTAGTTCCTCCGGTTTATGCGAAAAAGGCGGCAGGGGTTTCAGGGGGACAGGAACCAAAACCGATCCCTAAACAGATTTGGTTCTGAAATAATATAAGGAGTTGAAAAGTAAATGGCCGGTTTAGTGCTAAGAAATATTTCAAAAGTTTATCCAGGCGGTTTTACCGCGGTTAAAGATCTTTCCCTAGAGATCAAGGATAAAGAATTCCTTGTTCTGGTAGGCCCCTCCGGTTGCGGAAAAACAACGACTTTAAGAATGATTGCCGGGTTGGAGGATATTTCCGCCGGTGAACTCTATATCGGTGATAGACTGGTTAATGCTGTCTCTCCCAAAGACCGGGACATTGCCATGGTATTTCAAAACTATGCGCTTTACCCTCACCTGTCGGTCTATGACAACATGGCCTTTGGGCTTAAATTAAGAAAGACCCCCAAAGGGGAGATCAGGCAACATGTGCTGGAAGCCGCACATATTTTGGACCTGGAAGGCTTGCTGGAGCGTAAGCCAAAAGAGCTTTCCGGCGGTCAGTGCCAGAGGGTGGCTTTAGGCCGGGCCATGGTAAGAAAGCCTAAAGTCTTCCTGATGGATGAGCCCTTGTCTAACCTTGATGCCCAGTTAAGGACACAGATGAGGATCGAAATCGCCAAGCTCCATAAAAATCTGGAGACAACCTTTATTTACGTGACCCATGATCAAACCGAAGCCATAACCATGGGTACCCGCATTGTGGTTATGAAAGACGGACTCGTGCAGCAAATCGACAGTCCGCAGCACCTTTACAACTATCCGGCTAATATGTTTGTCGCTGGTTTTATCGGTAATCCCAAAATGAACTTCTTGGAGGCACAGATTATAGAACAAAGAAATGCCGTCTTTGCCAGACTGGGTGATTTTTTCCTGCCCGTTCCGGCGACAAGGGTGTCAGCTCTCAAAAAGAAGGGATATTTGGGCAGGAAAGTCATTTTGGGAATCAGATCGGAACATCTTGCCGCAGTTAACGCGGCGGAAGTTTTACCAGGTCGTTATTCAGAGCCAACACTACCCGGAAGGTTGGTGTTTACCGAATTAAGAGGGGCGGAGACCTATCAATACATTCAGCTCAACGGTCAAGAGGTAGTTGCTAGGGCTGAATCGGAACACCAGGCTGAAGACGGGCAGGAAATGAAGGTTAATTTGAAAATGGACAAAGTGCATCTTTTTGATCCAGAAAGGGGGGTGAATATTGAAGATAGAGATTAGGAGGATGTCCCGACAATTAACAGGGACGCCCGATTGGGAGACGGCTTGATGGTGAAAGTCTGTTATGGGGTTGGTAGTAGCAACCATTAGCTAAAGACAAGGGTGCCCATCGTGAGGTGGAATCTGAAGGAAGTCAGAGGCAAAGTCTCGGCCTGAGGAACACGAACCAAATATAAGGCTGTTTACACTGGATAAGTTTGCAACCCAAAACAAAGTTCAATACTACCCGAAGTGTATGCAGTAAATTTGGCAGATTGATTAATTATCTCCTACTCGATTAGTTTAGAAAATCTTAAAGCGAAGTAGAACACTTAAATTATCCGAAAGAGGTGTATAAATGCTTAAAAATATTCAGTTAATGTTTAGAAGTAAAAATAGACTTAATTTAATTCTCATCCTGGGACTGGCTATTCTCCTGGGGCTGTTTACCTCAGGGTGTGGTAATACCGAGGTTGTTGAAACAACAGAAGACAGTAATTCCCTGACTATTTCAGTGGTGAGCAAAGACATGTACCTGGATACTGCCGTCAAAAAATTCGAGGAGCTCCATCCGGGCTTAAAGGTTAATATCGAGGAATACACTTCCAATCCCTTGCCCACATCCTCAGAAAATAATACTATGGTCAGCATGAAAGTTACTCCGGTCGATATTGAAAAGTATGTAACTGCGGTTAATACCCAGCTCATGTCCGGGCAGGGCAGCGATATTCTATTGTTGGATAACCTGCCTTATGAAACCTATGCAGATAAAGGTCTGCTGGCGGATATCGGTCAAATGATGCAAGAGGATCAAAGCTTTGATAGTAGCAAATACTATCAAAATGTTCTGGAAGCTGTAAAATATAAGGGTAATCTCTATGGGCTGCCAACGAGTTTCAGTATTAATATGCTGGTTGCCGACAAGAAGCTGCTGGAAAATTCCCAAGCGGAAATAGATGATAATACCTGGAACTGGGACGATTTTGTGCAAGTTGCGGAAAAAATTATTCAGGATAATCCAAATGGCGAGGAACTATATGCCATGGCCGGAATGGATGAAAAAGGCCTGATCACGTCTCTGGTAGAAGAAAACTATAGCAAGCTGGTAGATGAGGAGAACAAAACAGCCGATTTCACTGGCCAAAAATTTCTGGACTTGCTTAACTTATCCAAATATCTGATTGACAACAAACTGGTCAATACGGATACCTCCAATGCCATCGTAACAGACCTGGCCTCCCGGGGTAGCCTTATTTTTAATGTCACCCCCTTAAGAGGATTGATGGGCATGCTAATGATCAACTCGACTTTCGGTGGAGAAGTCGAGCTCCTTAAGCCCCCTGGAAATGAAGGAAAATTGTCCTTTGCCACAAACGCCATGTATGGTATTAACAACCACTCGCCCAATAAGGAATTGGCCTGGGAATTCCTGAAATTCCTGGTATCCGACGAGATGATGGGCCAAAGTACACTCATGGGAATGCCGCTGAATAAGATTGTATTTCCCCAACTTGCCCAAAAAGCCATGGAGATGTCCCAAAAGGGCGGAGGTCGGATAGCCATGAAAGGACTGAAAGATTCTAATACTGGCAGCAGCCAGGCCCAGCCTATCCAGATACAACTTCTAACCCAAGAAGACATTGATTATCTTGAAAATCTTCTGCCTCAAGCCAATGTTTATAATGGGACAAATCAGAATATTATTGCTATTGTCCAAGAAGAGACGGCGACCTTCTTTACCGGACAAAAGACTGCGGAATTAACTGCTCAATTAATTCAAGATAGGGTAAACACTTATTTAAATGAATAAATGGATGCAATAAGCTACTAAACCAGATGCATAATGGAAAATGGCCCTAGGTTATGAAAAGCGGCATTTTTTAACGGTTCTACTCCATGACGATTGCGCGTTCAGTCGCGCTGTGGGGGCATGTGTTTACCTCACTGATATCCAATGCGATTTCAGTTGTCGTCATCATTCTTGTAGCGCTCATTATGGACGCGATCCGCGCACTGCTTGCGAAGCAGCCTGTCGGTAATGATATTTGGATTGCGCTCACATGGTGCTTGGGTATTCTTATTGTTGCATACCTCTTTGCTATAAGGGCTTATAAGCGCAAAGTGGCGTAATGTTTGCAGACATTAAAATGATAGTGGTCAACGAAAACATCAAGTAAGGGAATGGTAGAGTGTTTAAAATACGAGTGGATTATGTGGCAACGACCTTTTAGTAATTCCTTTTTGATATAGTTAAATATTTAAAAATAGGTTATGTTTTTCGTTACCGAAAACTTAGCCTATTTTTTATGCCCAAAAACAATAAAGAAGGGAAATGATCACAATGTCAAAATTATTTGTGCGGCACAAGGTTACAGGAGTTTAAAAATTAACTGTTGACAAAAAAATTAAATATGTTATGATATGACTATCAGTCATATGACTCATAGTCATATAGAGAGTGAAACCTATTTTCTTTAGTAAACGGTTAAAATCTAAGTTCATAAAATCAAAAGAATGTATTAAGGATACAATTGAAGAAATGATAAGCATTATTGAAAATGAAATAAAAAGGAGCTGATTATATGTATTCCTCATATGAAGACTTAGTTTATAAAGAAAAATATCTTAAGTTAAATGAATGTGGCGAATTAGTTATCGACTATCCAGATAAATTAAAGATAATTGATTTCCATAGTCATTTATCAAACTTATTCCCAGGTAAACAAAATGATCCAACAAATAAGGGAACTAAAATCAAGTATCTTACAGTTCCTCCAATAGAAGCTTTAGACCTAAAAGAGTCATACTGGACTAACTTAGATTACCTTAATAAAAAATATAGTGGTTTTGCTTCAGTTATGAAATTTTGTATAGACGGCATTAAAATATTTAACGACATGGTTAAGGGTGGTACTTTTGATAATTATTTTATTTCTCAACAAAACAATATGATAAATAAGAGTGTAATTTTACCTATAAGTACTGCAAAATCAGATAGATCAATGAATGCAATTAATGCAGCTAAACAGTATCCAGACAGGCTAATTCCTTTTTGTTCAGTGCATCCTCTTGATCCTGAAATCAGTAAAAAGATATATCACTATAAAGAATTAGGAGCAAAAGGTTTTAAATTAAAGGTTACAGATATTGAGATGAAAGATAAGCTTAATACAATTGTAGAGTTACTAAAGATTTGTCATGATGCTAAGCTCCCTGTACTATTTCATACTGGTGCTGCATTTAAAACAGAAGGAACAAAGATTTCAGGGATGATGAAAAAGATGTTAAATTCAACGAGAGTAGAACTGTATGGAGAGTTATTAGAAAAATTACCAAAAGACCTAATTTTTATATTTGGTCATAGTGGTATTCAGGAATATGAGCTAGTGGCAAAATATATGAAGGCTTATCCATCAACCTATGCTGAAGTATCAACCCAATCAGAAGGAAGTATTAGATATTTAATAAATGAGGTTGGATCAGAAAGAATACTATTTGGTACTGATTGGCCAGCGTTACCTCAAGCAATAACGTTATCAAGAGTATTACTTGCTACAGAAGGGAATATACAGGCAAGAGATAATATTTTATATAAAAATGCAGAAAAACTTTTAGGGTAAAGTGTTAAATAAACATCCAATGGTAGTTATAGTATTAACATTAATTTAAAAGGAGAATTTGTCTTATGTTTGGAAATCTTAAAGAACTACCGAAACCAGTAGGTGCATATACAGTTGGAATAACGCATATGGACTTTATAGATGGGGATAGAAAACAAGTTTTTGAATTCGAAGAGACAGAAGCATCTCGAGAGATACCAATAACAATCTTTTATCCATCAGATAGTACCGAAGGCAATGATACGGCACCATATGCTTTTCCAGGAGCTTTAGAAGGCATTCATAAGTTAACGCATGGTTTCTGGTCAAAGAATATGTCAAAGTTAAAAACTAGAGTATATGAAAATGTTTCTGTTTCAAAAAAGAAAGAAAAATTTCCTGTCATCTTTTTCAATCATGGCTATTTTGCCTACGAGATGCAAAGTACAATTTTATGTTCTGATCTGGCAAGTCTTGGGTATATAGTCATTTCTGTTGGACATCCTTATGAAGCATCAGGTATAAGGTATATGGATGGGAGAATTGTAAAACTACACAAAAGCAATATTAAAAGGTTCAACAGTTCTACCAATAAAGAATACAAAAAAATAATATTTAAGGAACTAGTTAAAAAAAAGGAATGGTATTCAGATGAAAAGTCTATGGAGTTAGCTTCAATTCTTTTTCAGAAAATAGGCGTTGAATTATCTAAAAGCACTAAAATATGGGCTGATGATACTATTTTTATTGCAGATCAATTAGAAAATATTAATACTGGAAAAATTGATACTATATTCAAAGGTAAATTACAATTAGATTTAGGATTTGGAATTACTGGCCATTCAGTAGGTGGTGCTACATCGACTCAAGTATGCTATGATGATAAAAGATTTGTTTGCGGAATTAATATAGATGGTGGAACTTGGGGAGATTATATGTATAAAGATATTAATACGCCATTCATGGTCCTTGCTTCAAAAATAATTCAAAATTTATGTAGGACTACTTTCATATATAATTCTGAAGATTCCTACTTGGTCCTTATCGATAAAACAGCTCATTGGGGATTCTGTGATGTATGCTTTGCTTCTAGGCAAGCTATTCTTAATGGTAATATGGTTGGATTTAGAGAAAAATATGAGTTCAGAAAAATTATTACTGATTTTCATGCTGCATTTTTTAATAAATATCTATTGGGGGATAAAAATGTTAAATTTAACGAATTAATTTTTACTGATATTGAACTTATGGAAAAATTAAAGAATAGTAAAAAATGCTGCAAACAGAAGTCAACTTAGCACATGAAATTTTTGGAGTATAAATAATAATGGACATATGGTGCCAGGTTAAATGAAGAGTTCTTTTTTATTTTATATAAATACTTGAATTTTAAAAATGCTATTTTGGATATAATTCTATTTGATATAAGGGCAGATGAATAATAATCACATTCTGTCCTTTTGCTGTATCAGAATTAAATTGAATTGTTTATAAACATGTTGTAAAATGTTATTTATCAGATGAAAAAGGAGTTACTATGAAAAAAACAATAGGGATTTTTGCTCATGTGGATGCAGGGAAGACTACTTTCACAGAACAACTTCTTTATAATACAGGCAGTATACGAAATCTAGGAAGAGTTGATCATAAAACTTCAAGTATGGATACAGATGAAATAGAACAGAGCAGGGGAATTACAATTTTTTCTGATCAAGGCATTTTTCAATTTAACAATGATACCTATTATATTATAGATACCCCCGGACATATGGATTTCTCAGCAGAGACTGAACGATCTATGTCTGCACTTGATTACGCAATTTTAATAATAAGCGGAAGCTCGGGCGTACAAGCTCACACTACGACATTATTTAATTTATTAAACTCATACAATATTCCTACTTTTATTTTTATTAATAAAGCTGACATAGATAGTTTTAATTTGGAATTAATAATAGACGATATTAAAGATAAGCTCACTAGGGATATATTATATCTGAATTCAGCGGAGGATATAATAAATCAATGCACTGCTGAATTTGTAGCAGACAGAGATGATGCTTTTTTAGAATCTTATTTGCAAGAAAATTATAATTCAAAAGACTTGATTGGAGCTGCTATAAATATAATAAAAAAGAGAATTTGCTTTCCTTTAATGGCAGGCTCTGCCTTAAAGGGGATTGGAATAGATAATTTTTTAGAAGTATTTTCTAAGCTGACTAAAACTGAATATCAAGAGAAAGAAGACAATAATTTTGTTGGAAAGGTCTATAAGATACGTCATGATGATAAGGGAACACGGCTCACTTTTATAAAGGCGTTATCAGGAAAATTGCGTATTAAGGATGAATTTACGTTCATAAAAGATGGCCAAGCTTCATCTGAAAAAGTAAATGAAATAAGAGTATATAAGGGTAAAAAATATGAAACTATAAATGAAATATCAGCAGGAGACGTATTTGCTGTTGTAGGCTTCAAATCTCCTATATGTGGTACCTTGATAATTTCAGGTGAAACAATAATAGAGCAAACTAGTAATTTTCATTTGACTGCAGCGCTTAAGTCAAGGGTAAATATATTAGATAAAACAGATGTAACAATATTGATGGAAAAACTGCGAGTATTAGAATCTGAAGATCCGGCGTTATCAGTTACCTACAGAGAGGAAACGGAAGATATATTAATTAGTATAATGGGAAGGATTCAGCTTGAGATATTAGAAAATGTTATGAAGTCTAGGTTTGGTATATCAGTTGGTTTTGAAAAACCACAGGTTGAATATAGAGAAACAATATTATCAACGGTAACGGGGTATGGGCATTTTGAGCCCCTTCGCCATTATGCAGAAGTGCAGCTAATGCTGGTACCAACTGCTCGAGGCAGTGAAGTCACCTATGAGAGCCGGTGCCACGTTGATAACTTAATTCTAAATTATCAAAATACAATAGAGAATCATGTGTTTGAAAGGGTTCATAAGGGAGTGCTGACCGGTTCTCCAATAACGGACATAAAAATAATTTTAACGGATGGACGTTCTCACATTAAACATACTGAAGGCGGCGATTTTAGAGAAGCCACCTACAGAGCGATAAGGCAAGGCTTAGAAAAAGCAGAATCTATTTTGCTAGAGCCATTTTACAGCTTTGAGATTTATGCGGAAGAAACTTACATGGGAAAAATTATGTCTGATATACACAAATTAAGGGGCAATTGTGAACCACCAGTTCTTAATTGTGGAAATGTTTATATAAAAGGACGAGGGCCTGTGGAATCTTTTATGGATTACAGTATAAAGCTGATGTCATTTACTAAGGGCACAGGAAGCATGAGCCTAATGTATGATGGATACGACTTGTGTGAAAACTCAATTGAAGTAATAAATAAAATAGGATATGACAAGGAAAGAGATGTAGAGAATACATCAACGTCCGTTTTTTGTACAAAGGGAACTTCTTATACTGTGCCGTGGTATGAAGCGGAGAAGTACATGCACACAATCAATTGATCTCAATGCAAGAGTATCCTAAAACAGAATAATTTAGATTGATATATTTTTAAAAAGACGCCCATAACAAGGAGCGTTTTTATAATGTTTACTAGGTTCTAATAGATTGGAGATTTTATGAATGAATACAAAATTAAAAGGAATGCTTCTTGTTATTTTAGGAGCAAGTATGTGGGGAATAATGGGTGTTTTTGTACGTGGCTTGTATGCATCGGGGTACTCAACATATGACGTATCTTTTGTCCGTTGCTTTCTTGCGGGAATAGTATTCTTGTTAATTAAGGCAATGAAACAGCCGGAAATTCTTAAAGTAGATAAAAAAGGTTTAATTGTTTGTATTATGTACGGAATTGTAGCTTATGGATTTAGCTTCGTAACTTACGGTATATCTGTTGAAAGAATTCCTGTCGCCGTTGCAATTGTCTTGATGTTTATGAGTCCAATATGGGTTACACTTCTCGGAATTTTAGTTTTTAAAGAAAAACTTCGAAAGGAAACCATTGTGACCATCATTATTTGCATATTTGGTGCCGCATTAGTTTCAAATCTTGTAGGTGTGTCAGCGGGATGCATGGATATTATAGGGATTTTGACAGGAATTATGAACGGTTTTGGTGTGGCATTACAAATTATGATACCTAGATATTTTTCTGAAAAATATGAAAAAGATACTATGTTGATTTATGGATTTTTAGGTGCTTCTCTCATGCTTGCTTTTTTTACGGATTTTAGCTTGATAAGAGCTAGTTTGGGTTCTCCTGAAGCAGGAAGCATTCTTTGGAATTTATTTGGCGTTGGAATTTTATGTACACTGGTTGCAAATGGGTCTTTTGTAAAGTCAACTCAATATATTAATACAACAACATCTAGTATTTTAGCAGCAATTGAAGTTGTAGTTGGTGCTGGAGTCGGATATTTATTTTTTAATGAAAAACTAACTGCTCTTCAGATAATTGGAGCTATCATTGTAATTATTGGATCGTTGGGTTCTACAATTTTGGAATCATTAAGAATAGATAAACATACTACTAAAATAAAAAATGTATTTCATGTCAAAAAAGTGTAGAGAAAACAGGTAAATGTATTAGTTGAAAACTATTTTGGAAAGTTATATGATTTGAGCAAGCCCCTTTTATTAGTTTTTTGCCTAATAGAAGGGGTGCATTACATAACCTGTGGTTTTGGCTATTTAATCTCATCATTTTTCATTAAAATCAGGTCTTTTGTTTTTTCATTAAAATTAAACTTACTTGTAATAGCATTTGTGGGGCAAACTGTTTTGCACTCACCACATCGGATGCATTCAGCTGAATTGATATTCTTAGTAATTTCAACATTCATTTTACATTTATTTTCGCAAGCTTTACACCCATTGCATTTTAATTTATCTACATTCATTTTATAAAAACTGTGGTTATTAAAGAAAGAATAAAATGCGCCTAATGGACAGATATATTTGCAAAATGGTCTGTAAATTAAAATTGAAAAAACAACTGTTAATACCAGTAATCCTATTTTCCAATTAAATAAAAATCCTATAATTTCTCTAAGATTTTCGTTTTTTATCAGTAGCGGTATACCTCCCTCCAGTGTTCCGGCTGGGCATATCCATTGACAGAAATAAGGGGGAGATATTCCAAATTTATTAGTTAAAAATATGGGTAGCAAAATTACCGGAATAAGAAGAACAAAGTATTTAAAATACCTTAACCTTTTGTCAATATTCTTAGGAACATTAATCTTTGGAGTCTTTATTTTATATAGCAAATCTTGTATAAATCCAAAAGGACAAAGAAAACCACAAACGAATCTACCAAGTAATACTCCATAAAGCATAATCAGGCCAATTATATAATATGAAAAGTTATGTTTTCGTCCACCTAAGACAGCTTGCAATGAGCCAATAGGGCAAGAGCCTACTGCACCGGGACAAGAATAGCAGTTTAGCCCGGGAACACATAAATGCTTAGAATTTCCAGTATATATTTTTCCTTTAATGAAGCCAAAAATATAGAAATTTGTAAATATGGTAGTAATTAGCTGAACTATATGTCTTTTATTTGTTTTCATTATCCTACCCCGATACATTCAAGGCAGATATTAACTGCTTTTTTAAATACAACCAAATTTTCTTGCCTTTGTATCCCTATCCCTACAAAAAGTAGGGATAGCGCTAAAATAATGAATTTGTCGTATTTTGTTATATTTCTTATTAACTTCATAACATTATTTTCCTCCATTAATGATTTCATTAATTTTTTCTAAATAATGTTCAGAAGCAGTTGTAGGATCTGGAACACCAAGTAACGGTTCTCCAACCATATTGCCATTCTTGTCAACAAAGACAGTTGTAGGAACACAGCTAATATTATCAGTTAATGATTTTTTCATATTTTCATCAGGGAAAATTACTACAAATTCACCTTTTGCATCATTTACTATTTCTTTTGTCAGTTCAACGTCATCCGCACCATCTATACAAACAGAAAGTAAATTTATATTTTCAGGTAACTTTTTGTAAAGATTTTCAAGTTCAGGCATTTCTGCAATGCAAGGTTCACAGGTTGTTGACCAAATATTTACCATCGTAAGATCATAATTTTTTAACACATCCTGTGTTACTTTTTCTCCGCTTAGTGTGTCAGCATCAAATTTATTTAAATTGCCTTGAAATTTCGCTTCTTGTTCTCTTGAAACCGGTGGATAAATAACTATATTTTGTTTAAATTCATTTAAATCTCCTATTAAAGCAGTTATATCTGATTTTTCTTGTTCGCTTAATGTCATTTTTGAATAATTCTTGGTATATCCAAAGTAGTAAGTATCTCCATTATATTTCAATAATTCTTCAACTTTTTCAAAACGTGAGCAGAAAAATTCAAATTGCACTTTTGCGTTATCATCTTTATCTGGAAAACGGAAAATCCCTGCAATATTTAGCGTCTGCTCGTTTATCTTTTGAATAAACTCTTTTCTTTCTTGTTCGCTCATGTTGTTATAGACTTCATCTGTACAACTTTCCTGTAATTTGTCTGATTCTTCGCTACTATAAAACAGCATTAAACTATATGGAGCAGTGCAGGCACCGCCAATTTTGTCGGATTCGTCTTTTATCTTTCCAAATGTATTAACATAAATGAAACCAAAACCTAACCCCTTGTCACAATAAGAATGCGGGCCTTTTGTTTCAATTTCTTTTCCGATAACTGTTGTCATTTTTTGTTTGTTGTAAGCTGAATTAACATACAATCCATTGTCCAGAATAATTGCACCGCTTTCAACTAAATTTGTTTCTGTATCTTGATTATTTTCTGTGTTTGCTGCTGCTTTGTTTTTTCCACAGCCTGTAGCAACGCTGCAAAGCATCGCCACCGCAATTATTATACATATTATTTTTTTCAATTTATTGTCTCCTTTTTTGTTTCATTTTTATTCTTACTTTGTTGTTAAGCTCCGGAATGCTCTCAACCTTACTTTGTTTTGGACATTTTTATCTTGTCATCATTGATGTGAGTCTATGTTATAGTGAAAATACATTATAAGTAATTTCTTTTTGTAAATAAGTTGTAAAGTTAATAATTAACGGGTAAAATGAAAAAATTGGAGTTTTATTTTACATAAAAAAATGTTACAATCAAATAATATTAAGGTGCAATAAGCACTGTGGGAGCGTTTCAATTGAACAAAAAGATTCTTATTGTTGAAGATGATAAATCAATATCAAATTTGATAAAACTACAACTTAACATTGCTTCTTATGAAACGGAGCAAGTTTATGATGGACTTCAAAGCGTTAAAATTATTGAAAATGGAAATTTTGATTTAATATTATTGGATATTATGCTTCCTGGTATTGATGGATTTGCAATTATGGAAAAAATAAGGTGTTTAAATATTCCGGTAATTTTTTTGACAGCTAAAGATTCAGTTGTAGACAAGGTCAGCGGATTAAAATTAGGTGCAGAAGACTATATAGTTAAACCGTTTGAAGCCATAGAGTTGTTGGCAAGGATAGAAACCGTTTTGAGAAGATATGGAAAAACCGAAGATGTGCTTTCCTTTAAAAATATAAAAATATATATAAAAGAAAGAATTGTTAAAAAAGATGATATAATAGTTGATTTAACATATAAAGAGTTTGATTTGCTATGTTTATTGGTACGCAACAAAAACGTTGCATTAACAAGAGAAATGCTTCTTGAAAAAATATGGGATTATGGTTTCATGGGAGGCACTAGAACCGTGGATATGCATATTGGGTCTATTAGAAAAAAACTGAATTTAAATGATAACATTAAAACGGTCTATAAAATAGGCTATAGGTTGGAGATATAATAAATGAAATTCTGGCTAAGAATTTATATTTTTTCATTAGTTTTGTTTATATGTACTTTCAATTTCGCGGGTGTTCTAATAGTTGAAAAAATATTTTCCGAATCATTAAAACGTGAGATTGAAATGTGTTTAGGCGAACATTTGAGCATGTGTTCAGCCGTAAATCTAAGTATGCCTGTATATAATACTTTAAAAAGATATTCGCGATATACATTATCAGATGACCAGGCAATATACAATGTTGTTAATGATTACTCTACTAAAAACAAGCTTGAAGGACACGATGTATCCATAGAAATTTTAGATTTGGATAATAATGTGATATTCAGCAATGTTAACTTTGAATTGCCGAATAAAAGAGAAGAGCTTGAATCCCTTAATGAAAGTACCAGAAAATATATTTTAAGAGATATAAACGATCGTTCTTATATTTTTATATCAAGCTTGTTAGTTAATAACAGCACATATTACTTTTCTTATATAAAAAACATTTCTGCTGTCTATAGCGAAAAAAAGCAACTATATTTATTCTTTATAAAATTAGATGTTATAGTTTCAATAGCTTTTATGGTTTTTATGTATTTTATTAGCATATATATTACAAAGCCTATTAAAAATCTTACCAAGGCTACTCAAAGGATATCCGGAGGCAAATTTTCTGAAAAAGTGAAAATTTACAGTCATGATGAATTAGGTTTGCTGTCAGAAAACTTTAATATAATGTCAAATGTGATTAATGAAAAAATTAATGAACTAGAAAATATAAATGAAGAAAAACAGCGATTTATTAACAATTTATCGCATGAATTAAAAACACCGCTAACATCTATTATAGGTTATGCAGATTTGCTTCGTACAACAAAATATGATGAAAAGATTTATTCTGAGGGACTCGAATATATTGTTCAAGAAGGCAAAAGATTACAACAACTATTTTATAAATTAATGGATCTTATATTTTTGAAAAAAGAAAATTATACACTAAAAAATGATTTTATAAAAAATACAATTAATGAAGTTCAAAAAATTGTTTTTCCAAGTTTAAATATTAGAAATATTAAACTCATTGTAAATGGTGAAGATTTTGTAATAATGCAAGATAATGATTTAATGGTGATATTATTGTCAAATTTAATTGATAATGCAATTAAAGCTTCTTATGATAATTCAGAAATTCATATTGTTTTAAATAGAGATGCTAAAATAATTCAAATTAGAGACTTTGGAATAGGTATCCCAAAAGAACATTTGGATAAAATATTTGAACCATTTTATATGGTCGATAAATCAAGAAGCAGAGAAAATAACGGTGCTGGATTAGGTTTATCTATTTGTAAAAAAATTATGGACATCAATAACATAAATTTTGATATAAAAAGTAAAGTTAACGAAGGAACGACAATTTCATTGATGTTTAATAAGAAAATAGGTGGTGTCAATTCAAGTGAAATGTAAGAGAATATTTTTAATTACTTCAGCAATATTGCTTTCTTTTATTTTGTGCTCATGTTCTAAATTGAATCCAATCAAAAAAAATCAAGTAATGATTGATACTATATATATTAATAAGCTTGCAGAGGAGGCAGAAAATTCTAATAGAATTTTAAATGAAGAAGAAGCTAAATTAAAAGCTTTGGAAATTTTGGAGAATTATTTTGACATTAAATTATACTTAACAGAAGTAAATTGCCATATCTCTTATAGTGAGCCAAACAGGGTTGAACAATATATTGGCGAAGCATTTATGCAAAAAGCCACGACATTTGAAAATGCTAAATCAGTATTAGAATACGGGAAATATGAAATATATTTTTCTTTGTTAGATGATTATAAAGAGACCGAATATTATATACTAGAATTAGAAGCAAAAACCGGAAATTTAATATTATATTATCACTATTTCAACGATTCTAATTATCAAAATAATGTGTCTGACGAGGCTTCCGTAATTAAACTATTGTATGAATTTGTTGAAAAAACTAACATTGCTAATATCGAAAATATAAAAGTGACTTCGCATGAAGTCAACAAAAATAATATTCATTTTTTTGAGATTGAGGATGAGGATAATGCAAACAGTAAAGGGCGTTTAGCTGTAAATGGTAATACAGAAAAAATTATTAGGGTGTTAATAGGATATGAAACTTTAAGATAATATTTGGGTACAATACTAATCCGTTTACCTTTTTTATGCAAAGTACACTGTACTATGCTAGTTTACAATAAAACAAGAACCGTTGCACTATATTTTTGTGCAGCGGTTCTTAAAATTATCAGTGGCTATGTTAGTTCCTCAAAAATGTCAACACCTCTATCATCATATAAGAAAAATACAGTTCCTTTTTCAAGGTCGACTATGTAAACAGAACTATCAAGTTCTGTATTGTCACCTAAATCGGAAGTGATTATTTTGCGGAAAAGTTTTTTAATTTCAATTTTGCCGGTTTTCCATATATACCGCATACCGTGAAAGGTTTCTTCTTCGTCAGTCCAATTAAATGGAACTATTTGCTTTTCGGCTGCTGCAAGGCAAGATTCAACAAATTCTTTTTCGTTATTTACTGCACAATTATATTTATCTTCATAAATAACGGCTAAATTATTAGTGAAATATTGATGTGTATATAACTTAGCAGCAAGCTTAGAGCATGTATCAATATATTCTGCACTTGCAATTAGATCATCATCATAGGGATTACCGCATTCTAATGAATATTCTTTACAGCAGTGAGTGTTTAATAGTGCTTTGTTTAGCAGACTGTTTTCAAACAAACTGAAAGCGCGATACATATGGTGTGACCATTCGTTCCAAAATGCCAAATATCCATCTCTTTCATAGGGCTCTTCTGGTAAAATTTTAGGAGAACAGTTGCAATAAAAAAACTCTACTGCTCTTGCAAAGCGCAATACTTCTTTGCGGTATTTTATCAAGGATACCGTATATTCGGTTCCTTCTTCTGTTTTTATAACCACTTTATCGGTTTTATGCGTAACGGAATAATCAATACCATTGTCACATCCGCTGATTGTTACTTCACTTAAGTCTGCAGATGCAAACAAACTGTGGCCGCAACAAGGAAGCATCTGTTCATATGGAGTAATTTCATGGCCTTGTGTTAAGGTTCTAAGCATCTGTAGTGCTGAAGCACTAGTACAGCACGAATAACTTAATTGTGTGTCTTCGATTGTAACTGTAACATCTCCGTGCAGGCATAAATCTTTCGGGTTATCTGCAGAATCATCAATCCAGCAGAAATTTGACCAAGAAATTATGAACGGCGTATCTTTTGTTATCATATAATCTCCTCATAAAAAAGAGTCGCTTACTATTTTGACTTCACCGTTCTGCTTAAAATTCAACGATGGAGTTATAATCAAATAACGTAGTTTTTTGCAGCAGATATCACTTTTTACATTAATTTGTCAAGTAAAATGTGCAGCGCTACACCCAAAAATACTGATATTGTAATAGCCTTGGCTGAATAATTTTGTTTCCATTTAAATGGCTTTGATAATCGCGGGCAAAATTTGATCAGGAGTAAAATTACGCCTATCAATATTGCTGCACCAATTGCCCCTCCAGCTATTGACTGATCAAAAAATGTAAAAAACCAATTCAGTTTTTCGCCTCTCAAGCCAAAAACAAAAATCAAGACTGGGCTTATCAATACCGCTATAAGATCGGGAAATATACTGGCTATAAACAAAGACAATAGATTAAGCCACTTATATCCTAAGCTGAGCGGGGCTGTGGCAGCTAAATGAATAAGAGGTCCTGGCATTTACTAACCTCCTTTCGTTATTAGTATAGTTAAAATACATTTTGCGTATCGTTGATAGATAGCTTTATCAATATTAAGATTATTATTAA
This sequence comes from Sedimentibacter sp., assembly GCA_018436705.1. Classification (GTDB taxonomy): domain Bacteria; phylum Bacillota; class Clostridia; order Tissierellales; family Sedimentibacteraceae; genus Sedimentibacter. The sequence continues at coordinate 156,969 of JAHDLA010000020.1, forward strand.
TATTGTACTTATAATTTCTCGTAGATGTCAATGGAAAAAGTAACCGTAATTTTGTAATATACAAACTAAAAAGCCATCCCACAATTTTGAGATGGCTTCTTAATTTTAAATTTTATAACTCTTTGGCAAGTTCATATGCATTCCAAATAGAATACATAATATTGTGAACCTTTTGGGAGTCGCCTATGTTGTGTACAATTAAACCAGTATTTTTTAAACTTTCAAATAAACTATTGTTTTCTTTGTAACCGACAGCTGAAATAACAGTATCAACCGGAATGCTTTTAGTTCCATCTGCATTCTCATAAGAAACTGATCCATCGTCAACGGATACAACCTTTGTACTTTCAAGCACATTTACTTTGTGGAATTTCAGCAGATCTTCCAGCATGAAATGATTCATGTGAGGCAATGCGTTGGCACCTCCAAGTATTTCAGGTGCAACTTCAATTATTGTAACATTTGCTCCTTGCTGTGCAAGCCATAATCCTGTTTCACAGCCTACAAGTCCACCACCTATAATTGCAATATCCTTTCCGGTTTTTACTTTGCCCAATAATACTTCATTAGCCAATACTGCTTTGCCGTTACCTCCGAAAGGTATTACAACAGGAGTAGAACCGGTTGCTACAATAACTTCATCTGCTCCATAAGAAGATATTGCATCTTCTGTAACGCTACAATTTAAATTCACTTCAACATTCAATAGTTCCAATTGTTTTTTGTACCAGTTGATTAAAGCTCTGTCGTAACGCTTAAAGTGTGGAACACTTCCCGGAATAAGATTGCCTCCAAGTTCACCGCTTTTCTCACAAAGAATTACCTTATGACCTCTTTCGGCTAAAACTCTGGCCGATTCCATACCGCTGGGGCCACCGCCTATTACTAAGAATTTCTTTATTTTATGTGCCGGAACAAGACCGTAAATTTTTTCTCTGCCGCAGGCAGGATTAACTGCACAACTAACCGGACCGTGTCCTATTCTTCCGAGGCATCCTTCGTGGCAGCCAAGGCATGGCCTTATTTCATCCATTCTTCCTGTACGAATTTTTTCAGGATAATAAGGATCCGTTAATAATTGTCTGCCCAGACCAATAATATCACAGCTTGTTTTTAACGCTTCAACAGCAAGCTCAGGGTTTTCCATTCTTCCTGCTAAAATAATCGGAACATTTACATGCTTTTTAAGTATTTCTCCAAATTCACGATACATTCCTTCTTCAAAATACATCGGCGGATGATTCCAATACCAAGAATCGTATGTACCTGCATCAACATTAAGAGCGTCATATCCTGCTTCTACTAAGATTTTAGCAGCTTCAATTCCTTCTTCAATATCTCTGCCTGCTTCTTCGTATTCTTCACCTGGAAGACCGCCTTGGCGAAGACCCTTCATACAGCTTTTAAGACTGTACCTCAATGAAACTGGGAAATTCTTTCCGCAAGCTGCTTTGATTCCTTTTACAATATCTGTTGCTAATCTTAATCTATTTTCTAATGATCCTCCATATTCATCAGTTCTCTTATTAAAAATAGGAATTGCAAACTGATCCAAAAGATATCCTTCATGAACTGCATGAATTTCAACTCCGTCAAAACCTGATTTTTTAGAAATAACTGCTGCCATTACAAATTTTTGAATCAAATTTTTTATTTCTTCTTTTGTCATTTCCCTATGAATCACCTTAGGATCAAAGCGATTTTCATTTTCCGAAGGAGCAATACATTTGCTTACAAACCCAGGTAATGCACTTCTTCCTAATCCACCTGTCAATTGAATAAATATTTTTGTTCCATATGCATGAACTCGTTCGTTCATTTGATAAGCAGCGTGAATAAAAGCCAACGGTGTTTGTGTTGGACAAGGCAGTCCCGGTTTTGACAAACCTTCTATATTAATATCAACACTGCAAATACCTGTAATGATTAGTCCAATTCCACCTTTTGCTCTTTCAACATAGTAATCCTGAATTCTTTGATTAAATGCACCAAATGCATCTGCATAACCGACAGGTCCCATCGGTGCCATTGATAATTTGTTTTTCAGCAAAACATTACCAATTTTAGCGGGCTCAAAAAGCTCTAAATAATTCATATTGTTCCTCCCTTTATTTTTTATATATTTAAGATAACGAATTCGCCGAATTGATTATCTTAAATATAATATATATAAATTTTTAACAAATGTCAATAATTTATTTTTTGACAATTGAAAAAAATGTTTTTTTATTATATATTAGTCTAGTGAAGAAACAACTAAAGGAGATTGATATGAAAGAAAAAACGTCTAGGACATTGCAGGCTGAAAATACAAAGAATAGAATTTTAGATGAAGCGTTAAAATTAATGGAGCAAAAAAACTATGATGATATAAGTATTAAGGAAATTTGCAAGAATGCCGGTGTATCTGTAGGGGCATTTTACCATCATTTTATAAGCAAATCAGGAATTGTTATAGCTGCTTATGAAAGAACAGATGTTTTTTTCGAGACAGATGTTATTAAAAGAATAGATAAATCTAATATTAAAAAAGCTATTGTTTTATACTTATGCGAACAAGCAGCCTATGCAGAATATACAGGTATAGATGTTATAAGAAATATTTACAAGGCACAAATGGATAATGGAAGTATGTTTTTTTTATCCAAAGATAGGGCATTGCCGAGAGGATTGAATGACTTAATTGTAATCGGGCAGGAAACCGGGCAACTGTCAAAATCAAAAAGTGCAGATCAAATTACAGATGAGCTGCTAATAGTAGCAAGAGGAGTTATATATAATTGGGCTTTGTGTTCAGGTAATTACCCAATATCAAAAAAACTGGCTTCAATTGTAGAGGGGTATTTAAGCGGCTTATAAAAGGTTTCGAAAAGCCATTTAATTTCCCTCCAAATATGGTTATTGCAGTCAGCTATTTTATGTTATTTTGAAGCCACTTGAAATTGCGTTATGAGGGCATATATTTTTACATTCGTTGCATCGTATGCACTCTGTGCTGTTGATGTTTTTAGTAATTTCTACATTCATTTTGCAGTTTTTCTCACATATTTTGCATCCGGTACACTTTGTTTCATCAACATCCATTTGATAAAAGCTAAATTTGTTAAATAATGCGTATAGTGCACCTAGAGGGCAAAGATACTTGCAAAATGGGCGATAGGTAATGATGGAAAAAATTATAATCACAAGCAATACGCCCAGCTTCCAAAAAAATAATGCACCTATGGTGTTTTTTAATTCTTCGTTCATTGCCAACAGCGGAATTCCACCCTCCAGCGTCCCTGCAGGGCAAATCAGCTTGCAAAAGTAAGGATTACCCATGCCGTATTTGTTGGTAATAACTAAAGGCAAAGCAATAACAAATACTACTAAAACAATATATTTCAAATAACGCAAGGGCTTGTCAATACTTTTTGGAACTGTAAGCTTTGGCGTTCTAATTTTGTAAAGCAAGTCTTGTATGAATCCAAATGGGCATAAAAACCCACAGATAAGCCGGCCGCACAGAATTCCAAACAGCATAATGAAGCCGAGAATATAAAACGAGAACTTGAAGCTGCGATCGCCCAATACAGCCTGTAATGCTCCTATGGGGCAGGAGCCCAGTGCGCCGGGGCAGGAGTAACAATTGAGCACCGGGACACAAATAAGCTTAGTCTTGCCGGTGAAAATTTTACCCTTTGTGAATCCTGCGGCATATCCGTTTATAGCAATAGCAGCAATAAGCTGTATAATATGTCTTTTGTTTGTTTTATTTTTCATTAGCCTATCCCTATGCACTCAAGGCAAATGTTGACTGCCTTTTTTAGTACTACAAATTGTTCTTCTCGCATTAGACCAATGCCGATGAATGCCAGTGCTAATACGAAAATGATATATTTAATATATGGTTGTGTATTATGTGCTGCTTTCATATTTGTACCCTATTATTCTGTTTCATCTATAAGTGCAATTCTGTCAAGGATCGCTTGTCTGTAGTCTTCTCCAGTTCTGCCTCCAAAATGGGGAGTGCCAACAATTTTTCCGTTGCAATCTACAAATATAGTAGTAGGAAAAATATTAGCTTGATTTGTCAGTGCCGTTTGTAGTACCTCATCTGGAACAAGGGTCATAAAATTTGCACCTGCATCTTCCATAACTTCTGAAGCAAATTTAACAGCTTTTTTATCATCTACTGTATCTACGCATATGGAAATAATATTACTTCCTTCCGGTCTGTCATCATAAAGCTTTGCAATATCAGGCATCTCAGCGATGCATGGGCTGCAATTTGTTGTCCACAGGTTAATCATTGTTACTTTGTAATCCTTGAAAAAATCGGAAGTTAATTTTTCTCCAGTAACGGTAACAGTATCAAAACCCGATAAATCTACACCGGAATAGCGTTTTGTTTGCTCTGCATTTTGTTCAACAACTTGCTCGTCAGTGAGAATCACCACATCACTAGGGCCTCTGAGAAGCATAATTGCAAACATAAGTACTGCAACACCCAATATTGATCCAACTACAATTCCTGCTATTTTAATTACTTTCTTCATTTTCATTATCCTTTCTATACTCTAAAATATCGCCTGGTTGGCAGTCTAAAATTCTGCACAGTGCGTCAAGCGTAGTAAAGCGAAAAGCTCTGGCCCGCTGGTTTTTGAAATTTGAAACATTTGCCATCGTCATACCCAATTTTTCCGACAGCTCAGTCAATGACATTTTTCTCTTTGCCATCATAACATCTAAGTTTACAACAATCATATTGCGCCTCCTTAAAATACCAGGTCATTATCTTCTTTAATAGTTCCTTTCTTATATTTGACTGGATCAGTATAACATAGGTTTAAATGAATTACAATAATTATTTATCGTTATTCTTTATATATTTATCGTTATTATGAAAATAATAGAATTAATGGCTTAATAGTAAAGCGAAAAGCCACTTTGTAAATTGAAATGCAGTATTTGTAATTGACAACTAAATATTTGTAAACGAAACGCAACTTTTGAAATCGAAATGCAAGTTTTGTAATTGAAAGGCCACATTTGTAACCCAAAT
>JAHDLA010000021.1 GCA_018436705.1 Sedimentibacter sp.
CATCCTACTTTTCTCCTAAGTTTATTTTTATGCATTTATTATATCATAAATACGCTCAAAAACATAGAAAAACCGTTGAATTTTCAACGGTCTTAATGTTAATTTTTCGTAATTTTTGTACTGACTTTGTCAGCAGCCTGAGAGGGCTTATGCCCTCTATTTTTTGAAAGGATATTATTATGAATAAGAATAAAAAGCTATTAGGATTATTATTAGGCATTCTTGTAGCAATTGTTATAAACGTTCTTCCATTGGAAGGCTTGTCAGCTCAAGGTAAAATGTGTTTGGGATTAACACTTATGACAGTAGTGTTCTGGGCTTTTCAAATTGTTCAGTCAGGCTATGCATCAGGGCTTTATTTAGCACTACTTGTTATATTTAATGTTGCTGAACCATCGGTTGTGTTCTCTCCTTGGGTTGGGAGCACAATGTACTTAGTAATCGGTGCGTATCTAATTGCTTCTGCCGTAAAAAGTTCTGGGTTAGGAGAAAGAATAGCATATAAGTTTATAATAAAATTTGTAAGTTCTTATAGAAGTATTATTATATCTATATTTGTGCTTACTTTTATTTTAAGTATACTAATTCCTCATCCTTGGCCAAGAGCTTTTCTAATTATGTCAGTTATGGCAGTAGTAATAAAAAGCGCAAATGTTCCCAAGGAAGATGCAATTAAAATAGGGTTCACTGTTTTTGCATCATCCGTTCCTGTTTCAATGATATTTTTAACCGGAGACAGTGTTATTAATCCTCTGGCAGCACAGGCATCAGGAGAGTTAATAAGCTGGATGCAGTGGCTTGCCTACATGGGACCTCCAAATATTGTTGCAAGTATAATAACCTGCTTACTGATTCTCGTATTATTTAAACCGACTAAAGAAATTATAATAAATAAAGAAGAGATAAAAGAAAAACTAGATTCTCTGGGACAAATATCAGGTATAGAAAAACGAACAATTATATGGCTTGCTATTGCAGTTGTGTTGTGGATGACAGATTCCATACACGGTATAAATATAGGATGGATTACACTTCTCATAGCCATGCTGATGAGTTTCCCTGTTATTGGAGGGGTACTTTCACCGAAGCAGTGGGGTGAAGTACCGGTTCATGTGCTTCTGTTTCTAACCGCAGCCATGACAATAGGAAAGGTTGGAGGAGTAACCGGTATGAATACATGGATAGCAGATACTATCTTGCCTTCATCAATTCCTGAAAACCCATATGTACTTGCAGTTATAATAGCAGTAATATCCATGGGAATACATATGTTCTTGGGAAGTGTAATAGCCGTAATGGGAATAGCTATTCCGGCTCTGTTAATATTTACTGAACCTATGGGAATAAGTCCTATAATAACTACATTATTGGTATATACATCAATTGGTATACACTACATTCTTCCTTTCCACCATTTGAACATGCTTGTGGGACAAGGAGAAGAAAACGGCATGTATGGGCAAAAAGAAGTAATGAAGTTGGGGATTCCATTAATTGCGGTAGTTTTCATAATTGTTTTGCTAGAAGTACCATATTGGAAAATGATAGGTTTATTTTAATTAATAAAAAAATATGTTTTATATATAGAGGAGAGATTATGAGATTAGTTGTAGGAATTTCAGGTGCAAGCGGAGTAATACTTGGATACCATATGTTGAAGGCTTTAAAGGCTTACCCAGAATGTGAAACCCATCTGGTAATTTCTGAGGGGGCAAGAGTAACATTTGGACTTGAAACAGAATTAAAGATTGAGGATGTTGAAAGTCTTGCTGATGTTGTTCACAGTAACAATAACCTGGCAGCTTCTATTTCAAGCGGTTCTTTCAGAACTGATGGTATGGTTGTTATACCATGCAGCATGAAGACTTTATCAGGAATTGCATGTGGGTATGCAGAAAATTTACTCATCCGTGCAGCTGATGTATGTTTAAAAGAAAATAGAAAAGTTGTGTTGGTTCCCAGGGAAATGCCATTTGGGAAAGTACATATAATAAATATGAAGGAAGTTTCAGATTTAGGATGTGTTATAATTCCTCCTCTATTAACATTTTATAATAACCCTCAAACAATTGAGGAACAAGTTAATCATATAATAGGAAAAATATTAATGCAATTTGGTCTTAGCCATAAGAAGTTCGTAGGATGGGAAGGGAACCAATAGTAGCATATAGACAAAAAGTAGGATGAACTCCTATTTTTTGCTGTATTTGGGATTAAAATATAACTGCATTGATTTTCACCGATGCTAAATTCTATAATTCATGGTATAATTATGAAATAATCGTAGTAAATAGAAAGGAGGCTCGCATGGATACAAAAGATTTAAACAGTTTTTTGCAAGTGTGTCGTGACGGTAGTATAACTAAAGCTGCTAAGTCCTTATACATAACTCCTCAGGGATTAAGCAAAATTATCATTAACCTCGAACAAGAATTGAATATCCCTCTTTTTTACAGAACTACAAACGGATTAACTTTGACAGAGTATGGGGAAGTTCTAATAGAAAGAGCTAAGCATATTGTTTCTGAGTTAGAAGAAATAGAAAATTATTACACAAATTATATTAATATATCTGGACAATTAAGTCTGGCATCTGCTTATGGAGTTATAGCAGCTTTTTCACCTAAATTTCTTTTTGAATTCAAGAAAAGGTTTCCTAATATTAACCTGAAGTGGTGGGAGTATTCTGATTTCAATGCAGAAAAAGCAATTTTTGATGGGGATGCCGACTGCGGTCTGATAAAAGGTCCCATAGATAATGAAGAACTTGACAGTGAAATTATTGCTTCATATAAACCCATGGTTTTAGTTCCAAGGGATCATAAATTATCATCTAAAAACAGGCTTAGTGTAAATGATTTGAGAGATGAAAAAATTATACTAGAAAGCCGCGAGTTCAAAATATATCATAATTTTAAAAAAGCGTGTAAAGAAGCTGGTTTTTCTCCTACTATAGTTTTTGAAACTACTGAACTAAGCCTTGCGCATAAATTATGCCAACAAGGACTTGGATTAGCAGTAACAGTTGATTTTGCTGTTGAAGATATGCCGTTGAACGGTTTTAAGGCAATACCATTTAAGGAAGGCGGGCCAGTGTGGGAAGTATATTTTGTAACTAAAAAATATATAAGTAAAACTCATGCGGTCAAACGTTTTGAAAGCTATATAAAAGAATATGTTAAAAATGAAATAAGTAAATAAATTTGCTCGACAAAATGCACACTGCAGGTAAGGTAATATTTTTGTAGAGTTTTAATAGGTAAATTCAGTATCAGGAGGTTATAAATATGCTTGAAAGCTTTAAAATAAGAGCAGGAGAAGGTAAGTGCATTGTTGAGGCAATGGTAGTAAAGTGTGGAAAAGATATAAATGTTGCAATTGGAGGAGGAGAAAAATATCATATTGGAGCTTCTGCTGTTGCAGTACCTAGATCCGATTACAAAAATGAAGTGAAAAGAACAGCATCCACAAGTGTCATATGCGTTCAGGGACACAGAGAGGATGAATTAACATATAAGGCGGCAAAATATTTGGCTACTGCTCTTGACTGTACTGTTGTTGCAGCAATGGGAATTCATATTGATAATATTACAGATCAGGAATATTGTCAGGTGATAGATAATGTAAATATTGTTCTTGATAATATTATAAAAAAATATCATGAATTATAAAAAATAAATGGAGGATGGCACTTTTTAACATCCTCCAAAAATATTATCAAAATCTGCTAGGCTAATTCCATAATCTCCTATTTCAACATTCCATGTTGTTAGTTCTTCACCGTGCCAATCTGTGCCACCTGTTTTGATTAAATTATGGGCATCAGCAAATTTTTCATATCTTTCTACCAGGTCCTTACCGTGGTAAGGATAATATACTTCGACACCGCCAAGGCCGTGGGGTAATAGTAATTCCATCTCTCCCACATCTGAATTGCCGATTCGTGCCGGATGAGCAAATACAGCTGTTCCTCCTGCCTGCCTTATGACTTCCACTGCTTCGGTGGGATGAACAGGATAATTTTCTCTGAAATGTCCATGAAAATGCATTATTTTTTTTTCTAAAAATTCAGGCCAGTCTTTTAGAGTGTAAGGGGCACCATCAGCTATCATTGCTTTTAATATGTCTGACAAGGCTATGGATTGTTTGTATGAGGCATATTTTATCACTTTGTTAATATCAAAATCCAAAACATGGTTTTTGTAAAGCCAGTTATAATGCTCTGTAAATGTTTTGCCGAAATAGTTTGAAATAGTGCCTAGAAGTTCCTGAAGCGGATTGTTATCAGTGTCTATATTATAGCCAAGTATATGGATTATGTGGCCGTTTGAGACAGTGGATATTTCAACCCCCGGAACAACTCTTATATTTTCTTTTGAGGCTTTTTCTTGAATTTCCTTTACTCCGTAGGTAGTATCATGATCTGTTAATGAAATAGCAGGAATATTTTTTTGTTTCACGATTTTAATTATGTCATCTATAGTATCGGTTCCGTCGGAAAAAACGGAATGAATGTGTAAATCAATCATCGCATGCTCCCAAATTATATTACTTCATTATATCATTTTTTAATACTTTTTGCTAATTATTTATATGTCGAAAAGAGTATGCTCATATATAAACTTTTTTAATCATATTTTAATTTTATACTAATATATCTTGAACCTTTTCCGCGTAATATATAAAATATAATATGATTTAATAAATGGGAGATGTGCAATGGAAATATTAATAGGATTAGTTGTGTTTTTTATATTTATATTTGCAGCAGTAAATATAGGAGTTATATTATTTAAGATTCTGTTTACAATTATAGGAGCTATTATAGGACTTGTAGTAATTATTGCTTTAATTCCGCTTGGAATAGGATTGTTGATAATTCCGGCTATAATTATAGGTATAATTGTGGCAATAGTTAAGTGTATACAATTTATATTTTAGTTAAAAAACATTGACAAAAGTTTGAGATTTATGTATAGTCTTACATAAGATAAACAATAATAAAAAATAACCAGAAGCGATGAAAAGAAGAGTAGTTTTATAATCATGACATAGAGAACCGGGTAGGGTGTGAGCCGGAGATTGGTTATAAAATGAATATGGCCTTGGAGCTTTGTGTCTGAGCTGATGCTAGGGCATAACGTGAGTACACGTTACAGTACACGGGTTTTTTGACCTGTTGAGGCACATATTGTGAAATATGTGCGAAAAAGAGTGGTAACGCGTAACTTCGCCTCTTTGCCTTTTGGCAAAGAGGCTTTCTCTTTTTATTTGGAGGCACAATGAATTGCAAAAATGAAATATTAATGGGAGGAAAATATGAACAAGGGTAAATATTACTTAACAACTGCAATTGCGTATACATCAGGCAAACCTCATATTGGAAATACATATGAGATTGTACTTGCTGACAGTATCGTGAGATTTAAGCGACTGAATGGATACGACGTATATTTTCAAACCGGAACAGATGAGCACGGCGAAAAAATACAAATTAAAGCGAAGGAAGCAAACAAAACTCCTCAAGAGTTTGTCGATGAGATAGCTGCTGAGATTAAACGCATATGGGATTTGATGAATACGACATATGATAAATTTGTACGTACCACAGATCCAATGCATGTTAGAAAAATTCAGGACATATTTAAGAAACTTTACGACCAAGGAGATATATATAAAGGATACTACGAAGGATGGTACTGTACTCCGGATGAAGCTTTCTTTACTGAATCACAGCTGGTTGACGGGAAATGTCCTGACTGTGGAAGAGAAGTACACATGGCAAAAGAAGAGGCGTATTTCTTTAAGATGAGCAAGTACGCAGAAAGACTCATGAAACATATAGAAGAACATCCTAAATTTATTCAGCCTGAATCTCGAAAAAATGAAATGGTAAATAACTTTTTAAAACCCGGATTACAGGATTTGTGTGTTTCAAGAACATCATTTGACTGGGGAATTCCGGTGACATTTGACGAAGGGCACGTAGTATATGTGTGGATTGATGCATTGAGTAACTATATTACATTCCTTGGGTATGAAGCCGATGGAAATCATAGTGACTTGTATAAAAAATACTGGCCTGCTGACGTTCACTTAATAGGAAAGGATATTTTAAGATTCCACACAATTTACTGGCCTATATTATTGATGGCATTGGGAGAAGAACTTCCTAAGCAGGTGTTTGGTCATCCTTGGCTTTTAGTTGGAGAAGGTAAAATGAGCAAATCAAGGGGAAATGTTATTTATGCCGATGATTTGGTAGATTTGTTCGGCGTAGATGCTGTAAGATACTTTGTTCTTCATGAAATGCCATTTGCCAATGATGGAACACTGACATATGAATTATTAATAGAAAGAATAAATTCTGATTTAGCGAATATTTTAGGTAATCTTGTTAATAGAACTATTACTATGACCAACAAGTATTTTGACGGCGAAATTCTGCCGCAATCAGAAAGCGAACCGATTGATAATGAGCTGATTAACCTTGCGTTGGAAACTCCGGCCAAAGTTGAAAAGAAAATGGATGAGCTCAAGGTATCAGATGCAATAGACGAAGTATTTACTCTGCTGAGAAGAAGCAATAAATATATTGACGAAACTCAGCCTTGGATTCTTGGGAAAGATGAGAGCAAGAAAGCTAGGCTTGGGACTGTTTTATACAACCTTCTTGAGTCCATTAGAATATCTGCTGTTCTTTTGGAACCTTTTTTACCTGAAACTGCTCAAAAAATATTAAATCAACTTAATACAGACAAAAAAGATTGGGAGTCACTTCAGAAATTTAATGGCATGGTTCCAGGCCAGAAGGTGGGAACACCGGAAATATTATTTGCAAGAATAGATGCTTCTAAAAAAATGGAAGAAATAAATAAAATAAATAAAATGAATGAAAAGAAAACTGGTGTAGCCGAAAAAGTACAGCTTGAAAAGAAAGAAGAGATCGAAGAAGAACTAATAACAATTGATGATTTTGACAAGCTCGATTTGAGAGTAGCAGAAATAATCAAAGCAGAAAAGCATCCGAATGCCGATAAGCTTCTGGTATTTCAAGTGAAGGTAGGAGATGAAACCAGACAGGTCGTATCAGGAATAGCAAAGTATTATAATCCTGAGGATTTAGTAGGCAAAAAGGTAATATTAGTTTATAATTTAAAACCTGTAAACCTAAGAGGCGTTGAATCAAGGGGAATGCTTATGGCAGCAGAAAAAGGAAAGAAATTAACTATGCTTTCTACGCTGGAGGACATCGAAAGCGGGGCAACTGTATCTTAAGTTTGGAGAAATAATATGAGAGCTGTACATGTACAGCTCTCTAACAATATCATTAAATTTCTTTTTTCCATAAACCATGAAGATTGCAATGCTCATAAGCGGCAACTGCTTTATCTCCGTCATTCAGCATGAAGACAGCTTTTGGTTCATCTCCCGGGTTAAGACATTTTCTCTGAACGCCTTCCTTAGTTTCAAGATAAATCCATTGAATCCAGTGTTCTTCAGCCATCGGATGAGTTACACTTCCAACCTTAACTGTTACTTTATTTCCTTCAACTTCTACAACTGGTACATGCTTTTCAACAGCAGCATCTACTGTGTTAGGAGTTAATTCTTTCATATCGCTTCCGCAACATACAAGAGTTCCTCCACCTTCATTTAATAAACTTACTAAATTCCCGCAAGTTTCACATAAAAAGAATTTTACTTTGCACATAATACCCTCCTATAAATTATATCTAAATTTTAATTATTGTATTGACCAACGATTATTATATACCCAATAATATTTGATTAAAACATATATTAATTTTATCAGCCGACTTTTTTTACTTTAAATTTTACTGCGATTAAACTTACAAGAGCCATTGCTACTGCCATACATCCAATATTGAGGATGGTGCTTACACCTGTTTCAAGAGCAAGAAATATGTCATCCTGAACAAATGCAAGGATAGTTTCATAAAGTCCAAGCCCTGGTACAATAGGAATTACGCCAGGAAAAATAAATATTGTTGCTGGCATCTTGAGCTTTCTGGCAAAAATTTCTCCAAATGTAGCAACAAAAACAGTTCCCAGGAAAAAAGCTAAAAAAGCGCTTCCTTTTAAGAGAAAATATTCATAAATAATGTATCCAAGCGAAGCCGTCAATGAAGAATAAATAAGAGTTTTTTTTGGAGCATTCATTAATATTGCAAAAAAGAATGTGGCTGCAAAACAATAAAACATTTCTGCTATAACATACATAATACCCTCCTATATTCCTAAGAACCCCACGGAATAAGCCGTGTAAATAACAGCACCGGCTCCGGCAGCCAATGAAGATGCAACAAGCATGGCTTCAGCAGCTCGTGCTATACCTGAAATCAAATCGCCTCTAATTGTATCTCTAATTGCATTAGTCATTGCAAGACCGGGAAGCAGCGGCATTATTCCGCCGACAATAATGTAATTATAATTTCCTATTCCCGAAAGCGTAGTAACTGTAACGGCAGCGAAAGCTATTACAGCTCCTGACATAATATTTGAGAAAAACTGATACGACTGAAGTTCTTCAAATCCTTTCGATATGGCGGAAATCAAAATTCCGGTTAAAAACGCAACCATAAACTCGAATGCACCGCCTCCGAAAAGTACCGTAAAAAAGGCGGAAGAAACTCCGGTATACAATAGCGGATATTTATATTGATCGACGCGATTGCTGCTAATATTTTCTAATTCTTTCAGTGCATCTTTCAATGAAATAGAATATGAAGCTATTTGTCTGGATATATTGTTTACATCATGAATTTTTTGGAGGTTTATCGTTCTTTTTCTTATTCTTTTTACAATTGTATAGTGATCATCTCCGTTTATGGATACAGTTAGGTAAAATCCAGTGGGAGTTGCTATAGCGTCAATTTCTTTTACTTTAAATGCTTTGCATATAAACTTGATGGTTTCTTCTGCTCTGTAAGTTTCTCCTCCGTTTTCAAGTGTTATTTGAGCGGAGAGTTTGATTACCTTTAACAGAACATTTGCGTTTACTTTCAACATATCACCTCCACATATGACTAATTATAGCACACGGTTTTTATTATATTAACATTTTTTTATGATTATTATGTAAATATATTTATTCTGTGATATAATGTCTAAAATGCAATCTTGGAGGAAAAACATGAAGGAAAGGGAAGTTAAAGTTCTTAATATAGATAAAGATGAGATTGAAAAAAAACTCATTAATGTGGGAGCGAAACTCATAAAGGATGAGAATCAGGTTAACTATAGATTTGAGACTGGTGACGGCTTTCTTAAAAAAACATACAACGGATATTTGAGAATCAGGATAACAGAGAATTTATTGAACGGAGAGAAAACACATACCTTGACATTTAAGAGAAGCTTAAATAGAAATACATTGAGGGTAAATGAAGAAATTGAGACTGAGATATCTGACTGGGAAAGTACGGCAGAGATATTGAAGCTTTTAGGGTATAAACAAAAAAGGCCGGGATATAAGCACAGAAAATCCTATGAATATGACAATATTATATTTGAAATAGATACATGGGATGAAAAAACATATTCAAAACCGTATCTGGAAATAGAAATGTCTTCTGAGGAGGATCTGGAAAAAGCCATTACACTTTTGGACTTGGATAGAAGCCAGGTTACTACTAAACCTATTGATGAACTTAGCAAGGAATAAAATTATTTGCATTTATAAAAAAGTGTGGTAAAATATCATAAAAAAAGTCTTGTATCTGCTTGCAGAACGAGAACAGGAGGAAATTTAAATGAATAGGAAATTTGAAACAAGCAAACTCACTTTTTTAGGAGTTATGCTGGCACTTACTATTGTCTTTGTTGCTTTGACGGCAATTCCCACAACTTCTGCATCAATGGCACTTTTGCTTTTTTTGCCGACAATAATAACAAGTGTTATACTCGGGCCTAAATCAGGAGCTGTTATGGGTGCACTTGCAGGTTTTGCAACACTTATTAGGGCTTTGACTGCACCGGCATCACCGCTGGACTATCTTTTTATAAACCCACTGGTTGCTGTCTTACCAAGAATATTTATAGGTGTTATTCCATACTATATTTTTAAATTGTTTAATAAAATAATCAAAAATGAGACAGTGTCTTTACTTGCTGCAGGAGTGTCAGGAGCGCTTACGAACACGGGACTCGTTATTTTTATGCTTTATGTTGTATACAGTGATGAGATAGTTAGGTTAAGTACAGAGTTTGGAATTGGTACCACATTTGCGGCATTTGCCATTTTTTTAGTAACTACAAGTGCATTGATAGAGAGTACCGCCGCAGGAGTTGGAACAGCAGCGGTAGTTAAGGTATATAATAAAATCAACAGATAAGGAGAAGTTCATGATACTAGCGGTCGATATAGGAAATACAAATATAGTTATTGGTGTTTACGATGGGGATAAAATCGTCGGAAACTGGAGAATGGTAACCAGAAGTGAAAAAACTTCAGATGAATATGGTATATTTATATTGAATCTATTAGATCACAACAACATTGATAATAAAAAAATAAAGAGTGCTATAGTTTCGTCAGTTGTTCCCAATGTAATGCATTCTTTTGAAAATGCATTAAGAAAATATTTTGGCATTGATCCTATAATAGTGGGACCGGGAATTAAAACTGGAATAACAATATCTACAGATAACCCTCGCGAAGTAGGTGCAGACAGAATTGTTGGTCTTGTTGCGGCATATCATATGTACGGCGGGCCATTACTTGTAATTGATTTTGGAACTGCAACAACATACGATGTTGTCAGTGAAAAAGGTGAATTCAAATACGGAATAACATCTCCGGGAATACAAATAACTGCCGATGCTTTGTGGCAAAAAACAGCTCAGCTTCCCAGTGTTGAAATAAAAAAACCTGATTCAATACTCGCAAAAAATACTGTTACAAGTATCCAGGCAGGGTTAGTGTACGGATATATTGGACAAGTTGAGTACATTATCAAAAAAATAAAAGAAGAAATGAATACACAGTGCATGAAAGTAATTGCTACAGGAGGCCTGGGAAGAATAATATATGATGAAACAGACACGATAGATGTATATGACTCTCAGCTTTTGTTCAAGGGACTTAAAATAATACACGATAAAAATCAAAGGTAAAGATTGCAATAATAGCCTGTCATTGTTAAAGGACAGACTATTATTTTGTTAGTAGCACATTGTTAACAAATCAAATATAAATATATTATGATGTAAAAGTATCAAGTATAGAAAATATAAAGCTATATATGTGTTTAGAAAACAAAGAAAGCTGTAAAAATGCAATAATAGAAAGTGCAACAGAAATAAAAAATAATATATATTTTTTTTCAGGAAGCCAAGAGTTGCTGACTGAAGAAGAATTAAAATTCTTAAAATGGCAAAATATATATGATTATGTAATTCTAGATACAATGAAACAAATATCAAGCATTGCAGATACTTGTATTACAATAATAAGCCCAAACATTCATAAATATTACGAATATCATAAATATATAGAAGCAAAAAAAGATGAAGAATTAAGTAAGTTAAATATCCTAACACAGATGAAATAGAGTTTAAAACTTCAAAAGAAGATTTTAAACTCTATTTTTGTTCAGAAATAATAAATTTTACAAATGGTTATGAGTTGAATCTTCCAGAAGAAAATGGAAAAGAAATTTCAAGGCTGATTAAAAAAATAACAGGAGAGAAAGATAAACATAAGACAAAAAAGACTAAATATTATAAAAATTATAATAAAAAATTAATGTTTGTATTAACCCTTAATTACAATATATTTAATTTGTAATAATATTTATTTTGAATATTACAATAATTTAGGAGATTTTATTATATGAAATACATTTCTTAATTATAAAAGAACTACAATTTGTATATATATTATATCACAATAATTAACTTTATTACAGTCTTTAAATTTATGTATTATTGCTATATTATCATATAAAAGTTAGTAGTAAGTAGAAAAAAATATTTTAAATAGCCAAGGAGGATTCTTATGATATTTGTATTTAGACAGACACAGTTGTATAAGTTTTTAAAATATTGCAACGAGGTTAATTTAGAGAAAATTGTATTAGATTGCGGAGCCGGAGGAAACTGTCCACCACTTGCCCTTTTTTTAGAATGTGGATATAAGACATATGGAATTGAAATAAGCAATTCACAAATTGAAAAGGCTAACACTTTTTCTAAAGAACATAATGTTGAACTTAATATTTCTAAAGGAGATATGAGGGAGCTTGCTTTTGAAGATAATTCAATTAGTTATATCTATTCCTATAATACTATTTTTCATATGAAAAAAAGAGATATTGCAAAGGCTATAGAAGAAATAAAAAGAGTCTTAAAACCAGGAGGAATTTGTTTTGTGAATTTTCTTTCCGTAAATGATTGTAATTATGGCCAAGGTGAAAAAGTGGGAGAAGGAGAATTTTTACAGAGCGAAGGTGACGAGAAAATTATTCATACTTATTATGATATTGAAGAGGCCGAAACACACTTTAAAGATATGAGAATATTATTTAAAGAAAACAGGATTTTAGAGAGAATATATGAAGGCGAAAAAATAAAACAGGGGTATATAGATTATATAGTTCAAAAAATTTGAGATAGAAATATAAATATTGTATTGAAAGCATTAATAAAAACTTATTGGTTTGTCTATTTTAGACAAACCAATTTTTATATTCAGTTATCCTAGATATTGTCTAAAAAAGTTAAAGGTGGAAAGGTAATGAAATACAAAGAAATTGAAAACTATGTGTACGAAGAAATAATAAACAAAGAAGGAACTGGTGTTAGTATATAAATGTGGACACGAAAAGTTTAACACGATAAAATATAAATACAATGAAAGGTGCGTGTTAAACAATGTCCAAAAATGGTATCCGTTATACGGATGAATTTAAACAACAGATAGTAGATTTGTATAA
>JAHDLA010000025.1 GCA_018436705.1 Sedimentibacter sp.
TGAATATATCGAATCCTGGTACAACCGTAAAAGGATTCATGGTGCTATAAATTATATGACTCCACAGGCTGCTCATGAAGCTGCCTGAGTGGTGTAAAAAAAGTTAAACTTTTTGTGTCTACTCTATTGACACAAGTCCAAGGTGTCAGACTAGATGTAATGTTCAATCTAAAAATGCATGAAAATCGGCCATTATCTGCATGCTCGGCCATAAGTCATAACATTTACTGCTTGACCTATAGTTCAATATCCGGAATTTTTTAGACAGCTTGGACAGTGACTAAGTTACTGTTATATTATTAATAACTGCTATAATAAAACCATAATAAATATTTAAGGAGATAAATAATATGAGCACAGTTAAAATAACTAAATCAAATTTTGAGCAAGAAGTTGTAAAATCAGATAAACCGGTACTATTGGATTTTTGGGCGAGCTGGTGCATGCCTTGTAAAATGATTTCCCCCGTAGTGGATGAAATAGCAAATGAAGTGCAAAATGTAAAGGTTGGAAAAGTCAACATAGACGAACAGCCCGAGCTTGCTACAGCTTTCAACGTAATGAGCATACCTACTCTGGCTGTTATGAAAGATGGTAAGATTGTAAAAACTATGGTAGGTGTAAGGCCTAAGGCGTCAATAATGAAAATGCTGGCATAAATTTTCGGCACAAGTAGAGATTATAAAGAATGAGATTATAAAAAATAGCATAACTCCTAGTTAACTACCCCTAAAATTAAAGAACGTAAAAAGAAGGCAGTCTCCTAACTGCCTTCTTTTATACTATTTGTTCACCATTATATATTTCGCCGCCAGCTTCCGGCATAACCCCGTATCTTATTGACCACAGAGTTTTATATTTTACTGCCTGTGCATGCATACGATCCGTATTTTCAGGGAGTTTCTTAACAATTTTTCCCGGCACGCCCGCAACCATTGAAAATGGAGGTATAATCTCGTGTTCTTTAACTACTGCTCCTGCAGCAATAATGCTGCCTCTTCCTATTACGGCACCGTTTAAAATAATTGCCCCCATCCCTATGAGACAGTGATCTTCAATAGTGCAGCCATGGACATTCGCTCCATGCCCAACTGTTACAAAATCTCCTATGACAGTTGCTTCTGTATCATCAACATGCACTATTGCATTGTCCTGAATATTCGTATATCTTCCTATAGTAATTGTATTGATATCGCCTCTTGCAACCGCATTATACCATACACTGCTATATTCCTTCATAATTACATTGCCAATAAGTTGTGCTCCTTCCGCTACGTATGTCTTTTCATCAATAACCGGAAGTTTTCCTTCAAATTCTTTAATCATATGTACCTCTCAGATAAAATATTATGCATTTTTATTATATCATAAATTATAATAGTTTTGTTTATCATTATTGAATTATTACATTATTGTTTAAACTCTTGTATTAATTGAATATACCTTATATAATTAGTTATATTTATTTTTGGAGAATGACATGAATGTATTTGCATTAAAAATAATTGCCCTTGTTACTATGATTATAGATCATTACGGAGCAATCTTTCAAGAAGATATGATGATTTTTAGAATGATAGGTAGAATTGCTTTTCCTATTTATTGCTTTCTGTTAGTAGAGGGCTATTTTCACACAAGCAATTTCAAAAAATATGCACAGAGACTTTTATTATTTGCACTGATTTCTGAAATACCTTTTGATTTGGCCTTTTTTAATCAAGTAGGATTTGTTCATCAGAATATATTTTTCACTTTGTTCATAGGATTGATTACCATTTACATCTTAGATAATAAGGTGGTTAAATTCAACAATAACGAAATAATTGAAACTGCATGTATTCTGGCAGTAATTATATCTGCATGTATTCTGGCAGTGTTGCTAAAAGTCGATTACGATGCAATGGGTATTGTGTATATTCTCACTTTCTATTTCATCCGAAATCAACAAAAGCCAAAAAAATTTATTATTACCTCAATAATGATGATAATAGTAAATTTTTCTTCTGTTTTTATTCAACAGCTGTCTCTTCTGGCGTTACCTTTTATCTATAAATATAATGGATCTCTCGGGGCGAAAAATAAATTTTTGCAAATATCGTTTTATGCAGTGTACCCTCTCCATTTGCTGATTTACTATGCTGCAAAATTGTACCTATAATCCTTTATGGCACCGTAATAACATTATATAAAGCTATCCTATAAAATACATAATTGGGAACAATGCCAAAAGTATTATTTCAAATATCAGTAATCTCTTTTCCGACTGGTTATGCTTAAAGTTAAAATATTCCTCAGTTATAGAGTCCAATACTTCCATCCTGTTGAGCATATCCAAATATCTGTCATCAAGCTCAAAAGATTTACTTACAATGTTAAACAGGTTTCGAGTTTCTATTGTTTTAGAAAATTCAGGCGGTCTGTCAAGAAGTCTGACGCTTTCAATAGTTCTATATTTAAACCGGGTGCACTGAGCAATAGTAGATATAACATTCCTCGAATTTGCTATCAACCTTCCTTTATTTAAGTAATTTATCAGCTTTTCTGCATCATCCAGGACCTTATTAAGTTCAGCTTCGATTTTATGTATTTCTGTTGATTTAGCCTGTACTGTTGAGATTATATCGAGCATAATACCGCTAAATTCGTAGTTTTCCTCCACTCCCCCCAAATCTATCATACTGTTATCAGATACGTTCAACACATATGTATCCGTAAATTTTGAAAGCAGCGTATTATCAATATCTACATATATTTTAGACAGATACTCAAAAAAATAAAATATTTCATGATGCTTAAAATTAACAAATGTTATGCAGCCATATTTGTACAAATAAACATATTTGTCCTTGATACTGTACATAAATATTTTCTCAAGCTCACGGATCCCAATTTTAATAAATTCTTTCCATCCTGCATCCTGCTTCAAATTAAAATGTGAAGCAACCTGAACAAGCGAAATTCTTGCGGCAACTTTAAATGTGTTAAATATTTTTACATTCATAAGCCTCACCTTACCTGAACAAATCAAGAAACATCAGAATAACTTCTATAACGATTAAAATAATTATTATCCATTCTAAAAAGAGTCCTCGTATAGAACTGCTTATATCAGCGAGCCCATCAACAATGCTTTTGAGAATTTCTGTCTTGTTTTTAATTACTTCATATCTGTCGTTCAATTCAAAAAAATCAGACATCTGTTCGTAAAACAGCGATGCATTGCTGCTAATCCAAGTAATGTCAGGCTTATCAAGTATCATTATATATGCAATTGTATTATATTCATGTCTTACTATTCGAGATATAGTCTTAGCAAGCTCTTTATTCCCTATATTCAGCTTTCCCTTTTCCAGATTATCAATTTTAATTTCGATATTGTCAAGAATTTTCCCCAGCTGCTCTTCAATTCTTTCCAAGGCTACTGATTTTGCAATTACAATGGCAATAAGCTCAGGATAAAACAAATCATTTTGCGGAACCTGAACATATTCATCTGTGCATTCTAATTCTTCTCCCTCAGTTAAATGCAGGGCATAATCATCCTTAAATTTTTCATAATGTTCAATGTCTATATCAGTCTTAATTTTTTTGATATATTTCATAAAAATTTCTGTGTGCTTTTTATCGGAGTTAATAAATACTATGCTACCGAATGAAAAAACTAAAATCATTTCATTTTCATAGGCTTGCTCGCCTATTACCATTTCCAGAACTGAGCCCTGAAGCATAAGCGGTTCTTCCCATGTGTATTTTTTCTTTATATTACATTCAACAGCTATCTTATTAAGATCTATTTCATTAGTTACTGCATAAGTTTTAAAGCTCAAATCATTCATAATAACCACCGCTCATTTTTTATATCATATGTAATTTTAGCTTTATTAATCATATATTCATTATTGACAATCAGTTTCTATCTTATCAGTTATAATCAATTAAAAATCGCTTCCTCTTTTAATAACCTCCTTCATCTTTGCCATAATCCTTTCATAGCTTCCCTTCGAATGTGGTACAAGGCAGTTTGTGCAGTCCTTTATGCCATGGTTCATAACATAATTTCCTCCGCATTCATCTTTAAGCATGTACAGTGGGCAATAGCAAAAAAGACAGTTAAAGCTTTCCTCATCTGAAGTTTTATGGCACGGAAAATATTCGCATTTGGTGTTTTGAAAAAATTTATAATTTTCTGTTTTCAATTTAGTCTCCTAATTTAGTTTTACTACATTGTATCATAATTGCAAATTTTTTTAAATATTACATAAAATCAATTACCACTTTATTTTTGCTCGAATTTCTCCGTCAACAGCTCATTTAGTTCATCAATATACATCGGCTGCCCTAAATAGTACCCTTGCCCGCATTCACATTCTATAGTTCTAAGATAATCATACTGTTCAATTGTTTCTATCCCTTCCGCTATAACTCTGATACCCAAGTCATGCGCAAGAGATACTATAAATTTAATTATTGATATATCTTTTTTATCACCGTTTCCTATATAACTCTTATCAAGCTTAACAATATCAATCGGAAGCCTCCTTAAATATGTCAGGGAAGAATATCCTGTTCCAAAATCGTCCAATGCAATTTTTAAACCTTTTGCTTTTAATATATTTAATCTTTCTATTGCTGTATCAATATGTGTAATTGCCGCTGTTTCGGTTATTTCTATAACAATATTTGAATAGTCCACATCGCAGTCAGAAAATATTTCTTCTATTTGTCTGAAATTTGAATTACTTATAAGTGATTTTCCGGACAGGTTTAGAGATAATTCTAAATCATTCAGGCCCTGTTCTTCCCATTTTTTCTTCTGAATTAATACATTCTTTATTATGCGCCTCTCCAACTCATATATCTGTCCTGTTATTTCTGCTACTGGAATAAAATCTGCCGGAGAAATATAACCTTCCTGAGGATGATTCCACCTTACAAGTGCTTCTGTGCCTATTATATCTCCTGTGCTCAGCTGTACCTGAGGTTGGTAATTCAGTTCAAATTCATTGCAATCCAAGCCCTTTTGCAATTTATTTGCCATCTGTATATGCCATATCGTCTCGTAATGAATATCTTCCTCATAAAAAAACATCTTGTTTTTTCCTTCTTTTTTTGCTGCATACATTGCTATGTCAGAATGCTTAAGCAACGTGTCAAAATCGTAGCCGTCATCTGGATATACCGCAATACCTATGCTCATGGATATATAAAATTCCCTGCTGCCTGAATTCCAAGTGTTTCCTATACTGTTTTTTATATTTTCCAATCTGTTAATCAATATATCCTTGGTTTCAAAACTTCTTATTAATATTGCAAATTCGTCTCCTCCAAGTCTTGCTACCATATCCGGTGCCTTTATTTCTTTTGACATTTTGTATGCCATAAATTTTAGGAAATCATCTCCTATGTAATGTCCCAATGTATCATTTATATATTTAAAGTTATCTATATCCAGAAATGCAATCGCAAAATTCTGCCTTGAACTATTGGCAAGATTTTTAATTTTGCTTACAAACATAGCTCTGTTTGGCAATCCAGTCAAAGTGTCATAATACGCCATATGCCTCAATTCTCTTATCGCCTTGGATGATTCTCCTGTTGCATTTATTATTCTTTTCTCCCTTTTATTTATTAAAATATACACTATTATCATTGTAAGAAAGATAAAAATCCAGCCTTTATATGTCTGTAAATTTTTATATATCTCGAAATCACCAGCAAAAACTTCAAGAATAGAATCTGACAAAATAACCCAAAGCGATCCAAATATCCCATACTTCAGCACAATAGCAATTGATTGGTTGCGAACAAAATAATTTATCATACGTTTGCACAAATGTCTTGAACAGCACTTAGTTTTCAAAATTCCCAGCTCCCATCCTCTTTTTATGTTATAAGTACCCTGCAATTTTTATTTTAAACTGCT
Source organism: Sedimentibacter sp. (assembly GCA_018436705.1). GTDB lineage: Bacteria > Bacillota > Clostridia > Tissierellales > Sedimentibacteraceae > Sedimentibacter. The sequence goes on from JAHDLA010000025.1 coordinate 5,924, forward strand.
AAAGGAGTGTTTATAAACAATTTATGCTTTTTTCAAGGATTTTATTGAATTTAATTACGTTTTATTATAAAATATTCTTACAAATATCTCACAAGAAGGGAGTGTTGCATTATGATTTTTGCATCAATAGAAAATTCAACAGAAAACCCGGAGGTATATAAACTATAATCCTATGCCTCCGTATAATTATTTACATTTCAGGAGGATGCATTGAATAAAATTAATATGGAAGATTACGGACTCAACGAAAGATTTGTTAATGAGTCTCGTATGCATGAGAACTTAACTGTTGGTAGAATTGCTTCTCAAGACAAGGGACTGTACAGAGTCATTACAGAAAAAGGAGAAAAAAAAGCACAAATTTCAGGAAAATTTCGTCATAATGCTTTTAGTATTTCTGATTATCCTGCCGTAGGAGATTTTGTTATGCTCGATGAAATTGATGACGGTAATTCAATTATACACCATGTTCTAACAAGGAAAAGTTCATTTACAAGAAAAGCTGCCGGCACGTCCTACGACAGTCAAGTCGTTGCCGCAAATATCGATTTAGTCTTTATATGTATGAGTCTCAATAATGATTTCAATCTGCGAAGACTCGAACGATATATAGGAGTCGCATGGGACGGAGGCGCAACGCCTGTAGTAGTCCTAACAAAATCAGACCTGTGCGATAATTTGGCAGATATATTACCCCAACTGGAAACAGTGGCGCTGGGTGTGGATATAATAGTAACATCAAGTATGACCGAGGACGGATTAGCAGCAGTAAGAGCATGCATAAAAAATGGAATTACTGTTGCCTTTATAGGCTCTTCAGGCGTCGGAAAATCTACACTTGTCAATAAGCTTGCAGGGGAAAATCTATTTGCTACACAAGGCATACGCGGAGATGATAAAGGCAGGCATACAACCACAAAAAGAGAGCTGATTGCTCTTCAGTCAGGCGGTGCCGTAATAGATACACCCGGAATGAGAGAACTGGGAATTGAAAGCACTGATTTATCCAAAACATTTTCGGATATTGAAGAACTTTCCACCGGTTGCAGGTTTAATGACTGCACACATACAAATGAACCGGGATGTGCCGTAAAAGAAGCAATAAAAAATGGCACACTTTCAGAAAGCAGACTTTTAAACTATTTCAAGTTAAAAAAAGAAGCAAACTATGAAGGCCTGACGTCAAAGCAAATAGAAGAAAAAAAGGTCAAGGAAATGTTTAAAGATTTCGGCGGAATAAAAAACGCCAAAAAATATTTAAAAAACAAAAGAAATTAAAAATAGAAAATTCCGGATAATTTTCCGGAATTTTTCCTGTTATGTCTCTAATTTTATTGCGCTAAATTATACATTAAGTTAAAATTACACATTTATTTTATATTTTTTCATTTTTCTCCACAATGTTGTCCTGCTTATACCCAGCTCATCTGCCGCCTTTTGTATTGACAGCTCATTACAAATAAGAGCATCCGTTATTTTTTCCATTTCCCATTTATTCAGATCATTTGCTACCAGCCCTTTTGGTGAATTTTCATCTTTTGAAGGGTGAACCTCACCCCCGCCACTTTGATCTATGGCAAGTACATCTATTATTAACTGATTAAAATTATATTGGCTTCCGTGATATTTCAACAAAACACAAACTCTCTCAATAAAGTTTTGTAATTCTCTTATATTGCCGTACCATTTATGCTCTTTGACCCTGTCCATTATCTGATAAAAAGCATCTATAACCTCAATTTGTTCTTTGCCCATATTTTTTTCAAAAAATAATTTGCTCAAAAGGAGTATATCTCCATCTCTGTCTCTTAATGGAGGAATATTTAAGTTCAGCACTCCTATTCTGTAATATAAATCCTCCCTGAACGCATTAGCTTTTATTGAGTCAATTAAATCCCTATTTGTTGCCGTTATTACTCTTACATCCACAGGCATTTTTTTCAGTGATCCGACCTTTCTTATTTCTTTTTCCTGCAGCACTCTCAGAAGCTGTGCCTGAATCTCAATCGGAATTTCTCCAATTTCATCCAAGAATATTGTTCCTTTGTGAGCCAATTCAAAAAGTCCTATCTTCCCGCCCTTTACAGCCCCCGTAAATGCACCTTCTACATAACCGAACAGTTCCGACTCCAAAAGATTCGATGATAAAGATGCACAGTTTATTGCAACAAAAGGTCCATTCTTTCTTTTGCTTAAATTGTGAATACTTTGGGCAAAAAGCTCTTTTCCCGTACCTGTTTCTCCCCGTATTAGAACCGTGGAATCTGAAGATGCATAGCTTTTTGCTATAGATATTGCACTCTTTAATTTCTTAGATTCGCCCTTAATATCTTCAAAATTATATTTTGCAACAAGGCCTTTTTCATGAAGACTTCTTCTTATCTTGTTTTCATTTTCCTGAATTACCTTCACATCCTGAAATGTTGCAACTACACCTTTGACATCACCATTTACTATTATCGGTATCCTATTTGTAGAAACCATAGTTCCGTTAATATTCATAAGCTGATTTAGTTCTTTTTCTCTCGAGTCAAGAGCCTGTATCATGTCAGTATTTCGTATAATTTGCTTTATGTTTTTGCCCACTGCATATCCCGGGCTTACGTTAATTATATTTTCTGCTATTGAGTTTATCACGTCTATTGTGCCTTTTTCATCAACGGCAATTATAGCATCATGGGTGAAATTAAGGACTGCCTTGTATCTTTCAAGCTGAATTTTCAACTCGTTTTGCTTTTTTGATTCTTCCTTTTGTATTTCTAAAATTTGTTTTGCTGTATCAATTGCATTGTTTATTGTAGCCTCTGAATTTTCTAGGGTAATATGCCTGAGTTTATACTTATCTGCATATTTTTGCGTCATAACACCGCCAATTCCCAAAACAGAACCTTCTTCAATTGCTTGCTCTACAGCTTTCTTACAGTCACTGTCATTCTTAAAGGTATAAAATCTGGCATCTATATGGAGCATTCTGCATATACTCTTAACATCTTCTGCCATCTCGTCATATGAAAAAAAAGCTATAATTCCTTTTTCCTTCTCAGCAATCTCTATAGCTTCAATGTAATCTGACAATAACACATTTATAGCAATTACAGGAATATTTAACTTAGCTTCTCGAAATGCTGCAGCAGTTCCTTTCCTGCTTATTAATACCATAGCCCCTTCATTTACAAGGTCTTTAGCCATCCTAACAGCATCATGAAGTACATCCTCCTTTGAAGCAGGCACAAATACATTTATGTCTTCATTTCTTTGCTTAATTATTTTCATAGTTCTCTGAGCAAGCTGCACAGTAGGTGCTATCATCGTAATTTCAGTAACCTTCTTGTTTTGTTTAGACAGGTTCTTTTCCAATTGTATCAATCAAAAAACATCCTTTCATTTTTTGTAAAATATTTATCAGCATAAGCTGGTTCAGATTTTGTTAGTCATAAAAATTATAATAATATTATACCATATGCACCAAAATATATAAGCCCCATCATTTTTTTCGTTTTTTACCAAAACAAGAAAATTGCGGATATTTATCTTGAATATCCGCAATTTATATTAGTTAATGCATTGTGTTCCTTTTTGTATATTTACAATGTGTCCGCTGAAGTTTCCGGATATGATGCTTTTTTCATATTTTGCAGCTTCAATAAGTTTATCCACATCAATTCCAGTTTCATATCCCATGTCACTCAGCATATATGCCAAATCTTCTGTTGCTGTATTTCCTGAAGCTCCAGGTGCAAAAGGGCAGCCTCCCAATCCGCCGAGAGTAGATTGAACCTTTGTTATCCCTGATTCAATAGCAGTCAATGTATTAACCATACCCATATTTCTTGTGTCATGAATATGCACTTGAAATTCTATTTCGGGAAATTTTTTTACTGCTGCTGTTACAATTTCTCTTACCTGCTTCGGGTTGGCAATTCCAATTGTATCAGCCAAAGACATTTCCTTTACACCCATTTTTGCAATCCGGTCTAAAAACCTTAGAACCGTATCAGTTGAATACTTACCTTCAAACGGACATCCAAATGTTGTGGCAACATCTACGCAAACATCTAAATCCTTGTAGTTGTCCATGATTGTCTTTAACTCAGCAAATGATTCGTCATGAGTTCTATTTATGTTTGCTTTATTGTGACTTGCACTCAGCGATACCACATATGATACTTTCCTAAGCCCTAATTCATAAGCTTTTCTTGCACCATAAAGATTTGGTACTAATGCAAAAAAATCGTAAGCCGGATATTTTTCCAACAGTATTTTTGTTATTTCGCCTGCATCTCTAAGCTGAGGGATTGCTTTAGGACTTACAAAGGACGTATGCTGCATTGACTTAACACCCGCCTCAATCAAATCATCAATAACTTTAAGCTTTGTCTCCACAGGTATATAGTCCTTAAGATTTTGAAATCCATCTCTTGGACCTACTTCTACAATTTGTACTTTATTCATAATATGCTCCTTTGTTGTTAAAATACACCTTTGTCTATATATTCTTTAATTATTTCTTCGCTTAAGCCTATAAAGTCCTCGTACACATTAAAATTGTGCTGTCCAAGTGTTGGTGCAGGCGTTCTTATTTCAGCTTTTTTATCACTAAATTTTATATGCTCTCCAGTCAATGTGGTCTTCCCGGCTACAGGGTGTTCAACTTCGACGAACATTTCTCTGGCAACTGCTATGTGAGGGTCTTTAACAACTCTATCTATTGTATTTATCGGAGACGAAGGAACTCCTACATTTAATAACTTTTCAACTATTTCATCTACCTCAAATTTTTTTGTCCACTCTTCAATAATAGGCTTCAGTAACTCATGATTTTTAACTCTCAATGCATTTGTTGCAAATCTTTCGTCATTAACCAGTTCTTCTTGATTCATAGCTTCTGCCAAAAGCTTGTAAAGTTTGTCATTTCCACAGCCTATTATTACATCACCGTCCTTAGCATTAAATGAATCATAAGGATATGCAGATTCATATCTGTTTCCTATTCTTTCTGGAATTCTTCCAGTTGCAAGATATATTTGAGTAATTATTTCCAATGAAGATACTACTGAATCAACCAAAGCAACATCAACTTTTTGCCCTTCTCCGGTCTTTATTTTATTTACCACCGCAGCTAAAACACCTATTGCACATCCAAGTCCGCCTAATACATCTCCCATTGCTGTGCCTGTCCTTGTAGGCTGTCCTCCAGGCCATCCTGTTGTGCTCATCAGCCCACCCATTGCCTGTCCGATTATATCGTAACCTGCTCTTTGGCTGTATGGCCCGTAATGTCCAAAACCACTTACACATCCGTATACAATTCCGGGGTTGATTTCTTTCAATGTTTCATAACCCAAACCAAGCTTTTCCATTGTACCAGGTCGGTAATTTTCAATTACCACATCAGCTTTTTCAACCATCTTCTTAAAAACTTCTTTCCCCTCAGGTGCTTTTAGATTTAAAGTCACTCCAAGTTTATTCCTGTTTAAATTCATGTAATACGCGCTTTCACCATTGATAAACGGGCCAAAAGCTCTGCTGTCGTCCCCCTTCTTAGGTTGCTCTATTTTATACACGGTAGCACCCATGTCAGCAAACATCATTCCGCAGTAAGGTCCTGCTAAAACTCTTGTCAGATCAAGTACTACTACACCGTCTAATATTCCTTTGCTCATCTTTATTTCTCCTTTGCTCATCTTTCTGTCAATGATAACTATTGTACAAATTTTATTTTTTATTGATATTAAATTTTCTCTCTAATCTCAAGGCTATGGAGCAGGTTCACCTGCTCCATGATTTATTTATTACATTCCTACGCCCAATAAACCAAACGTTATAAAATACATTATAAGCGGGAATAAAACTAGTCCTATTATTTTTAATCCAAGGCCTGCCTTCATTAAGTCTGATATTTCAAATGCACCTGTACTGTAAGCAATTGCATTTGGAGGTGTTGAAGGCGGAAGCATGAATGCAAAGTTTGATGCAATCATACAAGTCAGCATCAGCTGAAGCGGATCCATTCCTATTCCTTTTGCAATGCCTGCCAAGACAGGAAGGAAAGACGCAACAACAACTGCGTTTGTTGTAACTTCCGTAAGTATTGCAGTTACTAAACCTACTGTAATAATAATCACTATAGGCGACATACTGCTGAGTGCTCCTAGATTAGAGGCAACCCATTGTGCAACACCGGCATCCGTAAATGCATTTCCCATAACCATGGAACCGCCTAACAGCAGCATTGTTCCCCATGGCGCTTCTGATAGTGCCTGCTTGCCTTCAAGAAGATATACTCCTTTTTTATAATCCACCGGAATAACCATTGTTGAAATTGCTATAGCTATTGCTATTGTTTCATCAGTAGCAAACGGTATATATACTTTCCAGAGAGAACGTGTAACCCAGCAAAGAACTGAAGCTGCAAAAACTACTGCTGTCAGCTTTTCTCCTTTGTTCATAGGTCCCAATGCCTCATATTCATTGTTTACAACATCTATGTTTATATCTGCCATTTTGTCTGTTTTATAAAATTTACGAAGATAAATCCATACTACCGGAAGCATAATAGCTGTAAACGGAAGCCCTATCTTCATCCATTCAAGGAAGCTGATCTCCAACCCAAGAGTTTCTTGAATTATACCTATTCCTGTAGGGTTGGTAGTTGTACCTATTACAGTAGCAATACCTCCCAAAGTAGCCGCAAACGGTATAGCAAGAACTAATGCTTTTTTAAACCCTCCGGTTATTTGATCACCCATTGTTGCGATTATTGATATTGCAACCGGCAGCATCATAGCCGTAGCGGTAGTATTTGACATCCACATTGATATAAATGCCGTTGCAAGTATAAATCCTAAAATAATTCTGCTTGGCTTACTTCCCACTTTTTTTACGATTCCAAGTGCCATTCTTCTGTGCAATCCCCATTTTTGCATTGCAGAAGCCAAAAATCCAACTCCCAGCACCAGATATACTGTCGGGTAAGCATAATGCCTAAATAGTTCAATTTCGTTTTGACCCTTTGATCCTGTAATCCCCAGAAGCGGATACAGTAATATGGGTAATAACGCAGTCATTGGAATCGGTATTGCCTCCGTCATCCAAAAAACTATCATCAGCACTGATACCGCCAATACTTTTTGACCTAAAACTGTCAGGCCTGCCGGAGCAGGCATTGCTAACAATATAGCACTTAAAATAACTCCTGCTATAAGACCTATTTTCCTAACTTTAAATTCACCCATTGAATCCTCCGTATTTTCTTATGTTATTAGTAAATAAATTTTAATAAGTTTTTTTATAAACACGCATTTATAAAGCTGTAGTACAAGCAAGTACAAAATATTATAAGCAAACCTCATGCCAACGTAAATAATTATTTTTTACATTTCGATATATCATTGATTTTTCAACGAAAAATATTTTTAGAAAACATGTTTGATCTTTACAAAAGATTTTTTTAGGGAAAATAAAACAGTAAAAAAACGCGGCGTTGTTTCATATCGTTTCTATCGCGTTTCATTATGTTTCATATATTTAGTCAATTTGTTTCAGTCACCTATTGCAACCATAAAAAGCTTACTTAAATTCAGACATGTTTTTTCTGTATCTGGCAGGAACAAATTGAAACTGCAAATTAAAATTCTTTCTCTCCTTGATTGCCATGTCTGTAAAATACTGCTTCCACAACCCTTGAATCATTGCTTCGTCTTCAGAATATTCAATACTTTCTATATTAATGTTTTCCTTGATTTCCCATGTTTCATCAGCATATATTGCAGCTTTTTTTCTTTTCTCATCATAAATTAAGAATTTCTCAAATCTATATCTATCTGCAAAATGATCAACAACTAATAATAATACATCATTGTCGGGAGAAAATTTTGCAAAAAGAATTCCATCAATATCTGAAAAGCGTAAAATTCCAAGAAATCTATGAACCTCTCTGGTAACCTTAAGAGAAGCCTCTTTTATAGGAAGAACCTTATCATGAGTATAGAAATTCATTGTGTTTTTACCATATTTAAAAGCAAATACTAAAAAATCAAGTATATAATTTTCTTTATTTTCCAAAAAAGACAAATAGCAATAATATATATCGACATATGCTTCTCTGGAAATTTTTTTCACTATGGATTCTGACACAATCGATGCCTTTGATATATCAGTTTCAATCACTTTGCTTTCATTCAGCATTGAATGCTGATATTTTGAAATTTCATATATTCCTGAGGCCGCCTCATTTTTATAATGATAATAGATACAGGTTAGCAATCCTTCAAAAGTCCCATCATATAAATAATCCATAGTACACCTATATTAAATCGTAAATTGAAAGCTGTTGTTGAACTTCCATTCTTCTCAGTTCCGTTTTTATAATCTCAGGATCAAATTTAACATTTCCATAGTATTTTCCTTTAACAGTTATAAAATATTTTGCTCTTTTTAAAACTGTGCGCATTTTTTTTAGCGAATCATAGGACAGTTGCGCATTTTTCCTTTCTCTAACAATTTTTTGGGCACTCTTTACTCCAAGTCCGGGAATTCTCAGAAGTTCTTCGTAAGGAGCCTTATTAATTTCTAAGGGAAACCTGTTCAAATTTCTAAGTGCATACATCATTTTAGGATCGAAATCCAAATCGAGATTTTGGTCGGTTTCCGTAAATAATTCCTCACAATTAAAATAATAAAAGCGCATGAGCCAATCTGCCTGATAAAGCCTGTGTTCTCTCAAAAGAGGTGGCATTGTGCTTATAGCCGGCAGATTGGGCGATGAAATCACAGGAATGTAAGCAGAAAAGAAAACTCTCTTCATATTAAACCTACCATATAAATTCTGTGACAATCCAAGAATGGTTTTGTCGCTATCCGGAGTTGCCCCAATAATCATTTGTGTGGACTGCCCTCCAGGCACAAATCTAGGTGTGCTGCGAAAAAATTTTTTATCTTCAATTGTGCGTGTTATTTCATTATTTATTACTGACATAGGTTTAATAATATTCTCAATTTTTTTCTGAGGAGCAAGCGTTCTTAAACTTTTTTCTGTCGGAAGCTCTATATTAACACTCATTCTATCTGCCAGCATTCCTGCTTTTTGAACAAGTATTGGATCTGCTCCAGGAATAACCTTAACATGCACATAACCCCAAAAATTATATTTATATCTCAGTAGTTCCAAAACTTTATATATGTTTTCCATTGTATGGTCGGGACTTTTCTCCACAGCAGAACTTAAAAATAATCCTTCTATATAGTTTCTCCTGTAAAACTGAATTGTCAACTCAGCAACCTCTTCGGGTGTGAAAGTTGCTCTTTCAGTATTATTCGTCACCCTATTAAGACAGTAGCTGCAGTCATAGATGCAATCATTTGTAAGTAAAATCTTAAGCAGAGAAATACATCTGCCGTCTGACGACCAAGCATGGCATATACCGGCAGATGAAGCATTCCCGATTCCCCCTACTGTTTTATTCTTTCTTTCAACACCGCTTGAAACACATGAAACATCATATTTTGCGGCATCTGACAATATTCTTAGTTTATTAAACAAGCTTTCATTCATATTTCACCACACACCTATTAATCAGTAAAGTAATTTACTCAATAATACTACAATATGATTTGTTTGTCAAACATTTGTTCGAGTATTATTTGCTTGGTTTTGTTGTATATGCTGATGTATATATCATTTGTTAAAGTATTATTTTATATAATAGTTATTTTATATTATATTTTGCATCACAAAATTATAATAAATGCTGAAATACAAGCATTGTGCCTCTAGGTCAAACACTTAGAATTTTGTAATAAACTTGTAATATTTATTCTCAGTTGATAATTGTGTAATATATTTGTCATATTTTCCAACTGTTCAAGTATTTGAGGGTTACATTTCATAATTGTACATGCTATAATTTATTCATAACGAAAGGATAATATCAAAATAGATTACGTTCGTTAAGGATAGGGGTAATTATATAAAACAAAAGGAGAATATAATGAAAAATAAAATTTTAGCATTAACTTTAGCAACAATTTTAGCACTATCGTCAACTACTGCTTTCGCAGCTGATATGAACGCTTTTAACTTCAATTTCTATGACTTGTTTAATAATAATATTAATTATACAAATACAGATTATAGTCAAGCGGAATCTAGCACAGAAAAGCAACCTGCTGAAAATTCACAGGCAGAAACTAGACAAGCTTCCAATTCATCTGCTCAATCTTCAAATTCGAGCTATGAGCAGAGAGTTGTACAATTAGTAAATGTTGAGAGAGAAAAAAACGGGCTTAACCCTTTGGTATTGGATTCATCTATTTCTAATGTAGCAAGAGCTAAATCAAAGGACATGGCCGATAACAACTATTTTGCTCACCAATCTCCCACATACGGAAGTGCCGGTGACATGTTAAGAAACTTTGGAATTAACTGGTCAGCATGGGGTGAAAATATAGCATCAGGCCAAAATACACCTGAACAGGTAGTTAACGCATGGATGAATTCCGAGGGTCATAGAGCCAACATACTTTCAACCAATTTCGGAAAAATAGGCGTTGGATATGTTACTGATTCAAACGGAACACCATATTGGACACAGATGTTCACAAATTAATCTACAATGTATTTAAAAAGTCACAAAAAACCGACCTCCAATTGTTAGTTTTTTAGTCTAACTTTTGGGGGTCGGTTCAATATGCTGCTTGTGGTTTTATTTTATTCCTAGCATTTTTCTTGCTATTTTTATTATTGGTCTGAACAATATTCCCTCCATTTCCTGAGAGACATTTTTCAATTCTTTTCTTATTTCTATTTTTTGAGGACAATGGACTTCACATTTTCCGCATTCAACACATTGTGATGCAAATGCCGGCTTTGAAGAAAATCCGCCAAGCGTCTGTATGTATTTCCATCTTAATCTTTTACCTGATAGCAAATATTTATCATTGTACGCAGAAAAACACCCAGGTATATTCACCCCGTGAGGACAAGGCATACAGTAGCCGCAGGCTGTGCATGAAATTTTAGTTTTTTCAGCCATTATTTTTTTAACCTCATCATACACCCTAAGCTCCTCAAAAGATAATGAACCCGCATGTGCTGATTGTGCTGTACCTATATTTTCCGCAAGCTGGCTTTCAGTATTCATACCTGACAGCACGACTGCAACTTCTTTGTGATTCCACACCCACCTAAGTGCCCATTCTGCAGGGGATCTTTTTTCATCAAAATCACTAAAAGCTGAAATAACCTCTTCCGGAAGATTTGTAACAAGCTTCCCGCCTCTCAGAGGCTCCATTATTATTACAGGTATATTCAGTGAATAAGCAAGCTCCAGCCCTGATCTCTCGGCCTGATTATACTCATCCATATAGTTGTACTGTATCTGGCAAAAATCCCAGTTATATGACTTTACAATCATTTCAAAATCTATTTTGCTTCCGTGGAAAGAAAAGCCCAAGTTTTTAATAGTTCCTTTTTTCTTCTCTTCCTCCAGCCATTCCATCACACCCAGTGACACCATCTTATCAAACATTGCCTTGTCAGTTAACATGTGAAGCAGATAGTAATCTATATATTCAGTTCTCAGACTGTCAAGCTGCGCTTCAAATATTTTTACTGCCCTGTTCAAACTATTTACCATGTAAGGAGGAAGTTTAGTGGCAACTTTCACCCTTTCTCTGTATCCGTCAGTCAGAGCCTTACCTAATAGCACTTCATTTTTCCCTGCCTGATATACGTAAGCAGTATCAAAATAATTTATGCCTTGCTCAATTGCACTTCGAATCAGGTTTATTGCTTTAGTTTCATCCGACGGCAACCGCAAGCAACCAAAGCCCAATATTGAAAGTTCGTCACCATTTTTTATGTTTGTTCTAGTAAGCATATACACCTTCACCTTTTACTTCACATCTGATAAGTCAAATATAAAGCTCGTTCCTTTATTTTGTTCGCTGGCTGCTGTTAAATTAATACCATGCCTTAGTGCTATTTGCTTTGCAATTGTCAGCCCCAGTCCTGTTCCTGTCTTATTGTTGTCTGATTCATCTTTAAAATAACGATCAAATATATGAGGAAGATTTTCTTTTGAAATACCGATACCTGTATCTTTTATAATTACCTTTTGTTTTGATATATTAATGCTAACAGTTTCATTTTCCTTTGAAAACTTAATTGCATTATCTACCACAACCATAAACATCTGGCGAAGGCGCCCGTAGTCACCGTTAATAATAAGCAAATTCGTATCATGCACGTACTCTATTTTAATGTTTTTGCTCTGTGCAATTTTTGAAGCACTTCGTACAACATCTTCTAAAATATCAAATATGTTAACATTTTCTGTTTCTATTTTAAAGTCTGTATTCTGAAGCCTTGACAACTCAAGCAGATCATTAACCAGCCTTTCCAACCCTTTGCTTTCACTGAGCATCTGCATGTAATACTCCGATATTTTTTCCGGATCCTTAATTATACCATCGCACAAAGCTTCAAGAGATCCCCTGATAACTGTTACTGGCGTCCTAAGTTCATGTGAGATGTTGGATATGAATTCCTGCCTCTGCTTTTGAAGATTTTCGCTCTCAAGGCTTGCTAGATAAAGTTTGTGACTTAACCAGTCCAAAGTGTTTGCAAGCTCTCCAATTTCATCGTTCTGATTTACTTCCGTCCGTGCAGAATACTGCCCTTGAGCAAGCTTAAATGCTATATCTTTCATGTTTTTTAAAGGCTTTACAAATGTAACCGCAAGTACCGTTGACAGAATAATGGATAAAACAAGGGAGACAAGAATACTCAGCACTAATATTTTATACCCTTCTTTAACGCCTTCATCAATTCCTTTTACAGGCGAATGTAAAAGTAAAGCTCCAATAATTTCATTTCCTGACTTAATAGGCGTTCCCACAGTAATGGTAGGCGAATCTAAAAGGTCACTAAATCCCTCGCTGAATGTTGTAACTCCGTTAAAAACTTCCCTGACCACGGAATCTGCATCTTCAGGAAGATCAGCATAGCTGTAATTCATGTGTGCCATAGTTCCAGTTGTGAGCAAGTTCAAGTCTTCATCTACAACCCACGCATCAGACATTGCAATATCATCTATATTTCTCAGGTATGTTCCTATTCCGCCTCTCATGGTCATCATACCATTCATGCCCATTTTACCGCGCATACCGTCGAAATTTAACCCCGAACCTTCAGTGAGTTCAGATATTGTATCAGCAATTGTCAGTGCTCTGTTTTCCATTTCTGTTTTATGTAAATTTACTGCATTGTTTTTAAACAAGCTAACAAAAATTATTCCTATTATAATAGCAAACATAATAAGGGCTGCAGAAAAATATACAGTCAGCTTAAACGCAATTTTATTTTTCATTATCGCACCTCAAATTTATATCCCACACCCCATATAGTTTTTATTTCCCAGCCATCGTGTTCAAATTCATCAAGCTTTGAACGCAGCCTTTTTATATGGGAGTCCACGGTTCTGTTATCTCCGAAATAATCATATCCCCATAAGCTGTTAAGCAGGTTTTCTCTGGTAAAAACCTTGTTCTTGTTTGAAGCAAGCGTCCAAAGTATTTCTATTTCTTTTTTTGTTAATGATACTTTATCATCATCAATAGTTACGCTGTAATCATCCATGTCGATTTTTAGGTTTGAATATGTTATAAGTTGTTTGTTAGCCTTATCATCAGAAATTATCCTGCGCATAATTGCCCTTACTCTTGCCATTACCTCACCAGGAGAAAACGGTTTAACTATGTAATCATCCGCTCCTATATCAAGGCCCATAATTTTTTCAAAATCCTCTCCTCTGGCAGTTATCATAATAACAGGTACATTCGACTTTTTACGTATTTCACGGCATACCTCAAATCCGTCCTTTTGAGGCATCATTACATCAAGTAACACAATATTCGGAGCATATTTATCAAATGCTTCCACAGCTGAGTTTCCATCATAAGCTATTTTGACTTCAAATCCTTCGTTTAGAGCGTACTCTTTTAAAATTGAAGTTATCTGTCTGTTGTCATCTGCAATTAGAATTGTTGGCATATAATCACCTCATTTGTTTTGATAATTATACCATATTAAAATATATGTGTGACTAATTTATGTTTTTTTAAAATTAATTTTCATAAAAAATATATACTTTTGACAAAATTTCGCCATAATTATTGGTTATCTTAAATACATAGAATCAAAACAAAATAAATGGAGGTACAAAAATGAAAAAATCTAAAAAAATTATAATCACAGGAGTAACAGTATTTACTTTGGCAATAACTTCCGTAACTGCATTTGCATTTACATCTGGTTCACCGGCAGAAATTTTTGCAGGATTGACAGAACAATCCGTAGATGAAGCTAGAGATTTAAGATATGAATCCGGCAAGACATTCGGTCAGCTTGCATCTGACGAGGGAGTGTGGGAAGAATTCAATGCAGGAATGCTGGAAGGCAAAAAAACTTTACTTGACGAAAGAGTTTCCGATGGTTATATGACACAGGAAGAAGCTGATGAAATATATTCAGGTATTCTTGAAAGAATGGAATACTGCGATGGTGATGGCAGCGGAAGTGGTCGCATGGGATGTAATCTTGGACTTTCTTTTAATAAAGGAAATGGAATTGGCCAAGGTAGAGGATACGGAAGGAATCGATAGTATATAAAATAAAGAAAAGTAATTAAATCTTATAATAAAACAAAGCTGTAAGAATTATCTATATCTTACAGCTTTGTTTACTCTAAAATCATAATATTGAAATGATTTAATGTTCTTATTATATTACCATTTCTTTAAGTTTTTCTTTGTCCGTAACACGTATTAATCCTCTGGACAACTTAAGTATTCCCTGAGACTCAAAAGTTTTAAGCATTCTTGAGACAACCTCTCTGGCACTTCCAAGGTATTTTGCTATCTGTTCATGGGTAAGGCTTATATCTGTTGTTCTGTTTTTAGCAATTTCGTCTATAAGAAATGTAGCAAGCCTTTTGTCAAAGCTCATAAACAAAATTTGCTCAATAGCCCACATTACGTCTGAAAATCTCTCCACTGTGTTTTTGTAAGCAAAATTCTCAACATATATGTTTTGATTGTTAAGTTGACTGAACGTTCCCACATTCAGCTGCAAAACTTCAGTCTTTGTCTCAGAGTTTATCATAACATCAAATGTTATATAATTTAATATGCATGATGCTGATAAAACACAAGTTTCTCCTTCTGAAAGTCTAAATAGAGTAACTTCTCTCCCATCTTCGGACATTATATAAACTCTAAGCCCACCTTTTTTAATGAGGAGCAGTCCAAGGCATTCGTTTTCTGCGCTATGCAAAATTTCATCTTTATCATAAAATACTTTTGTAGTATTGTTCTTTATCAGAGCTTTTTCTGATTTATCAAGATTATTCCAAAATGGTAAGTTGTCTTCTAAATATTCAAGATCAATTTCATTAAGCATAATATCACCCCAATTAGTATTATATATAATATTATACTTACTGACACAATTAATCAACATATAATAAAAAATAGAACTTAGCTTTAATACAACACCAGTAGGTATTTAGAGTAGATCGATAATTATCGTGTAGATTCATTCTCTGCAAAAAGTTCATCCATCCACATCAAAACATCTTCATAAACTTGCTCTCTGTCCAACTCGTTCAGGACTTCATGCCTGTCACCGCTATATATTTTCACCGAAATATTTTTCTTACCAAACTGCCTATATAATCCTGACACCTTTCTCACATCGTTGCCGAACTTGCCCACAGGATCATTATCTCCGGATATAAATATCAGCGGAAGATTATTGGGAATGGCTTCAATTCTTTCTTTTTCATTCATAGAAATCATAACTTCAAACATATTGTAAAATGCGTTCAATGTAAATATAAAATTTATTTTCGGGTCTGAGACATATTCGTCAACCTTATCATCATCTCTTGTAAGCCAGTCAAATTTTGTCCTGCTAGGTTTAAATTTCTTATTGTTACTGCCAACCGACAAATAGTTTACAAATCTGCTCCTATGCCTCCAGCTTTTAAACGAAGCTATAAATTTAGTAATAAAAATTCCAAATTTAATAACCAAGCATGGAGGCTGACCTGTTCCTGAAATTATTGCTCCGTCAATCTTGTTCCCGTACAAGCTTATAAACTGTCTGGTGAAAAATGACCCCATGCTGTGCCCCAATATGAAAAATGGCGAATCAGGATAATCATTTTTCAAAATATTCATCAGTTCATGCATATCCTCAATAAGAAATTTGCTTCCACCCTCTCCGAAATAACCTCTGTTCTCTTCGCTTAAAACAGAATTCCCATGTCCTAAATGATCGTTGCCTGCTACAAGTATCCCATGTTCTGCCATATATCCGGCAAATTCGTCATATCTCTCTATATGTTCAAGCATTCCGTGGGAAATCTGTATTACAGCCTTAATTTCACCTTCGGGCACCCATTTAACCGCATGTATTTTAGTTTTTCCGTCTGATGAGCTATAACAAAACTCTTCCGTTGACATATTTTTCTCCTCTTAATTTCCTCTTTTACAAGGAATTATATATTAAATCAATAGAATTTTCAATAAATATAATTATTATGCTGTCACTTGAAATTGCAATTCACTGTTTATCGACAAATTTCATCAATAAAGTAAAAAAGTCACTCTTTGAAAATAAAAATGCAAGCCGATTAAATTTAAACTGCTTGCATTATAATTATTATTAGATAATTGGGTCTATAAACACCTCAATTATACCACCGCAGACCATTCCATCATCCTCGGCTTCCTGACCTGTCATATCAACTTTGACAAGCTCGCATCTTTGAGCATCCAGAGCGTTAAATGCCTTTTGTCTTAGCTCAGCCTCAACGCAACCTCCTCCGATAGTACCAATCATTGTACCGTCCTTGCACACAATCATTTTAGTACCTACATCTCTCGGCGAAGAACCCTTTCTTGAAACAATTGTTACTACAGCTTTTGGAATATCTTTTAATTTTTCATCGGATATTGCATCTTCCAACTCTTTATCAAATGAGCTCATTCCTGACTTCTTATTTTTTATTTCTATTATCTCAGCCATTATAGAAACAGCAATCTCAGCAGGTGTTTCTGCACCTATTTTCAATCCTATAGGAGTATGAACCATGTCCAGTTTTTCTCTAGGAATTCCCTTTTCTTCTAAATAATCAAGCACTTTGCCTACGCGAAGCCTGCTTCCAATCATTCCTATATATGCATTTTCTTTGTTAATGATTTTTTCCAGACACATTTGATCGTATCTGTGTCCTCTGGTAACGATTATGAAAAACGTTCCGCTGTCACCTTCAATTTTGTCCAAAGCATCCTCAAATGGCTCATACATAACCTTGTCAGCTCCAGCAGCCTTTGCATTGTTTGTAAAAATCATTCTGTCATCAATTACTGTAACAGGTAAATCCATAAGATTGCACATTTTAATTATCGCAATTGAAACATGCCCAGCCCCACACACTACTGCACTGTAGCTCTTTCTTAAAAATTCAATATATATTTTTTCACCGTCAACTAAAACAGTCTGACTTTTTTTATTTACAGGCATAGACTCAGCCACCTTTTTCCAATCTACACTATCATCTGATTCAGAATATATTTTATCACCATCTGATAAAATCAGCTTTGCTCCCTTATTTTTGCCTGTCAAACAAGTAAAAACCACGTTGTCCTTGCTACTGTCAAGATCCTGTAAAGTTTTATAAAATTCCATAATTCACACCTGCCCTGTTTTTATTAATTCCGTCCTTAGAAAGCCTTTGGCTTAAATAGACTATTCTATTCTTAAATTATATATCTTCATTCATTACAAGTCAATGATATCATGCCGTTCATCACTAAATTTTGCCATAAATTTCACAATAAAAAAAGGCTACTGCAATTTGCAGCAGCCAACCTTTATGCAGTTACCTTTCATTTTGATGATCTACTCTATCCTGATAGTTATCATCTTTTAATCCAAATACTGCTCTGGCACTTTCCGCCTGAGGATTATGCGTAATATGCTTAGAGCGGAATTTACCATCATGCTTTTTGTTATTTTTTGTGCTTTTCATTTTATTGTCTGTCATATAAGTCTCCTGAATAACGGTAAAATAAAAGTGTGATATGTGTCTTTCTTATATAAAATGTTCTATGTGGTGAAAAATTTATTAGCCACTTTTATTTCTGTAGTCTTATTTTTACCTTAAACTTTAGTTTGATACATATATTATTTTTCCAATGAATTAATTTTTTAACTGCATTTTCATAAGCAAATTAAAAATACAAAAAAATATTTTTTTGCTTATATACAAATAACTATATTGAATCAGGATTCTACTTCAATTTTAGACACCTGAACCCATAATTTTAATATATCAGTCAGAACTAACTTGTTCACAGTCAATTGATACTCTGTCCCACCAAGCCTTAATATCCTTTTATTTATAACCTGAAAAAGTATCTCCGCATCCAGCCCTTTAATTTCCTTTCCCAGCAAAGATCTGTATTTTTCCTTGATGGATTTTTCAATTTCCATACTATTAATTTGGTTGATCTGCTCTTCGTTGAAGTCAGTAAACTCCAATACAATCTCAACGTCTTTCAGAACAGTCTCTTTATTATTTATAGACTTCTCCAGCTTTGCAAGCTTTTCATCTTTATCAGCTATTGTATTTTCAAGATACGCAATTTTCTCATAAAACGAATCCATCCTATAGCTTACAAGCAGGCTTATGGATATTGCTCCCAGTATTACACCCCACAACAGGCCTGTCATAAAGCATATTATAAAAGGATACCCCTTCTGCTTTATCTTCCCCATATTATACCACACCTTTGAAGTAGCCTGATAAATTCATACCCCACATTAGCGCCTGTCAGAGAAATCAATATGTAAAGCAGCTGCTTAATTAACGTGCGTATTTCGCCGTCAAATATCCCTTTTTCAATTACCGTAAATGATGCAAATGTTCCTCCCAAGGACGCTGCTATTGCCCATATTTTTATGGAGTTTGCCGTCTCAACCATAATTTTGTACGGCGGCTGGTTTGAAAGGACAGCGCCCAATCCTGAAAATAAACTTGCTCCTACAACCACACCAAATGCAGTCAAAAAATTGTGAATGGCACTTATATAAAAAGAAGACATTTAATCACCATACCTTTATATTTCTTTTTACAAGGTATGTATGATTAAATGTCTTTATGATACTATGGTTCTATTTATACGATTTATTTATCAATACAAGAATTTCTAGCTCTGCTCTTTTATCAACCCTATCCTGTAAGCATCTAAAAGCATCTGCAGATCCTTTATTTGCTGCTTAAGCTCTTCGCCGTTGTCTGTATCACCCACTCTTTTTCTTTCAACCTCTTTTTGCAAAACTATCGTCGTGGAATGTATGTCTTTTTCCTCTTCAATTGCTTTTTGAGTAGATTCAAAAGGATCGTGAGATACAAGAATCAAACCGTATGAATTATATATAAGCGTATATCCTGCAATTCCAGTTGTTCCCTGGTATGCTTTTGAAAAACCTCCATCAATAACAATCAGCTTTCCATTGGCCTTTAACGGACTTTCTCCGTTTTTAAATTTAACAGGCACATGGCCGTTAATAATATGGGAAGAATCTGGATTCAATTCGAACTCTTTAAATATCAAACTGCACATTTCTTCACTGTCTTCAAGCTTAAAATATGCATTTTTCTTTTCCTTATGAGTTTTAACATCATCAATAAAATATCTTTCAAATGTTGTCATCTTATCCTTGCCGAACAGTGGTGAATCAGGGCCGGTCCAAAGATACCATGTCATATCCATTCCGTAAAGTTTTCCTTCGAGATTGTTCTTATGAAAATATCCCTCTCTGACTAAGATTTCAAGTCTGTCAAAAAAAGCTTTGCCGCTGTATTCTTTACCCGACGATCCTATTCTTACCTTTTTAAATGTTCCGTCTTCATTCACAGGAATGCACCCATGATATAGAAGATTTGAATTAACCTTCAGGTACATGCTTCCATTAGCCAGCAGAAATCTTATATGTTTTTGAAGTTTTTCACTATTTAAAAATGATGATTTTAATTTATCAATTATTTCTCTTTCTTCTTTTGTTAGGATATATGGATTTTTTGGATCTACCGTTGGGAAATTAATGTCATTTAATTTATATGTGCTTCCATACAAATCAATCGTTCCGTCCTCAAAATTTATTTTATTAAGCAGCAGCCTGTCTTCCATGCCAAAATGCGGCCGTCTCTTTATTACTTCGCCTTCAAGCTTAAACTGTATAATTGAAATAGCTTTATGCATTTTTGCTATAAGTTTAAGCTGATTATCCTTAAAATCAGTATTTCCTTCCACTTTAGGTTTAAATTGTACGCAGTCATCATCTCCATAAAATTCAAGTGCAAATGTAGCAAGAGGTAATAGATTAATTCCGTATCCATCTTCTACAGTATCAAGATTCGCATACCTGGTGCATATTCTCAAAACCGTCGCTATACATGCCTCATGACCTGCAGCAGCGCCCATCCACAGCGCATCATGATTTCCCCACTGAATATCCACAGCATGATAGTTCAGTAGTGTATCCATAACCTTTTCCGCACCCGGACCTCTGTCAAAAATATCGCCTACAATATGTAGTCTGTCAATAACCAGCCTTTGAATCAGCTTAGACATAGCAACAATAAATTCATCGGCTCTTCCTACTTTTATTATGGAGTTTATTATTTCACAGTAGTATTCTTCCTTGTCATATTCTTCGGGGCCCTTATGCATGAGTTCCTCGATTATATATGCAAACTCCTTTGGTAAAGCCTTCCTTACCTTCATTCTTGTGTACTTGAAGGCAGCTTTTCTGCTTACGACTATAAGCCTGTAAATAGTAAGTTTATACCATTCCTCTATGTTTTCTTCATGCTTGCGTATAATTTCAAGCTTCTGTTCAGGGTAATATATAAGTGTAGCCAGACTTTTTATATCCTTTTCACTCATTATTTCACCAAAAACCTCTGTAATTTTTCGTTTAATATTGCCAGACCCGTTTTTTAATACATGATTAAACGATTCATACTCACCATGTATGTCTGATAAAAAATGTTCGGTCCCTTTAGGAAGATTTAATATTGCCTGCAAATTAATTATTTCCGTACAGCAAGAAGCAATAGTTGGAAATTGCTTTGATAAAAGCTTTAAATACCGCAATTCTTCATTCAAATCTTGAACTGCGTCTTCAATTGAATATTGCATGACACTCTCCTTAATAAGATATTTTATTTTTAGAGTATTCATATGATCTAATTTATATTATACCATACATATTGTAAATGTCATACTATTTAGTGGCTTTTCTAAATAAAAAAAGAGAAAATCATAAAAAGGTAATGTTGTTAGTGAAGATTTTTTGATTTAAGGTCAAGCTGCGTAGTGTACGACAGATTGCACTAGAAATCCTCAATCAGCAGTCCAGCAGTGGAAGTCCTCCTGGACATGTAAAAACCGCTTTTAATATATAAGTTCCTCACTTATGCTTTCTAAAGAATAGCAGTGATACCGGAACCGACGGTCAATATTAGCAATTATGTGTTTTGGCAATACTTACTTGTTCCTCCGGTTCATCAAAAACAGTTGTTATCTATCTTTTAGAAATTGTAAGTTTTTGAATGATTGAATACTGTGAAATATATGAAAATGGGAGGCCAAGAATAATTATTCCCAGTTTCCCATCGTACTCATAATAAAAAATTTTGACTATTGGTGACTGTTCGTTAGTATGCTAATACCTCATGACCCGTTTCGGTTACCAATACTGTTTTTTCCCATTGTGCAGAAGGCTTCCCATCAACAGTGTAAATGGCCCAATTATCGCTTGTATCTGCTACTATGTTGGCTTTCCCCATATTTATCATCGGTTCTACAGTAAAAACAAGTCCCGGAACTAAGAGCATTCCTGTTCCTCGCTTTGTCACATAGCCCACCCAGGGATCTTCGTGAAATTGCACACCAATACCGTGGCCTCCGATTTCTTTCACAACAGAATACCCGTTGTTCTTTGCATGATCATTAACTGCTTGCCCAATATCACCGAGAAACGTCCACGGTTTTACCTGCTCAATACCCAGCTCCACACATTCTTTCGCAATATTAACCAGTTTTTGTTTCTCAGCGGAAACGGACCCGACACAAAACATGCGTGAAGAATCAGAAAAAAAGCCCTTGTAAATTGTTGACACATCAATATTAACGATGTCACCGTCTTGCAAAAATACACGCTCAGATGGAATACCATGACATACAACATCATTAATAGAGATGCACGAGCTCTTAGGGTATCCTTCATAATGAAGGTCTGCCGGAATACCGCCGAGCTCTTTGGTCTTTTCGAAAATGAGCTGATCAATTTCTTCTGTGCTTACCCCATCAACAACATAATTTTCAATAAAATTAAGTAAAGCGATGTTTCTTTTGCCGCTTTCTCGAATCCCTTCAATCTGCTGTTTTGTTTTTAACAGTTTTCGATGAGGTACTTCATATCCTCTTAAGCGATAGATTTCTATTTGTTCATCGATAAAGAAATGGCATTTCTTATATTTCCGTCCGCTGCCACACCAGCAGAGATCGTTTCTTCCAAATTTATCAGACATTTTATCTCCTTGCATTAACCAATTTGGAGAGAGCAACACGCTTATGGACTGAGTCTGCCAAGAGCGGCAACGCAAGTTTTCCGATATTGCCGCGGTGAACATTGAAATGCTTGAGAAAGTGCTCTAGAAAACGCTTCCGATGAAGAGTACCCGTAACGGAAAGCAATATCGGTAATTTTGTCATTAGACATGCAAAGGTCATATGCAGCAGCTTTTAATCTGCATTGGGCAAGAAACTGTTTATATGTCATTCCCATGTGCTCGTGAAACTTTGCAGAGCAGTAATACGGCGAATAACCAACATAAGATGACATATCTCGCAGGCTTGGATTCTCCGTTATATTATTTTCGACCCACTTGGCCATTGACTCTATTGTTTGTGCAGACATTTGCTTCACTCCTTTCCCCCAGTATATCAGTCCTCGCAGATAATTACCTGATATAAGTTGCACATATAAAAAAATAAGATACTTGCCAATAGCTACCGCAATTAAAATTCAACAAGAGTTTACTGTTACTTTTCTCAACTGATTAGGCTATAAATAACCTGACTTGAATAATTTTGAAGTTAATTATACCTCACTTATCTATCAAAGTAAACTAATTTGTCCCAAACCGTCACGTAATGTGGCTGCTTTTCCTATACCCCAGATTCTATGAAAATACGCAACATTCCGTTGAATCTCTGGAATGCGCTGAAATCTCCCGTATGATGATGGAATTTATCATGGTGCCTTTAATGATGCGGTTTATGAAAGTAGCGTAGGAAATGGTTACTGCGGCGGTAAAGGTTCTGTTTTTCGGTGGACGGCTGCCCGGAATTGAACACGAAAAAGGGACACCGTTCAAAGACAGTGTCCCTTTTCTTGAAATTTGCTTAAACCCCTTGCCCGTTTAACCGTCTCCCGTTAAGTTTTTTGTTTGTTCTGATGTTCCCTAACGACATTCGCCTAATGTCTGGTTCCCGCTTTTTCTTATCATAATTACTTTATCTCTTCTTCGGAATGTGGATAGCATTTCCATGCACTGCATGAGCTGCTTCATGAAGAATTTCCCCCACAGTTGGATGGGCATGTATTGTCGAAGTAATTTCGTCCACTGTAGCTTCAAGCCTTATGGCAAGTGCTCCTTCAACAATTAAATCAGTTGCCCTCGGTCCTGCAATGTGAAGGCCTAAAATTTCACCTGTATCTGCATCGGAAATATATTTTGCAAGTCCTTCTGTTTCCCCCTCTATCATCGATTTGCCATTGATATACATGGGAACTGCGCCTACTCTTACATCATATCCATTTTTAACCGCCTGTTCTTCTGTCAGTCCGACTCCGGCCAGTTCTGGTCTTGTATAGACACAATAAGGAGTTGTTTTAAAATCAATTTGAGGTTTTTTGTTCATTATAGCTTCAACAGCCATTGTTCCTTCAGCCGATGCCACATGAGCAAGCATTACTCCTCCTGTACAGTCTCCTACAGCGTATATGTTTTCTATGCTTGTCTGCATATTTTTATTTACCGATATTTTTCCTCTGTCTGTTTTAATTCCTATACTGTCTAAAGAAAGATTATCTGTAACCGGTGTTCTTCCTATTGATAAAAGCACTTTTTCAGCAGTAACAGATATGCTACCATTAGATGATTCTGCATTCAGCATAAGTCCATCCTGTGACTCTGTAATAGATGCTACCCTTGTATTCAGGAAGATGTCCACACCGCTGCTTATAAGTTTTTCCTTTAGAGGCTTTACAATGTCCTTATCCATTGCTTCTACTATATCCGGAAGCATCTCAATTATTGATACTTTGCAGCCTAATGCTGAATAAACGCCGGCTATTTCTGTACCGATAACTCCTCCGCCTATTATAGCCATGCTTTTTGGAACAGCATTCAAGGAAAGCACCTCATTGCTTGTTATTACTCCCGGCAAATTTATACCCGGCAGCGGAATAAGCGCAGGCTTTGAACCTGTTGCAATCACTGCATAATCAAAACCAACAATTGCTTCCTCCGATCCATTTTTTACAATAATTTCTCTTGTGCTCTTAAACCTTCCTTCACCAGCTATTTTTATAATTTTATTGCTCTTTAACAGGCCTTCTACTCCACCTACTAACCTGCTTATTATTTTATCTTTTCTTTTTTGCAGCTGTTTCCAGTTCACTTTGGCTTCTGCAATTTCAATTCCCATTTCCTTAAAATCATTGTTAGCTTTTTCTATTTCAACTGCCGTATGAAGCAAAACCTTAGTAGGAATGCACCCTCTGTTTAGACAGGTTCCTCCTACCTTGTTCTTTTCTATAAGCACTACCTCTGCCCCAAGCTGGGCGGCTCTCACAGCAGCTACATAACCTGCCGGCCCTCCCCCTAATATTGCTATCTTCACTGTCATACCTCCTATAATAAAAGAAGTCCCGGCTTCTCTATATATTCCTTCAGTCTGGCCATAAACCTAGCCGCTTCCGCACCATCAACAACTCTGTGATCAGCTGTCAGACTTAAATTCATCATGGGTTTTATTGTTATTTCACCATTAACCACCTTCACCTCTTCGTTAATAGCATTAACTCCCAGTATTGCAACCTCCGGCTGGTTGACTATAGGTGTGAATGATTCCATTCCGTACATGCCTATATTGCTGATAGTGAATGTTCCTCCCGTAAGATCATCAGATGTCAACTCATTACTTTTTGCTTTAGATGCAAGGGCCTTAACCTCTTCCGAAATCTCTTTAAGTCCTTTTACATTGGCATATTTTACTACAGGCACAAGCAAGCCTTCAGGCAAAGCCACAGCTACACCCATATTAACATAATTCCTCGTAACTACTTCATTTCCGTCCACCGAGCTGTTTAAAACAGGGAACTCAAGCAATACTTTAGACAACACTTTCACAAGTATGTCATTATATGAAATCTTCATTTCATCCTTCATATCTTCTCTCAGCTTTTTCATAGCAGTAGTATCAACCTTTAGATTATATGTAACTGTCGGTGATACCTGCTTGCTTTCCAGCATTCTTTTGGCAATAACCTTTCTCATGCTGCTCATTGGTTTTCTGAACTCCTGAGGAGCTGCATACTTAGTCAATTCCTTGCTGATCTTGTATTTTATAACGTCATCTTTCATTATTCTTGTATCTTTTTCTATTTCATTTGTATCGACGCCAAGCTGTGATGCCACAACAACAGCTGTTGGAGATGCTTTTTTAGAATCATTTTTTAATTTATCTGCATAGCTTTTAACATCATTTTCTGTAACAGAACCGTCAGGTCCGGTAGATTTCACTAATGAAATGTCCACACCTAATTCCCTGGCAATTTTTTTTGCTCTCGGAGATGCTTTGACTCTTCCACCTTTATTAGAAGCAAGTGAACCTGAAGAAATCTCAGATGGCACACCTTC
This sequence comes from Sedimentibacter sp., assembly GCA_018436705.1. GTDB lineage: Bacteria > Bacillota > Clostridia > Tissierellales > Sedimentibacteraceae > Sedimentibacter. The sequence goes on from JAHDLA010000025.1 coordinate 31,993, forward strand.
TGGCTGTTCCGTTTCAAGTGAAGGCTCAGCGGATCCACCCGCCTGCTTAAGTAAATCCGCTATATCCTCATCCTTATCACCTACTATTGCAACAGGAGCCAAAACCGGAACCGTACCTTCCTCAACCAATATTTTCCTTAATACGCCTTCCGCTTTAGAATCATATTCATTTGTTAATTTATCTGTTTCAACATCAAAAATGATGTCCCCCTTTTTAATCATATCCCCCTCTTGCTTTCTCCAGTTTAAAATGACACCTTCCGTCATGGTCAGTCCCATTTTGGGCATTACTATAAAATTCGCCATATTTTCCTCCTGATTTGAACTTTAAAATGAACTGCATTGTATATGCTATATGCTGAAAAAGCCATTCAACTGAGCCGTTTCTAAAGCTTTTTTTACATTTACATGATATGGACCGTTTCTGGTAATCTTAAACACATACTTTTGATTTTCCGAAAACTGTATTTCTCTTTCCCCGTCCAGCGCTATAGTACCTCTGCAGCGCGTTGTATATTCATACTCTTCGTCTATATCTAATATGGTCGGCTCTGAAATTGAAATAGGAACTACAACTCCGGCAGCTACTGCAGCAGAAACCTTTCCGTTATCTACATTAATATCAATGCAGGCACCAAAATCATCATCGGGAAAAATTATTTTTTTACATCCTGCTATGGAAGAAAACCCTATAGATGCAGGGTGGCATCGGGATACAAATATTTTTTCAATATTCTCCATATCCCATATAGCCTTTGATCCTACAAATATATCTTTAGATATAACTGCATCAATAAGAGCAATGTCTTTCAAAGCATTATCTTTATAAATTTCTATCCGCTTATCCTTTCTTACAAACAAGCTTTTATTGAAACGGTCGGAAGCGACTGCAGCAGCAGCCATTCCTGCAACAGTCCCCTCCATCATGGCCGGATAAGCATTATTGGTTCCTGTAGATATTGTTATAACAGGCGTATTTTTTATTACCTTTGCAACTGCGCGATTTGTGCCGTCTCCACCTAAAGTGACAATACACCCCACATTTGCATTTTCCATGTACTCTGCTGCTTTCAGAGTATCTTCTATTCCGTCATAGCGCATCATATTTATTACATTTATTTCACATTCTAATTCGCTGCATATATTCAGCTTATCTTCAACTCTGTATCCCATATTGTAAGAGTCCGGCATCATATAGACTTTTTCCACACCAAGCGCCTGAGCACCCAATACAACTCTTTCCACTATATTTATTTTTTCATTGTTGTCAATTACTGTAGCATGAGAGACAAGCCTTCTTATATCCTTTCCCGAAGCGGGATTTGCTATTATTCCGATTGAAATCACGCCTGTTGCCTCCTTTACTATCATTCACGGCATAGTGCGCCGTTTAATACTGTTACAAGGCAGCAGTGTGACTTTAAAAGATTTTTAAAGTCACACGATTTTGCTAAAGCAAAGATTTAGCTGTCAAAACAATATCTTGATCATTAGGCAGGACATAACTTTCCAAATTTGTGGCAAATGGTACCGGTGTGTTCAAAGATCCTATTCTTTTTATAGGAGCATCTAATTCATAAAAATATTCTTCAGCAATTAAGGATGCAATTTCTCCGGTGAATGCTCCCCGTTTAGCTTCCTCGCTCACAATTAAAACTTTATGCGTTTTTTCAATGGATTTAAAAATTGCTTCTTTGTCCAGCGGGAACAAACTCCTTATATCAATCACTTCCGCATCAATCCCCTCTTTTGCCAGTGTATCTGCCGCCTTCAAAGAATCCAGCACCTGTCTTCCGTAGCTTATAATCGTTAAATCTTTTCCTTCCCTTTTAACTGCTGCCTTTCCAAAAGGTATGGGCTTTACTTCTTCCTCAACGTCGCTTTTTACGGAGTATAGTATTTTATTTTCTAAAAAGATTACGGGATTATCGTCGTCTATTGCCGTTAGCATCAAGCCGTATGCATCCTGAGCATTTGACGGATATACAACTTTTAATCCAGGCACATGGGCAAGCCATGCTTCAAGAGACTGTGAATGCTGAGCCGCAGCGCTTGCACCGCCGCCGCCCGGAAGTCGCACCACCATTGGAAGCGTAATTTTTCCTCCAAACATGTACCTCATTTTAGCTGCCTGATTTACTAATTGGTCCATTCCGACAGTGACGAAATCTACAAACATTAATTCTGCTATAGGCCTCAGACCACATGAAGCCGATCCCACGGCCGCTCCTATTATCGCACCTTCTGATATAGGAGTATCTCTGACTCTCATTTCTCCGAATTCGTCAAACATTCCTGCTGAAACGCCAAAACATCCTCCGAACTTTCCAACATCTTCTCCAAAAAGGAATACATCGGGATTTTCTCTCATCCTAACGCTCATACCTTCTCTTATACCCTCAGCATAAGTCATTTTTCTCATCTTACTCTACCCTCCTCAACTATATCAGTATATACATCCTCTAGCGCCGATTTTAGTGACGGCATACTGCTTTCATCCGCAAATTTTTCTGCTTCATTAATCATTTTATCTACATCTTCATTTTTTTTGTCAATTTCCTCTTTCGTCATAATGCTGTTTTCTACCATATATTTTTCAATTTTCGGAATTGGATCCTTCTTAATCCATATATCTAATTCACCCTCAGGTCTGTAAACTGTAGGATCCCCTTCAAAATGCCCTCGCCATCTATATGTTTTGCATTCAATGAGAGTAGGTCCTTGTCCCTTTCTGGCTCTTGATACAGCTTCACCTACAGCTTCATGAACCGCAAACACATCATTACCGTCAACTGTTACTCCTGGCATGTTGTACGCCGACGCTCTCACCGAAACATCGGTTATTGCCTGATGCCTTGCTTGGCTCACCGAGATACCGTATCCGTTATTTTCGCAAACGAATATTACCGGAAGTTTCCAAACACTGGCTAAATTTAAAGCCTCATGGAACGTACTTTGATTTGTCGATGCATCTCCAAAGAAGCACACGCAAACCTGATCAGTTTTTTTATATTGAATTGCGAGTCCTGCTCCAGCTGCAATATTATGACCGGCCCCTACAATGCCGTTAGCTCCGAGTATACCCTTAGTTGCATCAGCTATATGCATTGAGCCGCCCTTACCCTTGCAATAACCTGTTTCCTTTTGATACAGCTCTGCCATCATGTGTTTTAAATCTCCGCCTTTGGCAATTATGTGACCATGCCCTCTATGAGTGCTGGTTATATAGTCATTATCCTTCAGATTGGCACAGGCTCCTGTTGCCACAGCTTCTTCACCTATGTACAGATGAACAAATCCACCTACCTTTCCTTCGGCAAACAAATCCTTTGCTCTTGTTTCAAACTTACGGATTTTTAACATTGTTTCATACATGTTTTTTACTTGCTCGTTCGTAATTTTCAAAATACTACCTCCCATCAATTTTTAATTTCAACCTTTACACTTGCTACGGCGACTTCAATAGAATCATCTTTGTCTCCAAATTCTTCGAAAAAAAACCCTTCTGTTTTTAAGCCTCCTTTTACCGCCCTTACTGTTACGCTGCCTATAGGAAAGCACTTTGAAACCTCTTCAGTTTTTACTTCCTCCGGTCTTGTTACTGCAACCGTAACATCAATGAATACTTTTTTATTAATATCATCATGAGAAAATCCGCAAACCTCTCTCAGTCCGATCAGGCAGCTTTTAGATATGGCATCTCTTGCCGCCTTGAAAGCAGCTTTTGTTACATCCTGTCCGTGAAAATCCATTCCCATGCCAAATTCAATTATAAATCTGCTCGTCGCTATCACCTCCCATTAGAATACATATAAAGCAATTAACATGCCAAAAATCAATTTAATTAAATATTGTTGAAATTTAAGCGTTTATTAAAATTAACGCTTTTTAGAAATTAATTTCTAAAACAAAATAAGTATCAATTTGAGACTTTTTTCTCAAATTGATACTTATAAGCAAAATAGCCTGTATAAAGAAAAAGAAGTCTCAAAATGAGTTTCATTTTGAGACTTAAAAACATTTACTGCGCCAATCTTTCAATATCATCTAAATCAATAGAATACGCTTTTATTTTCCTGTATATTGTAGCCTTGCTGATATTTAAATCCTTTGCCGCCTTCAGAACATTTCTGTTATTAAATGACAATGCCTGCACTATGCTGTCCCTTTCGATGTCCTTGAGATTCAAAGTCGCTGTCTCTCTGACAGACTTGGTAGCTTTATTTAAAGGAAGTGAGACATTTTTTATTATTTCGCCTTCAGCCATGTAATAAGCCCTTTGAATTATATTTTTCAACTCTCTTACATTTCCGGCCCATTCATACTCCGCCAGTTTATTTTCAAATCCTTTGCTGAATGTTTTTTTGTTATTAACATCTCTATTCTCATAATTAAGGCTTTTCAGAAAATATCCAGCCAGTTCTAAAATATCTTCTTTCCTTTTCCTTAAAGGAGGTATTCTTAAATTTATAACATTCAGCCTAAAATATAAATCCTGCCTGAAGGAACCTTTTGCTACTTCATCAAACAAGTTTCTGTTTGTAGCAGAAATAACCCTCACATCAAGCTCTCTTTCATAGGTTCCGCCTATTCTCACTATTTTATTGTTATCCAGCACTCTTAGCAATTTTGGCTGAACCTCCTGCGGTATTTCACCAATTTCATCCAGAAAAATTGTGCCTCCTCTTGCCAGCTCAAATTTTCCCGGTCTTCCGCCTTTCATCGCTCCCGTAAACGAACCGCTTTCGTAGCCGAACAGCTCGCTTTCAAATAATTCTTTCGGAATTGCTGAGCAATTTATTGCTACAAACGGGCCTTTTCTCCTGTAACTCTCGTTGTGTATGGATTGAGCATATAACTCCTTTCCTACACCGCTTTCTCCCTCTATTAAAACAGAGCAATTTGTCTTGGAAATTTTCTTTGCAGTATTAATTATTTCATTCATTTTACCATTTACTGTTATAATATTGTCGAAAGTAAAGTTAGCTTTAAATCCTGCCAGTTTACTTACTTCCTTTATAACCTGCTTAGCTTCTCTCATAAGGATAACCGCACCTGTAACTACTTTTCCTTCTGTTAAAGGCGAAATACTCAGTGAGCATTCTATCTTTTTATTATCTATTGAAATAGTTAAATCAGAAAAGCTCAGCTTATTCTTCCTTTCAAAAATATCTTTTTCAATCTCTGCACCATTGAGTATTTTATTTATATTAATGTTAAAAATATCCTTTTCATCCATATGAAAAAGCTTAGGTATTTTATTATTTATTTTTACTATTTTCATGTTGCTGTCAATCACCATAATTCCATCAAGTATGGAATCGAAGGTTGTATCCACGAGGTTGTATGATTCTGAAATTACAAGCTGTTTCTCTATGCAGTCTGCACTTGATGCAGCTATGCCAAACGTATGTGTCTGCACATCCTCCGCACGTCCCGATATATCAAATGAGCCTATTATTTCTCCCTTGCTGTTATGTATCGGAGCCGCCGAGCATGTCCATTTATGATGATATTCGCAATAATGCTCTGCACCGATTACCTGAATAGGCTTATTTATCGCAAGGCAAGTTCCTATTGCATTGGTACCGACACTTTTTTCATCCCACAAGGAACCTTTGACAAAGTTTAAACTGCTATGAAAGTCCATAATGTCTTTGTTAATGATTAAGTCAATAATTATTCCATTTTCATCTGTAAGTACAACACTGTAGCTAGTGTTTTTAACCATTTCAAACACATTTTCCATTATGGGCCTGGAAAGCTTAATAAGCTCCTGTCTTTTTAATACGCTTTCTTTAAGCTGGGATTCGCCTGCTCTTTTCCCATATCCTGCAAGATGATTTACTTTCATTTTCCTGCATCTTTCCCATGATTCAAATATATCTGCTCTTATATCTTTTGAATTTATTTCATTATTCATGTATCCCATCCATCTTTCCTTCATTCCAGCTAACATAACATCACCTCAAAATATCATATTATTCAGCTCAGTATTATGTATTTTATATTTTATCACAAGATGCAAATGTTTGCACTACTATAATTATCTAAAAATGCAAAAGAAGAAAATCATGCTGATTCATGATTTTCTTCACCTACAATTTATTTAATTATTATAGACACCTCAAATTTTCTTACGCTGCTTCAATTTATAGCTAACTCCAATACACTAAATAATCAATATTTTTTCTTAAGCCATATATAGCTTAACCAGTATATAACCAGCTGAATACAAATAAAAAAACCTATAAATGTACTTGCTTCAGCATGCCCCAACAATCTGAAAGCCACAACAGCAATTGCTCCAATTATAATAGAATAAACAAACGTCATGCCTCTAGCTTTTTCGGCTAAAAATCTGTTCCTTTCATCACTGTTTTCTATATTTATCTTTTCGGCATAATCTTCATTGTTTTTATAGCGGTACAATTGAACAAGCCTAATTGCAGACACTGCTGCTAATCCTGCACCCATCCCAATCCAGGCTGAATCTTCAAATCCAAGTATTGCTGCAATAACAAACAAAATTACACCGACGCTTCCAATCAAGATATATTCAATTATTCTTTTCCTTATTTTATTCATTTTATGTCCTCCTCATAAATAAAAATATCTTCAATTGCCATTGAAAAGTATTTTGCTATTTTAAAAGCAAGCAAAATTGAAGGATTGTAACGTCCATTCTCCAATGAGCTTATTGTCTGGCGTGATACAGACAATGCTTTCGCCAGATCTTCCTGGTTTATTCCGCGCTCATTTCGTATTTTCTCCAAGCGATTTTTCATTTATTACCTCCATGTAAAGTGCGCTTTACGTACAGTTTAAAAATATAACATGCTTATGCATGTTGTAAAGTTAACTTTACGTTAATAATAGCACATGATTTTGTTTTTGTCAAGCATACTTTACATTAAAATAGAATTTTTTATACTTATTAAAACGCTCGTAATTTAAAATCACAATTTCTTTATTGATTTACACCTACAACTGAACTTCTACGCTCCATCAGCATTACATCATGCCAAGTGCCGTTATTCATTTTTGCTATTTTTTCTCTTATCCCTATTTCTCTGAAACCACACTTCTTATGCAAAGCTATACTTGCAGCATTTTCTTTTATGATTGCACAATACAAGGTCCAAAAACCATTCGCTTCGGATTCTTTAATTAATTCTGTCATCAAAGATTTTCCAACACCCTGCCCCTTAAATTTTTCGCTTACATAAATGCTTACTTCCACAACTCCCTTGTAGCATTCTCTGCTTGATGTGGGGCTTAGCGCTGCCCATCCGGAAATATCATTGTTTAACGAGCGTGCAACAAGTCTGCAGGTACTTATATGAGATTTATCCCATTCCTCCCAGCTGGGTGCCACAGTCTGGAATGTTGCAATGCCTGTCCTAATTCCTTCTATGTAAATATTTTTAACCTGGTTCCAGTCAGTCGGCTTCATATTTTCTACTATGTGTTTCATTCACTACCTCTTTAATTTTTCATTCATATATTTACTTTCAATTTTATATTATTTTAATCACAAAATCAATTTCTAATATTAAATTAATTTGAAATTCAAAACTGATAGCATATACTTTTAGGCATATCAAAAGCCTGCCCTTTAAAAAGAGCAGGCTTAATAATCACCTTAAATTTCAATTGTTAGATCGACGTCCACCCGCCGTCTACTGCAAGATATTGACCAGTTGTATAGCTTGATGCATCTGATGCAAAATAAACTACCGCTCCGTCAAGCTCGCCTTTTTTACCTATTCTTCCCATAGGGCAGTAAGCCTTAACCGCATCTGCAAATGATTTGTCAGAAACAATCCCGGCAGTCATCTCACTTTCAAAATAAGCTGGCCCAATGGTATTAACCGTAATATTATACTTAGCCCATTCATTTGCTAATGCCTTGGACATCATCATAACTCCGCCCTTAGTAGTTGCGTATGCTGAAATAGGAAGGCCGGTCATGGCAACTGTGCTGTGTATTGATCCTGTATTTATTATTTTTCCGTATTTTTGCTCAACCATTATTTTTCCGACTTCTCTTGCAAAATAATAAACTGCGTTTAGATTAACCTTAATCATCTTTTCCCAAGTTTCGTCAGATTGAGACTCTGCAGGTTCAACAAGGGCTATGCCTGCGTTGTTTACAAGAATATCTATTCTACCAAAATGTTCTTTAACCTTTGTCACTGCAGACTTAATCTGTTCAACATCGCTCACATCACATTGAACCGCAAAGCTTCTTACTCCCAGCTTTTCCAGTTCTTCCTTTACTTTATTTAATTTTTCAACTCTTCTTGCCAGAACGGCAACATCTGCACCCTGTCTTGCCAACGCTGTTGCAAATTGCACGCCCAAACCTGAAGAAGCGCCTGTCACCAAAGCTATTTTACCTTTCAGACTAAATAAATCACTCATGTTTTCTCCTTTCTTTTTTCCGATAAAATTTGATATATTATATTTATACCCTTGATTTGAAAATTAAAGCAATTATTTATCATTAAATCCGAAAGAATCATAACATGAATACTTATTATATTATTTTATCTTATCAGCCTCGGTTATATTGCAATGTGTAATTTCTCTGCTTGTTTTTTTTGAATTTAGATTCATTATAGCTATGGACATAATAAGAATAATAATTCCAAGCATATTAACCAGCCCTATTTTTTCTTTAAATATCATAACTCCTATAAGCGATGCGACCACCGTCTCCACAGAAGCAATTACCGGGACTTTAGAAAGCTCCAGTTTCTTGCACAAACCGCCCATATAAAGCAAGTATGAACCGACAGTAGGTATAAAACCATAACCAATTGAATAAATCAAAAATCTAAAGCTCCACGCATCCGCAATATCCTTCCATGGCGACGTAAAAATTCCAAGCACGATCCATCCAAACAAAAAGCTGTAAAATACAACCGTAAACGGATTAATTTTGCCAGATGTAACTTTACCTATAATTGTTACAAGGCTGTACATAAAAGCCGCCGTAAGGCCGAAGATTATTCCTGCTGCAGATATTTTTAAATTCGACAAATTTCCACCTGTCACCATTAGAAAACATCCCGTAATGTTTAAAGCTAGTGCAAAAATTTTCTGTATTCCTATTAATTCTTTAAAAAAAATTTTTGACATAACGCACACAAATACGGGTGCGGTATATAAAAGTATGGAAGCTGTAGCAACCCCTACGCTTCCTATGCTTACTGTATAGCAATAGTTAAACAGCGCCTGGGACAGTGTTCCCAGCAAAAAACATTGAAACAACCCCTTCCTGTCTATTTTAAATAACTTTGTCCCTCCCTTGAAAAACATTATGGGAATCAAAATGCAAAACCCCATAAATAACCTCATAAATGAAGTTAATGAAGATGTAGCTCCAACACCATTTAATAATTTCACAAATAACCCTATTGTTCCCCACAATGTTCCGGCAGCCAAAATCATTAAATATCCAATAATTTCTCCTGAAAACATTTGGTTTTTAAATTTCAAAATCCTATTCATTTTATGTCAGAAAATGCTTCTGTTCCTTTCTAAAAAATAATTAAATGAATTACTCAGCTCATTATATATCAATTAGATAATTATTGCTATCAAAATCTAATACACTTTAGCTGGCAAAAAAATAATTACACTGCCCTCAGCAGAGTAATTATTTTTCATTAGTAAATTAACAATATTTGTTGTTTATAAAAGTATTAAATCAACCTTTCGAAAACCAGTTAGCTGATCGATTAGCAATGCATACGAGAAACAGCATTGTAGGCACCTCTGTCAGAACACCTACAGTTGTGGCCAGAGCAGCCGGTGAATCCATTCCAAATAATGCTATCGCTACTGCCACAGAAAGTTCAAAAAAATTTGATGCCCCAATCATACCGGCCGGTGCTGCTATATCATAAGGAAGCTTAAGCAGTTTACAGGCAAAATATGCAATAAAAAATATTAAAAGTGTTTGTATTATAAGCGGCACAGCAATCAGTAAAATATGCAAAGGATTATTTAATATAGTTTCCCCTTGGAATGAAAATAACAATACTAACATTAACAACAAACCGACTGTAGTCACTCCATCAAACTTTGGCAAAAACTCACTTTTAAAATATTCCAATCCCTTTTTCTTAACTATATTCAATCTGGTTAAAACACCGGCTGTCAATGGTATCACTACGAAAAGAACAACCGATAAAACCAATGTATCCCAGGGAACAAAAACATTGCTTACCCCCAACAAAAATTTTACTATTGGAATAAATGCCACCAATATAATTAAATCATTTGTGGCAACCTGAACCACCGTATATGCAGGGTCCCCCTTTGTTAATGTGCTCCACACAAAAACCATTGCTGTACAAGGAGCAGCCCCCAACAATACAGCGCCAGCGAGATAGTTAGTTGCAAGCTCAGGAGTTATAAAATTTTTAAAAACAGCAAATAAGAAAAATGACACTATTGCATACATTGTAAACGGCTTTACAAGCCAGTTTATCACCCATACAACATATAAGCCTTTTGGGTTCTTACCTACATTTTTTATGCTCTCAAAATCTACTTTCATCATCATTGGATAAATCATTATCCATATTAATATTGCAGTTGGTATCGACACATTGGCATATTCAAACATGCCTAAAAATTCGGGAATTATAGGGATGAACCTTCCTATAAGCACACCTACAGCCATACACAACGCAACCCATACTGTTAAATACTTTTGAAAAAATCCTATTCCGGATGCATTTTTTTTGCTCATAATATTCCTCTCTTTATTTATTGCACAAATCCTGCTGCTTGCAGCATTCAAATTTTGCACAATCATCTTCGTAACTGGAAAGTGTGCATATTTTTCTTTTAAGATAATCATACAGACCTTTATTGCCATCTATAAATTCATCACTTATTTTGTAATATGTCCACTGCGCATTTTTGTAGCTATCTAAAATACCCGCTTTTTTAAGTACCGTCAAATGCCTTGATGCATTAGATTGAGTAAGTCCAAGACAATGCTCAATTTCACACACGCACATTTCACCTTTAAATACTTGTGATAAAATCCTTAACCTTGTTTCATCAGCTAACGCCTTTAAAATATCTACCATCATTTCCTCCAGAAATCTTCAAGCCGCACGTGCTTGATTTCCTTATTTTCACCTTCGATCTGCTTATCAATACAAATTTCCATTTCTAATTTTCTCTGCAAGCTCAATCACTTTTTTATCTATTTCAGCTATAACCATTTCAAAATCCGTATCACTTTTGCCTGTAGGATCTTCCAATCCCCAGTCTTCTTCATATTTGCTGGGAAGAAACGGGCAGACTACATTGCATCCCATTTTTATTGTTATGTCAATGTCGGGAAGCTCAGTAATTAACTTAGAATACTGTGTTTTTTCCATATCTATATCATAAATCTTTTTCATTAACCTAACTGCATCTTGGTTAATCTTTGCTTTAGTCTCCGTTCCAGCTGAATAACTTTCAAAAACATCACTTGCCAGATGTTTGCCCAATGCTTCTGCTATTTGACTTCTGCATGAATTGTGAACACATATAAATGCTACCTTTGGTTTATTGCTCATTGTTTTACTCCTAATATAAAATTTATGAACATTGTATATGAGTATATGCTCATACGTCAATATATAGTATGTAAATAATTTGTAAAATTTATTCTATGTAGTGATTGTTAAATATCAATTTAAAAAGCCACACCCTCCTCAAAAGGTATGGCTGACATTCATTAAATTATATTCAATATACGACACTCTCTTCTACTCGTTTAGAATAGCAACTGCCCTAATAGGAGCTCCATCTGCATTTTCGTATTTAAGCGGAAGAGCGCAGAATGTGAAGATTTCATTTCCCACATCGCCTAAGCGAGCAAGATTTTCTATAACGACTATATCCGTTTCAGAGAAAAGTTTCCGATGGAGTGTCAAATTCTCATCTGAGATAGGGTCTAATCCTATTACATCTAATCCAATTCCTTTTTTATTATTACGTATTAAATATTCTGCTACTTCTTCTGTTATATATGGATATTCTCCAAAATAGGAATTTGTACCCCAATACTTATCCCAACCTGTATGAAATAAAATATATTCTGCCTGATCTGCTTTTTCTTTTACATCATCAATGTAACTCATAGTAATTCTTTGGCCTTCTCTCAAATCACCGCAATCAATAACTATTCCTTTGCCGACAAATTGTTCTATGGGAAAAGCGTCCAACGTAGTTCTGTGGGAAAATAAATGTACCGGTGCATCCATGTGAGTTCCTGTATGTGAAAACATTGTGATTAAAGTTTCTTTAAAACCGTCTTTTTCATAAGTGTTTGCAACTTTTAAATTTGGGCCTTCTGTTCCCGGATAAACCGGCATACTTTCAGAAATTGTGCGTGTTAAATCAATAACTTTCATAACATACTCTCGCTTTCTCAATATAGTGTTTTCTAAATAATCCTAAATAAATTTAAAAGAGGTCCACCGTCAACTTCCTGAGTAAAATCCGTAATAATTTTATATTACTATTGCTACATCCAACTAGTATAATATTAATACTCTTAATTTCTTTTTCATTTTTTTATAAGACTCCTCTGGCATGGTCATGCTCCTTATTTATTATATTTTGATTGTACATGACCTTAAAATATCTGTCCAGTTTATTGTAGTCGATCCATCTCAATAGTTAAAAATACTCATCTAAGCTAATAGCTTCATTAAAATATTCCTTAAATTTTTTGGAAACAAGCTCATCCTTTACTTAAAATTATAACATAACTGCTATCACAACAATCAATCTCAACCGTAGCCTGTGGGTGCTGAATACTTACATTAGACCAAAAATTATAATTATCACGTATATAAGGTATAATTCCTAAATTGTTACCATCTATTTCAATATTTTTATGAAATCCAGTAAATACAGCCCATATAAATTGTATATCTTCTTTATTAACAATCTTTGTCAGCTCGTCTCCAGTAATAAAAGCTCCTTCCCTTATCTCTTCTACTTCTGGATAGCATTCTGTATCTGTTATTAACCAATTATAGTTTCTTTGAAGCCCATCAAGTGCTTGAAAAATCGCTCTCATATCAGTGAATCCATTCATCTTAATAGTATCTTTTAATATATAGTTCATTTCCTCTCCTCTTTACAATTTCACTCTTCAGCAGGGCATTCTGGGGACGGGGCATTCTGGGGACGGAGCTTAAAATGACTTAAAAAATTCATACAAAAGTTAATTGGAATTCAAAGGTCATTCCACGTAATATTTAATTCTTTAATGTTCCCTTAATGTGCTTAGCAAAGTTATTTTTTTCTTCTTTATTTTTAAACAAATTAAACCAATCGCATATTTCTATTGCAAAGTCGATAAAAGCTATTCCTTGAGCAGTTATAATGTTTTTATCTTTTACAACCCTTTCCCAAACAAAATTTTCTCTTGGGAAGGGGTCTTCTTCTCCAAATACCTCAATATGTTTTTGTGTCCATTCTACAACGGGCGAAGTATATTTAACATTTTTCAGGATACCTGCCTTTGCTAAAAATACTGTTCCAGTACCACAAATGCCACCTATTAATTTCCCTTTTGAATTCAAATTATTTATTAGTTCTATTAATTCAGGTTTAGTATCTCCATACCACCCACCTGGAATTATCAAACCTTCTACATCTTCATATTTCACATCTGTTATTAATTTTAACGGCTTATATAAAAAACCAGAGCTGCCTTTAATTATTTTATTTTCATACGAAATTGTAATTATTTTTTTACCAGCATCTGCACTCAATAAGTGGGTAATGAATGTTATTTCATAATCTGTCATTCCGTCAAAAATAAATACTAATATTTTATTCATAACTATTCTATGTCTCCTGTTTTATTGGCTTAGTTAATTTTAAATCTAGGTTGAACATTACCATTAGTGGATACCTAACAAATATAGTTTCTCCGTAATACCAATATCTAACTTATCCAAATAATTTATGCTGACTAGAGCTGATTTTAAATGGCCTTATAATGTTTATCCAGTTTATTATAGCCAGTCTGTTTCATTGTACCATGTTATTGAATTAGTGTAAATATATGGATTTTTTCTCGCGCTAGTGTTATAATAATGTTGTTTATTAATATTATTATAATACGTGTAACCGCAATATTAAAATTAAATAGGGGTAATTCTAAATGAAAAAAAACACATTGAAATATTACTATATGGTCATTACATTGCTTATAATAGTTGCTTGCATAATATATTTTAACAACAAGTCTAATAAAAATTTAGAAAATAATACAGAAGTATCAATTATAACTTGTGGTGTTAGTATATAAATGTGGACACGAAAAGTTTAACACGATAAAATATAAATACAATGAAAGGTGCGTGTTAAACAATGTCCAAAAATGGTATCCGTTATACGGATGAATTTAAACAACAGATAGTAGATTTGTATAA
>JAHDLA010000024.1 GCA_018436705.1 Sedimentibacter sp.
CCTGGAGGCTTCATTGAAATTAAAAGAAATTTCATATATACAGACAGAAGGCTTCGCGGCAGGTGAACTTAAGCATGGAACAATTGCTTTAATAGAGCATGGCACACCTGTAATTGCCGTAATAACACAGGAAAATATAAACCTTAACACAAGAAGTAACATCAAGGAAGTTAAGGCAAGAGGAGCTGCTACAATGGTAATATCCATGAGAAAAATAAGTCAGGAAACAGATGATATAGTAATTGATGATGTCAATGAGCTATTATCGCCTCTTGCAGCCATAATCCCGGCACAGTACCTATCTTATTACGCAGCATTGATAAAAGGATGCGACATAGATAAGCCGAGGAACCTGGCAAAGTCCGTAACTGTTGAGTAAATTAAATCGGGGGTTTATTGTGGGTGCTTAAATACAATAAAGCCATTAATCAAACAATAAAGTTGTTAAATTTATTTTTATTGTATATAAAAAATTCGTAGTTAAATAACCTACGGATTTTTTATATACAAATGCTGAATATATCACAAATGTAAAATATTCAGTAATAAATATAATTCTGGAATAATAAAGGAGGTTATTTATAATGCAGAGGTGTAAGAATTGTTTAACTAAGCTTAAGTGGAAAGAAGTTTTTTTTTCAATTTTGTTAGGATACAAATCTATTGAATGCAACAAATGTAATGCCAAATATTACTTGCCATATAGATACCGCTTGATATTTGCATCAATATTTACACTTCCAATATTTTTAGCGGATTATATTTATAAGCTATACAATACGGCTTCCTTTGTAATTTCTATTTTTGTTATGTGGTTCATAATTTGGCCTTTAATAGCACCATTTTTTTTAAGGTATCATCAGAAATTTTATCTTACACCAAATTCCTTTTGATTTATCTGGATGAACTGGTACTGTGCCAATCTATTTCCTTCGCAAAGAATGCCGCTGCTTTTTTTAAGAATGCATTTTCCTTTTGGGCTTCAGCAAGTTCTTTACGCAGGCGTTTAATTTCTTCGTAAGCAGCATTTTCTTCTCGTAATTATTATTTTTTGACATTTGTAACATCTCCTTGTAATAGTTGTATTATACCAAACTATACATTGGTGTTAAAACTTAATTATATTAGGTCAAAAAATCCATTTACACGTAATTTGTTACACTCCCTTTTTAGCAAAAACACTGAAAAAGAAATCCTCATTGTCATGTCTGTTTTCCTTTTTTATTAGGATAAAAACAAAGACCATTGAACGGATATTTTCTTGTTCTTTGAAATATTATATTAAAAGCTTTGCTCCTTAAGCATGATCAATCCTTTGAAAAATTTTAAACATCATTTCTTCTTGTTTTTATCTCTTTATTTATTTTCTTCAATGCTTTCTTTGAACCCCTGTTTATATCTCTTTCTAATTTAAGCTCTGAATAATCAACAAACAAAGTATTCAAATCGTACCCATCCGGATACAATTCCCTGGCTTTATTTTCTAATTTTAATTGTTTAGCATTGATTTCTTTAAATTCACCTTTATAGAAAACAGTTAAATTATTAAACTTATCCTTTGTCTTGTAAACAATACCTGATTCCTTGTATTCTGTTAGATAAACCCTGTCTCCTGTATCAAAATTAATAATTTCTTCACCTGCATTTATTTCCTCATTTTTTATTTGGATAACTTTATTTTTACTTACTATATTAAAATTATATTTTTTATTGGAAATATATTCTCTGGCACGCTGAACTACCGATTTGTTTATTCCCATTTTTTCAGCAATCCAAAATGCATTGCTGTTACCGGACTCACCTATAAGGAGTTTAAACAGCGGCTCTAAGGTCTCACTGTTAAATAGCATGGCTGCATTTTCAAAATCAGGATGATTTAAGGAATAATCCTTGATTTCGCCATAATGGGTAGTAGATACTGTAATTGCACCTTTGTGGTAAACTTCCTCCAAGACTGAAATTGCCAGTGCAGCACCCTCGTTGGGCTCTGTTCCACTTCCTATTTCGTCAAACAATAAGAGAGTGGATTTGTTGGTGTCCTGAATAATCTGGGCAATATTCTTTACATGAGATGAAAATGTACTCAAAGCACTTTCTATGCTCTGGTCATCTCCTATATCTGCAAATATATTTTCAAAAACATAAAATTCGCTTCCTGATTCACATGGTATATGAAATCCGGATTGTACTGCCAGGGTTAATAGTCCCACTGTTTTTAATACAACAGTCTTCCCTCCTGCATTCGGACCTGTAATGACTAATGTCCTGTAGTCCTTTCCTATAGTAAAATTCAATGGTACAACCTTATTCTTCAGCATGGGATGTCTGCCATTTATTATATTTATATATCCATAATTATTTACATTAGGTGCGATACCGTTTATTTCTCTGCTGAATTTGGATTTCGCAAAAATCATATCATAAATTCCCACAACCTCTGCATTTTGCTTCAGCTCTCTGATACAATCATTAATCAAACCAGTTAAAAATGATAATATCTGATATTCCTCATTTTCCTTTTCAGCAATCAGCTGATCAAGCTCAGAAGAAAATTTAGTCACAGTTGCAGGCTCTATAAAAACCGTTGCTCCTCCGCCGGAAATTTCTATCACTGTACCTGATACCTGATTTTTATAGGAAGACTTAATCGGTATCGTAAATTTTTCTTTTCTTTTTGTAATAAAGAAATCCTGTATATAGTTTTTATTTATTGATGATCTCAGAAACTCGTTTAATTTATTTTCTATTTTTATTTCAAGATTTTCTATTAATCTTGTAATTCTTTTTAATTCCTTCGACGCATCAGGACTCACTTTATCATTAACTATTGAAGTGTTTATTTCTTCTTCAATATGCTCCAACACCTCTATTGACTCTGAGTAGCTGGCTAAAACAGGAGCATAGAATTTCATATCATCCATATATGCCTTAAGCTTTCTGCATCCTCTTAAAAAGCTTGAAGCATTGCTGAGTGCTTCACCGTTTAATATCATCCCTTTCTCTAATTTTGAAATGATATTATCTATGTGCACAATTCCCTGCAATGGTACTACACTGCTTTCCAGCAGCATTTTCCCTTCCGTCGTTTCATTCAGTCTTTTTTTAACGGTTTCCATATGAGATGAAGGCGTTAATTTATCTATCATAATTTTCCCTAAATTACTCGTACAGTAGCTTTTAACATGCTCTTTCAATTCATTATATTGTAATTTTTCCATAGCTATATTATTCATTTTGATATTCCTTTCTTAATTGTAATAAATGCTCATATCTATGGAATCTACAAAATTGAAGTAGATTTAGTTATTTGAAAACAAAAAAGCCGCGGATAAACCACGGCTGCAAAATTCCATATTTATTAAAAATAACAATAGTTATTTTAACAATATTGTTTAAAGTAATTTGCCATGTGTATCTTCCATAGATAATGTAATTAAGCACGAAAACCAAAGGATATACATCCTTAATGCTTAATCCATATTAAGTTAATCTATTGGTTAGATACACTCTCAGACATAAAATTTCTCCTGTTCTAAATCTACAAAAACAATGATATACTTATTTTATTTATAAGTCAAGGGTTAATTGCTTAACTACCACGATAAATGCATGAATGAGTTTGTCGTAATTGTAAAAAGGTTATAATCAACTTTTATTCCAGGGACGGACATTTGAATTCAATTAACTTTTGTCTAATTATACCATTTATATAATGTGTTAAATGAATTTTATAAGCAATTTTAAGGTCCTTCCCCAGAATGTCTTTGAAATTGAAAATTTACTTTCGTATGTTTTGCATTTTACTGGCTTTTGTCAAGCTTTTGTAATGACATGTTTATCATATCTTCAGTAATTCTAAATGAAAAGCGATCAAAATTATTTATTCCTTTAGGATTAACTATTTTATTAAGATTTCCGCTTTGAATACCCAGCATAACCATAAAGATGTTATTAGGCTCTACATTAACACTTCCTACTGCTACAGATAAATCATATTTATTAAACATAAAGGAGTAGTCTTCAACAAAATAAATAGCATACTTTTGTATTTCATTATACTCACCACTCTGCCATATATGGTAAGGAAATATTATACCATAGTTGTATGTTATCCCACTTTTTCTTTCTGTGCGTTTAATTTTTATATATTCATCTTGAAAATAATCATCAGTAGAATTATTATTGTAATTTTCTTTATACTTTCTGTATTCATCCCAATGGACTTGTGTCAATAGAGTAGACACAAAAAGTTTAACTTTTTTTACACCACTCAGGCAGCTTCATGAGCAGCCTGTGGAGTCATATAATTTATAGCACCATGAATCCTTTTACGGTTGTACCAGGATTCGATATATTC
>JAHDLA010000017.1 GCA_018436705.1 Sedimentibacter sp.
AAAGATATTGGGAAGACCGTCCGGATTTAAAATAACAATCAGAGATATAACAATATCGGCGGGAGCAGGATTTTTAGTTGCAATGACAGGAGATATAATGAAGATGCCTGGGCTTCCTAAGGTTCCTGCTGCGGAAAACATTGATGTGGATGTTGACGGACGAATTAAGGGATTGTTCTAATAATTAATAAAATATAAATTTTACAATATACAGGTAATTAAAAACTCTAAGCCTATGATTTTTTAATTATCTGTATTTATTTTTTACTGTCTTAATTGGGGCTTTTAAATAATTATTTTATTTTGTCATTACTTATTTTTATAAATATGATGATTACTTAAACAAATTTTATTGAATAATAAAAAAAACAATGTTATTATATAGTAAAAAATTTAACGGAGAATGTATGATGAACGTTATCATTTTAAAAAAGGATGATATTTGTAAAATATTTTCTATGAAGGAAGCTATTAAGGCTTGCAAGGATGCACTGAGAATTTATTCTGAAGGAGGAAGTTCGATACCTCTTAGGACAAATTTAGATATTGCCGGTAAAGGAGGTCAAAGCCTTTATATGCCGGGATATGCCCAAGAAGCTAATGCTCTTGGTATAAAAATTGTGTCTGTTTATCCCAATAATGTCAAACGCGGACTAACAGCAGTTCCTTCTACTATGGTTTTGCTTGATGAAGAAACAGGTATGATGAATTCAATTATGGACGGAACATACCTGACACAAATAAGAACAGGAGCTGTTTCGGGTGCAGCAACTGATATACTGGCAAGAAAAGATTCATCGGTGTTTGCATTAATAGGAACAGGTGGGCAGGCTGAAAGCCAGTTAGATGCTGTGCTAAGCGTGAGAGATATTCAGGAAGTAAGGATACATAGCAAAAATGTTGAACATGCAAAAAAATTTGCTGATAGAATGAAAGAAAAACTCAAATTTAAACCAAGCATTAAAATTGCAGCCGTTTTATCCTCAAAAGAAGCCATAGATGGTGCAGATATTATTACTACTGTAACAACGTCAATGCAGCCGACGTTTGACGGAAAGCTGGTTAAAAAAGGTGCTCATATAAACGGAGTCGGTTCGTATACGCCGGTTATGCAAGAGCTAGATGAATGGACTCTTTTTAATGCGGATAAGGTATACGTTGACACGAGAGACGGTGTTCTCAATGAGAGCGGAGACTTTATTATACCTATGAAAGAAGGTAAGTTTACTAGGGATATTGTTACGGGAGAGCTTGGAGAAGTGATTTTAGGAAAGGTTCCTTCCAGAGAGAAGTATGATGAAGTTACTTTATTCAAAACTGTGGGAAGCAGTGTTCTAGATATTGTAACATCCAGGAGGATTTATGAAAAAGCCATGGCTTGCGGAATCGGACAGGTCATAGAATTTTAGTAAATAATGGAACAAAAGAATATTTAAATAATAATGATTATTACGCACTTTACCACTGATGCGACAGAATAAATAATAGGAGGTACATTTATGTTTCTTAATATGAATGTCAAATTTAAGGTTATGGATATCATGGACACTAATATCATTAAGGTTCCGCCTGATAAAATAGTTGAGGATATAATAGAAGAATTTGCGGAAAAAGACTGCGGTGAAGCCTTTGTGATTGAAACTGATTCTGATGATGCGGAAAATATACAGGGAATGCTCACAATGAGTGGGATTTATAAGCTTATAAAGGAAAACAAATCATTGAGAACTCCTGTAAGTGCTGCTATGAATTCTTCTGTGCTTACTGTATCGCCTGAATTACATGTTGAGGATGCGCAGAAATTTATGCTTAAGGAAAAAGCTAAGAGCGCAGCGGTACGCAATAATGGTAAAGTTGTAGGTATTATTGAAAATCATGCTATTGAATACGGATGCTATAAATCAATAATTGAAATGAGAAATGAACTGATTGAAATAATAGATCACTTGCATGAAGGCGTATGTGTGGTAGATAAGTACGGTGTAGTAGGCCTTTGGAATAAAAGTGCAGAAAAGTTGTACAATGTGAGCTCAGACGAAATCCTGGGAAAGAAATTAAAAGATTTTTTTCCTACTGCGCTGTTAAATATAGTCTTGGAAAGAAAAAAAGCCATAGAGAATGTTTATCATTCGCCGAGAGAAAATTCTGTCGTAGCCATCTCGGCAAAGCCTATTATGACAAACAATTGTATTATTGGGGCTGTGTCATCAGAGACAGATATTACAGAGAGAGCAAATCTAACTATAAAGCTTGAAGAAGCAAAAGAAAGAGTGAGCTTTCTTGAAACAGAATATAAGAAGCTTACAGAAGACTGCTGCCAAATGGGATCAATAATAGGCAGAAGCAAAAAGATTACTGAAGTTATTGTGTTAGCTAAGCAGCTGTCTAAAACAGACGTGAACGTATTGATTACCGGTGAAAGCGGTACGGGCAAAGAAGTTTTTGCCAGAGCGATACATACTGAAAGCGGGCGTAAAGGCGACTTTGTTGCAATAAACTGCGGAGCTGTTCCGGAAAATTTGCTTGAAAGTGAATTGTTTGGATATGAAGGAGGAGCTTTTACAGGAGCTCTTTCAAAAGGTAAGAAGGGTAAATTTTTTCTTGCAGATAAAGGGACATTGTTTTTAGATGAAATAGGCGAGATGCCGCTTGATATGCAGGTAAAACTTTTGAGAGTCCTTCAGGATGGAGAAATCCATCCACTGGGAGGGGAAAAGCCGATAAAAGTTGATGCGCGAATTATAGCGGCAACGAATCAGAACCTGCAAAAAATGATGAATAATGGAGAGTTTAGGGAAGACCTTTATTACAGGCTTAATGTTGTTACGCTGTATCTTCCGCCATTAAGAGAAAGGACAATGGACATACCGCTGTTTATTAATGAATTTCTTAAAGAGTTTTCAGATAGGCATCATAAGGAAGTAAGAAGTATTTCTCCTCAAATTCTTAAGGTACTTTTGGATTATGAATGGAAAGGAAATATAAGAGAACTGAAAAATACAATAGAGCGTCTTGTGGTATTGTCAGATGATAAGTCAATAAATATAGAGGCTCTTCCTGAAGGCATTTTAAAAAGTGTAAACGAAAAAAGTATTAATGAGCTTGACCAGTACAATCTTCAAAAAATACTTGAAAATACCGAAAAAAAAATAATAACTCAAGTTATGAAACTTAATGAAAATAATAAAAAGAAGGCCGCTGAAATGCTAAATATTCCAAGAAGTACTCTATATTATAAATTAAAACAGTATGATATTGAATAGTGTCAGTTTATTGGAAAAGGTGTCGAACCGTTGACGATACTTTGACAAGTTATTAACATAACAAAATGATGGGCTTTATTAGACAAAAAACTAAAATCCAAAGCATGTATGTGTCGAAATATTGACACAAAAAAACCAATTAAGTATAAAAAAAAATTATAACAAACAAAGCAAACTATTGAAAAATGTTTGCTTTGTTTGTTTTTTAATTTACAAATGAAAATTGGCATGAATTATGCAATATATGAATGGCAGGTAAGCTTTTTACTAATACTACAAAAGAAGGAGGTGAATAAAATGGATTTTAGATTTCTCTTGAGACAACATGTAGGAGCACCCTGCGTTCCGATGGTAAAAGTATCGGATCCTGTAAGAAGAGGTCAAAAAATAGCCGAGCCTAACGGACTTGGAGCATATATTCACAGCAGCATAAACGGAAAAGTAACTGAAATAAATGATACGGAAATTATTATTGCGGGAGATGAAAATCAATCGAAAGAATATCTTCCTATCGATGACACAAAGGATTTTCTTGAGGCAATAAAGGAAGCCGGAATTGTAGGAGCCGGAGGAGCAGGATTTCCAACACACGTTAAATTAAAGGCCAAAATTCCCGGCGGTTATGCAATTGTTAATGCTGCGGAGTGCGAGCCCGTTTTAGGCCATAATATACAATATATTGAAAAATTCGCTTCTAAAATTATAAGCGGGTTAAAAATAATTATGGAAATTACTGATGCAGAACACGGAATTGTGGCTATAAAGCCTAAACATAAGCATGCAATCGACGTGCTTGAAAAAGCAATAGGCAAAGATAATATTAAGATTAAATTTCTTCCGGATTTGTACCCGGCCGGAGATGAGAGAGTTATAGTCAGAGAGCTTCTGGGGATAGAATTAAAACCCGGACAATTGCCGAGTGAAGCAAATGCAGTAATACAAAATGTTGAAACAGTAAAAAATATTGCTTTTGCGGTTGAAGACAGAAAACCTGTAATAGACAAAGACGTTACAGTTGGAGGCAGAGTAAGAAATGCCGGAGATGGTAAAACATTTTTGGATGTGCCAATAGGATACCCGGTAAAAAATCTTATTGATTCCCTTGGAGGATATATTGAACCTCATGGGGAAATAGTACTGGGAGGACCATTTACAGGCAAGCATGGAAGTGAAGAAGCTCCTGTAACAAAAATACTTGGTGGAATTCTTGTGGCAATGCCTTTTCCTACTGATAAGAGAAAATTTGGCATACTTGCATGTGAATGCGGAGCTCAGGAAAGCAGACTTAAAGAAATTGTAAATGCAATGGGTGGTCAGGTAGTTGCTGAAGAAAAATGCAAAAGGATGACTGAAGTAAACGGCAGATACAGATGTGAGCTTCCAGGAGTTTGTCCCGGACAGGCACAGACTGTTATAAGCCTTAGAAAAAAAGGTGCTGAAGTTATTTTAACAGGAAGTTGTGGTGACTGAACTAACACTGTAATGACAGTTACTCCTAGGTTAGGAGTTCCAACATATCACCACACTGATCATGTTCTTAGGGCAGCAGGCCATAAGTTAGTAAGAAAAATAAAAGAATAGAAGTTAAAAAGGAGGTATTTATTATGTCCATTACTCCAGAAACTGCTGAACAACACAAAAAGGATTATGCGGTGGTATGCTGCAGGACAGAAGCCGGCAAGATTATTGAAGCCGATTCATTGGAAGATCCTGCTATATTTGCAGACTTAGAAGATTCAGGGTTGCTAAACATTCCTGATAACTGTTTAAAGATAGGTGAAGTATTAGGTGCAAAGCTAATATCAACCATTGATTCTTTAACACCGATTACTCCGGATGTTGTCGAAGGAGCAAAAATAAATGAAGATGATGATGCTGAGGATGCAGAATTAACTGAGACAGTTACTGAAGAAGTTGCTGAAAAACCGGTAATTGTACCTGTGGCACCAAGTAATGCAGGAGTTTTAAAAATACACATCGGAGAGGGAAAAGACATTAATTTAGAAATTCCGATGGGGTATTCATCTGCTGGAGCAGTAGTACCCGCTGCAGAAGCAGAAGGAATAGCTGCTGTTCAAGAAACAGGGTTAAATGAAGTTCAGGTAAATGCTGAATTACCTGAAAAGAAAATAAGAGAGCTTGTTAAAAAGCACTATAAAATTGATAAAGTTGAATTAGGACCTGAAACTAAAATTGAAGGTACTACATTGTTTATCAGAGAAAACATCTGTGATGATGCAATTAAAGAAAGCGACTTAGTTAAAAAAATCAAATTTGACATTATTACTCCTGACAAATACAACTTGTACAGCGAGACTATAATGGATGTTCAACCTATTGCAACTAAGGAAGGCGATTCTAAGGTAGGTACCGGAGTTACAAGAGTATTAGACGGTGTAATAGTAATGGTTACCGGCGTGGATGAAGGCGGAGTACAGATAGGCGAATTTGGTTCTTCGGAAGGAATCCTTGAAGAAAACATTATGTGGAACAGACCTGGAGCACCTGATAAAGGCGAGATATTTATCAAGACAGAGGTAGTAATTCAGGAACATACAAACATGGAAAGACGCGGACCTTATGCTGCTCACAAGGCTTCAGATTTTATTACGCAGGAAATTAGAAATGCGTTAAAGAAATTGGATGATGAGAGTTTGGTTGTTAACACAGAATTAACAGAACAATACAGAAGACCTGGCAAGAAAAAAGTAGTTGTAGTAAAAGAAATAATGGGTCAGGGAGCAATGCATGATAACCTGATACTGCCAGTTGAACCTGTAGGTGTTTTAGGTGGAAAGCCAAATGTTGATTTAGGAAATCTTCCTGTAATGATGAGCCCGCTTGAAGTATTGGATGGGGGTATTCATGCACTCACATGCATAGGACCTGCTTCTAAGGAATGCTCAAGACATTATTGGAGAGAGCCTCTTGTAATTGAAGCTATGAATGATCCCGACATTGATCTTTGCGGTGTAATATTTGTAGGAAGTCCACAGATAAACTCTGAAAAATTCTATGTATCTGAAAGACTTGGAATGATTGTTGAAGGACTGGATGTTGACGGAGCTGTTGTTACTACAGAAGGCTTTGGAAACAACCATATCGACTTCGTAAGCCATATTGAGCAGATAGGTATGAGAGGAATTCCTGTTGTAGGTATGTCATTCTGTGCTGTTCAGGGCGCTCTGGTAGTAGGAAATCCATATGTAAAATACATGGTGGATAACAACAAATCTCAGGAGGGTATTGAAAATGAGGTTCTTTCTTGTAATACTCTGTGTCCTGAAGATGCAGTACGTGCGGTAAGCATGCTCAAGTCTGTTATGTCCGGAGAAGAAGTTAAGGAAGCCGAAAGAAAATGGAATGCAAATGTTAAGGAAAACAATTTGGAGCTTATAGAAAAAGAATGCGACGTTAATATAGAAAGACAAAAAAATGAACAGTCGCTTCCAATGAGCCAAAAAAGGAAAGAGAAGTACTCATAATGAAGTACGGCGAAAAGACAATATATGTCGAAGGCATTATAACCAGAGTTACAGACGGCTCTATGGAGGTTGATTTTAAAGGAAGGCTTGGACATATAAGTGTTCCGCTTAGAATGGTAATAACAGATTATCCTTTGGAAGTAGGGCAGGAAGTTGCGCTGAATATGAGCTTTTTAGAAGTCATAAGCCCAAAAGTTAATGAAAAATATAGAAGCAATTTTGATAGACATATTGAAGTTGAGGAGGTAAAAAATGAGTCAGATAGTTAAAGGCTTACAATCTGAAATATTTGCCCCAATTACACCACCATCTGTTTTTACTCCTGTTACAAAGGAGTTGAAAGATATGAAGGTGGCATTGGCATCAGCTGCCGGAATACACTTGAAAAGTGATAAAAGATTTAATTTAGCAGGAGATTTTACTTACAGAATAGTTCCTGGAGATACTCCTACAAGCGAATTAATGGTATCACACGGCGGTTATGATAATGGCGATGTTAATAAGGATGTAAACTGTATGTTTCCTCTTGACAGGTTGAGAGAGCTTAAAGAGGAAGGGTTAATTAAAGAAGTGGCTGAAAGTCATGTAGGATTTATGGGAGGCGGCGGAAATCAGCAGAAATTTACTGAAGAAACCGGACCTCAGATAGCTAAAATATTGAAGGATGAGAACGTGGATGCAGTGCTGCTTACAGCAGGCTGAGGTACTTGCCACCGCTCTGCCGTGATTGTGCAGAGAGCGATTGAGGAAGCTGGAATACCAACTATTATTATAGCAGCTCTTCCTCCGGTAGTGCGCCAAAATGGTACTCCGAGAGCCGTATCTCCAAGAGTCCCTATGGGTGCTAATGCAGGTGAACCGAATAATCCTGAGATGCAAAGAAATATTGTTAGAGATACACTTAAGCAATTGGTTGAAATTCAGACACCAGGTAAGATTGTTCCACTGCCTTACGAATATATTGCTAAGGTTTAAGCTTAAATATACTATCTGTCTCATTTAAATGAGACAGATAGTTAAAAAAGGGTGATGAAATTGGAATACAATCAGGAAATAGTAATAAGAAGACTTGTTATTAAGTCGTATCACATAACAGAGGTTGAAGCTAACGATAAATTTTTAATAAATAACAGAACTCTTGCTATTCAGAACAATTACTTTAATAAGATAATTGATAATAATGAATATGTGGAGAAAATTGATGTTCATGTTATAAAACCAGGTGAGCATAATAGATTTGTCAATAGCATTATGGATATTATCCCAATATCAACTAAAGTGCTTGGAGTGATAGGAGAAGGAATAACCCACACTTTAACAGGAGTGTATGTTATGATGACCGGCGCTGATAAAAATGGTGTACAAATGGCTGAATTTGGATCCTCAGAAGGTATTTTGAAAGAAAAATTATTTCTTGGAAAAGCAGGAACTCCTGGAGAGAACGATTATATAATTCATGTTGATATAACATTTAAAGAAGGATTAATGTCAAACAGAATGTATCCAACGGAGGGACACAGGCTATGCGATTCTTTTATACAAGAAATAAGAAATATATTAAAAAAAATACCTGCGCAAGAATTTAATGAAAAGTATGAATACTTCGACAAAATCAGGCCTGGTAAAAAGAGAGTAGCTATTGTCAAGCAAATAGCAGGGCAGGGAACTATGTATGACAACCAGTTATTCAGCGATGAACCTTCAGGATTTGCCGGTGGGAAATCCATAATTGACATGAAAAATCTCCCTATTGTTCTTAGCCCTAATGAATATAGGGACGGAGCACTGAGAGCAATGGTATAAGGAGGTGTTTTTATGGGTATAGGACCATCGACTAAAGAGACAACACTTCATCATTTTAGAGATCCTTTACTGGAAATTGCTTCATCTGATGATGATTTAGATGTTGTAGGAGTAGTACTTGTGGGAACTCCGCAAGATAATGAGTATAAAAATTTTGTAGGTAAAAGAACTGCTGCGTGGCTGGAAGCAATGAGGGTTGATGGAGCTATTATATCCTGTGACGGATGGGGAAACAGTCATGTGGATTATGCCAACACTATTGAAGAGATAGGGAAACGTAATATTCCTTTGGTAGGCATGGCATTTATAGGAACTCAGGCGCAATTTGTTGTTACAAATAAGTATATGGATACTATTGTGGACATAAATAAGTCTGAAGAAGGAATAGAAACAGAAAATGTCGGAGAAAATAATGCAAGTAAGATTGATGCGAAAAAAGCTGTTGCATTGTTAAAACTAAAAATGCGGAGAGGGCGTAAGTAGAAAATTAGCATACAAATCAACGTTAAAATTTTAACAATAATACAATTTAAGTGAGGGAGGTAATGCTATGAAATTTTCTAGAAGTATAGTGGCTATAGATTCTCATACTATGGGAGAACCTACAAGAGTAATTGTAGGAGGTGTACCATCAATAAAAGGTGCAACTATGCCGGAAAAGAAAAAATATTTAGAAGATCACATGGACTATATTAGAACATCTATTATGCACGAACCGAGAGGGCATAATGATATGTTCGGATCTATTATTACACAGCCAACATCTGATAAAGCGGATATCGGTATCATCTTTATGGATGGGGGAGGATACCTGAATATGTGCGGTCATGGTTCCATAGGAGCTGCGACGGTTGTTGTTGAAAACGGAATGGTTCCTATGGTTGAGCCTGTAACGGAAATAAATTTGGAAGCTCCGGCCGGCATAGTGAAAGCAAAAGTTTTCGTAGAATGCGGTAAAGTAAAAGAAGTATCTATAACTAATGTACCGGCTTTTCTCTATATGAGAGATGTAAAAATAAACGTTCCTGAAATCGGAGAAATTATATTAGATATTTCATTTGGAGGAAGCTTTTTTGCAATATTAAATGCAAAGCAGCTTGGTCTTGAGATTATACCTGCTAATGCAGATAAGTTGAAAAATATTGGAATGGTTATTCGCGATGTCGTTAATAAGGAGATTAAGGTACAACATCCTACTCTTCCGCATATTAACACAGTTGACTTGGTGGAAATATATGACGAGCCGACTAATCCAGAAGCAACATATAAGAATGTGGTTGTGTTTGGTGACGGACAAGTGGATCGATCGCCATGCGGAACGGGAACATCAGCAAAAATGGCCACATTGTATGCAAAAGGTGAGCTAAAGCTGGGTGAACCATTTGTGTATGAAAGCATAATAGGGACGTTGTTCAAAGGCAGAGTGCTAGAAACAACTAAAGTAGGGGATCTGGATGCAATAGTTCCGGAAATTACAGGCAGTGCTTATATTACAGGATACAGTAACTACGTCATAGATGACAGTGACCCAGTAAGGCATGGATTTATGCTACAGTAAAGTATTTATTGTTAATTAAAATTAAAAAAACCAAAAAAATTATGGAGGATTGTTTATGGTAAGTATATTACTCAGTGTCTTAGGACTGTTTACATTAGCATTTTTAGTTGTATTTTTAAAAGACTTTTTTGCAAATAAGAATAATCTTGAGGAAGAAACAAACTGGTTGAAGTCAGGCATAATTGGGCTTATAACAAATTTCTTTGACACTCTGGGAATAGGAAGTTTTGCTCCCACGACAGCTTTGCTGAGAACATTTAAACAAATAAAAGATAGAGTAATTCCGGGAACTTTAAATGTTTCTTGTACAGTACCGGTTGTAATCGAAGCATTTGCGTTTATAACTGTAGTTAAGGTAGAACCGATAACTTTGACATCAATGCTGGTAGCTGCTGTACTGGGTTCGGTACTTGGTGCAGGATATGTCTCTAAGATGCCGGAAAAGAAAATACAGCTTATCATGGGAGTTGCATTGCTTGCAACAGCATTCTTGATGTTTGCTAAGCAGCTGGGATGGATTGCAGGATTAGGAACAGGAACAGAAATTGGACTTACAGGAGCCAAATTAATTGCAGCAGTAGTCGGCAACTTCATACTTGGCGCATTAATGACGGCAGGAATAGGACTTTATGCTCCGTGCATGGCTTTAGTTTATATACTTGGAATGTCTCCGGCTGTTGCTTTCCCTGTTATGATGGGTTCTTGCGCATTCTTAATGCCAGTAGCTTCTATTAAGTTTGTAAAAGAAGGGGCTTACAACAGAAAGGTATCATTAGCAATTACTATAGGCGGTGTAATAGGTGTATTATTAGCTGTATTTGTATTCACTTCACTGCCATTGGATGTGTTAACTTGGCTTGTAATTGCAGTAGTAACATACACAGGTATAACTTTGTTGAAAGCTTCAATGAAAGATGCAGCGAAAGAAGCTGCTGAAACAAACAATAAACCAATTCAATAACTTTAATTGACACAGTCGATAATTGGCAGGTTGAATTGAGCGGTCAGTTTGTCAATTATCGGCTAATACTCAAACTTTAATCAGCTTAAACATTCATACATTGGAGCAACTATTGATTATGCACAGTTTACGCCTATAGAAACAATTATATTCGCGAAAAATGTGTTTAATCCGTTTTTTGCGAGTTACATATGCAATTTTGCACACTACGCCAATAATACACCTATTATACTAAAACTTGCTTTTAAAAAAGAATTACTCCTAGTGGTATGAAGATACATTTTTTTGATTCATTAACAATAAACATATGCCGTGATAAGCACATGTTTATTTTTTATTGGAAATTATTTACCGCAGCATTTTTTATATTTTTTTCCGGAACCGCACGGGCACGGATCATTTCTTCCAATCTTAGTTTCTGCAATTACTTGCTTTGATCTGTTGAAGTCTTTTTTTATCTTTTTCCTTTTATCATCATCAAATATATTGCTCCACTCATTCATTCCATAAAGCCATTCCGCTTTTGCATCATGCATATTCCACAAAAGCTTTTCCCAATCTAGCTCTGCTTTTAGCACCGACTCTTCTGTTAATGAATCTAAGTCAAGACTTTCCTTGAAGCTTGTGTTTGCACCGTCAAGAAATCCTATATATTCCATACTGGTCATATCATTATGTTTTGATAAATCAACTACTTTTCCCTCAATTACGGGGCTTTTAGACTCAAGTATTTTTCTGTAGCATTCAGCTTCTTTAGCCATGTAATCCTTGAAAAAATTTTGGTATTCTTCCTGTGTTTTAATATTCTTTAAAGCTTCATTCCATTCTGTATATAAACTCATTTTTGCCTCCAAATAATTTACTATCGTTATTTTAACAGCAAAATAATAAAATATCAAGACAAAAAATGCCGCAGAATGTGCGGCATTTTAGCTATTATTTTTGTTTGAGAAGATATCTTATTTTTACTGTTAAAAGGTCCTCTTGGTAGTCTATACTGATTTAACATACTAATGAAGGGAATTATCAATTTTTATATTTTAATCCATTGTTTGTTATTCCCAGTTCAAAGCTGTCATCATATGAAATGTAGCGTATATTATTTTCTATTATCGTATTTTCTTTGTCTCCTTTGTAAACGACAAATACCTGATTATTCTCAGAAGCAGATTCAAGTATTTCTTTTAAAAGCTTTACTTCCCGCTCATCGTGAATTGTATCAAGATCCGCATTCATAGTAAGTACAAGTACTTTGTTTTCATAATTTACAAAACTCTTTATGTTGTTCCACATAGTTGTGTTGCTTGCGCTCATCGTTGCATTGGAAATTATGCCGTCAAAATATATAATTTGACCCTGTCCGGACAGAATTTCTTTCTTATCAGGTGAAACAACCAGTTTTTCGGAGTAGTCGGATATTTTATCAGACTTCATGTGATCTACAAATTCAGTTTCTTCTTTCAAACCCAGCTGCTTATCCTTAGGCTCATACATGATTCTTAAATTATCGATGTATATTGTTCCTGTGTCTTTTCTGGTTTCATTTATTTCCGCAAGATAAACATTTTTCAGCGTTACAGGATATGCGGTTCCTTCAGGTATTTGTGCTTCTACCCATTTCCAACCTGTCCAGTCAACTTCATCTGCAAATGTGATTTTTATCTGATTGTTATAAACGTCTGTAATTCTTGTTCGAAGCCAATGGTCTTTACCATCTCCATAAACCCACATACCAATTGCTTTAGGTTTGTCTTCAAGTTTAATTCCTTCGCCATCTTTGCCGAATTCCACGAATGCTATGCTTTGGTCAGTCATTTCGGTAAAGTCATAGTCAAGCTTTAATGATTTTGACCCTTCCTTGACAAAATCTTCGGAAATAGACATGTTTCCGGATGAATTATCAGGGTATAGTGTGAGCTCAAGGTTGTCAAGCTCTTCGAATCGGTTAAGAGTCTTGTATCTGTAACCAACTTTGACCTGTATATGTTTAAGCGCGCTTCCAAAGCTTGCTGTAATAGCACCAGTGTTGCTTACATCTCCGGCAGTAAAAATTCCGTTTTCAACCTTACCTACCCTGTTCCTGTAAGAATAAGAAATATATTCAGCAGGTATGTATGCAGAATTTCCATTATCATCAATGCCGAGGATTTCTCCTATTTCGTAAGTATCTCCAAATCCAAGAACTACGGAATCATTGTTAAATTTTAATGCAACAGGTTGATCAAGGACATTTATTTCAACCTGGCCTTCAGCATCTCCCGATAATGCCGTAATAATAACTTTTCCGGCTTTGGTGGGATAGAAAATATTGTTTTCTATGGTACCTGCATTAGTTGGAGAAATGCTATACTTTACATCATTGTTATTTACTTCAATTTGTGTGTAGTATTCATTAAAAAATTTAAGATCTAATGATACTTCGGTATTATTAAAAACCATATTTTGATAAGGTGTTATTTCAATGCTGCCTACATTATCACTGTCAGGTGAATTATTAAATACGGCTACACCTGAGGCTATTTTTCTTTCTCTGCCGTCAGATGGAATGTTAACAACTGTAACATTTGAATTTCTTAAAAAGTCAACGCCCATGGTGGTAGATCCTCCGCCATCCATGTTAACAGCATTGTAGGCTCCCAATCCTAACATTATTTCCGCAAGTTCTGTCTGTTTAACTCCGACGTAATTTTTATTTCTACCGTCTATTGTTACCATAATCATTTCTGTGTTATCCTTGCTGAAGCCTATTGCTGTCCTTGGGTGCGCTCCCAGTACCTCGTCGCTTATTTCGTTGACCATACCATCTTTAACGAGGTAGTTCAGTGCACCGAAGGCGAAGTCCACATTTTCAGGACTGAAATCAAGTTCTATATTTAAGGAAACCGGCTGCCCCGGCATAAAGGATTTAAGCATTTGTTCCATGACTACTGAGTTACAGCTTGCAATAACATAACCATCTTCGGGAACTACTGTTGAAACCTGATTCTTTCGAATCTCAGATACCATATTATCAATTACAATAACTTCAACGATGTCTTTTTTTCCGTCGTATCCAGGAGACATTTTGTTCCAATCAGTTGTAAGAATTGTTGCAGCCCAGTCCAATGAAGATGTTTTGTTGAATGCTGTAACATCAAATACGGTGCTGTCAGAACCATACAATGTGATTTTAGGATTCCATACGGATATATCCATGTTTTCGTTGTCCAAAAGTTTAGAAACTGTAGGATATCCATAGCTGTACGGCAGAGGAGAGGTTATCAGCTTTCCGTCCTTAATTAAGGGTCCGTAGGTATATGTAGGATCACCCATGTAGAAAAAGTCACCATTAACTGCCGCGGCCGCACCAGATGATTTAATCATACTGCTTAAAGGTGTGCGTGTTCCTACACCGTTTTCTGCTGTTATAGGTTTAATTTCTGTATATTCATCTGTCAAATCAGTTCTTATGACATTTATATTCATCCAGCCTGCAGAAGTGTATCTTTCGATTTTTTCATATGTAATACCTGTTGAGAGCCTTGTTTGCTCTGACAAGTCAGATACTGTATACAGACTGCCGTAGGCGTATGAACTCAATAAAATTGCAAGAGCAGCAGAGAAAGCTGCTATTTTCCTAATAAACAAATAAATCATTCCTTTCTGCTTAATTTTCATACCCATTATAACACAAAAAAGGGACAACCATTATTAAATTACTATTAATAAGGTTGTAATTTTTAGTAATTGTGGATATGTTTATAACTAATTAGACGTATGTTATTATGCTTTGTTCCGCCTTTCATAATAAATAATTAAATAAATTTTATACAGCAAAAATTATCTAGACATGTATTGACAATAAGAAATCGATATGTTATGATTATGCAAAATAAATCCTTATCAAGAGCGGTGGAGGGACGAGGCCCAATGAAACCCGGCAGCCTGATTATTCAAGGTGCTAATTCCCGCGGATTTCCGAAAGATGAGGCATAGTTACAGAGATATAGACCTCTTCTGCGGAAGAGATTTTTTTTTGGCAAAACGAAAAAATGCATTGTTTTAAAATAATGCGTATAATTGAAATAAGTTTTGAAATTAAAAAAATGGATAGTACAAAGAAAGGAAATATAATATGAAGAAATGGTTATTTACATCTGAATCGGTTACTGAAGGTCACCCAGATAAAATGTGTGATCAGATTTCAGACGCAATTTTGGATGCAATTTTAGAAAAAGATCCTTATGGAAGAGTTGCCTGTGAAACAATTACTAAAACAGGATTCGTTCTTGTAGCTGGAGAAATAAGCACTAACTGTTATATTGATATACCTAAGGTAGTTAGAGATACTATAAAGAATATAGGTTATGACAACGCTGAATATGGTTTTGATTATAAGACATGTGCCGTGTTTACATCAATTGAAGAGCAGTCTCAGGATATAGCAATGGGCGTTGATGCTGCTGATGAATATAAAAAAGATGATAAGGATACAAATGATATGATTGGCGCAGGAGATCAAGGAATGATGTTTGGTTTTGCGTGCAATGAAACTCCAGAAATGATGCCTATGCCAATTTATCTTGCGCACAAGCTTTCGAGAAAATTGACTGAAGTAAGAAAAAACAAAACGATAAATTATTTGAGACCGGACGGTAAGACTCAAGTTACTGTTGAATACCAAGATAACAAACCTGTAAGAATAGATACAATTGTTATATCAACTCAACATAATCCGGATGTTGATAGGAAAACAATTGAAAAAGACTTAATTGACCAAGTAATTAAAACTACTGTCCCTGCTGAGTTACTTGATGATAAGACTAAGTATTTTATCAACCCTACCGGAAGATTTGTAATAGGCGGACCTCAGGGAGACTCAGGATTAACAGGACGAAAAATCATAGTTGATACTTACGGCGGTTACTCAAGACATGGCGGAGGAGCATTTTCAGGAAAAGACTCCACAAAAGTTGACCGATCCGCAGCGTATGCAGCAAGATATATTGCTAAGAATATTGTTGCAGCCGGACTGGCAGAGAAATGTGAAGTTGAGCTTGCGTATGCCATAGGTGTTGCAAAACCGGTATCGATAATGGTTGATACTTTTGGAACCAATAAAATTGATGAAGAAAAGATTCAGCAAGCTGTTTCGGAAAACTTTGATTTAAGACCGGCAGCAATAATTGAATACTTTAATTTGAGAAGACCTATATACAAACAGATAGCTGCTTATGGGCATTTTGGAAGAGATGATTTAGATCTTCCTTGGGAAAAGACAGATAAAAAAGAAGTGCTGAAAAAATATTTATAATTTTGAAAAAAGAGTAGATAGTCACTATTTACTCTTTTTTGTATAATATGCTTAAAAAACGAGGAGTATACAATGTTTGACAGAGGTTCGGGAATACTTATGCCTATAAGTTCTATTCCTTCCAGATTTGGAATAGGAACATTCGGGAAAGAAGCATACAATTATATAGACTTTTTGTGTGAGTCAGGACAGAGATACTGGCAGCTTCTGCCTTTAGGGCCTGTTTCATATGGAGATTCTCCATATTCTCCGTTTTCAGTATTTGCAGGAAATCCATACTATATTGACTTGGAGCTTTTGATTGAAGATGGAGTATTGTTGTTAAAAGATTGCGAGGCATTGGATTCTGGTGATGGATATGTTAACTATGAGAAACAGTTTAAGCTAAGGTATAACGTATTATACAAGGCGTACGAAAACTCGAAGTGTTATAAAAAGGAAGTTCGAATGTTTTGTCAAAATAATAAATGGGTTTTGGATTATTCGATGTTTATGGCACTAAAATACCGATTTAATCAAACGCCATGGAAAGAGTGGGAAAGGGGCATATTTAACAGAAATAAAAATTCCTTGGAAGAGTACAGTGTGCTTCTCAGTAATCAAATCGGGTTTTGGAGCTTTCTTCAGTACGTATTTTACCGTCAGTATCATAAACTAAAGAATTACGCTAATAAAAATGGAATTAGAATAATAGGAGACATGCCCATATATGTTTCGGAGGACAGTGTTGAAGCCTGGGCTGAAAGAGAATTATTTGTAATTGATGACAATGACAAATTTTCTTTGGAAGCAGGTGTTCCGCCGGATGATTTTTCGGAAACCGGTCAACTTTGGGGAAATCCTGTTTATAACTGGGGATATTTAAAAGAAAATTCCTATGAATGGTGGATAAATAGATTAAAATGGTCGGCAAAATTGTATGATGCTGTTAGAGTAGACCATTTCAGGGGATTTGATGAGTTCTGGGCAGTAAAGGCAGGGTCTGAAAATGCAGTTAACGGTGAATGGTATCCCGCAGAAGGTAGAGAAATGTTTGAGCTTGCGGTGAGTAATATAAATGGTTTAAACATAATAGCTGAAGATTTAGGTGTTATTACCGATTCAGTGATAGAATTAAAAAATAAATTAAATTTCCCGGGAATGAAGGTGCTTCAGTTTGCCTTTGACGGCAATCCTGACAATCCGCATCTTCCCCATAATTACGAGGAAAACTCTGTGGCGTATACAGGAACTCATGACAATGACACATTAAAGGGCTGGCTTGTGAGGCTGAATGATGAAACTAAGTCCCGGGTATTAAAAAGCATGAATTTAAGCGAAAAACTTTCTGACAACGATGTTGTTGAGGGTTTAATAAAAAAAGTGATGTGCAGCAATGCAAATCTTGCTGTAATACCCATGCAGGATTATTTGCTTCTGGACTCAAGAGCAAGAATAAATACGCCATCGACTGTGGGAGGAAACTGGATGTGGAGAGCTAGAAAAGAGGAATTTACGCCAGAACTGGCAAAAAAGATTAAATCAGTGACTGAAATCAGCGGGCGTTTTTAAAGAGATTATTGCAATTATCCAATAACCTCTTATTAGTTATATTAATATTAAAAATTTGTTGCTTTCTAAATCGAAACTGTTATTGCTTGCTTTTGATAAATAATTTTTTTTAGGAGTGCTAAAATTTAAAGTTATTGTTTTGTCGGACAGATTTGTGGCAATTACTATATTTTTATCTTTGTCACATCGTTCAAATATAAATACACCTTTATCATGTGAGAGGCATTTATATTTGCCTTCAGCAAAAACGCTGTTTTTTCTAAGGTGGGAAAGCATTTTATAATGATTTAATATTTCATTATTTTCATGTCCCCAGGGAAAGCATCGCCTGTTGAAAGGGTCTTCAAAACCTTCAATTCCAGCCTCGTCACCGTAATATATGCACGGTATTCCTGGAAGTGTAAATTGAAGAAGGCTTGCTATTTTAAGAAGAGCAGTGCCTTTTTTTAATTCTTCAATGCTTAATTTATAGTCTGCCCTTTTATGTTTACTTTCAGGAATTTCGGTGCAACCTAAGGCAGTTAGAATTCTTACTGTGTCATGAGTGCCGAGAATATTCATCAGGCAGTTGACGGCCTGCGGAGGATATTTTTCAATTATAAAGCCCATAGTTCTGTTAAGCATTTCGCAGTCTTTATTTTCTATATATTCAATTATTGCATTTCTAAGAGGGTAGTTTGTAACAGAGTCAAGTTGCTCTCCGCAAAAATATTCTTTTAATTTTCCATATGAAAATTTATCAGCTGCATCTTCCCATACTTCTCCTGCTATAAAGCTTTCGCTGTCTTCATTTTTTGATGCTGTTCTTAGAGCCTCCAAAAATTTATTGGGCAGTTCATCTGCAACGTCAAGCCTCCATCCCTTGACGCCCCTTTTTTGCCAATATTTCAAAACTCCGTTCTCTCCAGTTATGAAATCAATATAACTTTTGCTTTCTTTATTTATTGTAGGCAATGTTTTTATGCCCCACCAACAGGCATAGTCATGATTCCAATTGTTGAATATGTACCAGTCAAAGTAGGAAGAGTCCTGGCTTTGATATGCACCTGTTGAGTCGTAGTGCCCATATTTATTAAAATAAACACTGTCAACACCGGTGTGACTGAAAACTCCGTCTAAAATTATGCTAATGCTATATTTCTTTGCGTCTGTTACAAGTTCTTTGAATGACTGTTCGTTTCCGAACATCGGATCAATGGAAAGATAATCTCCAACATCATATTTATGGTTTGAGTATGCTTCAAATACAGGTGACAGGTATATTACGGTTATGCCCAGTTCCGAAAGGTAAGGAAGTTTTGTTTTTATTCCCTCCAGATTCCCTCCAAAGTAGTCATTATTTTTTATTTCACCTTCTATGGGAAGGTAATTAGGTATTCCACCCCAATCATTTCTTGTAATTATGTCACTGCTTTTACTGAGTATATTGCTCCTATAAAAACGGTCAACAAAAATATGGTAGATGATGCCACCTTTAATCCAGCTAGGTGTTGTAAAGCTTTTACTATAAATCAGCAATCCATAATTAGGAGATGAATTGTCTTTGTCAAAAATAAAAGAATAGAAATAGTTGCCTACATCATTTATTGCAAATAAGGCTTCATATAAATCGTGAGATTTTTCTGTTCCTACCCATTTCATTGTGGTTTCTTTGTACAAACTACATTGGTAATCATTTCGCTTGTCTATTCTAATTATAGGAGTACCGTATTTTTTCTTTACATACACTTTTAGTGTAATAGGCGTACCTTCTTTTATTCCACCTTGAGGGCTTCGAAAAAATTCAGATTGACTGTCAAATATAAACATAGCTTCTCCTATCTTGTAAACAAAGGATGCCTAATAATTGCATCCTTTGTTTATATAATATTAATCATTAATGGCTTTAAGATTCCAGATTTTATCTGCATATTCTTTTATTGACCTGTCAGAGGAAAACGCACCAGCACAGGCAATGTTCATCAAAGACATTTGATTCCATCTTCTTTTTTCATTAAAATATAAAAGGGATGCTTTTTTATGAACATCCATATAGCTGTCATAATCGGCAAAGCACATGTACGGATCCCCTACCTGCGGTCCGCCTATGAGATATTTGCTTATGGATTCAAAGGATTTACCGGAAATACCTTTGTTTAGAAAATCGATTATTTTTCTAAGTTTAGCATTTTTTTGATAATATATAATTGAAGAGTATCCATTTTTCCAAAGATTTTCAACTTCATAATCTCTCATTCCGAACAAGAAAAAGTTCTCTTCTCCTACTTGATTTATTATTTCAACATTTGCTCCGTCATATGTGCCTATTGTAACAGCGCCGTTTAGCATGAATTTCATATTGCCTGTGCCACTTGCTTCTTTACCTGCGAGAGAAATTTGTTC
Organism: Sedimentibacter sp.; assembly: GCA_018436705.1. Taxonomy (GTDB): domain Bacteria; phylum Bacillota; class Clostridia; order Tissierellales; family Sedimentibacteraceae; genus Sedimentibacter. The sequence goes on from JAHDLA010000017.1 coordinate 20,297, forward strand.
ACTTAACTCACCGGCAGGAATGATAAGTTCAGCAAGAGATACTGAATAGTTTTCTAAAAATACAACATCTATATATTTTTTTATAAATGTGTTTTTATTTATATATTCGCTGAGGGCATATATGAGTTTTATTGTTTCTTTTGCTCTAAAGTAGCCTGGTGCAGCTTTTGCAGCAAATATAAATGTTTCCGGAACTATGCCTTCAGTATTGCCCTCATTTATATCTATTATAAGGCTCATAATGCGAAGTGCATTTAAAAGCTGCCTCTTATATTCATGAAGCCTTTTGGCCTGAATATCAAATATTGAATCAATATTGAGCGCAATATGTTCATTTTTCATTACATATTCAGCAAGTCTTTTCTTATTGCTGTATTTAATATTATCTAATTTTTCTAGAACAGAATTGTCCTCGTAGTATTTTTTCAAGTCGTATAAATGTTCAGCGTGCAACGAATAATCGGGGCCTATTAAGTTATCAAGAAGCTTCTTAAGCTGCGGGTTTGCCTGATTCAGCCATCTTCTGTGTGCTATTCCGTTTGTTATACTCATAAATTTATTTGGACTGTAATCATAAAAATTTTTGAAAACCGTACGCTTAAGTATTTCAGTATGAAGGCTTGCAACGCCGTTTACTGTATGACTTCCCACTATGCATAGGTTGGCCATGTTAATTCTGTCATAGCTGAAAATTGACATTTTAACAGCTCTGTTCCAGTCTCCGTTGTATTTTCTCTTTGCTTCATCAAGAAATCTTTTGTTTATCTCGGCAATAATCATATGGATCCTGGGAAGCTTTGCTTTTACAATATTGACATCAAATGTTTCAAGGGCTTCCGTAAGAACTGTATGGTTGGTGTATGAAATTGTATTTGTTACAATATCCCAAGATTTTTCCCATGAATAATTATATTCATCCATAAAAATACGCATGAGTTCCGGTATTATGAGAGCAGGGTGTGTATCATTAATGTGAATTGCACATTTTTCGCTGAAATTATCAAAGGTCGAATATTTGCTGAAGTGTTTTCTGACAATATCTTGAGCTGATGCAGAAACAAGAAAATATTGTTGTTTAAGTCTTAAAATTTTGCCTTCGCTGTGATTATCTGAAGGATACAAAACCTTGGATATTGCTTCTGCCATTGAATCCTCTGACAACGCCCGTATATAATCTCCCTGGGAAAACAGATTCATATCAATTGAATTAAGGCTTCGTGATTCCCATAATCTCAACAGACTGACTCCTTCACTGTCAGAACCGGAAATGAACATATCATAAGGGATTGCTTCAATTTCAGTAGGATACAAGTAATTAATTTTCAGTCCATTTTCAGTCCATACTTCTTGTACGGTTCCGTCAAATTTAACCGTGACACGCTCTTCTGTCTTAGGGACAAGCCAGGCATCCGATGTAGTAAGCCAATCATCCGGAAGTTCTGTCTGCCAACCGTCAATAATTTTTTGCTTAAAAAGACCGAATTCATACTTTATAGAATAACCCGTTGCCGGATAATTCAGAGTAGCAAGGGAATCCATAAAACATGCTGCAAGTCTCCCAAGCCCTCCGTTACCTAAACCGGGGTCCTTTTCAATGTCATATAGCTCTTGTAAGGTGATGTTATACTTTTTAAGGGCTTCTTCAGCTTCTTTTTCAATATGCAAATTATGAAGGCTGTTTCTCATAGATTTCCCAAGCAGAAATTCCATGCACATGTAGTAAACCTGCTTTTTTCCTTTTTTGGTTGCATCATTAATAAATTTATTTCTTTTATTAAGAAGAATGTCTCTAATAACAACACAAACAGCTCTGTATACCTGGTTTGAATTCGCATTTTTGGGTTCTATGTTCCAATAGCGTGAAATTTCTTCGTCTATTAGGGTATTTATGAGTTCTGAATTCGTATTTTCCAACATTATTTAGCTCCTACATTAAGTCTTTGTACATATCATAGTATTTTTCAGCAGATTTTGTCCAACTGAAATCCATATTCATAACTGTATTTACAAGCTTTGCAAAATCATCTTTGTTTTCATAAACTCTGATCGCTCTCTTGACGGTGTTTTCCAAAGCTTCAGAGGTTTGATCGTAGAATGTAAATCCATTTCCGTCCCCCAAGCTGCAGTCCTTTATAGAATCTTTAAGCCCACCGGTTTCTCTTACAATGGGTACTGTACCGTAGCGGGATGCAATCATTTGGGCAATTCCACAAGGCTCGCTTATTGATGGCATAAGAAGGAAATCTGAACCAGCATATAATTTTTTTGCCAGATCCGGATTAAAATCAATTCTAACAGCTATTTTGTCATGGTATGTTTCCTGAAGTGATTTGAAACGAAGTTCATATCTTCTGTCACCTTTTCCAAGGATTATAAATTGAACCTTTTCTTTCAGTAAATTTTCTATGCTATTTATTATGAGGTCAAATCCCTTGTGCTTGACAAGCCTTGAAATTATTCCTATAACAGGGATTTCTTTATCTTGTGGAAGGTTTGCCATAATTTGAAGATTAATTTTATTAGCATACTTATTTTCCACATTATCTTTACTATAATTTTCAAAAAGCGACGTATCTGTTTCCGGATTATAATAATCTGTATCTATCCCATTTAGTATACCTTTGACTTTTGAACTGTTTCTTTTTATTATAGAAGCAAGTCCGTGCGCGTAGTAATCGTCAAATATTTCTTTTGAATAGCTTTCGCTTACTGTGCTTATAATATCGCAGGTTTCCATAGCTCCTTTAAGCAGATTTATAGAGCCGTTAAATTCAACAATAGATTTTTCATTGCCATAAATTCCAAACACATCCTCTGCAATGGACATATCATATATTCCCTGATATTCAATGTTATGTATAGTAAAAACCGTACGTATATCCCTGTAATCCGCGGAAGTTGAGTAAATGGTTTTTAAATAAACAGAAATAAGAGATGTTTGCCAATCATTTAAATGAATCAGATCAGGTAAAAAATCAAGCATGGGAAGTATAAAAAGCACAGCCTTAGAAAAAAACGCAAACCTTTCTCCGTCATCAAAGTGCCCATAGCATTCACTTCTTTTAAAGTAGTATTCATTATCGATAAAGTAATATGTAATATTGTTTACTTCTTTTTTAAAAACTCCGCAATACTGTTGTCTCCATACAAGGGGGACTGTTGTTTTACCAACAAACTCAAATCCACTTCTGTCCCAAATTCCTTGATACAGCGGCAAAATTATTCTTATATCGATTGAATCGCCATATTTTTTCTTTAAAGCCTTAGGCAGTGAACCTGCAACTTCTCCAAGACCTCCTGTAGCAATAAATGGGGCGGCTTCGGATGCCGCATATAGAATTTTCATCTTACTCATAGTTCCTCCTATACAACCGAGAATTTTTTTATAAAAAACGGACAGTTGGCATATCCCAGCAGAACTCTGTTATTTGTAACTTGAGCGTACGTATCCGTTATAATGGAGTCCAGACTTGCATTTTCCCCTATTACTCCATGCTGCATTATTATGGAGTTTTTGACCGAAGCGTTTTTACCTATTTTTACTCCCCGGAAGATAATGCTGTTTTCAACAGTTCCCTCAATAATGCAGCCACTTGCTATCAAAGAATTTTTGACATTTGCTCCCTGCATGTATTTTGTTGGTGCCGAATCCTTAGTTTTTGTATAAATAGGGCCGGTTTTAGAGTAAAACAGGCTCTGCAGGTTCTCTTTTTCCAGCAAACCAAGACTGTGATCATAATAGCTTTGGAGTGAATCAACGTGTGCAAAATAGCCGTTATATTTATAGCCATAGATTCTCAGTGAATGGACTTTTTTTGCAAGCACATCATAACTGAAATCCTTGTAATTTCTAGCTATAGCATCATATATTATGGATTCCAAGAAATCCTTGTTCATTACCCATGTGCTTAATCCTACATTATGTGTACCGCTTGTGACGGGATAAACCAATATATCGTCAGCTCTTCCATCTTTATCAAATTCATATATTATTTTATGAACGGAGCTGTTTTTTTCAATTTGAGTTGTTGTGTAAATTGCAGTTATATCTGAATTCTTTTCTTCATGGTAACGTATAACATCTTTATAGTTAATATTATATATCATGTCGCAGTCAGACATAACCACATACTTTTCTTTTGAAGAGGATATATAATCCAATACTCTTTTCAAAGCATCCAGTCTGCCTTGAAATAACCCGTGATTTTCTCCCACAGCGTAAGGAGGAAATATCAGAATACCCCCTTTTTTTCTTGAAAGATCCCAGTCTTTTCCACTTCCAACATGCTCCATCAGCGATCGATAATTACTTTTTGTTATAATGCATATTTTATTCATTCCTGAATTGACCATATTTGATAAAGGAAAATCAATAAGCCTGTACCTTCCTCCGAAAGGTATGGCTGCAACGGAACGATGCGAAGCAAGTTCTGTCATGTTCCAGTCCTGCATATCTGAGAATATTATTCCTAAAGTATCCATACTAGACCTCCTGCATGTTGTTTATGATACTTTCTCTTGGTATTACAGTAATTCCAAGGCTTTTGCCCTTTGGATCTCCGATCTTTATATTGGGTCCAATAATTACTTCTTCATCTATAATTGAATTGTTTATAATTGAGTTATCTTTTATTTCAACGTCGGCCATTATAACAGAATCTTTTATTTTAGTGCCTTCTCCTATTCTTACACCTGAAAATATCACCGAATTTTCTACAGAACCAAATATTACGGCACCCTCTGAAACTATTGAATTTTTAACAGAAGAGTTTCCGCTTATATATTGAGGAGGCCTTTCGGCATGTCTTGAATAAATAACCCAGTCTCCAGACAGGTTGAAGCCGTCATTTCCCAGTAAATCCATGTTGGCTTGCCATAATGAATCAATCGTACCTACATCTTTCCAATATCCTTTAAATTCGTAAGAGTACATTTTTTCGCCGGATTTAAGCATTAAAGGCATTACATCTTTTCCGAAATCTTTTGAAGAATCTGGATTTTTATCATCTGATTCAAGGTATTGCTTAAGTTTATTCCATGTAAACACGTAGATTCCCATGGAAGCTTTTGTGCTTTTGGGTTTTTTCGGTTTTTCCTCAAAGTTTGTGATTCTTCCGTCATTGTCTGAGCTTAATATGCCAAAGCGCGATGCTTCATTCAAAGGGACATCTATAACTGAAATTGTACAATCCGCATTTTTCTCTTTGTGGTACTTTATCATTAGAGAATAGTCCATTTTGTATATGTGATCGCCTGAGAGAACAAGAACAAAATCCGGATCATATTGGTCTATAAAATTCATGTTCTGATAAATAGCATTTGCTGTTCCCGAGTACCATTCAGAATCACCGACTCTTTGATAAGGAGGAAGTATTTGAATACCTCCGTTCATCCTATCAAGATCCCAGGACTTTCCGTCGCCGATGTAGGAGTTTAACTTAAGAGGCTGATACTGTGTCAGTACACCTATAGTATCAAGCCCTGAATTTACGCAGTTGGACAAAGGAAAATCTATTATTCTATACTTGCCCCCGAAGGGCACAGATGGTTTTGCTATTTTTCGAGTAAGTGCTCCAAGCCTGCTTCCCTGTCCACCTGCCAGAAGCATGACAACACATTCCTTTTTAAATGATTTCATATATTCTACCTCCCATTTTATTCATATTGTATATTTCATCTTTTTTTAAGAAAATTATCGACAAAGGCGGCAATTTTATAGAAATGTGTGAATCAAAGCCGTGCATACCGCCTTCGGATGAAGTAATTTTAGTGCTGTTTCCCGTTCCTGTTCCTCCAAATCTTGAAGCATTACTATTAAATATTTCTGTATATGTTCCACGTTCTGCTCCTACCATGTAGTTACTTCTTTCGACCGGTGAAAAGTTAATTACGGCAATCAATTCATTACCTTTCTTATTAATTCTTTTAAATGCAATTATGTTTTGTTCATAATCGTCATTAGAGATCCATTTAAAGCCGTCCCATGAATAATCTATTTCCCAAAGTTCGGAATGATCAAGATAAAATTCATTTAAGACTTTAATATATATGTTCAATTTATTGTGATATTCATAATTTTTCATAAACCATTCCACTTCTTTGTTATGATCCCACTCAGTGAATTGTCCTATTTCATATCCCATAAAGTTTAATTTTTTCCCAGGATGAGCAGCCATAAATCCAAGAAGAACCCTTACATTTGCGAATTTCTCTTCATAGGATCCGGGCATTTTATTAAGTATTGATTTTTTCCCGTGGACAACCTCGTCATGAGATAAGGGAAGTATGAAGTTTTCGCTGAAAGCGTAATGAAGGGAGAACGTAATATTTTTATGTTTGTATTTTCTGAAAAACGGATCTGTTTCCATATATTCTAAAATATCATTCATCCATCCCATATTCCACTTGAAGTTAAATCCGAGCCCCCCAAGGTATGGAGGTTTTGTAACCATAGGCCATGCGGTTGATTCTTCTGCAATCATCATCGTGTCAGGATGAAGTTTTAAAACTGTTTCATTAAGGTTTTTTAAAAAAGCTATTGCTTCCAGGTTTTCATTTCCCCCATATTTGTTTGGAATCCATTCGCCTTCTTTTTTGTCGTAATTTAGATATAATATTGAGCTTACGGCATCTACTCTTAAACCATCAATATGGTACTCTTCAATCCAAAAAAGTGCATTAGATATTAAAAAAGAGCAAACCTCCGGTTTTCTGTAATCAAATTTGTGAGTTCCCCAACCTTTGTTTTCTCTGAGCCAAGCATCTTTGTATTCATATAGACAGCTGCCATCAAACATATACAAGCCGTGGGCATCCTTGGGAAAATGTGCAGGTACCCAGTCAAGGATGACTCCTATTCCATTTTGATGACATTTATCAATTAAAAATTTATAATCCTCAGGATTGCCAAGACGTTTTGTAGGTGCATAGTATCCTGAGATCTGGTAGCCCCAGGATCCGTCAAATGGATGCTCCATTATAGGCATCAATTCAATATGAGTAAAGTTATGCTCTTTAACATGTTCAATAAGAGGTTGGACAATTTCTTTGCATGAAAGAAGGCTCCCGTCATCTTTGCGTTTCCATGAAGACAGATTCAATTCATATATATTTAAAGGCTTTTCATATATGTTTATTGATTTTTTATATGCTTGCCATCTGTCATCATTCCAGTTGTAATTATTTGTGGGATAAACTATGGATGCGGTGTCCTGTTTTGTCTGAGATGAGAATGCGTAGGGGTCGGACTTATATGTATCTATTCCTTCTCTGGTTGTTATCAAATACTTGTAGAAATCGCCGGAATTTAAGTGGGGGATGTATAATTCCCAAATGCCGCTGTTTTTAATTATGTTCATTTTGTGCAGCTCGTTTTTTTGCCAGCCGTTAAAATCACCTACAACGTATACTGCTTTTGCTTCCGGTGCCCATACTCTGAAGGTGGTGCCGGAGCCGGTCTCTGTAATATGAGAGCCTAAAAACTTATATGAATAGTAGTTTGTGCCCTGATGAAATAGATATATTGGAAGTTCATGGGTATTTTTCATAATACTCTCCGCTAAAATTAGTTAAGACACTTTATATTATAAGTATACCACTATATTACCAAAACGAAACTAAAAATAATGTAAAAAAAGTTGTTATGCAATTTCTGCTCAGATTACCTATGTCCTCTTTGGCATATAAATAAAAAATCTTTTTGTACACATGCAAATACAAAAGAAATTTGTTAAATGGACCCTCCATTATACCACCAGACTTTTGAGATGTGATAAAATTGGTACGATGGAGGTAATGATATATGAATACATATAAAACTTCGGAAGTTGCAAAGATTATCGGAATACACCCGAATACAGTCCGCTTTTACGAAAAATGGGGCCTGATACCAAAAGCAGAGCGTAAATCTAATGGTTACAGGGTGTTTACGGATTTTCATATAGAACAGCTTAGACTTGCCAGAATCGCTTTTAAGACAGAGGTGCTTCAGAGCGGTCTGAGAAAAAAGATTGTGGAAACAGTTAAAGTTTCTGCAAGTGGAGATTTTGACAAGGCTATAATTTTGGCAAGTGAGTATTTGAGCCAGATACACGATGAACAAAAAAAGGCTGAGGAAGCAATTGACATAGCAAAGCAGGTTTTAGGTGGCAAGGCAGCAGCGAATAATCTTTGCTTAAAACGGAAAGAAGTTTCGGAGCATCTAAATATTTCTATGGATACCCTCCGAAATTGGGAGCTTAATGGTTTGCTTCGGATAAAACGTAAGCAAAACGGATACCGTTTTTACACAGGAGAAGATGTAAAACGATTGAAAATAATAAGGACGTTTCGGTGCGCTAATTATTCATTAGAAGCGATTTTGCGTATGCTTAATGCACTTTCGGACAACCCGCAGGCGAACATAAAACAAGTGCTTAATACGCCCAAAGATGATACGGACATCATTTCTGCCTGCGATAGGCTTATTGTATCCTTACAGATAGCTGCAAAAAATGCGGAAATAATGGTGGATATTCTTATGGATATTAAAAGAAGATTTTCTTAACCCTACATCTTAACACCAACCTTCTTTGAACTGATAAGGTAGTAAGACGACAACAGAAAAAGGAGGATTAAAGATGGATGAAATTATCAGTGTAAGGCGGCTTTCAAAATCGTATGGCAAGCTGGCGGCAATTCAAAATTTGGATTTGTCGGTAAAGCAAGGAACGGTTTTCGGGCTGCTTGGTGCGAATGGTGCAGGAAAAAGCACAACTATTGAATGTATCTTAGGCACAAAGAAGCCCGATTCAGGGGAAATTTCCATTTTTGGAATGAGTCCGCTTCGGCAACGAAAACAAATTTTTGAAGATATCGGAGTACAGTTTCAAGAAGCAAATTACCAAGATAAGGTGACGGTATCGGAATTGTGCGAGGTAACACAATCACTTTATAAGAGTGCAGCAGACTATCGAGAGCTGTTAAAGCAATTTGGTATTTTCGATAATGCAAAAAATTTGGTCAAAGAGCTTTCGGGAGGACAACGGCAAAAGTTATTTATAGTTTTGGCTCTTATACCCAATCCGAAGATTGTTTTCTTAGACGAGCTGACAACAGGGCTTGATGCAAAAGCCAGGCGGGAGGTATGGAAAATCTTATTTGACCTCAAAAGAAAAGGATTGACAATCTTCTTGACCTCTCATTTTATGGAAGAGGTAGAAGTGTTATGCGATACCATTTGCATACTCAAAAAAGGAAAAGCTGCCTTTTACGGGACAGTGAAAGAAGCTGTTGCAGGCAGCCCCTTTGATAAATTTGAAAATGCTTATTTATGGTACTCTGATGATGAGGTAACTGACTATGAGAACATTTAGGACAATGCTTAAAAATGAGTTGAAGCTCTCCTTGCGGGGCATGGATATGATCATCTTTGCTATCTGTATGCCGCTTGTGGTTTTGATTATACTTGGTATTATTTATGGTAATAAACCCGCTTTTGATGGTGCGGAATACACTTTTCTGGAACAATCTTTTGGAGCCTTAACTACTATTGCCATTTGTGCGGGTGGTGTAATGGGTCTGCCTTTAGTGGTATCCGATTACCGAATCAGAAAAATATTGAAGCGTTTTAAGGTAACACCTGTCAGCCCTGCGATAATTTTGGCAGTGCATGTTGTGATATACATGATTTACTCGGTTGTTTCTTTGGTATTGCTTTATGCTGTTTCGGCTATCTTTTTCGGTTTTCAAATGGGCGGTTCTTTGCTGGCTTTTCTTGGCGGTTATATGTTGGTAATGCTGTCAATGTTCAGCATTGGTATGATGGTTGGCGGGATTTCCCCAAACTCTCAAATAGCAAGCGCTATTGCAAGTTTGCTATATTTCCCAATGCTTATTTTTTCTGGAGCAACTGTGCCGTATGAGGTGATGCCGAGTGCACTACAAAAGGCAGCCGATATTTTACCTCTGACACAGGGCATAAAAATTTTGAAAGCCGCATCTTTAGGGCTTACAATTGAAAGCGTGTTCATTCCTGTTATAGTTATGTTGATATTCGCTACTGTTTGCATTGGTGTGTCGCTTCGGTTTTTTAAATGGGAATAATGAATTAAGAAGAGTGGATTTTATGCCCTGTCTGCGGTAGTAAGACTTGCAACCAAATCAGAGATCAGACACTTCAGATGCAGAAAAAAAACGGTATAGCCACAAAGACTATACCGTTTTTTGATTGAGGCCGCCCCTGTCTTCTCCACATAAAGAAGTGAAGGGACAAATGCACCTTTTTAGTACTAATTAAAATTAATATCTCCAACACCGGTTTTTAATTTAATCTTGGTGAGGCCATCCTTATTTTTTTCGGTTCGTTCATTTCCCATAAATTCACTTATTTCAGCTTCATAGCTGGAATCCTTAGGTACTTTTAAGCTTATGTCTCCAACGTCAGTTACTGCTTTTATGCTTTCAGCTCCTGTTATGTCGTTGAATACAACATTGATGTCGCCTGTATTTGTAGTAAATTCTGAACTTTTATCGGCAGAAGCTTCGGATACGACTATTTCACCTACATTTGTTATGATATTGTAGGAAGATTTCGAATTTTTAATGGTGATGTTCCCAACATTGTTGGAAATGTCAAATTCTCCGTTAATTTTTTCGACGAATATATCGCCGATATTTGATGAAATAATTATATTGTTGATATTGTTGGGAACAGCAATTTTTAAGTCGGTAGATATATTGGTATCATCAATTTTTATCTCTTTAAAAGAAGTATTTATATCAATTGAATCAGAAGTTGTTTCAATAGAATAGATGAAGTCAGAAACCAGCTGTTCTGATTTTTCTGTTGATCCTGTTTTAGCAGCAATATTCAAATCAATGGTTGCTTCATCTGAATCACTTGTTGTAATGTCTATATTTCCAACAGAGTTTGTAACCTTTAACATGCTTAACCCCGCAGCATTTATACTGTGAGATTCCATGCGCTCAGCTTTTTCATTACCCACTGTATTAACAAGCACTTCTGTGAGCTTATCTGTCACATCCTTTACTTTGTCTTCGTCTACTTCATTAATGGATGTACAGCCGTTTAGTGAGGATACAGCTAATACTACTAATAATAAACTTATTATTTTTTTCATAAATTACCCCTTTGATTTAATTTATTTACGAGTATTACAGATTTATCTTATGTTCAAGAAGATACCCTGAACAAAGCGTTAATACAATTATTTGTACAATTGAAACGATGTTAATTGGAAGAAGTATATAAACTAATTCTGAAGCAGTTGGGTACGAAGCAAATGAACTGTAATATGTTGGTAAAAGGTCAAACAGTTCAGAAGAAATAGTTGAAAGAAGCCAGTTAAGAAGAAGAAAGATTAAAAAACTGAGTGCTCCTCCAAATTTTATTTCTGAAAATATACTTTTCCTTATAGTCATTGCGGTGTAGGCAGTAGTTAAAAAGCTTATTAGGAAAAGCAGAGCCGTGATTAAAAACATAAATATATGACCTAAGTTTAATCCAAAGTTTCCCGATATAAGTTTATTCACAACAACAATAATTTCATTTATTTTTATCATGTTTCCTGATTTATATATAATGTAGGAACCGTTAATCAGTATATATATAAAGTACGTAAATAATATTGCAAATCCTTCAATTACAGCTGTAAAAAGCTTTGATACAATTATTTTGTAACCGCTGTTTGGAGTCATAAACAGCATATATCCAGATTTTTTATTTAAATCGTCACTATACATTTTCAAAATATCTACAGTATATAGAATACCTACTACTATTGGAAACAAAGAAATAAACAAGATGCTTCCGGACTCGTTGTTTAAAATTAACAGTATATTTGCTGCTAATGATGCTACTGCGGTAATCAGCAGAAGCCTAGATTTTTTAATGAATTCATATTTTATTAAGTTAAGCATTTTTAAAAACCTCCTTATATATTCCCTCAACAGACATTCCTTTAGATATTCTCAGTTCTTCAGTCTCGCCTGATAGTTCAATATTGCCATTTTTAATGAACATAACAGAATCAAGTATTTTTTCTATTTCACTGACCAAATGAGTGGATATTACTATTGTTTTACTTTCGTTGTACGTCCTTGTTATCAAATCCATAATTATGTCTCTGGACAGTACGTCTACACCATTCAAAGGTTCATCCAGCATATACAAATCAACGTCTCTTGACAATGCCAGGGCAACCTTTAGTTTTCCAACCAGTCCGGAAGATAGCTTGGAAACTTTAAATTCTTTATCCACATTAATTTCGTTCAATATATTAAATGCATATTCCTCTCGAAAATCTTTGTACATGTCCGCGTAAAACTTTATGGCATCTTTTACTTTGAAAGATTCACAAATAAAATTTTCGGTTGGCATATACGATAATTCGGACTTGGATTTATAGGACAACGGATTACCGTTTAATAAAATTTGTCCTGAAGACTGCTTGTGCAAACCGGCAATAACTTTCATCAATGTTGTTTTACCACTGCCGTTTGGGCCCAAAAGCCCGTAAATTTTGCCATGCTCCAAATTAAAGCTCACATTATTCAAAGCTGTTTTGCTATTATATTTTTTATTTAGATTTTTTACCTCTAGCAATTGCATTATACATTTTCCTCCATACTATTGTCTTCTTCAATAAATTTAATCATATCTTTTTTTGTGTATCCTATCTGATGCATTCCGCTAGTGAACATTTTTATCAACTTTTCAGCCATTTCATATCTCAAACGGTCGATTTTTTCAGGATTTTCAGTAATAAAAGTTCCCAGCCCTCTTTTAGTAAACAAAATTTCTTCCATTTCCATCTCCTTATAAACTCTTGCGACTGTATTAAAATTGATACCAAGCTCATTAGCAAAATCTCTCGAGGACGGCATTTTATCTCCGAGGTTAAGTTTTTTTGAAACTATATCCTGCTTTATTTTTTCCATAACCTGCAAATAAATTGGTATGTTATTGTTAAATTTCATGTCTCACCCACTCAATCATAGTATATTAGTATCATAGTTAAATAGTACACTAATACTTTTTTAAAGTCAACTACTTTTGTGTTAATAAATTGTAACAATGTTGATTAGATTATTCATAATTCTTGACACAAAATTATTAAAGGTATATACTTCAAGCAACTATTTTTAAGGAACAGATAACTAATCGAATAAAGTATAATAAATGAGATAATTATATTTTTTAATTATTATGGAGGGTTTATGCGTAAAAAATTATTTATTCCCGGACCTGTTGAAGTAAAGCAGGAGATATTAAATAAAATGGCAACTCCTATGATTGGACATAGAAGTAAGGAAGCTTCAAAACTACAAAGAGATATATCGGATAAATTGAGAAAATTATTTTATACAGAAAATGAAATACTTCTTTCTACCTCCTCTGGAAGTGGGTTGATGGAGGCTGCAGTTCGCTGCTGTACTAAAAATAGAGCTGCTGTTTTCTCAATAGGATCTTTTGGAGACAGATGGCATGAAATGGCGAGGTCGAATGGAATTGAAGCTGATCTTTTTAAATCAGAGACTGGCGGAATTACAGAGCCGGAAATTGTTGACGAAGTGTTGTCAACTGGAAAATATGACTTGATAACAGTAACTCACAATGAAACTTCAACAGGAGTTATGAATCCACTAGAAGAAATCAGCAATGTTGTAAGAAAATATCCAGATGTAATATTTTGTGTAGATACTGTAAGTTCTGCTGGAGGAGTGAAAGTCGAAGTTGATAAACTTAAAATAGATATTTGCATTACTTCTTCACAAAAAGCTCTCGGACTTCCTCCTGGGCTTTCCATATGTACTGTATCTGAAAGAGCTGTTGAAAAAGCAAGAGGTGTTAAAAACAGGGGATACTATTTGGATTTAGTTAGTCTGTATGATGCTATAAAGAAAAAAGATTACCAATATCCTTCAACTCCAAATTTGTCTCTGATGTTTGCGCTTGATTACCAGCTTGACCGTATAATGCAAGAAGGGTTGGATAACAGGTTCAAACGTCACCAGGAGATGGCCGAATACACAAGAGAGTGGGCAAAGCGAAACTTTGAGTTATTTGCTGAGGAAAAATATGCTTCTGTAACTTTGACTACAATTAAAAACACCAGAGGAACAAGTGTTAAGGACCTTAATGAAGAACTTGGGAAAAAGGGTTTTGCTATATCTAACGGTTACGGAGAATTGAAGGAGAAAACTTTCAGAATTGCGCATATGGCAGACTTGGATTTGAATGATCTAAAAGAATTGCTCACAGTAATTGAGGAGATTTTATCCATTTCTTGACGAGAAAATTCCTTTATAGTAATATAGTCTGGAAATGAGGGATATAATGTATGATTTAAACAAAATTAATGACTGCCTCAATACGAAAGTAATTGGAAGAACCATAATACAATACGATTTGTTGAATTCTACACACTCAAAGGCTAAAAGCATATTTGCAACATGCCCAGACGGAGCTGTTGTATTATGTGAAGATCAGGAGAAATGGCGAGTAAGAATGGGAAAAGAATGGATGTGCTATCCTGAAAAAAACATCTATTTAAGCATAATTTTAAAGCCCATGGCAAATGTTCATCCTGTATCAAAGTACGACGTATTAGCATGCGCATCAATTTGCGAAGCGTTAGATGAGTTGTATGAAATAGACAGCAATATAAAGTGGCCAAATGATATTTTTGTAGGAAGGAACAAGATCTCATCAGTAAGCAGTAGCATTGTAGGGAAAAAAAATAAAGTTGATGGAGTTATAATATCACTGGGCATTAATGCGAATATAAATAAAGAAGAATTAAATGAAGAGATAAGAGATAAAGCAACATCTTTAATTGTTGAAACCTCTGTGGAAATTGACAGAGAAGCTCTTATAGGGATGACTTTAAACAAGGTAGAGAGACATTGCCGAGGACTTGCAAGTGGAGAAGAAAAATCAAGTGCAGTCTGCATTTTTAATAAAAAATCTGTTATTACAGGTAAAAATATTGAAATAATAAAAAAAGGAAAGAAAACAAAAAGAAAAGTTTATGCAAGAGGAATTGATGAAAAAGGATGGCTTATTGTTATTAATGACAAAGGAAATGAAGAAATATTAAATCCGGGAGAGACAATTATAACATATGAACAAAATGCTTAAAATCGGCAGTGTTGAGTTAGCTGCAAATATAGTTCTTGCACCTATGGCAGGAGTAACGGACATCACTTATAGGACAATATGCAAAGAAATGGGGGCCAGTCTTGTGTGCACAGAAATGGTAAGTGCAAAAGGGCTGTACTATAAAGATGTTAAAACTAAAAGGCTTATGAAAATAAATGAGAAAAACCGTCCGGTTTCTCTTCAGATATTTGGAAGCGACCCTGATATAATGGCTTATGTTGTGAATGATTATATAAATAATAGGAAGGATATAGATATAATAGATATTAACATGGGATGTCCGACACCTAAAATAGTCAAGAATGGTGATGGAAGCGCTCTGATGAGATCTCCGAAACTGGCAGGTGAAATAGTAAATAAAATCAAGAAGATTTCCGTAAAGCCTGTTACGGTTAAAATAAGATCTGGGTGGGATTCTAACAATATAAATGCTCCTGAGTTTGCAAAGGTATTAGAGTATAATGGAGCTGATATGATTGCTGTGCACGGCAGGACAAGAGAGCAATTTTATACGGGAAGAGCTGATTATAATGTAATAAAAAAAGTAAAAGAAAGTGTAAATATTCCTATCGTGGGAAACGGAGATATATATAGTCCCCAAGATGCTGTGAAAATGTCTGAAGCTACCGGTTGTGACGGAATAATGGTTGCGAGAGGCATACTAGGAAATCCGTGGCTTATTATGAATATTGCTAAAATATTTAGCGGAAATGACGACTTTTTTGAACCGACAGCCAAGGATAAAATTCAAATGATAAAAAGGCATGCAATGATGCTTGTGGATGAGCTTGACGAAAAGATTGCAATACTTGAAATGAGAAAATTTGCTGCATGGTATATGAAAGGAATGAAGAATTCCTCAGAGACTAGAAATAAAATAAATAAAATATCGACAGCTGATGATATGCTCGGTGTTTTGAATGAGTATATAAAAGCAATAGAAGTGTTTTAAAATAGTAAACAAAAATCTTGACATTTTTAAGTTCCTTGATTATAATGTTCTAATTAATTGAAAGAATTACCATCAAATTATCATATTATATTAAATCTATAATAAAATAGATATACATCATGCTTTATATAATATAATTGATAAAATGCATTAATTTTGTAGAAAGCAACAACATTAAAAGGAGCAATAATTATGAGGAATAATGAGACTTTGATTACTGCAGAGGGTTTGGAAGAATTAAAAAACGAATTAGAATTTTTGAAACTCACAAAGAGAAAAGAGATTTCCGAAAAAATTAAAGTTGCATTGGCATTTGGGGATATAAGTGAAAATGCTGAGTATGACGAAGCAAAAAACGAACAGGCAAACGTTGAAGCGAGAATCGCAAAAATTGAACAAATGATAAAAAACGTAAAACTTATTAAGACGGGGAAACAAAAAGGAATAATAAGTATAGGTTCAAAGGTTACAATAAAAGATCTGGAATTTGACGAAACTATGGAATACATAATAGTAGGTTCTGCCGAAGCCGATCCGTTTAAGGGAAAAATATCGAATGTATCACCGTTGGGTAAAGCATTGATCGGGCAAAAAATTGGGGATATAATTGAAGTTGCATCTCCGGCAGGAGATGTGATAAAATATGAAATACTCACAGTATAAATGAATTAAAATAATTAAACATATGATAAGGTGGTGCTAGTGTTGAGTGAACAACAAACTGGAGATTTAAGGCAGGTAAGAGTAGATAAGTTAAAGGATTTAGTAAATGCTGAAAGAGATCCGTATAAAATTTCAAAGTATGAAGTAACTTCTAACTCTCAATACATAAAAGACAATTATGAGGAGATGGAAGGAAAAATTGTTTCCGTTGCCGGTAGAATTATGTCCAAAAGAGGGCAAGGCAAGGTAGGATTTTATGATATACAGGATCATTTGGGCAGAATTCAGATGTTTGCTAAAAAGGACCTAATTGGTGAAGAAGAATACAAATGGCTTAAAACTTATGATATAGGAGATATAATAGGTGTTAAGGGAGAGGTCTTCAAAACAAAGACAGGCGAGGTTTCAATTAAAGCTGCAGAAGTTAAGCTCCTCTCAAAGTCATTACAGACGCTGCCTGAAAAATTTCACGGTTTGAAAGACACAGATTTAAGATATAGACAAAGATATGTTGATTTGATTGTTAATCCTGAAATTAAGGATGTATTCATGATGCGTAATAAAATAATAAGAGGCATTAGAGAATACTTGGACGGAGAAGGATATCTGGAAGTTGAAACTCCAATTCTCAGCCCTATTGCAGGAGGAGCAAATGCAAGGCCATTTGTAACTCATCACAACACTCTAGATATTGATATGTATATGCGTATTGCTAATGAGCTTTTCTTAAAGAGGCTTGTAGTCGGCGGTTTAGGCGACGGTGTTTATGAGATGGGCAAAATGTTTAGAAATGAAGGAATGGATGCAAACCATAACCCTGAATATACAGCTATGGAAGTGTATAAACCATACGCAGATTTTAATGATATGATGACACTTACTGAAAACATAGTGGCATATGTAGCTAAAAAAGCTAGGGGAACAACAAAAATAGAATTCCAGGGAAAGGTAATAGACTTTACGCCTCCATGGAAAAGAGTAAAAATGCAGGATATGGTAAAGGAAGTAACCGGAATAGACTTTGATTTGATTAATACCGATGAAGAAGCTATAGAAATTGCAAAACAAAAGGGTATAGAAATTAAGCCTTTGATGACAAGAGGGCATGTAATAAGCGAAATGTTTGAAGAGTTTTGCGAAGCGTACCTTGAACAACCAACATTTGTAACTCATCATCCTGTTGAGATATCACCTCTTGCAAAGAGAAATACTGAGGATACAAGGCTTACAGATAGGTTTGAAGCATTTGCGAATACGTGGGAGATTGCTAATGCATTTTCGGAGCTTAATGATCCTATTGACCAGAGAGAAAGATTCGAAGAACAGCTAAAACAAAAAGAAGCAGGTGACGATGAAGCTCACATGATGGATAATGACTTCATTAATGCAATTGAAGTAGGGCTTCCTCCTACAGGCGGACTTGGGATTGGTGTTGATAGAGTAATAATGTTGATTACAGATCAACCGACTATAAGAGATATTATTTTGTTCCCAACAATGAAGCCGATAGATTAGCATAGAAGGTAACGTGACAGAGCAGTTAATCTGCTCTGTTTTTATTTTTGCAGCACACCCATTTGTTAAAAATTACCGCTTAATGTATGTTGACAAAAACATGCACCGGTGGTAAACTATCAAAGCTGTGTTTCGCTTGACACAAGTGGAACACAAGAAAATATTGGCAGTTGACAATAAGAATAAAATATTGTAAACTGCACAAGCTGTCTCAAGAAAGAGACAATAGAAAAAATGGCATAAAAAACTTCTTGACAAGCTAAGTCGAACGTGATAAACTATCAAAGTTGTCTCAAATGACGACACGCAAAGAAAGAACCAAGAAGCTTGAAAAAAGAAGAAAAAACTTCTTGACAAGCAATAATAAACATGATAGACTATATAAGCTGTCTCGAAAGAGCGGCTGTCAAGAAAAAATAAATTAAAAAAATTCTTGACAAGCTAAAGTGAATGTGATAAACTATCAAAGCTGTCTCGAACGACAGCGAAGAACCTAGACAATAAAACAGCATAAGAACCTTTGAGAGTTCAAAGAAAAAAAGAACCAAAGTAAAGAAAGACAAAGATAAGCTAAGCGCTATCTTGAGCAAGAATATAAAACGAGAGTTTGATCCTGGCTCAG
>JAHDLA010000013.1 GCA_018436705.1 Sedimentibacter sp.
ATTATCACTATGGAGATACTGTAGTAGTACCGGAAGATCCTACAAGAGCGTCAGATGGCACATACACATATGAATTTGACGAATGGACACCGGAAGTAGTAGCAGTTGAAGGTGATGCAACGTATACAGCAAAATATACACTGACATATATAGACTACACAGTAACCTATAATCCTGGAACCCAGGGAACATTTGAAGCACAATCAACTCCAGATTTAGTATATGGAACTGACACACCTGAATTTGAAGGTGAGATTACAGGAAATCCAGGATATACATTTACAGAATGGAGTCCGGAAGTAACGGATACTGTAACAGTAAGTGTAACATATACGGCACAGTGGTCAGCAAATGACTATAACGTGACCTATGATGGAAACGGAAATACAGATGGATTAGAACCTGAAGATAGTACGGATTACAATGTAGGAAGTGAAGTAACAGTGCTTGGTAAAAATACTCTATCAAGAACAGGATATGAATTCCTTGGATGGAGTACGGATTCCGAAGCAACAACAGCAGATCATGTAGAAGATGCTACATTTACAATGCCAGCATCTGATGTAACCTTGTATGCAGTATGGAGATTAGATTCAGATGCCAAAATAGAAATCGATGTAGCAAAATATTGGATTGATGGTGAAGAGCAGCAGACCCAATATGAAAGTTACAGTATAATGCCATTACCAAGACCGGAAAGTATTACACTGAGCTTGGTTGATGAATATGGCAAAGTAGCAGATACAATTGAATTATCGTATGAAAATGGTTGGAGCGGTTCATTCATAGTTCCAATGTATGATGGTAGCAACAATGAAATTGATTACTCCAAGCACACAGTTGTAGAGGAAGTTCTTGACAGATATATTTCAGTAGTAGAAAACTGGGGTGTAAGCTATGGTTTTGGAGTATACAATATTGAAGCTATCGACGTACCTGTAGCAAAGGTATGGGAAGGCCCTGTTGGAAATGAAGTAACAGTTAAATTATTGAAGGCTGAAGGTGAGGCAACAGAATATGAACTCACTTTAAACGCAGACAATGGTTGGAACAGTTCGTTTAAGCTGCCTAAGTATGAAAAAAATATTGAAATGCTTAATTCAATAGACTACTCTGAATACCAGATATCTGAGGTTGCAATGGAAGGCTACGATACTGAAATCAGCGGTAGTATTTATGAAGGCTTTACAGTAACTAATACAGCTCAAGATGTTGAATACATTGTAAATTACTGGGAAGTTGGAAAAGAAACTCCTATGGAAACAGTTACAAAGAGTGCAATATATGGAACTAAGGTAACTGAAGTTTCTAAAGATTTCTCTGGTTATAACAAGGTAGGTCAAACAGAAAAATCTATAACTTTGGGCATTGGCGATAATGTAATTGATTTCTACTATACAAAATATGAAGAAATCAAATCCGACAAATTTATTGTTAATTGGAGCTATGAGCAGGATTTCGGAGCCGAAAATTATATAACTGAAGACTCAACCGGAGAAATGGATGATTCTGAAGTAGTACATGATGGTGAAGGAATAGATATCCAGCACTATGTAGTTCTAGGAAATAAAGATGGGTACACATACTTTGATTATGAGAAACATATCGATACTGTAGAGGTTGAAGAAGAAGTAGACATCACTACAGGATCGGCTGTTACGGGGTCAGCTGTAACAGGAACAGCCATAAAGGTTATAACAACTACAACAGTAGATTTATTATATAACATGGATAATGTTAATAGAAATATTGCTGTAACTAAAGTATGGGTAGACGGTCCTACAAGCAGACCTACAATTACCATAAATCTTTTGGCAGATGGTATTAAGGTTGATGAGATTGTTTTGACCAATGGTAATACAAACCATACATTTACGGTTCCTAAATACGATGTTGAAACCGGAGATGAAATAACCTATACTGTCACTGAAAATGCAGTTTCTAAATATAAAGCAAGCATTGATGGCTTTACTGTAACAAACACCTACACCGGCGGTGGCGGCGGTGGTGGTGGCGGAGGAGGAACTCCGACCATCATCGAAGATCCGGAAGTACCGTTGGCGGATCTGGAGAAGAATGACCACTTCGCATATGTTATAGGTTATCCTGATGGGGAAGTTAAGCCTATGGGATTGATAACAAGAGAAGAAGTTGCCATGATTTTCTACAGACTTCTTACAGATGAAAGCAGAAACTCATTGCTGAGCGATGTGAATCCGTTTACGGATTTGGAAGGCCATGACTGGTCTAACCGTGCGATCTCGACGTTGTACAATGCGGGTATAATCAAAGGATACCCAGATGAAACATTTAGACCGTCAGATCCTATATCGAGAGCAGAATTTGCAACTATCGCAGCTAAGTTCGATGAGCTCGAGCTACAAAATACTACGAAATTTACAGACATAACCGGACATTGGGCAGAGAAATATATAACATCTTCAGAAATCAAGGGATGGATTAAAGGTTATCCAGATATGACATTTAAACCTGAACAAGATATAACAAGAGCTGAAGCTATGACATTGATAAACAATGTATTAGAAAGAGCAGTTCCTGAAGAAAATATACATCCTGACGCTATGTTCTGGCCGGATATGACAAGTGATGATTGGTACTATGAAGCTGTAATGGAAGCAACCAACAGCCATGACTATATCTATGAGGAAGACAATGATGAGCTTTGGACCGGAATGAAAGCTAATAAAGTGTGGCCGTAAAAATTAAATGAAGTAGAAAGAGGCTGTCTCAAAAAATGAGATAGCCTCTTTTTTATTGTCAAATGACCTGTTATAAATAGAAAATTATTGAAACAAAAAATGTGGCGTTTAATTGTTTTTAAAAAAGGGTATACATATCTTAGCAAAACTTTATGAAATCTTTAGGAGGAAATATGTTATCTAATAGTGAAAACTCGAAGGTATACAAGTGGAAGTGTACAGTATGTGGTGAAATAGTTGAAGGTGTTGAACCGCCTAAGACCTGTCCGGTGTGCGGAGTGGGCCCTGAATACTTTGTTAAACTTGAAGATGCTGAGGATGATACGTTAGTCGAATCAAGCAGCGATGAAAAAATCGTAATTATAGGTGCAAGCGGCGCTGGAATGAGTGCTGCTGCTGAAATAAGAAAAAGAAATGAAAAGTGCGAGCTTACAATTATTTCAAAAGAGGATGTGAAGGGATACTACAGGCCTCAGCTTTCCAAGATGTTGGGAAATGAAAGTATAGATGTAGGATCGTTGGAGATTAAGAATGATAAATGGCTCAAGGATAAAAATATTAAGCTGTTATTGAATAAATTAGTGACACACGTTGATGTTAAGGATAAAAAAGTAATTCTGAGTGATAAAGAAGAGTTGGATTATACTACTCTGATAATAGCATCTGGTGCAGAGGTGTTTGTACCTCCTTTTGCAGGAAGAGATAAAAATGGTGTGTTTACATTAAGATATGCAAAAGACAGCAAGGCAATAAGAGAATATGCTAAGGATAAAAAGACAGGAGCTGTCATAGGCGGAGGAGTTCTTGGGCTTGAAATTGCAAACGAGCTGAAAAATTTAGGGCTTAATGTGACGGTTGTTGAGGTTGCAGACAGAATTCTTCCAAGACAACTAGATCCGGAGGCTTCCAAAATTTTAGAGGACATTGTAAAAAAAGTGGGGATAATTTTTAAAAAAGGTATTGGTACAAAGGAAATTACCGGAGATAGTATGGTAAAAGGAATCCTTTTGGACAACGATGAAACTGTAGACGCCGATGTTGTGGTGGTTTCAACAGGTGTAAGAGCAAACAGCAGCATAGCAGAAGAAAACGGAATTGAAATTAAAAGGGCAATAGTCGTAAACAATAAGATGGAAACAAGTGTTGATCGCGTGTATGCCTGTGGAGATTGTGCAGAGTATAACGGGATAAATTATGCACTTTGGAGCGAAGCAATTGAACAAGGAAAAACAGCAGGCATTAATGCAAGCGGCGGAAACTACATATACAATACAATTATTCCTTCCACCACACTGAATGCGTTTGGAACTAAGGTGTTTTCAATAGGAGATGTTGGATCTGATCCTAATACCGAATATGAAACTTATGAGGAATTTGATGGAAATAATTTTAAAAAACTTTATTTCAAAAACAAAATTCTGGCAGGAGGGATACTCATAGGAGATACCTCTAAAACTGTTGCTTTGACAGAAGGATTTGAAAAAAGCAAAAATATGGAAGAAATGATAGAAAAAATAAAATCATAATTTTATAACAATGCTATATAGAAATGCATGGACATATTCATAAACCATGCATTTTTTTTATTTTCAAAGACAGGTTATGACAAAATATTTTTGTTAAGTACATTATAATGAGTATCATAATTGCTTAAATAAACATGCGGTTCTACCAGCTATTTTTATTTTATTACAGGCGGAATACCTCTCTTTCGCCTGTAATGTATCAATAAGGGTTATTAAGGGGAGGCAAATAATTTGCCATTATTATAACTATGCGAGGTATGGATGGTTTATTATATTGAATATGTCTTCGCTGAAAATTTTCTAATCGATTTTATACTGCTGTTTATTACAGGTAAGCTTATTAAGAAAGTAATTGTCTATAAAAGGTTGGTTGCTGCATCTGTTGTAGGCGCGGCATATGTTATACTGGCAGCCTATATTAGCAAAGATTTCATGACCGGATTTATTGTTAAATTCAGTGTTTCCGTTTTGATGTTAACAATAGCATTTGACTCGAAAGGAATTCTTAATACCATCAGGATTGTAATTTGCTTTTACATAATATCATTGATAATGGTAGGAGTCATAACTGCCTTATATTATCTGACCTATGATAGGTTAACTGTTAATGCAATTATAATATCCTTATTTCTGGGATACATAGCATTGCATTTCTTTTTTAGAGAAGTTAAAAGTAGAATTGATAAAAGCAATTATATGAGATCCGTAACAATAAAAATCGGAGAATGTAAAAAAAGTCTAAATGCATTTATAGATACAGGCAATGAGCTTGTAGATCCGATGACCGGCAAACCTGTAATAGTAACAAATATTAACAGTATTAGAAATATTTTAGGTGAAGAATTATATAAAGCAATTTTAAATTTCTATAATGACCAAGAATGTAATTATGAAAAACTTTTAAATGAGTATAGCAACAAGAATTTAAAGATAATCAGATATAATACAATCAGCAGCAAGGGGGAAAAGTTGGTTATACTTACTCCCGATAATTTGAGCATTAAAAGTAAGCATAACGAAATTACTAATGTTGATGCTGTTATTGGGATATATCCGGAAAAAATAAGTCAAAAGGAGGATTACGACGCATTGTTGTTTAATAAAATACTAGAATGGGAGATGGAACAAAATAATGAGCTTGCTAAATCATGTTAAAGATTTTTTGAAAAAAATATTTAACTTTTTTATAGATAAGCTGGGATTTGCACAAGATATATTTTATATAGGAGGAAGTGATACACTGCCGCCTCCATTATCCCAGGAAGAAGAAAAGAAAATAATTGCCAGACTAAAAGATTCGGAAGATGCCAAGACTATATTAATTGAGCATAATTTACGGCTGGTTGTATACTTGGCCAAGAAATTCGAATCCACCGGTATTAATGTAGAAGATTTAATATCCATAGGAACAATTGGACTTATCAAAGCTGTTAATACATTTAAAGTTGAGAAAAATATAAAACTTGCAACGTATGCTTCAAAGTGTATTGAAAATGAAATTTTGATGCATTTAAGGCGTGTAGGAAAGGCAAAGACAGAAATCTCACTGGATGAACCATTGAATATTGATTGGGATGGAAATGAACTTTTACTGTCTGATATTTTAGGGACTGAAGAAGATATTGTGTTTAAAGATATGGAAAATGAAGTTGATTTAAACCTTTTAAATGACTCAATCAAAAAATTAAATAAAAGAGAATATACAATTATGAAATTGCGTTTTGGGCTTAATAATTCAAAGAGTTTTACACAGAAAGAAGTAGCTGATATGCTTGGAATTTCTCAATCTTACATATCTCGCCTTGAAAAGAAAATACTTAATAGACTAAAAAAGGAAATCAATAAGGCAGTATAAAAAGCATATACCGGGAAATAATTTTTAAGGGGGATAATATTTTTAAAGGGGAAAAACGAAGATGATGAACAAAGTAGTTATATGTGGCGTTAATACTTCTCAATTGCCAACAATCAAGCCATCTGAGATGAGAGGTATGATACAGAAAATACAGGAAGGCGACAATGAGCTTAGAGATCAGTTTATTAAAGGAAATTTAAGATTAGTTCTAAGCGTAATTCAAAGATTTAACTCTAAAAATGAACCTGTTGATGATTTGTTTCAAATCGGTTGCGTTGGTCTGATAAAAGCCATTGATAACTTTGATTTGTCTCTTGACGTAAAGTTTTCTACATATGCTGTTCCAATGATAATAGGAGAAATAAGAAGGTATCTAAGAGACAATAATTCCATAAGAGTTTCCAGATCAATGAAAGATACAGCGTATAAGGCATTGCAGGCCAGAGAACGACTTACATCCGGTAGCTCGCAAGAGCCTACAATAGTGGAAATAGCTAATGAAATAGGTGTAGATAAGGAAGATATCATTTTTGCTTTGGAATCTATACAAGAGCCCATATCATTGTTTGAACCAATATATAATGACGGCGGAGATGCACTTTATGTAGTGGATCAGGTAAAAGATGAAAAAAACATAGACGAGAAATGGATTGAAAAAATAACATTGGAGGACAGTATAAATAATTTATCTGACCGTGAAAGACAAATAGTTGACATGCGTTTTTACAAAGGCAAAACACAAATGGAGGTTGCCGAAGAAATAGGTATATCTCAAGCTCAGGTATCTCGTCTCGAAAAATCTGCCTTGACACAGCTTAAAAAAGGGTTTAAGTAGTTATAAATTAAATTATGAAGGATTTGTGGCAATCATGAATCCTTTTTTTATTTGATATGTCATAAATAAAGAAAGTGTACATACTCTATAAATAAATGGCATTATTATATAAGGGTGGTGGAAGCGTTGACTAATTACTGGGACTTAATGGAGAAAGATGTTGTTAATATAAAAAATGGTGAAATTATGGGCAGGTTTGACGATGTAGAAATAGATACAAAAGTAGGTAAAATTCAGGCTTTTTACATAGAAGAAGCCGGTAAATTTATGGGAATGCTTGGAAAATCAAAAGCAAAAAGAGTGAAGTGGGAAGAGATATTAAAAATAGGTATGGATGTAGTAATAGTTAATGTTGATGATGATATAAATAACAGGGCGATAAAAGATATGCTTGAATAAGTTTCAAAGTTATGAAATACCTAAAAAATAGAACAACAGGTTTTTCAGGCTGACGAAAAAAGACTATCAGGCTGCTTGAAGAATATCCTCACGCGCATAGTAAGTATGACAGCAGTATGCTTTGATTTGGCTTAATTTTTCAACAGCCTGACTTTTCATGTCTTTAATGTATGTTATATAATTTCTATAATCCTCTTTTTTGTCCATTCTTCTGCTTCTAAAATGGATTCAACAGAATCAATTTCATAAGGTTTGTGTGAAAGCATTACTTTTTCATTTATGTTTCCTATGTCGAGGAAACTTATTTTTTTACTTAGAAATAAGTTGACGCATATTTCATTTGAAGCATTTAGTACTGCAGGCATTGTACCACCTTCAGCTAATGCGTTAAATGCGAGTTCCAAACATTTAAATGTTTGAATATCTGGTTTTTCAAAAGTCAAATTTCCTATTTCAGTTAGTGAAAGACTTTTGTAGCTGTTATTGACGCGCTCAGGATAAAACAGAGCAAATTGAATTGGCACCCGCATATCAGGCAGGCCAAGCTGTGCGATTGTTGAATGATCTATAAATTCAATTCCTGAATGAATTATACTTTGCGGATGAACGACAACCTCTATTTGTTCAGGTTTAACGTCAAATAAAAACTTAGCTTCAATAACCTCTAGTCCCTTGTTCATTAATGTAGCAGAATCAACTGTAATTTTTTTCCCCATTGACCAGTTAGGGTGTTTTAATGCATCTTCGATAGTTACACTTTTTAAAAATTCGGTGTTTTTTCCTCTGAAAGGTCCACCTGAGGCTGTCAAAACTATTTTGTTAATTGATTTTTTATCATTAGCCATCAGACTTTGAAAAATTGCGCTGTGCTCGCTGTCAACAGGGATGATTGGAGAATTATATTTTTTGGCAAGATTCATTATGTAGCTGCCGCCTGTAACCAGTGTTTCCTTGTTTGCCAATGCAATAGTTTTATGTTTTTTTATTGCGGCTGTGGTTGGCCTGAGACCAATCATTCCCGATACAGCGGTTACCAGTATATCGCTTTTGTGAAGTTCTGCAACAGCAATGAGCCCTTCCATTCCATGGACAATTTCAGTCTTTGTATAAGATGGAAGAATGTCTCTAAGATGCGTTGCTTTTTCTGGGTCCATTACGCAGCAAATTTCAGGATTGAATTCGATTATCTGTTTTTTAAGAAGCTCTATGTTAGTATTGCCTGATATGGCGCATACTTTAAGCTCATTCGTATGTTCTCTTACAACATCTAATGTTTGTGTTCCTATTGAACCAGTAGATCCAATTATACTTATATATTTCATTTCGGCACCTCATTAAACCTAGTAATTAAATGTATTAAAGTCATTTTAACATATATTGCAGTCCTTGAAAACCAGAACTTTTAAGCTCATTAAAAAGGTGCTTTATAAAATATTTTTTTGGGTTAGTTTTGTTTTATTTTAAAAAACACTTGTAATAAGTTCAAGAACAGTGTATCATATAATATTATTAGAAAGACAACGGAGGGAACGATGTTTCAAGCTTATGAAAGTACAAGAAATTCAAATTTAAAATCATCGGCATCTATTGCAGTTCTAAAAGGCATTGCTGATGACGGTGGTCTATACGTAATGAGAAATCTGGAAAGCTTAAAAATTAATATAGAAAAACTGAAGGGTATGAGCTATAAAGAAATGGCCGAGACTATCCTTAAAGAAATGCTGGATGACTTTACGGAAGATAAAATAAAAGAATGTGTTGCTAAAGCATATACGGGAAAGTTCAGTACAGATGAAATTGCACCTGTCGTAAAGGTTGGAGATAACTATATTTCAGAGCTGTTCCACGGTCCAACATCGGCATTTAAGGATGTTGCACTTTCCATACTTCCTCATTTGATGACTGCATCATATGGGATGAATGATATCAGTAATGAGGTAATAATACTTACTGCAACATCAGGAGATACGGGAAAGGCTGCACTAGAGGGATTTAAGAATGTTGATGGAATAAAAATAGCTGTGTTTTACCCTGAAGGTGGAGTGAGCGAAGTACAGAAGACACAAATGGTAACACAGGAAGGAAACAATACGTATGTATGTGCAATCAGAGGAAATTTCGACGATGCTCAAACAGGCGTAAAAAAGATGTTTACAAATGAAAGTCTCATATGCGAGCTCAAGAAAAACAACAAAATATTTTCCTCTGCTAATTCTATAAATATCGGAAGGCTTGTTCCTCAGATAGTATATTACTTCTATTCATATATGAAGCTTGTGGAAAGAGGAGAAATAAAAATGATGGACAAGGTTAATTACTCGGTTCCAACAGGAAACTTCGGTAATATACTGGCAGGATTTTATGCAAAAATGCTTGGACTTCCTGTTAACAAGCTAATATGTGGTTCGAATGAAAATAATGTATTATATGACTTTATAAAAACAGGGATTTATGATAGGAACAGAAAATTTCACAAAACAATATCTCCTTCAATGGATATATTAGTTTCCAGCAATTTGGAAAGACTTTTATACTACATGAGTGGCAAGAATAATGAAGAAGTTAAATCGTTGATGGAACTGCTAAGTTCAGAGGGCAGGTATGAAGTGTCTGATAAAATAAAAAAAGAGATAAACAATCATTTTTATGCTGGCTGTGTTTTTGAGAGCGATACTGAAAATACAATAAAGGAAACATTTGAAAATTGCGGTTATCTTTTGGATACTCATACTGCCGTTGCGTACAAGGCGCTTGAAGATTATAAGAAGGAAACAAAGGACAAAACTGTAAGTATAATTATGTCTACTGCAAGTCCTTACAAGTTTTCAGGGAGTGTTTATGAATCTTTGTACGGGAAGTCTGACAAGAATGAATTTGAAATAATGGATGAACTTTTTAAGAAAACAGGAGTTTCAATACCCGACAACTTGAAAGGACTGAAAAACAAGAAGGTAATCCATACAGTAGTGTGTGAAAAGGAAGAAATGGAAGATTTCGTAAAACAAATATCAGAATAGAAATTTCATTAATAAATAGCCGGAATGACAATATTATATACATTGTTAATCGGCTGCAGTAAGGAGATAAAAATGGTTAAAGTAACAGTTCCTGCAACTACAGCCAATATGGGCCCAGGGTTTGATACGTTAGGACTCGCACTCAATATGTACAACATATATAAATTTGAAGAAATAAATGAAGGCCTTGTTATTGAAGGCTGTCCTGAAAAATATATAAATGAGGACAACTTGGTATATAAATCATTTATGGTAGCTGCCGAAAAAATAGGCAGAACAGTTAAGGGATTGAAAATAAGTATGAATACAAATATCCCTGTTTCAAGAGGGCTTGGAAGCAGCTCCGCATGTATTGTAGGAGGCGTATTCGGAGCAAATGCACTTCTGAAAGGAGGGGTGTCTAAGGACGAGCTTTTCAAAATTGCAGTAAATATTGAAGGACATCCGGACAATATAGCGCCTGCGGTTTACGGTGGACTTACGGCATCAATAATGGACGAAGGAACTCCGTACAGCATGAACTACAATATCAGCGAAAAACTAAAATTCTGTGCTGTTATACCAAATTTTGAAACATCTACATGTGAGGCGAGAAAACTTCTGCCAAAAGATGTGTCGTTCCAAGATGCGATTTTTAATGTATCAAGGACGGCAGTTCTTTTAAAAGCATTGGAGGAAGGAAATATTGATGTTATCAATGTTGCATTAAAGGATATGCTTCATCAGAAGTACAGAAAGAATATGATACATGAATTTGAAGATGTAGAAGAAATTTGCAGGGATAACGGAAGTGCCGCGTTTTTTATTAGCGGCTCAGGGCCGACATTGATGAACATTATTGAGAACTCAGATTTTACAAATGCTATAAAACATAGTATAATGAATTTGAAATATAATTGGGAAATAAAGTATTTATCGGCAGATAAAGAAGGTGTAATAATAGAATATTAATACAAAATATAAAACTCAAGAGGTGGGCATATGTTAAGGAAGTATTTAATAGTAAGCAAGAAGATTTTACCCGATGTTTACGAAAAAGTTATTGAAGCAAGAAATCTGATAAATAACGGAAATGTGAAAGGCATCAGTGAGGCCGTCAAAATGGTCGGTATAAGCAGGAGCACTTATTATAAGTACAAGGATTATGTTTTTTCTCCTTCGGAAAACTCGATAGGAAGAAAGGCTGTAATATCCATGATGCTCAAGCATGAAAAGGGAGTATTGTCAATTGTACTGAACTGTATGTCTTCAGAAAATGTCAATATTCTTACAATTAACCAGAGTATTCCCATCAATGGAAAAGCGTCTGTAAGTTTATCTCTGGATATATCTGATATAAGCAGATCAGTTGATGATGTAATTGCAGAACTTAAAAAGATTAAGGGTGTAAGTGCTGTAAAATTATTATCTATAGAGTAGGGAAACAAAATGTATGGATTAGTTTTAGAGGGCGGAGGTGCCAAGGGTGCATACCACGTCGGTGCTTTTAAAGCGCTGAGAGAGCTTGGTATAGAAATAGGCGGAATAGCTGGAACGTCAATAGGTGCCATAAACGGTGCAATGATGGTTCAGGGAGATTACGATTTGTTGGAGAAGGTTTGGTACAGCATTAATTCCTATGAATTGTTTGATATAGACGAAAAAGCAATCAAGGATTTGAGAAAGCTTAATCTGCAAGAAATAAATTTTTCATATCTTCTTCATCAGTCCAGAGAAATTTTAAATAATCGAGGGCTGGATACATCTAGGATACGTGAATTGTTTGATACTTATATAGATGAAGATGCCGTTAGAAATTCAAATGTTGATTTTGGAATTGTAACAGTTGACTTAACAGATAAAAAACCTTTGGAGCTTTATAAGGAAGATATTCCTAAGGGAAAACTAATAGATTTCTTGATTGCAAGTGCAAATTTGCCGGCTTTCAGAATTGAAGAAATGGATGGTAAAAAATATCTGGATGGAGGATTTTATAATAATCTTCCTATTGGACTGCTATATAAAAAAGGCTACAAGGATATAATTGCTGTGCGAACAATGGCTATGGGAGTTGTTCGAAGAGTAAGAGAAAAGGACATAAAAATTACATACGTGCAACCGGCTGAAGGAAGTTTAGGCGGTATGTTAGGAGCGCTGGATTTTAACAGAGAAAAAGCTGATCAGCTCATAAAACTAGGATACTATGATACAATGAAGGTTTTTAAAAAGCTGAAGGGATTTAAATATTACTGCATTCCCCACGAGGGAAGTTTTATAGAGCTAATTCTTAATTATATGTTAACTAACAGCAGCAAGATCGAAAAAATTGCTGAAACACTTGGTTTTGGAGATACAAGTTTTGACAGAGTTTTATTTGAAAAAATTATGCCTAGACTTGAAAATATACTTGATATGAAGGGAAGAGCTGACTATGAGGATATATGCATAAGATTTTTTGAAGCTATAGCCGAAAAGGTAGGAATAGAAAGGTTCAAGATTTATGATTCGCTGGAATTTTTTAATCTGACAATAAAAGCATTCAAAGAAAACCCAATTAGCTATACAAAAAAATTGCCTACATTTGTTAAGCACAATAAAATATTGTCGCTTGCTGTAAAAGAAGATCTTATTGTTGAAATATTCAGCGAACTATTCTTATAAAAAAAGATTCTTCTATCTTGCGTTACAATGGCAAAGCTACTGGAGCAAGTGAAGAATCTTTTATGCATTATTTAAAATAATCAACGATACCATTAGCTATTTTATGAACCATTATGTTTTGAAAACTTCCGTTGTATATATTCATTTCCTCCTGCGGGTTGGTCATAAATCCGATTTCAATAAGGGCTGCCGGCGTATTTGTTTCCCTAAGCACTTCATAGTTTCTGTCTAGAATTCCATCTCTGTACACTCCGTTAATAGTTACAGCATTAAGGTAAATTGCTTTTGCTAGGTCAAATCCGTAAGATGGGCTCGTGTATTTTATTGTGTTGTAGTATGTTGACAGTCCAAAATAATCATTATTGTTTAATGCATTGTGGTGTATTGACAAAAGTATGTCTGTACCAAGAGTGTCTGCCATTTTGCCTCTTTCTTTATTTGTTATGTAGTAATCTCCGGTTCTTGTTAAGTAGACTTTTGCTCCCATATCTTCCAAAACTGATTTCAAATTTACCGCTACTTCAAGATTTATATATTTTTCATATTTTCCGGAATAACTTATTGCTCCGGGATCTTTTCCGCCGTGACCGGGATCTATGAGAATGGATTTACCCGCCAGCGGATTTACCTCGTTTAAATAATAGGAGTAGCACCATCCAACTATGCCGTTTTCTGAAACGACTTTATTCCATTCATTTTCTTCCCCTACTATTTTTACTATTGAGCCTTTACTTAGAACGTCTGCTACTTCGTGTTCCATGGAAGGGCCTGATCTGATATTCAAATCATCTGTTGTTCTTTTGTATTCCAGATTACTTTCGGAATAATAATTTTTGTTGTAAGTTGTGAGCCAGCCGGCTACATATCCTTTTGTACCTTCCGGGGTTTTGATCTGGAACCACCCGTTTTTTTCGGAGATTACTTCGTATGAGTCATATCTGTTTCCCATTGCTATTACATTGCTGTTTGTGCTTGCTTTATCACGAATGTTAATTTTGTCATACAGCAGGTATATTTGAGAAGATGTCTCATATTCTATGTCAGTAAGCCAGCTTGCTACATAACATTCTTCTCCTTTAAATTCTATTATGTGCCAGCTGTGATATGTATCTATGTATTTTGCCTTTTCACCTGGTACAAGTTGTCCAACATTTTCGGAAAGCGTTGTGGCAGATGTGCGTACATTTACTTTGTAAGAGGTGTTGTTAACAACATATTTTTCTGCAGGTACGGTGACAAAATACTTTTCAATCCATCCCTCAGTTCCCGAGTCTGTTTTTACATTGTACCAATCGTTTTTTTTATCAATAATTTTGAGCTTTGTGTTTAAGTCCAATGGTTTTGAGGCGTTTGATATGTAATCAGTATTTTTATAAAGCGCGATGCCATTAATGTTGGTATAGCCAATCTGCATCCCATAAACAGTAGAGATGGAAAGAATAGAAATGATGATAATCGCGAACAGTGTTTTCTTCATGCCGACCCCCTTATAATATATCCATAATAACATTATACTAACATTTTTCGACAAGATATCCGTTACAGTATTATTACATTAAGGGTAGCAATGGTAAAAAATAGCTTGATACTATCATTTCTGTATTATATAATAATTCTAAAATAACAATAAATTTGGGAGAGATTCGAATGAAACTTTATAATACTTTATCAAGATCTATCGAAGATTTTAAACCTATAGATGAAAAAATGGTAAAAATGTACACATGCGGACCTACTGTATACAATTATGCGCATCTGGGAAATTTAAGGACGTACATACATGAAGATATACTGGTAAAAACATTGAAATATTTGGGATACAACGTTAAGCGAGTAATGAACGTAACCGATGTTGGTCATCTGGAATCAGATGCAGACGAAGGTGAGGATAAGATGCTCAAGGGAGCAAAAAGAGAAAATAAAACTGTGTGGGAAGTGGCACAGTACTATAAGGATGCTTTTTTTTCCGATATTGAAAAGCTTAATATTGAAAATCCGGATGTTGTGGCTAGGGCAACAGATTATATTGAAGACTACATAAAGTTTATAAAAGGCCTTGAAGAAAAGGGCTATACGTATATTGCAAATGGCAATGTATATTTTGATATAACAAAAGTAGATGATTATACAAAGTTGTCAGGAATGGATTTAGATCAGCTTAAAACAGCTTCCAGAGAAGACGTTTCAGTAGATATACATAAAAAAAGTCCTCAGGACTTTGTTCTGTGGTTTACAAAGTCAAAATTTGAAAACCAGGCTATGAAATGGGATTCTCCTTGGGGAATTGGCTATCCGGGATGGCATATTGAATGCTCTGTAATAAGTCTTAAGAACCTTGGAGACCAGATGGATATTCACTGCGGCGGCGTGGATCATATTCCTGTGCATCACACTAATGAAATAGCTCAGACGGAAAGCTATACTGGAAAGCCTTGGGTTAAGTATTGGTGGCACGGAGAATTTTTAATTGACCAGGAAGGAAAAATGAGTAAATCGAGAGGCGAGTTTCTGACTCTTTCTCTGGTTGAGAAAAAAGGGTATAAACCTCTGTCATACAGATATTTTGTGCTTAATTCCCATTACAGAAAGCAGCTTGCATTTTCATTTGATTCGCTGGCATCAGCTGAAAACGCATATATGAAGTTAAAGAACAGGGTGAAAGCAATAAAGGATGGCACTGGAAGTGACTTGAGCAGTGTAGAATTATCAGAATCAGCAAATAAATTTAAAGAAGAGTTTAAGGGCTGCCTGGAGGATGATTTAAATACGGCAAATGCGATTACGGTACTGTTTAATATGCTTAAATCCGACGACGTTAATAGTGCGGAAAAAATTAAGTTAGTTGAGGATTTTGATCAGGTTTTATCATTGGATTTGTTAAAAGAAGATGAAGTTGAAGAAATTCATGATGATATGGTTGAATATGTAGAGGAAATGATAGCCAAGAGGCAGGAAGCAAAGAAAAATAAAAACTACCAATTGGCGGATGAGATAAGGGCTGAACTTTTAGAAAAGGGCATAGCATTGGAAGATACAAGACAGGGTGTAAATTGGAAAAAAATAAATTAGAAAATAAAGAAAATGAATTTTTGAAAAAAATGAATGAAAAAATACCAAAAGAAAAGCATTTGATGTATTCGCCTGCGCAGCTGGCATATGCAGGCGATGCAGTTTATGAACTTATGGTCAGAAGCTATATTATTCACAGCCGGGACGTAAATGTGAATAAAATGCATAGACTAACAGTAAAATTTGTTAAGGCTAATGCCCAGGCTCATTTAATCAATAAGCTTGACAGCGAGCTTAGCGAGGAAGAAAAAAGAATAGTTAAGCGGGGAAGAAATGCTAAGGTTACATCTTCTCCCAAGAATGCAGAACTAATGGAATACAGGTATGCAACAGGCTTTGAAGCACTGCTTGGATACCTGTATCTAAGCAACAATATTGACAGGCTGATTTTTTTATTTAATAAAATTATAGAAATAATAGATGAAAAGGATGAAAAACATGAGGATAATTGAAGGAAGAAATCCGGTTATTGAAGCTTTGAAAAGTGATGCGCAGATAGATACAATTTTAGTTAGCAGGGAAGCTGCTCAAGGATCATTAACAAAAATAATCGAGCTTGCCAAGAATAAAAACATCATTGTAAAAAATGTTGATAAATCTACCTTGGATAGATTGAGCGAGAACAAAAGACATCAGGGAGTCATCGCAGAAGCGATGGAATATGAATACAAGGAAATTGATGATATATTTAACTGTGCCATAGAAAAAGGTGAAAAGCCTTTTGTTATAATTCTTGACGGTATAACAGATGTTCATAATTTTGGTGCAATAGTGCGTACCGCCGAGTGCATGGGAGCGCACGGGGTTATAATACAAAAAAGGAGAGCAGCGCAGGTTAACGGAGTTGTATCCAAATCATCAGCCGGTGCTGTTGAGTATATTCCGATTGCCAGAGTTACTAATATTAGCCACGCTATAGATGAATTAAAAGGAAAGGGCTTATGGATATATGGTGCAGATATGAACGGGAAAGAGGTTTGGGAGGAAAAGTTTGATTCTCCTGTAGGTCTTGTCATAGGAAGCGAAGGCTCTGGGATAAGCCGTCTGGTTAAGGAAAAATGCGATAATCTTGTGAAAATTCCAATGAGAGGTAACATTAACTCATTGAACGCATCATGTGCCGCTTCTGTAATTATATATGAAATAATGAAGCAAAGGACAATCTGAAATGTCTAGAACAAAAAAAGAATATCTATTCATTGATGGTTATAATGTTATAAATCAGTGGTGGTATTACAAGGATATATCGAAAAATATTGCTAACAGCCGGAATAAGTTTATTGAACTTTTAGTTGAGTATCAGGCCTACAGAGGAATAAAGGTAATAGTAGTTTTTGATGCTCATCTTGTAAAGGGAAGTATTGAAAAAATAGAAACAACGGCGGGGGTTAAGGTTGTATACACAAGGGAGCATGAAACTGCTGACAGCTATATTGAAAAACAACTTGATAAAATAGGCCGCTATGAAAATGTGCAGGTTGCCACATCGGACAATGCCATTCAGCAAATCGTACTGGCTCGGGGCGGAACAAGGATATCTGCTCATGAAATGCTTCTTGAGCTTGAAAAAACAAAAATGGACATTAGGACAAAAACCGACAAAAGAGAACAAAAGGGAACAAATATTGACCAAATATTGGACAAGGAAACTTTGAATAAGCTTGAAAAAATTAGAAGAAACATTTAGTGTCTTGACATATTATGTAAATATTAATATAATTTTCATGAAACAGGTATGTAATTTTAATATTGTTTTGGGGGGATGATTTATCTTCTACTTAAAAAGCTAAGCAACTTTTGAAGCTATAGAGAGGAGAGGATATATTTTGCTCTGTTTATTATAATTTCATTAAGGATTTATAAGATATTATTAATAGCGGCGGAGTGTCAATATGATAAGTTCGATTAGCATTTATAACAATTTGAATTATTATAAACAGGAATATGACAAATTTTCTGATGAAGAGCTTATATGCTTGATTAAAGAATGTAATGAACAGGCAGAAAGATGTTTGTTTAAAAGGTATTCATTTATAGTTAAGAGAATAGCAAGTTCCTTTTTTATTATTGGAGGAAGTATCGATGATTTATTTCAAGAAGCTATGATCGGGTTGATAAATGCCATGAATAGCTATGATGGGGGTAACGGGAGCAGTTTTAGAACATATGCCGAGATATGCATAAGAAGGCAGATAATATCTGCTATAAGAAAGACTAAGTCTTATGAGATGATAATAAGAAACACTTCCTTCTACGATTTTTCAAATGAAGTAGAAGAAATCATTCTCGCGGACGAATATACCGACTTAAATAGCAATCCAGAAAACGTTTTAATACATGAAGAAGAAAAAAATCAATATAGCAGCATCACTTCAGAAATATTAAGCAACTTTGAAAAAATGGTACTGGCTGAATACGGTAAAGGTAAATCTTATGAAGAAATTTCAGCTGCTCTTAACAGAAATGTAAAATCAATAGACAATGCACTTCACAGAGCTAAGAAAAAAATAATCTGCAACAGAAAAAAACTGTTGAAAGATATGTGATGTTAAACTGATTTCCTAGCCATTTTTATATT
Organism: Sedimentibacter sp.; assembly: GCA_018436705.1. Taxonomy (GTDB): domain Bacteria; phylum Bacillota; class Clostridia; order Tissierellales; family Sedimentibacteraceae; genus Sedimentibacter. The sequence continues at coordinate 18,640 of JAHDLA010000013.1, forward strand.
GTTGTGATACAATTATTCTTTATCTTAATTTTACTATTGATTTATTTTATTTTTGTTGGTATAATTTACATTGACAAATTTAGACTAATTGACATAATGCTTGCGTAGCTCAGGCGGTAGAGCACTTCATTGGTAATGAAGAGGTCGGCAGTTCAAGTCTGCTCGTAAGCTCCAACCAAATAAAAACTATATTAAATATTCCAGGAGGAAGCAAATATGGCAAAAGCAAAATATGAAAGAAGTAAGCCCCATGTTAATATAGGTACAATTGGGCACGTTGACCATGGTAAGACTACATTAACAGCGGCAATTACCAGAACACTGCATGATAGATTTGGTACAGGAGAAAGTGTAGCATTTGATAATATCGATAAAGCTCCGGAAGAAAGAGAAAGAGGAATCACTATATCGACAGCACACGTTGAATATGAAACTGCCAACAGACATTATGCACACGTTGACTGCCCGGGTCATGCCGACTATGTAAAGAACATGATAACTGGAGCAGCACAGATGGACGGAGGAATACTTGTTGTTTCTGCAGCAGATGGTCCTATGCCTCAGACAAGAGAGCACATCCTTCTTTCAAGACAGGTTGGTGTTCCAAAACTAGTAGTATTCTTAAACAAAGAAGACATGGTAGATGATCCAGAATTAATCGAATTGGTAGAAATGGAAATCAGAGAACTTTTATCTGAATATGAATTCGACGGAGACAATACTCCAATAGTAAAAGGCTCAGCATTAAAAGCTCTTGAAGATCCTTCAGGAGAATGGGGAGACAAAATCCTTGAATTAATGGCAGCAGTAGATGAGTGGATACCGACTCCAGAAAGAGATATAGATAAACCGTTCTTAATGCCTGTAGAGGATGTATTC
>JAHDLA010000022.1 GCA_018436705.1 Sedimentibacter sp.
AATTTCAGGTGTTGAAATAATGGACTTGGAAGATGCGGTTAAGCTTTTGTGGAAGAACGGAATTTACGCTGAAAGCGGAATGGGATGTACAGGGCCTATAATTTTAGTGAATGATGCAAATATTGGTAAGGCAATTGAAATTCTTGCCGATAATGAGTATATTGCTAAAGAAAAATCTGATTGTTAGACGTGAAGATATATTAGCTTTTATAAATTTTTAAGCTGAAATTTTAATTTAATTAAATATTGTATTAAAAGACTGTAGCAATTTTGTTTTGATACAGTCTTTTTTGTTTTAGTCTGTATTATAAAAATAGAATAAAATATCGACAATATTGGTTTATTATGGTAACATTTAAATAAAGATTTACTACAGTAACCATAAGTAGATATGGAAGAAATAAAGAATTTTATTTGATTGCAAATTTTATAGCTTTTGTGGAGGACTTAGTATGTATAATATATATTCCGCCGAAAATGCTGAAAACAGCTAAAGAGCTGATAGATGTAAATAACATTATTATTGATAGTTAATGCTGATATATTGTAGTAAAATTCAGCATTTAGCATGTATGAATTTTTATGCATTAAATATGTGTTGTAATTAAAAAAATATCGATTTCCCGCAAAAATAATTACAATATTTTTAATATTGTGATATAATTATAGTAGTTTGTATTTATTATATCAATAAATGAGGTGCTATATGCAAGATCGGGAGTTTGCAATTCTTTGGATTCTTTTATTTGCAGCATCTGTTTTTATATACCAACTAACATTGCTGCAAAAATATAAAAAGCTTTTGATCAGATATGAAAACATAAGAAAACTACTCTTTGAAACCAGCGAAAAGATATCGAAAACAAACGATGAGAATAAAATATATTATGTTGTGCTGGATGCTATGGTCAGGCTAATACCTGATGCAACAAACGGAAGCATTCTTCTTTATGATAGTGAGAAAGACAAGTTTAACTATGAAGTAGTTATAGGCTATAGCGATGATCTGAAAAATATTTCAATACGAAAAGAAGAGGCATTTCTTTATAAGATAAACGGTTTTAAAAAGGCTGCAATAGTCTGCAATCCGGAAGAATACGACAGATTAAATGCAGATGAAGGTACCACGGAAGGACTCAAGAGAGTAGATGCGCTTAATATCAACTGTACGTTATCTGCTCCAATATATATTGAAAGACATTTAATCGGATTAATAAATATAGACTCTAATGTTCCACATCACAAGTTTACAGAAGATGACCTTAATTTGATGGAACAAATTAAATGTGAGCTGGAAATTTACATAAAGAATGCACTTGCACAGAATAAGCTAAAACATCTGGCCGAATATGATGAACTCACTGGACTTATTAACAGAAGAAAGCTTATAAAAGAATTTGATGGGGAATTAAATAGTAAAGAGAATTATAATCTTCCACTTTGCCTGGTTATGATTGATCTTGATGATTTTAAACTTATCAATGATAATTACGGTCATTACTATGGAGACATGATATTGAAAAACTTTTCTTCCAGACTCAGAAACCTTGCGGATAAATCCGGTATAGTGTCAAGGCTTGCGGGAGATGAATTTGTTATCCTATTCAAAGGTTACGATTTGGATATGGTCGAAAGAAAAATGAAAGACATAGTTGAAGATATTTTGTCAGAAGAAATTTACGGTATAACAGTGGCATTCAGCTATGGAATATGTGAAGTAGACAGTATTGAAAATATGAATTTTGACAAGGCTCTAGCCATTGCTGATCTTAAAATGTATAGAAATAAAAAAGTAAAATCATTAAATTCACGCGTTTAGGCGTGAATTTTTATATGTTGTAAAAAAGAAAAATATTTTTACGAAGAATGGCATGCTTCTTCAGTACGAAAACTATATAAAACTATTTATGTAAAAATTACCTAATTTTTACTCTGTGAATCTTATTATTTTATATTACTTAATTAATATGTGAGTGAAATATAATAATAATTATAATCGGAGGTTTTTATGAAGAAAATTTTATCTGCTATACTATGTGTAGTGATGGTAGCAGGAATTTTGACAGGCTGTGCAACTGCAAATGCTCAGCAAATATCACAGCAGGAAGAACCAGCTGTAAGTCATAAGTTGGCAGTACAATCAAAATCAGCTAAGGCACCTAAGTACATATTTATGTTTATCGGAGATGGTATGAGCTTTGCACAAGTAAATTCAGCTCAGATATATGAGGGAAACAACATAAAAGGAGAAGTAGGTCTTGATTTGGTAAACTTCACTCAGTTTCCCATAGCAGGTATTGCAACTACACAGGATTCAACATCTTTTGCACCTGATTCGGCTTCTACTGCAACATCACTTGCATGCGGTATCAAAACCCACAGTGGCACAATAGGTCTGGAGACTGATAAGACTACTGTTGCACCTATTATTACTGAACTTTTGAAGAAACAAAAAAATATGAAAATAGGAGTTATATCAAACGTAACTTTAAACCATGCTACTCCTGCAGCTTATTATGCTCATGCAGCGTCAAGAAATAATTACTATGACATAGCTATGCAGATGGCTGACTCTGGATTTGACTTCTTCGGAGGCGGTACTATAAATAAGGCTACAGGTGCTGATAAAGACCAGAAAAATGCATTTGCAGTTTTGGAAGAGAAGGGATACGAAGTAGCAGATACAAAAGAAGAAATTCTTGCTCTTAATAATAAATCAGGAAAAGCATATGCATTAAGCCCTGTTCTTCAAGACAGCGGTGCAATGCCTTATGCGATTGATACTAAAGAAGATGATCTGCAGCTTGCAGATTTTGTTAAAAAGGGAATCGATGTTTTAGATAATAAAAACGGATTTTTCTTAATGACTGAGTCTGGAAAAATTGACTGGGCCGCTCATGCAAATGATGCAAAATCAGTAATTACAGATGTTTTGGCGTTTGAAGATGCTATTCAGGTTGCTTTAGATTTCGCTGAAAAGCATCCGTCAGAAACACTTATTATAGTTACAGGGGATCATGAAACAGGAGGTATGTCAATAGGATATGCTGCAACAGGATACAATACGGCATTTGATATACTTGATCATCAAAAAATGTCTTACGTTGCATTTAATGAACTGGTAAGCAGTATGAAAGAACAAGAAAAGGATGATTTGAAATTTGAAGATGTTATGCCTGTTATTACTGAAAATTTTGGCCTTGTTGCTCCAAACGGAATTGACGAAGAATCTTTGGGACAAGATGTAAATCCTTTAGAAATGACTGAGAGCGAATATAAAAAATTGCAGCAGGGTTTTGAGGAATCTATGAAGGAAGAAAAAAGTGACAGTGATGAAGCGTATTTATTATACGGTGGATATAATCCGCTGTCAGTTACACTTACTCATATTATAAATAATAAAGCAGGTATAGGCTGGACTTCTTATGCTCATACAGGAGTTCCTGTGGCAGTATATGCAGTGGGGGCTGGAGCTGAAAAATTTAGCGGATCGTATGATAATACCGATGTGTTTGAAAAATTAGCGGAAGTTACAAAAATTAATACAAAATAAATATAATCGCGTTATTATTCAGGCAGCCAATCTTTGCGTCTGCTCAGATATGTTGAGGTTGGTTGCTTTAATGACTTAGTTATGAAACAGACCGGGTGTCCGGTCTGTTTGTATATCTAAATAATTTTGCACTGCATTGCAGCTGAAAGGATGATATTTTGATAAATGTAAACAAAAAAGAAATTATATATGTCTTGGTAGTTATTGCTTTTATAATAATTTTAAGCGCTATTCAAACCGGATTTGAGAAACAAATTTATTTTAATTCAGAAGGTGTAAGGGCTAAAGTAATTTCAGCTGACAATTCGACAATACATAGCATAGGGCTTGTCAATCAGGGAGAGCAGAGGTGCTTGATAGAAATTGAAACAGGAAGCCACAAAGGAAGCAGGGTTGAAGCTGTAAACTTATTTACTGGAAAATATGAATTTGATAAAGTTTTTAAAAAAGATGATAAGGCATGGGTTCTTTTGGAGTTTGATGACAAAAATAATATAGCCTTTGCTAATATGGTAGATCATTACAGGATTAACAAGGAAATAGTACTTGCAGGATTATTTGCTGCGGCAATTATAATTTTTTCGGGATTTACGGGAGTCAGGACTTTATTATCATTTGCTTTTGCGATGCTCAGCATATGGAAAATTTTAATTCCATGTATGCTTAACGGATATAATCCACTTATCGTGGGTCTTATTGTTGGGAATATATTAACAATTACAACTTTGCTGCTGGTGGCGGGCTTTACCCGAAAGGCATATGCAGCTATAATAAGTTCAATGTTGTGCTCGTTTTTAACTGCTTTAATGGCTGTTTTCTTTACCGGCTATTTTAAAATTGACGGTACGGTTATGCAATGGTCTGAATCATTATTATATTCAGGCTTCATGTCACTAAATTTAACGGCGATATTTCAAGCGGGAATTTATCTGGCATGTTCGGGAGCGGTGCTTGATTTGGCAATAGATATATCCTCTGCTTTAGAGGAGATTGCTTTAAGCAATCCTGAAGTTTCAAAAGCAAGTTTGATAAAATCCGGCCTCAATATTGGAAAATCAGTTGTGGGAAGTCAGACTACCACATTACTTCTGGCTTATATGGGAAGTTATATTTCGGTAATGATGGTTTATATGGCGCAGGGAACTCCGATGCTTAATATTCTAAACTCTAAATCTATAAGTGCGGAAATAGTTCATACTTTTGTAGGATGCCTGGGGCTTGTTTTAGTATCCCCACTGACATCATTAATTTGTGGATTAATTTATGAGAACGGAAAGGAAGCTGTGGATAAAAATTTACACGTTTAAAATTATTTAATTAAGCTGTAGCAGCATGGTAGCTGAGCAGCAATTTTTTTATTGCCATATTTTCTATTTAGGTTATAATTAAGTAAAAAGATAATGAAGAAGGTTTAGATGATAATTAAAAATATTCCAAAAGAGGTTAAGACGGCATTAAATATCTTAAATAAAAACGGATTCGAAGCATATATAGTGGGAGGCTGCGTAAGAGACAGCCTGCTTGGTGTTGTTCCTAATGATTGGGATATAACTACGTCAGCGAGACCGGAGGAAATAACCGGATGTTTTGATGGCTTCAGAACTATTAATACAGGGCTTAAGCACGGAACTGTTACAGTTATAATAAACGGCAGACAGCTTGAAGTTACAACCTACAGAATAGATGGAGAGTACACTGACAACCGACGCCCAGACTCTGTTATTTTTACAAAAGATGTATCCTACGATTTAAAACGAAGAGATTTTACCATTAATTCACTTGCTTATAACAAGGGCGGTATAATAGATCTGTTTGGCGGAGCACGTGATATTGAAAGTAAAATAGTTAAGTGTGTGGGCGAACCTGACGAAAGATTTAACGAGGATGGGCTTAGAATTTTAAGAGCGCTTAGATTTGCTTCTGTTTTAGATTTTAATATAGATGCAAGAACATCTTCGAGCATACATAGCAACAGAAATCTTCTGAGCAACATTTCAAGAGAGAGAATATCTTCGGAACTAAATAAACTCATTACAGGTGTAAATTATTACAATATACTGAAGGAATATAAGGATGTAATAGAAGTGTTTATTCCTGAAATAGCAAAAATCAGTGAAGAAAATTGGAGTGTAATTTTAGATTCAATGGGTTATGGTGAAGGTGCGGTTCTAAGGCTTGCTTTGATGTTGCATGAAACAAATGAGCCAGATAAAATATTGAGAAATTTAAAATATGACGGAGCGACTATTAAAAGTGTCAAAATTATAGCAGCATACAAAGACGAAGAAATACTCCAGGATAAAATACTTATTAAAACTCAGCTAAATAAAATAGGCTATGATAATTTTGTGAATTTACTGAAATTTAAAAAGGCTATTTTTAAGGCCTTAGGACGTGAGTATGAGCTCAAGAATATGAGAAGTGCCGAAAAAATATTGAATGAAATATTAATTAACAAAGAATGTTACAATTTAAATATGCTGGAAATAAACGGTGAAGATCTAATTAGGGAAGGATTTACCAAGGGAGTTTTTTTAGGTTCTGTTTTGAATGAAATTTTGAAACTTGTGATTGAGGAGAAGTTAGAAAATCGTAAAGAATTGCTAGTTGACTGCGCAAGAAAATTAAAAAATAATTGTTGACAAATAAAAATGACGGTGATACAATCCTATTCAAATACAAAAACAAACCGTTGAAGCGAAGATTAAACTGATATGTGCACTTACAGAGAGCAGGTGGAGATGAGAGCCCTGCAGAACGCAGTACAGACAAATGGATCGCCGAGGGTGAGGTGAACGGGTTAACACTCTAGTATCTGAAACGTATGCCTACGTTACAGGCAGAAAATGTGATGGCATTTTTGTTAAAGTGGATTGAATTTTCAGTCAATTAAGGTGGTACCGCAGGTTAGACCTGTCCTTTTTCTAAAGGACAGGTTTTTTTTATGCACTGCCGGAAATTGTAAATAATCAGGAAATGATACGGCGAGTTTTGTATAATATTTTAATACAAAAAGGAGAAATAAAAATGAAAAAAATAGTATCTATTATCACAATTATTTCAATTATGTTCATGTTGTTGGCAGGGTGCACAACAAGTGCGGAAACTAATGAAGCAGATCAGGATTCTCAGACATCAGCTGAAAGCTCTAAAATTAAAATAGGTATAATTCAGCCTGTTGAGCATCCATCATTAAATCAAATCAGAGAATATATAATTAAAGGGCTGGAAGAGCAAGGATTGGAAGATAGAGTTGAAATAACTTACAGGGATGCTCAAGGTGATCCATCAAACATCAATACAATAATATCACAATTCACAGGTGATAAAATGGATATCATAGTTCCAATAGGAACCGGAACCGCTCAGGCTGCCGCTGCAGCTACAAAGGAAATTCCCGTGGTTTTTGCGGCTGTAAGCTACCCCGTTGAAGCAGGCTTGGTAGAGGATTTAAGCAGCCCTGAGGGAAATGTGACCGGAGTATCTGATGCAATTGATATTAAGCAAATATTTGACCTTGCTTTTGAGCTTACTCCCGATATAAAGACATTCGGTTTTGTATATAACACAGGAGAAGTAAATTCTGTAGCTGCTGTAAATAAAGCTAAAGAGTATTTAGATGAAAAAGGCATAAACTATGTGGAATCCACTATTACAAATTCAAGCGAATTAATGCAGGCAGCTCAGTCGTTGGCAGCAAAGTCAGATGCAATATTTACGCCTACCGACAACACTGTGGCATCTGCAATGCCTGTTCTGGCATCAGAGGCTCAGAAGGCTGGTATTCCCGTATATACAGGTGCTGACTCATTGGTTGCAGACGGAGGCTTTGCAACAGTTGGTATTGATTACACTGTTTTAGGAAGACAGGTTGCGGAGATGATCAAAAAGGTTATTGAAGGCGAGAGTATAGAAAACATCCCTGTGGAAACCTTAAAGGAGTATGAAAAAATAATTAACACGAGCACAGCTGAACAGATAGGAGTTGAAATTTCAGAGGAAGCGTTAAAGGAATTTAAAATCGTAGAATAATGTTTTTATTAAATAAATTTTATGCTGCAAGGGCTGTTTAAAACAGGAGGTTTAAAGTGAGTTTAACATCATTTATTGGAGCAATTGAATTAGGGCTTGTTTATTCGCTCCTGGCATTTGGAACGTATATATCTTTCAGAATATTGAATGTGGCCGACCTGACGGTGGATGGAAGTTTCGTGCTTGGAGCTTCCGTCTCGGCAGTATTTGCATTGGGAGGCAGGCCTGTACTTGGTCTTATTATTGCAATCCTGGCAGGAGCGGCAGCCGGTACAATAACAGCGGCATTGCAGACGAATATGGGCATACAGCCTATTTTGGCAGGAATATTGACAATGACGGGATTGTATTCAGTTAATCTAATGGTTATGGGCGGCAGAGCAAACATACCTCTGTTAAACAAGGAAAGCTTGTTTACCTATGCCGAAGCAGTGTTTGGCAGCAGTGCGTACAGGGCATTGACTCTAATATTGATTGTTTTTTCAATATTTATAATTTTGAATTGGTTTTTCAGAACGCAGTTAGGATTGTCAATAAGGGCGACAGGAGATAATGAAAGCATGTGCAAAGCATCCTCTGTTAATACGGATTTTGCCAAAATGGTTGGATTTGCCCTTTCAAATTCAATAGTTGCGCTGTCAGGAGCTCTTGTGGCGCAGATGCAGCAGTCAGCTGATGTGAACATGGGCGCTGGAATGGTGGTTATAAGTTTTGCATCAATAATCATAGGAAGCGTTGTAATCAAAAATAAAAATATTACAGTAGGGCTTATATCTGTAATAATAGGTTCGGTTATTTACAGGTTTATAATTGCTCTTATACTTACGACTAATTTTCCTCCATCATATTTGAAACTGATATCAGCACTGGTTGTTGTATCTGCTCTTTCGGTTCCAAGCATTAAAAAGAAAATGGAAATTCGAAAACTAAGAAGCGGGAGGCTGAAATGCTGAAGATAACCAATGTGAACAAGGTATTCAATAAAAATACACATGACGAGCACAAAGCATTAAATAATTTGAACATGGAAGTCCGTGAAGGCGAGTTCGTAACAGTTATAGGAGGAAACGGTGCAGGCAAGTCAACTATGTTCAATATTATATCCGGGTCGCTTCTTTGCGATTCCGGGGATGTTGTTCTCGGCGAAGAGAATATAACATATATGCCGGAACATAAACGGGCTTCATTTATAGGACGTATTTTTCAGGACCCTATGAAGGGCACTGCGCCAAATATGACTGTAGGGGAAAATCTTATTGTAGCATATATGAGAAGTTCTATGAAAGGTTTATTAAAGATGCCTTCCAGAAAAGAAAAAGAATATATAAGAGAGCACCTTGCTGATTTAAATCTTGGACTTGAGGACAGGATAGATACTAAAATAGGTCTGCTTTCAGGAGGCCAAAGACAGGCTGTTACATTGGTTATGGCTACATTGGTTAAGCCTCGTTTGCTGTTGCTTGACGAGCATACAGCAGCACTTGACCCTTTGAGTGCTGAAACTGTGCTGAAATTAACAAACAGGATAGTTTCGGAAAACAACATTACAACGTTGATGATAACTCATAATATATCTTCTGCGCTTAAATTGGGCACAAGGACTATAATGATGGATTCCGGAGCTGTTGCCATTGATATTAACGGCGAAGAGAGAAAAGGGCTTTCTGTTCGAGATGTGATTCAAAAATTCAGCAGAATAAAAAATAAAGAGTTTGATGATGACAACGTGCTATTGTAAGCACTTTAGACAGCTGATGCAGTACTTTTTACAGTATTGCATCAGCTGTCTTGTTAATCTGTATAAATGAATACTTCTTCAAATTCACACTGTGGACAGGCAACTGTAATTTCATAGCTGTTAGCGGAAAGAATCTTTACATTTTTACATTCACTGTAATTATCATCCTTGCCTTTAAATTTTGCTTTTTTTTGAGCAGCTTCTCCTTTTGCATAAGTGTAGTAGTATTTTTTGCCGCAGTTTTCGCATCTGCGTCTTCCCTTAATTGCAATCATTCTTTCACTTCCAAGTAAAATATATTTCAGAAATAACTGATTTGCTTAAAAGTATAACATAATTATAATAAAAATCAATTGTCATATAAATTATTTACATATTTTATAATTATGTTGATAAAGTCTATGGTAATATTCATTGCACTAAAATGTTTTCATGATACTAATTGAAAAAATCGTTAACAAATGCTATTATAAAATATATTATTCGGAGGGAAAGCTATGGATTGGATTTGTGAAGAAGGTAATTTGTGTGAAAATAAGCTTTACAATTTAAAAGTTAACGGACAATTTGCAGAGCTCAGTGACGATGAAGAAGAAGGATATCTGGAAACTCCGGTTGTTGAAACAGAAAAATTTACTGAAATAACACCTTCGTGGAATTCTATAACTGACTCCCACAGTTCTGTGGAAGTACTTATAAGGGTGAGAGTCGAAAGCGTTTGGACACCATATATAAGTTACGGAGTTTGGTCTGTTGGAGGAAATAATACAGGAATTAAAAATTATTACAGCGATGAGATAATCAGAGGTACAGAAGACAGAATATTTATCAAAAACGGAAAATTAGGGGATGCGGCACAAATAAAGGTTTTTTTAAGAGGTAAAAATCCAAGGCTTAGACTGGTTGCTTTTTCAACTGACGGAGGTGAGGATGAAGAAGTTCAGGGAAACTATCTTCAAGTATTGGAAGGCGTTCCGCTGATTTCGCAGATAGTAAGCGGGCATAAAGATGCTCGTGTTATTTGCAGTCCTACATCGCTTACAATGGTTTTGAAATATCACGGAAAGAATGTTGAACTGGATCAGGTGGCTGCAGGTACTTATGATTTGAGAAATGATGCTTACGGTAATTGGCCTCAAAATACTGCGTTTGCAGGAGAAATGGGGATGAGGGCTTACACGAGAAGGTGTAAATCTATAAATCCTGTCAAAAATTATATAGCAAAAGGAATGCCTGTAGTCGCTTCAGTTTGTATGAAAGAAAAAGATATGCTGGACGGAGCGTATTCCGCTTTTCCCACAGGCCATTTGATGGTAGCTGTTGGATTTTCGGTCAAAGAAGGGGTCGAATACATTGTTGTGAACGATCCTGCTGCCAGTTCAGATGAAGAAGTGCGTAAACAGTACAGGCTGGATCAATGGATTAAGGTGTGGAGACACTATATTTATAGTATAATACCAAATGTTGAAAAGTAGATAAAGTGTTGAAAAACAAAATATGTCGTACTGGTAACTTTGTGCATGTTCAAGTTTTGTTTTCCCACTAATTTAAAGTCATGTTTGAGCTTTATAGTTCTTACATGACTTTTTAATTCTTTTCAACTTGGTGGTAAAGCGCACTAAAATTGGTCTAAAATTTTATGAATTACATACAAAACGAGTACGGCGCCGCAGGCAATGAAGATGTTAGTTGTAAATAGTGTTTGCTTTCCAAAATGTGCAATCATCAAAAACACTAAAAGGAATCCTAAAACTGTTGCAAAACTCTTTAAAAATGTGATTTTATACTGAAATGATTTTTTTGTGATGTATTCGAAAATTGCAACTGATATTATAATAATAATCACATTTGAAATTATACTCCCAATAGAAAAAGAAATATTATAGCTAAGAGGATTTCCCTTTAGTAGGTTGCGAATTAGGGTAATTGTTTCATTTGCAGTTACTATATTGATAGTCACAAGAATGGATAAGCCTAAACAAATAATATCAAAAAATTCAATTATTCGTTGCTTTTGTGTTTTGTGCGGCAGATTTGCAATTACGTTGTCGCAGAAATCTTTATAATCATCACCTATTACAGAACTAATGTTTTCTCCTCGTTTTTGTGCCGAAAGAACCATTTCTGTCAAGTCCTGGCGCACGACTTCCTGATTGTAATCTGATATATTTGTTCCACGTATATAACAGATCATATCCGTAAAGGCTTGCTGATTTTCCTCGTTTATTTGTTTATCTAATTTATTATTTATACGGTTAAGTTCTTTTGCTTTTTTGTTCACTTTAGTGTCCTCCATTTTCGAATAATGTATTTATGGCTTCGGCAAGTTCTGTCCAACTGGAATAGAAATCAATCATCTCTGTTTTCCCTCTTGATGTAATGGAAAAGTATTTGCGCTTGGGTCCTACGGGAGATTCCCGGTACTGTGCAGTTATTAGACCGTTTTTTTCTAGACGCAGTAAGAGAGGATAAATTGTTCCCTCAGATATATCTGAAAAACCATACTTGCGCAGCTCTTGTGATATCTCATATCCATATGTTTCTTTGTGGCTAATTACTTTTAGAATGCACCCTTCAAGTGTTCCTTTAAGCATTTGTGATGGAATCATTATATTGTTCCTCCTATCTTGCATTGCAATGTAGCTTCTATATTGTAATGCAAGATAGCTGCTCTGTCAATGTTTTTTTGATCGTAGTTTGGATTAAAAAATAAAATAAACCTCTTTGAAAATAGGATTCCAAGAGGTTTATTTTTCATACATGTGGAGGCACTGTATTCACGTGGCTACAAAATACAAAAAACCGACATGGATTCAAATAATAAAATCATGCCGGTTTTCTAACTAACTATATTTCAAGCTCCATTAAGTGTGAAGCAAGAATGATTTCTCCGCTGTAATTTTTGGATGCCTGTATAATTAGGTCTCCATGATTTCCAAAATGGGGAAGGTGGGTCAACAGCAGTTTTCCTATGTTTGATTTTTGTGCAAGCAGCCCCGCTTGTGAGCTGTTTAAATGTCCAGCTTGGGTTCCATCCATGTCAGCATAGAAGCTGCATTCGGATATTAGAAGATCCGAATTACTGAAAAAGTTGGAAAGATTATCAAAATAAGACGTGTCTGAAGTGTAGGAAAATACTTTGTTTCCGCATCTTATTTTAACACTGTATGCCTCAACGGGGTGGCGGTTTTTAAAAAAACTGATTTCGAACGGACCAAGATTAAGCACGCTGCTTCCGTCAAAGCTCACTCCATAAGTATAGGTTTCCCATTTTAAAAGATTGAAAAAATCTCCCATGGGTGCATATATTGGAAGAGGTTTGTTCATGAGTCCGCGAAGCGTCTTGATTTGTGCGGCATATTGAAGTGCACCTATATCACAGAAATGATCATAGTGATAGTGTGTAACCAGCACTGCGTCCAATTCCTCCAGATCAATTTTCTTCTGCAGGGAGCTTATAACTCCGCTGCCGCATTCTAAAAGAAGTTTGTAATTGTTATGTTCGATTAGGTATCCTGAGGTTGCCTCCCCCACATGGGGGAAGCCTCCCCATTGACCGATTACAGTAATTTTCATTGAGTCTCCTAAGCTATATCTTTAAATTGCGAATTATATAATTCTGAATATATTCCTTTTGTTTTTATTAAATCTTCGTGCCTGCCTCTTTCCAGGATGCCCTTATCTGTAATAACTATTATTTCATCTGCATTTTTTATGGTAGAAAGTCTGTGGGCAACAACAACGGTTGTTCTTCCTTTTGAAAGTTCTTCCAGAGAGTTTTGAATCATCAGCTCAGTGGCGTTGTCAAGAGCTGATGTTGCTTCATCAAGTATTAATATAGGAGGATTTTTCAAGAATACTCTTGCTATGGAAATCCTCTGCTTCTGACCGCCTGACAGCTTAACGCCTCTTTCACCTACAAATGTATCGTAGCCTTCCGGCAGAGACATTATAAAGTCATGTATATTTGCCATTTTTGCTGCTTTGATAACCTCTTCGCTTGTAGCGTCGAATCTTCCACACTGAATATTATCCGCAATGGTGCCTGTAAATAAAAATACGTCCTGCTGAACAATTCCTATGCTTTTTCTCAGAGATTTAAGGGTATAATCCTTGATGTTTGTGTTGTCGATATATATATTTCCTCCCTTGGTTTCATAAAAACGCGGTATAAGGTGGCAAAGAGTTGTTTTCCCTCCGCCTGACGGCCCAACAAAAGCTACGGTTTTACCGGCTTCGATATTGAAAGAGATATCATTTAATACCTGTTTGTTCTTATCATAAGAGAATGTTACATCTTCAAATTTTATATCACCTTTAACATCATATATATCTTTAGCGCCGGGTTCATCAGTCTCAATTTCCTGATCTATAACTTCGGTAAAACGCTTAAAGCCTGATATTCCGGATTGGTATTGTTCAACAAAATTTATAAGCTTTCTTATTGGATTTAAAAAGTTGCCTATGTACAGTATGAATGCTGCAAAGTCGCCGAAGTTTATGTATCCTTTGAAGAAAAATATTCCGCCTGCACTTAAAACCAATATATTTAAAAAATCTATTATAAATGACGAACCCACATGGAATTCAGCCATTACCTTGTATGCCTTCTTTCTTGCTTTCTTAAATTTTTCATTGTTGTTTTCAAACTTTTCTATTTCATTTTCCTTGTTGCTGAATGCTTTTGAAACTCGTATTCCTGAAATGCTGTTTTCAATTGTTGCATTAACTTCACCTATTGTAACTCTTGTTTCCATAAAGGAATCCGCCATTCTAATTCTCAGCTTCATGGCAAAATAAATCAGAAATGGTATAATGGAGAATACTATGAGTGCAAGGGGTAAATTGATTATGCTGAGAGCTATGAAAGAACCTATAAGCATAACCAGTGATATGAATAAATCTTCGGGGCCGTGGTGCGCAAGCTCGGAAATATCCATGAGGTCGTTAACAATCCTGGATGACAGAGTACCTGTTTTGTTTTCATCAAAAAAAACAAATGGCAGATCCTGAAGATGTTCAAATATGTCTCTCCTCATATTTGCCTGCATTATGACTCCCATTATGTGGCCGTAATACGTTATGTAATAGTTCAGACCAACTTTAAGTATGTATATTAGTCCCAGAAGCACAAGCCATGTAATCATTAAGTTAAGTTGCTGGTTAGGCACGTAAATGTTGATAATGTTTCTTGTAATCATGGGATAAAATAAGTCGCACAAAGCTATGATGAATGCGCAGGTCATATCCAGTATAAATATTTTTTTTACCGGTTTCGGTTTATAATATGAAATAAATCGTTTAAGCATCTATATATCTCCTGTCTTTAATTTTGAACAAATAAAGGCAATAGCAACATAAATTGCAATTGCAGCGATGTCAAGCATGATGATTAATAAAACATTCAATTTATTGAAATAACAGAATGTCGCTACGGCTGCAAGAAAAATAATCATGGCAGCATTAGCTGATGGTGAGTACTTGATTTTAAATAGTTTTTCAGATAATATGCCTACACTTTTAGCATGAAGAATAAGGCTTATGAGTATTACCGGAAGGGTATATCCAATGCTTGACTTTATTATGGACGAACCTTGAGAAAATAAAAAAATTGCGGTTGCAAGCAATGCATATGGATACCATTTTTTATTCTTCAGTTCCCGCATCTTTTTTTGACGTATTTCGTACATGCTACACCTCAATATATACAATATATATATAATAATACCATTATATTAACTATTTATCAACGAGCAAAAAAATAAAATATTTGTTGGTTTATTAACAGTTCTATTTAATAATCAGTTAAATAAAATGCATTGGCTTTTAGTATATATTTTGCAGAGCCATAACAGAAAAATTATCTTCCGTAAGCCTGTGATTTCCTAAAACATATTGACATTTTAATAAAATTATGATAAGACTAAAAAGGTTTATAATAATGTTGATTTTTAAATTTTATTACAGGTACAGCAATGATTTGATTATAAAAGGTGAAAATCGAAAGAATATTGTTATAAATTACTTCAGTAAAAGATATTAAAAAAAATTTTATTAACTGAAAGGATACGAAAATGAAAAAATTTAAAATTACTTTACTTATTGCTGCCGCTTTAATGCTTTTTATGGCAGCGGCATGCTCAAATCAAGAAGACATTTCAGATGATGCAGAAAATACCAAGACGGAATTAACAATGGGCTACACAACAGAGCCAGAAGGTCTTGACCCGCACAGAACTGCAGCAGCTTCCACTTTTACTGTTACAAATAACATATATGATACTTTGGTCGGAGTAACGTCAGATTGGGAAATTATACCCAGACTTGCAAAGGAATGGGATATTTCAGAAGATGGAATGGAAATTACATTTAAATTGAGAGATGATGTTAAATTCCACAACGGCAGGCAAATGACTGCAAAGGATGTTTTATATTCATTTAACAGGCTTAAGGATGAGGAAAGCCCTAAAGCCAGGGATTATGAAAATATAGTAGGTATAGATGCAGTTGATGACTATACAATTAAATTTACTACAGAGAAACTGGATGTGGAATTGCTGAAAAGTTTTGCATATCCATGGACGGCAATTGTTCCGGAGGAAGCGGCTGACAATTTGAAGAATAACCCTGTTGGTACAGGTGCTTTTGCACTTAAGGAATGGATTCCGCAGCAGCACGTCATTCTTCAGAGAAATGATGATTATTTTGGCGACAAGGCAAAGCTTGAAACAGTAAAATTAGTATTGATACCTGATGCGACGTCTATGATGGCAAGCTTCCAGGTAGGAGATCTTGATTTAATTCCACTGACCGGGGATCAGCTTACAATGGTTCAGAACAATTCGGACTACAAGGTTATATCTCAGCCCAAGAATGCGGTTCAAGTAATGTCGTTGAATACGGATAATGAAATATTGGCCGATGAAAAGGTTCGAAAGGCAATGGCAATGGCGATTAACAAGCAGGAGGTCATAGATGCATCAATGTTCGGATACGGAGATCAGATAGGCTCGCATCTTCCGCCCACATCTCCTGACTACTTTGATACAAATGACATAATAGAATACAATCCTGAGAAAGCCAAGGAGCTTTTAAAGGAAGCGGGCTATGAAAACGGGTTTGATATAGACATGGCTCTTCCTAAAAACTATCAGATGCATGTGGATGCAGGGCAGGTTATTGCAGATCAGCTTAGTAAGATAGGTATAAATGTTAACATAGAGATGGTTGAATGGGGAACGTGGCTCAGTGAGGTATATAGTGCCAAGAATTTTGAAACAACGGTTATAGGTCATACGGGAAGACTGGATTCATATGCGTTTCTGTCCAGGTACTATTCCGACAGCAACGATTATATAAGCTTAAAAACAGGCGAAATTGACGAGCTTCTTGATAAAGCAAAGCAGGAGCTTGACGATGAGAAGAGAAAAGAAATATACAAGGAAATTCAGGTTATTCTTGCAAACAAGCTTCCTGCAATATATCTTCAGACGCCGCAGGAAATGCTGGCGATGCAGAAAAATGTAAGCGGAATGAAGATATTCCCTATTGATGTTTACGATTTTAAGGAAGTATATTTTACTGAATAAACAGGTGTGAAATGTTAGGATATGTAATAAACCGAATTAAAAGTTCAATAATCGTTCTGCTGGTTGTTTCCATGATTACATTTTTTGTTCTCACGATTATACCGGGAGATCCGGCGCAGCTTATTTTGGGTACAGATGCTACTCAGGAGATGGTTGAGGAGCTTCACAGTGCAATGGGGCTTGACAGGCCTGTTTACCAGCAATATTTTAGCTGGCTTGCTGATCTTATCGTATTTGACCTGGGAACATCGTATGTTTATGGGGAATCGGTTTTGGCATTGATAATAAGAGCTTTGCCTGTAACGTTGGTTCTTTCGGTATTGGCAATGATAATTGCGGTTGTAGTTGCCTTTTTATTCGGAATGCTGTCTGCAATTATGAAAGACAGCTTCATAGATTATTTTTCAAGAAGCATCATGCAACTTGGAACAGCCATTCCTTCCTTTTGGATAGGAATGGTTTTTATTGTTTATTTTGGGCTTAAACTCAAAATATTTCCTGTTCCCGGTGTTCCTGTAACAGGCGCAGGGCTGTCTGGATTTATGAAAAGCATAATTCTGCCTGCCATAGTACTGGCTATTGGAGAAACTGGAACGCTTCTGCGCATTGTCAGAAGCTCGGTACTTGATTCGCTTAAGCAGGATTATATGGACATGGCTAAAATAAAAGGATTGAGCAGCCGAAAGATATACTTGAAGTACGCCCTGAGAGGTGCATTGGTTGCACCTGTTACAATAATTGGAATGCAGTTTGCTAAGCTTGCCGGAGGAACGGTGGTTATTGAAACCATATTTGCTCTTCCGGGAATTGGAAGACTTGTTCTTACGGCTGTTGAGCACAGAGATATTGTCCTTTTACAAGGACTGGTCATGTTTATAACTTCATCTGTAATATTTATTACACTCCTGGTTGATGTTCTAATTATGGTTATTAATCCCAGGATAAAGTCCGTTGAAAGAGGTGAATAATAAATGAAAAGGAAATTAAGCCTAAACCTTGGAATTGTACTGGTTTTAATAATAATCGCGGTATGGGTTCTTTCATTTATATGCATGCCTTACCCGCCTAATGAAATGAATATTTCTCAAAAATTTATTAAACCGGGGGAAGACAGCGGGCATTTATTGGGCACCGATAATTTTGGACGAGATATATTTTCGAGAATCATGTACGGATCAAGAAATGTATTGCTGGTGGGAGTAGGTTCGGTTACACTTGGAACGATAGTAGGTATTGTTCTCGGTGCATCGGCAGCGATGTTTAAGAAAATGAGCTCTGTAATAATGAGAATAATGGACGGGCTGATGTCATTTCCGGGAATACTTCTGGCGCTGATGCTTGTAACTGTTGTGGGAAAAGGAACAAAAGGCTCAATTGCAGCCATTAGCATTTTTATGGTTCCATTATTTTCAAGATTGGTTTATTCTATGATTTTGGATACGGAAAATCTTGTTTATATAAAAGCTGCAAGAAGTTACGGCAGTACGTATTTTCAAATATTTATGAGACATTTTGTACCGGCTATGCTTCCTAGACTTATAACACAGTACAGCTCAGCAATCGGTTCGGCGGTAATGATTGAAACATCACTTTCTTTTTTGGGGCTTGGAATCCAGCCCCCGCATGCTAGTTGGGGAATGATGCTCAGCGAATCAAGACAGTTTTTTCTGTTGCACCCTTATCTGGCCGTAGCGCCGGGAATTGCAATTATAATTACGGTTCTCGGGTTTAACCTCATAGGTGACGGATTAAATGACATGCTTATTAACAGGAGGTCTGCCAATGAATGAATCCGTGGTTTTGAAAAATCTAAACATTAAAGCAGGAGAGAAACATCTTGTGAGGGAGCTGTCTCTTAATATTCAGGAAGGCGAAATATTTGGACTTGTAGGAGAATCCGGATCTGGTAAGACGCTTACGGCTAAATCAATAATAAATGTACTGCCGGAGGGATTAAGCTATACAGCGGGTGAAATGCGGATTGCAGGCAGAGATATACTAAAAATACCGAAGAATGAAAAAAGAATCCACATAGGGAAAAATGCAGGATATATTCCGCAAAACACGGTTTTTTATCTTCATCCCATGATTAAAATAAAGAACCAGATAGCCGACGGTTATATGTATCATATGAAAAAGAGCAAAAGAGAAGCATTAATAAGGGCTTCTGCGTTTCTGGAAAGGGTAGGATTTGATAATCCAAAGAATATTTTGAATTTTTATCCGTGGCAGCTGAGCGGAGGCATGCGTCAGAGAGTTAATATAGCAATGGCGCTGATGAACGATCCGAAAGTAATTATAGCAGACGAGCCTACAACTGCCTTGGATTCTACTGTGCAGAGGCAGGTGATGGAGTTGTTTAAGGAAATAAACGAGGAGCTGAGTATTTCCATATTACTAATTTCTCATGATCTGGGACTAGTAAGGCATTACAGCCGCGGCTTGGCTGTCATGTATGCTGGTAAAGTAGTAGAATCAGGACGAACAGAAGAAATATTCAAAAATCCCAAACACCCATATACTCAACTTTTGATGAAAATAATACCGTCTCTTAAAATGAGAAAGAACGAGCCGCTGGCAGAAATTCCGGGATATGTTCAGGATGAGGAAAGAGATGCCGAAGGATGTTTGTTTATAAAAAGATGTCCTCATGCAACGGATGTATGTGCAAAGTTTGCTAAGGAGCATAATAGCGACGGACATTATTACAGATGCAATCTGGAGTAAAAATTTCTGCTGTCATATCAGGGGAGAAACAATATGGAAGCTAATAAGAATGAAATAATTTTGGAAGTTAAAAATATAAGAAAAGAATATGCCATTAAGAAACATTTCTTAACAGGCAGGGTGTTGGAAAAAATTGCAGCTGTAAAAAACACTTCTTTTGAGGTTAGAGAAGGGATGGCTTTGGGAATTGTGGGAGAATCCGGAAGCGGTAAGTCCACAACTGGAGAAATAGCAGGCGGATTACAGAGACAGACATACGGCAGCATATTTTACTGCGGAAAAAATATTGATGAAATGTCAGACTATGAATATCAAGAATACAGACGCAATGTCCAGTTTATATTTCAGGATCCCAAAAGTTCAATGGACCCTAATTATACAATAGGAGACAATGTTTCATTTCCGGTTTTGACATTAAAACTTGCTAAAAACAAAAATGAAGCGTACAAACTGGTTTCAGAAATGCTTGAAAGAGTCGGTCTTAATGAAAAAATAAAAAACAAATATCCGTCTGAAATAAGCGGAGGACAATGCCAGAGGGCAGCCATAGCCAGAGCGCTGATTGTGAATCCAAGAGTCATAATATGCGATGAGCCGGTATCCGCTCTTGACGTTTCAATTCAGGCACAAATATTGAACCTTTTGAAGCAGCTGCAAAAAGAGCTTAAAATTTCATATATTTTTATTTCTCATGATATTGGAGTAGTGAACTATATGTCAGACACTATACTTGTTATGAACAGGGGAAGCATAGTTGAATCTGGAGAGGCAAGGGAAGTCCTTATTAATCCGCAGAATGAATACACAAAGAAGCTCATAAACAGCGCATTTATAAATTAGTATAAATGATGAAGCGTTAAATATAATCAATTAGGAAAGGATGCTATGGAAGTAGAATTAAGAAGAAATGAAAAAATAGAAGATCTCCAGTGCAACGGGCTGAAAATAATTCAAAATAAAAGCTGGTTTTGTTTTGGCATGGATGCTGTCTTGCTTACAAATTACTGCGATATAAAAAATAATTCTAAAATAGTTGATTTGGGAACCGGCACAGGTATTATTCCAATACTTTTGAGCGGAAAGAGAAATTATTCAAAGGCATATGCGGTTGAAATCCAGGAAGAAGTTGCAGAAATGGCAAGGCGCAGCGTAGAGCTTAATAATCTGAAAGATAAAATTGAAGTGCTTAATATAGATTTGAAAAATGCATTGGATTATATGGAACCAAATTCTTTTGATGCCGTAATCTCCAACCCTCCGTACAAGCTTGGCAACAGTGGAATTGTTAATCCATCTGATAAAAAAGCAATTTCAAGACATGAAATTATGTGTTCGCTTGAAGATGTAATAAGTACCGCGGCAGCTCTTTTAAAGCAATACGGAAGATTTTACATGGTGCATCGACCTGACAGGCTCACAGATATTATGTGCCTGCTCAGAAAATATCGGCTGGAGCCGAAACAGATTCGTTTTGTTCACCCAAGGTCTGCGGCAAAGCCGAATATGATGTTGGTTAGAGCATCAAAGAATGGTAATCCTGAGCTTAAATTTGATCCTCCGCTTTACATCTATGACGATGGCGGAAATTACACGGAAGATGTATATAAAATTTACGGAATGGAAAATTAATTATAAATTGAATAGAAAAGCTCAGTTTGCTGTCCTACGACAGTTTAAACAGTATAAAATAAAGCAGCGGCAAAGCCTGTATGGCCTGCAGGCTGCTTTTTCTATGTCCTAAATTATATCAAAAACAAAATCTCTTTCTCCTCTTAGGTGCCAGACAGCCGTCGTATCCCCATCCATCAAGATATTCACGATGCTTTTTATTTACCAACTGCCTTTCATACTTAAACCTTGCATATTTCTCACATTTGTCATGACAAAACAATTTACGATCAGTACAGTTCAAACAATTTTCGCTCATAGTTGACCCCCTAAAGAAAGTATTTGTTAATAGTCTAATTACTTAAATTATGCCTGCCGTATAATCAATGTAAATATTTTATAATAATTTTACAAAATAAAGATTTAAATTCACTAATCGGTTGCAGGTCAATTATATCTGCTGCACAGTAGTGTTGACAAGGTGTTTAATGACAAAATTTTTTTACGGTGACAAAAACGAGAAATTTATAAAGTTGTGCTTTGAAAAATTGTGTGTGCATCATTTGAAACAACCAATAGTACAACTTTACATATAATTAACGAGGATTTAACCCAATATTGCAGCAATTATTAAACAGACAAATTATAGTTAAGCCATACATTAGTGGAAGGTAGGAAGCATATGAACCTTATTACACATATTGACATTTCTAAGACGCTTTATACAAATTTAACTGATATTATGGATTTGGACAAAACAGCTTTTATTTACGGAAATATTAAGCCTGATTTGACCAGTAAGCTGCTGAGAAATCCTCATACTCTGGAAAATTATTTCTTAATTGTTTGTAACAATGCCGATAAATTAATGAATAGCAAGTTATCCCTTCAGGAATTTTCATTTGAATTAGGACAAATTTGCCATTACGTGTGTGATTTCTTCTGCCAGTATCATTTAGACAATGAATTGTTTCACAAATTCGGAGAACATTTCGTATATGAGCTGAAACTGCATTTCGAACTGCTTATAAATTCCTCCAAAATTAATAAAAAGCCAGAAATAAAAGCAGTTAAGCAAAATATATACTCAATTATAAAAGAATTGAGGAACGAATACTTCGAAAGGCCTCCTCTTATGCTAAAAGACCTGGAGTATGCATTTGTTGCAGCACTCTGGATTTGTGAATCAATACATTATTTTTCACATAATACTGCAGCAGTCTCTGCAGGTCAAAAGTCTGATGCTTCCTACCTTACACTTCCAATTGCAGGAGGTCAATAATGAGAATTGCACTTTTTTCTGACACTTACCGTCCTCAGATTAACGGAGTGACAAATACATTGGACAAACTTGTAAAATACTTTGAAGAAAATGATATACAATATAAAATTTTTGCACCAAAATACGATTATGAAAATGAAGCCGATAACACGGAGAGATTCTACAGCCTCAAATTTTTCCTGTATCCGGAATGCAGGCTTGCATTGCCTAACTTATTCAGGATATCTCAATCATTATCGGAATTTAAACCTGACATTATACACATTATGACTGAATTTAACATGGGTATAACAGGGCTTATTTACGGCAAAAAGCACAACATACCTACAATATCCAGCTATACAACAAATTTCTCCCAATATACTGAATATTACAATCTGGAATTTTTGAAGCAGCCCATATGGGATTACATGAGATGGTTTCACAATCAAAACAGCATAACTCTTTGCCCATCTAATGAGGCTCAAAAACTGCTTAATAGAAACGGCATAAGCAATACTTCTTTATTTTCCAGAGGTATAGATTCGCATAAATTTAATCCGTCATTTAGGAATGAAGGGCTTAGAAAAAAACTTGGAATAGAAAACAAAACAGTATTTTTATATGTCGGAAGAGTTTCGACCGAAAAAGACATGGATGTTTTGAATGAAAGCTACAGATCCATCAGAGAAGAATATAAGGACACGGCTCTGATTATAACAGGCGATGGGCCTTATCTGGAAGAATGCAAAAAAATGTTTCCTGATGACACCATTTATACAGGATTTAAAAAAGGAGAGGAACTTGCGGAAATTTATGCATCCAGTGATATATTTGTATGTCCTTCATCCACTGAAACATTTGGAAATGTAGTATTGGAGGCAATGGCTTCCGGACTGGCAGTTATCGGTGCAGATGCAGGAGGCATAAGAGAAATCATAGAGCACAGGCAAAACGGGTTAAAGTTTAAGGCAAAGAATTCAGCTGAACTTGCATGCTGCATGAAGGAGTTTATTGAAAACAACAACTTGAGAGATTACATTAAGTCCAACGGACTGAAGAGCGCTAAAAGCAGGACGTGGAATAAAATAATAGATTGTCTTTATGTTTCATATTGTGAAGTATTAAAAAGAAATAAAGCTGTAAGTGCGTGAGGAATTTATGATAAGAATAGGAATAATCGGAACGGGATATGTAGGGCTTGTTACCGGGGTTTGTTTATCTGATTTTGGTTGGCAGGTTACATGTACGGATAAAAATGAAGACATTATTTCAAGATTGAGCAGCGGAGAACCTACAATATACGAACCGGGTCTGGCTGATCTGCTGTCTAGAAATATTTACTACAAAAGAATTAATTTTACGACAGATGTTGAAAAAATGGTCAATGACTGCAATATTATATTTATTTCAGTTGGTACACCGCAAAATAATGACGGCAGTGCCGATCTGACAGGCGTCTACGAAGCTGCCCGCTTGATTGGCGGTGCAATGAACAACTATAAAGTTATAGTTGATAAATCGACTGTACCGGTAGGAACAGGGCAGAAAGTTAAAGAAATTATTAGTGAAGAACTGGAACTCCGCGGAGTATCAATAGATTTTGACGTAGTTTCAAACCCTGAATTTTTGAGGCAGGGTTCTGCAATTCAGGATTTTACACATGCGGACAGAGTTGTAATAGGTGCTGAATCACCTAGTGCCATAGACACAATGAAGGAAGTATACAGAGTTTTATATATTAATGAAACACCATTTCTCACAGTGAATATAGAAACAGCGGAGCTTGTTAAATATGCTTCCAACGCATTTCTGGCAGCTAAGATATCTTTTATTAATGAACTATCTGAGCTTTGTGAAAATGTTGGGGCAAATGTACAACATGTAGCAAAAGGAATGGGAATGGACGGCAGAATCGGCTCAAAGTTTCTGCATGCCGGACCTGGTTACGGAGGAAGCTGTTTTCCAAAGGATACAAAGGCGCTTATAAAAATAGGCGAAAGTTGCGACTGTGAGTTGGAGCTGGTACGAGCTACAGTTAGTGCAAATGAAAAGCAAAAGCAAAGGCTGGTGCAAAGAATTAAAAATGAAATAGGCTCAATGGAGGGGAAAACCATAGGCGTCCTGGGTCTGTCGTTTAAAAATAATACAGATGATATGAGAGAAGCTCCATCATTGACAATACTTAAGGAACTGGCATTGCTTGGAGCTCAGTTTAAGGTATACGATCCAAAGTCAATGGAAAAAGCTGTGAATTATTTCAAAGAACTAAATGTTCCCATATTAAAATATTGTTCTGACGAGTATGATGCTGCAGAAGGTACGGACGCCATAATACTGATTACTGAGTGGAATCAGTTTAGAAGTCTAAATGTTGACAAAATAAAATCCGGTATGAGGGGCGACTGCTTTTTTGATTTGAGAAATATTTACAGCAAGGAATATATGTCAGAGAAAGGATTTAAGTATTATTCTGTAGGAAGGGTATAGCAATATATGGGGGGATAAAATGAACAATAAATCAATATTTAATATTAGTAATTTAGCTTCAGTTTTAAAGGGAAGAATTCCGGGACAATTAGTAATTCAATATACAGATTTCTGCAATGCAGAATGCCCGCAGTGCGGTATGAGAAAAACAGAAAATTATCAACGATTCAAGATATCCAAAGAAGAAATCGTAAAAATACTGGATGCAGCAGCTAGGCAAAACATTCAATCCATATCGTTTACAGGAGGAGAGCCATTTATTTTTGTGGAAGAATTAGTAAGTATGATAAAATATGCTTCTCATAAGAAAATCCCTTTTATCAGAACCGGGACAAATGGTTTTATGTTTGCAGACTGGGAAAGCGCGGATTATGAATATAAGATTAATAAGCTGGCAGAAGAATTGTCTGAGACGAATTTGCGAAACTTATGGATAAGTATTGATTCTGCTGATCCGAAAACTCACGAAGAAATGAGAGGATTACCGGGAGTAATAAAGGGAATTGAAAAGGCACTGCCTATTTTTCACAAGCATGGCATATATCCTGCTGCTAACCTTGGGATAAACAGAAATATAGCAGGATTTGGCAAAATTCCTATATATGTAACGGATAAAAATGGATTTTACCAAAGCTTCAGGGATGCATTTGAGCTTTTCTATAATCATGTTATTGATTTGGGATTTACTATGGTTAATGCATGTTATCCCATGAGCATTAATGAGGATGAAAAAGCAGAAATCATTGCTGTATATGGTGCATCTTCACTGAGCAAAGTAGTTTCATTCAATGCAGAAGAAAAAATACAGATATTTAAAGCACTGATGAATACAATTCCGATGTATCGTTCAGAAATAAGGATATTTACACCGTTATCATCGCTGTATTCACTAATAAATCAATATTGCGGGAATTCTGATGATACCATGCCATGCAGGGGTGGTATTGATTTCTTTTTTATAAATGCCGGAACTGGAAGCACGTATCCATGTGGATATAGAGGAAATGAAAACATGGGGAAATTTTATGATATAGATATAGATAAAATAAGTGATAAACCATTTTGCAAAGCCTGTGACTGGGAATGTTTCAGAGACCCATCGGAAATGGCGGGATTTCTTATTGAGGCTGTTAAGCATCCCATAAAATCATTGCTGTTAAAAGCCCCAATTTATAAAGAACTCTGGAAAGAGGATTTAAAGTATTATAAAGAATGCAATTTTTTTGACGGGAGAAGAAAGAAATAAATGATTAGGATATAATTTAAAATAAAAAATAAAACCGGCAACGGTTTTATTTTTATGCTATGATTATTAAAATGTATAACTAATTAGTGTATTTACATTCTTTTTGCTGCATCATATGCAAGATCTGAACGCATGCATTCTGTCGTTAGCATTGTAAGCTGAAAGCACAGAGGACTTCCTTTCATTTTTTCCGATGCATAGCTTAATCCGTTGGTCTTTTCATCCAGCAGAGGATTATCAATTTGCTGAGGGTCTCCCAGCAAGACAACCTTTGTTCCTTTGCCAACTCTTGTAACGATTCCTTTTATCTGTTTAGGAGTGAGGTTTTGAGCCTCGTCTATTATGAGATAGGTGTATGATATGGAACGGCCTCTTATAAAGTTCATTGCTTCCGCGGTTATGATGCCACGATCAAAGAGCTCGTCAATCTTGTCCCTCAGTTCATTTTCATTTTTGTATCTTTCTTTTTCGCTGAGATCCACAAGAATTTCCAAGTTATCAATAATTGGACGAAGTAATGGTGCTATTTTTTCCTGCTCTGTTCCTGGCAAAAATCCTATTTCTTCATCAAACTGCACATTAGGACGTGTGATAAGTATCTTTCTGTATATTCTGCTTTCGGGTTCAAGAGTCTGCTGTAAGCCGGCAGCCAATGAATAAAATGTCTTTGCTGTTCCAGCGGCACCTTTGACAATAACCAATGGAGCCATATCGGCATCCTGCATTAATGCTTCCTGCAAAAAGCGCTGCCCCACATTTTTGGGTTTTACGCCAAAGGGTTCTGCATTCAAATTTTTCAACGGTACTACTTTATTTCCGTCATATCTGCCGAGCATTGTTTTCTTTTCGTTTAGATCAGAATGAATAATCAAAAACTGGTTGTATTCCGGATTTACGGAAACTTTAGATTCATGGTCTATTGTATATATGTTTTCAAGGCTGAGCCCATTTTCCTTGAATTCGTTCATTTTCAAATCGGGTGCATATACATCAATTCTTCCTGTATATTGTTCTTCATAGGTTGGGGATTGCTCTGTTGTGAAATCTTCTGCCGAAATTTCCAGCAGCTGAGATTTTAATCTTACAATTATGTCCTTAGTTACAAGTGTCACCTGCTCGCCTCGATTCATTAACCCTTTGCATACCTTTAATATTCTATTGTCATTAGATTCGTATTTAAAACCGTGAGGCAGTTCGACAGATGCAAAATTCGGCTCTATTTTGATAATTCCTCCTGAGCCGATTGGCACACCTTCATATAAATTGCCTTTTTGCCTGAGGCGCTCCAAAAATCTAATAGACTGTCTTGCATTGGCTCCGCGGTCTCCATCATCGCTCTTGAGTTTGTCAAGTTCTTCCAATACGGCAATTGGAAGGACAACTTTGTTATCTTCGAATGACTGAAGTGCGTAAGGTGATTGGATAAGTACATTGGTGTCAAGAACATAAGTTTTTTGCATAGAAAACCTCCAAAATTATTTTTATTTTGAGTCTCTACTTACGATTTTACAGTATAAATGTGTAAAAAAAACATACTGATTGTAAAATAATACTTGATAATACCGTGCTTCCAACGCATAAGCTATCAATAAATGTATATTGTTTTTAAAAAGCAATTTATTCCTTGACTTTGTCTGCGTTTTAATATATCATTATACAGAAATAAATAAATAAAGGCAGTGATTGGAACAGTAGGCGCAGAGCGGTCTATAAGAGATATAATCGAGTGGTGAAAGATTATAATTCCAAATGTGTTGAAGATCATCCATGAGCTTGATTTCTGAAACTAAGTAAGAAATTACGTATAAATGCGTTAAATTTTTGAGCGACATATTTAGTGTATTTATATGTAATTTGGGTGGTACCGCGGATTTCGTCCCATGTCTTAAGACATGGGATTTTTATATTGGACAGAGATTAATCTGTTTTGTCGGTTAATCTGCGGCAAACCGCTTTTACAGCAGAATTAAGACAGGATATATGTGACAATCAAACCGAATTATTATATTAAATAGCAGGAGGGAAAAATGAAGCAATTTAAAGATATCTCAAAAGCCGATTATAAACAGACAGAGCAAGAAATATCAAAATATTGGGATGAGATAAACTTGCTCAAGCAAAGCGTTGAGACAAGAAATGATAAAGAACCGTTTATATTTTATGAGGGTCCGCCGACAGCTAACGGCAAACCAGGAATTCATCATGTTATAGCAAGAACTCTGAAAGATTCCGTATGCAGGTTCAAAACAATGGAAGGTTACCAGGTAAACAGAAAAGCAGGATGGGATACACATGGATTGCCTGTTGAAATTGAAGTTGAAAAACAGCTGGGACTAAAAGATAAGACAGATATCGAACAATATGGAATAGATAAGTTTAACGAAAAGTGCCGCCATTCAGTCTTTACTTATGAGGCGCTGTGGCGAGAAATGACAAAGAGGATGGCATATCTTATAGATCTTGATCATCCGTATATAACCCTTGAGAACGACTATATTGAATCCGAGTGGTGGATACTCAACAACATATTCAAACAGGGACTTATGTATGAAGGCCACAAAATTCTTCCATACTGCCCGAGATGCGGAACCGGTCTTGCTTCACATGAGGTTGCTCAGGGTTACGAAGAAATAAAGACTATGACTGCATATGCAAAATTCAAGAAAAAAGGCGCAGATGAATACTTCCTTGCATGGACAACAACTCCATGGACGCTATTATCAAATGTTTCGCTGACAGTACACCCTGATGTGGAATATTTGAAAATTAAAATAAAAGACACGGAAGATGCTAAGGGAGAAGTTTTCTATATTGCTAAATCGTTGGTTGATAAAGTAATTTCCGAAGAGTACGAAGTACTTGAAGAAATGAAGGGCAAAGATTTGGAATTCATGGAATATGAGCAGCTCATGCCTTATGTTGAAATACCTTCAGGTAAAAAAGCATTCTTTGTAACATGTGCAGATTACGTCACTACCGAAGACGGAACAGGTATTGTTCATACAGCTCCTGCGTTTGGTGAAGATGACTACAATACTGGAAGCAGATACAATCTTCCGGTTATAAATCCTGTTGACGACACAGGAAGATTCAGAGGAACACCATGGTCAGAAATGTTCGTAATGGATGCTGATAAGCCTATATTAAAATGGCTGAAGGAAAACGGAAAACTGTATAAAAAAGAACAGGTTCTCCATAACTACCCACACTGCTGGAGATGCCACACACCGTTACTTTACTATGCAAGACCAAGCTGGTACATCCAGATGACAAAACTGAAAGACAAATTAATAGAAAACAACAATTCTGTGGAATGGTATCCTGAGTTTGTTGGCGAAAAGAGATTTGGCAACTGGCTTGAAAACCTAAATGACTGGGCTATTTCAAGAAGCCGTTACTGGGGAACTCCGTTACCATTATGGAGATGCGAATGCGGTCATGTAGAAAGCATAGGCTCAAGGAAAGAATTAGCTGAAAAAGCAGTTGAAGAAATAGATGAAAAAACAATTGAGTTGCACAGACCATACGTTGATGATGTGCACATTGTCTGCCCAAAATGCGGCAAGCATATGACCCGAGTAAAGGATGTAATAGACTGCTGGTTTGATTCAGGAGCAATGCCTTATGCACAATGGCACTATCCATTTGAAAACAAGGATGAATTTGATAATTTATTCCCTGCGGATTTCATATGTGAGGGAATTGACCAGACAAGAGGCTGGTTCTATTCATTAATAGCAATCTCAACATTTGTTATGGGAAAATCACCATATAAGAGAGTGCTGGTTAATGATTTGATACTTGACAAATACGGCAAAAAAATGTCTAAATCAAGAGGAAATACAGTTAATCCGTTTGATCTGTTTGATAAATACGGTGCAGATGCATTGAGATGGTACCTGCTTTACGTATCTCCTGCATGGGCGCCTACAAGATTTGACGAAGACGGATTAAAAGAAGTTTTAAGCAAGTATTTCGGAACTATCAAAAACGTATATACGTTCTTTGCACTGTATGCAAATACAGATTCAATAGACCCCAGCAAGTTCTTTGTTGAGTACAAAGACAGACCGGAGCTGGACAGATGGATAATTTCTAAATTTAACAATTTGGTTAAATATGTTAGAGAAAGCATGAATGCTTACGACCATAACAAGAGCGTAAGGGCAATTCAGGAGTTTGTGAACGAAGATTTGTCAAACTGGTACATCAGACGTTCGAGAAGAAGATTCTGGGTGACAGAGCTTACAGAGGATAAAAAAGCCGTTTACAATACAACATATGAAATATTGGTGGGCGTTGCACAATTAACTGCTCCGTTTGCACCTTATTTATCAGAAGAAATATACAGAAATCTGACAGGAGAAGTATCTGTTCACATCAGTTACTACCCTGAGGTTCATGAAGAATTAATAGATGAAAATGTTGAAAGGAGAATGGACCTTGTAAAAGATCTTGTTAAGCTGGGAAGAGCTTCAAGAGAAAATGCAAAGATAAAGGTTAGACAGCCTATACGAAGAATTCATATAGATGGCAAATATCAGCAGCTTATTGACGATTTAGTTCCTTTGATCAAGGAGGAGCTCAATGTCAAGGAGGTTGTCTTTGAACACGATTTGAACGAATTCATGGACTTCACATTAAAACCAAATTTCAAGGTTGCAGGCCCGATGCTTGGGAAAAATGTAAAGGCATTTGCCGCAGCACTGGCAAAAGCTGATTCTTTGGATATAATCACAAAGGTTCAGGCAGGAGAAAAATGTGAGTTGACGGTTAATGATCAGACTGTGGAACTGAATGATGAAATACTTGATATACGTATTTCAGCAAAGGAAGGCTACGATGTTTCAACCGGAAATAACCTGTTTACAATTATCGATACTAACCTCACGGAAGAGTTGATAAATGAAGGATATGCCCGCGAGTTCATATCAAAGGTTCAGCAGATGAGAAAGAACAACGGATATGAAATGATGGACAGAATTAAAATATTCTACAACGGCTCGGAAGAAATAATTAAGGCTGTTAATAAGTTTGAAGAATTTATCAAGAGTGAAACGTTGGCTGACGTAATAGAAAAATCAGAAGACAGCTCTATGGAAGTTCAAAACTTGAATGGTATTGAAACAGGAATGAAACTTGAAAAATTAAATAAATAATATTATTTGTGAGGTATAAACGGTATAGAATTTTGCTATACCGTTTTGCCTGTTTCTGAAAAAAAATTATCTTTTGTGCTGTTTTACAAAGTAACAGTACAAATTCAACAATGAAAACATTATCCCAAAAAATGTTGAAATTGCAATATTTTTTTCGTTGACAACAACTTGCTATGGGTAATATAATAATATAAATTGGCGAAAATATATCTATAAGAAAATTATCATTTTAAACATACAAAACAGATAATTGTAAAATCTGAAAGGTAGTGATTAGATGAAAGGGTTAGGCGTTTCACCGGGTATTGGTATTGGAAAGGCTTTTTTAATAGAGAAAAAAACTATGGATATAAGGAAAATTTATATCTCAGATGTCAAAAAAGAAATTATAAGGCTCAGAAATGCTGTTGAACAGGGGAAAAAGCAGTTAGACGAATTATTTTTGAAAACCCTCGACGAAGTCGGTGAAAAGGAAGCGCAAATTTTTAAATCCCATGAAATGATGCTTGAGGACGAATCATTTATTTCAGAAGTAGAGACAAAAATTGAAAGCCAAAAAGTCAACGCTGAATATGCTTTGAACGAAGTATCGATGTATTATATAAAGATGTTTGAAAACATTGAGGATGAGTATCTCAGAGAAAGAGCAGAAGACATAAAAGATGTAATGTACAGAGTTATAAAAATTCTTTCTGGTGTAAAGACTGCAGATTACTCAAAACTTGAAAAAAATTCAATAATCATTGCAAAAGATCTGACCCCTTCAGATACAGCACAGTTTGAAAAGGGTAAAGTGGCTGCCATGATTACGGAAATGGGGGGCAAGACATCCCATGCTGCCATAATTGCAAGAATACTTGGAATTCCTACAGTAGTAGGGCTCGATAATATAACGGAAAAAATCAAGGATGAAGATATCGTCGTATGTGACGGGAAAACAGGAAAAGTATTAATTAATCCAAATGATAAACAACTGGATTATTTTACTCAAAAAAAATTAAGACTTGAGGAAATTAACAACGAACTGAAAAAGCAAGTCGGCCTGCCTACAGTGTCCGTGGATGGATTTGAGGTTTCACTGTCTGCAAACATTGGAACTCCTCACGATGTGGATATGGTTTTGGAAAATGATGCAGAAGGAATCGGACTATTCAGGAGCGAATTCATTTTTATGAACCGTGAATGTCAGCCATCTGAAGATGAGCAGTTTGAAGAATACAGAGAAGTTCTCCAAAAAATGGGGAATAAGCCCGTAATAATAAGAACTCTTGATATAGGCGGGGACAAAAATGTTCCATACATAGATATACCGGCAGAAATGAATCCGTTTTTAGGATATAGAGCTATAAGGCTGTGTCTTGGGAATGTAGATGTTTTCAGAACACAGCTGAGAGCAGTTTTAAGAGCAAGCATTTATGGAAACGTAAAAATAATGTTTCCTATGATATCAACAATGAAAGAGCTCAAAGATGCTAAAAAAATTCTGGAGAAAGCTAAGCAGGAGCTTGACAGCGAAGGAATTCCGTACAGCAAAAACATTGAGATAGGAATTATGATTGAAATACCTTCAGCCGCAATTATATCAGATTTGCTGGCTAGAGAAGTGGATTTTTTCAGTATTGGAACCAATGATCTCATACAGTATACACTGGCGGTTGACAGAATGAATTCAAAACTGTCTCATTTATACAGCCAGTACCATCCTGCAATGCTGAGGCTGATAAAGGGAATTATTGATAATGCCCACAAAGCGGGCATATGGGTAGGGATGTGCGGTGAAGCTGCCGGAGATCCAAAGCTGATACCTATATTTTTGGGTATGGGATTGGATGAGTTCAGCATGAATTCGCCATCAATCCTTAGTTCAAGATATATAATAAGAAATTTAAAGAAAAGTGAAATGGAAAAAATAGCTGAAGGCACACTGAACATGGAAACAGCAGTTGAGGTGGAGGATTACTTAAGCTGTCTGTTTGCAGATGAAGGTGACTATTTAAACAGATGCAGACCAAGGAGAAAGAACTGATGAGCAAAAAGGTATCAATAGTATTTCACAGCGTATGCGGCAACTGCTATCTTATGGCAAGGGAATTTTATGACGAATTTAAAAAGTGTGGTGCTGAAACTCAGATGCTGAGAGTAAAAGATTCCAACTACGCGGAGCTTGCTAAGCAATTTGCGGTGGCAGGGCAGTATAAGAATGAGATAATGGATATAGAAGAGGCAAAGGCCGAAAAGCTTCTTGACAGTGATATTATAATAATGGGTTCCCCCACATACTACGGAAATGTATCTGGAGCCATGAAGTGTTTTATGGATTCATTTTCTCCATATTGGATGGAAGCTGCGTTTTGGGGAAAGAAACTATTTGCGTATACGACTGCTGCCACAAGTGAAGGTGGAGCAGACATGTGCCTAAATGCAATAAATATTTTTGGGCAGCACATGGGAATGATCCCTGTTCCTGTCCCGTCCAATCTATTATCTACACAAAGCTTTCCGGCATACGGACTGGCACATTATGTGGGCGACTATTCAAATATGAGACCTGGCAGGGATACAGTGCTGGCAATAAAAGAAATGACCGATAGATTAATGAACCTATAAACATGCGACTGCCTACGGCGGTCGTTTAACATATAAAAGAATAGAAAGTAGAGGGGCGCTATGAAGTATAAAGTACAGAAAAAACAATTTGTAAGTAAAAACTGTTTCGTGTGCGGTACAGAAAATGACGAATCGCTGAAAACCAAGTTCTATGAGCTTGAAAATGGTGAGCTCATGTCGATTTCAACCCCTGCACTCACACACCAAAGTTATCCTGACAGAATGCACGGTGGAGTAATATCAGCAATATTGGATGAAGCTATCGGCAGAGCTATAATGATAGAAGAACCAGATGCCTGGGGAGTGACTGCAGAGCTCAATATTAAGTATAAAAAGCCCGTACCGCTTGACAGACCCGTAAAATGTGTTGCAAGAATAACAAGAAACACAAGATTAATATTTGAAGGGACAGGGGAAATAATATTAGAGGATGGAAATATAGCTGCAACAGGGTATGCTAAGTATGTTAAAATGAGCATCAATAAGATTGTAGACGAAATGGATGCAGACAAATCATTGATAATAGAAGATACAACAAAAGCACCGGACACAGTAGAATATTAATAACCGGCGCAATTTACAGATTAGGGATTTTGCCTGAAAGGCCGTTTCCATGCTGTAAGGAGATGAAGAGTAAAATACTAACCAGGAGTACAAATGAAAAAGAATGATATAATTGAAGTAACAATCGATGAAATTAACTTTCCAAACGTAGGTACAGCAGTATACCAAGGTAAAAAGATTAAAATAAAGAATACGCTGCCGGGGCAGAAAGTAAAAGCCAGGATCAGCAGGACAAGAAAAGACAGGGCTGAGGCAAAAATAGTCGAAGTCATGGACAGAGCAGACTTTGAAACTGATTCCGGCTGCAGTCATTTTACTCTTTGCGGAGGATGTTCTTATCAGACCGTGCCATATGAAAAACAGCTGGAAATTAAATCAACACAGGTAAAAACCATACTGGACAGAGTGCTGACAGACAGCTATGATTTCCTTTCCATAGTTCCAAGCCCCAAGAAAACCGAATATAGAAACAAAATGGAATTCTCATTCGGCGATGAAGTAAAGGATGGACCACTGACGCTTGGAATGCACAGGAGAAACAGCTTTCACAGCATTGTGAACACAAGCGGATGTTCCATTGTTGACGAAGATTTTCGACAAATTCTATGTCAAATTCTGGGTTATTTCCAAGGAAATAGTCAGACCTTCTATCACAAAAGCACCAATATAGGATTTCTAAGGTATTTATTGGTGAGAAAAGCAGAAAAAACAGGACAAATTTTAATAAACCTTATTACAACTTCACAAAGCTCACTGAATGAAAAAGAATTTGTTGATTTAATACTGAACATTAACCTTAAAGGCACAATAAAGTGCATAGCTCACTCCATATATGACGGAGTAGCTGACGTTGCAAGAGCAGATGAAATGAGAATACTGTACGGCGAAGACAAAATAGTTGAGGAGCTTCTGGAACTACATTTTAACATCTCTTCATTTTCATTCTTCCAGACAAATTCCCTGGGAGCAGAAAAGCTATATTCAATAGTCAGAGATTTCATAGGAACAACTAAAGACAAAACCATTTTTGACCTCTATTCCGGTACCGGAACCATAGGCCAGATACTTGCGCCAACAGCCAAAAAAGTCATAGGAATAGAAATAGTGGAAGAAGCAGTAGAGAAGGCAAATGAAAATGCAAAACTAAACAACCTGAACAACTGCACATTCATAGCCGGAGATGTCCTCAAAAAAATAGATGAGCTGGACGACAAGCCTGACATAATAGTCCTTGACCCTCCGCGGGAAGGCATCCACCCAAAAGCAATCCAAAAAATAATTGACTACAAACCAGAAACATTTATCTACATATCCTGCAAACCAACCTCCCTGGAAAAGGATCTGCCCTACTTCCTAGACAGCGGATACAAGGTGGAAAAAGTGCAGTGCGTAGATATGTTCCCGATGACGCCGCACGTAGAAACGATAATTCTGATGACGTATTGTGGTTTTGAGGGTGAAAATTAGGTTTTGGCCACAATATGTTGTGGTTTGAGAGCAAAATTCGAGCAAAAAAACGGACAAAAAACATCAGTTTTTGGCCCTCAAAATGGGGCAAAAATATAGATGACATAGTGTAAATTTAAAAAAATCAACAATTTTAGTAACTGGTTTACTTTAGGAGTGCAAACAACAAAATTACAAGGAGTTTTGAGTGCAAAATTACAACAAGTTTTGCACTCTTATATTTTGTTTATTTTTCAATAGTTATATAACCTTTTATTAAAAAATACATTGATTTTTGCATAGGTTTTTGTAAGCAAAAAAACACATGTAATAAATTTATAACACATGCAAAAATGCTTGCAAAATTATGCGTAAAAATGACTGCAATAATACGTGCAAAAAATACAAACCTATTTCTGTTGAAAAAATTAAGCATTTTGAAATTTTTACAATTTATGATATAATATTAAAAATAATATTAATTCGGAATTGTAACATTTTGTGAATTAATTAAAGTGAGCAAGGGGGTATAATATTGAAAATAGAAATTAAGAAACCAGACATTCAAAATGCAGATGAGATAATTAAAGTAAATAAAGATACTTGGAAAACGTCTTATAGAGGTATTGTTTCGGATGACTATTTAGATTCTCTTAATAGTTTAGATGAAAAAAGAATTGATAGATGTATGAAGCAAATACAGAGTAACAACCCTTATTTAATTGCTTTAGTTAATGGTAAAATTGTTGGAATGTTGTTATATGGTAAGAGCCGAGATGATAAACACAAAGAATCAGGTGAAATAAATGCAATTTATGTTCTTAAAGAATATCAAGGTTATGGAATTGGAAAGAAACTGTTTTTAGAGGCTGTTAAATATTTAGTTAATGAAAATTATAATAGTATGATTATTGGTTGTTTAGAAGGAAACCCATCTAACAATTTTTATATAAAAATGGGCGGAAAGATAGATTATAAAACCGAGTGTATTATAGGCGGGAATAGTTATATGGAAAATATTTTTTATTTTGATAATATTAAATTTTTGTTTCCTGACGAAAATATATGACTTATTGATAATAGGGGGAAAATAAATGCTTTATATAATATTTGTAGTATGTGCACTATCTTTTTCTATATATAGGAATATTTTAATGTATGGGAAAGGGAAAATTGTTCCATCTCCATTTAAAATGAGAGAAAATCCTTTATTATTTTCCTTAGATAGTTTAATTATTATTTTGTTTATCTTAGGAGCTTACTTTTTTGTTACAAGTGATGAATTGCCTATTCTTGTAATCGTATATTATATTTTCCTGACCATTATTAGCATACAAATCATTACATTAAATTATTTAACTTATAAAAAAACTAAAGAGAAAAAAATAATAATTCACACGCTTATTCATCTATTAGTTTTAATTATTCCCGCGATATTCCTGCTCAAAATTGCAAAAATAATTATTTAATTAAGACGCATAATTCAAATTATACACATTTTTTGTTACAAATATTATTACAAAAATCGTTGCAAAGATGACTGTAAAAATCAAATTTGCACCTCTAAACCAAAGTAAACCTGTTACAATTTTAGTTATGATTTTTATAGATGTAAAGAGTAATAATTTTTGGAGATATGATAAAAGTATTATAAAATTGGAGAACAATATGGACGAAAATAAATGTTGCTGTTGTAGTGAGGAAGTTAATAATGGAGTAATCGGTAAATATGTTTGCTACTGTAACCATGTTTCAGAACAAGATATTATTCAGGCAATCGAAAACGGAGCAACTACAGTTGAGAGTGTAATAAAAGTAACTGGTGCTATGAAGAATAGTAACTGTGCAGTAAATAATCCAAAAGGAACATGTTGTTATCCAGATATTGTTTATGTTTACAACAAATATAAAAAGATTATATAAAAAAATTAATATAAAACGAGGCCTTAGTTTAGTCAACTTAATGACTTAAACTAAAGTCTCTTTTTTTATACCCAAAAACAGAAAGAGAGGTTAAAAGTAATGTCAAAATTTTTTATGTACGGTACAGAGCTACAGGATATAGAGCAGATGATGATGCTTGTGCCAAATTTTATTCCGAGAAGAAGTGGAGTTGTTGTTGTGAAGAAGCTACAGTATGAAAATGAAGGTGTAACATGTCATGACTGTGACAGATATAAACGTAGTCGATGTCGTGACAATGCTTTTAGTTGCTTAGTAGAAAAAGTTGCTGCCGGAGAAATATGTTATGAAAAAATAGTTAATTCTTACTATAAAAATTTAAAATCATGCCATCTAAAGAAGAGACTCGAACAATTAATCAGAAAATTTAATGGCGATATTTTCTTAAATCCAATTCATCATTCTAGATTTAATACAATCTTAAAATTACAAAATGAATCAATAAAAAATAGAAAACCTACATATCTTGCAACATTATTTTTGCTAACAGCAGATGATAATTTATGCCGCATTGCGAAGGATCATATTTATCAAAGCAGTTTTGATTTTAAAAATATGCGTCTTAATGGTATTAATACTGATGGATATGCTCTTTACCAAACAGCAAGAACTATTTATACAGGGATAGAACATATAAAGATGAGTGAAATTGCAGATGAGACTTTGATTGGTACAGATGCATTCAAAGCAATTATCAATGCTACTATGATTGCCAGATATGGAGCAGAGGTTTTCCAAATTAATAGTTAATGAGAGCTGCTTTTATTTTATGTAGAGAGCAGCTCTTTTTATATACAAAATAATAGAAAGGAAGGAATTAAAATTGTATATTACCATTAAAAATTCAAGAGATACACATGAAAAAGCGGTGAGAGTTTGGTTTCCCTGTGAGGAAGATAGACTAAGCAGAATATGTGATGAGGTTGGAATAGTAATTTCAAAAGATAAAAACTGCTTTATTGTAGAAGGGAGTGACCGAGATTTTATCGATGCAATGAAAGACTCTTACTGCAATGTAGATGAACTGAACTTCCTTACAAAAAGGTTAGACAGCTTTGATGCAAAAGAAAGAAATATTTTTTATGCTGCTACTGTTGCAACTGATGCAAAAACAATGACAGACCTTATAAACCTTACTTACAATACTCACTGTTATAGTGTCATAAGTGATTTCAATAATCTAGATGAAGTAGGAAAGGAAGTATATTTGAACGAGGCAGGAGGTGTAAGTGTTAAAGAGCTGGAGGAACTTGATGGGAGAGCCATTGCAGAAGAAATAATGAAGAACAGTCCAATAAAAGCAATTACAAATTACGGTGTAGTATACCAAAACAGAAATGAACCTGAATTTGTATATGACGGAAAGCACTTCCCCTTGTATTACTGGAAAGATGAAATTGCAATGATAGAGTTAAGTGCAAATGGTGAAAAAGAGTATTTATATCTTCCTTGCTCCAATACAGAAATAAGTAAAGCACTTATTCGACTGGAAGTAGATAATCTTACACAGTGTGATGCCTTATTAGAAAGTGGTTACTTTCCGGAAAATATGATTAAAATCATAACTAAAGATAAACCTATTGTATCTAATATGGAAAGCCTAAATGAGTTTGCAAATAAATTCAAAGAAATGGGTAAACAAGATGAATCATATTTTGAGAAATTAATAGACTATATCAGACCAAGAAATGAAACAGACCTAAAGGCCTTGCTCAATAGCATGTATGAGTTTGAAATGTTTGATAAAATTAAGAATGCAGAGCAGTATGGAAGATATATGATATGTGACTCCGGATATTTTAAATACGATGAGAACCTTGAAGAATATATAGACTTTAAAAGCTTCGGAGAGCAGAAAATAAAAAATGAACGCGGTTCATTTACGGATAAAGGATATATAGTTTATTACGGTTACAATGAGGATTTAAAAAATCTGTTATCTGAAAATCTTGGACTTATGATAGAAAGAAAAACAAAGCCACAGGAATTAAAACTATATATGCCTTTAAAAATTACAACCTACGATGTGGAAAATGACTATGGATACATAGAAAGGTCAGATTATGAAGAAGAACTTTCTTCATCAGAGGCACTTATTTATACGGATGAAATATTAGATGCAATCGAAAAAAGTAAATTACCAGAAGAAGAACAAAGAGGTCTAATGAAATATTATAGAAACTGTGATAGTGTAAATGCTAAGGTTTCTAAATATGAGTTTACTGTGGAGGAAGTGAAAGGCGAACTTATGGGAGCAGCAGTGCTTACTCTTAATGATGCACTTAGTGAAAAAGAATTTGAAAAAATTAAATCCGAAATTTCCGGACAAGCTAGTGATGGTTGGGGAGAAGGCTTTGAGCAAAGAGAAATAAGTATTGGTGGCAGAGATATTTATGTAAGTTTCTGGGGTAGAAACGATTGGTCACTGAAAACAGCAGAGGAACTTAATATAACAGATCAAGCACATAAAATGGGAGGCATGAGTATATGAATGGATTTCCATCACAAAAAGAAGTAGAGAAAATAAAAGAGCAATATCCCAAAGGAACAAGAATTGAATTAATAAGTATGAATGATCCTTACACATCCATTCATCCAGGTACAAAAGGTACAGTTGAGAGGGTTGATGATATTGGTACTTTACATATGAAATGGGATAATGGAAGAACACTTGGTGTAGTTCCTGGTGAAGATAGCTTCAAGGTTATTTCAAAGCGGCTAGAAGAAAGTATGGAACAAGAGCAATGCATGGGTGGCATGAGTATGTAAATGTTAAAAGGAGTAAGTAAAATATTATTAGAACGCATTAATTAGCACAGTATATGGACTGTGTTTTTTTAATGCACTGAAATAGATAGGGCCGATTGTTTCGCTGTTACAGCAAAGCAGTTGGCCTTCTTTTGTTGTTGCTGAAAAAAAATATCTCACCACATAAAGGAGGCAGTCGGAGGTGGAGTATGTAAACATTACAGAAATATTCTTAGAATATTTAAAAATGAATCACGCAGGAAAAGAAAAAGCTGTTCAAAGTCGTTACCTAGAAAATAAATTTTATATAAGCGCTAGAAATGTCCGTAACATTGTAAATACATTACGGTGCAATGGGAAACCCATATGCAGTGATGAAAGCGGATATTACTATGCTTCAAATGAGGAAGAAGTTATGAACAGTATCCGTCAGCTTAACAGCAGGATTGA
This sequence comes from Sedimentibacter sp., assembly GCA_018436705.1. Lineage (GTDB taxonomy): Bacteria > Bacillota > Clostridia > Tissierellales > Sedimentibacteraceae > Sedimentibacter. The sequence continues at coordinate 41,181 of JAHDLA010000022.1, forward strand.
TAAAATTGCAGAAGCAAAGAATGGGCTTATAAATTCTATGTCCTTATTATATGATTCAAGATGTCAGTTCAAGCTTAAATTTTGGATTGTGTGTGAAAAGAGGTGATGAATTATTAATAGTTTTATGAGTTGGATTGGCGGAAAAAAATCATTAAGAGAATTGATTGTTTCTCTCTTTCCACTATATTATGAGAGATATATTGAGGTGTTCGGTGGAGGCGGCTGGGTGTTATTTCATAAATCTCCCGGTAATGATTTTGAAGTCTACAATGATTTTAACAGCTTGCTTGTTAATTTATATAGATGTGTCAGAGATCGTTATGAAGATTTAGAAAGAGAACTAATGTATGTTCTTAATTCTCGTGAGGATTTTGAAAAAACCAAAGAATTGCTTGATAAAGATAGTGTAGCAGATGATGTAAAACGTGCAGCATATTTTTATCAGCTAATACGGTACAGTTATGCATCAGGATTAACCAGTTTTGGCAGTCAGCCTCACGATATGAGAAGTAATTTTCCTGTTATTGAACAGGCACACAGAAGGCTTGCAAAAGTAGTAATTGAAAATAAGGATTTCGAGAAATTGATAAGGCAATATGATCGCCCTGTCAGTTTTTTTTATTTAGATCCACCATACTTTGATACAGAAAAATACTATAAAAATGTTGGAGAAGATGGATTTAAAAAGGAAGATCATACAAGACTTCGTGATGCTCTGCTAAGCATTGAGGGTAAATTTTTGCTTTCCTATAATGACTGTGAATTTATTAGAAATCTTTATAACACACCGGGTATTACGATTGAAAGCTACAGCAGAATAAATAATATTAAACAAAGGTATGACAATGGAGCTCAGTTCCCTGAAATACTGATAGCCAATTATGATTTGCACGAAAGAGATCAAAACTCTCCCTCACAAATAAATTTATTTGATATAAAAAAGGATTATCCTAAGGAGGAAATGGAATTATGAAAAAATTAAATCAAAATGTAAAAGGTGTTTTATGTCTTCCAATTACAGAATCAACAGAAAAGATAATTGGTGATGTAGGAAAACTTGAGGCAACAACCATAAAAAATGGATTGGTATTTATGAAATCAGAAATGACTGCAATAGAAGTTGTGGAAACCTTAGAGGGTTTAAAAGATATTGTGGAGGAATTGTACGGTATCCTTGCAAATCCTTCAGGTATCTGTAAGGGATGTGACTGTCCGGTTGAAACAGAAGATGCTGTAAATATTAAGTTGCCTAAATTCATTTTGGAAGATGCAGGTATACCAAAGGGCGCAAAACTTTGTGCGTATACCAATGATGAAAGTGGTGAGGTGACTGTTATTGAAGCTGAGTACAAACATGATTTATCTGATATTTCCAAAGGTACTTTAGTGGTGCTGAAAGAGATGGGAGTTTGTATGCCAGGTCTTAATGAATGTCTGATGTCAGAGAAAACTATCTATGGAAAATAAGTATGTTTGATAAACCTCAAAATATTGAAAGGATGGCAATGAAGTGATGGGAGGTAAAAAGGTATGAGCAGCATTGAAGTGAAAAAAGGATGTATTGTCTACTACGGAAATCCGGCAGGATATGTAAAAGAAAACATAGCAACCATAGATGAAATGTTTAAATGCAAGGACTTTGAAGAATGGTTATCTAAAAAAGGACTTAAGCCCACATGGAAAGATGGTGTTTTTGAAAAACTTTCTAGTGGTGAAAAAATAGCAGAATTAAATAAGGATATAAAACCGCTTAAAAATGTCCGTATTTGGCAGTTAAGATCAAATTCTGATTTTGATTTGCGGTTCATATCTTATGATGAAGTCTTGAAAAGCTTTGGAGAACCGGACAAGGAAAACTATGAACTTGTTTATGAAGGAGAAATTGAAAGTAATGATTTAGAATTAATTTATACAAAGTTTAATCTAAATCACCCTATTGGATTTACAGGTCATTCCCTGTCGATGTCTGATGTAGTCGAGCTTTATGACAGTACTGGCAGTGAGTTTCACTATGTAGATAGATTTGGTTTTAAGAAGATTAATTTTGAACCACAGGATTTAACAAAAGACATGAATATTAGTATGTAAAAATTATAATTATGGAGGAAAATATAATGAAAAACACGTTTAAAAAGGTAAATAATTTTGTATATAGAAAGACATTATCCGTAAAAAAAGCAATAAGCAATAATAGTGGAGAAGGATATATAGATACAGCAGTTAAAATTCTTATTTCTGTAGTCTTAGGAGCATTGCTCCTCGCAGGGCTTTACGCATTATTTGGTGATGTGGTGATGCCAACATTAAAAGAGCGTATTCAAGAGATGTTCAACTATGCAGGATAGGAGGAAAAGATATGTCTAATAATTTGAAGTATGATGTAAAAATACAATCCATCAGACCGGAGGGAACAATGAAAGCAACGGCAACTGTAAATATTAACGATGCTTTTGCTGTTCGTGGAGTAAAGCTGATGGAAGGATCAAAAGGATTATTTGTATCTATGCCAAGCTATAAGGCAGGGAATGGTGAGTATAAGGATATTTGTTTTCCTTGTACTGCAGAGTCAAGAAAAGAATTTGACAAAGCTGTTATTTCTGCTTATGAACAAGCATTATCACAAAATCAAAAAACAAAACAAAAACAGGATGTACCCATGAATGATGGGACACAATCACCTGTTATGGGTGGAATGTAAAAGGAAGGTAGGTATGACAATGAATAATAGGTCAAAAAGAATAATAAACTTTCTTTTGGTAGTTCTTATGCTAGTATCAAATTTTATAAATTCTACTTATGCAGCAGATTTTATGTTTGACGACAGTGAAGGGCATTGGGCTGAAGAAGCTATTAATAGCCTTGCAGAAAAAGGTATCATTCATGGATATCCTGATGGACTTTCTCATCCCGATGACATCCTCACAAGGGGTGAGTTTTCAGCAATTGTAGCTAGAGCCATGAAACTTGAACAAGATGATACTAAAACCGTTAATACAGTATTTGAGGATATTGTAGGACATTTTGCCCAAAAAGAAATTAATGAACTTGTTGATGCAGGTATTATTCTTGAAAAAGATTATGGTAAAAAATATTTTCCTGATGAGCCTATCACTCGAATGGAGATTATTAAAATGTTAGTGAGAGCTATTGTCAAAGTAGACCACGACAAGAATTGTCTCTGTGATACAGGATTTTTAGATGATGATCTTCTGACTAAAGAAGAACACGAGTACATTTGTGATGGAAAAAATTATAATATTATCTCAGGTTATCCAGATGGGACAATTCGTCCATATGATAAGTCAACTCGGGCTGAAGCCTTTGTAATGATATACAACCAAGAGAGGGTTAAAGATAAAATAGAACAGGAAGAATCGATAGACTCTTCCTTAAGAGGTGTTCCTGCACCGGAGTTCAGCTTTACAATTCCACAAACAGCTTATGTTGGTGAGGAAATAAAAATTGGGCCTTTTAGCCGTAATGTAAAAACAGTAGCATGGACAGTCAGTAAAAATGGGGTTCAGGTAGAACTTTCTTCTGTGTTAGAGGGTGAGCTGAAAGCAGACGGTGGTTTTATTAAAATTAAATCAATTGGTAGTTATACATTTACAGCTACTGCTATAAATAGTCGTGGCAAGCAGGTTAAACATCAACAGACCATAAGTATTTACCCTGTAGTATCTGCAAAATTTAACTTAGCTGAAACAGCTCATACTGATACATCAGTAGCAGTTGATCTTTATACAGAAAATCTTGGTGGCAATTTTGTGGCATGGTCTCTTAAAAAAGATGATAATATAATAGAAATTGAAACTGCACTTACTGGTGAGCTTACAAGCAGCGGAGGAATCGTTCAGTTTAAAGCCAATGGAGTGTATGAATTAACCGCTATTATTAAAGATGAGTTGGGTAAGGTCATCACAGCATCAGATACGATAACAATATATCCTGTAGCAGAAGTGAAAATGGAGATAGCTGAAATAACTCATACAGATAATCCTATTATACTAAAGACAGAAACAAAGAAAGCAGATGATATTGAAATTCAATGGTCCCTTACCAGAAATAGCGAAGCAGTTAATATTAATGATTTTATTGAGGGTAACATATTTGTAGGAGATAGTAATATACGCTTTAAGAAAAAAGGTGTGTATAATCTGACCGCTTCAGTTACAGACAAAACCGGCCGAGCATTTACAGATAACGTATCAATTACGGTATATCCTGTAGGCTCTGCCGGTTTTTATCTACCTGAAATATTCCATACAGATGATACTGTAAAAGTTGAAGCAGCATTTGAAGAAATTGGAAGTCAAACTGCCGAGTGGTCACTAATAAAAAACGGTAATGAGGTTACTCTTTCTGATTTTGTTATTGGAAAGCTATCAAATGATGGAGGCTATGTACGTTTCACTCATAAGGGAGAATATATTTTGAAAGCCTCCTTTACTGATGGCGGTGGGAGGACATATACATATGAGCAAGCATTCAAGGTTTATCCAGTGCCTATAATAAGTTATACAACATCTGAATATGCTCATACCGACAGCGATATTGCTGTAAAAGTTAATAGTATAGAGCTTAATGACTTAACTATTGAATGGTTGGTTGACAACACCTTCGGTTTTCAAGATTGGTCAACCTATGTAAATAATAGTCTCAAAAATGATGGAGGAACCATTAGATTTAAGAGAGCAGGAATCTATGAATTGGTGGCTCGAATTATTGATGAAACAGGTAGAGTATTTTTGTTTGAGGCAGGCGGTAAAACAGAGGTGTTTCCTGTTTTAAATATTGGATTTGAACTTCCTAATCTTGCTTATACTGATAGTATTATTGATTTAAGAACACATGGAAACAATAATGTTCTTCCTATTGAATGGAGTATCATCAAAGATGGTGAAGCTATTTCTTTAAGTAATGCTATATCAGGGAATTTAAATGCACATGGCGGTAAAATTACATTCCTAGAAGATGGAAACTATGTTCTGACCGCGACAATGAAGGATTATCTTAAACGCAGCTATTCTCACAGTCAAGAAATAACGGTAAAACCCGTTATTCAATACAGCTTTATCATGCCTGAATCCATTCATTACGGCACGGAGTTTGAATTAAAAACTACTTCTTTAAATATTGGTGAAAATCAGGTTAAGTGGACACTAGAAAAGTTAGGCGAGGTATCAGTATTTGATGGTAAACTCACTAATAACGGAGGCATGATATCTATTCGGGATACAGGAGAATTTGTTCTGATAGCTACAATTACAGATAATGCTGGAAGAGTATTCACATATAATGATAAGATTACTGTTACTAATACTGCTCCAACAGTAACTTTAACTACTACACCTACAAGAACAGTGAAAGATGGCAAATTTTTAGTTAATGTAAAGACTACTGCAACAGATGCAGACGGAGATCCAACAACATTAGAATATGAAGGAACTACTGCTGACAGCTACTATGAAGTAGGTACACATACTATTCGAGTTCGAGCAAAAGACGAGGCAGAAGATTATTCACCATGGATAGAAAAGAGTTTTGCAATTGAAAACTCAGCACCAACAGTAACTATTACAGCAACACCTACAAGAACAGTGAATGATGGTAAATTTTTAGTTAATGTAAAAGCTACTGCAACAGATGCAGACGGAGATACAACGACACTAGAATATGAAGGAACAACTGCTGACAGCTACTATGAAATAGGAACACATACTATTCGAGTTCGGGCAAAAGACGAAGCAGGAGATTATTCACCATGGGTAGAAAGGAGTTTCACAATTGAAAATTCAGCACCAACAGTAACTATAACCACTACACCTACAAGAACAGTGAAAGATGGCAGATTTTTAGTTAATGTAAAGGCTTCTGTAACAGATGCAGACGGAGATCCAACAACATTGGAATATGAAGGAACAACTGCTGATAGCTACTATGAAGTAGGTACACACACTATAAGAGTTCGTGCGAAGGATATTGCAGGAGCTTATTCATCATGGCTAGAAAAGAGTTTTACAATTGAAAACTCAGCACCAACAGCTCCTGTAATTAGTAGAACTCCAAGTGGCAACAGTGTTGCTCCTGGCACAAGGGTGACTATTACGGCAAAAAGTATCGATGCAGATAGCGATCCAATCACTTATATTTGGGAGGGTCGTAATGCTGAAATACAGGAATATCCGTTGGGTAAAAATGTAGTTCGTGTCAAAGCTGTGGATTCAGCAGGTGCAGAATCTCCTTGGGCAGCAATCGTGTTTTTCGTTGCTGACTCCAACGGCAGTGGCGGAATGACCTTAACAGGACCCGATTCAGTGATTTTAGAAAATGGTTTGGATGGTGCAACTATTACAGAATACACATTCACTGTACCGCCCGTATCTGGACACAGTGGCAGTGATTATGGCCGAGTTAAGGGTTACAATATATTGACCAAAAATTGGGATCAGCTTGACTATGGAACCACAAATAATGGTATCACATTCAGTAAAAATCTCAGTGCAGGTGTTTACTCTAAATTAGAGTTTTACTACTACACCAACCATTCATGCATGTATAATAAATCCAACATCACTTACTCAGTAAACTATCATTTTGAATAAAAGGAGGAGGCCCCAATGAAAAGTAAAATTAAGAAAGTAATTATTTAATTATGCAAATTAACAGTATCTTACAAGGAGTAATTTTTTGTTTTCTGCTTTTGATAGCTTCTTATACGGATATTAAAAAACGGGAAATTCCTGATACAGTTTGTATGCTAATTGCATTTACAGGACTTCTGAATTTCAGATTTGTGAACTTATTAGGCTTAATTGTAGCATTACCATTTTTTATGGCGGCAATTTCAAAAGAAAACAGTATTGGTGGCGGTGATATTAAGATGACTGCTGCACTTGGTGTTGCCTTTGGATTTTGGAATGGAATCTATGGGCTTATTTTAGCACTTACGTTGTTATTAGTCTTTTATATAGTATTAAAATTGATAGCAAAAATTAGAAAAAAGCAGGTGTCAAAGGATTTATCCATGCCACTTGCTCCCTTTTTAGGGATAGGTTTTTTAACCATATATTTTATAACTTGAGGAGGTAAAGGTTTATGAACTTTTTTAAAAATAGAACTGTAGTTGGAGTGATATGCATTGTGCTGTCACTCCTTATTTGTTTTGGAATCACACCTTTGTTTAATAAGGGAATCAGTCAAAAGACCGAGATTGTTCGTGTGGCAAAAGAGATTACAGCAGGCGATGAAATTACTAAGGATATGGTACAGACAGTGGAAGTTGGTGGATATAATCTGCCTGAAAATGTAATTAAAAATCAAGATACTGTGGTAGGCAGTTTTGCACTTGCAGATATGTCTGTTGGTGATTATATCTTAAATACAAAATTATCGGAAACTCCTGCAGCTGAAAATGCGTATCTGTATAACCTTGACGGAAGAAGACATGCAATTTCCATTACCATTAAGACCTTTGCAAATGGACTCTCCGGAAAACTGCAGAGTGGAGATATTGTATCGGTTATTGCTCCGGATTACAGAAAACAAGGTGCAACAGTAATTCCACCAGAACTAAAGTATGTAGAAGTAATTTCAGTTACTGCATCAAGTGGATATGATGCAAATACAGGAGAGCAGGAAGAAAATATAGATGAAAGAGAATTACCTTCAACAGTTACATTTCTTGTAACTCCACAGCAAGGCAATATTTTAGCAGAGCTTGAGGAAAACGGAGAATCACACCTTTCTCTTGTGTATCGTGGAATACCTGAGAATACAAAAAAATTCCTTGATATGCAAGCAAAAATTTTAGAAGAATTATATCCAACAGAAACAGAAAACGATAAAAGTCAAAATGTTTCAAAAGAACCTCAAAATCCAGGTTTAAATAATTCGAAAATAGCTGAAATTGAAGATAAAGAAGTGAATAAAGATTCAGAGGATTCCGAAATAGGTGGAAATAATACAGATCGTATGGAGGATTAATAATGATTAACTTTAAGAAAAATAGTATATTTTCTCGTATTTCAAAAAAAGAAACTGTGAAAGAAGATATTCTGCATGGTGGTGTTCTTGCTGTTTGGGGAAGTCCCGGATCAGGTAAGTCAACTGTTGCAGTAAAACTTGCCAAGTATCTTGCAGATAAAAAGAAAAATGTAGTGTTGCTGCTTTGTGATATGACAGCACCAATGCTTCCTTGTATCTGTCCACCCTCAGATTTGGAATTTGAAAAATCCCTCGGTAGTATTTTGTCTGCTGCTCACGTAACAGAACCACTTATAAAATACAATATGATAACTCATAAAAAGATGTCTTACCTTACGATGCTTGGAATGCTAAAAGGAGAAAATGAATACACTTATGCATCTTATTCAAAAATACAGGCACAGGAGCTTATAGAATCTTTAAGAAAAATAGCACCATTTATTATTATTGACTGCGGTAGTTACATTGCTAATGATATTCTTTCTGCTGTTGCGTTACTTGAATCTGATTCGGTCTTACGATTGGTAAATTGTGATTTAAAATCCATCAGTTATTTATCAAGTCAGTTGCAGCTTTTACAAAACAGCAATTGGGATATGGATAAGCAGTATAAAGTGGCATCCAATATTAAAACAAATCATGACATAGAGCATATGGCAGGTGCATTAGGAAGTTTTTCTTTTAGACTTCCTCACTCTGAAGAACTGGAAGAACAATATCTTTCCGGGAATTTATTTGAAGATTTGACTTTAAAAGACAGTCGCGAATTTCGAAGAGAAATTGGAAAAATTGCAAAGGAGGTGTTCGGATGTTAGGAAGTAAAAAAGGCAATTCTGTGTTTAAAGAGAAACAAAGATTTGTATCAGAAATAGAAAATGAAAGTTACACTGAAGCCACTGCATTTGAATTAGAAAAACGAGTTGAAGAACTTATTGATACTGCAAAAATACATAAAAAATCTAAGGAACTTGGTACTGAAAACCGTAATCACTCCTTATTTTTTGCGCCGGAGTCTGAAGGTAAGGACTTTTCTGATGTTTTGAAAGATGTTCAGAAATATATTTCGAATAATTATTCTGTTCTGATTACCGATAATAATCTAGAAGATGCTAAAGAGCAGATGAAAAGATATATAGGCAAATATGTTATGGATAAGCGCATTGCTGTAAAGGGAATGGATGGACAAGAGCTTATAGATGCACTATATTCCGAAATGGCAGAGTATGGTTTTTTAACTAAATACATATTTGGAAAAGGTATTGAGGAAATAGATATTAACTCATGGCAAGATATCGAAGTACAGTATTCTGATGGCAGAAATGAAAAACTTAATGAACATTTTGACTCACCTGAACATGCAATTAATGTTATCAGAAGAATGCTGCATGTATCTGGAATGGTTCTTGATAATGCAACACCGGCTGTACTTGGACATTTATCTAAAAATATTCGTATTGCTGTGCTTAAAACACCACTTGTAGATGAAGATGTAGGAATTGCTGCATCTATTCGTATTGTAAATCCTCAGAGTATGAAAAAAGAGGATTTTGTTCGTAGCAAAACAGCAACTGAACAGATGCTTGATTTTTTATCCTATCTTGTTCGTTATGGAATTTCGGTTTGTGTGGCAGGTGCAACCAGCTCCGGTAAAACCACAGTCCTTGGGTGGTTACTGACTACAATTCCAAATAATAAGAGAATTTATACTATTGAAAACGGATCACGTGAGCTTGATTTAACAAAATATAAAAATGGAAAAGTAGTCAACTCAGTAATTCATACAATAACACGCGACAGTGAAAATGAAAAACAAAAAGTAGATCAAATTACGTTGCTTGATATGGCACTTCGTTTCAATCCTGATATAGCAGTAGTTGGAGAAATGCGTGGGGCAGAAGCCAATGCAGCACAGGAGGCAGCAAGAACAGGGATTGCTGTATTAACCACTATTCATGCAAATTCTTGTGAGGCAACATATCGCAGGATGGTATCTCTTTGTAAACGTGCGGTAGATATGTCTGATGAAACTCTGATGGGATATGTAACGGAGGCCTATCCTATTATTGTGTTTTGCAAGCAGCTTGAGAATAAGGAAAGAAGAATGATGGAAATAATGGAATGTGAAATAATGCCGGATGGTACAAGAAATTACAGCACATTGTTTCAGTACATTATTACTGAAAACCGAATGGATGAAAACGGCAAATTTATTATTGAAGGATATCACAAACAAAAATGCAGTATTTCAAAGAGCCTTTCCAAGCGATTACTCGAAAACGGCATGCCTCTTGACATAATTGAAACTATGAAAGTAAAGGAGGAACCATTTTAATGGATATTATTTTGTTAATTGCCTGTGTCGGAATGATAACAGGTTTTTTTATTCTTTTTTCCATTTCACCAATGGAGTTTACAGAAAACATTTTTAAAAGATTTTTAAGTAATCCTAGAAGTATTAAAGATGAAATAAATGAGACTACCAGGCGAAAGAAAATGCCTTTTTTTAGGCGTGAAGTGATGGAAGTACAGTCTATATTAAAAATAACTGGACGGGAGAAAAAGTTCCCTATACTTTGTGCATTATCATTACTTTTGTTTGCAGTAGGCGGTGCTGTTGCTATTGTGTTTGGTAACTTTTTTCTGGTTCCAGTCCTTGCGGTTGGATTTATGTTCCTGCCATTTTGGTATGTAAGGCTTACACAGACACACTTTAAAAAGGATATTGCTGCAGAACTTGAAACAGCCCTTTCTATAATTACAACAGCATATTTAAGAAATGAAGATATACTTACTGCTGTAGAAGAGAATATGGATTACTTGAATCCACCGGTTCTGTCTGTATTCAGAGAATTTGTCTACCAGATTAAAATGATAAATCCCGATATTATAGTAGGTTTGCAGAATACGAGAAAGCAGATAGATAACGCTGTGTTTCGTGAATGGTGTGATGCTTTGATAGCTTGCCAATTTGACAGAAATCTAAAAACTACTCTAACCCCGATTGTTTCAAAACTTTCGGATATGCGTGTGGTAAACGGAGAGCTTGAAAATATGATATTTGAGCCAAGAAAAGAATTTATAACGATGCAGATTTTAGTGATTGGAAATATACCACTTTTGTATTTTTTAAATAAGGATTGGTATCATACACTGATGAATACAACAATTGGGAAGATAATTCTTGCAATATGCTTTATTGCAATCTTTATTTCTACATCATTTGTAATTAAACTGACACAGCCAATTGAATATAGGAGGTAGTCGAACATGAAATTTTTAATACTATTATTCGGCACACTACTTGCCTCAGGTTTATTTTTTATACTTGCAGATATTTTGAAATTGCCAAGCCTTGCCACACAGAAAGCAATGCTATCAGTTTTTAAACAAAATAGAAAAAGTGCTAAGAGTATAGATACAATTATTAATGGATGGGCAGTAAGGATTGCGAAATTTATTCCTATTGATGAGTACAAAAAGAGTCGTATGAAAAATACATTAAATGCAGCCGGAATGAACCAGACTCCCGAAGAATTTATTGCAGTTGCAGTAATAAAATCAGGACTTATAGTACTTGGAGTTATTCCATCACTTATTATTTTCCCTTTACTTGCTCCAATTTTGTTATTCCTTGCAGTGTTGATTTATTTTAAGGAAATAAAAAAAGCAGATGAAAAGTTATCGGTAAAAAAAGAAAAGATTGAAATTGAACTACCAAGATTTGTGGCAACTATTACTCAGGAACTGAAAGCAAGTAGAGATGTACTTGCCATTTTAGAGAACTTTAAGAGAAATGCAGGTGAAGATTTTGCAAATGAACTTGATATTTTAACAGCAGATATGCGTTCAAGCAGTTATGAGGCAGCACTTACAAGGTTTGAGGCAAGGATTAATTCTCCAATGCTTTCAGATATTACAAGAGGATTAATAAGTGTCCTTCGTGGAGATGATGGGGCGATTTATTTTCAAATGCTTGCTCATGATATGAAACAGTTAGAGCTTCAAAGATTAAAGGCACAAGCTATGAAGATACCGCCAAAAATCAGAGTATTCAGCTTTATTATGTTGATGTGTTTCCTAATAACTTATATGGCTATTATCGGTTATGAAATTATTCGTTCCCTTGATGGAATGTTCTAAGGAGGTGTCATAGTGAAAAAAGTATTAAAAAACAATCGTGGTGAGGGATATATTGATGTTGTGGTACTTATTCTTTGTGCAATGCTTATGATTGCATTTGCTGTTAGAGTGTTCCCTGTCTACATCATAAAACAGCAAGTGGACACCTTTGCAACTGAACTTATAAGAGAAGCAGAAATTGCAGGTAGGGTAGGAACGGAAACTTCAAGGCGAGAACAGCTTTTAAGAGAAAAGACAGGCATCACTCCGTCAGTTCATTGGTCAAAAACAGGTCAAATACAGTTAAACGAGGAAATCACGGTAACGGTAACTTATGATGCTAATATTGGATTATTTGCTGGCTTTGGTTCATTTCTAGTAACCATACGAGCCGATGCAGCTGGAAAGGGTGAAGTTTATTGGAAGTAAGTAAAATACAAAGTGTTTTGAAAAATAACAAAGGCAGTGGCTTTCCACTTGCAGTAGCTATTACATTATGTCTCGTAATGATTTTTACAGGAATATCGGAGTATTTTAGACTTGTTATTGTTGCTCAAGGTGTTCGTGATGCCTTGCAAGATGCTGTCATTTCAACTGTCAGTGATAACTATGATGATGTGTATCATGGTGTTCGTGAGGGATATTCAGGAGGATATCAACCAATGGCTGAGGAGTTTGAAGAATCCATTGATTATGGAGATATTTATGGTAGAATTGATACAGTACTTGGTTTAAATCAAGGTAGTGGATATCACTCTAAAACAACAAATAAAGGAGAAACGGAGTTTAAAATTTGGAATTTAAACGTTGATATATACAATGCTCCTCTCGCAGGCGGTGATATAGAAGAACAAAGATTTGAAATTGACAGTTCTGTAATGCTTGAAGTTCCTGTATCCTTTGGAGGAAAATTGTTACCACCAATGAAAATGAAAGTAAAAAATAGTGCAGGTTATATCCCTAAATTTTAAGTTTTAACAACTATTGAAATAATAGTAGACTTATAAAAACTCTTGTGGTAGGGTGTGGCTTAAAGAAGGAAAAATAGGAGGCAAAGCTTATGAAACATATTAATGACAGAAAAAAGAAATTTCTTATTGTATCTAGTGGAATTATTGTAATTGCACTGCTTATCGTAATGATAGGTTCCCAGTTTGAGAAAGAATCTGTAACTGATGCGGTTATTCAGCAAAATGAAAATGAAGTTACCGATGTGGTGATAGATAAACCTGAAATAGAAGAAAATGAAGATGATATTATAGTAGAACCTGTTATAATCCCTGAACAGAAACAAATGGATAATGGTGCTATAGATACTGGAACGGAACAGAAAATTCAAGGTGATGTTCCTGAAAAACCAACATACACCGAAGGACAGCTCACTGATCCAACGCAAAAGCCAAATGGTGAAAAAGCAGAACCATCTAAGGAAGATGATGAAGTAACTGTTTCTACACAAGAGTCACCAATAACAGAAACAAATAATGAACCACAGGGTGGTGACACAAAAGATGGGTTAATTTATGTACCCGGGTTTGGATGGATACCTGATATTGGTGAAGGAGAAGGTATAGCAGTTGAAGATATGTACGAAAACGGAAATAAAATCGGAGACATGGATTAAAAATACAATACAGTAAGGATATGGGCGCTGCAAATGCAGTGCTTTTTTCTTTGCAGACAAGGAGTGTAAATGAAGAAATGTATTAAGTTATTTGCGGTATTTATCATACTCTTGAGTTTAATGATTCAGACTAATGTATTTGCGGTTGGAGATGGAAATGTGGATTCCGGTGGTAGTGACATGGGGAGCGGAACAAGCACCAACGCGTGGTCCCCCGGAAACGAAGGCGTTCGAGTAACTGTAGTTCGTGCAAACGATCATGAGGTGGTTACTGTACCGATAGATTTAACGAATAAATCTCCAATTAATGTAAGAGTACATTTTGGAAAGGTCAGTAAAATTCAATATAACAAAGGAAAAGGACTAACGATAAGTCAAAGTGCGTATACCTTTTATAATCCATCACAGTCAATTCCTAAAATAATCAGTATCGATGGAAACAATAACATAGAAGCCATTAAGAGCTATTTCACAGACGAGCAAGTCATCCGCTCTATTGCATCATTAACCGGAATGAATTTCGACATTCTTGTTGGTCGAGAATATAAACTACTTATTGAGCCAATAGCATACTACAAATTTGAAGGAGTTATGATTGCTACAACTGCTACTGAAGCAGCAATGTATGATGATCAAGTAAGTGGACTCTTAAGAAAAAGAATGTTTCCATTAACTCATAAAAACTTGCCACTTGCTATGTTTTTGGAGGTTTCGGATTTAGGATATCCTGCTTGGAGTGGGAGTAGAACTACAACAGCGACTAATGCCGATATAAAAGCTTATCTTGGACTTGGTATTGTACGTTTCAAAGATGTACCTACAGAACAATCTGTTATAAATGCATATGATTATGAGTACCGAGTTAATACAGAAGTAATTACTGCAGTAACGATAAGCGGAGGACAATCTGATCCTGACAATCCAACTCGAGTAAGTTTTAATATTAACGGTACTACATATAATGTTGAAAATGTGTATTATCCAAGCGGAGATTCGCAAGTTGCATGGGTTAAATGGAGAACACCATCTACCGAGCAAGATATGGTAATAAATGTTTCAGTGCAAGGTCCCGGAAGTGCAGAAAAGGCAATCATTAATGTAAAAATTATTGATTTTAATAAGAATCCACCTCCAAATCCTGTTGCAGATGATAGAAATAACTCATTTTCTTTTGAATCAGTTCCAGAAAGACTTGAAAAAACAAGGGCAGATTGGAGCATATGGAGGCCTTGGTGGCAAGAGCATTGGGTAGATAGAGGTCATTGGGAAAGAGATAGCTGGACAGATAGCGAAGGAAAAGAACATACCAGTAGAGAGTGGGTATCAAATTGGGTGGATGAAGGATGGTGGGAATTTAATCTTGATAGATACTTTGCAACTTTATCAGCAGATATGAGCATAAAATGTGACAATAAAAATCCGACTGCAAATGGAAGAACGATGAAAAGCGGATATGGAATCAATGAAACAGTTACTGCATCAGTAAGTACTAATCAAAGTACTGCCATCACTTATCTACAGAATGCAGTATCCTATTTTCCAGAATTTCGATATGAAACCTATTGGAGGCTACTTGAAAGGATACAAGGTGGTTCATCACCGAAATTTGAATTCCAAGAGAACAAGTATAGCACCTATAATGATCGAACTCATTTTACTCCAGTTTGGATGCCGGATGGAAGTTATATTGTAAATACTTGGGTGATTGACTCATGGACACCAATTGGAATGCTATCGATGAATCTAAATGATTCGTTGAATATTAGAGGAAGTCTGTGGGATGACTGGCACATAGCACCTTTAAAGCCATAGAAAAAGAACAGTGATAATGGCAGATACTGTTCTTCTTTAAAAGATACACTCCGCATGATGGAGTTAATAGTAAATTGCCAAAGGTCAAGTTTAAACTACTGAAGGATTTGAAATTTAAATTATATTTGGAAGTAATAAAAGCAGCAGAAGTCTTTTGGATTACAGGGCATTAAAGTGTCCGTAATTCAAAAGGCTTTTTATATCAGAAAAAGAAAGGTGGAAATAATTTATGAAAAATTATAGCAAGATTGTGCGGATACTTGTTGTTGCATTACTGCTTGCGATTATATTTAGTACAACCTCATTTGCAGTAGCAAGTGGAGATGTAGCAGGAGCTATTGAAGGTACATGGAATGATGCATCCGGTCAGATAAAAACAGTTGTAAATAAGGTTGTGTTTCCTGCAATTGACCTTATTTTGGCGGTGTTTTTCTTTGCAAAACTTGGAATGGCTTATTTTGATTACCGAAAACATGGTCAATTTGAGTGGGCATCACCAGCCATTTTATTTGCATGTTTAGTATTTACTTTAACAGCACCTGTGTATATATGGACTATTTTGGGAATGTAGGAGGTATTATAAATGAACTTTTTTGAACAGGAATTAAGAAAATTATTCGCAAAAGATAATTGCTTTTATGATGTAAAATTCATTGGTAAATCATGTTACGGAACACTTGGAGAGAAGACAAGAATGAAACTTGAATTTATCACGCTTGGAACTTACCAAAAGTACGAAGGTATAAGAGCAACAGTTCTTGATAAAACATGTGGAGAAATTGATGTAATTACCTTGAAATTCTCAGATATTTTGGGTAAAAAGAAATTAAGCAATCCAAATTTTAGAGATGGTATTGAACCTTATGTTTGGATATATAATGATAAATCCGAATGGTATGCATATCAACCAACACAGGCAGATTACAAAAAGATGGCTGAAACAGTAAGAGATTATGCAGAATTATTCAAGGAACAGATACAGGAAATAAAAGGTGATTTTTCTATGGTTCAGCATATGTAAGAAACAGGAATATTATGTAAGAATGTTATGTCTTTTATATTGAAAGGAAGGAGGTAACTGCTAATGTTTATATGGGACTTTCTTTTAGGTGATGTAATGGATCAAATTATTGATTGGTTCTATGGTCACCTTATAGGTTTTCTTGCAGATTTTTTTGCACAGATGGGGAATATGGGTGTGGAACTGTTTGATATGACATGGGTTCAAAGTATTGTGCTGTTTTTTTCTTATCTGGCTTGGGCTTTGTATGGTATAGGACTAGTAGTTTCTTGTTTTGAAACAGGCATTGAATATCAATATGGCAGAGGAAATATCAAAGATACGGCTTTAAATGTTATCAAAGGTTTTATGGCGGTTAATTTGTTTAACATTGTGCCTATTGAATTATACAAACTGTCTGTGAATTTACAATCGAGCTTGACATCTGGAATAACTGGGCACAGCAATGGAATAAGCGAACTTGCTAATGGAATTATAAGTGACCTAAGCAATGTAGGAGACATTGCAAGTATCGGAAGTTCGGGAATATTCGGTGGTTTATCAATAATAACCAGCCCGATTATGGCACTTTTTATCATTATTCTTATGGGATATGCCATTATAAAGGTATTCTTTGCGAATCTAAAAAGAGGTGGAATGTTACTGATTCAGATATCCGTAGGAAGTTTATATATGTTTTCTATTCCAAGAGGATATATTGATGGATTCATTCAATGGATTAAGCAGATTATTGGTCTGTGTCTTACAACATTTTTACAGGCTACAATACTGACCGCAGGACTGATGGTAGTGAAAGATAATGCGCTTCTTGGACTTGGACTGATGTTATCTGCTGGAGAAGTGCCGAGAATAGCCGGAGCCTTCGGACTAGATACTTCAACAAAAGCAAATGTTATGAGCGCAATATATACAGCTCAAGCAGCGGTAAATACCACAAGAACAATTGTACAAGCAATACCTAAATAATAGAAAAGGGAGGACTTTATGAAGATGATTTTTATTGCATCTCCTTATGCTGGAGATGTTGAAAAGAATATTGAGTTTGCAAAGCAGGCTTGCCAATATGTATTGAATAAGGGTAATGCATTTTTTTGTCCCCATCTTTTGTATCCGCAGGTTTTAGATGACAATAACCCGGAAGAACGAAAGATAGGTATGAATATTGGAAAACAGCTCCTTAAAAAATGTGATGAGTTGTGGGTGTTTGGAGACAAAATTTCTCAAGGAATGTTTGAGGAAATAGAATTTGCAAGGAAGAACAGCATTCCCATAAAAAGAATATTAAGCATGGACATGGCGCAGGAAGAAAATAAATTGTGTATGGGGATGATTTAATATGATTACATTGGGAAGCCTTTTTGATGGGATTGGAGGCTTTCCTCTTGCAGCCATTTACGAAAATCTGAGGAAGAAAAGGAGGGTTAAGGATGTATATGTATCCTGATAACTTAAAGGCAAAGGCAACATTGTGGTTGTGGGAGCTGAGAGATATAGGTATCATTGGAATTGGTTTGCTTGTTTCAGTTTTTACATTAACACAGCTTGGAAATATGATTCTCATAGTTATAACAGCAGTTTATGCTTTTTTGTCAATTAGGTTTGAAGATACAAGTATTATGGATTTTATCCGTTACGCTTGTGCTTTTTTTATTTTCAAACAGCAAATGTATGAGTGGAGGTTGTAAATTTGAGTAAGAAAAAACAGAAAGAACAGCAGAAACAGTCTACAAGAGAGTTGATCGGTATTGATGAAATTACGGATTATAGCTTAAAAACTCCTTATGGAGAGCTTGTTTATTTTATTATTCACCCGACAAATATCTCTGTACTTTCAAATGCAAGTGTCAGTTCAAGGATATATGCATTGATGACGGTGTTGAAAGGTATTGCTGAAATTGAAATACTGTGTATTAATTCGAAAGAAAACTTTGATGAAAATAAGCAGTACTTAAAGAACCGTATGGAGGAAGAATCAAACCCAGTTATACGAAAGTTGTTAAAGCAGGACAGCACAAACCTCGACAGAATGCAGGTTCAGATGGCTACTGCTCGTGAGTTTTTGATTATTATAAGACTTAAAAATGAAAAGGAATCTGATGTGCTACCTTACCTTTCAAGAATAGAAAAGAGTCTAAAGGATCAGGGGTTTACAGCAAGAAGAGCTGGCAATGCCGACATTAAAAGAATGCTTGGAGTTTACTATGAGCAGAATGTAACAACTGAAAGATATGAAGATTATGATGGAGAGAGATGGATAGTTTTAGGAGATGTGTAAAAGTTAAAGTATATATGATTTGATAAAATCTAATATATTAAATGTTTTATTAAATTTACTATAATAACACAGTAGGTTTCAAATATTATTTGAATATAATAAAAATATTCAGTATAATAGGTACAATGAATTTTATTAATTTACAAAACTATGAAAGATAGAAATAGGGGATATAGAAATGAGCGAGTTTACATATAGATTGCCATTTACTGAAGAAAAATTGCTAACAGGTATTATATACATGTTAAAAAAAGAAAATAAGTATGACATTGTAAACCTGCTTAAGGGTGCAAATGTAAAGGTAGAGGAAGGTGGATATTCACATTATAGTGGTGGTGGAGGTAGGTGGAATGCTTATGCTACATACATTACATTCTATGTAAATCCTGCAAACATTGATTTACTTGATGTTGAAGAAAATAAAAGCCTTCTAATAGGGATCTGTGATGCATTAATACCACCCGATGTTGGATTTGATATTAAAAGTGTATCTTTTACATTGGACTTAACTAAGGATTTTGAGTTAGAAGATGACTTGATTCTAGATTTAGAAAAGAACATAAATAGTGTTTCTGCTAAAATTATAAACGACATATTTCCTGAAGATATTAAAATTAAAGGGTATCATATGGCAGAAGTCTATACCTATCTTTATGCTGTAGAGAACTCATTAAGATTATTTATTGAAAAAGTATGCAAAAGTATTTATGATGAAGATTATTTTTCTAAGATAAATGTAACAAGAGTACTGCGTGATACCATAAGTAATAGAAAAGAAAAAGCAGCAACTAACAAATGGCTAAGCGTTAGAGGTAATGAATTGTTTTATTTGGACTTTAAAGACTTAGGAAGCATTATAGATAATAATTGGGAAATATTTAAGAAGTATTTTCCTAATAGAGAATTCATTATACCAAAGCTTAATGAAATGGCTGAATGTAGAAACTTAATTGCTCATAATAGTTATGTCGGTGATACCGAAAGAAATTTAATCAAAACATACTATAATGTTATACTTAAGCAAATTTCTGATTTTTACGAGAGGTAGAGATATAAAGATATGAGATACTTACAATATGCATTACATGGGTTTGAAAATATTACTTTGACAAATAATGATTATTATCCTGTAAACAATCATTTATTTAATAGTATTCTTTTAAGTGATGATGTTAAACAAATGACTGTTGAGTTAAAAGATGGAATAACTCATGAAGAGTATAAGATCGAGATTGACGCTTATTTAAATCAAATTTGTTTTAATATGATTATTAACTCTAATGTTAGTTTAAATGCTCCGTATAGAACAATAGAAATTATTCAAGACAAAGAGGAGAATAATACTCAAAATGAAGTAAGAGTTTTTGATTTTATTAACTTTAAGGATGAGATAATTATACAAAGGCATATTGGTGCTCAGAGCTTTTATGAAAATATTATAAATGAACCAACATCAATGGATAAGCATTTTGTTTTGTATGAGAGAATATTTAAGACATTATTTAATCCAGTAAAGGTAGTTCAATTTTTAAGTTTATATCAGCTTTTATATGAACTGCTATCCAAAGGAAAATCATACCCAGCTCAAAGATATGTTACAGAATATATAGAGAATAACAGAGATAGATATCCTACAATCGAAATTAAATCTTCTAGAAAAAACGATAAAAACGAAGACAGTTTGACATATTTACGCAATGAAATAACCCACTGTGAAGATACAAATGATTTTAATCTCTATTCCCAGCTGGGAAACCAAATTTCAGATGCGGTTATAAAGCAAATTATTATAGTATTAAATGACGTTATTATGGAATTACCGTAATAGTAGACAATAAAATGATATTCTACTATCTAAGATATTACAAAATAATTGTGAAATGAAAATGCAATAACAATAAAATAGTTATATATATCATTGGAGCCTTGCACAAAATGTGTAGGGCTTTTTAATGCAGAAAAAGAAAGCGAGGTAAGAAAATATAATGGTAAAAAAGAAAATACCTAGTGCAGAAGATGAGAAAATCAAAAGCTTTGTAGACATGATTGCTCCATCTATCATCAAATTTAATGCAGACCATTTCATTTGTGGAAACACGTTCCGCTGCGTGTGGGCATTAAGGGAATATCCAACTTCAACTTCAGAACAGGCAATTCTTAGCCATTTAGGAGAAAAGGATGGTGTCACTTTACGTATCTATACAAGGCAGGTAACACCGACAGAAGAAAAGAAAATAATTCATAATGCCACCAATAAAAACCGTATGAATACTGCTAATACCAATGATCTGCAGCAAACTGTTACAGCAGAAAGCAATCTACAAGATGTAGTAACCTTGGTATCAACCATGCACCGAAACAGAGAGCCACTTCTGTACTGTGCTGTATATATTGAACTTACAGCAAGTGATTATGACAGTCTTAAACTTCTACAGACTGATGTATTGACAGAACTTGTGCGTAGCAAATTAAATATTGATAGGCTTATGCTCCGTCAACAGCAAGGATTTTTATGTGTCGGTCCCACGGGTAGAAATGTTTTTGGAAGTCAATTTGAAAGAGTCCTTCCTGCATCATCAGTTGCCAATCTGTATCCTTTTAATTATTCAGGCAAGACAGACAGCAATGGTTTTTATTTGGGCAGAGATAAATTCGGTTCAAATATTTTAGTTGATTTTGATAAACGAGATGACGATAAAACCAATCCTTGTATATTGATTTTAGGCAACTCAGGACAAGGAAAGAGCTATTTATTAAAACTGATTTTATGTAATATCTTGGAGTCAGGAAAGAATGTAATCTGCTTAGACCCGGAGCATGAATATGTAGATTTAGCGGAAAATATCGGTGGTTGTTTTGTGGACTTGATGTCAGGAGAATATATTATAAACCCATTAGAACCAAAGACTTGGGACGAAAGTGGTTCGTCACATGATAAAGATGCCCCAATTGCGTTTAGACAAGCAACAAAACTAAGTCAGCACATTTCATTCTTGAAGGACTTTTTTAGGTGCTACAAAGATTTTGATGATAAGCATATCGATGTAATTGAAATCATGCTCGGCAAGCTATATAACAGATGGAATATCAGCGACAGCACAGATTTTAATGATCTTACATCCACCAACTATCCAATACTTTCTGATTTGTATTACTTAATTGAGGAAGAATACAAAGGATACGATAAGGCAAAGTATCAGCTATATAATAAAGACTTATTGCAAGAAATACTTCTTGGACTCCACTCCATATGTCAGGGCGCAGAAAGTAAATTCTTTAATGACTACACAAATATCACATCGAACCGTTTTATTGTGTTTGGAGTAAAGGGACTATTGCAGGCAAGCAAAAATGTAAAAAATGCTTTATTATTTAATATTCTTTCTTTTATGAGTGATAAGCTTCTTACAGAAGGTCATACAGTAGCAGGAATTGATGAATTGTATCTTTTTTTAACTAATCTCACTGCAATTGAATATATCCGAAATTTTATGAAACGTGTGCGTAAGAAAGAATCGGCGGTTATTTTAAGTTCTCAGAATCTTGAGGACTTCAATATTGAAGGAATAAAAGAATTGACAAAACCGTTGTTTTCTATTCCTACTCATGCTTTTTTATTTAATGCAGGAAACATTGATAAGCAGTTTTATATGGATACCTTGCAGCTTGAGGAATCAGAATATAATCTGATTAAATTCCCCCAAAGAGGTGTCTGTCTGTATAAATGCGGTAATGAAAGATATAATCTTGCTGTTCATGCTCCAATATATAAAGAAAAACTATTTGGGAAGGCAGGTGGTAGATAGTGAATTATAAAACTGAATATAAAGAACTCCTTAATGTCATTATCGAGGATTTGAGGGTATGTATTAATTATACTCCAAACCGAGAAAATGACCTTCTTTGTTTTATGGAGCAATATTTAAAAGCAGAGGCAGATAAAAGACCGGGTCTATTAAAGGAAATTCAGAAATGTATTGAGGGTAAAATTTACAAAAATCCATTTCATGCTTATTATCATTATTCGGAAAAAGAAATTGAAAAGTTAAGTAATATACTAAATGATTATATCAAAAACATGCATAGTGAAACTGAAAAAGGCATGGTGCTCTCTAATGTGATTGTTAATATAAATGAAATACATGATAGAAGTTATGGTCAACTAATTGACGGTTGGCGAAGTGAAAGACTTATTGATTTCCTTGTCTTAGTTGCAAAGGAGGTTTCTTTTCTTTTTGCTTTTAATACAATTCAGGAGCAAAAAAGGTGGTGAGTAAATGGATTTAAGGGAACAAGACTTCGGAATTGAAGTGGAAATAACAGGCATCACCAGAAGCCGAGCCGCCGAAGTAATTGCTGGATATTTTTATACTTCTCCACAATATGAAGGAGGTACTTATAGCGCATATTCTGTAAAAGACAATCAAAATAGAAAGTGGAAAATTGTAAGTGATGCCAGCATAAACTGTCAAAAACAAGTGGGAAGCAGAAAACAGGTTGCTGACAGAGAATATAGTGTTGAATTTGTTAGTCCCATCTGTAAATATGAAGATATTGAAAAAATACAAGAGATGGTACGAGCATTAAGAGAAGCAGGAGCATTCAGCAATAAATCATGTGGAATACACATACACATTAATGCAGCACCTTTTGAGGTATATCAGCTAAGAAATCTTGTTAATATTATTGCCTCAAAAGAAGATATGGTCTATAAAGCATTACAAGTTGACTCTCAAAGAGAAAGACGGTACTGTAAAAAAATTGACCCTGATTTCTTGGAGAAAATCAATCGACAAAAACCGAAAACGAGAGGTGAATTACAGAATTTGTGGTATAACGGCAGGGATGGCAGTCATCAGCATTACCACGATAGCAGATACCACTGTCTGAATTTGCACTCTGTTTTCCAAAAAGGAACTATTGAATTTCGTGCCTTTAATGGCTCTATTCATGCCGGTAAATTAAAGGCCTATATCCAATTTTGTATGGCGATTACAGCACAGGCCTATAACCAAAGAACGGCAAGCTCTATCAAAACTGTGTCAAGCAATGAAAAATATACATTCAGAGTATGGTTACTTAGACTTGGTCTTATAGGTGATGAATTTAAAACCGCAAGGAAACTTCTTCTTGACCACTTGGATGGAAACATTGCTTGGAAGTATCCTGAGCAAGCAGAGGCGCAGAAAGAAAGACTCAGAAAAAAGCGTGAACAGGAATTTCACCAAAATAACGAACAAGAAATTGAAGAAACAGAAAATCAAAATAGTACAGATCATGAGCAGGAGGAAAATACTCCTGCTTTTGCTATGTCTATGTAAATTTTAGGAGGTAATAATGCAGGAAGAAAAAATATATATTGCCTATGGCAGTAATTTGAACTTACCACAGATGGAACACAGATGTCCAACTGCAAAAGTGCTTGGAACATCAGAAATTAAAGATTACGAACTGCTTTTCAGAGGATCAAAAACAGGTTCATATGCAACAATCGAGCCTTGTGAGGGCAGTTCTGTTCCTGTTTTGCTTTGGTGTGTTAAGCCCAAAGATGAAATTGCTCTTGACAGATATGAGGGATATCCAGTGTTTTATAAAAAAGAAAATATGGAACTTTTATTAAAAGGAGAAACTGTTTCAGCATTTGTATATGTTATGACAGGTGGACATCGCCTTGGCATGCCGTCAGATTTGTACCGAAAAACCATTGAGGAAGGTTATAAAACTGCAGGATTTGATTCTGCTGCTTTAGAAAATGCCGTCAATAAAACTGAAGAAAGAATGTTAGTGGAACAAGAAAAAGAGCAAGAACAGGAAAGTATGTTTAGAATGAGTTGGTGGTGATAGTGTATGGCTAATCCTGTATTATTTGCTAAAGTAGCAGCGATGGCACTTAATAGCGATAAACTGCGAAAGGGAATTGACTGGACTATTGTTGCAATACTATCTCCCATTATTGTAATCATTGCACTTTTATTAGGAATTCTTTCAGGAGCTGCAAACCACAACAATATGGCACTTAATTTGTTTTTCAATGGTGGAGTAATAGCAGGAAATATTCCTGAAGAATACCGAGAACATATAGAAGATATGCGTAATAGTTTCACTGTACTTGATGGAACAATTGCATTAGTAAATGCAATGATGGAAAATGAAGATAGTCTTGATTCTATAAAGATTAAAGCTATTTTTTATTCTCTGTACTTCGGCGCTGACCGCCCATCTCTGATTGACAGTATTAAATTTGTTGATAGCTTTGTAACATATAAGGAACACACCCGTACAGTAATCAATGATGATGGAACAACCTCAGAAGAAAGCTATAAAGTAGCAATGCCAATAAAAGACCAGTCTGTTATTTATGAAAACATATCATCGTCTATGGGAATAACAGTTGCTAATGAAGATAAAGCCAATGCTACGGAAATATATTATCGTATTCTTTATGGCAGACCCGCCCCCACCTATGGACAAGAATTTGATGACTTTATAAATGGACTTCCTGTATTAGATACACCATTTATCGGTGAGAATGGTTTCTGTTCTCCTATAGGAGAAAACTGGAGAGGCGTTGTAACTTCTGAATTTGGTTATCGAAATGATCCGTTTACAGGCAAGATAAGTGGTCACAGCGGAATTGATTTGGGCATGCCGAAAGGTACACCAGTTCGTTCTGTACTTGATGGAACTGTAATGCTTGTTCGATATTCTACTACAGGTTATGGCTATCATGTGATAGTGGATCATGGAGGAGGTTTTGTAACTCTATATGCACATTGCTCCAAGATATTAGTGAGCGAAGGAGAAAAAGTAAAAGTCGGACAGGAAATTGCAAAGGTAGGAACAACAGGCAGAAGTACAGGAAATCATCTGCATTTTGAAATTAGAATAAATGGAGAAAAGCAAAACCCAAGAAGTTATTTACCATAGAAAGTGAGGAAAAAATATGTTAACTACAAAAGCAAGATTTGAAAGAAAGCTCTCCGCTCTTGAAGCACAAAATTGTGTTATTGAGGCAATCGAGGTTATGAGTAATGAGGACTATGAAAAATTTGCAAATAGTCTTTTGACGGATAGGCAATTTATTGCTGACAGGAAGGAGGATATGTTTACCGATTCGTTAGGTCAAATTCATTGCATACTTGCTCTCAATGAGGAAAGCGGTGACGGAGTTTTAATTAATAGCAGTGGATATGATTATGCAAGATATGTTAGTTTTACACCTAATATCAAACCGTATATTAAACAGCAGATTGAACTTTTGGCAGACCAAATTATAAAGAATGCAGCAGAAAATACTTCTAACGGAAGTTGGATTATTGATTTTGAGGAAATAAGTGAGCAATATGGAATTACCATAAAGGAAAATAACGGTATAGGAAGCATGCTCTTATCAGAGCTTGAAAGCCGAAAAGAAATGGCTGGAATTGTAGCAGATAACGGATGTTTTGATATGGTTCTCTATCTTGATTACTGCAATAATTTAGATGAATCATCTATGGAGCAAAATATAAAGATGTGAGGTAAAAGGAATATGAAAAAAGAAAAAACGATAAGGGCGTTAAAAATTGAACCTGGAAAAGTGCCTTATGAAAAGGAAATTAATAATGATTTAAAAGGAATTCAATCAGAAGTAGAAGGACTTTTGAATGTGTTTATCTTGATAATAATTGCATTGCGGTGGTAAATGAAGAAGGAAAATTAAATGGAATGGAGCTAAATCGTAGGATAGGTAATGATATTATTGCCGGTCCTATTTTTATTTGTGGTGATAGTAAAGATGGTGAATTTGTTTCTTTAAATGATGATCTGATTGAAAAATTTGTAGCTGAATTTAAAGAAATTCCTACCTTTACAGGAGAAGAACCGGAAGCCCAGCCAAGAATGACATTTATAAGTTTTAATTATTAGGAGGTGCGTTTTATGAGTGTAACTGCTGAAAAAGCAACAATTCAAGTGAGCTTTCCAAAAGATAAATTGGATGCTCTAAAGTTTTATATGGATGAAAAAGATACTACTGTAGAGAAAGAACTCCAGGGTTACATAAAAAGTATTTATGAAAAGTATGTTCCTTCATCTACCAGAAGATACCTTGATAGAAATGATTCCCGTGAAGAATTAACAGCAGAAATTTCTGTAAGAACTGAAGAACCAACTGGCGAATCAGCCACCAGAGCTACAGGAACTCGAGGCAGACGAAGAAGTTCCATAGTGCAATCTGACGAAGCCAATGAGGCTTCACAAGCAGAAAATGTACCTGAACAAGAAGAAGTTCAAGAGCAATCGGATGAAGAATCACATGTCATGATTATGGGCATGTAACTTTTTTCTTCTCTGCTTTGCGCCTAAAATCTAAAGAAGGAGTCAACTGTTTTATGAAAAAAGATACTATTACAATCAGCCTTGAAGCTGAAAAATTAAGAGCAATAAAAAAATACATGGAGAAAAAAGATGCAAGTCTGCAGGATGAAATGGCAGATCAACTTCAAAAGCTCTATGAAAAGTACGTTCCTGCAAATGTAAGAGAATATATTGATGAACGTGAGGAAGAAGAAAATAAGCCTATGAAACCTAAAAAAGTAGCTAATACATCACAAGCCGTAGAAACAATTAGAACTACACAGGAATAAGGTGATTTAATATAGCTTTGTAAGCCCTTGTTTCGCCTCGTGTGCGATTTAAGGTTGGTGGACAGGTAAAAATACCTAATCAAATATAAAATGGATTTTGAGCCGCTTTAGGAAATTTTAAAAATAAGCATAAAAGATAAATTTTCTGAAATATGAGCCTTAGTTGAAGTGAATCCCCCAATTGATTTTGGTGCAGGATAAAGAGAGGTGGTCGCAAGCGACCTCCTCTCGACCACATCGCCCGGCAGTGCCGAGCGTTTCTCTCAGTTACGTTAGGTGGTCGAAAAAGCGAATTTGAGACAAGTAGGTGGTCAAAATAATGCGAAATGCCAATTTTTATGGGGGTTTATGGTGGTCAAGTAGGTGGTCAAGGGCAATATTAAAGAAATTGGAGTGATGAAATGAAACAAATACAGCATAAAGCAAAGGATAGAACTGCAGTATGGCTTTATCCGGAAACCATTGAACAAATGGATTCAATGTTTGAAGCCGATAATACAAAAAGCCGCAGTGAATTTATAGAAAAAGCGTTGCAGTTTTATATGGGATATCTAACAAGTGAAAATACTACAGGTTATCTTTCTAAAGTTTTAGTATCTGCAATACAAGGGACTTTGAGGGAAACGGAAAATAGAAATTCAAATAACCTCTTTCGCCTATCTGTTGAAATGGCAATGATGATGAATATTCTTGCAGCAGGTCTTGAAATAAGTGATGATGATTTACAAAAGCTTCGTGGAAGATGTATAAACGAGGTGAAAAAGACAAGAGGAAAAATCAGCATGGAAGATGCGGTAAAATTTCAACAAGGCGTTGTAGAATAAAAGCAGAAAGGAAGATTTAAATGCCAAGAATTATTCTTAAGTGTCCGTACTTAAAAGGTGGAACGAAAAAAGCTTCGTCTCATCTATCCAATCTTGTAACTTATATGGCTACAAGAAACGGTGCGGAAAAATTGATAAAAGAAAATAAAAATCTTCCTTTTACTCAAAAGCAAGAGAATCTTATAAATCAAATTATAAAAGAATTTCCAAATACCAAAAACTTATTTGAATACGAAGATTATATTGAGAATAGAACCATTGAAAATGCATCGGAATTTATTTCAATTGCATTGGAACAAAACCTTGATAAAGCAAGTAAGCGACAAAACTATGTCGATTATATTGCGAACCGACCAAATGTTGAAAGAATGAGTTCGCATGGTTTGTTTACAGGTGGAGACGATGAAATTGTACTAAGCAGAATTTCAGAAGAAGTTGCTAGTCACACAGGAAATGTGTGGACACCAATTATTTCATTAAAGCGAGAGGATGCTATACGTACAGGATTTGATAAAGCTGAAGCCTGGCACAATATGTTATCGTATTATGCGCCAGAGATTGCTGAAAGTATGAAAATTCCTATTGAGAACTTTAGATGGTATGCAGCCTTTCATAATGAGAGTCATCATCCTCATATTCATATGATTTGTTATTCTGTTAATCCTGATGATGGATATCTGACAAAAAAGGGTATTGAAAAAATGAAGTCAGGTCTTGTAAAAAATATCTTTAAAAATGAGATGCAATTAATTTATACAGAACAGAGCCAAAGGCGAGATAAGTTAAAGGCTGAGAGTAAAGAAATGCTTTTACAGCTTATTGCTGAGATGAAAATTGGAACGATTCAGAATACACAAATAGAGAAGTTGTTTTTAAATCTGGAAGAAAAGTTGAAACATACCAAAGGCAAAAGAGTTTATGGATACTTGCAACCAAGTGTCAAAGTAATTGTTGATGAAATTGTAGATGAGCTTTCCAAAGAAGAAAAAGTGTCTAAAGCTTATGAACTATGGTATGAAATGCGAAATGAAGTGTTGAACAGTTATATGGATGAGCCTCCAGATCATCTCCCATTATCAAAGCAGAAGGAATTTAAAGCTATAAAAAATATAATAATTGCTGAGGCAGATAAACTTAGCAAAGGTGAAATTAGTTTTGTTGAAATTGAAAATGATGACACTTTTCTTTATAACAATGATTTTACAGAATCAGATAACCACGAAATTTTTGAAAGCACTGTAGATTCTGATTTTGAAGTAATGGAAGATAATAATGCTGATGGGTTAGATACAGGACATATTTATGTGAAATGGACTAACGAGTATAAAAAGGCTCGTGAGTATTTATTTGGTACGGAAGAAACAGAACAGAATTTTAAAATAGCACTGGAATTATTTATAGAAGAATCAGTAAAAGGTAATGCTCTTGCAATGTTTGATATTGGTAGAATCTATTCAGATGGTCTTGGTGTAGTAATCGATATCGACAAAGCTCAAAATTATTACGAAAAGGCTCTTTCTGGTTTCCAAAAAACTGAATCAAAAAACGTATGGGAATATACAGAGTATCGTATTGGAAAAATGTATGCACAAGGTCTTGGAACAGAGAAGGACTTAAAAACAGCATCTTATTGGTTTAATCTATCTGCAGGAAAGAAATATAAGTATGCTCAGTATTCTCTTGGTGGTTTATATTACCGTGGGCAAGGAGTGGAACAGGACATTCAAGCAGCCTTTAAATTGTATTTAAAATCAGCAAAACAAGGGTTTCCGTATGCAGATTTTGAAGTTGCCAAAATGTATCGTGACGGTACTGGTATTAATAAAAATGCAAAAGAAAGTAATCATTATTTTGAAAAGGCCTTTGTGGGTTTTGAAAAACTAGAAAATCAAAGTTGTGATGATAAAATACAATATCGATTGGGATGGATGCTCCAAAATGGAATTGGTACAGATAGAGATATTGCAAAAGCAAAAGAGTATTTTGAGAAATCTGCAAAGTTTGGGAACATTTTTGCCTGTTATTCTCTAGCTAAGATAATACTTGCAGAAGATAATCCACACGATGAAGAAGTGAAAAAAGCAATTGATTATTTACATATGGCTTCTGACAGTGGAAATAAATTTGCACAATACTCCCTCGGTAAAATTTATCTCGAGGGTAAACATACCTTTAAGGATATTAATAAAGCAATAACATTATTAACTTTATCGGCTGAACAAGATAATGAGTTTGCAGCATATAAGCTTGGCATAATTTATTTAAAAGATGAAGTAGTTTCAAAGGATATAAATAAAGCAATTGCATTTCTAACGCAATCAGCTGAAAAAAATAATGAATGGGCAAGTTATCAGCTTGGTAAATTATACTTGATTGACGAAGATATTCCCAAAGAAACTGAAAAAGCGGTAGAATATCTTACTAAGTCATCAGAACAAGGAAATAAATTTGCTCAGTATGTTCTTGGAAAATTATATCTGATTGGAAAGGATGTCCCAAAGGATAAAGAAAAAGCAGTGAAATTTTTTACTCTGTCAGCAGAGCAAGGAAATGAGTATGCAAAGTTCTTTCTTGATAACATGGATAAGTTTCGGGAACCATCAGTAGGTCTATGTGCATCTCGAATGTTTAATTATATGAGTAAAATATTTGAGGATAACATACCGCTTAATAAGTCTAAGCCAGGATTAAAAGTTGATAGTAAACTTCTTAGAAAGCTTAAAGCAAAGAAAATAGCTCAAGGACATAAGAGAGATGACCGGGAACAAAACATTACACTTTGAAATAGTTTGCATTTCATATTATGGTAAAATATAGTATAATATTTAAGTAATGTTTTTGAAGTGAAAAAACGCAATAGAGTTTATTCAAAAATACTAACTAAAATATTGAGGGGATTTTTATATGGAATTAAGAAATTCGAATATATTTCTTGAATTAGAAAAACGCAATAGTCTATTTGTTAACAATTTAAATAATGCCTTTGAATATGTCAAAAATATATTACCAATGATAGTAACGGTGTTTACAAATTATACACAGCATGATGTAGGGCATTCTGTGCGAGTCTCGAATTACATGTATGAATTAGTAGATGACATTAACAATCTTAATGATTTGGAAATTACATTAATGTTATTAGCAGCATTGTTCCATGACATAGGAATGGTCGTGACAGAAGATGAGATTAGGCTAATAAAAGATGATATTTATACAGGTATTGAATGCAAGTATTCACTAGTAGTCGATACTTTGAAAAATGAAAAATTAGCATTACAAGAATGTATAAGACCTATGCATGCTATACGTTCGGCACAGCATTTATATAATTTAAAACAAGATTATAAAGTTTGGTTTCGTGTACCTGAAAGTACAAATTTAAGCATGTTAGAAGATGTTGCTAAATTGTGTCAATCACATAACGGGTCTATTGATTGGATAAAAACAGAAATTGATTCGGAAGGATATAAAGGTGAGAATTTTTATAATTTGCAATATATTGCTTTGCTTTTAAGATTAGCTGACTTATTGGACTTTGATGAGCAACGAACTCCAGATTATTTGTATCATTTAATTAATCCAAAAGGATTTAGTGACTCAGAATGGAAACAACATTTTATTATTCACAATACCAAAAAAATATATTTGAATGAAAAAAATAATCAAAAAGTTATCCGGTTTTTTGGCGAGAGTTCTGAGCCAGGCATACATAGGAAATTTTTAAAATATATAGATTATATAAATAAAGAACTCCTTGAAGCGGTTAATATATCTGATACATTTACTAATACCAAGTATGTACTAAATGTTAAACCTAATATAGAAAATAAAGTAAAAACGAATAGGTTTACTTTCTCTGATTTTAAATTGGATCTTGATTATAACGCAGTAACAAATTTATTGATGGGTGAACGCATTTATGGTGATAAGAAGTATGGTTTACGAGAGCTTATACAAAATTCTATTGATGCATGCATGCTAATGAAAGAAGTTGCAAAGGATCAAGAGGAATTTATATATGAACCATATCGACCATATATAAATATCGTTTTGGATAAAGATAAAAATGAAGCAATAGTAGTTGATAATGGAGTAGGAATGTCATTAGATATTTTGAAAAAGTATTTTTTAAATGTTGGAGTATCATATTATTCATCTAACGAATATAAATACAAGGGTTATGATTATAGACCAATTGGTAATTATGGTATTGGATTTCTTGCCTGTTTTATGTTATCTGATAACGTAAAAGTAAACACAAAACGATATGATGATAACAAATTAAATTGTATTGAACTTGAAAGTAATAGTGAATATATTTGTTTAACTCAGGCTAATACTCAGAGAAAACAAGGAACAGAAGTAATATTGGATTTACAGGAATTTATTACAACATTCCAAAATTCTGATAAGGTTAAAGAATTTATTGAAAAAAATTTTGTTAGTTGCGGTATTCCAATTAAAATTGTATATATTAAAGATGGAGCCACAGTTGAACAAGAATGTAAATTGACAGAATTCATGGAAAATTCAAATATAATTGCACGATTAGATAAATATATGAACAATATAACTGGGTATGTAGAAATCAGCAATGTTTCAATTGATTTTATAAAATGTTTGGATGACGTTGATGGTACAGATGCATATTTATATGATAATAAAACAAACAACCTAATACGTGCTACGAATATAAAAATTAGTTTAAATGATTTTGTTGAAGAAGGGAAGATAACATATCTTAGTGTACCACTAATAGAATCGGCAGATTCAACTGAATTTAAGAAGTTTTTAGAGGTTTTAGATGATTTCAATGAGGCGATAAATAAATTAGATAGTGCCGAATATATTAACATTTTTTCTCTAAGTGAGACGCTAGATATATATGAAGGGCAACATGATTATTATAGTGATAACATTATAGGAAAATATACTTTCAAACAGCTATGCGAAGAACATGGTCATGATATTAGTTGTCCAACATATGTTGAAAAACAACAGAGAACAATTATACACAATGATTCTGATATACTTTTACCGTATAGTAAGAATAAAACATTTGGCTCTTATTTATGGGAAAGAAAAGATAGAGTATTTGTAAAAAATGTATTTGTATCAGATTTTGCGATTACCTTACCTTATCTGGCAGATGGAATTAATTTGAAGTCAGCATTATTTAATGTAAAAAATAAAGCAATTATACCCAATGTAGCAAGAAATAATGTACCAAAAGAAGGAAGCGAAAAATTTGCTTATGCAGTTGGAAAAGCATTGCATTTATGGATTTTAGATAATGTTTCATTAACTAAACCACAAAAAGAACTTGTCAAAAAAGTTATAGATGAGTGCTACTCAGAAACAAATGAGTTTCTTAAAAGTTAAATTACAATGTTTAATAGAATTAAATGTTAAGGCAGCCTTTTTACCAAGAGGCTGCTTTTTCATATTAAATCAAAAAGTGAGGGATATCATTATGAAGAAAAGCTTTATTAAGAAAAAGAGTTTATATAATTTAAAACAGAATATTAAACCTTATATGAAATGCTGTCCTGTCAAAAGGGCAGCATTTCATCGTATCGGGAATAGAAAACAATAAGGGGGTAGCAGATGGGTACATATATTCATTTTACAAAGGAACAAAAAGAAAGAGCAAACAGTGTTGACCTTGAAGAATTTCTACAAATGCAAGGTGAATCCTTATTGCCATCAGGTAGGGAAAAAAGACTAAAAAGTAATCATAGTATTACTGTTAGGGGAAATGAGTGGTTTGACCATGCTACAAAAGAAGGTGGTCTTGCTATTGATTTCGTTCAGAGTTTTTATGGGTTAACTTTCCCGGATGCAGTAACAATGCTACTTGGCGAAGAACAAGGTGAAGTATATTCTATAGTAAAGAAAAAAGAAGAAATCAGAAAACCGTTCGAATTACCACCCAAGAACAATGAAATGCGTAGAGTGTTTGCTTATTTGATTAAGCACAGACTCATTGATCGAGATGTGGTTAGCTTTTATGCAAAGGAAAAACTCATTTATGAAAGTAAAGAGCAATCAAAAGATAAAATTAAAGAGTTTCATAATGCCATTTTTGTGGGCTATGATGAAAATGGTATTCCTTGTCATGCCCATAAAAGAGGTATTTACACAGAGGGAAAAAGTTATAAAGGGAATATTAACAGCAGCAATCCTTGTTATAGTTTTCATTATTTCGGAATTAGTGACAGAATCTATGTATTTGAGGCACCTATTGATATGCTTTCCTTTATCACGATACATAAAGATAAAGATTGGAAAAAGCACAGCTATGTTGCTCTTTGTGGAGTTTCTGAGCAAGCATTATTTAAAATGCTTGAAATCAATCCTAATTTAAGTCATGTTAGTTTATGCTTAGATCATGATACTGCCGGTATTGAGGCAAGTGAAAAAATATCAGATATGTTGAAAGAGAAAAATATCGGTTGTAATAGATTACTTTCCAAACAGAAGGATTGGAATGAGGATTTGAAAGCAGTGCAAAATTTGACTGCAATTGCTTCAGAAGAACATCCACAGCATCTTATAAAAGATGAAATTTGTAGTGAAATATTGAAAATTATAAAAGAATTAGAAAAGATTGAATTGAAGTATGAGGATGTCTTAAAGGCTTTCCAAAAGTCTCAAAAAACAAATGTATTACAGGCTGATGCTATGAAGATGGCATCAGCTGGTTTTTTATGTCTTGCATTAAGAGAATTCAAGCAACTTGGAATTACAATGACTTCGGAAGAAATTGTTCAGAAAATGAGTGAAGAATTTCGCGCATATCAAAATAAGCGCAAGTATTATTTAACACTTTCTGATGTAGAAAATGAACTATCAACATTCAAAAATCAAAATGGAATTATTTCTGAATCAGATAAAGCATTAACTTCCAAAAAGTATGAAAAGATAGCAATGGAGCTTTTAAAGTCAACTATCAGATTGGAACTAGAACATCAAAAGCAAGTTCAAAATCCAGTATTTAAAATGGCGTAACTCACGAGGCACAGGAGATATCCCTGTGCCTTAATCTAAAGAAAGGTCGTGAAAGATGAATTCACAAGTATATATGTTAATAGCTACTGCCACTATTATGTTTTCAGTTATTGGAGGATTATCTTTGCTTGCTCATTATTATACCCTAAACGGAATTAAATTGAAGACGGTAGGAGATGGACAACATGGTGTTGCAAGATTTTCTACGAAAAAAGAAATTGAAGAAACTTATGAACATATTCCTTTTGATGTAAAAGCTTGGAGAAATGGAATACATCTTCCTGTAGATGAAAAAGGAAATGCAATACAAGGTTTGGTAGTTGGCTGCAAAGGAAATAAAGGAGCAGTTACTGGGTTGATTGATACAGGGGATGTACATTGCCTTATGATAGGTGCTGCTGGTGTAGGAAAAACAGCATTTTTTCTATACCCAAACCTTGAGTATGCCTGTGCAAGCGGGATGTCCTTTATTACTACTGATACCAAAGGTGACCTCGCAAGAAATTGCGGAACTATAGCAAAAGAGAATTACGGATACAATATTGCAGTCATTGATTTAAGAAACCCTACAAGAAGTGACGGAAATAATCTTTTGCATCTTGTAAATAAATATATGGATTTATATCGGGCAGATAATAATGATTTTCCTGCAAAGGCAAAAGCAGAAAAATATGCAAAAATTATATCTAAAACAATTATCTCAAGCGATGGAAATAATGCAGCAATGGGTCAAAATGCATTTTTCTATGATGCAGCCGAAGGACTCCTTACAGCGGTTATTCTTTTAATTGCAGAATATCTTCCACCAATAGAGGAAGATGGTCATATGGTAGATAAAAGACACATTATTTCTGTTTTTAAAATGGTTCAAGATTTAATGGCGCAAAGTAACATTAAAGGGAAAAGTCAGTTCCAATTATTGATGGATAAGCTTCCACCTAATCATAAGGCAAAGTGGTTTGCAGGAGCAGCTCTTAATTCTGCTGAGCAAGCAATGGCATCCGTTCTTTCAACAGTGCTTTCAAGGCTTAATACTTTTCTTGATTCTGAGATGGAGCAGATACTTTGTTTTGATACTGCTATCGATGCTGAGACTTTCTGTAAAGAAAAGTCTGCAATCTTTCTCATTCTCCCGGAGGAAGATAACACAAAGTATTTTATGGTATCACTGTTCTTACAACAGTTCTATCGTGAAATGCTGACGGTAGCAGATGAGAATGGTGGTAAGCTCCCAAATAGAGTAATGATTTATGCAGATGAAATCGGAACGATTCCTAAAATAGAATCCTTTGAAATGATGCTATCTGCAGGTAGGTCACGTAGAATTTCCGTTATACCGATTATTCAATCCTTTGCACAGCTTGATAAAAATTATGGAAAGGAATGTAGCGAAATAATAACTGATAACTGTCAGGTGACAATCTTTGGTGGATTTGCTCCAAATTCTGAAACCGCACAGGTACTGTCAAAAGCACTTGGTAGCAGAACAGTTATGAGTGGAAGTATCAGTAGAGGGAAAAATGATCCATCACAAAGCTTACAGATGATAGAAAGACCACTGCTTACCGCAGATGAACTCAAGTCGCTTCCAAAAGGTAACTTTGTAGTGATGAAAACAGGTGTGCATCCGATGAAAACAAGACTCAGATTGTTTTTAGATTGGGGAATTGCTTTTGAAAAACCATATGAAACTGAAGAAAAATCACATCGTAAAGTTTATTATGCGAATAAAGAGGAATTAGAAGAAAACATTATGAGGCAAACAATGGCTTTGGAAATAGAGGAAGAAGATGAAAAAGCAGAAGAAAGTAAACGAGGTGGTACGTTACATTCTCATGTTATGGAGCAATCAAAAGAATCTGTTTCTAAACGTAAGACAATGATAAGAACATAGGGAGGTGTTGAAGCTGAGTTTCTTTGGAAATTTATATCGAGAGGAACTTCCTTCTCGTGCAAAAATTGTTTATATGTATTTGAAAGACAGAAGTAATGCAAAGGGCGAATGTTGGCCGGCTATTAAAACCATTGCAAAGGATACTTCGTTGTCAAAGAGTACAGTAAAAAGAGCCATAGCAGATTTAATCCGTTGTGGTTTACTCACAAAAGAATCACGCTATCGGGAGAATGGCAGTAATTCTTCAAATCGCTATTTTTTAAAGGATAAAAATGAGTCTATGTGGAATGTATAGTTTTCCGCCAAGGTATTATTATGCCTTTTTTGTGGACTGAGTTGGAGTTCACAATGGACATACCAGAAGGAATCACTTTAAGAATTTATTTAACAACAGAGAAAGACAATAATCTATCTGTTATATATGTTCACCTGTTCTGCTGTTAAAAATTAATATAGCGTCTTTGACTGAATGTTATTAAAAGCAATGAATTAGAAATACATTGCTTTTAATAAAATAATTTACTAGCAATATATTTAATGTATTCTATATATAGATGAATTTCAATATACTTTAATGTAACATTTTTAATAACTTCTAAGTAATTATAAAATATATTCATTAAGCTATGACCGAAATGTGGTAATTAATTTCATAGTGATAAGATATGTTTTAATTTTTCATTATATAATATTTATTAATGTAATTTAAAGGAGACTTATATGAACTCAGAAGAAGTTTGGAGTAAATATAGCTAAAGCTAAAGCTTAAAAATTATATAATGAGTAATGTTTTTGGAGGATTAAAATGAAAACACTTAAAAAATTAATGGAGACACCTTGATATTGATGGTGAGACTTGTAATCGTTGTTTTTAGTCATATCCTGTCCGTGTGCTTTAGTTATATCAATACACCTTGGCTTTTTTCGGGGTATAGGCGGTGCTTCTAAAAATGGAGTATTAGTTAAAGGCGGTAACTATTTAGAAGCATTGAATAACTTAGAATTAATTATTTTGATAAGACTGGTACACTGACCAAAGGGGTATTTAATGTAACTGAGATAAGAAAAAGTGAAAAGTTTAGTGAAGATGAAGTTCTTGAATATGCTACTTACGCAATTGCAGTTTCGATTCTTAAGGCCTATGGAAAAGAAGTTAATGAGGAAAAGGTTGAAAGTTATGTTGAAATATCGGGCCATGGCATTAAAGTTAAGGCAGATGGGAAAGAAGTTTTAGCTGGAAACATTAAGCTCATGAACAAAGAAAATATAAAGTTTGAAATCTCAGAAGTTACTGGGACTATGGTTTATATAGCAATAAATAAAAAATATGCTGGATATATTATAATATCTGATGAAGTTAAAGAAGATTCAAAAGAAGCAATAAGGAATCTAAAAGAAATTGGTGCAAAAAAACTGTGATGCTTACAGGAGATGCTAAATCAGTTGGATATAATGTAGCTAAATTTTTAGGATTAGATGAAGTTCATGCAGAACTTCTGCCAGACCAAAAGGTTGAAGAACTAGAAAAGTTAGATAAGCAAAAATCAGCTAATGGAAAATTCGTTTTTGTGGGTGAAGGAATATACGATGCACCAGTTTTAGCGAGGGAGCTAGCATATTTAGGTGTGAGCAATCTTTATTATTTTGATGACGAAAAGAAACGTTTTTTTGATAAAGGATTTGTTCAGTTCCCGCCATTACAGAATTTTCCCACTGGCGACTTTTTTTATTCTCATCATAAGGAATGAGTTTTTTGATGTTGATTTATTAATATTTTATTAACACTTTATTAATGTTCTTTTTATCTTATAAAATCTTCACATTTTTCTCACATTATGAGTATATTATTAAAAACGTCAATAGGTATGTTAGCATAGCCTTTTAGGGTTACATATAAGTAGATTTGAAAATAGTTATATTTGAAATTAAAAAAAGAAAGGAAGAAATAGAATAAATTTGTTTAGAGTTTAGAGACGTTAAAAATAAATGTAATGAAAGATGATAGTTAAGGAATAAATTGAACCTCATTATAAATCCTATATACATTTAAACACAATTAATAAAAGAAGAAGGAGATGCAAACTTTTAACATGAAAGATAAATTAACAGAGCTGATATCTTATAATAGAAATATTAAAAAACCTATGATAATTTTTACAGTAACTGTGGTAATAATTTGCACATTGATAATCCGTTCGTTCTATGTGCCAGCTTATGCAATTAAAATAAATGGTCAGAATATAGGTGTGGTTGCAGATCCGTCAGTATTTGAGGAGGCTGTTGATTCTGCAGAAACGAAGGTTTTCGAAATTTTAGGTAAAGATTATAACCTTGAGAGTAGCACAGATATCAGTATGACGCTTGCAGTAAAAGAACAGTTGGTTTCGTCTAATGAAATAAAAGACTCTTTAATTGAACAGGTAAATGAAATTAAGAAAAGCTATATCTTAAAGGTAGATGGTATAATCATTGGTGCGTCTGAGGATAAATCTTCCTTACAGAGTATGCTTGATAAAATCATTTCGCAATATACAAATGAAAATACTACATATTACCAATTTGAACAAGATGTTTCCATTACTTACGACTATACTGCCGAAAACACTCAGAGCGATCCAGCAGTTATTTACAAAACACTCACTGATAATAAAGAAGAAGCTGTTTTGTATACGGTTGTGAAAGGAGATACCTATAGTGAAATTGCTAGCAATAATGGTATGCGGCTAAGCGAACTTATGGAACTTAATCCGCAAGCCAGCATAGACAGACTCATGATTGGAGATGTGCTTAACATAAAAACTGCCGTTCCATTTTTATCTGTAAAGACAGTAGAAAACATTACATATACTGAAGAAATAGAAAGTCCTATTGAATATGTAGATGATGTTTCTCTGTATGTAGGAAATAGCAAGACAATATCTGAAGGAACAAATGGAACATCACGAATCAATGCTGATATAACTTATTTAAACGGTAAAGAGATTGAAAGAAAAATTATTAAATCCTCAGTCATAGTTGAGCCTACAAAAACGGTAGTGGCTAAAGGAATAACTCCACGACCTAAAACAGCATCTTTCGGGGAATATATATGGCCAGTCTCAGGAAAAGTTACTTCTGGTGTGGGAAGCCGATATATTTTTGGAAGCAAAAACTATCACGGAGGTTTAGATATTGCAGCACCCTACGGAACTAATGTTAAGGCATCTGACGGAGGACGTGTTGCTTTTGCAGGGTGGAGTGACAGCTATGGTAATCTTGTTATTATAACCCATGACAATGGCACTCAAACCTACTATGCTCATAATTCATCTCTGCTAGTTTCCAAGGGTGAAAAGGTCTATCGCGGACAAGCAATTGCCAAGGTAGGCTCAACCGGACAATCAACAGGTAACCACAGTCACTTTGAAATACGGGTAGATGGCTCTATTCGTAATCCATATGATTATCTTTATGCAAGCAGATAATATGAAGCCTTCAAGCCAACAACACCAGGAGGATTAAGGAATCTGATGATCCTCAAACCTGGACTATAGTTGTTTTTAGAACAGTAATTTTGAAATTTTAATAAAGCATTTGAAAATTAAGTTGTCATTAACTATAATATAAATATAGTTGAACGGATATTCAATTATTTATTAAAATAAAGAGGGATTCAATGGCTAAAAAGATTGATGTCCTTGATTGTAGCGTGATGCGTGAAGATAGTTTAAATATAAGAAGAATTATTCTCACAAAAATCTGCACATGGTAAACGCGCTTTTATAGGAGATGGAACATTGATGCACCTGTTCTAACATGTGCAGACATAGACGTTTCAAAAAGCTAGATATTTTACACATTTAGGAGGAGAATATGTTTTATTTTTTTATTATTGTAATATTGATAGGTATTGATCAATGGACTAAATATCTTGCAGAAACGCAACTAAAGCCAATAGATGCTATACCCCTAGTTCGAGATGTATTTCATTTAACTTATGCAAGGAATACAGGAGCAGCTTTTAGTATATTGAGAGATAAGCAGGTGTTTTTAATAATAGTATCGACCATCATTGTTGTAGTTTTAATTTATTATTTAATAAAAACAATAAAAACAAGAGAAACTACTTTGAAGATAGCTCTAGCGCTTATTATTGGTGGGGCTTTAGGGAATCTTATTGATAGAATTAGATTAAACTATGTAACTGATTTTCTTGATTTTACACTAGTTGATTACCCAATATTTAATTTCGCAGACGTATTTGTAGTTTTAGGAGTTGTCTTACTTTCATATATAGTATTGTTTAAGGGAGATATGATATAAGTGCATTTTTTATTTTGCAATTTTAATATAGCTTTAGATAATTCTACTGAAAGTATTCTCAAAAAATAAGTTTATTGAGAATTTCGATGTTTTGTTATGACTATAATATTATTTTGATTTTAAAGTCATATAATGATGTAAGAAGTTAAATAGTAAAGGAGAGAATAAAAAAACGAGATTAACAATATTTAGTTGTATAATAATTGCCAACTTATGAAAATAGTAAATTCTTTTTAGAATAATTAAATAAAAATAAAATTATGTTTTAATTCATAAGGGGGTACTATGAGTAGATTTATGAATACAATATTTGTTACAGGACTTTCAGGATATCTAACAGGTTGGATAGGAATTCTTATTGGAATTTTTTCATCTGCTTTTATTATAGGTAGAGGAAATAGATTTAAGGGAACTGTTTTAGGTTTTATTGGAGGTTTCATGCTTGCAATTGTTTGCTTTGATTTATTACCCGAATCTTTTGAAGCCGGTGGTATTTACATAACTATAATGAGTATTGCTTTTGGACTTATTTTAGCAGTAATTCTTGATGGTAAATTAGAGCATAATAAAATATCTGTATTAAATAATAAAAGTCATGGTTTTTCTAAGGCTGCTATTTTTATGGCTATTGGTATCGGAATACATAATATACCCAGTGGTATAGCACTTGGTTCATTAATTTCTACTTCACCAATAAAAGGATTTCATCTTATCATAGCTTTAATTCTTCATGGAATTCCTGAAGGACTTACAGTTGGAATTTTCTTAAGAGAAATTAAAGCAAGCTTATTTAGCCTTATATTTATATCTGTACTTACTTCAATTCCAATGGGTTTAGGCTCTATTCTTGGCGGTGTCCTGAGTAAGATTTCGATAGTTGTAATATGTTTAAGTCTTGCTTTTGCAGGTGGAATGATTCTTTATATAACTTTTAGGGAAACACTACCATCAGCTTGCGATACTTGGAGAGGAAGATTTTCTACAATAGGAAATGTACTTGGTATGATTACTGGAATATTAATGGTATCATTTTTACATTAATATTTACAAATACAATATACATGGTTTTTTGAAGATTTAAACTCTTAAAATTAGTTAATCATCAGCTATAAGCAGTACTACTTCTATTTTCATAGCTTTTGCAATATGTACGGTAAATGAATCAGTTTCTTTACTATTTTTTGTATATAAGATAAGTGGATAACCGCTTATTCTTTTTTATTTCGTAATTTAAATGCAATTTGTAGTAATTTCGAATCTTTAACTTTTATTTACTTTTTAAACATAAGCAATGTTTCCAACTGTTTTTTCTTTTAAACCACTTTAATAAGAGAAAAATATAAAAACTTCGGCAAGAGTACCAAAATTTATAGTAAATATATAAGTTATTCTTATGTATTATCTATTAATATATCTTAAATATTTGAATAATTACTCATATAATAGCTCGTATGCTATTGACAAATAATAAAACTTGAATATAATAAAAAATGTAATATGAACAATTATTCAAATGTCTAAGTCTAATAATATTTAATTGCAGAAATTTACCTTTGAATGGTAAGTAGAATATAAAGGAATTGATATCCTAAGCTCCTTCAAATGGGGCACGCTATAAAATAATATGTATATCATAATTCATGAAAGTGTGCAATGACTATTAATGAAAGTAACAGCTAAATATATGAATACGTTA
Organism: Sedimentibacter sp.; assembly: GCA_018436705.1. Lineage (GTDB taxonomy): Bacteria > Bacillota > Clostridia > Tissierellales > Sedimentibacteraceae > Sedimentibacter. The sequence goes on from JAHDLA010000022.1 coordinate 84,372, forward strand.
AGGAGGAATCGAATGATAAAGAAGAAACAAGGAAAATATCTAAAATTATTACTTATAATATTTCTTTTCTTATTACTTGACTCAAAAGTTGTTTCTGCTGAATCTGTTGCTTATCCTAAACTGAAATCAGAGGCAGCAGTCTTAATGGATGCAAAAACAGGTCAAGTTCTTTATAAGAAAAATATGGATAAAAAAGAGTATCCAGCTTCAATTACAAAGATTATGACAGGTTTGATAGCGCTTGAACAAGGGCATCTGAATGATACACTGACAATGTCTGACAATGCAGTGTTCTCAATTGAAAGGGATTCTTCAAATATTGCCCTTGATGTTGGAGAAAAGATAACATTAGAGCAGGCACTATATGGAATGGCTATCGCATCGGCAAATGATGCTGCAAATGGTATTGCAGAGTTCATAGCAGGCGACCTTGAAACTTTTGCACAATTAATGAATAAAAGAGCAAAAGAATTAGGAGCATTTAGTACTAATTTCACAAATGCAAATGGTTTACCTAATCTAAATAACTATACAACAGCATATGACATGGCACTTATAATGAGACAAGCCATTAAGATGTCTAAATTTAGAGAAATATTTACTGAAGATCGATATGAGATGTCACCTACTAATAAACAAAAGGATATAAGATATTTTAACAACAGAAATGATTTCTTGAATGGTAAATATGAATATGATGGAATAATTGCTAGTAAAATAGGTTGGACTCCAGAGGCCCAACATACTTTAGTAACTGCAGCCAAAAAAGGAGATAGGGAATTAATTGTTGTTGTGATGAAAAGTCAAAATTCAGATGATAAATATGAAGATACAATGAAACTTTTTGATTATGGTTTTGATTATTTAACTAAAAATTCTTTAAATGAATTTCCAAGTAAAGATGATATAAGAAATACAAACAACATAACAATCTATAATAGACTTCTACATAATGATTTATTATGCAAAGAAACTTTTTTGAATAGTTGTTGTATTGATTTCTACAATTTTGAAAATGGTCAACAGAACTGCTTGGTAAAAAATATATTTTTAAGAAATTGCCAAATATTTCATCTTTCTGTCAGTGACTGTTTACATTTAAGGTATATTATAGGCTAATGCTAATATGAAATAAATATTGAAAAGTATTTGATTTATTTAATATAATTCATACAGTATTTAAGCATAATATTGTTTTGAAAAAATAAAAATATTGGTACGGAAGTTGACAAGTTTTATTTATGAGGTGTTAGTTTGAAAATAGAAAAAAAAATATTAATTGTAGATGATGAAGTCAAAATTACAGAATTCTTGGGGGCTTATCTTATCAATAGTGGATATACGGTTCACATTGCACACAACGGGAAGGAAGCATTCGAATTATTTAAAAACCATGACATTTCTTTGATAATATTAGATCTTATGCTGCCTGATATGACAGGAGAAGATATATGTAAAGCCATTCGTATACAGTCGCGTATACCTATTATTATGCTAACAGCAAAAGTTGAAGAATCTGATTTGCTTGAAGGACTTCGTATTGGTGCAGATGATTATCTAACAAAACCTTTCAGTCCCAGAACCGTTGTGGCAAAAATTGAAACTGTATTGCGTCGGTTTGAATGCGATGGATTAGCAAGCTTACCTATTTCATATAATAATTGTGATCTTACAATTGACTATCAATGTGGTATCGTTAAAAAGCAAAGAGAAATAGTCAATTTAACACCGACGGAGTATAAATTACTTAGTACTATGGCCAAAGCTCCCAATAGGGTTTTCACAAGAGATCAATTGATTACCTATGCACTCGAAGGTGAGTTTAATGGGTATGATCGAAGCATTGATGTATTTATTAAAGGCTTACGATCAAAAATAGAGTCTGACCGTAAAAACCCTCGATATGTTGTAACGGTACATGGTATGGGATATAAATTTAATACCTTTTATGATTAGAATATAAATTAGAATGAGTTGTGAAATGAATACCTTAAAAAATAAATTACTAATCTCATATTTGATGATATCACTGCTGATTGTAATTGCTCTCAGTATACTTTTTAATTTATCATTAGATAAAATATTCGAGCAGAATGCCATCACTCAACGTAAACAGCAGATAGATAAAATCATCACCCAAGTCAATCAGCAATATCTTAAAGAAACGGGACTCTATAATGTTGACGGCTTAGAGGTGATTGGAAATGCTGCATTACAAAACGGTATTATGATGCACGTTCAAACAGTCAATAAAGAAATTGATTGGGATATTAAACTGCACAAATTGCAGGAGTGCCAAATGCTTTTGCAACACTTAGAAACAAATATGCACAGCCGTTATCCGAACTTTCAGGGTGGTTACACTGAGGATAATTATGATTTGAAATACAAAGATAAAATTGTTGGTTATCTTACAATTGGTTACTATGGTCCATATTCTTTAAGTGAAACTGAGCTTGAGCTTATTAACACGCTTAATAGGTCTCTTATGGCACTTGGTACAATTTTTCTTCTAATTGCATCTGTACTAGGCACTTTTATGTCAATATGTATTACAAATCCAATTTCAAGCGTTATTAAAACTGCGAAAAAGATTGCGGAAGGTAACTATGGAACACAAACACAGGAATCATCTAATACGAAGGAAACTGCCGACTTAATTGCCTCAATAAATGAGATGTCGGAGAAACTGGCATATAAAGAACAACAGAAAAAGCAAATCACAGCTGATGTTGCTCACGAGCTAAGAACCCCTTTATGCAATCTACTTGGTCATATGGAAACTATGATTGACGGCGTCTGGGAACCGACAACGGAACGGCTGCAAAGCTGTCATGTTGAGATTTTGCGTATTATCCAAATTGTGGAGCAGTTAAAAGAACTAAATCTGCTGGAAAGCAAGCGCAATCTATTGGATAGGCAAAATTTTGAATTTTCCGATTTATGTAATTCATTATTTAAAGATTTTGAGGTCAAAGCAAGATATAAAGGCATCCAATTATTAGTTGAATTGCCCTCTCGTGCTCCAATTTATGGGGATATGAATAGGCTGAAGCAATGTATGATCAATCTTATTCAAAATGCTATCAACTATACACCGACCGGAGGAACTATTATTATAGAATATGAGAAGGCTGAGCATCATGTCATATTGCAAGTAAGCGACACTGGAGCAGGCATCCCTAATGATGATTTACCTTATGTTTTTGAACGGTTTTACCGCGTTGATAAATCTCGTAATCATATGTCAGGAGGTATGGGGATTGGTCTTTCAATTACAAAAGCGATTGTTGATGCTCATGGTGGCACAATATCTGTCAAAAGTCAATTAGGGTTAGGCACAACTTTTATTATTACTTTACCTAATTACAGCCAGAATCATAATAAAAACTGCGATAATACAAAAAATAATTGAATTATATAATTACTATACTTATTAGGACTGTATCGATTTTTATTTAAATTGATCAGTTTTTTTTATCCTCATAAATTTATCACATTACTTTAATATAATATATTTGTTTGTAATTTTATTAACTCTTAATAAGGAGAAATATTATGGATATTAATGACAAACAAGAAAAAATGAATAATGAATGCTCTTCTGATAAATTAAGAGTAGAATCAAATACTACTCTACCAGATGATGGGTCTGCAATTGCAGATTTGCTTCATGTTTTTGGAGTTGCTTTTTTTCGAAGAAAAAAAGGTCACAAAACAGATGGCTTTCTCGACACACCAGTGCATCATGCTGCTCAGACTACCACCGACCATCCGGTTTCCTCTCATGATTTTTTGGATAATTCAAGGCTATCCAATGATCGAGAAGGATTTTTAGAAAGCAATTCTGAGTGTGATGAACCTATGGAAGGAGAATCTTATGCAATTCCAGGTAATCCGCCAGTGATCAATGAAATTGACATACCAAAAATGGATATTGCGAAACTCAAAAGATCAAACAGGTCTGTCAAATTTATATTGTTTGGTATCGCAGTCATGTCTCTTATGGTTGGTTTCATTTATTTTAAGCCATATTTGTTTGAACCCGATCCTCCGGGTGAAGATGTAGTAGCTTCCTATAACAGAAAGTATATTACTAAAGAAGAACTTAATAATTTTATTGCGTTAGAGCAGTTAAAAGAAAGTGATCATACTTTCAGCTTAGAAGACTATCAAGCGATGGTTACTATGCTGGCTGTAGAGCAAATGATTCAAGATTGGGCTTCTGAAAAGGGGATTATACAGCGAGAAGATGTGCAACACGGGTTGAAAGATCTTTTAGGCGATGCTAACGTAAGCAAGCTGATAGATCAGATTCACGAAGAAAAGCTTACACCAGAGTCTATTCCAAAATGGGAGGTGCAGCAGTATTACGATAAAAACAGGGATGACTATAGCGATAAAATGTTCAGCGAGGTGGAGGATGAAATTCGGAATATTTTAGTCGCACAAAAGGATGAAGAATTTTTCCCTCAGTTCATTGAGGAGTTAAAAAAGTCTTCCGGATTAGAAGTCAACTTCGACCTTTTGGAGGTAAATGAGCCGACAGATGAAGAAATATCGGGATATTACCTTCAAAACGCTACTAATTATCAGGTTCCTCAAAAAGCTGAGATGCTTGAAATAAAAATTGTCTCGGAGAATGTCCAAGAAACTGCTGAGGAAGCAAGCAGAAAATTACGTTCCGGAGAAAGTTTTGAAAGTATCGCAAAGACGTACGGGGAAGACGGCAAAGCAGTTAAACGTACTCTAGAAAAAAGAACTGGGGATACTATGCTTGAAAATACTGTTTGGAAAATGAGCTTGGAAGAAGTCAGCGATCCAATCACAGCTGCTGATGGTTCTGTGAGCATTATAAAGTTGGTTGGCATTTCATCCGCAAATAAAAAACCGTTATCTGAAGTCAAAGATGAAATTACTGAAATTCTCAGAAAAAAGAATATGGAACTTGAGTATACACTACGCAAGGATGAAGCATTGTTCAGTGTTCATAGCAAAAGATACACATTAGGGGATTTCTACACAGAATTTAATGAACTTCCTTCTGAATATCAAGCGATGTATTCAACTTATGAAAACAAAAAACAACTTGTGGAGCAATTGATTACCAAGGAACTTCTTTTGGAGGAAACAGGAGATAGCAGCTCTGATCAAAATGAGCAGCACAGCTTAGATGAGTTGAAGATCAATTACCTCTATCAAATCCTGCATCAAGAAGAAGTTGACGGGAAACTGACAGAACCGACCGAAACAGAAATCAGACAATTCTACGATAAATACAAAAAGGAAATGATTACGCCCGCCAGCGTCAAGATCAGTTTCATATGGATAGATCAAGGGTTGAACAAAGAAAAGTCTGAACAGGCACTTAAAAAGGCTACAGAGGCGCTGTCACTCTTAGATAGCGGAACTAATTTTTCTGAGGTTGCAAAAAATTATTCTGAGGACGGCACTTCCGAAACAGGTGGTGAATTAGACGAATGGTTTTATCAGGGTTTCTTGCCGCCTGAGCTAGAAGAAGAGGTTTTTGCTTTAACGGTTGGTCAAACAAGCGGCATCATTGATGGTGGTGACGGGCTTTATATCATCAAGGTTCGTGAAAAAATAGACCAGAAACAAAAGACCTATGAGGAATCGGTCGAAGAGATTAAAAATCATCTAAAGGAAGAGAAGCATAATCAGATTGAAAATGAGCTTGAAAAGACCTTGTTAGATAATGCAAATTTTACCATATATAATAAAACGCTTCGAAAAATTCTTAATGAGTAAAAGTTGTCTTTATCAAATATGGTACAGGGGCGATAAGATAAATGAAACAGGTTATTAATAAATTCTATTTTAAAACCAATCAATAAAGGAAGGAAATTATGGGAAGAAAAGAAAAAACAATTTTTATCACAATTATCGCGAATATCATATTGATAATATTGCGATTTTTTCTGGCAAACCTTTCAGGAAGCATTGGTCTTGCAGCAAATGCTTGGCACTCTTTTTCTGACGTATTTGTTTCGGCAGTTGTTTTCCTGGGACTACTGATTACCAGATTCGGAGCGAACAAACTGAAAAAAATAGTCGGAAAAACTGAACATATTCTTGCAATTTTTGTTTCAATGTTCATTTTTTATATGGGATTTGAAATACTTAGCGATGCCCTCAACAACGATGGTACTGAATTGAAATATGTTCCATTTGTTGCTACAGGTGCTTTTGTTGGTGTTATTATTAACTATTTTATGGCAAGATACAAAATCTATGTCGGTGAACAGACAGGTTCACAAAGTTTGATTGCAGATGGATACCACTCAAAAATGGATATGTATTGCTCTATAGCTGTTTTGGTAGGATTGCTTGGTTCATTGTTTGGAATGAGCAGTCTGGATAAAATAGCAGCAATTGTAGCAATGGTATTGCTGATGATAGCAGGATATGAAATCTTAATTTCGAATTTACGAATGCTTTTGCATCCTCATGAAGATATATCAGAGACAGAGCATTTTCATCACCATCATTCCAATTTTCATGGAAGTAAAAAAATGTATATAGGTGTAGGTTCGATTTTGACCGTAGCTTATATATTATCAGGTATATATATAGTTAATTGGGATGAAACTGGCATTGTGCGAAGATTTGGTGCTGTAATAAATGCAAATGCAGCTCCAGGTATTCATTATCGTTTACCTACGCCTTTTGAGCAGGTTACATTAGTCAAAAAAGATAATATTCGAAAAATTGATACCGGTCAACAGGAATTGTTGACCGGTGATACTAATCTTCTGAATGTCAATATGTCTGTTCATTACAAAGTAGACAACGTTGAGAATTATGCACTGAATATCAATAACCTTGATACTTTGATCCGCGTTGGTGCAACAACGAGTATTCGAAATATTGTAGGGAGGGAAAGTATCGATTATCTGTTGACTGAAGGAAAGGCTGATGTTGAAAAACAAGCTCAAATATTACTTCAAGATGTAATGAATAAAAATGGTACTGGAGTAAGGATCGTTGGGGTTCAACTTGTAGAAGTCGCCCCACCAGAGAGCGTAAAAGCCAGTTTTCAAGATTTAGCCAGTGCAAGGCAGGATAGAGCAATCTACATCAATGAGGCAATAGCTTATAAAAATACAATCATTCCGCAGGCAAAAGCGGAAGCATATACACAGATAGCAATAGCTGAAGGATATAGGGATAAAAAAATCAAAACCGCAGAGGGTGACGCAGTAATGTTTGCAGAAAAGCAATCAGCCTATGCTGAATCAAAGGGCGTTACTGAGTTTAGAATGTATATGGAAGCAATGGATAAAATTCTTCCAAACGTTCAAAAAATTCTACTTGGTGGAAATATAAAAATAGATAATGCAGAATTGTGGATTTCAAAATAAATAGGAGGAAAAAAATGATGGAAAAAACTAATAAGCATATAATAAATCATAATCACGGCAAAAAAGCTTTCCTTAGTATCATACTTGGAACCATTTTATTAATTTTGGCCCTTGTGATTTATAAAGTGGATGTAACAGAATATGCCGTTATAACGCAGTTTGGTAAACCCGTGGTAACAATTACAGAACCGGGATTAAAGTTAAAACTACCAGACCCGATTCAGTCAATACAACGTTTGGACAAACGAGTACAGGTTTTTCAATCTGAATCATTGGAACTTTTAACATTGGACAAAAAAAGCATTGCAATTAACTACTATGGAACTTGGAAAATTGTAGAACCGATTGCATATATTAAAACGGTTAAGGATAATATTGGTGCAGAAGCCCGTCTTTTAGATGTGTTTTCTTCTAGTTTAGGGGTGCAATTTGGCAAATACAATCTTGAAGAACTTGTTAATGTTGATTCAGACAAATTGAAGCTGGATGCTATGATAAGTGATGCAACTACCTATGCAAAAGAAAGAGCAGCGGAGTATGGTATCGAAGTTATCGATATACAAATACGAGTACTAAACTTTCCAGAGTCAAATAAGCAGAGTGTATATAGTCGTATGAAAGCAGAAAGAGAGCAGATGGCAAAAAAATACCGTTCTGAAGGCAGTGAAGAAGCAGCAAAGATTCGTGCAGATGCTGAGAAGGAACAGCAAATTATTTTATCTGAAGCGTATATGAAATCACAGCAATTCAAGGGCGAAGGGGATGCGGAAGCCATTCGTATTTATGGTCAAGCATTCCAAAAAGACCCCAAATTTTATGAATTTATCAGGACTCTTGAAACTTATGAAAAAACTATTGATGGAAATACAACACTTATTTTACCGTCAACCGCTGAGATATTAAAATATTTGAGTGGAAACAGTACCGACAATTAAGAAAGGAGGTTTTCATATGGATAATGAGTTAAATAACTTTCCTAAGAAAAAGAGGCAAAAAATAAAACGAATCTTCGCAAAAATAAGAATTGTTTTACATAAACTTACTCAAAATGAGAACTCAACATTTGATGATATCCACAAGGCTTTTAAACATATTAACCCTAAAAAGGCAATCAATTCCTTAATTTTGGGCGTATTAGGAATATATCTGCTGACTGGTATCTATATTGTAAACCCTGGCGAACAGGCAATAGTGCGTCGCTTTGGGGAGGTGATTCCCAAGACTATAACCGAGGGGATACACTATCGCCTGCCTTCACCGATTGATCAAGTACAAAAAGTTAATGTAGCTGAGGTTAGACGGGCTGATGTAGGAATGAAATTACCGGAACACATGCACGAAAAGGATACTCCACAGGCAGTTCAACTGCTTACAGGTGATGAAAACATCATTACCTCTCAAGTGATTGTCCACTACAAAGTAAAAGATGCTGCAAAGTTTCTATACAATGTTAACAGCAATGATGAGCAGTTGGTTCGGTACAGCGTGGAATCCGCAATGGTCAATATAATGTCCAATATTGCGGTGGATGACATTCTAAGTACTGAAAAGGTTAACGCACAAAATTCGCTCATGGAACAAGCACAACAAATATTGGATTCGTATGATTCAGGAATAAAAATAACAGCCTTCAATATACAGGCTATCGTTCCGCCTGATGCTGTTGCGGAAGCATTTCGTAATGTGACTGCGGCAAAAGAAGAAAAGGAAAAGTCAATTAATGAAGCTAAAGGTTATTATAACAGTTTAATTCCTGAAGCCAGAGGAAAGGCTGAGACTATGTTGACACAGGCAGAATCATACAAGATTGAACAAATAAATCAGGCAACCGGTGACTCAGAAAAATTTGAGAGCATGCTGAAGGAATATCAGAATAATAGTAAAATATATACAAGTGATACAACAAAATACAGATTGTTACTAGAAACATTTGATAAAATACTTCCTAAAGTAAAGAAATACATTGTGGACTCTACTGATGGAAGTGTTGATGTAAAAATGTTTGATCCAAGTGTAATGGACGGTACGGATTTAAAAATTGAACCCAAATAAATTTAACAGGGTTGGTCATGAGACGTACCAAAGTAATAGAGATTTAATCTTCTATTCTTATTTATATCAATGTTAATACAAATTTTCATATAATAAATAAATAGCCTATATCACTTAATAAAGTACGATATAGGCTATGCTTATATAATTAAAACGCTTTGATTATATTAATTTGATAAATTTTAATATTCAAATTGCTTTGTGTAATATTTTTTGTCTATTAATTTATTCGTGTATTCCATTACTTTTGAGCTTCCGGATTGTTTTCCTGAAGATGCAACTGTGGAGTCCATTAGATTCCAATCATTGCCGTTAAAATTGATTTCATTTAATGCAATCCAGCCAGTTTCGTCTGTATATACTTCATTCCAGGCATGGTATACACTTAATTTAGATGAATATCCTGTAACAAGTTTTGTAGGAATTGATTGAGATCGAAGCATCGAAGCCATGACAGATGCGTAATCATAGCATATTCCTTTGTTGCTCTTTAAGACTTCATCAATTTTTGGTAGATATCCGCTTTGAACATTTTTTGCTTTTTCAGTGTCATAAACAATATTTGATATGATATAATCATAAATTACACCTATTTTTTCAATGTCGTCAGTCTTACCTTCTGTCAATTCTTGTGCTTTTTTTACTGTATCACTCGTATCAGAGAAATTCACAAGTTGATTTTTTACAAGAAAAGGTGAATTTTCATCATTTAATTTTACATCGACATTAACTGTTTGTTTTACGCTATATTTGTTATTTGATATGTTTTCGAATATGCTTATTTTATATTTTCCATTTCCCATCTGAAGAGGTAATGTATCAACTTCGCCTCTGTTGTTTAAATCATATGTATATTTCGTTGAATCTTTTTGAATAATAACTTTTAATTTTTTATCTGTAGCATTTAGATACTTCACATTTATATATCCTTCGTCAATATACGTTGCGTCAACTTCTGATTTTGAACCTTTATAGACTTTTTCCACTCCAAAACACGTTGTATTAATTGCAAGAAACAATACAAGTATTAAAACTGAAGTAATTGTAATCTTTATTTTTTTCATAATATTCTCCTATGTAAAATAAAAAACTTTGTTGTTAGAGAAAACAGCAAAGCTATAATTAATGTACAATACTTGTACAGCAACTGGCTATCATACCAAAATTGGTTTAGACCCTATAGTTTTGCGTCATTTTCTTTAGAAAATTTTGCCTATTCATTTATGATTACGATATCACACAAATAATTATTTGTCAATTTTTATTTAGTATGTACAATAAAGTCAGTTTCTTTTAATTTACCTTGAGAAATCAGAAGTTTCTTAAGTAGTCCGTGATGTAAGAATCAGATTTGTCAAACATGTCAGAAATGATAGTATTAAGAGCAACATACAAACAGTAAAAGCAATTTGAAATCTTTTTTGTCATCCTTGTAACCTTTATATAGATTTAAAAAACTTAAACTTAAATAATTTAAATAATTGCTCAAATAATAATTGACAAACTACAAATAGGAGAATATAATAAATAATCATATATGAAAGATTATTCAAGTGTTCAAGTTATAAAATGGGGGTGGTAATATTACTAGGAATAGAAATTTAATTGAAAGATGCGATTGTGAAGTTATACATGAAGAAACAGTAAATCAAGTTAGAGACAAAATGCCTCAAGAAGAAACTTTATATGACTTGGCAGAATTATTTAAAGTATTCGGTGATTCAACAAGAATTAAAATACTTTGGGCTTTGGATGAAGCAGAAATGTGTGTTTGTGATATTTCAGTATTATTGAATATGACACAATCAGCAATTTCCCATCAACTTAGAGTTTTAAAGAAAGCTAAATTAGTAAAAAACAGAAAAGAAGGAAAGGTTGTATTTTATTCTTTAGATGACGAACATGTAAAGCAGATATTTGACCAAGGTTTAACTCATATAAATGAGAATAATTAATTAAAAAATTAGGAGGACGTTATAATGAAAAAGAAATTTATACTAGAAGGATTGGATTGTGCAAATTGTGCAGCAAAAATTGAAAAGGCAATAAATGAAATTGATGGGGTAAAGGAAGCTACAGTTAACTTTATGACTACAAAACTTGTTATTGATGGAGAAGATGAAAAAATGCCAGTGATAATAGAAACAGCTGAAAAAATAGTTAAAAGTATAGAACCAGATACAGTTATGAAAAAGGCTTAATGTAATATCAATAGCATTAAGAAATATTAAAATTTTTTTAAAACAATACTTGAATAGATGTTCAAGTATTATTTTAAAATGATGTAGATTATTTGGAATATAAAAAACTAAATTATAAATAATAAAAGGAGAATGTTAAAATGAAAAAGAAATTCATACTTGAAGGATTGGATTGTGCAAATTGTGCTGCAAAAATAGAAAAATCAATTAACGAACTTGATGGTGTTAAGGAAGCTACAGTTAATTTTATGACCACAAAACTTGTTATTGATGGTGAAGATGAAAAAATGCAAACAATAATAGAAGCAGCTGAAAAGATAGTTAAAAGTATTGAGCCTGATACAGTTATGAAAAAGGCTTAAAGGAGTTGAGGGAATATGAAAACGAAAATTTGGCGAATAATAATCGGAGCTGTAGTATTAGCTATAGCAGCAATATTTAATTTAAATAATAATTGGTTACAAGTTGCTCTTTTTATAATAAGTTATATTATTGTAGGTGGTGATGTAGTAAAAAGAGCAATTAAAAATATTTTTAGAGGTCAAGTATTTGATGAAAACTTTTTAATGAGCGTGGCAACAATTGGTGCGTTTTTAATCGGTGAGTATCCAGAAGGTGTTGCGGTTATGCTTTTTTATCAAGTAGGCGAACTGTTTCAAAGTTATGCAGTTGATAAGTCAAGAAAATCAATAGCGAGCCTTATGGATATCAGACCTGATTATGCAAATGTAAAAAGAGGAGAAGAACTTGTAAAGGTTGACCCTGATGAAGTTCAGATTGGAGATATTATTGTAATTAAAGCAGGAGAAAAGATTCCTCTTGATGGAAAAATCATAGACGGAAGTTCTATGATCGATACATCTGCACTTACTGGAGAGTCTGTTCCTCGCGAGGTAGAAGTAGGTAGTGATATTCTAAGCGGATGTATTAATATTAATGGAGTTATTACCGCTGAGGTTACAAAGGAATTTGGAGAATCTACAGTTAGTAAAATTCTAGACTTGGTTGAGAATGCAAGCAGTAAAAAATCTCAATCAGAACAGTTCATCACTAAGTTTGCAAGATATTACACTCCGATTGTTGTAGTTATTGCTGTTATACTTGCTATTGTACCTCCTCTTGTAATAGAAGGAGCTAAATTTAGTGATTGGATATATAGGGCTTTATCATTCCTTGTAGTTTCGTGCCCATGTGCTTTAGTTATTTCAATACCTTTAAGTTTCTTTGGCGGAATAGGCGGAGCTTCAAGAAAGGGAATTTTAGTTAAAGGTAGTAATTATCTTGAAGCATTAGCACGAACAGAAATTGTTGTTTTTGATAAAACAGGTACATTAACAAAGGGAGTATTTAATGTGCAAGAAATTCAGCCGGAAGGGATATCTAAAGAAGAATTATTGGAATTAACTGCATATGCTGAAAGTTATTCAAATCATCCAATATCCTTATCTTTAAAACGTGCTTATGGTAAGGAAATTGATAATGGAAGAATTTCAAATGTAGAAGAGATATCTGGTCATGGTGTTAATGCAGTAGTTGATGGGAAAAATATTTTGGCTGGGAACATAAAATTAATGAAAAAATATAATATCCCTCACTTTGAATTTGAATTAGTTGGAACAGTTGTACATGTTGCAGTTGATAACAAATATTCCGGATATATTGTTATAGCAGATGAAGTAAAGGAAGATTCAGCACAAGCAATTAAAGAATTGAAAGCTGCCAACATTAGGCAAACAGTTATGTTAACAGGTGATGCTAAAAGTGTAGGTGCAAAAGTTGCTAAAGAACTTGGACTTGATAAGGTATATGCTGAATTGTTGCCTGGAGATAAAGTTGATAAATTAGAAGAATTATTCTCACAAAAGTCTACAAAGGGTAAACTTGCTTTTGTAGGAGATGGAATAAATGATGCACCTGTATTAGCAAGGGCAGATATAGGAATAGCAATGGGTGGTTTAGGATCAGATGCAGCTATTGAAGCAGCTGACATTGTTATAATGACTGATGAGCCTTCTAAGATTGCTACAGCAATGAAAATTTCCAAAAAGACATTAAAAATTGCTTATCAAAATATAACATTAGCAATTGGAATAAAAGTAATTGTTCTTATTCTAAGTGCTTTAGGTATAACCACAATGTGGGCAGCAATTTTTGCTGATGTTGGTGTAACTATAATTGCGGTTTTAAATTCATTTAGAGCGTTAAATGTAAAAAATCTTTAATTGAATTTTATTTTGCACATCATTAAATAAAGGTTATTTGCCATATCCTAATTTAAAGAAGTAGATGCATAGGGGAGTTAAATGCTAAAAAAGATCATAAAAGTAATATCTTTATTGTTGATTATAATAATTATAATGAACTATAAAAATGTACTTAAAAAATTCTTTCCAACGGATTACCAAGAGATTGTAACAACTTATGCAGAAAAATATAATCTTGATCCTTATCTTGTTTATTCAATAATAAAGGTTGAAAGTGGTTTTGATGCAAGTGCTAAATCATACAAAGGGGCTATTGGACTCATGCAGATAATGCCACAAACAGGTGAATATATATCAAATTTGTTAGGAGAGCAAGGATTTACGGAAGGTAAACTTTATGATCCAGAGATAAATATAAGGTATGGAACATATTACTTTTCGAAGTTATATAAGAATTACTACGAAGATTTGGATATGGCATTAGCTGCATACAATGGTGGAGAAGGAAATGTTAGACGGTGGATTCGAGAGGACAGTGAAGGAAAAAAATACATTGATATGAATGATTTAATGTTTGAAGAAACAAGAAAATACCTTTATAAAGTTAAGAAAAATTACCTATTTTATAGGTATATATATGAGAATTATGGTTTTAATGTAATTAACTGGAGATATAGTTATGTATCTGTTTCTAATAAAGTATAATATAGCGGAAAAACAAGTTAAAAGAAAGGTGTTTGTAAAAAAATGGGGCATAATCATGAAAGACAAGAAAATATAAAAGTCGCTTTTTTATTGAATTTAACATTTACGATTTTTGAGATTGTAGGTGGTTTATGGACAAACAGTATGGCAATCTTGACTGATGCATTGCATGATCTCGGTGATTCAATATCATTGGGAGTTTCATGGTACTTAGAAAAGTATTCGGAAAAGGGTCCAGATCAAAAGTTTTCTTATGGTTATGCCAGGTTCTCTTTATTGGGAGCATTAATAAGTAGTGTGGTATTATTGAGTGGCTCCGTGCTTATTATAACAAGAGCAATTCCTAGAATAATCCAACCTGAAGCTGTAAATCCAAAAGGAATGTTGATATTTTCTATATTAGGAATAGTGATAAACGGAACAGCTGTTTTAAGATTAAAAAAAGGGACCTCTTTAAACGAGAGGGTGGTTTCATGGCATCTTATTGAAGATGTGCTTGGATGGATAGTCGTTCTTATTATTAGTATTGTACTAATATTTTTAGATTTACCAGTATTAGACCCGATTTTTTCACTTCTGATTACTATATATGTATTGTATAATGTGGTGAAAAATTTAAAAGAAATACTGAATATTTTTTTACAAGGAGTTCCAAAGAACTTATCAATTAAAGAAATTGAGAAAGAGATTGTAGAGAAAACTGGTGCTGTAGCTGCTTATCACACTCATATTTGGTCGTTGGAAGGCGAAAGACATTTATTGAGTATTAATTTGATTGTAAATGATAAAATAGAACGCAATGAAGTTATTGCAATAAAACAAAATGTTAGAAAATTGATGATGGAAAAAGAAATAGACCATGTAACAGTCCAAGTTGATTTTGAAAGTGAAGACGTTGAAGACTACTATTGAAAAAGTTGAGTGTTAAACTAAATATTACATAATAAAACAGCTTCTAGTATGAGCTGTATTATTTATAATTACACTAAATTATCTATAAATGGAGGAGATAATATATGTTAGATTTTTTAAGAAAAGAAGGGATCAGCGAAAACCTGATCAATGAAATAGATAAATTCAGAAAATTTTATAA
Organism: Sedimentibacter sp.; assembly: GCA_018436705.1. Lineage (GTDB taxonomy): Bacteria > Bacillota > Clostridia > Tissierellales > Sedimentibacteraceae > Sedimentibacter. The sequence continues at coordinate 100,009 of JAHDLA010000022.1, forward strand.
ATTAGATATGGACATGAATTACAGAATTCCAAATCCAAAATATTATTACTTTGGAAAAGATGTTTGGGAGCAAGCTATAACTGCACTTATATGTGGAGAAAATCTACTTCTAGTAGGTCCAAAGGCTACAGGAAAGAATGTTCTTTCGCAAAACTTGGCTATGGCTTTTGGCAGACCAAGTTGGGATATTTCATTTTATGTAAATACAGATTCTTCAACCCTAATTGGCACAGATACATTTGAAAATGGAAAAGTAACTTTTAGACATGGTCCAATATATGAATGTGCTGTCAAGGGAGGTTTTGGAATCCTTGATGAAATAAACATGGCAAAAAATGAATCTTTGGCAGTTCTTCATGCAACTTTAGACTTTAGGAGAATAATAGATGTTCCTGGTTATGACAAAATAAAATTAGACGATGCAACTAGATTCATTGCAACAATGAATTACGGCTATGCAGGCACAAGAGAACTTAACGAAGCTCTTGCATCACGCTTCATGGTAATTGAAATGCCAAGCATTTCTTCTGATAATCTGAAGAAGCTTCTGCAGAGAGAATTTCCTAATTTGAAAAACACATATTTAGAACAGTTCACAGGACTTTTTCAAGACCTTCAGAAAAAAAATGAAAATTCAGAAATATCAACTAAATCAGTAGATCTAAGAGGTCTTATTGGATCAATTCATCTTATGAATAAGGGACTTGAAGCTAACAAGGCATTACAGATGGGCATTACTAATAAATCATTCGATGATTTTGAGAGAGTGCTTATTGATGATGTAATTCATATGAGAATACCATTAAAGCTGGAAAGAGGTGAAATCTTTACAGATTAACTATGAAAATTCAAAGCAATGAAAAACAAAGAGCATCTAATATAATATGGAGTGCTTCTGATGATTATTCCATCCAGTCAGAATTCAAGATATACGATGAAAATGGAAGGGCAGATTTATATTGGAATTATGTAATAGGGGCTGTTCACAAATATTATGATTATTCAAAACTGCAAAAATTTTTCAGCTTGATTAAACAAGATAGTGACTATGATTTATATGTAAATCTTACATGGATCGGTTTAGAAAACTGCGTATATGAAAAAGGGAAAGCAGAGAGACCAGTGCTAGAAAGTATGCGTAAAAACTATGCAAAAAAAGTTCTGAATAATGGGGAAAAACCGTCTGATGATGATGTTTATGGCATAATTAATATAGCACACTTAAAGCGAGCTCTTGGAGAAGAACCCATAATAAAAGAGCAATGTTCAGAAATATTAAATAGGCTTGAATTTGATGAATTTATGAATACTGACGATATAATCAACCGCATGAATTATATTCTTAATGTTTATTTTAATTTCAACCCTTCAAATAAAAAACAAATTCTACTCAAGAAAAAGTTTAATAACAATAAAATGATTCATTTTGGAGAAAAAAGTAAGCAACTAATTAACGGTGTTCCATTATTTAAACGAATTAATATAGGTTCTGCTGAATATACTGGCAACATCAATTTTGATGACGGAGAAGAAAAAAGAAATAAATTTGTATTGCATTGGTTGATGTTTAAAGAACAAATTGACAAAAATGAAAGAGAATATATACAGAATTATTTTGGAACTTCAATACTTCCAGAATCGACAACAAAATTATTAGAGCAAAATATCTGTATGGAAAATCATATGAACTGCCATCTCCATGTTACAAGAGGAGAGTTTGACAATAACCAAGAAGAAACATTTCAACAAAAGATTACATTATTTCAAAGAAAAAAGAATAAAGAATACTATAATAAAAATATAGCCAGAAACAACAATAGCATTTCAAAACTAACAAATAAAATAAAAAATACAATGTTGATTAACTTCCAGTCATCACCAAACAAATCAAAGGCAGGAAAGCTTGTATCAGAGAAACTTTGGAGAAATATTTACCTTAATGACAGCAAAGTCTTTTTAAAAAATGTATATGATGACATTGGTGACTTGAGTGTTGATATAATGATAGATGCATCCGCTTCACAAATTAATCGTCAGGAAATAATAGCTACAGAAGGATATATAATTGCCGAAAGTATTACACGTTGCAATATACCGGTAAGAGTTTACTCTTACTGCAATATGAGAAACTTTGGTGTTATTAATTTGTTTCGTGATTATAATGAAGTCAACAAAAACGATAATATTTTCAATTACTGTTCAGCTGGATTTAATAGAGACGGTTTGGCTATACGTACAGCGATACACATGATGAAGGGTTCAACCTATGAAAAAAAGATACTTATAGTTCTTTCAGATGGTAAACCCAACGATATAACAAAAATTTCTTCAAAAAGTTTAAATCTTGCGAACCATGAATATACCGATACTGTTGGTGTTAACGACACAGCCATGGAGGTTAGAAAAGGCAAACAGAAAGGTGTTACCATCCTCTGTGTATTTACCGGAAAAGATGAAGATATACCGGCTGCAAAAAAAATATATGGGCGTGGTATGGCTTATATAAAATCACCTGAACGATTTGCCGATATTGTAGGGATTCTGATGCAAAATGAATTGAAAAATCTTAATTAGGATTATTGTTAATGTAATTAATAGTATCATTATATGTACCGTGGTGCGAGCTGCAAGGTAAACAATGTCATGGTAGAGAGGCATACATTTCAGCTGCTGAAAAGGTATGCGACTATGTAAAAATTAAGACAGAGAATGATGTTATGTTTAAGCATATATTAATGCTGTATGGAACAGCTTTATCTTTAATGCAATGTATAATTTTTATTATATATAATTTGCTCAATACGCAAAGTAAGGAGATAATTTCTGCTATTTCAGGTTTAGCTTCTTTAATATTTGCTCAGTATATATTAGAAACTTATGATAATAATGTAATAAAAAAAGGAGCCCTTAAGTTTACTATAGTAAGAAGATTATGAATGTAAAGAAATTTGTAAGTAAGTCCCGAAATTTTAACATAAAATGATAAAGAAATATATATTTATGTAACAGTACATAATTATGTATTTCTTTATCATTTTATGCGTAAATTAAACTGGGAAAAGGAGCATGATAACCAAAGCCGTATTTAATTACCACATAATCTAAACTCTAATGATCATGTAATCTCCATTTGTTAGTTTTACTACATCAGCTTTCATTGCTTTTGCAATTTCCACAGTTATATTCTTGGAAGTATTGTCAGAATCAGCCCAAAACACTAAACAATTGCTTGATAAAATTCGATCTTTATCTTTAGTAATATAGGCAATGATTTCATAATTTACTTTCATTGATGATTCTTTTCCCATTTTATTGCTCCTTTAATTTAGTTTTCATAACATTATGCGATTTTTTAGTACTTTCAAGTAACGGGCATTTTTTCACAACTTCAATTAAGGCATCGATATCTTGTTTTATTGGAACAAGTGCTATAACAATTCTTCCATTTTCATAATCTTTTCTCGTAAAATTAAAACGCTTATTGCCCAATGCCCGTGTTGCTTCAAAAAGAGCTGCTTGTCGTTGACCAAAGTTATCGAGATTTATTCGGAAGTGGCTTTCATTAGGATATATAACTACGGCTAAACCTTCTTCGTTAAATAATTTTTCAGCATTATCAGTACCTAAAAGATTACTTACAAAAATATCATCTACAAATAAATTTGAATCTTTTATTATAATTTTACCTTGCTTAACTTGTGCGATATCTCCAATACTTTTTCCTTTTGTAAAATGATCTAATAAATAAATTGTAATAAGTCCTACAATAATTCCACATATTATATCTGTCCATAAACCAAAAGGTAATATTATAATTACTAAAGAAACAATAAATGATGTAGAAAATGCTATATAGTTTCTTGATTCAAATGTTTTAGCAATCCCATCAATGTACGCATCTCCTCGAACTGTATATTCTGTGTTTTCTAAACTTTGCAAGCTTTCCTTTTCCATTTTCCGAACATCTCTAAATTGTTGAAGAGCTACAGTTAAAAATGTTACAGCCGTATAGTTTTTACTTAATAAAGCGGGTAAAGCTACGGCTCCTAAAGCTGATGCAACAAATCCAATTATAATGTGAATGAAATAACCATTTGGATAACTTGGATATTGTCTGTAATCTTCTTTTAATAACACTATTCTAGCTAATGTTCCTATAAGTACTGCAGTTGTTATTATGATCATATCATCAAAAGACAAAACCTGACTTTCTTTCATTTCAACCATACCTCCTATACATACTTATTGTTTACAAAAGTATTTCTTATATACTATTAATTTAAGTTTCGGATTCATCAATAGTTGAAAATGTACGTGTAGCGAATAGTATATAGCCAGCAGAATAGAAGGCGTTGTATTTGGTATTGATACTCTTATTTTGTAGATACATCTCTAAAGAAATTACTGCGGGGATGGTATGGTACATTTAAGTCAAATCCCATCTTGTTCATTTCTTGCATTTTTATTAAGAGCAAATTAATGTTAGAATTAAGAGTGCTTGCAATCTGAGCAACATCATAACCGTCTCTTACAAAATTAAATACTTCTTCATTTTTCAGAAGAATATGTGCTGCGAACGCATTAGCTTCATATTCTGTAATGTTTTTTAGATTAAACAAAGCAAATTCTTTCAAGCCATTACTTGCCAAATCTCTATGAAAAATATCATGACCAATCTCATGTGCAAGAACCATCTGCAGCATATAATCTTCTAAGTTACTGTTTAAAAAGATCATTCGATGCTTCCACTTGTAAGTATACATACCTAATAAATTATCATAGTTTCCATAATAAAGTTTAACCCCAAGGTAACTTGCAATTTTCATAACATTGTTTGTACCAGCTTTTTGTATAAGTTGCTCCGCCTTTTTAAATATTTCTAAAGAATCAATCAAATCATAAACCCCCATAAATTAAACATATTCCATATTCCCTTAAATTATATTAAATTAAAATTTATATAAGTATTAACAGTTATTTGTACTTATTTGGTGTGTACTTCTTATTATTTTCCTTGGCATCCCAATAAGCCTGTTGGAGAGAGCGCATAATAGCATCTTTATCAGGTTCTGATAATTCACCACCTGCAAATAAGCCACCGATTTCAGCAACTAATTCTGCAGCCTGTGTTGCACCGCGACTTCCGTATTTTTCTTTTGCTTCTGTAATAAATATTTCGTCTTCAGTTAGGAAAAAGTTTATATCTATATTGAAAAAATTTGCTAACTTTGAGTAAATTTCTCTTTTTTTGGGATAACTTCTCCCAGTTTCATAGCTTATAATAGTGCGTAGTGATACACCGATTTCTTTGCCAAGCTCCGTTTGGGTTAGTCCCTTCTCTTTTCTCAAGTCCTTAAGTTTATCTCCGAATTTCATAGTAGCCTCCTCTTATGTGCAGATTAAATGCACAAACCATATTAAAATCTATTGACAAATGCAATATATCTTCATATAATATTAAATATGAAGAATAACTACATATGATATTAATTCAATCTTCACATTTTGTCAACAGAAAAGTACGGTGTGTAAAAAATTTAAATATCTAAATATGACCCAATAAAATTAACGGAGGACTATTATGAGAATGACAAAAGCAATGAAAAGCATTTCTCTTATGTATGATGGAATGCACTTTGATGAAGAGCAGGTTTTTCACAAATCAAAACTACTTCTTGAAATTTACAGAGATGTTGTATGGAAAACAATACAAGAAGTTGATTATGTAAGAGAAGTATGTGAATCCTATTATAGCCAAGATTTAAATGTAGCACTTACTTATTTAAGTGATTTTGCACCAACTGAGCAAAAAGAAGAGTTTAAAAATAAAATGTCCTGTATTTTTGAAACCTCTTGGGTTATAGAATTAATAGATACAGCGATGCTAAAGATTTATGAATATCACACAAATGGAAAACTTTATCATGAGATATTATCCAAATGTTATATCAATGCAATTTCAATGAATGAACAGGAGATATTAGAATGTCTTTCTTTAGAGAGGACAAGTTATTATATGAGGAAAAAAGAAGCAATAAAGTTATTTGGTATAGCATTATGGGGATATGCACTTCCTAAATATAAGGCTATTTTTATTGAAAATAACGAAAGTGTTCTTGATTATACTTGCTTTTGCGAAGCAAATTTGGTCTAAGTGTGAACATAATGTGAATTCAATGCGAACTAAGTACGGATAAAGCGTGTACGGACATTCAACTCTTAATACTCTATAATATTTAATATGGGGTATCTATAAAATAAAATATTTCAAGAAATTAGCTTCGGCGTTATTTAATGTCGGGGCTATTTTTATGCCCTTTTTTAATTAATAAGGCATTTAAGCCGGGAGTAACAGAAATGTTACATCCGGCTTTTTCTTTGCCTATTTTTTGGAGGAAAGATGAGAAGGTTGGTGCAAGTTCCACAAATCAAGTGTAGATCTCCTCCTTTTCTGATGTTGAAACAAATGAAATTCAAATATCAGAAAACGGAGGAAATGCCACATGGCTAAAGAAAGAAGAATACCAAATTACAGAAAGATGTACCCGGAAGCAAGTGAAGAAGTTATTGCTTTATTAAGACAAGGAGAAAGAAAGCTTCTTTATCACGAATATGATCTTAAAGTAGAGAAATTTATAGTTGATGAAGAAAAACAGAAAGTCTTTTTTATTCAAAGCAAAGAGGACTCCCTAGAACGTCTCATTGAAGCAGATGTTCAATTTTACGATGAAGATACCAATGTTGAAGAAATAGCAATTAAGGCTGTTATGATTAATAAACTTCTTGAGGGCTTAAAACATCTGACTAAGGAAGAACATGAACTGATTACGGCTCTCTTTTACGAAGGAATGACAGAAAGAGAATATGCGGAAATTAAAGGCGTATATCACAATGCAATTCATAAAAGGAAGATAAGAATATTAAAAAAGTTAGAAAATTTTTTGAAAAAATAAAATTCTAAGGTGTGCAACCCTCTCTCTTAACGTGGAAGTAAGTGAGGGGGTATTTTTATCCACTCACAAGTACTTTGAAAACTGCATATCCGATTTTATAAATACATTAGCTGATGAGCCTGAAAAGGACAAGCGACAAAGGTAGATGCGCCAAGACCATCTGTAAAATCAGAACCTGAATCCATGTAAGTGGATTTTTTCTCTTCTGATTTTATAAAAGCGGCCAAGTTAAGGTGCGAGCGGACCCGTCTGACCTTAAAACAATATTGTTGTAACTTCTGTTACAAAAAGTTCGATTGTTTCGCAATGACCTCATCAGCCTACAATGATACTTCTGCCCAGCCACAGACATCGCAATGGGGGCAGCCTGCGGAGATCCCGGAGGAGGTGAGAGTCCTATGATGAAGTTTAACTTACTTCAGTTTATGAAGTTGCCCTATGTTTTGTTTATACAAAACTTTGTACTTGGGAAGTAGTGTCAAATAAAGTACAAATAAAAATGAAGAAAATAGACTTAATGTCAGAAGCAATGGGGATTACTTTATATTTTCTGGTTTTCGCATTAGCGGATAATTCAGTAAGGTAATCCCTATTTTTGTGAGATTAAGTATGAATATAGATGAAATAGAAGGAGTCAGAAAAATGGGATTTGATATATATAAAATTGGAGCAGAAGCTTCGAAAGAGTATGAGATGACAAAGGAGCAAACTAAACAGGAAGTTCAATATAAGATGGCTCAGAAGATGTTGAAAATACTGCTTTACAAAGGTATTGTAACAGAAGTTGAATATGAAAAAATAGACAATCTGAATATACAAACTTTTTCACCACAGCTTGCAAAAGTATATGTGTAAAAACACTTGCTTTCTCATGATGTTTGGAGTATTGTGTGTTGCTAACAAGGGAGTTAATTCCCAGAAAGGAGAAGAAATCATATGGCTAAAAAGGTAATGAAAATAGAGCCTGTAAGGCAGAAAGTATTACAGGAGTTAAGACCTAAGAAAAGGGTATGCGCCTATTGTAGAGTAAGCACTGATTCTAATAAACAACATACTTCCTATGTTGCTCAGGTTGAATATTATAAGTCCTATATAGAGAAACGAGAAGAATGGGAGTTTATAGGGATTTTTGCTGATGAAGCTAGAAGTGGTACACAGGTTAAAAAACGTGATGAATTTATACGAATGATGAAAGAATGCAAAAATGGAAATATTGATATCATTATTACTAAGTCTGTTACTAGATTTGCAAGAAATACCATTGATAGCATTGAAGCCATAAGAAAATTAAAGTCTCTTGGCATCACCGTATATTTTGAGAAAGAAAACATCAATACAATGTCAGAACAAAGTGAGCAAATGTTAACCATTTTAAGCTCTTTAGCACAAGGTGAATCAGAAAACATATCGACAAACAGCCGTTGGGGAATTCAAAAAAGATTTAAAGATGGAACATTTAGACTTCCCAGTGTAGCCTTTGGATATACCAGAGATGATGAAGGCGAATTAAATATTAATGAAAATGAGGCAGTAATTGTTCGAAGGATTTTTCATGAATACTTAAGTGGTAAAGGAGTTTATGCAATAGCAAGAGAATTAACAGAAGATAATATATCAACTGTCAGAAGTGCTGAAAAATGGGATGATAATGTAATAAATCAAATCTTAAAAAATCCAATATATGAGGGTGACCTGATTTTACAAAAAACCTATACAACTGATGGCCTTCCTTTCACGAGAAAAACAAATCGTGGGGAGAGGCCTCAATTTTTAATAAGGGATAACCATGAACCAATAATCACCAGAGAACAAGGTGAAATGGTTCGAGAAATCTATGAATACAGAAGAAACCAAATGGGGATGGATTATAGAGGTAAATATCAAAATAGGTATGAATTCAGTGGTAAAATTATATGTAAAGAATGTAAAGGGATTTTCCGAAGACAAAAGATTCATATAGGAGAGCCCTTTGAAAAAGTACAGTGGAGCTGCAAAACTCATATTGAAAACAGTAAAATATGTAAGACAAAACCAATAAGGGAAGATATCATCAAAGATGCATATCTTAAAATGTGGAATAAACTTGTAAGCAATCACACTTTAATCCTGACCCTTCTGCTAGAATCTCTTAAAAATTTAAGAACAAATAGGGAACAGGAAGTAGAAATAGAAAAATTAAATAACAAAATCATGGAATTAACAGAGCAGAGCCATATCCTCAGCAGAGTAGTGCAAAAGGGATATATGGACTCTGCTATTTTTATAGAAAAGCAAAATGCAATTAATATTGAAATTGAAGAAACCAAGAAAAACCGAAACAGCTTGCTTGACAGTAATGGTTTTGAAAAAGAAATTGCAGGAACAGAACGAATACTAGAAATTATAAGGTACAATCCTGATTTAATAGATGATTATGATGAAAACTTATTTACAAATACGGTAGATAAAGTATTAATCGGAAGTGACCGAGCAATTACATTTAGACTCATTAATAACCTTGAACTTACAGAGTATACAGATAAAGGCGGTGAAATAGATAATGCAAAGTCATATGCCGATAGGATATAAAATGATAAATGGCAACATTGAAATTGATGAGGAACAAGCAAAAACCGTAAAGGCAATCTTTGAAGAGTATATAAAAGGAAAATCCATGCTGGCAATAGCAAAGGAACTTACTGAAAAGGGAATTCTTAATGCTAATAAAAAGACAAATTGGAATCATGGCTCAGTAGGAAAGATACTGCAAAATGTCAAATACATGGGAGAAACATATTATCCAAAGCTTATAGATGAATCAGATTTTGAAAAGGTACAGATACAAAGAAAAGAACGAGAAATTAAGCTTGGAAGAACAACGCTTCAAAATACTATGAAAAAACAATCTGTTTTTAACAGAAAAATATTGTGTGGTGAATGTGGAGCTTATTATAAGATATATGCAGAACATGCAGGAAAGAAATCAGAAAAGAAAAAATGGAAGTGTAAAAAGTATCTTATAAATAACAAAGTTAACTGCAGAAACCTATTTTATACCAATGAAGAGTTGAAAGATATTTTTATATATGCAGTAAATGAACTGATACAAAAAAAGTGGATGCTTGAAAAAAATGAGAAAAAAGAACCACTAAAAATGAGCTTTGAATTAAGACAGACAGAAAGCCGAATAAAGGAACTTGAACAGGAAGAAGAATATTCATCTCCTGAACTTGCAGTACTTATTTTTAAAAGAGCAGAGCTTATATATAACTGCTTAAAGGTAGATGATTATAAAAATAATACAGAAAAAATAAAAGAGGCATTACAAGATAAGAAAATAATATCTGAATTTGATGAAGAACCCTTTGAAGTCATAATAAAACATATCACCGTGTATCAAGATGCAAAGGTAGAGGTTGAATTTATAAACGGAATTATAATAAAAATGGACTCAGAATACAAGCGAAAGGATGAAAAAAATGGCAGTAGCAAAAAAGACGGTAGCAATCATACCACCACAAGTTAAATATGATAAGCATGTGAGAGTAGAACAAAAAAAGCTAAAGGTAGCAGCTTATTGTAGAGTTAGTACATTACTTGAACAGCAAGAAGGCAGCTATGAGGCACAAGTAGATTATTATACTGAGAAGATAAACAGTAACCCAAACTGGAAATGTGCCGGAATATTTGCAGACGATGGAAAGAGTGCAACTCAAACCAAAAAGCGTGATGATTTTAATGCTATGATAGATGCTTGCATGGCAGGGAAAGTAGACTTAGTGCTAACAAAATCCGTCAGCAGATTTGCAAGAAATACCGTAGATGCTCTCCAATTTATCCGTAAACTGAAAGAAAAGAATATACCCGTTATTTTTGAAAAAGAGGGTGTAAATACAATGGAGAGTGGAGGTGAACTACTTATAACAATCTTAAGCAGTCAAGCTCAAGAAGAAAGTAGAAACATCAGTGAAAATACAAGATGGGGATTAACAAGAAGATTTGAAAATGGAATAATATCCGTAAATCATAAAAAATTTTTAGGCTATACCAAAGATGAAGATGGAAACCTTATTATAGTACCTGAAGAAGCTGTAATTGTAAAAAGAATTTTCCGAGAATACCTGGAAGGTAGTAGCATTTTACAAATTGCCAAAGGGTTAGAAGCTGATGGAATTAAAACCGTAACAGGACTAGATCACTGGCACCCCGGAACAATAAATAATATGCTCTCAAATGAAAAATTCTGTGGAGATGTATGTATGCAAAAGACTTACACTATAGATTTCCTTACTAAGAAAAAAGTAAAGAATGAAGGGTATGCACCTCAATACTATATAGAAGATAATCATGAAGCTATTATCCCCAAAGAATTATTTCATCAAGTACAAGTAGAAAAAGCAAGACGGGCGAGTCTTAATAAAGCTGCCGTTACAAGGAAGACAAATAAAGCTAAAAAGGAAAAGAGCAAATACAGTTCTAAATATGTACTTACTGACCTTATGGTATGTGCAGAGTGCGGTCATGCTTATCGCAGACAGACCTGGTCAAAATACGGAAAGAAATCAGCAGTATGGCGATGTGAAGACAGATTGAAAAATGGTATAAGTTCAAAATGTAAAAATTCACCTACTTTAAAAGAAGAACAACTTCATGATGCCATAATGAATGCTATCAACGATGTAGTAGAAAATAGTGGTGATTTTATAGAAACATTTAGAGAAAATGTCATTAGAGTCATAGGAAATTATAGCACTGAAGGGATTACAACTGAGTATGATGACCAGATTGATGTACTGCAAAAGCAAATGCTAAAGCTCATCGAAGACAATGCAAAACAAGGAGCTGTAAGCGAAGATTTTGATGAAGCCTACAGATACATATCAGAACAGATTAATGAGCTTAAAAAGGCAAAAATAAAGCTTGTACGGGCACAAAAACAAGCAGAGAACTATAAGCAGCGGGTAGAGGCATTAGACAAAGCTATGACCACGGTAAACCCAAAGGTGCGAGAATTTGATCAGGAACTTGTTAAAAGGCTTATACAAAGCATCCGAGTGCATAAAGGAATGAAGATAGAGATACAATTTCACTCAGGAATAGTAATGATGCAGGAAGTGGATTATTACGAGGATTAAAAGAAAGTCAAACTAGTGAACTTTTTATATAATTAAGCTCCGTAACTGTTACACATCATCAGTTGCGGTTTTTATTATTTAAATGACATAATCATAAGACCTCTATTTTACGCGGAGGTTAAATGAAGGCATTTTGCGTTTTTGAGAAGAAGAGGTAATGAAAAGTATTTTGATGTAATTTGTAAATAAACAGCAAATAATGTTATTATTTCTTGTGAAATGACTCCAATAGGGGTACAATAGAGATAACAATATGTTGATATTGTATTTCTTATTGGGAGAATTATTCTTGGTTAGCGACCTTTTCAAAGGTTATATGTGGGACAAAATATCACGTAGTGACAGGCTGCCTTCTGGTAATTTATTTCTCAATATATTAAATAAATAATATAGGGATTGTCTTGATAAAAAAATACCATCAAGTCAACAGAAATAAAAGTAAATAGGGGGCGGAGATATTATGATTTTAACAAAATTAAGGATATGGAATTTCAGAAAATTTCATAATGAAGGAGACAATCCTGGAATTGAGGTTAAGTTTCATAATGGAATAAATGCACTAATTGGAGAAAATGATTCTGGAAAAACATCTATTATTGATGCTATAAAAATTGTATTGCAAACTCAAAGTAATGAATTTATTAGAATTTCAGAAGAGGATTTTTATTGCAATGAAAATGGAAATTTTGAAAATGAAATTAAAATTGAATGCATATTTGAAAAATTTACTGAAGATGAAGCTAAAAATTTTATTGAATGGTTGCAGTTTCAAAAAGATGAAAATGGGAATACAAATTACATATTAAATGTACAGTATAGAGCATGGAAAGAAAAAAATAGAATTTTTAATGAGTTTCGTGCCGGTATGAATGAAGATGGATATAGAATGGATGGAAAAGCGCGAGATTTGCTTAAGTGCACATATCTTCGACCACTTAGAGATGCAGCTAAAGAAATGCATTCTGGCAGAAATTCAAGGATATCACAAATCCTTTATAGTCATTCTTTGTTTAATTCTGGTGAAGAACATAAATTGGTTGAAATTTTAAAAGAAGCTAATGAACAGATAGAACAATATTTTACAGATCAAGAAGGGAAAGAAGTTTTAGGATCATTGCAAGACAACTTAAAAGAATTTTTAGATGCATCTTCTTCTGAAAATGCGAAGTTTGTTACATCCAATTTGAGATTGAAATCAATATTAGAAAGTCTGTCTTTAAATATTTCTGAAATTCAACCCGGATTAGGTGTTCAAAATTTGCTTTTTATCGCAGCTGAGTTATTGCTATTAAATCATGATGATAATGGTGGCCTAAAGTTAGCATTAATTGAAGAATTGGAGGCACATTTGCATCCACAAGCACAATTAAGATTAATTGATTATATTCAAAAAGAATATGATAGTTCTGGAGTTCAGTTTATCATATCAACCCATAGTACAATATTAGCGTCGAAGATAAATGTTAAAAATGCATTATTGTGCAAGAATTCAAAAGTGTTTTCTTTAGCTCCAGATAAAACAAAGTTACAAAAAGGTGATTATTTATTTTTGCAAAGATTTCTTGATTCTTCAAAAGCAAACTTGTTTTTTGCACAAGGAGTCATAATGGTTGAAGGAGATGCAGAAAATTTACTATTGCCTGTTTTGGCGGATTTAATAGATTTTCCATTATCTAAACATGGAGTTTCTATTGTTAATGTTGGTAACACTGCTTTTTTAAGATACTCCAATATTTTCAAACAAGCTGATAATACGAAAATGGGCATACCTATTTCTGTGATTACCGATTGTGATGTGGTTCCAGAAATTGATAATGATGAAAAAATAGATGTTAAGGAAGATGAAACGACCGAAGCAATCAATAAAAAAGAAAAGAAGTATTCTGAAGGGGATATTAAAGCTTTTATTGCACCTAATTGGACACTAGAATATACCTTGGCACTTAGCGTATTGAGGCGTAAACTGTATAAATCGGTACTATATGCTGAAAAAATTCAAAACAGTGATAAGTATTCATTGACCAAGGATAAAATTATTGAGGTAAATGAAAAAGTTAAATCAGATTTTGAAAATTGGAAGAATAAAGGTTACGATAAATATAAAATTGCTTATGAAATATATAACAATACTTTACTTGAGAAAAATATATCTAAAGCTATAACAGCTCAATGTTTAGCTAGTTTATTGCAGTATCAAATTATAAAAACAGATACTGAAGACATTACAGAAGAAACAATGTTTGATGTTGACTTATATCAAAAGAAAATTGATAATGACAAAAAACGTGAATTAAAAAGTGAATTACTTGGAAGCAAAAAATTGTCATACTTACTTGATGCAATAAAATATGCAACGAGGTGTGAAGATGATAATTAATGAACAGGATATTGTAGATGTAGAAAAAATGTTACTTCCTAAGAACTGCAATTTTTCAACAGAAGGTAAAGAGTTTCTTTTATGTAATGAAAGCAAAGAGGTATTAGCTTGTCCTGGAAGTGGCAAAACGACATTATTAATGGCAAAACTCTACTTATTAAGTAAATCTATGCCATTTCCTAATAATGCAGGAATATGTGTTTTATCGCATACAAATGTTGCAGTTAATGAAATAAAAAAAAAGCTTGGATCAGCCTCAGATAAAATTTTAAGTTATCCGAACTTTGTTGGTACTATTCAGAGTTTTATTGATAAGTTTGTGCTGTTTCCGTATTTAACCCATTTTACATCAGGTAACATTGAAATTGTTGATGAGGGAAAATATGGAGTTTATATGTGGAGAGAATGTAATTATAATAACAAATTTAGAAAACTAAAGTACCTTATATTAGCTGGCGTGAAAAATAGCAAATTTTATGAAAGCAAAGAAGATTATATTAAAGATTTGTTTTTAAATAAGGGAGAATTGTGGTTAGGTAAGACGAAAATTGCAGGTCCATCTGCAGATAGCACATTACAATTTAAACAACTTAAAGAAACTTTGAAATTAAGGGGCTTAGTTAAATTCGATGATAGCTACGAATTGGGAATTGAGGCTATTGATACATATGGTGATGAGCTGATAAAACTTATTTCGAAAAGATTCCGTTATGCTTTTGTTGATGAATATCAAGACTGCAATTATCTTCAATGTAAAGCTGTAAATCAGTTATTTGAAAAAACAGCATTGCAAAAAATAGGAGATGTAGATCAAGCAATTTATAATAATATTCACGCAGAGGAAATAGCATGGACTGTATCAGAAGATGCATTTACATTGCCAGGGAGTAATAGATATAATCAAAAAATAGCGAATATATTGGTCCCACTTAGAACAAATAAAAATCCTATTTTATCATTAAGTAATAATTGTCAGATTCCTCCTACGTTGATAGTTTATAGCGAAAATAAAATAAGTAATGTTATAGATGCTTTCTGCAAGGAGATTAAAAATAATGAGCTCGATAAATTAAACCCAAAAGGTACGTTTAAAGCAATTGGAATGATTAAAAATGGTACAGGAATTACAATTGGTGACTATTGGGATAAATACAAAAAGGAAGAAATAAATTCAAGCAATTTATGTTTAGATGATTATGTGTATGAACTTATATCTCAATTAGAAAGTGGAAACCTCTATAATGTGGACAAGGTAATAAGAAAAATGCTTTGTCAGATTTGTTTCATTTGTGGATATGTTGATGAGAAAACAAATCGAAGTTTTACAGTAAAAAATATTAAAGATAAGTTATACTCTTGCGAAGAGATAGAATATCCAAAAAGTATTTTAGAAATATGTAATCTTAAAAATTTTGCTTACCAAGAAATAAGAGAACATTTAATATCCTTGATTAATAAAACTTTCGATTCAGCGGATGTTAATACATTGCAAGACTTTTTTGCAGTTCAATGCGGAAATAACGAGATTGGGAAAATAAAAAACATATGGAAAAGTGAAATTGATGATGATGAAATAAATATTCAATTTGAGACAACTTATAAAGTAAAAGGTGAAACGCATACAGCTACTTTGTATTTAGAAACTGAAACCAATAGAGCATCGGATATAAAAAGAGTTATGCCATTATTTCATGGTAAAGAGATTAAAAACAAAAAAGATATCCATGAAAAAAGTAGAAAAGTTGTATATGTTGGATTTAGTAGACCTACACATTTATTATGTTTGGCTGTGCAAAAGAAAACATTTTTAAGTAACGAGAATGCTTTTGCTGATTGGAAAATAATAGAGTTGCAATAAAGATGGTTACAATTATGTTGTAAATAAAGAAATCGAGAGGATTTAGGATGAAGGATTTTGTGGAATTTTTAAAATTACCGCCTAATATTTTGAGTGCATTATCTATAGCTAGTGGGGCGATGCTTTTATTGCCTGATGAAATAATTACAAAACTCTATTTGATGAATTTTAGAGATAAATATGGATTTCTATTAGGTATAATATTTATGGTATCTACATCCATACTTATAATACTATTGATTACAAAAATTTATAATTATTTTCATAATAAAAAAACATCGAAGGAATTAGTAAAATCACAAACGAAGTATTTGAAAAATATAACTCAAGAAAAAGTAGAGATAATAAGAGCATTTATAAATAATCCTACTCATACTTTGATTTTACCTTTAAATGATGGACTTGTAATTGAATTACAGCATCTTCAAATTATTACACCAGCTGGACAAAATCATTTAGTTGATATGTTGAATCCTGAAATCAAATTTTTTTTGCAGCCATGGGTCATCGGTAGAATTAGTAATGATGAAGAATTACGGGAAAAATTTTATTAGTATAGATATCCGGACAAAATATATAAAAAAAGCATTGAAGGAAATATAGAAATCGAGTACTGCTAAATTAATTTAATTGAAAATAAGGCAAAAAACTTAATTGAAATATATGGCACACTTGACTTTCTTGCATGAATATAATATATTATTATGCAAGAAAGTCAATTTCGTTTTGAAAGAGGGTGTGCTATGACAAATACAGAAGTTATTATGGAAATGGTTAAAAAGAATAATGGTACCATAACAACATCGGAGGTTACAAAAGCAGGTATATCACGAGGAAGCTTGAAACATCTTGTGGACACAGGAATGTTAGAACGTTCAGCAAGAGGTGTTTATATTTTAGCAGAAGTATGGGATGATGAAATGTACAATCTTCAGGTAAGATATAAAAGAGGTATTTTTTCTGGCGAAACAGCACTTTTTTTAAATGATATGACGGATAGAACACCATTGAATTATCAAATGACATTTCCATCTAATTATAATATATCTGCATTAGAGAATGAAAAAGTGAAATGCATACGTGTGATAAAAGAATTGTATGAGTTAGGTATAATTACGGTAAAAACTCCTTCGGGAAATCCTGTAAAAGCATATAACATCGAGAGAACGCTTTGTGATATCTTACGAAAACACAATAACGTAGACATACAGATTGTATCAGATGCATTTAAAAGATATGCGAAAAGTAGCAACAAAGATATTCCAAGGTTATCTGAATATGCTAAAAAATTAAGAGTTGAAAAAAAACTACGTGCTTATCTAGAGGTACTACTATGAAAAATGCAATGCAGCTAAAGGCAATTATTAAAAATATAGCAAAGAAAAAAAGCATTTCGGCACAGCTAATAATGCAGAATTATATGCTAGAAAGATTGCTCGAAAGAATATCTGTTTCAAAATATCATGACCACTTTATTTTAAAAGGCGGATTTTTAATTGCGGCTATGGTAGGACTTGATACTAGAGCAACAATGGATATGGATGCTACGATTAAAGGGTTACCAGTATCAGAGCAATCAGTTAAAGAAATGTTTATTGATATCTGTAAAATAGATTTGCATGATGATGTTGTATTTTCTTTTATAAGTATTGGTGAAATTCGGGAGGGCGATGAATATGGTGGGTACAGAGTGGCTTTCACAGCAAATTATCCGCCTATGTCTGTACCACTAAAATTAGACATCACAACAGGAGATAAAATAACACCAAAAGAAATAACATACGAATTTAGATTGCTTTTAGAAGATAGAACAATTAAAGTATTATCCTATAATTTAGAGACAATATTATCAGAAAAATTGGAAACAGTTATATCAAGGAGTGATCAAAATACAAGACCAAGGGATTTTTATGATGTATATATTTTATTCAAGTTACAAAGCCATAACATCAATGAACAGCTACTGAAAGATGCAATTATTGCTACTTCTAAAAAAAGGAATTCATTACACATTATCGAAAATTATAATCAAATAATTCAGGTTATTAAAAATAGTGAGGTAATGAATCAGAGATGGAAAAGCTATCAAAAGGATTTTAATTATGCGAAAGGTATAGAATTTAATGATTGCTGTAATGCAGTGGATAATATAATGAAAAATGTACTGTAGTATAGATTGCGTTCTGGATTATGAGTGCAATCAGTCACGCACTGAGTGACTAATTAAATTAGCGTAATAAAGTATTATTTTTTTATTCGTTTCATTAATATAGCATCTAGGTGTTATTTATTATATAATGAAAAACATCTTAAAAAAAAGGAGTCTATGTTATGGAAAAAATAAAAGATATTATTGTAATTCCGCCTGATCCGAAATACGATACCCATATTCGGATTGAGCAAAAAAAATTAAATGTTGGAGCTTACTGCAGAGTTAGTACTAGACTTGAACAACAGGAAAATAGTTATGAAACCCAAGTTTCGTACTATACTGCAAAAATCAAATCTAACAAGAATTGGAACTTTGTAGGTGTCTATGCTGATGAAGGTAAGACAGCAACGAATTTAAAATTTCGTGATAATTTCAATGATATGATTA
This sequence comes from Sedimentibacter sp., assembly GCA_018436705.1. GTDB lineage: Bacteria > Bacillota > Clostridia > Tissierellales > Sedimentibacteraceae > Sedimentibacter. The sequence continues at coordinate 118,910 of JAHDLA010000022.1, forward strand.
AAGATTGTTATGCTGGAAAAATCGACATGATACTTACAAAATCAATTAGTAGGTTTGCAAGAAATACTGTGGACTTTTTAAGAATAATGCGAGAGTTAAAAGAAAGACAAATTCGGGTTATTTTTGAAAAAGAAAATATAGATACTATGGATAATACAGGCGAATTACTGATAACTATCTTAAGTAGTCAAGCTCAAGAGGAAAGTCGTAATTTAAGTGAGAATACCAGATGGGGGATCGTGAGAAAGTTTGAGCAAGGAATTGTTCAAGTCAATCATAAAAAGTTCATGGGATATTCAAAAGATGAAAATGGTAAACTTATAATCATTCCAGAAGAAGCAGAAATAGTGCGTAAAATATTTGATTTATATTTGCAGGGGTATGGTACATATAAGATAGCAATTATTTTAGAGCAAGAAGGTATAAAAACTGTTACGGGAAAGAAAAAATGGCAAGGTAGTACAATTCATAAAATGTTGCAATGTGAAAAGTATATGGGAGATGCTATTTTGCAAAAAACATATACAGTAGATTTTCTGACAAAGAAACGAATAAAGAATAATGGTTACGTAAAAAAATATTATGTCCGAAATAGCCATGATCCCATTATCAGTAAAGAATTATATTACAATGTTCAAGAAGAGCTAAAAAGGAGAAATTTAAAAAAGGCAGGTGTAACTGGAAAAAGATATAGTTCATCATATCCATTAAGTGGACTTATTGTATGTGGAGAATGCAAAAGCTATTATACCAGAGTAACATGGTATAACAGGAGTGGGAAGTCTATTGTTTGGCGATGCAGTGAAAGAAGCAAAACAGGCATAAGGAATTGCCGTCACTCACCAACATTAAAAGAAACTGTGTTATTGAATGTATTGATAGACATGTTTTGGTGTATTATACAAACTGAGAATAGTGAAGCAACATCACTTTTTATGAATACTAAAGCGTTAATGGTTCATTCTTTACCGGAAGGAAAAACAAAGTTTGATATATCTGATTTGACAAAAAATATAATGAATCAAATTATGGATAAAATTTTTGTAAAGAATGAAAAAGAAATAACTGTTTTCTTTAAATCAGGGTTGGTTATGGATAAAGACTTTATAAAAACAATTAAATAAATTGTTCAGAATAAAGCTCTCAAATCACAATTAGTTTGAAAGTTTTATTGCGTACAATTTTTATTCATTGGTAAGATTGTAGCAGCACTTCTAAGGTGCGAATAGACAAGTCAGTATTTTGGCTATGAAAGTGCGGAACAGGAACTTTAAAAAGTATGGAGTTCAAGGTGAATTTCAGGTAAAATATCCTTCCGCCAAGGGGATACCAGATACTTACGACATCATTATTGTCTACTCAAGGCATGTTGAGACTATTGTGTTGATACAACGAGCCGATACGTAGAAATCCTTAGTTTCAGGCACTTTTTCAAGCATATCGTCTTCACTGGTGAGGGGGATAAAATCAGAAATAAAGTGATTAAAAACTATATCAATGTTTCTGTTGTGGTTGATATAGAGTGTGGGGATACAAGATAATAGGTATTGAATTCAAAGGAGTACTGTTAAAAAGGTACTCCTTTTCTAATTTAAATGTTCAGAAATAAGTTATTTTTGAATTAAATGATATGTTTTAGAGAAGAGTACAGGGGTGCCATTTAAGTTACAGAGGGTTAATACTAAACTTGGTAAGTAAGCTGTATTTTTATGGAGACAAATGTCACATTGTTAATGGACTATTCAGTGTAAAAGTGGTATTATTTATCTAAGATTTATGAGAGGAGTATTGAGAATGGACAGTATAATGCTGGTTTTAACTATAATAGGAACATGTGCCACGGTTGTATCAACAGTTTTGGCAATTAGAGCCAAAAATGAAGCTAAGGAAATCCTTAAAGAGTTTAAAGAGGAGAAAAATCGTAATGTTAATAATAAAGGTAAGATTAATGTAAAAAATACCGGCACTAATAGCGGAATAATGAGTGGTGTTAATACGGGAGAAATAAACAATGGCAAGAGAGACTAACATGGATTTAGATAATAGTGGTATTAATCAAGGAGTTATGGTTGCTAATAATTCTGGTAATATTTATATGACTATTCAGGAAACAAGAAAAATTCCTTCTCTAATATCTGTGGTTGTAAAATCTCTTGGTAACACATGTATGGAAGTTGATTTTACTAACTCTACAGGCACTCTAATGGAATTTAAGCCAGATGAAAAATTAGAATATAATCGTGTAATTAAATATAAATATGTTATTAAAGAATTTTCTGTGTATTATTTATATTGTGATAATATATTAAATGTGTATGATAACTCTAATTTAGGGAGTAAAGCTAGAATCTTAAAATGTATACATATGTGGTATCTAGAGGAGAAAGGTAATTTGCTACTTTCGTTAAAAGATATGGAAAAAACAGAGATTGAGAAAATACAAGATAATGCAGACTATTTAATTGATAAGGTTAAAGCACGGATTGTAGATATAGTACAGAACGCAGATTTTAATGAATCTTGTATTGAGGATATAGAAATTGGAATTACCTGTTTTGTATGTTATTGTTTTATGGAGTGTAAAATATTGGAGAAACCGGTATGATTATAAATGTTGAACGTGAGCCAGCCTTATCGCTTTATTATCTTGGAGCAGCAGTGATTGAAATATTATCTAGCAATTCGATATTTTTATTAGATGATTTATATGAGGAATTGAAGAAAAGTATAAAACAGAACATTCATATTGATTTTTTTTACTATACATTAGATTGGCTTTATATGCAATCTTTGATAGAATTGCAGGACAGGAGGGTGATTTATGTTAATAGAAAAATTAATAGTGCGCAAAATGAAACCCTCTGAAGAAATCATAAGGAATATTAAATTTAATTTAAAAGGGCTAAGTCTGATTGTAGATAATACTTCCGATGAAGCAAATCAAAGTGGAAATAGTGTAGGAAAAACAACAGCAATACAAATTATAGACTTATGCTTAGGAGGAAAGTCGGTTAAAGGATTATATTATGATTCTGATACAGGAAGTGAAAATACAGAGGTTAAAGATTTTTTAAAGTTAAATAAAGTGCAAGCAGAGTTGATTCTATTAGATTCTGAAACAAAATATAGGTATTCTATAAAACGTGATTTATTTCCAAATGGGAAAAAGTACATTAATGATATAAAAATGCCGCAACATGATTTCTGGGACGAACTGAAAAAAATACTTTTTGCTATAAAAGAACCTAGACCTACATTTCGCCAACTTATACCAAAATTTGTACGATTATCGAATACGTCAGAAGATGGAATGATAAAGTTCTTGCCGCTTATGACAACAAGCAATGATTATGATACAATTTATTGTATGCTATTTCAAATTTATGGTAAAGAACTTGTTAGCAAAAAAGGTGAAATTATATCACAGTTGAATGATTGTCAAAAAGCAATAAATATGTTAGAAAAAAGCGAAAGTATTGGTTCTTTGAGTGTGTTAAATCAAAGTATGGAGTTGATTGAAGCCGATTTAAGCGGTTACTACACAAAAAGAAAAAGTTTATCATATATCGAAGAATATAAAGATGAGTTGAATACAAAAAGGAAATTATCAGCTCGCATAAATGAGTTACAAGAAAAAATGCAATTAGTTGAATTTGAAATATCAACAATAGAAAATAGTGTTAATCAGTTATCACACGAAAAAAGTAATATTGATTTGAAAATTCTGAAAAAAATATATTTGGAAGCTCAAGCTTATGTACCTGAATTGCAGAAGAGATTTGAAGATGTTTTAAATTTTCATAATGCAATGATTCAAAATAAGATTGATTTTATTAAAGAACAGCTTTTTTCTAAAAAAGAACTTTTACAAATGCACTCACAACAAATCGACGAATTAATAAATGAAAAAGAAAAAGTCACGTTGGAAGTTCTTGACGAAGGATTATTAGATGAGTTGAATTTGATAAACAGGAAAATTGAAAACTTATCGCAAAAAAAAGGAGAAATCCTAAAGTCAATTAGATTATTAGAAGAGCAAAATGAAATAAAAAACAAATTGAATGAGAAATTACAAGACGTTGAATCTAAAATGAATGGGGAGAAAGTTGAAGAAAAGATAAAAGAATTCAACAAAATTTTTTCGGACTATTGTGAGAAATTATATGGAGAAAAATATTTTCTTGCGTATAATCAAAATTGGGAAGAAGAGAAAAAATTCCCGATTGAGATAGGTTCTTTGGGAGGAAAAGTAGGAACAGGAAAAAAGAAAGCGGTAATAGTGGCATTTGATTTAGCATACATGCAGTATGCAATAACAATGAAAATGCAAGCACCGCAATTTGTTATTCATGATAAGATGGAGAATACACATATTAATCAATTAAAAACAATTTTTCAAATCTCGAAAAATATTGATGGGCAATATATAATTCCTATTTTAAGGGAGAGGATTGATAAAGTAGATGAAGTGTATATTGAAAAAGCTAAAGTGTTGGAATTAAGTGAGAGTAATAAATTTTTTAATATTTAAATGAGATTGGAGAGGTACTGCGAAAACGGTATCTCTTTTCTTTTATTAGGGCGTTCAGCAATGAGCGTCTTTTTTCTTGCTCAAAAATCAGAAAGGAAGTGATACCATGTCACAGCTAAAACAACAGGAGCGTCCACCTCCCATAATTATTTTTGAACGCCAGTCAGATGAAAACTGGCTGAAATACTCCTTATTCTGCTTAATTGCGCCTTACCTGTCTGAATGGGATTTGTCAAGGGTGCGAAGCACAATGCTTGCCCTTGATGAATTTCATTTAGACGGGTATTCTCCGCAAAGTAGAATGAGGTTATATGTCACATGAAAACATTCATTTTCAGAAAGGAAAGGTAAAACATATGGAACTGAAATTTGTTATCCCAAACGTAGAAAAGACATTCGGCAGTCTGGAATTTGCCGGGGGAAGACACGGGGACGTTTCACTTGTCTTTTCATGTATCTTATCAAGACAAGGATACTGAGTTATTGGCAAAAAGCAGTGCAGGAATCAATATAGTAGAATAATTCAGAAAATGTAATGTTACAATAACCCCGTCACTATATAATAATTTAAACAAGCGAATATGCAAAGAGTAGCAGGAGAAAAGGATTACGGTAATATATAGTATAGGCTTAGACGAATAAACCAAGACAGGCGAAACGTCCCTATGTCTTCTATGTCTTCTTAATCTATCTCCCAAAAATTCGGGATAACATTTTCAGAAGACACGGGGAAGACACGGGGACGTTTCACATGTCTTTTCATGTATCTTATCAAGACAAGGATACTGAGTTATTTGCAAAAAGCAGTGCAGGAATCAACATAGTAAATAATTCAGAAAATGTAATATCACAATAATCACGTCCCTATATAATAATTTAAACGAGCGAATATGCAAAGAGTAGCAGGAGAAAAGGATTATGGTGATATATATAGTATAGGCTTAGAGGAATAAACCAAGACAGGCGAAACGTCCCGATGTCTTCCCGATGTCTTCTGATATTGTGAAAAGAGTAAAATGAAATGGGAGGGACAAGACTATAGGTTTTGTCCCTTTATTATTTTATAGTTGTATTAACAAAGCATATAAAGAAGTTACTGCTCCAATATTCGTAAAATGCCGCATACAGAAGTTGTAGCCAAGCTTAAAAAACGATAAATGGGTTATACTAATGATTTGATTTATTGTTCCGATAATTTTGAAAGTATTATTCCGAATGCGTTGATATTATTCCGATAATTAGGTATAATACTATGGATGGAGGGGTATTTATTATGTTTATGAGTGTAAAGCAAGCAGCAGAAATATGGGGGATTTCGGATAGAAGAATAAGAGTTCTTTGTTCTCAGGGGAGAATTCCTGGTGCATATCAAGAAGGCCGAGGATGGAAAATTCCTATAGATGCAGTCAAACCTTCCGATGGAAGATATAAATCTACCGAAAGTCTGTTGGATATGATTGACCGCAAAAAGAAGGAACTGGATACTAAACGTCCTTTGACAGAGGGTGAAGTAGCTAGACTGAATGAAGAGTTCATTGTAGAGTATATATACAACTCTAATGCTATTGAAGGTAATACATTGACATTGCGTGAAACGGATATGGTTCTTCGTGGCCTTACTATAGATAAAAAACCTTTAAAAGACCATTTGGAAGCTGTTGGTCATAAAGAAGCCTTTGGGTTTGTCAGTGAACTGGTAAAAGATAATATTCAGATGAGTGAACGGATTATTAAGAAGATTCATTATTTGGTTCTTGCTGATAAAAAAGATGACCGTGGTGTATACCGCCGTGTACCTGTTCGCATCATGGGTGCACAAAATGAACCAGTGCAGCCGTATCTCATTCAGCCTAAGATTGAACAGTTGATGGTTGATTTTGCTGAAAGTACAGAACACATCGTAACAAAGCTGGCTCGTTTCCATATTGAGTTTGAAAGTATTCATCCTTTCATTGATGGAAACGGAAGAACAGGACGTCTGCTTGTTAACTTGGAACTGATGAAGGCCGGTTTCCCGCCTATCGATATTAAGTTCACCGATCGTATTTTATATTATAACGCTTTTGATGAATATCATGTAAAACACAATCTCTTTGCTATGGAAAAATTGTTTGCAAGATATGTTAATGAGCGTTTAAATATGTATTTGAAAATGTTATAGTTTTCTATCAGGAAATTTCTACGTTTTGGATGAAAAAGACGATGTTCATAAAACAGGTTGAAGAATATATTTTTATATTTCTACTTACAGAAATATGCTTAAAGAAATGCAGGAAAAATAGCTTGTCACAAATGTTGGTAACGGTAGGATGATATAGATGACATAGGGTGTTTCAATAAACAACATGCTTTTTTTGGTGCTTAAGGAGGATATAAAACAAGATGAATATTAAAAAAATTGAACAACTTTCAAGTATGCCGTTGGATAAAGTTTCTGGTACAAACGAATGGTATTTTTCTGCCGAATGGACAGGTGACATTTATGAGGCTGAAGAAATAATACAAAATGGTCATGAGTTTGAAGGAACAACTATGTACCTGGTACGTTATCCTGATGGTAAAGTATTTATACCAATAGAAAAAAAGACAAATGTATATATACAGCATCCAGTTTGGGATAATGATGGAATTGCTATTTTAACAGTGGATTTCGATTGTAAGGAAATATCGGTTTATCATTTTAATGTAAATAACTGTTCGTTACAACGGGTTATCAAGCTACCTTTATCATCTGTAACTGACTGTTATAATATGAATCTAAGCATGTCTCCACTATCTTTATATAGACACGGTTCCGATGGACTGTTTGAGATTATTTGGCCCGAAAAGGTTTCATTTATGGTGAATGATTCGGAAAGTTTGGTATACAGAGATGGTGATGTTCTATACTTTTCTAGATGGTATGAGAACCCCGATTATAAAGAAGAAATTTTTGTAAGGAGTGTTCATACAGGAGATGTTGTTCGCCATTTCCCCGGTATTTTGTACGATATGCCAGATGGGACATGGTGGCTATTATAAAGAAATAAATTATAGCAATCTTCTTTATTCAGAATATAACATTTATTTGGTGTTTTAGTGTTACATTAGGAAGATATAATGCCTTTTGACGTTGGCGTAGGAATAAAATTTCCCGTTCCTTATATTTTTATTATTATGTTACAAGTTTCAACATAACAGATGAACGAAATATTTGATCTGAAAACTCAAACTTTGATTCACCGTAATATTTATCGGATACTGCCTGAACAGAAGTAATACCAATACCTTCTCCGTTCCGTTTTGAAGAAAGAAAGGTATTATTTTCTTTTAAAATGGACCCTTCATAACTGTTGTCTACAGTTATAATGATATATTCACCTGCCAATGCTGCACTTACAGTGATAAATTTTTCTCCTGTTTTTTGTCGGCTACAAGCCTCCCAAGCATTTTCAAGCAAATTTCCGAAAACTACACACAAGTCACTATCAGCAATTTTAATTTTCTCAGGGAGGTTCAATAGAACATCTGTATGAACCCCTAAATGTTTAGCTTTTTCTATATAGTGGCGGACGATAGTGTCAACTGCATAATTTTTACAAAGTATGATTGAGGAATCCTCAGCAACTGTTTGCAGATACTGTCCAATGTATTCCTCAAGCTTCTGCTGTTCGCCTGCAGCTAAATACGCCTGAAGCAGTGTAAGGTGGTGGCGCAGATCATGACGTGCAGCCTTCGTTTCATCTATATGCGCTACAATCGTCTGAAAATATTCACGCTCCAATGCAATCTGGCGTTCACTCAGGTTGGCTTTTTCCTCCAGATAGATATTTTCTGCAGTTTGTTTTAGTGCTATGGAAAAAATGATACTACTTCCCATAATACTGCCGAAACAAAATATTCGAATCAGATATTCATAGAGCGTATCTGATCGCTCAAAACCCAGACCGCTTGTTGTAAGGAATGTTCCGCTGTAAAGAAGAATAAAAATAATCCAAACTTTATGCCACGACTTTCCTGAGGCGATTTGCAACGCAGGTATGACATTCTGTTTCATATGCTTTATTGCAAAAGGAAAAATAATGGCAATCTGTAGAGCTGAGGCAATATTAGTGAAAAAATAATAAGGGACAGAACCTCTAAAGTTTGCAAAAAACATGGTTTCCAAAAAATTAGCATTTGTCATTATGAATCCTGCTAGGGAAAATGCAATACCCCAAACAAATATTTGTTTTATTAGTTTTTCACGAACCAGAAAAAAGGATAAAATCGAATTAAAAATGGAAAAAGCCAGTTGATAACGCTGGGTCATAGATAAATCCCAAAATGGTTGTCGGGTAGCAAAACAGAAAAGGCCTGCTTGAACTAAGATGAGAACAATATAGACCAGAAAAAGGGACTTAACAGAAATTCTAAGCTTATCCCTAAACGGATAAAATCGAAGTGTTGCAAAAGGAGCTACAAAAATGACGATATATATAAAATTAATGGTATCAGCAAACACTTCTCTTCCTCCTTATTGTGCTAAAAAGATAGTCAGAATACTTTTGCCGCATTAACTGCGTATCTTTTTTTGGAATCGGGATTCTGGCGCCATCTTTCAAGACAAAGTCGGGGCCGTCCTGAGATGCGATAAAATTCATATTGACAACATAACTTCTATGACAGCGCAGAAAGTTTTCTGCTGGAAGAAGTTTCATAAACTCATCCAGTGATATATAGGTCTTCACTTCTTTGGAAAGAGTATGAATTAATAGGGTGTTGCTATATATTTCAGCAAAAATAAGGTCATTCAAAAGAATGCGGATAATTGTACGTCCTGATTTTACCTCTATGTACTGCCTAGATTGTGCGAATATCTGATTACAACGTTCCAAACCGCTTTTAATATTTTCGTAGGTTAGTGGTTTCATTAGATAATGTACTGCACCAACCTCGAACCCATCTAAAGCGTGATCTGGACTTGTTGTAGTAAAAATGATGATGCATTTCAACCCTGCATCTCGTATGGCGTGGGCTGTTTCTACGCCATTTTTCCCTTTCATGTAAATATCCAGAAACAAGATGTCATACTGTTTATATTTTAAATCTTCTAATAGATCCTCTCCGCTTTCAAACTTAGAGATCGTGCAGTCTATGTTGTTCGAATTCATATAACGCAAGATATATTTTTCTAAAAGTGCTAGATCTGAACATAAATCATCGCAGATACCAATGTTCAATTGATTTCCTCCATTCTGCAATATAATATTTCATTACTAGAATATCATTTTTTTGCTAGCTTTTCTATAGAAAAGGACATAAATTTCTTTTTGCCAAGTTTTTTATAGGGCTCAATGTGCTTTTTACATCGAAAAGATGCTTTTCACATCGACTTTATTGAATAACTTTATCAAAAATCATAAAATCAATGTAGCCTGATTTTATTATAAATCAGAGACTTTTGTTTTCGTTATTGCTTATGAAAAAACGCGTAAGGTGGTGTGATATTGAATATCTCTATTTACAATGATGCTGTAACGGAAAGGGAAATGATAATTTGTTATATAATACAAAAAGGAGGAAAATATGCAGAAAAGAATCTTAAGCGTACTGCTTACAGTATGTATGATTATGGCTATGTTGCCCGTGATGGCAATGGCGACTGAATACGAAAGCTGGACGGCGGCGACGGCGGACGGGGTTGCGCTGATCATCGATGACACAATCACCATTGACGGCGCAAGCTATACATACAAGGGAGATGTTAGCAACGCGGGGCTTGATTTGTCCAGCCGTACCCCCACAGAGGCGACCGCCTACATAGCGGGAGGTGGCTATATCCTATGGGGGCCGACCGTGGATACTGATAGTGATGTAACAGGTGGTACGCTGACGCTGAACGGTGCATCTATATCTGTAACCAGCGGCACAGCCCTGAAACTTCCAAACGTAGAAATAACCATCGATGTGGAAGGAGAAAACACAATTTCAGGCGGCTCTTATGGAATTTATAAAAACAGTGGAACAACCACCATCGAAGGCAGCGGCACGCTGACCATTTCATACATCAATTATGACGCAATTTGTCAAATTAATGATTTATTGACCATTACGGGCGATGTGACTGTTGATGCCAATTCTGCTGGATCAGAATCTTATGGCATCAATGCCCAGCGTGGTCTGACCATTACGGGCAATGCCAATGTAATGGCTTCCGGCGGTTCAGGAGATATCTACTCAAACCGCACTATTACCATTAGTACTACCGGAATCGTGAATGCACCGAATATTAGAACAATAGCTTATTTTACATATACGAGCGGTACCATGACCGGTTCCTTGGTTTGTGAGGGAAGGGATGACTATTCTAAAAATGCTGTTTATTCGGTTTACGGCGACTTTGAACTGACCACAGACCAAAACATTTATCCCTGTTCTGAGGAAGATGGGCTGACTGTCTTATCTGGAGCAACGCTGACCATTGACAATGAAATAACTTTGACGATAGAAAATGGTACGGAAATTACCAATAACGGCACCATTATTAACAACGGCATTATCAATTTTATGGATGAAAACATCACCGCTGAAACGATTAATAATTTGAATTTGAGCGGCTTCGGCAAAATCCAGATAGACAGCAATAATGTTTTGCTGATTGGCGGCGAATTTAATACAGTTTACTCTGATATCAGCAATGATAAACTTGACTTGAATACGGACACTCCCACCGAAAAACGCTTCTACACCGCAGGCGATGGCTACGTTATATGGGAACCAACGTTGGACGACAGTAGTGTGGTTACCAGCGGAACCTTGACCCTGCACAATGTGACGATTAACAACACAAGCGGTGGTGCACTGTACCTGCCTAACCTTCCTGTTACCATTGAGGTGGAAGGAGAAAACAATATCACATCATCCTCCACTGGGATTTTTCACGATAGTGGCGATACCGACATCCAGGGGAGTGGGATATTAAATGTTACATCCAATGGTAGTAGTAGCGATGGGATTTGTCAAGGCAATGATACTTTGACAATTACAGGTGATGTGACCGTAGCAAGTGCAACGGGTAATATGTCTTATGGAATCAACGCCCAGAAGGCATTGACAATCTCCGGTAATGCTAACGTAACAGTATCTGGAGTTTCAAGGGGAATTTATTCCAATGGCAGTATTACCGTCAATACCATTGGAACTGTGAACGCGCAGAGAATATCGACAGGTTACTTTTCGTACCAAAGCGGTAACTTGACTGGCTCTTGGGTCTCGGAGGGCAAGGAAAACTATTATAATAACTTGGTTCAGACAGTTTATGGAAGTTATGAACTGACCGACGATAAAACCATTACTGCTTGGACTGATGAGGATGGGCTGACTGTGGCATACGGCGGGACGCTGACCATTGACGATGGAGTGACCATTACGGTTGAAGACGGCACGGAAATTACAAATAATGGTACCATTGTTAATAACGGAACCATTAATTTCCAAGGCGAAACTATTTCCGCCGCAACGATTGCGGCATTGAACCTCACGGGGGACGGTAGTGTTCAGGTGAACGGCACCCCTGTTTTGGTAGTTGACGGAAAATTTTATTCCCCTAACATTGAAATCAGCAATAGTACTCTCGATTTAAGTACAGGTGCCCCAACTACTGACACTGTCTACATAGCAGGAAATGGCTATGTTTTGTGGAAACCGACGGTGGAAAATGAAGCCGTTACCGCCGGCACACTTACACTTCACAATGCGACCATGGAAGCAAACGAGTACAAAGCGTTGATTACCCTTCCAACCGTTGATGTTATTGTTGAACTTGAGGGTGAGAATAGCTTGACCAATAATGTTGATGCAAATGATATAATTGCTATTATTATGCAGGGCGGTATCGTAGTGATTGACAAGGACAATCCTGTGAAACAAGCTCCGCAGGACTACACACTGACCTTCTCAGGGGATGGAACCTTAGAAACGGAGACAAATAGTAAATTTTCAATTTCCACAGAAGGTACACTGATTATCGCAAGCAGTGGAAATATTGATACAGGAAACATCTACGCAGTTAATTTTGTCATGGATAGTGGTTATCTTAAAGGCAATTTATATTCCAGTGGAGATACCGTGATTAACGGAGGAACGATTTATAACGAAAAAGCTGGTATTTGTCAGGGAGATTTTTCTATGACGGGTGGAACAGCCAACTATCATTCTTTAGATTCTTATGGACTGGTATGCATCGGAACAGTTACCTATACCGGCGGCACACTCAATGCCAGTGTCTTAACTGTAGATGCTGCCAATTTCATCATCACTAACACGATTTATGGTGACTGTGCATTGTCTAATGAAACAATGCAAACTGGCATATCGCAGTATTCCGCTAAATATATTCTTAGGATCTCCAGTGGCAGCAGATGGACGATCGACAGTGACTCTAAGATGTATACGGCAGGAAATGCTTCTGGATTAGTTATGTCGGGAGTAACGGCGGATAACATCGGAGAATACATTATCAACAATGGGACTCTGGTTAACAATGGAATCATTCTTTTGCCGAATGGGCTGACAGAGGTTCAGGTCAAAACAATTGCCCAGAATGTTTTAAAAGCTTCAGGCACCGGCAAAATTCAGGTGTATGATGGAGTAGATGGAACAAACAATACTATTTATTCCAATAGCGGCGAACGAATTACCGTGATTCACGGTGATCTTGATTTGGCACGCGGTGACCACAGTAGTGCAACGCTTGCAGACGATGGTTACACCTGGGTAGGCAATAGCACAGACGGCTACACGTTGACTTTGGGTGGTGCTTATGTGGACGGCAATCTGACCATGCCTGACAATTCCCCTGTGAAGATTCACACGACTGCAGACAGCGTCATTAATGGTGTTATCCAGGGTGCTGGCTCCTATCTTATTGATTTTACCTTTACCGGAATTGCAGAGCTGAGCATTAACGGAGATATTGTCGGTTTTACGAATGGCGATACGATTACTGTGCAAGACGGCGCACAGTTAACGATAAACGGACTTATTTCCATCGGTGCTTCCGGAACAGACGGTACGTTGGTAGTAACTGGGGAAGGAACTACCATGTCTATTCCTTCTACTGGTGCTTACGCCATTGGTTGCGATACTGTGCGGGTAGAAGGGGGTGCAACGTTAAATGTAAGCGCAGAGTATTACAGTATACATACTTTAGACGGTGGCGTTTCTGTCACTGACGGATCGACACTTATAGTGGGATGTGACTACGGCGTGTATATAGAGGACGGAACCTTTACTGTGGATGATTCCAGTATCTTCACCGCAGATGCAGCAGTCGCTGCAATTTGTGTAGTGGATAAAAGTACAACAAAATCCCAGAGTGAGACACTGAATGTGTCATCGACGCTGCTTCCAAGCGGCACGGAAATTGCCAGTGCCATAGGCGATAGAAGTGGATATGGGTATACCTACTGGAGCATCGTAACGAGCGGTAATATCCTGTCCGCAACCAATGAAAATTACACACCAGTAACCCTTTCCAATGCAGTAGGTGAGCTGACACTGAAAAAGGCTAGTAGTTCCTCAGACGTTGAAAATAGTTCAGGCGGAAGTGGCAGCACAACATCATATACCGTCACTGCAACAGCAGGAGAAAATGGTAGTATCAGTGCAAGTGGTAAGGTCAGTGTGGTTAAAAATTCAGACAAAAGCTTTACCATTACACCTGACAGTGGGTATGATGTTTCTGATGTCTTGGTAGACGGAGTGAGTGTAGGTGCAGTAACATCCTATACCTTTGAAAATGTTGCAAAAAATCATACTATTACAGCTAGCTTTGTTAAGTCTGCTGAGCAACCTGAAACAACTACATATGATGATGTAAAAGATAGCGATTGGTTTAAGGATGCAGTTGACTACGTTACTAATGTAGGTCTTATGAGCGGAATGGGCAATGATGAGTTTGGTCCTTATATCAACACTGACCGTGGAATGATTGTTACTATCCTTTGGAGATTGGAAGGAGAACCTGAGGCTTCCAGTGATGCCAGTTTCTCAGACGTTACTGAAGGCAAGTATTATGATGATGCAGTCAACTGGGGGGCAGAAAATGACATCGTGGAGGGCTATGGGAATGGAAACTTTGGTCCAACGGATACTATTACTCGTGAGCAGATGGCGGCAATTTTGTATCGATATTCACAGTTTAAAGGATATGATACATCGCAAGGGGGTATGGCTGTCCGAGAATTTTCTGATTACGATATGATTTCAGCTTGGGCGCTTGAGTCGGTGACGTGGTCTGTAAACACAAAGCTAATGTCTGGTAAGGGTAATAATGTGATTGATGCACGTGGAAAGGCTACTCGTGCAGAGGTTGCGACAATTTTAATGAACTTTTGCAAGAACGTGACTAAGTAATTCAATCAGTTTGAATAGAAGGTGGTCGGGAAATTCCCGACCACTTTTGTAATTTGGTTACTGAAAAATTAATGATTTTATAATAATATTATGTCTATTGTTTCGAAAACATTATATTAACTAGATGAATTTATTATGAAAAAACTGATATAGCGAGACTATAGCATAAATATGATTGGAGAAAAGTTATGTTTGAGGGAATTGTGGCATCAAATAGTATTAGCTTTATACTTGTATTTTTAGAAGGAATATTATCCTTTTTTTCACCTTGTGTAATACCGCTAATACCAGTTTATATAAGCTATTTAGCTGGTGGTGGGAAAAGAGTAAATGAAAATGGTATGATTGTGTATGACAGGAAAAAAGTATTTCTGAACACAATGTTTTTTGTGTTAGGAATCTCTTTTTCATTCTTTATATTAGGAATGTCCTTTACGATTCTCGGCGGTTTTTTTAGCAATAATAAGCTGCTGTTTACAAGAATAGGCGGAATAGTTATTATTATATTAGGGCTATTTCAGCTTGAAATATTTGATTTTTCGTTTTTGCAAAAAGAAAGAAAAATACATATTGAATTAACTGATAAGAAAATAAACCCAATTATAGCCCTTATTATGGGATTTACCTTTAGCTTTGCATGGACACCATGTATTGGACCAGCCCTTTCATCGGTGCTTATTATGGCATCAGGAGCAACAACTTCATTAGTAGGCAATCTCCTTGTACTTGTTTATGCAATTGGGTTTTTAATTCCGTTCCTTTTACTTGGAATATTTACGACACAGGTTTTGAATTTTATAAAATCAAAACAAAGACTGTTGAAGTATACTATTAAAGCCGGAGGAATAATTCTCATCATCATGGGAAGTATGATTTTTACGGGGTGGATGAACAATGTATCAGCTTATTTGAATTCTTATAGCGATAATAAACAAAGCAGTTCACAGGACATATCAGATAAAACAGATGAATATAAAAATAGTTCGGAAACTGAGAGCCTAGATAATAATTCTGATGAAGGAAATGAAACAAGTGATGAATTCCCGGCATTTGATTTCACTTTAACAGATCAAAACGGTAATGAACATACACTTTCTGATTATAAAGGCAAAGTTGTATTTCTAAATTTTTGGGCGACTTGGTGCCCGCCCTGTAAAAAGGAAATGCCGGATGTAGAGGCACTTTACAATGAGTATAATTTAAATCAGAGTGAAGTGGTATTTTTGGGAATTGCGAATCCTAGAAGTGAAGAGTATCCAAACAACCAGGATGGCGAAAAGGAAGAGATTAAAACTTTTCTACAAGATAATGGATATACTTTCCCTACACTATTTGATGAAACAGGAGAAGTGCTACAAAATTATAACATATCAGCATTTCCAACAACATTTATGATTGATAAAAAAGGAAATATTTTTGGTTATGTTCCTGGTATGATGACTAAAGATATCATGGTTAATATAATTAACCAAACTTTACAGTCAACAGAATAAAAACAAGAATAAAAATCCTAAGTTTATCTATAATTACAAATAACAAATTTAAAAGCTTGGAATTCATGAAAAATATGAATTGTCACGCTTTTTTAGTTTTGTCAGTATAAAATGAAGCGCTCAATTATATGCTTTTTAATTTTTATTTTTATAATTTTGTTCTTCTATGTCTAAGGATATTGCCTTAAAAACTATTGACTATATTGCTGAAAATGGAGATCTTAATGCTGTTTATATAACTTTTTATGGTGGGAGAGTCTCTGGTAGAAATTAATCTTTTAAAGGACGTAATAGAATATTCTAAGCAAAAACTGTCTTATAGAAAAGTATCTTTTTCTTTCACAACAAATTTGATATTATGGGTTAATTATAGTTAATTTTTAATAAATTTTAAAATATAAGTGAGACTTTTTTAAAGCATAAACAATCAATAGTTACGTTTAGCGTGATTAAACAATCTTTATTCAGTTATGGAGCCGATGCAAGGCTAAATTGATTTGCATCGGCTTTTTAATGTCCAGAATATAAAGCGAGGACTTTTAGATTGCTATATATGTTGTCATATACTTACAGATTACAATCCGGTATATGAATTTGATTGACATTATAAGTATTGTTTAAATTTGTCATAATATTAAGAACTTCGGCATTAACTATAGATGAAAATGGTGATATATGGTATATTATTTCTAATAGAATTAATTATTAACTATAGTCGCTTGATAGTTATTAATTATAAGCTAGTTAGCGATGATGAGTTGGGGTGTTACATAGGGCTTTGGATAAAGATGGAATTCCTCATAAAAGATTAAATGCGTTGTAATGATTTATTTGGGTGAAGATGCTGATGATATGGATTTCGATGCAAGAAAAGATGAACATGAACTATATGAAATTTAGGAAATGTTGAGGTAGATATGAAAAAAAACAGTATAGATAAAATAAAAGACAGCCTATCCTTTTTACTACAAGAAATTAATGCACCAATATCTTTTGAAATAACTATAGGCAATCAGTTTTATGATGTAGATGATTATGAGATAAAAAAAACAAACGATGACTTGCCATTGTACAAATTAGATTCTAAAAGTAAATATCAAGAATGGCAAGTCATTTTTGATTTGGGCAATAACGGAAAAGTATATAGTCGTATTTTTAGTGGATATAGAGAATTCTTATCATTAATTGAAAAGGAAGAGCCTTATAATTATTCGTTTGTTATATTACATATTCCTATTAGTGAATATATAAAAATAGGTTATAAGATTATTGAGACCAATGACACGGAATGGCAAAGTGATAAAAACTTATTTACTTTTGCTGAGTATTTAATAGAGATTTTTTTGTATTCATATAGAGACCCGCATATGATAGCCTATAAGGATATTGTGCGTAAGGCGGGAGAAGCATTTTTGTGTAAAATTCTATATTCTGATACAGATGAAAAAAATTTAAATATACACAATGATATTAATATTATATCTGCATTAAAGTATGAAAAAGGTGAAAATAGCGGAAGTCTTTTAATTTGTAGTGATATTGAAGATGTAATTAAAAAATTAGATCTTAAATTCGATAATCCAATAAGTTTATTGAGTCATAAAAAGATAAGAAAACTTTTGGAGATTGCTAAAGATGATATATTCTTAATTGGGACGCCTAGACGGGTATTTGGATTAATTTCTCAAGAATCATTAAGTAAAATACTACACTTTACTGGTTACCTAGTGAAAATTCATGGTGCAGGCAATTGGAGTATAACGGAATTAAGAATTGCACAAAATCAATTTATACCTATAATTCAGTGCAAAGATTCATTTTACCAATACACACAAGCAAAATTTAATGTTCAAGATTTTCATTCTGCAATAATGAACAGATTTCCTCATGCGAATATAGAACAGTTAACTGAGATTGTAAATATAGCCATACATCAAAAGCACGGTACTACCGTTGTTATTGCAGAGAATGCTAAAGATGAAGCGAATAGGTTAATATCTTCAAGTTTTAAAATTTCGCCCACCTATTCTGAAAGAATGATAAAACATATCACATCAATAGATGGTGCTGTGCTATTTGACACAAATGGTAATTGCCATGCAATTGGTGTAATATTAGATGGCAAAGCAAGTGAAACAGAAGATATTTCAAATGGTGCAAGGCATAATTCAGCGAAGAGATATAAGAATATAAATACTAGCTGTGTCATTATTATTGTTTCAGAAGATGGTTATGTAACAGCGCTATATTAACTCTCTATGATGGTAAAATTGAATGGGACATTACATAATTGATTAGATATGAAGAGGTATTGAACCATTGCATAGATAACTTTATATAGAAACGAAATAAGCATATATTCAAAATGGAAACAATATAAATAATAAAATTAGGTGAAAATATGGATGAAAAAATAATTGATTTCGAAAATTCGTATAAAGATTTACTGGATGAATTCAATGCTATTTTGGATTCTTCCGATGATGGAATACATATTACAGATGGTAAAGGCGTTACTTTAAAATTTAACAAATCTTGCGAAAGAATTGACGGTGTCACAGCTGATTATATCATAGGGAAAAATATGGAGGAGTTAGTCAAAGAAGGAATTTATTCAGAGTCGGTTGCATTAGCAGTTATTAGGGATAAAAAACAAATTTCCATGCTTCAAAAAGTGAATGGCAAAGAAGTAATAGGAACAGGAACGCCAATATTTAAAAACGGTAAACTTTATCGGATAGTAATAAACTCCAGGGATATTACAGAATTAAATATATTAAAAAGAAAACTACAAGAAGCAAAAGAAATTAATGAAGAATATCAAAATAAACTGCAGCTTTTAAGTGCAAAGGATAATGCTGCGGGATGCAATATAATTTACAACAGCAAAACAATGGACAAGGTCATAGATTTATCGCTGCGTGTCGCGCGTGTAGATTCAACCGTCTTGATTGAAGGAGAATCCGGCGTGGGAAAGGGAGTTTTAAGTTATTTCATTCATAAAAACAGCTTAAGACACAGTAAGCCGCTCATCAAGATTAACTGTGGTGCCATACCTGAAAATCTTTTGGAATCAGAACTTTTCGGTTATGAGAAGGGTTCTTTTACAGGGGCGAATAAAGAAGGAAAGGTTGGATTAATTCAACTGGCTGATGGCGGAACACTGTTTCTTGATGAAATAGGAGAACTTCCCTTAAGCCTTCAGGTTAAGCTTTTAGATGTAATACAAAACAAAGAAATTACAAAAATTGGAGGAAACAATGTTATCCCTGTTAACATCAGAATAATTGCAGCAACAAACCGAAACCTGTTTGACATGGTAAAAAAACAAGAGTTTAGGGAGGATCTTTATTATAGACTTAATGTTATTCCCATAACAATACCACCTTTAAGGGATAGAAAAGAGGATTTGCCTCTTTTAATAAATTATTTTTTAAATGAATTTAACGAAAGGTATAATTATAGTAAAACAATATGTCCTGATGCCATGAAGCTTTTACTTAACTATAATTGGCCCGGTAATGTGAGGGAAGTTGAAAACCTAATTGAAAGGTTGCTGGTAACATCCGGAAAAGATGTGATTGAAAAATATGATCTAATACAGCTTCCTATTTTTAATGTTATAGAATACATGGATTTAGATATTTATAAAAATAAAAATTATAAAACAATTATTGATGAATTTGACAAAAAGATTTTACACGAAGTGATGAGAAACTGCAAAAGTACGGCTGAAATGTCAGAAGTATTAAATCTGGACTGTAGCACAATAAGAAAAAAGTTTAAGCGACTAAATATAAAACTTAAGTTTAATGAGGAATAAATTCCTTTTAGGGAAATTATTCCTCTGATTATTTTATATTGATTTTAAGCTACGTTTAACAATAATATAACAACTATGCACGAATTCAGAGGAAATATTTCCCCCTAAAGAGGTTTTGTTAATTGGTAATTTTATTGATTTTTGATTGTTATTTTTTTGGCATGATAAATGCAATAGTATTAATTAACAAATTAAGGAGGAATAAATATGTCGGAAGAAAGAGTTATAAAACAACCTGCAACAGCTTTTGCGTCACCTAGATTTTGCAATTCAGGAAACTTTATGAGAATGGAACGTGTTAACAGTGCAGAGGGGTTGGATTTCGCCATTTATGGAATCCCGTTTGATACTGCATGCTCATATCGCGCAGGAACACGTTTCGGTCCACAAGGTATAAGAAATATTTCGGTAATGATGAAAGCAAACAATCCTATTCATGAGGTAAACATATTAAACTATTTGAAGGGCGCTGATATGGGGGATGTTAATGTTATTCCCGGTTATATACATCCTACATACAAAGCAATTGAAGACTTTACTGCAAAAATTG
This sequence comes from Sedimentibacter sp., assembly GCA_018436705.1. Lineage (GTDB taxonomy): Bacteria > Bacillota > Clostridia > Tissierellales > Sedimentibacteraceae > Sedimentibacter. The sequence continues at coordinate 139,684 of JAHDLA010000022.1, forward strand.
TAGAAGCTGGTGCAATTCCGGTAGCACTGGGGGGAGACCATTCTGTTACACTTGGTGAATTAAGAGCAATAGCCAAAAAATACGGACCGGTAAGCTTGATTCACTTCGACTCTCACGCTGATATTAACGATGAAGTATTCGGTGAGAAATATAACCACGGAACACCTTTTAGAAGAGCAATAGAAGAAGGTTTAATTGATCCGCACAAATCGATTCAAATAGGCATGAGAGGTTCGATATATGATGCAGGTGAATTTAAGCTTGCTGCAAGCTTGGGACTTAGAACAATTCCAAGCCACGAAGTAAGACAGATGGGAATACCGGCAGTAATCGAGGAAATTAAAAAAAGGGTAGGAGAAAACAAGGCATTCTTAACAGTAGATATAGACTTTTTTGACCCTGCATATGCACCTGCCACAGGAACGCCTGAAGTTGGTGGATACACATCATATGAAGGATTAACATTTATACGTTCATTACAGGATATAAATTATGTTGGATTTGACGTTGTTGAAGTGGCACCTCCGTATGATTGTGCAGAAATCACATCGCTTCTGGCGGCAAATGTAGTATTTGAATTTTTGTCGGTATTGGCACTGCAGAAAAAGAATCAGCAAAAATAGGAATGGTGATATATATGATCAATGTGGATAAGATTATATTAAACCAAGAAGAAATTAAAGAAAGACAATTGGATTTAAACGATTTGGCGGTGCTTGATTCTTTTGAATTATCTAAATCTGATTATTCAAAAGGTCTCATGAAATCCATAATATTTTCACTAATTGCAATTTTTATATTCTTTGTACCTGTCACATTCAACGGAAAGACAGACATGGTTTTTGGCATAATGTATGGTACAATGATGAAAATTACAGGTAACGTCGGTTTGTGGGTTGTTACTTTTATAGTTTTGGCAACTGGAGCTTTAAGCTGCTATGGCAAATATATAGCTAAAGAAGGCAAAATACACAAATATTTTGAAGGTGATTCGGTTATACATCCTGTTTTATACCTTCTTGGGGGAGTATTCGTTTTGGCATATACAATGAGTGCAACAATGTCAATTAATATGCCGGAAATAATAGTTGGACCTGCCACAGGGGGGACAATAGTTCCTTCAATAGCAGTGGCTGTATTTTGGATAATTATAGTAAGTTCAGTGACAATGCCATTTTTATTAAACTATGGGGTAGTGGATTTTGTCGGTTCGTTATTAGAAAAGTTTATGCGTCCTATTTGGCAGGTTCCCGGAAGGGCTGCTGTTAATGCCTTAGCATCGTTTGTTAGTTCATCTTCCGTTGGTGTATTGATTACAAGCAAACTATACAAACAAGGAGTTTATACTGAAAAAGAAGCTGTTCTTGTAGTTACCGGTTTTAGTGCGGTAAGCGTTGGATTTGCATATATGGTAATCGATACAGCCGGATTGGCAGACAGATTTTTGCTTGTATACTTTTCATCACTCTTATTAACAATGATTGTAAGTGCTTTTATGGGAAGGATTCCTCCTTTTAATAAAAAGAAGGATATTTATATTAACGGCAGAGTTCAAACAAGGGAAGATATAATTAATACAAGTTCCAAAGGAAATGTTTTAGGTACCGGAGTTAACAGAGCGGCAAAAAAGGCTATAACAGCACCCAACCTTGCATCTGAAATGCTCACAAGCTTGAAGGAAGGATTTGAAATAATACCAAAGGTATTAGCATTATTATCAGCAGTAGGAGTATCCGCTCTTATTATTGCGGAAACTACACCTTTGTTCGTTATAATGGGCAAAATGTTTGAACCGCTTCTTAACTTGTTGCAAGTACCTAATGTAGAATTAATAGCACCAAGTTTCCCGGTGGGAATAGCTGAGATGTTTCTTCCTGTATTGTTGATTAAAAATAACATTGCAATAATTGATGCAGGCGCAAGATATTTAGTAACAGCAGTATCTATAGTTCAAATGATATTCTTTTCAGAAACTATTGTAGTTATGATGTCATCAAAACTTCCTTTAAAACTTTGGGAATTAGTAATTGCATTCTTTGAAAGAACATTTTTAGCTATAATTTTAGGCTCGGTATTTATGCATCTGTTTTACTAATTATCGTAGTAGATTTAAAAATAATTTTTGTCACAATAATTAATTTTCATTAATAAATAAAGCAATATCAATAGTTTGAGCCCTTGAGTGTGACTATGAGCACCCAAGGGCTTTTGTGTGTGGGAACATATCAACAGTATATAATTGTAATCAGAAGAATGGTGCACTCAACTATTTTTATTAGGTGTACAGCTCCTTTTTATAGGCTTGAGTATATTGAGTAAGCAATTTTCATAGTAAACAAATCGATAGTAGATAAATCATTTTTAATAGCTATAGATATAAGAGAAACAGATTGTGGAGCTTATAAAAGAATTATTATGAATTAAGGAATTGAGTACCGATTAAAGAAAAAAATGTAGAATCTTACTTTTATCGACATTTAAATGTTGGTGTAACAAGCTATACCTATGATCAAATGATATGATGTATGAAAATAATTAGGCTAAAGTGTTACAAAACTGCTTGACCACAACAATAATATTAGATACATCAAAATAGTTACAATGTTTTGTCGCGTATCAAAATAATTTAATATTTATGTAGAAAATATAAAATATAGCTGAATTGTATTTTTGATTAATTAAGGTTAATAAAAACTAGAATATTTTAGAAAGAAATCATTGAAAATATCGTAAAATTAGCTTAGAATAATCATAACACAATTCAATGACCTGATGACGAAATGTGGCCCTGAACAAGAAAAAAGTAGGGTTTGACCACGATATATATCGGTGTTCAACTGATTTTGGATCAGAAAAGCAGCAAAAAAATAACGCTTTTACCCCTAAAAAAACTGTTAACTACAGATAAATTTTGTAACCGTTTAGAAGCGCTTAGCGCAGAATAGCGGTAGCATGGAGGAAAAAATGACTGAATTATTAGCTCCGGCAGGAAGTGTGGAAGCTTTAAAAGCTGCAATTTCTAATGGTTGCGATGCAATATACTTAGGAATGCAAAAATTTGGTGCACGTGCATACTCATCTAATTTTGATTTAGAGTCGTTAAAAGAAGCTGTTGCGTATGCGCACTTGAGGAATGTTAAAATCTATGTAACAATGAATACCATTGTTTTCGAAAACGAAGTTGAAGAGATGAAAGAGCAGATGCACGAATTAAATGAAATCGGTGTTGATGGAATTATCGTCCAAGATCTGGCTGTTTTTGATTACTTAGTTAAAAACTTTGTTGATATGGAAGCACATTGCTCAACTCAAATGGGAATAGACGATTTAGACGGAACTTTATTATTTAAAGAACTTGGAGCTAAAAGAGTTGTTATGTCCCGTGAGGTTGAGATTGAAAAAGTAAAAGAAATAAGAAGAATAGCTAAAATTCCTTTAGAAATTTTTGTTCACGGTGCTTTATGTGTATCATATTCTGGAAACTGTCTAATGTCTGGATTAATCGGCTATCGAAGCGGAAATCGCGGAAGATGTGTTGGCTCATGCCGTAAGGAGTATGAACTAATTGATAAGACAACAGATACTTCTTTAGGTAAAAACTATATGCTATCTACCAAGGATTTAAAAACAATCGATTATATCAATGATTTAAAAGAAATTGATTCTTTAAAAATAGAAGGCCGAATGAAAGAGCCTGCGTATGTTGCTAATACTGTATCAAAATATCGCATGGCACTAGATAATAAAATAACTGAAGAAGATAAGGAAAATTTGAATAAAACATTCAATAGAACATTTACTAAGGGATATTTGTTTCACGAAGATAAGAAAGATATTACAAACATCTTAAGACCTAATAACTTTGGATATGAAGTTGGAAGAATTAGCAAGAGTATTAAAAATATGTATGAAATAACACTAACACGTACTTTACATCAAAACGATACAATCAGAATAAGTCATAATAATGAAGATGTTAATTTAACTGTTGTTAAACTGTACGATAAGAATGACAATTTAATCAATAAAGCAGATGATGTGTGCTATATTAAAATCAAAGAAGATATATCTAATGGAGATTTAGTATATATTACGAAGGATTATAACTATTATAAAGAATTAGAATCAACATTTGAAAAAGAATTTAAACGGTTTAAGCTAGATATTAAAGTGTGTGCACATCCAGGTTCAAAGCTTATCATAGATGGGTCGGGCTTAGGCTTTAATTATTTATATGAAAGCGAGGAAATACTAGGGGAAGCAATTAATAAGCCAACAACAAAAGAGCAGGTAATAAAGCAATTTTCAAGATTAAATGACACTATTTTTGAACTTAACCATGTAGATTTTGAGGAAAACAATGCATTTATTCCGGTTAAGCTGTTAAATGCAGCAAGAAGAGATATTGTACAGGGCTTATATGACTTAAAGCTTAACAGCAAAATGAAAAGAACCCAAGCTTTGAAAGCAAAAGAAAAAATAAGCTTTGTCCCTGAAAAACCATACCTTACGGCATCTGTAACGACTAAGGAACAGTATGAAGCTTGCGTGAGCTGCGGAATTAATGAAATCTATTTCGAAAATATTATTAGAAGAAACCAGAACGATTATAAGGAAAAAGAAGGGCAGCTACTAATCGGAGGATATGGCGGAATTTATCACTACAGAAAAACTAATCCTTTTGTTACGGATTATTCTCTAAACGTTGTTAATTCTACCAGTTGCTATGAATTATATAGATTAGGTGCAAAACGAGTAACTTTATCTTATGAAATGAATAAGAGACAAATTGAAGATTTAATTAATGTATATTATGAAGAAAATGACGGCTATCCTGCACTAGAAATGATTGTGTATGGTAGGGCTCCTTTGATGTTTACAAAATATTGCCCAATGAAAAAAATGAATCAATGCGGCATTTGCAAAAATTCGAGATATGAGTTAAAAGATGAGAAAGGAACGTTCTCTATCATTTCTCATGATGATTGTACAACGACTATCCTTAATGGCAAGACGCTTAATCTTTTAGATGACCTACAAAGTATAAAAGGAATAGAGGCATTTAGATTAAACTTCACAGTTGAATCAAAAGAGCAGGTTGTGAAAACCATTAATAATGCTTTAAGCAAATTAAATGGATCAATGAGTAAAGCTGTCTTTAATCGGGAAACAGACACAAGAGGACATTTTAATAAAGAAATTTTGTAGGGAAATACCAGTTCAAATCTGGGTGTCGCCTATAAGGATTAAATCCCAAAAATGAAAATTTGAGGGATTTTTTGTTATAGCGAAGTGAATATGTAGGAAGTATAGTGTTTCACAATTATGTTATTTGCATGTAATATAAGTTATGGAGCAAATGTTAAATATAAAAAAGAGCAGGATGCTTTATCACTGCTCATAATGTATAAATTTGAATATTTATTTGTCGCTTAAATACAAGATTTAAAGTAATTTAATTAGTTCTTCTAGTTTTTCAGATAAAGTTTTTGCAAGCTCAAAATCAGTGTTTTTTAAAGCTAATTCTATTTCTGTTTCCACGGATTTTTTCTTTTGTTCAATTTCTAAATAGTCTTTATCAAAATGTTTGGCATATATCATCTGTCTGAATTTTCGCATACTCATTTTTCTAATTGTCTTATTTTCAATTATTAAAACATAATCCATACAGTTTATTATAAAATTATAATCATGAGAAATCATTAAAATTGCACCATTATAATTTTTAATGGCCTTCTCAAGTGCTATTTGTGAATAGGTGTCTAAATGGCTTGTAGGTTCATCGAGAAGCAACATGCTGGCTTTAATAGCTGAAATTTTAGCCAATTGCAGTATGTTTTTTTCTCCACCAGATAAAGATTCTATCTTTTGATTGATTACTTTATCGTTAAAACAATAATTTGAAAGATATGATTTAATTTCTTGATAAGTTTCAAATCCAACATCTGAAAATTCGTCAAGTATCGTATTGCTTTCGTTTAGTATTTCTCCTTGATTTTGAGATAAATAAGCAACTTTAACATCACCATTTATTTCAATGGAATCATGATCATTTTTATATATGTCTTTCAATAAAGTTGTTTTTCCTGTACCGTTTGGACCAATAAGTGCTACTTTGTCAGTAGATTTAATCTCAAAATTAACATTTTCTAAAAGTATTTCATCAAAGGCAACGCTATAATCATTAACTTTTAAAGCAATAGTTTCTTCAATTTTATTGTCAGTAGCTAAATTGATATCTGGCTGTTTAATGTCTACGAATGGCGTTTTAATTCTTCGTTCAATTAATCTTTGTTGAATTTTAACTCTAGCTTTCAAGGCTCTTCCTTTAGAAGCATCAGCAAGTTCAGTTGCAGTTAACCTTAATTTATTGATTAAAATCTCGTTTCTCTTGATTTCTTCATCATCAGCAGCAGCAAGCTCTTGTAACTCAATTTTAGTTTGCAGTAATGAGAAGTTATAATCAATATATGTTCCGTCGAATTCCTGAAGTTCCATGTTTTCAAGGTGTAAAATTTTATTAAAGCAATGATTCAATAGATATCTGTTGTGAGTAATAACTAAAATTGTTTCCTTGTGAGAATTAATTAGGTTTTTAAGCGAATTAATATTTTCAAAGTCTAAAAACACATCTGGTTCATCCATAATTATTAAGTCAGGACGATTAAGCATTTCCTTAATAACTTGAACAAGTTTAAATTCGCCACCACTAAGTTCAGATATCATTAGATCCTTATGATTGCTTAAGTCTGCAAGATTTAGTTTTTTATTAATGTTGCTTTCAAATTCATCTCCATTAATTGCATCAAATGCGTCTTGTGCTTGTTGGTACTTTTCTAGCAAAGTATCTATATCCGAAGATGTTTCCATTTCAGTACAAATGGATGTTATTTCATTTTGTAGTTTAATAAATTTTTCGCCTATATATTCAAAAACAGTAGTTTCTTTTGGTTTGTCTAGTTGTGAGAACTGACTTACATACCCAATTCTACAATTTGGGTCTATCTCTAACTTACCATCAAACATATATTTTTCCGGATCCATAATTATATTTATCAGGGTGCTTTTTCCGCTTCCACTTGTGCCTATAAAAGCGCAATGTTGACCATCTTCTAATGTAAATGAAATCTTATTATATAGATTTTTTTGTGGAAATGAGTAGGACAAGTTTTCAACTTTTATCATATTATTACCTTTCTTTATCACCTTAAAAGAGCTTATAAAAATAAGCTCTTTAATATATAATCTTCCCAATTGTAACTCTGAAATTCATTATTGTGCAGTAATGACACTTTTCGGTTACCTTGAGTAGCATACCATTTTTTATGACTAAATTCAATCATTTCATTTTAGAATTTTTCAGAAATGTACATGAGTGATATTGCATTATACGAGTGACTATAAGCTCTTTTTATTAGATGATAATATGATGATGAAATAATTAGTCTGTTAAGTTGGCGGCTGGTTCAGTTACGATTGGTTCTTTTCTAAGTTTATAATTTAATGCTGCAAAAAGTAAAAAGAATATCCTGGATACTTAACGATATTATACTGAAAACGGGCCGTGATACGACTCAAATTGATCAAAAAGGCTTAATAATAAGCAGCTAATTTATAGAATGGAACTTTTGATTGATTTCAACGTCTAACTTATTGATTACACTGTTTTTCGGGTTGTGTGGAGGCTCTGGCAGAAAATATGGCTTGTGTCGTGGAGAAAATTAGTACTGCTTATATGCAACAGATTACTTTAGCATATAAGAGTATAAAGTTTAGAGATCATAAGATAAGTGAGGTTAGTATTGTGAAAACAATTAAAGAACGTCTTTTGAATTATGGGGTGGTACTGGCTGGTTTGGGATGGATACTCTCGCACATACTATTTATATATTTGAACGATAGCTACAGTCTATTTGATGTACATTACAATTATAATGCCTCTGTATATATCTCATTGCTGGTTTATATGATAAGTTTATTTCTATTTGATATATTGTTATTTATTCTCAGATATAGTGAAGTAAATTGGTTAATGAAGCGTTGTTGGGCCATTTATTCTGTTCTAATGGTAATCTGGCAAATTTTTTTCATGGAAGCCTTTATGACTACTGAGTCGGGAGCTAGTATGGTAGTAACTCTTTTTGTCTGGCTGTTGACGCCTTTCATACCTATGCTGCCGATAAGTTACTTATTTTTCTTCAAGATTCTAGGTATGGAATGGAGAATGGTTATAGGTTTGAACAGCATTATTGTTTCGTTTCTATGCATTGCTCATTTCTTTTATTTTTACTGGTTGTTACAGAGAGAGTCGCAATAAAAATATGGTGCCAATTGTATTTGCTACTAGGGTGATACGAAGACACGGGGAAGACACGGGGACGTTTCACATGTCTTTCCATGTATCTTATCAAGACAAGGATACTGAGTTATTGGCAAAAAGCAGTGTAGGAATCAGCATAGTAGAATAATTCAGAAAATGTAATGTTACAATAACCCCGTCCCTATATAATAATTTAAACGAGCGAATATGCAAAGAGTAGCAGGAGAAAAGGATTACGGTAATATATAGTATAGGCTTAGACGAATAAACCAAGACAGGCGAAACGTCCCGATGTCTTCCCGATGTCTTCCCGATGTCTTCAGAATCACTGCCACAAGGCATGTGGAAACAATTTGTCTACTAAAAAAATAGTTGGTATCAAAGGGACAGTTCTAGTAATTTAGTTCTTGTATCATTAGAACTATTCCTTTTATTCCAGCATTGATGCACCCTTCAAAAAGATGAAGTTTGAAATTAAACTTTCTTTATTATATAATCAAAACTAGATAAAATGCGGCACAAAATGTCGAGTGGATTTGATTTAAAAGACATATGATTATAGCAGGAGGAATGGTTATGGACTGGATTAAGCAACTTAATGAAGTTATGAGTTACATAGAAGAAAATCTTGTGGGCGAAATTTCTCATGAAGAAATATCAAGAATTGCAAGATGTTCTATTTATAATTTTCAAAGAATGTTTTCATATATAGCTGATAAATCTTTATCGGAATACATAAGAAGTAGACGTTTAACACTTGCAGCCTTTGATATCCTAAATAACTCAGAAAGAATAATTGATATTGCGTTAAAATATGGGTATGAATCTCAAGATGCATTTTCACGTGCATTTAGAGGTTTTCATGGTATTTTACCTTCCGTGGCAAGGAATGAAACAGTACAGTTAAAATCTTGTCCTAAGCTCTCTTTCCAAATTACGATTAAAGGAGAAAATCATATGAATTATCAAATTGAACAGTGGCCTGCATTTAAAGTGATGGGAATATCAAATAAGATTAAAACTTCAAAAGCTTTTGAAATTGTTCCCCAAATATGGGAGAGTGCATGGAAAGATGGCACTATGAAAAGGCTTATTGAACACTTCCCAGATTATAGACCTGCTGGATTTTTGGGAATTGCTGCTGGAGGTCAATGGGGAAACTCTGAGTATATGGATTATATAATTGCAGTAACTAATTTTGTTGATGTTCCTGAATGCCAACACATTACTGCTCTTGAAGGTATGGTGGAAATTTCTTATCCTGCTGCAACTTGGGCAATTTTTGAGGCTAATGGTGAACTTCCAGAAGCAACACAGAAGGTATATAAACAGTTTTATACAGAATGGCTTCCTAATTCGGGATATGCATTGGCGGATCTTCCTGTTATTGAATGTTATATGCAAGAAAATCATCAAGAGATTTGGATAGCAATTCATAAAAATAAGGAAGGAAGATAAATATGTTATATTCATTTAAGTCAGCCTTGCTAAAGGAAGGCAATAGAGCATATTTAAGTATCCCTTTTAATGTTTGGGAAACCTGTGGCCAAAAAGGACTGATACCTGTAGAAGTAGAAATTTCAGGTAACATTTTTGAATGTAAATTAATTCCTAAAGGAAATGGAAAATACCTTATTCCAGTTACTAAACAAGTATATAAGAATATTATTAATTCATTAGAAGAAATAGATGTTGAATTTAAGCTTATTGATGGCCTTAGTCGAATTAATTCTAATAGTCCATACACTAAAGAAAATCCTATTAGAAAAATAGATGATATAAACTATATACAGCAACCGCAGAATGGATTTTGTGGACAAGCATGTCTTGCGATGCTTGCCGGAATTTCTATTGATGAAGTAATTAAAATAATGAAAAGCACAAAATGGCAAGCGAGTCTTAGCAAAGTTATAGAAACGTTAGATTACTTTGGATTTTCCTATGGAAGACCAATTTATACAAGAGGAAAAATGGTTAACTTGCCAAACTGTTGTATTTTGAATGTTAGAGGTTGTAAAAAAAGTCATTTGTTAATTCATTATAATGGTGAGTACTATGACCCTACCTTTGGAATCTTACAAGAGTATCAATTTGAAAACATAATAAGCTATTTGGAGATAAATATATAATGTACATTAGGAATATCAAAGGGACGGTTGTAATGATTCAATATTACATTACTAGAACTGTCCCTTTGATTTAATTATTTGAATACTTATTCTGATAAGTCAGTTAAAGAATTGTATTAGATTAGAGAGTGATATAAGACTGAAGAATTATTTTAAGTTTAAAAATATACCTTACCACCAAGGGATTATTGTCTACTTAATACATTATTAAGAAAAAATTGCTTCTTTGGCAATTCTGCAGAAAACATGCAAATTAGAAAGACAAACAGGAATTTATGGAAGGACGAAACAATGGGAAATTATATCATAGAAACAGAACAGCTTGCACTAAGAGAATTAACAATGAATGATTTTCAGTCTTGGTATCAAATATTATCGGACCAAGAAACAATGCAATATTACCCAAGAGCATTCGATATGGATAAAACAAGAATTTGGATTGACTGGAATCTTGATAACTATCGCAGATATGGCTTCGGATTGTGGGCAATTATTTTAAAGGAAAAAAATCAGTTTATTGGAGATTGCGGAATTACCATGCAGAACATTCATGGTGATGGAAATTTGTTCCCTGAAATCGGCTACCATATTGATAAGCGGTTTTGGTGTAAAGGGTATGCTTCACAAGCAGCAAAAGCCTGTTTGAGCTATGCTTTTGAAAACATGAATTTTGATGAAATTTTTTCGTATCAAAAGTGGGAAAATACTCCATCAAGAAAAGTGGCTGAAAAGATGGGTATGTCATTGCGTGAGGTAAATGCAGACGAGAAAAATATAAAGACAAGTGTGTATTCCATTACTAGAACGGAATTTTATGCAACGACATAAAAGATACAATGGGGTTATGATATTTTGTGATTCATTCTATAACCAAAAAGGTGAATTACTTTAATTAAGTATGATTCTTTATATTAGATGTCTTGCTTGTTAAAACTAAATATTTCATAAGTATAATAGGAACAGTCCATCAAGGCTAAGGGCCACATTTTATAACTAATAGCTCTTTTTCAATATCATTTTTGCAGCGGCACCCACAGTCTCTCGGAGCTTCGGCGTTTATTGTTTAATCGAGCACAAGCGCTATAGCGCAATAAATTAAGATGAGCGCCATAGAGATGTTGAATGGGCGGTAAAATTTTGCCAAAAACTTTTGGAATACTTTGCCGGCGGTGGCCCATGTGAGATTACCAGATATTCCAATCGCCGTGATACAAACGGCATGAACTAATAGCGAAAGCAACCCGGATTCATGGGGTAGAACATAGCCTGTATAAATGGTAATTGCATACAGAATAATCTTCACATTTGCAAATTCTAAAAAAAATCCCTGCCAGAAAGATATTGTCTGCTGATTGTCGGCGTCCGGCTTACTTCGTGCCACATGAATTGCAAGCCAAACGATATAAGCGGAGCCTACATATTTTAAAACTCCTACAGCGGAGGGAACATATTTCGCTAATTCATAGCAGAACAGGGCACATAGAACCATAACACACAGAAAACCAACTGCAATTCCAAGCAATACATTTTTTCCCTTGCGCCACCCATTTTGGCTGACCGCATACAAAGACACAATGTTATTAGGGCCGGGAGTATAGGCTGTAACAACTGCGTAGGGCAAATATGAAATAATAATTGTAAACATCTTGCATTCCTCCTCACTTATGTGTATAATACATCTAAAATATTGTTTAGTCAATTTGAAATTATTAAATTTAAACTTCAATATATTTGAAGTATATGTAAAGGAGCAGTTAGCATGGAATTCAAATTTTTGAATACCTTTCGTACTATTGTTGATGAAGGAAGTTTTACCAAAGCTGCTGAAAAGTTGAATTATACACAATCTACGATTACTTTCCAAATAGGACAGCTTGAGCAAGAACTTTCTGCAAGTCTTTTTGAAAAGATTGGGAGAAAAATGGTGCTGACAAAAGCTGGTGAACATTTGATCCCCTATGTAAATGAAGTGCTTCAATCGGTGGAAAAGTTACGCTGTTTTGAAGAGGATTTGGCTGAATGCCAAGGTGATTTACGAGTTGGAATTGGTGAAACATTGCTGTGTTATCATTTTCCTGCTATTTTGAAAGAGTTTCACAGGCAAGCACCGAAGGCTCGCTTGTTTTTGCGCTCTATGAATTGTTATGATATTCGGGATGAGCTTTTTAACGGCACGTTGGATTTGGGAGTGTTCTATGAAGATGTAGGCGGTTTCGGGACCAGCCTTACTACACAGACCTTAGGAACTTGTTCAGTGGTACTAGTTGCCTCTCCTGAAACTAAGGAAATTTACCCGGATTTTATAACGCCAGACAGAGTAATACCGATTCCATTAATTATCAATGAACCAAATTGTGTGTTTCGGCAGATATTTGAGCAGTATCTTCGCGAAAAATCAATCATTCTTGATCATACAATTGAGTTGTGGAGTATTCCTACCATCAAGAAACTCGTAAAGAATGATGTTGGCATATCGTTTCTTCCTAAGTTTTCGGTTCAAGAAGAACTTGATCGTGGAGAGTTGGTTATAATACCAACTGAGATTGCTAATGCAAAGATTTCTGCTGTTTGTGGCCATCATAAAAATAAATGGATCAGTCCACTTATGCAGCTATTTCTGGATTTATCCAATGGCATGACTATAAAATAAATAAAAGCCAGAGATGTGATTCTTACAGGTTAAGAGAAAACCTTTCAAAAGTAAAAGTGGAGATGTTGATAATGTTAAACGAATGGTTGCAGTATTCCAATTGTAATGTAAGTAATGCGCATAACTCAAAAAATATATAATGAAATTCTATTTTCAAAAATTTAAAAAGAATATAGAAATTGTAACAAATTGATGATAAACTTTTGGTGGAGATTAATATATCTATTACCTAGAAAGTAACATTATAATTACTTAGAGAAATAGAGGTGGGAACTGAGATGAAAATTAAAAGACTGTCATTCATGGAATTAGCTTTCATTAGTGTATGTATGATTTTCATTTTTTTGGTTCGTACAAAGTATGCGTTACCATTTATAGTTTCTTTATTGGGATTAATTGTTTTTGAAAACCAATTAACAAATTACAAAGTTGAAATAAAGAAGGAAAAAAATTTTTTATATGCATTTATTTTAGTTTTTTTTGTATATATGGTTATTCAGATTATTGCTAATTTCGTGAATACAGATCATTATACGCTTAATCAATTGAGACTGTCATTTCAAGTGCCATTGACAATGACTATTTTATTAGGATATTTATTTAAAGTTAGGCTGAACGATTTCAACTGGGATATTACTACTAAAAGTTTTTTTATAGTTGTAATGATATTTATTTTGTTAGAGTCAGTAACAATTGTTGACTTGCAGACGGAGAGCAATACGATTAGTTTTTATATCAAAAATTTCATACAGAAATTATTTTATCCAAGTGTAATAGAGGAAGTACTTTTTAGAGGCTTTTTCATAAACGGGCTGCTTGCATTTCATATAAGAGAAGATAAAGCAAATATATTTCAATCTATTATTTTTGGTATAGTTCATATTATTGGTTATAAAGAAATATCTATAGGCATCATTCTATCAACTTGCATTCAAATGTTTATAGGATTTATATTTGGAAAAATATACATTCAAACAAAGTCATTAACGCCATGTATATTATTACATGCACTTATAGATACAATTTAGAGAACAGGAAACAGAGGAACTCAGGAAAATTCGGCTTTGTCGACAGCAAATTAAAGTCCTTCGTAAAACGAATTTCGAAGAGAATTTTCAAGAAATATGAGCTGACGCCAAGGGGATATCTGAATTGTATGAAAAAGCACATAAAGAAGATGGAGAGGTATTATGAAGAGAGTGTTAGAAGAAGATTTGATTTATGAGATTCTTTCTGTTGTAGAAGAAATTCCGGAGGGTAGTGTTGCTACCTACGGACAAATTGCAAGGCTAATTGGAAGAGATAAAAATGCAAGACTTGTTGGGAAAGTACTCAGCAGGGCAGAATGTTATGGAGACTATCCTTGTCATAGAGTAGTTAATCATGCTGGTAGACTGGCGCCAGGATGGGGTGAACAAGGTGCATTGCTTCGCAACGAGGGTATTCCTTTGAAAGATGAAACCCATGTTGACTTAAAGAAATGTCAATGGGACTGCTAATGGGTTTAATTCAGCAAAAGATATATAACAGTTTTTGCTTAGTACTTATTTAAATGAAGAAAATATATAGGAACCTTACAGCTACCTCAGGCTGTAGATAAAGTCGTAAGATTAAAATTAAATCTTGCGACTTTGATGCTTTGAAATGTGCAAAGATTGTTAAAAATGAATACTATCAAGCAATTTTGTAGTAAGTTAAAAGTAAAAAAATTAGCGGTGTTTACCATGATGAACTAAGAAGCAGATACTGTATGGCTAAAATAACATTTCACCATCCTTGCAAAAAATGCTTAGATGGTGTTTTTATTTGTTTGATAATTTAAATTATTGGTATTTTTGTACAATTTAATTGCCTTGATTAAGAGTATAATCTAGTAGCTCCTTATCAAGTACTATTGAGTTAAATGTTTTTAGCACAAGTTCTTTTAAATATACAAAGAGATTATCTAAATGTTTTATAACTTCGGTGGTAGACTCGTTATTTGCTATTGAACGCATTAGCTTGATATGACCATAATTTATATTATTAGTCATTTCGTCATCTGTATAGTAACGGTAAAAGTAAATTCTACGCGAAGATGGTTGCAATGGTTTAATAGCTCCTGCTGCATATACGTTACGAGCACAATCTGCAATAAAAAAATTGAATTCATCGTCTATTCTCATTGAAGAAATCGCATCTTTATTTTTTGTAGCTATTTCATAACGGTTAGCTAGTTCCAATAAGTGTTCCCTTTCTTTTGGAGTTGAAAATTTAGTTGCTCTTAACATGATAAGTTTTTCTAGTAATCCTCTAACTTCCATTTGGAGTAACGCTTCTTCTAATCTTATAGGGGATATAGTAATTCCATTTCTAGGAATGATTTCGATAACTCTAGTTTGTTCTAATTTTTTTATAGCTTCTCTAACGGGTGTCCTACCAATATTAATAAAACTGCTTAGTTCCTTTTCTGAATAAGATTGGCCAGGCTTTAGTTCCAAAGTAACAATCGCCTCTTCAAGGATATAATAAGCTTTTTCAGTCAGATTTGTAAAAGACATATTTTCAAAGTAATCAAGCCTTTTATACATTTAGGTGCCTCCTTAAATTCTTTCTATTGTTATTATTTTAATATAAATACTTATAAAATACAATGAGTTATAGTTGATAAGAATAATTTTAAGAATAGTATTTGCGAAAAATAAAACAATAATTATAAAAGCGCTTGCACAATAATGTATTTGTGATATAATATAAATATATTAATAATATATTATAAAAAGGAGCGAGATTATGGATAAAAAGAAATCAAGATTTGCTAATGTTGACCACAAATTAATGTGGCCGTCGATTATTTTTGTTTTAGCAGTTATGATATTAGCTGCACTTTTTCCAGAGACATTAAATGCTTGTACTGCAAAGGGAGCTGGATTTATTACACATCAGCTTGGATTTATTATACAAATAGTTGCTTTAGGTTGCGTTGGAGTTTTAGGCTGGTTAGCTTTTGGAAAATATAGTTCAGTGCGTTTTGGTGGGAAGGATGCTAAACCGGAATTTTCGTTTATAAGTTTTGCATTTATGATGTTTACAGCCGGTGTAGGTGCAGGATTAGTATATTGGGCTATAGGAGAACCAATATATTATATGCAATGGCCACCATATGGAGCTGAAGCAATGAGCGTTGAAGCAAGTACTTGGTCAATTGCTTACTCTATTTACCATTGGAATATTATAGGGTGGAGTATTTTTTTACTTCCGGCACTGCCATATGCATATTATTTACACAATCGCAAAAAAACGAATTTAAGACTTAGTGCTTTATGTACTGAAGTAATAGGCGAAAAACATGAAAGTTCATGGTTGGGATATTTGATTAATATTTTTGCTATTTTTGGGACGCTAGGTGCTTTTTCAACATCGATGGGAGTTTCAGCTGATTTATTAAGCGCTGGATTAAATAAATTGTTTAATATTGAACCTACTGTTGGAGTAAAAGTTTCAATTGTTGCATCTTTTATAATTTTTTATGCAATAATTATGTTGCTAGGACTTAAAAAAGGAATTAGCAAATTAGCTAATATGTGTGTTTATATAGCTGTAGGTATGATTGCATTTATACTGATAGCTGGTCCTACTTCATTTATCATAAATTATACTACTGATAGCGTTGGAATGATATTAAATAACTTTTTTAGAATGTCGTTTTATACAGATCCAGTAATGGGGTCTGGATTTCCTCAAGACTGGACAATTTTTTATTGGGCATGGTATTTTGCTTATTTAGTAATGATGGGACTATTTATTGCAAAAGTATCTTATGGTAGAAAAATGAAGGAAGTAATATTGACATGTGTTGTAGGATCATCGTTTGGCTGCTTGCTATTTTTAGGAATTTTAGGAGGTTATACTGTAGATGGGATATTAACAAATAAATTGCCAATAATGGACTGGTTTAATAACTTAGGTTTAGCTGGAGCTATTATAGAAGTAATTGCGTCTGTTCCGTTTGGAGCCGTTGTTTTGGTAATATTCTTAATTGCTGCATATTTCTTAATAACAACAACTATGACTTCTGCAACTTATGCAGTATCTATGATGACAACTAAAAATCTAAAATCAAATGAAGATCCAGATTTAGCAGTTAGATTAATTTGGTGTGTTGCAGTTGGTGCTATTTCTATGGTGGCTTTATTAATGGGAGGTGCTATTAATACTATAAAATCAATGGCAATTATCTCAGCACCACCAATGATTATTCTTTATATAATTATGTTTATCTGCTTATTAAGGTGGCTTAAAAAAGATTATAAAATAAAAGAAAGATTAGAGGAAGTTTCCGGTGATAACAATTAATACAACTTCAGTAAAAAAGTCTGAAAATACAATTTATCAAAAGGAACAAATAACTTGTGATAATATTGAATTAATTGGACAATATGATGTAGTCGTAGTAGGTGGGGGACCAGCTGGTGTAGCTGCAGCTGAAACTACTGCAAGGAAAGGTTTAAAAACATTATTAGTAGAAAAAAATGGGTTTTTAGGAGGACAAGCTGTTGGTGGGTTGTCAGGAACTATTTGTGGCCTTTATTTAACAAATGAAGAATGGACTTGCAAGAATGGCCCAAAACAAATAGTCTTTGGATTTGCTGAAAAACTAAGGAAAAGATTATTAAAAAATGGAGGATTATCTGAGCCTCAACTTTATGGTAACACTTATGTAGAAGCTCATGACCCTTTCGTTTGGAAGTATTCAGCAGAAGAATTATTAATGGAAGCTGGAGCTGAAATCTTGTACCATACTGTAGTAACTGATGTTAAGGTAGAAAAAAGAAATATAAAAGAAATAGTTGTAAATACAGCTGATGGTTATGGATTAGTTCAAGCGGATTATTTTATTGATACTTCTGGGGATGCAGTACTTGTCGCAAATTCTGGTGGCGAGTTTAGAATGGGACAAAACGGTGTTGTGCAGAATCCATCATTAATTTTTATGATTAATGGAGTTGATGATGAAAGGTTTTGGAATTATTTTGGAGAAAATACTATTTGCAGTGATGATTTTTCTGAAAAAATAAGAGAAGCTGAGAAAAAATTTGGTGTAAGTTTACCAAGAAAAAAAATCTGGATTTTTAAATGTCCAAATAAAGGACAATTATATATCAATGCAACGAGTGTGTCTAAAAAAGATGGAAACTGTTTAAATTGTATTGATGCAGAGGAGAAGACTTTTGCTGAAATAAATTCAAGAAAGCAAGCTTTAGCTTACTTTAGGCTATTAAAAGAATATATCCCAGGCTGTGAAAATAGTTATATTACAGTTACAGGAAGTGAAGTAGGCGTTAGACAAACACGATCTATTGTTGCCAAAAAGACTTTATTAAATAAAGATGTTGAAAATTGTATAAAATCTGACGAGGGTATTGCAAAGAGTTCTTGGCCAATTGAATTACACCGTGGAGAAAAGCCTAAATTATATTGGTTACAAGATGATTATTATGAAATTCCATTTGGAACTATGGTTCCTGATTGTTTAGATAATGTTTTAGTAGCGGGTAGATGTATTGATGCAGAACATGAAGCATTAGCATCGTCAAGAGTTACTGCACAGTGTTTTTCAGAGGGCCATGCAGCTGGAATTGCGGTAGTATTATCAAAAAATAGTGGAATTAAAGTTTATGATATAGAAGGTAAAGATGTAAGAAAAGCGTTAAATAATGATGGCGCTAGATTATAAATGGAGGAAAAAGATGAAAGATAATTTAATTAAATCAATTGAGTTTTTACCAGTTAATATTTCAGCATCAAACTGGAGCCAAAATACTTGTATTGTTAAAGTAACAGATAATGCAGGGAGATATGGTATTGGAGAAGCAGATGGTTCACCAAGCGTAATTGCAGCATTTGCAGATTGTGAAACCGAACATAAGTGGCTATCAAATCTTACAGAATCATTAATAGGAAGAGATCCTATTGAATTTGATGCTAACTGGGATTTGATGTACGAAACTACACGATGGATTGGAATGCGTGGATTTGGTATGTTTGCTATTTCTGGTATTGATATGGCTTTATATGATTTAGCTGGGAAACAACATAATTTACCAGCATATAAATTACTTGGTGGAGAATTCAGAGATAAAATAACACCTTATTTCACTTTGTATCCAGATTGTGCATCAGATTCTGAACCAGAAGTAGCATTAAAATCTTATGAATCTTTATTAAAAAAAGCTAGAGATAAAAAAGTTAAAGCTGTTAAAATTTGCATTATGCAAGATGCAAAGATGACTAAACAACAAGTTGTAGATTATTTAAAAGAATGTCGTAAAATGTTAGGCAATGATATTGATATGATGTGCGATTTTCTGTATAGATTTACTGATTGGCAGGAATGTAGATGGATTTTAGATAGAATTAAGGATGTAGATTTATTCTTTGCTGAAGCGATGTTACCTCATGATGATTTGGAAGGACATAGAAAATTATCAGAAGCAGTTTCTACAAGAATTTGTGGTGCTGAAATGGCAACAACTAGATTTGAATGCGAACAATGGTTAAAATATTCTGGAGTTTCAATCATTCAGCCTGATTATAATAGATCAGGTGGGTTAACGGAATTACGTAGAATCATGCACATGGCAGAGCAATATAATGTTCAGGTTTCACCTCATCAATGGAAAACAGGTATTACTGCAGCTGCATGTAGACATTTGCACATAGCTAATAAATTCACAACATATGTAGAATATTTGCACCCAGATTTTTATGATGGATCACTAAGAAAAAATCTTACTACAAATGAAGCTCCTATTATTGATGGATGTTTAGAAAAACCTGAAGCCCCAGGCTTAGGAATTGATATTAATAGAGAATTTTATAAAGAAATAACAGGAAAAGAATTTTAGTTTTAAAACATATAGGAGATACCTTAAAATGTTATGAGGTATCTCTTTTTATAATGTTTATTGTGATTATGCTTTACTTTTAGTAGACATTTTTATATTGTTAATTACATATGGGAAATCGGTAAATATTCTGTTTTCGTAAAAAAGAATTAAATATAAATATGAAATTTAGCATTGACATATTAGTCTATAGAAGATAGACTAATAGCATAAGGTCGATATTGTATAGACCAAGGAGGCTTGTCATGAAAGAATATAAACTTACTGAGAGTGAAGAAAAGTTTGCGGATATCATTTGGCAGAATGAGCCCATAGGTTCTGGTGATCTCGTCAAGCTATGTGAAAAAGAAATGAAATGGAAAAAGTCCACAACATATACAGTACTTAAAAAATTATGTGAAAAAGGCATTTTTCAAAATAAAGATGCTGTTGTTACATCGATAATCATAAAGGAAGAGTATTACTCAAATCAAAGTAAACGCTTTGTTGAAGATACTTTTGGAGGGTCATTACCTAAATTTTTGACAGCTTTTATTGGCGGTAAAAAATTAAGTAACCATCAAGCAGAAGAATTGAAAAAGCTGATTGATGATCATAGGGAGGTATGAAATGAGTGAACTATTTCTTGCTATTTTGAACATGAGTATTACGGCTAGTTATGTAATTATTTTTGTTATACTCATCAGACTGGCGATTCAAAAAGCTCCAAAAGTTATTTCCTATGCATTGTGGGCTGTGGTAGCTTTTCGCCTTGTTATTCCATTTTCATTTGAGAGTGTATTCAGTTTATTACCACAGACTGCTACTCCTATTCCTCATGATATAATTTATCAGCAAAAGCCACAGATAAGTAGTGGAATACTATCTGTTGATACGATGGTTAACGAAGTACTTCCTTCACCGGTTATAGTTGGTAGTGTAAACCCTATGCATATTTATATAGAAATAGGAGCATATATTTGGGTTATAGGCATTATTGCATTACTTGCGTATAGTCTTATTTCTATTTTTCGCCTAAAAAAGCTATTAAAAAATGCACAATTAATGGAGCAAAATATTTATGAAGCTGATAATTTAAAAACACCCTTTGTATTAGGTATTATAAGACCCAAAATTTACCTACCAGCTGGACTAGATAAAGAAGAATGGCAATATATTCTTTTGCATGAACAGACACACATTTATCGAAAAGACCACATCATTAAGATAACAGCCTTCATAATATTGACAATACACTGGTTTAATCCTCTTGTGTGGGTTGCATTCATGTTAATGAGTATGGATATGGAACTTTCCTGTGACGAACGAGTATTGAAAGAAATTAATATTGATATTAAAAAATCTTACGCTAATTCATTATTGACACTTGCAACCAGAAAACGTATTTTAAATGGAAGTCCTCTTGCTTTTGGCGAGGGTAATGTGAAGTGGAGGATAAAAAATGTGTTAAATTATAAAAAACCAAGATTTTGGGTTGTTGCTATTTCAACTATCGTTGTAACAGCGGTTGGAATTGGTCTAATAGCAAATCCTAAAATTGGCCCGTCAAATAATGCTATTACAGATTTAAGGCCAATGATTATGGTTAACGGTGAGCTATATCTTGATACAGGAAAACAAATACCTGTTGAAATTGATGAAAGTGCAATAATTGGTGAAGTCAGGTCTTCAGTTAACCAGTCAGAAAAACCAACTGAAGAAGGCCAAACCAACTTTGGAAACATAGGTTCAAAGTATGCTCATTTTGAAGATAATATTGTTGTTTTAATTAATAATGAATGGGTCCTTTTTGAGAAGGAAACAACGGATTACGCTGAAGAAGATCACGAGAATACTAATTATGATAAAATAAGTGCATACTTGAAAGAAGAATTCATAAATGTTTTTTCACCTTATTATGAATTATTAGATTTCATAATCTCTGATTATAAGGAAGAAGTCATCAATGGAAATGTTGAAGCAGTTTTTAATTATAAAGTGATAGATAAAAATTATGACAGAGACCCGGATACTGTAGAGTACATTAAAGAAGCCAAGGAACGAGGCGACAAGAATTATCAACAATTATATGATGAATATTTGCAGCCTAAAGAAAGCAATTTCTATTTCAAAGCTGTTTTTGATAAAAATGGTGAGATAACTTTATATACTAAAAACCCTGCAATAGATAGTATATGGGAAGAAGTAGAAATATCAAATTATATTATTAAAAGCCCAGAAAAAATATCAGAAATAAATGAACATCTTAAGAAAAACAGCAATGAACTAATAGAGAATGATATTGCTGAATACATAACCTATAACTATGAGAATAGGTCAATGTATATTGTGGGACTAAATACCTATGATGAGTTCAGTACAGAAGAATTTGGATTTCTTAATGAAGGCGGCGTCAATATAAATTCTGAAAATGTTTTAGAATTTCATATAACATATTCCACAGGTCCTTATTTAGCTACCGGATCTATTACAGGTCCAGAGGTGCGTTTTAAAATGGATCTTGATACAAACGAAATTGTTGAAAAAGAGTTTACACCAGCACCAAATTATGCCGAAGCTGCTGAGCTTTATCCTGAATATATTAACCCTGAATCTATTAAGTATAGCGAAAAAGTAGTTGAATTAAGTGATGAACGTATGATGGAAATTGGAATGTATTTTAAGGACTATATTTTGGAGATAGAATCAAAATGAAGTGATAATAGTTTGCATGAAACCAAGTATACTGCACTGCATGCTACAATAAACTACCAATTAACATGGTTAAAGGCACGGCGATAACCACAATCTATAAGATTATAAGGCGCGACGCGAGATTTATACGCGGCGCGCTTTATGGACGTTGTCAGTGTTCCAGTCCCTTGCGTATGCGGGGAGCCGTATAGGCGAATACCAGAGCTGTAATTGCTAGTACAACACCACTGGTCAGCAGCAGGTTAATCCATGTCATACTACCGTTTAGTATGGCAATGTTGCCCTTGTATATCCAGTAGAAGGGAGACCAATACAGCACCCATTGCCATTTAGCCGCTAGAAATTCGTATCCGGCGACCGACGCCGCTAACGGGAGCATAATCATCTTGGTAGATGCCATTGCCGTCATAACATCATCGCTATTTAGCCCTTCCAGGAAGCCAATCATAATGCTTATCAGCGAAGATACTAACACGAAGATTAACAGCTGGATAAAGTTTACATTACCCGCTACTCCCATAATCAACACCATGGCTATACAACCTGCCAGTGCTAGTAAGATGCCGAGCAGGCTTTTACTGAATATCCATACCATACGCGAAACAGGCGTTACGTTAATTGCGCTGACGGTATTGTCCATCTTCTCGTCTACTATATTCAATGAAATTAGCATGCCTGCCAGCACTGTCATTAGAAGAATTCCAATGTTTGCCCATAGCATCTTGACAGGCGGTGTCTTTACACCAAACTCTTTTATTGTCGCAGTGGAATCTTCTGGCTGGCGGTCGTATTCGAAGAAGGTCTTGAGTATTTTTGCATATTCCACTACCTCATTTGGCTCGTTTCCCTGCACCAGAATATAGGAGGCACTTCCTTCACTGACGATGCCAACAAGGTTATCTCTTTTCATGATCCGCTCCTTAAGCGCTTCGTAGTCCTCATACTGCTGAACATTGGCATATTCTTTGAGATATGAAACCATTTCCGGGTTTTTCCCTTTGAGGAAGGCAAGATTAACGGTTGTATCTTCGATTCCGGGTGCAAATAGATTTACTGCAATGGCAAGAATAATGGGGATAGCAATCATCATTAGAGACATAAAATCACGTATGCTCATATTAAGGTCTCTTCCAAATATAGCAAATATCTTTTTTAACATACTGTACCTCCTATATCAATAGTGTCCGTTTAAAGCGGGAATTTGACCATGCGAACAGAAGTACGGCTGCCGCAAGATATCCAAGTGCAATCAGCAGGACAAATCCCATATCGCCTTTGATAAAAATTTCTTTGAAACCCGACACGATATAATAACTGGGGATGAACTTCAGCCACAATGGGTCCCAACTTGGCGCGAAGTATGCAAGGACCGGAATGCCCATGGCAATCATAATCAGATACATGACCCCAAATGATTTGACCATGCTGTTATAGTATCCTGCTATCATAAGGCCCAGCCCGGAGGCAAACAGTCCCGTGGGTATCAGGAAAGCTATCAGTATAAAGTAGTTGATACGCATACCCATAAGAGGTATGATTATCACAAGGGATGTCAGCAGCATAGTCATTGTCAGAACCATGACTTTGCTTAACAGGTACTTCCATACCGGGGATGGTGTGACGGCATAGGCTTTTATAACGCCTTCCTTTTTATCCAGAAAAATGTAGGCCGCAATAATAAAAAAGCCCATCAGAGCCCCGTTGAATGTTAGAAAAACGGGCAGCAGGTTTTCCCTGTCTGTAAGTTGTGTGCCTGCACTGGCTAGACTGCGTACCTCCTGATTCTCCACCGCATTGCTAAGCAACTCGTCATCCTGTCCGTGGATGATCATCAGTAAACTTTTTAGTCTATCTGTTTCATTACCCTGCAGATAGTAGGTGTAATGCATTTCGTAATTGCCTTCGTCCATGGTGACGGCGGCTCCAATCTCATGTTTGGTTTCGGCCAGCAGTATCATGTCTTCCTTGGACTCCAAGACGTATATCTTCTTATCCGCTGTTTCATAGAGTAGGGTGTCGATTTCGTCTTTTCCAGCTTTCAGTGTTACGGCTTCCGGCTGTCCGTCCAAATCTTCGAATGCTTCGATGTATGATTCTTTAATAGATGCAGTTGGGAAGTCCAGATACAGGTATTCATTTTCTTTGCTGTCGAATTGCTCCGGCACTACAAACAACAGTAACAACAGCATGATAAATGCCATCGCCACCTCGATGTAAAAATAGAATCCCCGTAATGCGATAGTTAGTTCCTTGATGAAACTGGACCACAGTTTCATTTACATCAACTCCCTTCCGGTCACTTTTATGAAAATCTCTTCCAGTGTTGCCTCTTTGGTATGCATGGTACGAATATTCTCGTTTTCAATCAGTTCTATGAGTTTTTTTCTGTCATTTTCATCTGTGGTGGATAAGGTTTTGCTTTGTAAACGGCTGTTTTCTCCATATTCCACTTTGATCAAGTCTTGACCGTACTTGAGCTTCAAATTTTGGGGACTATCAATAAGCTTAATCTCACCTTCGACAATAAAAGCTACGCGATCACAGAGCTCATCGGCTATATACATGTTGTGAGTAGTTAGAAAAATAGTGACTCCCTTCCTATTCTCTTCTCTAATAATACCTTTAATAATCGAGGCAATGGCTGGATCCAATCCGGTGGTGGGTTCATCCAAAAACCACAGTTCAGGATTGTTAAGCATGGAACGGGCAAATGTGAGCCGATGCTTCATTCCCTTGGAGAATTCACTGGCTCGGATATCACCTTTGCTATTCAGGCCTACCAACTCTAACAGCTCTTGGGGGTTTCTTGTAGGAACATCAAACAGTTGGGCATAAAATTTTAGATTCTCTAAAGCAGTCATTTTGCTGTATACATTGGATTGCTCGAAGGACACGCCAATCTGATTGAACATTTCCTGTTTAATCTTTTCTACATCGTAACCGGCTACTGAAACATGGCCTTTTTGCAACTTCAAAAGCCCAGTCAGAATACCCTGAGCCGTTGATTTTCCAGCTCCAGACGGGCCGAGAAAACCAAAGACTTCGCCTTTGGGAATTTCAAAACTTACATCTTTAACAGCATATATTTCGTCATCTGAATAGGAATGATAGAGGTGTTCTACTGTAATCATATAATTATCCCTCCTTGTAATACGTAATTAGCTATAAAAAGCATCTTTTAATATATCTATATAATGTCTTAGGTCTGTTGCTGTGTGGCTGTAATCCAGTATGTTTTCCTCTCCAAGACATTCTTGTTTTATATTCTGCATAATCTTATGAAAACTATACAGAAGAAAAACTAATTGTAGAATCAATGCTCTTACCGTAGGATACGGTACGATTTTGAGGATAATATTCCTAAGTCATTAACGCGGTGATACATGTTGATATAACGGAAATGACCGGAAAATATTATTCGTACAAGCAGAAAATTAAAATTGATAAATTGCCAGATTAATTATATAATTAGTGCGTATTTGTAAAATATTTCAAAAATAGGTAATTTATATATGGGGGCAGAAATAGTATTTAACAAGATTAAGGCTTAGTTGATATAAAGATTGAAGGTATGGCTGTGAAAAAAAACATAAAAACAAAAATTGGTTGGATTGGTGTATTTATTACACTTATATTTTCAAGTATTTGGGCTTATTGGGGTGCGGTTGAAAATTTTCATGAAGGTTGGTATTCTTCTTCGATTTTGGAGAATTTATTCATGATGTTCTTTCAATATTTATTATTCACCATACTCTTTGTAACCTTGGCTATTATCATTTTAAAATGGAAGAAATTTGGGCTGGTATTACATTTTATTGTAGCTGCGTTCAGTGTTTGGTTCTTTTCTGGAGCCAGCTTCAGTGTTCTTGGATTGATGATTGTTATCCCAATAATTGCAATAGGTTTAATTTATTATTATGGTGAGCCTGAGCCGAAGCAGTGGGCTTATAGAATTCTAATATTTGTTCCGCTTATTATCATTCTTGCTATTTCAATACCACAAGGAATAAAGGTTTCCCAGAGGATCAATGATAACAATTTTGGAGTAAGAATTGTTGAATTTAATGGCGTGACTTTGGCCTGGGCACCAAGAGGACCTGGATGGCCGGATAAAGGAATTTCGTGGTATGAAGCACAAAAAATCTGTCGTTATTTATCAGAAGATGGAACTACAATTATGGATGAAGAGCAAAATATTTGGCGTCTGCCGACTGTAGATGAAGCAGTTAGTTCCATGATGCTTCATGGTCAAAATGCAGGTGGTGTTTGGGATCCTGTAGAGGAAAAAGCCAAATATGAAAGAACACCAGATAAAGAAACGCCATTATGGGATTTACATTCGAAGGTGATTTATTATTGGACAGGAGATACATCTATTCAAGATGAGCGGCAGGCCTACATTATTGTATATCATGGTGGTGTGTATGATAAAAGAAAGATAGATGGACAAGGCTATCTGAGTTTTCGAGCAGTTAAAGAAGTGGAATCAGAAAATTGATCATTGTGACTGCTGATAAAGCAAGTTTGCTAAGCACTGGGCTTACTAATCGCAATAAAATTGTTAAATATCTTGAGTACTACATTTCTTTTCTGGAAAACGGATTAGGCAAGAAAGGGTAATGCTCAAATTTTTTTACAATGAATTCAAAGAGCGCTAGATGCTTGGTTTTTGTTTCAAAACGAGCGTGTATATCTTTATATTTAGTTTAAGCTCGGTGGTATAGGGTATATAATTTGATAAAAAATAAATAGGCAAATAATTGATGTTGGATTGACATATACCTCACTTGGATATAATATGTAATTAAAGTGAGGTGCTTTTTTATGGGGAGAAAAATTAAATTAGCTAAGCAGGGGTAGGGAAAATGCTGCTGAATGGTATAGGCAGATGTGAAAGAACAAGATAAAGTGGAAGAAGGAGTGGGAGTCTATATAGTTCATTGTGTCAAAATGAGAAAAGATTTATTAAGTAGTAAAACATTACATAAGATAGCTATCGAAGAGTCACATTGGAATACAAGAAATGTAAAATTATTATAAAGACTTCTTAATATATTTTAAGAATGAAAATTCCATATACCTAAGTGGTATCTTAAATTAGATATGTGATTGCTTTGATTAAGGAAATAGGAGGAATTATGTCAATATTACAGAATGTTAAGCCAGTCCTTGAAAACGTTACAAATGCTATTAGTGTCATTTTAGGTACAGATATTGTAATTTGTGATGATGAGGGTAACTATATTGCACTTAATGAAACATACCTGTCAAGAAAAGGAACTCAAGCCTATAAACCTTTTATTTATGGTGTAATAGAAGGAGGAGTGCCTATTATTGTAGACAATCCTGGAGATCATTATTTATGTAAGGGATGTTCTAATGAAGGAAAGTGCCCGCAAAAGATTGAGGTAATAGTCCCTTTTACATATAAAGAAAGGACGATTGGCTATATTAGCGCAATATCTTTCTCTGAAGAAATGAAATTAAACATACTTAACAGAAAAACTGAAAATATAATTTTTCTTGAGCAAATGCAAGGTCTAATTGTAAAAGCTGTAACAGAATATGATTTGACAAGGAAACTAAATCATACAATGAATGAGATGCTAACGATGATGAATTCAGTCAATAGTGGTTTGATTAGCTGTAACATGGATGGTAAGATAATTAACTGTAATGATGTTTTTTTGAACCAGATTAAATGTTTAAGGGATGATATTATTGGTGAGAATCTTCACCAAGTTTTTCCTAATTCCCATACAGTCGAGTATGTTCTTAATAATGGAATTAACTGTGAAGAGCATGAGTATACTTATTTCAAAAATGGTTCCAACTACAAATTGGTGATTGC
Source organism: Sedimentibacter sp. (assembly GCA_018436705.1). Taxonomy (GTDB): domain Bacteria; phylum Bacillota; class Clostridia; order Tissierellales; family Sedimentibacteraceae; genus Sedimentibacter. Next base: position 168,215 of record JAHDLA010000022.1, read on the forward strand.
TGGAAGGGTTATCAAGAATAAAGACAGAAACATTGAGGGAGCGGTTTTCGTAGTAAGTAGAATGACAGATATTCATAAAATGATATATAACACACAAGGTAAGACGATAGAATACAAGCCAGATGATATTATTGGGGTAAGCGAAGACATCCAAGAATTAAAGAGAAAAATTAGAACAATCGCACCGAGTTGTTCGACAGTCTTTATTAGAGGGGAAACAGGGACAGGCAAAGAACTTGTCGCTAGAGCGATTCATGCATTGAGTCAAAGGTGTGATAAACCATTTGTTGCCATAAACTGTGCGGCAATACCTGATTCCTTGTTGGAAGGAGAATTGTTTGGATATGAAGATGGCAGTTTTACGGGAGGGAGAAGCGGTGGAAAAGCAGGTAAGTTTGAGTATGCCAATGGTGGGACAATATTTCTAGATGAAATCGGAGATATGAAATTACATCTACAAGCAAAAATTTTACGAACTTTGCAGGAAAAATCTGTAATACGTATTGGTGGGTGTAATCCAATTAAACTTGATATACGAATAATATCCGCAACGCATCAAGATGTTGAAAGCAAGATTAAGTTGAATGAATTTAGAGAAGATTTGTATTACAGGCTTAACGTTATTCCGCTTTCAATACCTCCGTTAAACAAACGTAAAGAAGATATAATTCCATTGGCACGATTCTTCATGGAGACGTATAATAAACTGGCTAATAAGAATGTTCAAGGAATCAGCAAGGAATTCTCTGATGCGTTGATGCAATATTGCTGGCCTGGTAACATTAGACAATTGCAGAATGTTATTGAATATGCGATTGCATTTGCAGAGAGTGATGAACTGACATTCGACAATTTATCCCCAATAATTAAGTCGTTCATTAAGGATAAGAATGATGGAAGAGAGTTTAATCTTGAAAACCAAGTGGAAGATTTTGAAAAGGAATTAATCATGAAAGCAATAAGAATATATAGTGATGATCCTAAAGGGATAACGAAAGTAATAGAGATTTTAGGCATAAGTAGATCAACTTTTTATAGAAAAGCAAAAAAACTTGGCATTAATGATTTAATTGAATAAAATTTGAAAATGAACTATGCTCGAACATTATTTAATAATGTTCGAGCTTTTTATATTATTTATAATAAACGAAGTGTCAATTATGAAACAAACAGCTTCTACATCTTGAAAATATTGAGTTTAATCGAATGCGCATTAAGGTCATAAATGTTACGTGTTTCAAATGTGAGACTAGAGAAAAATATGTCTTTTATTGTCGATTCGTAGAAGTGAGCAATTTCAATAGTAGGGGGGAACGGGCAAAAATAATAAAAGTGGCATAAAATTTGCTATATATATTGCTGTAATTTTTCAAATTGCAGATATGTTTAATTAGAAGTTAGAGGCTGCAATGTGAGAGTATTAATGCCAAACTTATAATTTTAATTGAAGGAGGAATTTTATGAAGTACTTATCAAATGTAGCTAAGAATTATCCTGCATCAGTTATACGCGAAATGTTTGAGATTGCCAGAAAATATGATGATGTAGTTAACCTTACCGTTGGTGAACCAAATTTTGATACTCCAAAACATGTAATTGAAGAAGCAAAAAAAGCATTAGATAATGGCTATACCCATTATAATCCCAATGCTGGATTATTGGAGTTAAGAGAAGCTGTGGCTTCATTTTATGGAAAATACAATCAAGGGTATAAAGCGGAAAATGTAATGATAACTGTTGGAGGCATGGAAGCAATTTTCCTTAGCATGATGGCAACGGTAAATCCTGGAGATGAAGTAATTATTCCTGATCCATGTTTCGCAAATTATTCTGGCCAAGTTATGATGATTGGTGCAAAACCTGTAAGTGTTCCATTGTATGAAAAGAATGATTTCAAGATTCAAGCTGCTGATATTGAAAAAGTAATTACTAGTAAGACAAAGTCAATACTCTTGAATTCACCAAGCAATCCATTGGGTTCGGTTCTTGAAGAAAAAGACATTATTGAAATTGCTGAAGTGATTAAGAAATATGATCTTATTGTATATTCAGACGAAGTTTATGATCGAATCATGTATGATGGAAAGACTTGCCCTAGCATGGCGCAGTTACCAGATATGAGAGATAAAACAATGATTATTAACAGTTTATCAAAATCGTTTGCTATGACAGGCTGGAGGCTAGGTTACATCGTTGCGGATGAAAATATCATTGCGAACTTGCCAAAACTGCAAGAAGGAATTGTATCATGTGTTCCTACATTTATCCAAAAAGCCGCAGTGTCTGCAATGACAGGATCACAAAGCGTGGTTGGAGATATGCTTGATCATTATAAAAGACGCAGAGATATCTTAATTGATGGAATTAATGAGATCCCAGGGTTCTCATGCTTGAAGTCACCTGGTAGTTTTTATGCCTTTGTAAACATAAAATCTTTTGGTAAGACTTCAATGGAATTTGCAAAAGAATTAATTGAGGGAGCAAGGGTTGTGACTGTGCCAGGATCGGCTTTTGGAAAAATGGGAGAAGGATATCTTAGAATTGTTTTTGCGGTGTCAGATGAAGAGCTTTATGAAGCCTTAAATCGTATTGGTGCATATGTTGAAGAAAACTATATACAAAATGAAAACGGTAAGATGGAGAGAAAAGAGGGATAGTATGATTAATAAAATGAAAAGAGATTTTAAAAATGGTGAAGTGAAAATAGGCTCATTTGTAACTTGTGAATCGCCTGATATGGTAGAAATAATGGCTTTGGGTGGATTTGACTTTATTATTATTGACAATGAGCACGGTTGTCTATCTGTTGAAAGTACAAAAAATTTAGTTCGTGCAGCAGAATATAGAGGAATAACACCAATAGTAAGGGTTACAGAAAATCAAGAAACGATGATTTTAAGAGCTCTGGATGTAGGTGCTCATGGTGTACAGGTTCCTCAAGTCAATACAGTTGCAGATGCTGAATATGCAGTTAGATCATCAAAGTACGCACCAGTAGGAAACAGAGGAATAGCATTGACAAGGGCAGCAGAGTACGGCGGTATCAGTGCTTTTGATCATTTTGAAAATGCGAATCAGGAAACTATGATTGTAATTCACTGTGAAAATATTGAAGGATTTAATAATCTGGAGGAGATTATCAAAAATCCATATATTGATGTAGTCTTCCTTGGGCCATTTGATATGTCACAATCTTTAGGGATACCTGGACAATTTGAGGATCCCAAAATTAAAGAAATCTCAAAAGAAATAATTAGAATGACAAAGGAAGCTGGGAAAGCTGCTGGAATATTTGTAAAAACAGCAGAGCAGGCAAAAGTAAAAGCTGATGAAGGTTTCCAATACATTGCATTGGAAATGTTTGATACGTTTGTTTTGGAAGCATGTAGAAAAGAGATTGCAATTGCAAAAGGAATTGACAAAAAATAATCAAGGAGGCTGACATGTATTTCTTAAACTATGATTATGATTGCAAACAAAGAATTGGAGTTCTTAATAATTCGAAGAACGCAGTAATACCCTTGAAAGAATTCTTCTTGAAAGAAGGCATAAAAGAACTGAATAGTATAAATGTGCTGATTCAGACAATGAATGAAGAAAATATAAATAAATTGGAAGATTTTGTGGATGGATATGAAGGAAAAACGCTTCCTCTTGATGAAGTGAAAATCTTGGCTCCTATACCTTTCCCTATAAGGGATATCATTTGTTTGGGGCTGAATTATTTGGATCACGCAAATGAGATTACAAACATGCCAGGAGCTGAAAAAAATATACCTAAATTCCCTGTATATTTCAATAAAAGAGCGATGCCTGCGATTGGCAATGGCGACTTGATTGATAGTCACCCAACTTTAACTAATGAATTGGATTATGAAGTGGAGCTTGCTGTGGTTATTGGAAAGGATGGCGAAAATATTAAGAAAGAGGAAGTTGAAGATTTCATTTTTGGATATACAATTGTCAATGATATTTCTGCAAGGGATATACAACGAAATCATACTCAATGGTTTAAAGGAAAAAGCCTTACTACACATTGCTCAATGGGGCCATACATTGTGCACAAAAATAGCATGAGATTTCCTGTCGAGCTCAATATAGAGACAAAAGTAAATGGTGAGATTAGGCAAAAATCAAATACAAGAAACTTTATATTTGATATACCAACAATTATAAGTGATCTTTCGAAAGGTATGCCATTATTGGCTGGAGATATTATTATTACTGGTACTCCTGCTGGTGTTGGGCTTGGATTTAATCCGCCAAGATTTCTTGAATCAGGTGATATTGTTGAATGTTCTATTGAAAAGATTGGAACTTTAACAAATAAAGTAAAATAGAAAAAAATGTGATTGGTTATATAGAAAAGAAAAAAGCTTCCTAGGAAGAGTGAACTGCGCTCAATGCAGAGCAGAACACAAAAATGTATAAAGATGTTAAATGAACTGAAAATAACATCCAGAGATACAGTTTATACGATGGTTCCGGGATTCAAACGATAGTATTTCTGAAAGGTTGCCTATTGAAATGTCTATAGTGTTCGAATCCCGAATCACAAAAAATTAAAATTCAGATGATGGGGATAGAAACAGTGAGATCTGTTGGTGATGAAAAGCATAGAGAATTCATTGGTGTATCCAATAAAAATACCAGTAATACCTATGTCTGAAGTTTTACGAAAGGAGTAATATTATGAATGCAAAAAAAGGCGACTGGGTTGAGATTGAAAACGTAATCCTCAAGCCTGTGGAAAGAACGGGTAATCTACCTGAGGAAACAAAAAAGACGCCGCTTGTAATGTGGTGTAGAGGTTTCCTGGAATCTGAGAAAGCGGTGATTGGTGAATCTGTTGAAATATTGACTCTGTCTGGAAGAAAATTAACTGGAAATTTGATTAAAACTAATCCAAGACATGAATATGACTATGGAGATACAGTAATTGAACTTTTACAAGTTGGCGAGGAATTGAAAAGAGAACTTTGTAAAATTATGGATGAGGGGGGATTTTAATGAAAGACATGTCTTATGAAAGTATGATGGGAAGAAAGAATAAGATAATGAAAGATGCTGTTGGAATTGACTATTCTAATTTAGAGTATGGAATTTTGGCTTTTGATTATGAGAAATTGATGAAGATGGTACCTTATTCTTTTGAGAAAATCCAGAAGATCCAAAAGGAATCAAAAGTTGGTAATACACCATTGTTTGAACTTAAAAACTTGACAAGAATGGTAAGAAGCGTAAGCCCGAAAGGAAAGGGAGCAAGAATATTCGTCAAAGATGAATCTGCGAATGGTTCAGGTTCATTTAAGGACAGGCGTGCATCGTTATCGGTATATCATGCAAAAAAAATGGGTTATAAAGGAGCAATTGCGGCTACATCTGGAAATTATGGTGCAGCAGTGGCTTCCCAGGCTTCACAAAGAGGAATAAAATCCATTGTAATACAAGAGGTGTTTGATTCGAGGAAAGTAGGACAGCCTGAAATTCTTGAGAAAGCCAGAAAATGTGAAGCTTTAGGATCAGAAGTAGTTCAACTTACAACAGGACCTGAACTATTTTATGTTTTCTTGAGATTATTAGAAGAAACAGGATACTTCAATTCATCGCTGTATACACCGTATGGAATAGCAGGAGTTGAAACACTTGGATATGAGATAGCAGAGGAGATTATGAAGAACGAGGGAAGGTTTCCGGATGCTGTAGTAGTGACTCATGCAGGAGGAGGAAACTTGACTGGGACAGCAAGAGGATTAATTCGAGCTGGAGCAAAAGAAACAAAAGTAATCGGTGCTTCTGTAAATCTAAAGGGTTTACATATGGCGTCTGACCATGATTTTAACAAAAAGTCATTTACTACTGGTCATACTGGTTTTGGAATCCCTTTTATTACACTTCCTGATCGGTCGGATGTCCCGCGTAACGCTGCAAGGGCATTACGATATATTGATAGGTACGTGACGGTAAATCAGGGCGAGGTATTCTATGTCACTCAAGCATTAGCAATTCTTGAGGGGCTTGAAAGAGGACCAGCTGGTAATACTTCCCTTGCAGCGGCAATTTCTATTGCTGGAGAGATGGATGAAGACCAAATAGTTGTTGTACAGGAAACGGAATATACTGGAGCTGGAAAACATCCCACTTCACAACTGACATTTGCAAGAGAGAATGGAATAGAAGTTAGAAGAGGAAATCCGAGAGAAGAAGTACCTGGGGAAAGTGTAATAATTCCAGAAACATTCGATCAAATTAAAGCGGTAACTTTAGACCTTGAAAAACTGAAGCAGTCCTATATAAAATCTGCCGTTAGCAATGTTGATATTAATGATTTAACAGAAAAAGACATTGATTTTTTGGTGGAAGATTCAAATTGGGATAAAGAAAAAGTAGTGAACTATCTTGAATTTTTGAAATAATAATTAAAGAAGGTGCAGGATGAAGAGAATTATAACTGAGATGACAAATGATATTATTGATATCGAGAAGAAATACATGTCATATACGACAAGAGTGCCATATTTTCCTCTTGTTGTAGATGAAGCTAAAGGGTTGACTGTAACAGATATTGAGGGTAATGAGTTTATTGATTTCCTTTCTAGTGCTGCAGTAATCAATACTGGCCATAATCATCCAAGAATAGTTGAAGCTATTAAGAAGCAAGTAGATAAATGCATTCATTATACACCCGCTTATATGTATCATGAGCCGCATACAAAATTGGCGCAAAAAATAGTTGAAATTACTCCAGGAAATTATGAAAAAAGAGTTGCATTTGGAATTTCAGGTTCTTCCTCTGTTGATGGAGCGATAAAAGCCGCAAAAGCTTATACAAAAAGAAGCAGAATTGTATCATTTTTGAGATCCTATCATGGTACCACTGTGGGAGCTATAAGCGTATCTGGAATTAGTCTAGGGATGAGAAAAGATATTGGACCACTTATGTCTGATGTTTATTTTATTCCATATCCTGATTCATACAGAGGAAATATTGGTATGTCTATTGACGATGTTGGGTCAAATTGCATTAATTATTTTAAAGAACTATTAGAGACGGTTCTGCCTGCTGATGAGATAGCTGCAGTAATATACGAGCCCATTCAAGGTGATGCTGGAGTACTTATTCCCCCAAATGGTTTTTATAAGGAGTTGGAGAGCATTTGCAGAAAAAGTGGAATATTGCTTATTGCAGATGAAGTCCAGACCGGATTTGGAAGGACTGGCAAGATGTTTGCCACAGAATATTTTGATATAGAACCAGATATTTTGGTTTTTGGTAAAGCGATTGCATCAGGGATGCCGTTGAGTGGTATTGTGGCAAGAAAAGAAATTTTTGAGAGCTGGGGAGCTCCTGCACATTTTTTCAATACTGCGGGAAATCCGATTTCTTGTGTTGCTGCCATTGAAACAATACAGATAATAAAAGATGAAAAACTTATGGATAATGCGAATAAAATTGGTGAATACATAATGAGCAGATTCACTTCCATGATGGATGAATACGAGTGTGTTGGAGATGTTAGAGGAAAGGGTTTGCTAATAGGTGTTGATATTGTAAAAAACAGATCGACAAAAGAACGTGATATAAAAATGACGGCAAAAATTTGTTGGAGATGTTGGGAAAAGGGACTTATTTTAGCATTTTTTAGTGGATCAGTTTTAAGAATAGCTCCTCCGCTGACTATAAGCATTGATGAAGCGAAAAAAGCTATTGATATTATTGAAGAGTCAATAAAGGAAGCTGAAGCGGGACTTGTTTCTGATGAGGTATTAGAGGTAATAAAAGGTTGGTAAAGTATTATTTATTACTTGATATAGGTATATAATTAAATTAGAATGTCATAAAAACTTATTTTTTAAAATTGTTGTAATGTAAAAACAAATAAAATTAATATTATAAGGAGAGTTTATGGATATTATTAATAAGATAAATGCTTTGTTGTGGAGTACACCGATGTTGGCTCTTGTGCTAGGTGGAGGATTATTTTTCACTTTCAAGACAAGATTTATGCAGATAAGGTTGATAAAAGAAATGTCATCGCTAATGTTCTCAGGAATAAAGGGCGGAAAAACAGAGAATGGAGTATCTTCATTCCAGGCGCTTTCAATGTCAGTAGCATCGCGAGTTGGAACTGGAAATATCGCAGGTGTGGCAACTGCAATTGCTTTAGGTGGACCTGGAGCGATTTTCTGGATGTGGGTGGTAGCAATATTGGGTGCTGCGACTTCATTTGTTGAATGTACGTTATCACAAATATATAAAGTTAAGCATGGTAATGAGTTTAGAGGAGGACCAGCATATTACTTGGAACGTGGTTTAAAAAGCAAAGTGCTTGCTGTTTTCTTTGCAGTTGCAACATTAATCGGTTATGGATGGTGCCTATTCACACCACAATCAAATACAATTGCAGCGTCTATGAATCAAGCTTTTGGAATCCCTGTTGCTGTATCTGGAGCAGTGCTGTGTGTATTATTTGCAGTTATCATTTTTGGTGGAGTAAAGAGAATTGCATCATTTGCAGAAAAGGTTGTACCTTTTATGGCAATTGCTTATATAATTGTTTCTATAATTATCATAGTTGCAAACTTTAAAGCTATTCCATCAGTAATTGCATTAATAGTTAAAAGCGCTTTCAATGCTGAAACAGCTTTTGCCGGAATGATTGGTAGTGCAATTTCTTGGGGAGTAAAAAGAGGAATCTATTCAAATGAAGCTGGACAAGGTACTGCTCCACATGCAGCTGCAGCAGCTGATGTAAAGCACCCTGCTGAACAAGGGCTTGTACAAGCGCTCTCTGTTTATATAGACACATTATTTGTATGTAGCGCAACAGCATTCATGATATTGATAACAAACAAGTACAATGTAATTGGTCCTGATGGTGAATTTATTGTAAATAATATTGGTAATATTGATATTGGTCCGGTTTATACTCAGTTGGCGGTTGATTCATTATTCACAAATTGGGGTTCGATGTTTGTAGCTGTAGCAGTATTTTTCTTTGCATTTACTTCAATAATAGCTGCATATTATTATGGAGAAACTAATTTAGTTTATCTATTAAAGAAAGAAAACAAAAATGCAATAACAGTTTTAAGGTTTATTGTTATGGGAGCTGTGTTCTTTGGTGCTGTAAAAACGTCTTCATTGATATGGGGGTTTGCTGATATAGGTGTAGGAGTCATGGCGTGGGTGAATATTATTGGTATTCTTATATTCCATAAACCTGCATTGAAAGCTCTCGAGGACTATGAGAAACAAAAATCACAAGGTATTAATAAACCTGTTTTTGATCCTGTAAAGTTAGGAATCGAGGATGCCGATTATTGGGTAGTAAATAATCAACAAAAGTCAGTATAAAAGCAAACTTACATAAATCCAAATTAAACTATAAATACCTATATAAGCCCAGTGCTAGAACCAGATAGATATTATCAGTGTTGCACTGTTCGTATCAGGGAGCTCTAGCTGCTTGGGCATTTTTCACACAAATTACGATTTAATCAGTTCTTATGGATAATTAGAAATAGGCTAGATTCATCCACCTCTTGCACCCGGTAGGGATATCCTGACTCTTCGCCAATTTTCTGTAAATCCTCAGGTGAATAGGTTGTTGCCTTAAAGCCTCCTTTGCAGACAATCACACCGTTTTGGGTTTTTGTATAGTCAATTTCCCCTAAAAGCTCTTTGGAGGCTTGCTCTTCAAACCATTTCAGGCGAAAATCCCAAAAACTAGCGCTATAACTGCTGAAATAAGCCGTTCCGCCCGGCGCTAATGTCTCAAAAATTTTGTGGATTACGGTGGAATCAGCGCGCATGGCAGACAACCCGTTTTGCAGGCACAAAATGACATCAAAAAGCTTGGAAAATTCCATCTTGTGAACGTTCATCGCAACTATGCTCGCGTTTGGGGAGTCTTTGAGATACTCCTTGCCTAACTCAACGCTTTCCGCTGAGATATCTATTCCGACAATAGATCCGCAGAAGGGAGCCAATTCCTTAATAATTCGACCATATCCGGCTCCAAGCTCCAAAACGCTTTGTGTTTTTGATAGATTTTCCTTGACAAAATCTATCTCCGCTTGTAAGTACTGCTTGACACGAGGAATTTGTGTTTCATATACTTGAAACAACATTTGAGAATTTAATTTTCCGGCATAGTAATTATCCATATTCCATATCCTTTCTCTTTATGGTAAATTAGTTCATTTAGCATTGATGTAATTTTAATATATTTTTACAAATATTACAATAGTTGTTAAAGGAAGCAGACAAAAGCGTTTTTGTATGAGGTTTGACTTTTGTAATGTTAACTTGACATATACTATAACTGTTGATAAAATTAAAGTAAGGTTAACATTACTTTGCAATTAGCAAAAGGAGAAAAATTGGCTTATGAAAAATCGTATTAAGGAACTACGAGAGCAAAAAGGGATGACACAGGAACAATTGGGCAGATTAATAGGTACATCTAGACAAGCTGTTAATGCTATTGAAACAGAGAAATTTGAACCATCTATCTGGATTGCATATGACATTGCACAGGTGTTTGGTTGTGCAATTGAGGAAATTTTTTTGTTTGAGGAAAGCACCAAAAAATCACGTGCTGAAAGAAGCAGGGGGGGATTATAATGGCAATTCGTGAGATTCGTTTTGATGGTGATGAAATATTAGAAAAAAGATGCAAGGAAGTTATTATAATAGATGATCATATACGCACTCTTTTAGATGATATGATGGAAACGCTTCATACAACTCCTAATGGAGCTGCATTAGCAGCTAATCAAGTGGGTATTTTGCGTCGCCTTGTAGTAATTGATTTTGATGGTAAGTGTTTAAAATTAGTTAACCCTAAAATTATTGGCAGCAGCGGCTCTCAGGAATGTATTGAAGGTTGCCTGAGTTATCCGGGACGTTTTGGAAAAACAATTCGTCCACAATCGGTCACGATTCAAGCACTTGATGAGAACGGAGAGAAAATAATTTTGACCGAAGAGGGAGAAATGGCAAAATGCTTTTGTCATGAAATTGAGCATTTAGATGGTGAGATTTTTTTAGATAAGGTAATTGAGTTTTTAAAGTAAAGTTGCATTGAGAGTGTTAAGATAAAGGCAACAGAATGACTATTTTTTCTTTGGTCATTACTCTTGTGTTTGAATTTCTTTCTCAAATACGGATTGTAGCTAAAATCTAAATATGGTATAATGAAATAAATGGAATTTAAGCAATATGATAAAAAGTTAATTTATATTATTTGTGAAGGAAGTTTTTTCTGTGTTTGAAATGATTTTTGATAATAACAAAGTATTAAGTGCCATATTATTAATAGCTGTTTTAGGAGACTTTATAGTTCCGTATACTCTTGCTCCATTTTATAAAGGTTATTCACATTCAACTTTTGTTATGAGTTCTTTAGGAAATCCTAATAGTCCAGTACATAAAATATATAATTTTTGGTTAATTCTTCTAGGAGTATTATTACTGTTATCCAGTAAATTAATATATATTAAATATCAGTTTATTTCTACAGGGCTAACAATTTCTGTTATTATGTTGTTGAGCACTTTTGCAATAGGAGCAGGAATAATTTCAGGGTTATTCAGTGTCAATGAAAGTAAAGAGGTTGTCACAACAGCATCAAAGGTTCATGGAGTTGGTGCATCAATTGGTTTTATATTTTTGTTATTTGTACCTTTAATGTTATCGATACTTTCCTTCAAAGGTAAAATTATATATGACGGAATAATATTTCTTGTATGTTTTATCTTAGCTTTTATTTTTTTTATATTATTTATTGTAGCAGAAAAGCCTAAATTTAAGAATACTATAATTGCAAGAGAGGGTATGTGGCAAAGGCTAACATTATTATTTATGTATATGCCCTTAATGTGTATTGCTATTTCAGAATTAATGTGCATAAAATAAGCAATACACATGTCTCTTAAACTTAAACATAATCCGATTACAACATGCAATCTTTCAATTTGAGAGGTTGTTTTTTATATTCTAAATCGAGAAGTGTGCTTGTTTGTATAAATGCGATAAAGAGCAATGATACAAGGAAAAATTGTATGGAAAGGAAAGTTGAAAATAAATTTTAAAATAACTATTGACTCTCACATTATGATATACTCTACAATATAGATGAGCTCAAAAATACACATATATGTGAGGAAATAAAAAATGTTAAGAATAGGTGATTTTTCGAAATTATCAAGGATTAGTATACGAATGCTACGGCATTACGATGAAATCGGTTTGCTTATACCAAAGACGACTGATAGCTTCACTGGATACCGACATTATGGTGAAGATCAACTGCCAACAGCGGGTAGGATTACATCTTTAAAGGATATGGGTTTTAGTCTTTCTGCCATTGGAGAAATTCTCAAAAGCTATGATAATCCACAGGCACTGGCTGAATTCTTGACAATAAAATATGCAGAAGTCCTAGAAGAGACTAAAGAAACAAACCGTCGTTTACTGCTTCTTGATACAGCCATTCAAAGAATGAGAAAGGATGAAACTGCTATGAATTACAATGTGTCTTTAAAAACTTTACCTGAGCGATATGTTGCAAGCGTAAGAAAAACAATTCCTTCTTATGAGCATGAGGGAATGTTATGGGGAATCTTAATGCAGGAAACTGCAATGCTTAAAATGCAGGATGGCGATCCTTGCTACACCATGGCTATCTTCCATGATGGAGAGTACAAGGAGTCTGATGTGGATGTAGAGGTTCAGAAATCTGTTAAAGGCAAATATTCTAATACAGAAAATGTGATTTTTAAAACTGAACCTCCGATAGAGATTGCTTCTGCAATCTACAAGGGAAACTATGGAAAAGTAGATGAAGTAAATGAAACTGTAGCTACTTGGGTAAGAGATAATGGATATGATTTTGATGGTTTATCCTTCAATATCTATCATGTAAGCCCACATGAAACACAAAACCCGAATGAATACGTCACTGAGGTTTGCTATCCCGTTAAAAAGAAATAACATGATTATGAAGATGCCGTCTGCTGAAATTGCAGGCGGTATTTTTATGAGGAAACATTTTATACTATTTTGCGTTTCAAGTTCTGTTGACATATATTTATAGCTGTAATATAGTTATTTAAACAATAAATTTGTAAGACACAATATTGATTTGTTAAATACATAGATATGTTTTTTAGATGCTAGAATACGTGGAGGATAAATTATGTTTAATAATATGGCTATTCAAGGAAATGCTTTTTATTGCATTGATTTCAACAAAACAAAATATGTTAACAAAGGTATATTTTGTATAAATGACGAAGGTTATATAGAGGAAGTTTACGAAGAAGGTCATGAAAATTACGATTTAATTAGATCTAAGTATTTAAAGAGTGGAAAATTAAGAATACTTTCCGATTCGGAAGTTATGCTTCCGGGATTTGTAGATTTACATATTCATGCCTCTCAATGGCCACAGGCAGGTACCGCTTTAGACAGGCCACTTGAGACATGGCTTGGTGAATATACATTTCCTTTGGAATCAAAGTTTAAAGATTTAGAATTTGCAAATGAAGTATATCGAGATGTTGTTAGCACTACGCTAAAGCACGGTACAACGACAGCCATGTATTTTGCTACTGCAGATAGAAAATCATCCACATTATTAGCAAGCTTATGCGGAGAGTTGGGGCAGCGCGGTTTGATTGGAAAAGTTGCAATGGATGACCCAAATGGTAATTTAGAGTTCTATAGGGATGCTACTCCGGAGGAAGCTGTTTATGAAACAGAAAAATTTATAAATGAAGTATTTGAAATACAAAACCTATACAAGCAGAAGGTTTATCCTGTTGTAACACCAAGATTTATTCCGAGCTGTACTTCTGAGGCTTTAGCAGGTTTAGGGAGGTTAGCAAAGAAGTATGATGTTCATATACAGACACACTGCAGTGAAAGTGACTGGGCGCATCAATTTGCTAAAGATAAGTATGGCGTAAATGATACACAAGCACTAGATAATTTTGGCTTAATAACTGAAAAAACTGTTATTGCACATGCGCCATTTTTAGAGCCTGATGATTTAAAGACTATAGCTAATAAAAAAACAAGCATAGCACATAGCCCATTGTCAAATGTTTATTTTGCAAATGCTGTGCTACCTTTTAACGAATTTAGCAGTAAGGGTGTCAACATAGGGATGGCAACAGATATATCAGGGGGCTACAGCCCAAGCATGTATCAATCTATAAGGCAAGCTGTAATATCTTCAAGAATGCTGCAAGAGGGTGTTAATCCTTCGCTTCCACGTGATGAAAGAGGACGAACAAGCTCTTCCATAACCATTAATAATGCTTTTTATTCTGCTACTGTTGCAGGTGGTAAAGCACTGAATTTACCAATAGGAAAACTTGAAAAAGGCTATTCATTTGATGCACAGATGATAAACATAGAAAATAATATACCAAAATTTTATAAAGAAAAAAATTCTGAAGATTTGCTTCATAAAATACTGCTACTATCAGAGTCATCTAATATTAAAGAAGTATGGGTTCAAGGAAGCAGAGTAAGATGAGCCTTACTTTCCAGATGTTTATGTGATGTTGCTTATTAATCAGGTAAAATAGGAGATTACAGAAATGTAAACTCCTATTTTATAAATTGCCACAAGCTTTAAAATTTACTGCAAACAAGTTAAATTGGGCAGATAGCCTGCAAATCAAGTGAAGCACCATATTTTTGACAAGCTGTTATAAAGCATATTAAAGCTAAAAGCTCAGAAATCTCACTGTCACTGAATTCATTTTTTAGTTTATCAAAATGTTCATTATCAATATATTGGCTTTTAGAAACAATACCTGCAATTTTAGTAGCGATTAAAACTTTTGAATCAGTCACCTTATCAGAAGGCTTACCTTTAGACATACAATATTGGCATCCGTTATTAAAAGCAAGAGTACGCCTTACCTCTTCTTTCAATTCATGAGTGAATGTATTGCTGTTAAATAAGCATTCTTCTAAGGAAGTCCATTTTTCCATTATATATTTGTTATGACCTAATAATTGTTGAAATGGTGTAAGGCCTTCTTGTGAAAAAGTAATTTTTGCCATAGTATCTCTCCTTTAAAAATATTTTTTATTATCAATTAATATTATAGCAATTATAATGTAAATATTGTATTATGGATGATATATAATATAATAATATACTTATCATTTGAAATAAAAATTTACTATTAGGAGTAACGAATGAAATTAGACGAAATAGATGTATTAATTTTGCAAGAGTTACAAAAAGATAGCAGGCTATCTATAAGAGAATTATCTAAGCGCATAAATCTTTCACCGCCATCAGTTACTGAAAGAGTAAGGAGACTCGAAGATGACGGGGTTATTGAAGGGTATACAATTAAAATAAATAAAAAGAAGCTTGGATTGACTATTGACTGTATAGTCAAGGTAACTATGAAAAATGGGCAATATGAAAAATTCAAGACATTTATTAAGGGATATAAACGAAGTGAAAGGTGCTATAGAATTGCTGGTGACGGATGCTTTTTAGTTAAACTATCAGTTAAATCTTTAAATAACATAGAAGAATTCATAAATGACATATCTTCATATGCAACAACAGAAACTATTATAGTATTTTCAGAAGTGCCAATAGCTACAAACATTAACAAATTTTTAGGAGAATAAGGCATAGGATAATTAGTATCGTTAAGTCTATGAAAAGTATTGAAAGCTACAAAAAAATTAGAAATTCAAAATCAAGAAGATTTTTTGTTTATCTCCTGTTAAAATTAAATAGTAAATAAATGGTACCTTAGATAAACGTAAATTTAGGCAGGAGGAAGTATAATGATGAAAACGTATTTTAATCCAGGCTGTGCCTTGAGCATATATAAGCCTGAGGTTGAAAATAAAATTATAGAGTTCTTGAATAAAAACTATGGGGAAGTTGAATTGCATAAAATATGCTGTCGTCATAATCCACAACTTAAATCAGGTTCGCTGATTATCAATGTATGTGCTGGATGCGACAGGCGATTTAGAAGCTTATATGAGGGTATATCAACTATTTCTTTATGGGAAGTGATTGATAAATTGGATGCCTTTCATTATCCTGACTACAAAGGTTTAGAGCTGTCGGTGCATGATCCTTGCCCAATTCGTGAAAAGCCACAAGTACATGATGCAGTGCGCAATCTTCTTAAGAAAATGAACATTAATATTGTAGAAGCAGAATTTTCAGGTACAAGATCGATATGTTGCGGAGATGATTTTTATCCTAAAATACCTATTGAAAAGGTCCGCGAAAAAATGAAAAAACGAGCAGAGTCAATGCCTTGCCATGAAGTTTGTGTATATTGCGTTTCGTGTGTAAAGTCAATGCATATTGGAGGGAAAAAACCTAGACATTTGATCGATCTTTTAATGATGGAAATAACTGAACCGCAGATATATGACACTATAAAGTGGCATGAACAATTACAAGATTATATTGATAAGCACTAAGGGGTAGTTTATGACAAATGAAGAAAAATGGAAAGCGGTAATTAAAAATAATGCTGACAGTGACGGTGAATTTTTTTATGCAGTTAAAACTACAAGGATTTTTTGCAGGCCATCATGCAAATCAAAATCTCCTCTTAAAACTAATGTAGTTTTCTTTGATAATAAACTGCAGGCAATGGACGCCGGATATCGTCCCTGTAAAAGATGCCGGCCTGATCTTTTGGAGTTTTGCCCAACGGAGGAATTGACTAGGAAAGCCAAAGATGTTATAGATACGCATTTCGCCGACAATGAAAAGCTTACAAAACATATTAAAAATCTTGGTGTGAACAAAAGCTATCTTAATAAATTATTTTTACAATCCTATGGAAAAACAATGGCAGAATATTTGCGTTTTGTACGGATAAGTAAAGCTAAAGAAATGTTGCTTGAAGGAGCAGCTATTGTTGATAGTGTTTTTGAATGTGGTTTTGGAAGTGTGTCTACCTTTTATTCGAACTTCAAAAAAGAAACAGGATATTCTCCGAAAAACTTTTTAGTAATAACAAAAAATAATTTATAAAACAGGTAAAATAATTTGTTTCTTTAAACAATATTTTCCGAACGCTCTGAACATTTCTGAACACTAAGTGTTCAATCGTTTAAAAAACAACCGTTAAATAATTTAAAACACTTAGTCATTAAGAAATTAATAATTATCTTTAAATTATACTTGGAAAATATTATAATAGAAATAATCAATATAGTTGGTACAGATGAAATATATTATAAATATAATCCAAGGAGTAATATAAGTATGATGCAATCTAATTATTTATATTTAGTACAAACCATTGATTATATCGAACTACATATTAAAGACAAAATCACTATTGATGATATTGCCAATAATATCAATCTATCAAAATATCACTTGCATAGAATTATTACTTCCGTTATTGGACGACCTTTAATGGACTATGTTAGAGCTAGAAAGCTAGCTGAAAGTTTGGATATGCTCATTTACACCAACTGTAGAATTATTGATATTTGTGAAACTTATGGCTTTAGTTATGAACAATCATATATAAAGGCTTTTAAAAAAGAATTTAGTATCACGCCAAATGCCTATAGGAAAGGGCAAATACCGATTACAGTTACCGAAAAATTTGATCTAACGCGATTGACGCAGATGAAAGATGGCTTAATAGCAAAGCCATTCTTTACCTCTAAACAACAAATGACGCTCGTTGGCATAAAAAATTACTTTAGCCATACAGTAAATAAAATCAACAATACAGCAACTGTTGTAGGTACAGACTTCTTTTTTAATCACAGAGATGAAATCAAAAATCCCAAAAACTCAGATATATATATTGGCTACTCCATACGTAAAAAAGATGACCCTGAATATAATATGTATATGCCTTCTCTCGAAGTTTCTAATGCAGATGTCATTCCAAAAGGGATGGACGTACTTATTATTGAACCTCATCATTATGCTGTATTCAGATACATTGGTAATATACATTCTCGATATATTACCTGGAAGCATTTAAAGGATATAAAAGCATGTATCTCAAAATGGCTAGAAACCTCTACTTATGAAATGATTAATGAGTTTGATTTTGAATATATTGATTCATCTATTGCTACAGAGAATTATAGTGAAGTAGATATCTACATACCAGTAAAGGGAATTGAAGATATTTAATCAAAAAATATTAAAGTATGTTTTTTAATTTCTTTATGCAATCATTATTTGGTTCAACAAATCATATAGATCCTCTTGTTGTTCTGATGAAGAAGCTAACACAATCAACTTATCAAGTGTATTAAACAACTCAGCAACATTGCCTAGCCACGGTTGTTGTTCAAGCTGCCTCATAATATCAAGCAACTCAAATTGCTTAAATCCATTCTCTTCTATAAAGGAAGACACTCTTTTTTCTGATATAATACGAATATCTTCTCTTCGCTCCCTTAATGGGGGAATATACAATTGGAGTAATTCAAGCTCATTGAAAAGAGGCTCATAAATACTGGAATAGTCGGTTGTGGATAGACATACAATAATTCGCACGTTAAAATGAAGTTGTTTTTTGCCACCTAAGCGTCTTATCTTTCCATTCACCAAAAACTTATATAATTTCTTTTGAATGTCTTCAGGCAGTGCATCTAAGTGCTCTATAATTAACGACCCTCCAGTCACTTGTTCAATGAGACCTTTCTTTTCTTGTTTAGGTACACCGTCCACTAAAGACTCATATCCAAATAATGTTATTTCCATAAGTTCAGAGGGAATAGATTTACAATCAAACGTAATACATGGTGCATTTCGTCGCTTACTTTCATTGTGAATACAGCGTGCTAATGTTTTCTTGCCGCTGCCAACTTCTCCCTTTAAAATGACTGGTGTATCTAAATTTGATATATTTCGAGCAATGTCTTTGACTGCTTGCCATTGCCTTGATTCTCCTAAAATTGTATCAAAGGTTTCAATGTTTCTAGAAGTCGGTTTGTTTTCAAGAATGAATTGCTCTTCATCCATTTTCTTGTTGAAATACATATTATTTTTCTTAATTACTAAGGATTCATACAAACGAGCTAAACTATAAATGATGTTGAGTGTATCCGTTGTAATAGAAGTATGAACAAAGGAAGCATTCACTGTACCTATTAAAGTCATCCCATCATATATAGGTGCAGCCACACAACTAAATTCATGAAAAGATTTTTTATAATGTTCAGGACCAATCACCATACAAGGCATATTTTCAGCTATTGCCAAACTGGTTGAGTTTGTTCCAATAAAGTGTTCTGAAACATCTTTAAAATACCCAATTTGAGGATATAATTTTTCATACATCGGATCAATATTAATGATGTATTTTAACCTAGCATGCGCATCGTAAATACTAATATCTAACTCTAAATTCTTGACAATAAACCTAAATGTTTTAAAACCTTCTTCGCTATATTCGGGTAAATAATTCAAAACATATTTTAATGTTTCGTCAGGTTTAACTAAATTATCTATATCTATATCATACAGAGATACTCCTTTTTGCTGACATCTTACCCATGACTGCCGTACCTCTCTCTTAATCTCTAGTTCATCAAAATTTCTATGACTTATAAAGCACTGCCATGCTTTACTATAATCACGAATCATAGTATCCGGATTAAAGTTTGTATTCTTCCCTAAAGCTTCAACATCAAAAATCATACGCTCATTTTTTTTTGTAGGCAAGAATGCATATTTTAATGAATATCCCTCTAGCAAGTACACATGCCCTTTTTGATTATCTCCATAACAAATCGGAATTTCTGAAGTAATAAGAGTTTCTAAATCTCTATATATTGTTTTTTTTGAAACGCTAAACTGTTCTGCTAAATATCGCACTGTCACATTATTCTTATTCAATAATAATACAATAATTTGAAGTAAACGATTGATTTTCATATTTTTATTCCTTACTTTTGAAATAATCCCATATAAACAATGGGTTGTTTTCAAAAGCATACCACGAAAATCTTTATGATAATGAACCAATCTTGCTATATTAATACTCCTTTATCTAAATATTTCACTTTTATTAATATAACCGTACTAGTCAACTCATATATCTAAAATTAAAACGTCTGACCTTTCAAAAGTCAGACGTTATGGGTTTAAATGTTATGGTTGTTTTGTCATATGTTGGTTTATTCTGTTTGTGTTCTAAATGTCCATGTTGTTTTATCAGTTATGCCTTTAAATTTTAGATTTGCATCATTTTTTGATATAAAGCTGTCAGCTTCTATTTGGATATAGTATTGTGTATTAAATTCTAATTCAACAGCTGGGCTAAATGTAAATGTTACAACATTATCTACTACACTTATATTAGCATCTTTTACAGATATTTCTGCTACTTTTGAATCATCACTTTCTTTATAAACAATAGCACTACCTGTAGATACTTCTACATCCATGTTGAAGGTAACTTCAATGTTGGATAAAGTTCTTACTACACTTGTACTACCAGCGATAGGTGTAAAACTAACAGCTTTCAATTCTCCATCTGCAACAGTGATTGTATAAGTGTTTAAAGTACCATCTTCTGCTCTTAATACTAACTTATCATTGTTTGCCAATTTATCAGTGTTTTGCTTTGCAGTAGCACTATCAAATTCTGCTGAACTTGTTATCGTTACTGCTTTTGAAAACACCTTCCAATCAGTACTGCTATTATCCTTTATAAGTTTGCTTAAGAAGGTTTGTAAATCTATATTTGTTGTTATATCATTAGAATCACTAATTATAAAGTTTAATTGATCCACCATATATTCTAATGATGTTACCGTTGGTATTGCTATAATTTTATACGTATTAACTGTTCCGTCCACTGCTTTTACTGCTAATATATCACCACTAGTTAGTTTATCATTATCTCCCATTGTTGATGCATCGTCAAATTCTTGAGAATTACTTATTGCTGTTCCTTTTACTACTACTTTCCACTCTGAATCTTTATGCTTTGTTAGAGATAATAAGAATGTATATACATTTCTAAGAGTAGTAATATCGTTACTGCCACTTGAGATAAAACCATTATCATCATCTACTGTATACTCTGTAGATGTGACTTTTGTTGGGTCTAGTTCTGTTGTAAATGTCCATTCTGTTTTATCAGTGATACCTGCGAAAGCATCCGATGTCTTGCTATACTTAGATTTAAAAGCACCATCATCAATTAAAATATAGTAATTTGTACCATAGTCTAAAACTGTAGGATCAAAGTTGTACCTAACAACATTTTCATACCACGAATATACATATCCGTTTGCTACTTCTGTATCTGTGCTTGCATCATATATTCTCATTTTTTTGTTGGTTACTGGGACAACATCCATATTAAATCTAACCGTAATTATAGGGTTAGTTCTGATCACATTTTCTTGATCTGCTTCTGGGGAAAGCCCTATAGTTTTTACTTTGGCTAGAGTGTATTTTTTTATATTTCCATTTTCAGCTTTTACTACTAACATGTCTCCTTTAGCAATCTTTTCTGTACCTGCTTTTGCCAAGACAGCATTAAACTGTACTTCATTGGTAATTGTTGTTCCTTCATACACTACCTTCCACTGTGCTTTTTCGTGTTTTGTCAAATTACTTAATAAAGTTTGAACTTCTACTGTTTCAGTAAGGGATAAAGTTCCGGATACTGTTGACTGTCCGCTTACGATAGATCCATTTTTGCTGTCTACTGAATATTTTGTAGATGTTACTGTTGCATCGTTACTGAGTAATATCATTAGCTTAATAGTAAAGCGAAAAGCCACTTTGTAAATTGAAATGCAGTATTTGTAATTGACAACTAAATATTTGTAAACGAAACGCAACTTTTGAAATCGAAATGCAAGTTTTGTAATTGAAAGGCCACATTTGTAACCCAAA